>NZ_JAFCJJ010000002.1 GCF_018131015.1 Bradyrhizobium diazoefficiens
CCGCACATATGGATGCAAGCGATCCGATCAAATCTCTCAAAGCTCTTGTGCCACGGGGGCCGTCCACATATGGGTCCTGGTTTTCGCCAGGACGACAATCTACTCGAACTTCACCGACACCTTCCCCAGCACGCCGAAATCCGCTTCCATGTGATCGCCGGGCTGGATCGGCAGCGGTGGATGGCAGGTGCCTGTCGTCACGACCTCCCCTGCCCGCAAGGTGATGCCGAGCTCGCGCAGCTCGTTCGCGAGCCAGGCCAAGGCCACGCGGGGATCGCCCAGCACGTTCCTGCCATGGCCGGTGTAGTGCTGGCCGCGCAGCGTGATCTGCGGTCGCTCCTCGACGAGATCCATCGCGCGCCAGTTTGCGGGCGCCGGCGGCCCCAGTACGAACAGATGCGCGCAGGCATTGTCGGCGATGAGCTGCGCCTCGCCCGCGCTGGCGAAATCGGCAAAGCGCGAATCGGGGATCTCGATCGCCGGATGCAGGGTGGCGACGGCGGCGAGCACCTCGTCCACGCTGTATGGCGCGGACCGCGGACCGAGATCACGGCCCATGCGGAAGCAGAATTCCGGCTCGCCGACCCGCATCTCGTTGCCGCGCATCGGCGCCGTGCCGCCATCGGCGATGACGGTGTCGCTGAGGATCCGCCCGGCCATCGGGCCCCTGACATTGATGTGCTTCTGTCCGGCCTCGCTGGTGGCCGCGATCTTCCAGCCGAACAGCTTTGCGGACGGCTGTGTTTCGAGCGCGGCCTGGATGGCGTAGCCCTCGGTGCGGCTCTGTGGCCGCAGGCTTGCATCGAGCGCCCCGAGCTTGGTGCCCTCGCGCCAGTGCCGGACGAGGACGCGAGAGGCGGCGGCGATCTGCTTGCTGTCGAGCATGTCCCTCACCCGATGATGATTCGCGTCCGCGGCCCCAACCGCCGCAGCAATTGCACCATGGCAGATTTGGTCATGGAGACGCAGCCCGCGGTCGGGCCGAAATTGTCGCGGGCCAGATGCAGGAAGACCGCGCTGCCGCGGCCGGCGATGCGTGGCCTGGTGTTGTGGTCGATCTCGACGATGAAGTCATAGAGATGGTCGGCGCGCTTCAGCCGGTCACCGCCCTGCCCGTCTCCGCGCCGGATCCACTGATTGTAGTGGCGATCACCGGGATCTTCGCACCAGGCGTCCGTGCCGATGATGGCGCGGGCCGGCAGGAACGTCCGCGGCCGGGAGTGGCGGTCGCCCCGCCACCACAATTGCCGCGGCCGGAAGCTGCCCCGGGGGGTGCCGCCATCACCCTCGCGCTTGTTGGCCAGGATGCCGCCCCGCCCCAGCGCCACCGGGATCGACAGCTGCCCCGCCGTCAGCCAGCCCCGGCGGGGATTGCCGGCGGCAGGCTTGATGCGGATCGCGGACAGCGGGCCGCCGCGCCGGATTTTGACGTAACTAGTTGAATTCGTGTTGATTTTCATATGTGCGTGCAATGTCGAATTCATTACAGGACATTCATCGATATGCCCTGCTATTCTAGGTTAGAGTAATTCCGGCTTGTGAATCGGTAACAGCCCACTACTTCAACACGAACAACAATAAAAACGGCGACCCCAATACTTAAGCATCGTGGCTGGGCGCGGCTTGTATGCGTGTCGAGCCAGATTCCAAAAGGATGATCCCCCATGGCCAATGCCCGCAAGATCCTGATCGTGGATGACGATTCCGATCTGCGTGACACGTTGGTGGAGCAATTATCGCTGCACGAAGAATTCGAAGCCTCCGCCGTCGATACCGGTGCCAAAGGTGCGAGCGCGGCCAAGGCCAACTCCCCCGATCTCGTCCTGATGGACGTTGGCCTGCCCGACACCGATGGTCGCGAAGTGGTCCGCTCGCTGCGCAAGGGCGGCTTCAAGGCGCCGATCATCATGCTGACCGGGCATGACACCGATTCCGACACCATTCTGGGCCTGGAATCCGGCGCCAACGACTATGTGGCAAAGCCCTTCCGCTTCGCCGTCCTGCTCGCCCGCATCCGCGCCCAGCTTCGCCAGCACGAGGCCAGCGAGGACGCGGTGTTCTCGGTCGGACCCTACTCTTTCCGCCCCGGCTCCAAGATGCTGACCGCATCCAACGCGCGAAAAGTGCGGCTGACGGAAAAGGAGACGGCAATCCTGCGCTTCCTCTACCGGGCCGGCCAGATGCCGGTCTCGCGCGAGACCCTGCTGCAGGAGGTGTGGGGCTACAATTCCGGCGTCACCACCCACACGCTGGAAACCCACATCTACCGCCTGCGCCAGAAGATCGAGAAGGACGCCGCCAACCCGGAAATCCTGGTGACGGAAGCCGGTGGCTACAAGCTGGTGCCGTGATAGTTTCGGAAGCGCGCGATTCGTCGTAAATTCGCGCGTTCCTCGAACCTCGGACCGGAATGTCAATCGACGACGACGTAGCGCTGCTCGAGCGGGTCCCGACACTCCGCCTGTTGGGCGACGCCTCGCTGCGCATGCTGGCGATCGGTTCCGAGCAGCGTGATTTCGTCCGCGGCGATACCCTGTTCAATCTCGGCGACGATGCCGATGCCGGCTTCGTGGTCCAGCGCGGCGCGTTCCGGGTCGAGGACGGCGCCGGCGCCGAGATGATCGCGGGTCCCGGTGCGCTGATCGGCGAGCTTGCGCTGGTCGTGCCGATGAAGCGGCCGTCGAGCGCGATCGCGCTGGAGCACTCCTCCGTCATCCGCGTCGCGCGCAGCCTGTTCCAGCGCGTGCTGGAAAGCGATCCGGCCGCCGCCCTCCGCCTCCGCGACGAATTCGCGGTCCGCTCCAGCCAGATCGCCAGCGATATCCTGATGGCGGGGGCGAAGCTGACGAGCTGACGTCGTTCGACGTCGTCCTGGCGAAAGCCAGGACCCATTACCCCGAATGTTTGAGGCTTGGTGGGATTGCTGACGTCCTCGTGCAACAACGAAGATCAGTGGTAATGGGCCCTGGCTTTCGCCAGGGCGACGATCACACCTCCAGCGTCACCGTCACCGGCACATGGTCCGACGGACGCTCCCAGCTCCGCGCCTCGCGCAGGATCCTGAAATCGCTGACCGCGTCCTTCAGCGCGCGCGAGACCCAGATGTGGTCCAGCCTGCGGCCGCGGTCGCCGACGGTCCAGTCGGCCGAGCGATAGCTCCACCAGGTGTAGACCTTCTCCGACATCGGGATGCGATCGCGCGCGACGTCGATCCACTCGCCGGCTTCCAGCGCCGCCTTGAGCTTCTCGGTCTCGACCGGCGTGTGCGAGACCACTTTCAGAAGCTGCTTGTGCGACCACACGTCGTTCTCGTGCGGGGCGACGTTGAGGTCGCCGACCAGGATGTGGCGATCTTCTCCGCGCGGATGCAAGGGCTCGCAGGCCTTCATCTCGTCGAGGAAGCGGAGCTTGTGGTCGAATTTTTCGTTCAGCGCGGGATCGGGAATGTCGCCGCCGGCGGGCACGTAGAAATTATGCAGCACCAGCGGCTTCGCGATGGCAGCCTTTTCGCCGAACGAGACCGAGATGTGGCGCGAATCCACCTTGTCGCAGAAGGTGCGGATGTCGGTCTGCTCGAACGGAATCTTCGAGACGATGGCGACGCCGTGATAGCCCTTCTGCCCGTTCAGCGCGACGTGCTCGTAGCCGAGCCGCTTGAAGCGCTTCAGCGGAAAGGCGTCGTCGATGCACTTGGTTTCCTGCAGGCACAGCACGTCCGGCCGCGCGCTCTTGAGAAACTTCGCGACCAAATCGATGCGCAGCCGCACCGAGTTGATGTTCCAGGTTGTCAGGGAAAGACGCATGGAAACGATCTAACAAACTCCATCCGTCATGGCCGGGCCTGTCCCGGCCATCCACGCCTTTTTGTGGGCCCAAAAACGTGGATGCCCGGGACAAGCCCGGGCATGACGATGACCGGAGCGGCCATCGGGACTCAGCCCGGCGCCGGGCCATAATTGGTGAAGTCGATCTTGAACATGCTGGGGTCGAGCTTCTTGCCCGCATCCAGATTGTAGACCGCGATCGTGGTGTCGTAGCCCTGCGGATCGGTGACGGTCCATTGCTTGAGCTGGCCGTCCTTGGCGCCGAACATCAGCAACAGCCGGCTGGTGCCGACCAGGGCCTGCTTCTCCTCGATGGTGACGCTGACGTAGAGGTCGTCGGCGGTGACGTTGACGACGTTGGTGTCCTTCATCAGGTCGATGCGATCCGACAGCAGGAAACGCAGCGGCGTCTGCGACAGCGGATAGACGTCCTGCGTGGCGAGCTTGCGGTCGCGCACCACGACCGAGGAGCCGTCGGCGACGATGTCGATCGGGCTCGGCGGGTCATACTCGAAGCGCACCTTGCCGGGCTTCTGGATGTAGAAATCGCCCTGCGTCTTGCTGCCGTCGGGGCCGACCTGGACGAAATTCCCGACCAGCGTCTGCAGCGAGGACAGATAGGCGCTGACCTTTGCCGCCTGCGCCTTCTGGTTGGCGTCGAAGGTCTGGAAGATGCTGCTCGGCACGTTGCGGCGCGGATCCGGAATGATCGGATTCGGCGGCGTCTGCGTCGCGCCGGTGACCGAGGGCGGAGGCGGCGCGGCGTCGCGGCCCTTCGGCGCGGGCTTGGGCACGGGGACGGGCTGGGCGAACGACGTCGCGGTCACGATCGCGGCCGTGACGAGAAGCGCGCCGGCCACGCGTGCGCCTCGCGCAGCGAAGGAGGCAGCTAGTCGAAGGTCCGAATGTCTGATCAACGCGTCGTCCTGTGTGGCTGGGCGTCTTTTAACGTGATTTCGGCCAAAAGCAGATCGTTTTTCCGTGAAAATATCGGTCCGAGGCTCCTCGCCTCACATATGGCTGTCTTCTTCCTCGACCAGAATCTCGCGCTTGCCGGCATGGTTGGCGGGGCCGACGATGCCTTCCAGTTCCATGCGCTCCATCAACGATGCGGCGCGGTTATAGCCGATTTGCAGGCGGCGCTGGATGTAGCTGGTCGAGGCCTTGCGGTCGCGCTTGACGATGGCGACCGCCTGCTGGAATAGATCGCCGCCGCCATCGGCGCCCATGCCGGTGGCGTCGAACACCGCGCCGTCCTCGTCCTCGCCGGGCTCTTCGGCCGTGACCGCTTCGAGATATTCCGGCTGACCCTGCGTCTTGAGGTGACGCACCACCTTCTCGACTTCCTCGTCCGAGGCGAAGGGTCCGTGCACGCGGCTGATGCGGCCGCCGCCCGCCATGTAGAGCATGTCGCCCTGGCCGAGCAGTTGCTCGGCGCCCATCTCGCCCAGAATGGTGCGGCTGTCGATCTTGGAGGTGACCTGGAAGGCGATGCGGGTCGGGAAGTTCGCCTTGATGGTGCCGGTGATGACGTCGACCGACGGACGCTGCGTCGCCAGGATCACGTGCAGGCCGGCGGCGCGCGCCATCTGCGCGAGGCGCTGCACCGCGCCTTCGATGTCCTTGCCGGCGACCATCATCAGGTCGGCCATTTCGTCGACGATGATGACGATGTAGGGCAGCGGGTCGAGCGAGAGTTTTTCTTCCTCGTAGATCGCCTTGCCGGTCTCCTTGTCGAAGCCGGTGTGCACCGTGCGCGTCGGCTCCTCGCCCTTGGCCTTCAATTCGAGCAGGCGCGTGTTGTAGCCGTCGATGTTGCGCACACCGAGCTTGGCCATGTTCTTGTAGCGCTCTTCCATCTCGCGAACGGCCCATTTCAGCGCGACCACCGCCTTCTTCGGGTCGGTCACGACGGGCGTGAGCAGATGGGGAATGCCGTCATAGACGGAGAGTTCGAGCATCTTCGGATCGACCATGATCAGGCGGCACTGGTCCGGGCGCAGCCGGTAGACCAGGCTCAGGATCATGGTGTTGATGGCGACCGACTTGCCCGAGCCGGTGGTGCCGGCGATCAGCATGTGGGGCGTGCGGGCGAGGTCGATGATGACGGGGTCGCCGCCGATGGTCTTGCCGAGGCACAGCGGCAGCTTTGCGACCGTGTCGGTCGCCTCCTTCGCCACCAGCAATTCGCGCAAGTAGACCTTTTCGCGATGCGCGTTCGGCAGCTCGATGCCGATCGCGTTGCGGCCGGGCACGACGGCGACGCGCGCCGACAGTGCGCTCATCGAGCGGGCGATGTCGTCGGCAAGCCCGATCACGCGCGACGACTTGATGCCGGGCGCCGGCTCCAGCTCGTACAGCGTGACCACGGGGCCCGGATTGGCCTTCACGATCTCGCCGCGCACGCCGAAATCCTGCAGCACGCCCTCGAGCGAGCGCGAATTGGTTTCCAGCTCGGCCTTGCTGAGCGGCTGGCGGTCGCCGGCCTTGGGCGCAGCCAGCATGGACACGGACGGAAGGTCGAACTTGTCGGAGGACTTCCTGGAAGCGGCCTTCTGTGCCGCCTTCTTGCGCGGAGCGCGCGCGGGCTCCTCCTCCTCTTCCTCCCCCTCGTCCTCTTCTTCTTCCTCCTCGTCGTGCTCGTCCTCGTCGCCCTCGGAACGCGGCGAGATCGGAGGAGCAGTGCGGCCGCCGCCGAGATTGGGCTCCTGGCGGTCGAAGGAAGCGGCCTTGGGCTTCGGACCGCTGGAGACCAGCGCGCGCCAGGCGGTGACGAAGAACCAGGTCAGACGCGCCTTGGTGCTCATCAGCGCGTGGAACAGCCAGCCCAACGACACCGAGCCGCGATCGCTGTCCTCGTCTTCGTCGAGCGGCTTGTCGTCGTCCTCGACCGGCAGCTCCTCGTCACGCGCACGCGCGCCAACGCCGCAGGCGATCAGGAAGGTCGCGGCCATCGCGGCGAACAGGATGACGCCGAGCACCATGCGGTAGATCGCGCCGGCTGGTCCGAATACGACCGCGGGCGCACGCACCAGCGCGTCGCCGACCACGCCGCCGAGCCCGGTCGGCAGCGGCCAGGCGCCGCCATGCGGCCAGCAGCTGGCAAAGCCTGCGGCGATCACGGTGCAGAGAATCCACGAGCCGAGCCGCAGCGCCTCGCGATCGAACGGACGATGGGTCAGCATGCGCCAGCCCCACACCGCGACCGTCAGGATCAGCATGACGGCGCCAAGCCCGAGGATCTGCATGGCGAGGTCGGCGCCGATCGCGCCGGCATAGCCCAGAATGTTGCGGATCGGTCGCGAGGTGGCGTGGCTGAGGCTCGCGTCCTGCACCGACCATGTCATCAGCGCGGCCGCGGCGAGGCCCGACAGCGTAATCAGGCCGAGACCGGTGAGCTCGCGCATGCGCCGCGCCAGCGCTTCGCGGATTGATGGCGGCAGGTGGCCGACCAGGGGAATGACACGTTCGATTGCCGACATGCTCATGGGCCCCGCCTAACCCAGAGTTTCGATCAGGCGGTGCAGCGCCGCCGCCGTGGTCTCGCTATCCTGCACCAGCGCCAGGCGAATGTAGCCGGCACCTGGATTGAAGCCGTCAGGCTGACGCCGCGCCAGATAGCTCCCCGGCACGACGCGCACGCCGGCCTCCCGGAAAAGCTTGAGAGCGACCGAGACGTCGTCGCCGACCTCGGACGTGTTGAGCCAGACGCAGAAGCCGGCATCGGGCCGGCGATAGCCGTAACGATTGCCGATGATCTGGTCGGCGAGATCGAACTTGATCCGGTAGAGCCTGCGATTCTCCTCGACATGCGCCTCGTCGCCATAGGCGACGGTGGCGACATGCTGCAGCGGCACCGGCACCTGCGGCGCCGCGATGTTGCGCAGCTCCAGGAACATGCCGATGAACTTCCTGTCGCCGGCGGCGAAGCCGACGCGCAGGCCCGGCAGGTTGGAGCGCTTCGACAGCGACTGGAATGCAACCACGCGGGTGAAGTCGGGACCGGCACATTCAAGCGCGCTGCCCGGGGCTTCCCGGGTGTAGATCTCGGAGTAGCATTCGTCGCTGAGGATCACGAAGCCATGGCGGTCGGCGAGCTGCTTTAACCGCTTGAAATAGTCGGGCCTCGCAACCGAGCCTTGCGGATTGGCGGGCGAGGCCAAATAGAACGCCACCGTGCGCGCCAGCGTCGCTTCGTCGATGGCGTCGAGATCGGGCAGGAAACCGTTTTCCGCGGTGGTCGGCAGATGGACCGCCTCGCAGGCTGCGGCGCCGGCGCCGGCGCCATAGACCGGATAGAACGGGTTCGGCATCAGGATGGCGGGCTTGCCCGGCCGCGGGCCGACATAACGCGCTGCTGCGATCGCAGCGAGGAACAGGCCCTCCCGGCTGCCATTGAGGACGAGAATCTCGCTCTTGGGGTCGAGCGGTCGCGGCAGCTTGAAGCGCGACGACAGCCAGGCGCTCGCCGCTGTGCGGAACGGGTCGATGCCCTGGTTCAGGGGATACCGGCCGAAATCGGCGATGTGCCTCGCCAGCACCGGGCCGACGAAGTCCGGCACCGGATGCTGCGGCTCGCCCACCGCAAGCGAAATCAACGGCTTGCCGGGCTGATACGGCGCCAGCAGCTCGTTCAGCCGGACGAAGGGCGAGCGTTCGTTGTCGGGGCTTCCACCGCCCTGCGGCGCACGGGATGAAGCGGTCATAGCCATTCGTTGGGCGCCAGCACTCTCGGAACTGCCGGTCGCGCGAAGGCGCCGGCGGGAAGCGGTTCAGTTCACCATAGATAGGGCGAGGTTAAGACGCGATTAACCATCGGCCTCCGGTGCCATCAAGAGTCATTTCCGTGCGGTCTGGCTGCCTGCCCCGGAGGCCTAGCGGCCCGGAAGTTTCTCGAATGTCGGAATCCCTCCCGGAATCACGTGAAACTCCTGCTTGTCGCAGGTGAAGATCGCCATCTGCGGATGGAACTGTGCCGGGTTGTCCAGCGTGCCGACCTTCACGACCACGGCAGGGAGGCCCGGAACCTTGGTCGTCAGCTGGGTGCCGCATTCGCTGCAGAATTCGCGCGTCACGGCGCGCTCAAGGTCCTTGCGCGTGAACTGTTTCGGCTGCCCCTTGGTGTAGCTGAAGCCGCCCGTTGGCATCGCGATGAAGGTGTTGGCTGAGCCGCCCGTGATGTACTGGCACTCGCGGCAATGACATTGGCCCTGCATCATCGGGTCGCCGTCGGCCACATAGCGCACCGCGCCGCAATAGCATCCGCCTTCCAAATGCATGACGACCTCCCTGTATTTTCGCTCTCGGGCGGTATTCCTGCGCGGGCGGCCGCGAATGGCAATCTTTTTCTTCCCAATCGGCGATCAAAAAGAAAGGGGCTCCAACTTGCGCTGGAGCCCCTCAACGGTCGGGGCATTGCCGGGTATGTGCCCAAACCGTAGTTGTGGGAGCGATCCCGAGGGGATCGCGCCCGGGAGGAGTCACATGTTGTAGGCGCGCTCGGTGTGCTCGGTGATGTCGAGGCCTTCACGTTCGGTCTCGACATTGGCGCGCAGGCCAACGATCACGTCGACGACCTTGTAGAGGATCGCCGAACCGACGCCCGACCACACCAGCGTGGTGCAGACGCCCCAGGTCTGGGAGATCAACTGCGCGGCGAAGTCGTAATCGGCGACCTTCGGCGGGATCGCGGTGTAGTCGATGATGCCCGCGCCGCCGAGGGCCGGATTGACGAGGATGCCGGTGCCGATGGCGCCGACGATGCCGCCGATGCAGTGCACGCCGAACACGTCGAGTGAGTCATCGTAGCCGAGCGCGTTCTTCACGACGGTGCAGAAGAACAGGCAGACCACGCCGACGACGAGGCCGAGGACGATCGCGCCCATCGGGCCGGCGTAGCCGGCCGCAGGCGTCACCGCAACGAGGCCTGCGACAGCGCCGGAGATGGCGCCGAGCACCGACGGATGGCCCTTCATGATCCACTCCGCGAACATCCACGACAGCGCGGCGGCCGCGGTGGCGACGAAGGAGTTGGTCATGGCGAGGGCTGCGCCGCCATTGGCTTCGAGGTTGGAGCCGGCGTTGAAGCCGAACCAGCCGACCCAGAGCAGCGAGGCGCCGATCATCGACATGGTCAGCGAGTGCGGAGCCATCAGCTCCTTGCCGTAGCCGGTGCGCTTGCCGATCAGGAGAGCGCCGACGAGGCCTGCGATGCCGGCGTTGATGTGCACCACGGTGCCGCCCGCGAAGTCGATCGCGCCCTTCTTGAAGATCCAGCCTGCGTCGGCGTTGATCTCGTCGAGCTTGGCCTGCGCCGCGGTCTTCGCCGCCGCATCACCCGCAGCAGCCAGAGCCTTGGCCGCATCCTGGATCGCGTCCGGGCCGGGCCAGTACCAGACCATGTGCGCGATCGGGAAGTAGATCAGCGTGACCCAGAGCGGGATGAAGAGCGCGATCGCCGAGAACTTCATGCGCTCGGCGAAGGCGCCGACGATGAGGGCGGGCGTGATCGCGGCGAACGTCATCTGGAAGCAGACATAGACGAGCTCCGAGATGTTGGCGTCCACCGAGAAGGTCGCGGCCTTCGAGTCGGTCGTGATCCCCATCATGAACGCCTTGGAGAAGCCGCCGATGAAGTCGGAGCCGCCGGTGAAGGCGAGGCTGTAGCCGTACACGGCCCAGATCACGGTGACGACGCAGACGGTGTAGAAAACCTGCATCAGCACCGAGAGCATGTTCTTGGAGCGGACGAGGCCGCCGTAGAACAGCGCAAGACCCGGGATCGTCATCAACAGCACCAGCACTGTCGATGTCAGCATCCAGGCGTTGTCTCCCTTGTTGACCGTCGGCTCGGCATAGGCTGCGGTCGCAGCGAACATGCCGACTGCGAGGGCGGCCAGTCCCGCGCCATAGGGACGCTTAAACGTCATTTGGTTTACTCCTTATTGGATTTGGTTGAGCGCGAAATCAAAGGGCCGCAGCATCGGCTTCGCCGGTGCGGATGCGAACCGCATGGTCGAGGCCGACGACGAAGATCTTGCCGTCGCCGATCTGTCCGGTTTTCGCGGCGGACGTGATGGCGTCGATGGTCTTGTCGACCTGGTCGGAGGCGACAGCGACTTCGATCTTGATCTTGGGCAGGAAGCTCACGGCGTATTCGGCGCCGCGATAGATTTCCGTATGGCCTTTCTGGCGGCCATATCCCTTGACTTCCGTCACCGTGAGACCGTGAACGCCGATGGCGGTCAGGGCGTCACGGACTTCTTCCAGCTTGAATGGCTTGATAATCGCCATAACAATTTTCATGGGTCCTATCCCCGCTTGGGCCCGGTCCGGACGTGGCCGGGCGTTTCTCGACTGGTTCGCCACGAGGAGAAAGTTTCACTACGCGGGCACAGCCGGGACCCTTAGAATCAAATGCCGTGCCAGTCGGCGTGCATTGCCTAACGGGCTATGAAAGCGGGTGTTTTCGCGCTTTGCGCGTGCGACGCTGCAGTGCGCTATTAGGTCGCGCTCAAGATGTGACCATACCTGCTTAAAATAAGAGCACGACAGGCGACTGACACAATGTTGCTCATGTGTCGGGCAGCGTGAAGGTATCTAATTACGCAAGGTCCGGCGGACCCGGCCTTGCGGCGCTGTGAAAGATCGATCGCCCGCGCCGTGCCCAAGGGTACGCGCGACAGGCCGATATACGGCCGAAAGATCCCGTCGGACCATCAGGCAGCGTCGCGCTGCGCAAAGACCCTGTCGACCAATCCCCATTCAACCCCCTGCTGCGCGGTCATGAAGTGATCGCGGTCCAGGGTCCGTTCGACCTCTTCCTCGGAGCGGTGGCAATGTTGAGCGTAGAGCCGGATGATGCGCCGCTTGGTCTCCTGCATCTCGTTGGCGTGGATCAGGATGTCGGAGGCCTGGCCCTGGAAGCCGCCGAGCGGCTGATGCACGTGAAGGCTGGCATTGGGCAGCGCGGCGCGGTGCCCGGGCTCGCCCGCCATCAGCAGGAACGAGCCCATGGAGCGCGCGGTACCCATGCACAGCGTATGAACCGGCGCCTTGATGAACTGCATGGTGTCGTACATCGCGAGGCCGGAGGTGACCACCCCGCCATAGGAGTTGATGTAGAGATTGATCGGCCTGTTCGGGTTCTCCGCCTCCAGGAACAGGAGCTGCGCGCAGACGAGGCCCGACATCGCATCATTGACCTCGCCGTTGAGGAAGATGATGCGCTCGCGCAGCAGGCGCGAGTAGATGTCGAAGGATCGTTCGCCGCGCGCGGATTGTTCGACGACCATAGGGACGAGCTGAAGCATGTCGCGCATCGGCGACCTCCATGTTCTGCAGGTGATGACGTCTTGCTGGTGTTAGGCTGCGCGCATCAGGCAGCAATTGCTGTTGGCCGGCTGCGGCAGCCTCGTAAGTTCGTCGCAGGCCTGCTGGATGATGCGAAAGCGGGTGCCACCGTCCTCGTTCGGCTCGATCCGGAAGATGACGCGGCTTTCGCGAAACGGCGGTTCTGAATCGCGAAGCCGGTAGCGCACCTCTTCGCAGGGAATCGACGATTCCGGCTCGGCGCCGGCAAGATCGCAGTCCGGCAGCCAGCGCTCGCGCAGCGCAGGAATGGTGACGGCGCGCCAGACCTTTGCCGGCGGCGCATCGAATTCATATTCGAGCACGAGAGCCTCGTCGGGACGATCGGGTTTCACTGCGTCGCTCATTGATCCATGTCCTTGAGGAGATCGGCGAGTGCTTCCATGCGCTTCGGCCAGTAGGCGCGGTAGCGCGCAAGCCAGGACCCGATGGCCACGATTCCGTCCGGGTCGACTTCGTAATTCACAAAGCGGCCTTGCCGCTGCTCGCGCACGAGGCCGGCTGCACGCAGCACCGCAAGATGCTGCGACATCGCCGGCTGGCTGATTTCGAGCCCGTCGCGCAAGGCGCTGGCGTTCAGGTTGCCGCCCGCGAGCTTCTCAAAAACCTTGCGGCGGGTCGGGTCAGCCAGCGCCTTGAAGATGTCGGCCTCGATCATGGCAACACATAAGCACGTGCTTATGTGTTGCGCAAGCCCTTCCCGCCAAGCAGCTTACTGCAAAGCTTCGCCGTGCTGGGTGATGTCGAGCCCCTCGAGTTCCTGCTCGCGCGATACGCGCAGGGGCACGAACAGCGAGACCAGCTTGAGCAGGACGAAGCTGATGCCGGCGGACCAGGCGAAGGTGACCGCGATCCCGGCGAGCTGGATCAGTACCTGCTGCGGCGCGCCCTCGATCAACCCTGCGGTGCCGCCGATCGCGCTGGTGGCGAACACGCCGGCCAGCAGGGTGCCGGTCAGCCCGCCGATGCCGTGGACGCCGAACACGTCGAGCGAATCGTCATAGTCGAAGCGGTGCTTCAGCCAGGTGCAGGCCCAGTAGCAGACGCCGCCGGCGATCACGCCGATGACGATGCCGTGCCCGGGTGCGACGAAGCCGGAGGCCGGCGTGATGGTGCCGAGGCCGGCGACCGCGCCCGAGATCATGCCGAGCACCGAGGGTTTGCGCCGCGTCGACCATTCGATCGCGCCCCAGGTCAGGGCGCCGGCGCAGGCCGACAGGTGCGTCGCGATGATGGCCATCACCGCGTGCGAATTGGCCGCGAACGCCGAGCCGCCGTTGAAGCCGAACCAGCCGACCCACAACAGGCCGGTGCCCATCACCGCGAGCGACAGGTCGAACGGCGAGAGGTTTTCGCTGCCATAGCCGTGACGGCGTCCCATCACCCAGGCTGCGACGAGACCGCCGGCGCCGGCCGACAGATGCACGACGAGGCCGCCGGCGAAGTCCAGCACGCCGAGGCGGTTGAGGAAGCCGCCGCCCCAGACCCAATGCGCCAATGGAATGTAGACGAAGACGAACCAGGCCACGGAAAACAGCAGATAGGCGGAGAACCGCATCCGGTCGGCGACGGAGCCTGCGACCAGCGCCACCGTGATGACGGCAAACGTCATCTGGTACAGCATGAACAGCGCTTCGGGGATGGTCTTCGCCGCGGGATTGACGCTGTCCACGGTCATCCCGGCAAGGAACCAGCGGTCGAGCGAGCCGATCCACGGGCCGTCGCCGACGAAGCAGAGCGAATAGCCGAATGCGACCCAGAGGATGGAGATCAGCGCCACGGCCGCGAGGCTCTGCGCCATGGTGGCGAGCACGTTCTTCTTGCGCACCATGCCGGAATAGAACAGCGCAAGCCCCGGGATCGTCATCATCAGCACCAGGGCGGTGGCGACGATCATCCAGGCGGTGTCGGCGGCATTGATGGCGGATTCCGCGGCATGCGCCGGCGCGGCAGTGATGGATACAAGCCCGACCGGCGCAGCCATAGCGGCTGCACGGCGCAACAATCTCGCCATGTGATTCACCCCAGCACATCAATTGCGTCGCACGCTGTGGCGTCGTTGCCCGGTGCGATCGTTGAAGAGCAAAGCGTTTTCAAGCGAAGTGGATACCAGTTCGCGTCAAGAAAACGCGTCAAACAAAAAATCTAGAGCGCGTCGGTGTCGGTCTCGCCGGTGCGGATGCGCAGCGCGCGGTCGATCGGCGTGACGAAGATCTTGCCGTCGCCGATCTGGCCGGTGCGTGCCGTCGACGTGATCACGGCGACCGCCCTTTCGGCGACGTCGGAGGCGACCGCGATCTCGATCCGGAGCTTGGGCAGGAAGTTCACGACGTATTCGGCGCCGCGATAAATCTCGGTGTGGCCCTTCTGGCGGCCATAGCCCTTCACCTCGGTCACGGTCATGCCGTGGACGCCGATCGCCGTCAGCGCCTGGCGGACTTCATCGAGCTTGAAGGGTTTGATGATCGCGACGACGAGCTTCATGGTCAGGCCTGTTCCCCGGGGATGCGCCGCGCCGCATGTCCCCGGCGCTGCGTCAATCTGGCATCATTCCGGGCAAATGGCATAAAAAAGTTGCAGTTTGAAGCGGAAAAACGTTTGCGCTTGTGAACGACCGCCTCTGTACAGGGCAGGCGCTGATCCCCCACAATGCATTTTTGGCATGGATGCGGTGAACCGAGCCGCCCCGGCCGGGACATAGTATGTTTGAGGGGGACATTTCATGGCGAACTGGTTCTACGCATCCGAGGGCAAGCAGCAGGGGCCCTTTCCGGAGGGGCAATTCCGTGACCTGGTCACTCAGGGCGTCGTGCGCGGCGATACGCTGGTGTGGACCGAGGGCATGGCCGGCTGGCAAAAGGCCGCCGAAATCCCCGGGCTGATGGCGGGCGGCGGCGCGCCGCCGATGATTCCGGCCGCGGGCCGTCCGCTGGCCCCGGGCGCGGGGGGGCAAGGTGCCGGCGCGCTGTCGATCGAATTCGGCATCCTCGAATGGACCTGGCGCACGATCGCCATGCTGATCGGCATGTGCTTCGTGATCCCGGTGCCGTGGGTCTTCGTCTGGTACACGAAGTGGATCGTCTCCTGCGTGAAGGTTCCGGGGCGGCCCAACCTCAGCTTCACCGGCAACGCGATGACGCTGGTGCCGTGGTTCTTCGGCTTCCTCGTCCTGTCGATCGCCATCGCGTTCACCGAGATCTCGCTGCTGAATAATCTGATGTTCATCGTCCAGCTCGTTCTCTACTGGCTCCTGCTGAAATGGATGATTGCCAACCTCGCCTCCAACGGGCAGCCGATCGGCCTCAGCTTCGTCGGCTCCGTGTGGGCTTATATCGGCTGGAGCCTGCTGTTCGCGATTTCAATCGTCACCATCATCGGCTGGGCCTGGGTCGCCGCAGCCCAGATCCGGTGGATGTTCCGTAACATCGAGGGAACGCGCCGGGAGATCGTGTTCAAGGGCACCGGCCTTGGGATTCTCTGGCGCGGAATCGTGGCCGCGCTGCTGTTCAGCCTGATCATTCCGATCCCGTGGGTGTATCGCTGGATCATGAACTGGTACGCCTCCCAGACCGAGCTCGTGCCCAAGAGCGCGGCGTTCTGAGCGCCGCGTTCTGATCAACCCTTCCGTTCGCGCACGGAGCCTTCCTGCGCGACGGACGCCACCAGCGTGCCGTCGGGCTTGAAGATCGAGCCGCGGGTCAACCCGCGGCCGCCGCGCGCGTTCGGCGAGTCCTGCGCGTAGAGCAGCCATTCGTCGGCGCGGAACGGGCGGTGAAACCACATCGCGTGATCGAGGCTCGCCGGCATCATGCGCTTGTCGAACAGCGTGCGGCCATAGCGCGCCATGATCGCATCCAGCAGCGAGAAGTCCGAGGCATAGGCGAGCGCGCACATGTGCAGCGCCGGATCGTCCGGCAGCGTCGCCGCGGTCTTGATCCAGATGTGAATGCGCCCGTCCTCGATCTTCTGGCCGAAATAACGGCCGAGCTCCACGGGGCGCAGCTCGATCGGACGATCGGATTCATAGTAGCGGCGGATGAAGTCCGGCATCTCGCGGAACATCGGCTGCTTCGCCACCTCCTCCGCGGTCAGCTTCTCCGGCGGCGGCACGTCCGGCATCTGGTCCTGGTGGTCGAAGGAGCTCTCCTCCTCGGCGTGGAACGACACCATGATCGAGAAGATCGCGTTGCCGTGCTGGATCGCGGTGACGCGCCGCGTCGAATAGCTCCTGCCGTCGCGCAGGCGTTCGACCTGGTAGATGATCGGGATCTGCGGATCGCCCGGCAGGATGAAATAGCAGTGCAGCGAATGCGGCAGCCGGCCCTCGACGGTGCGGCAGGCCGCAACCATCGCCTGCCCGATCACCTGGCCGCCGAACACGCGCTGCCAGCCCGTCTTCGGGCTGTTGCCGCGGAACAAATTCTCCTCGAGCTTTTCGAGGTCGAGGATCGAAATGAGGTCGATCAGGCTTTTGGACATGGAATTCAGCTTTCGCGTTGCCGTACCGTGCGCACTGCCTCGGAATGGCACAATGGGGGCTTTCCGCCCTTGTTTCGCCGCCCTGTTTCGCCCACCTCAAGTCTGCTAGCAAGACCAAGAGTAAGCCGGGAAGTTTGGTATGTCGGTACAGGGTAGCATTGTCATTGGCGGCGGCGCGTTTGCCGGCCTCGCGCTGGCGCTGGCGCTGCGCCAGGGGCTCGGGCCCGAGATTCCGATCATCGTTGCCGATCCCGCGCTCGGCACCCGTCCGAGCCGCGACCCGCGCGCCACCGCGATCGTGGCCGCCTGCCGGCGGCTGTTCGAGGCGCTTGGCGCGTGGGACGACGTCAAGGGCGAGGCGCAGCCGATCCTCGACATGGTCGTCACGGACTCCAAGCTCGAGGACGCAACCCGTCCGGTGTTCCTGAATTTCGCCGGCGACGTCGCCCCGGGCGAGCCCTTCGCCCACATGATCGAGAACCGCCGCCTGATCGATGCGCTGCTGGCGCGCGCGGAAGCCGCGGGCGTGGATCTGCGCGCCACCACGGTCGCGTCCTACGATGCGCGGCCTGAGGGCATCGACGTGACGCTTGGCGATGGCAGCGTGATCGCTGCGAGCCTGCTGGTCGCTGCCGATGGCGCGAAGTCGAAACTGCGCGAGCGCGCCGGCATCGCCACCCATGGCTGGGACTATGATCAATCCGGCATCGTCGTCACCGTCGGCCACGAGCGCGATCACGAGGGCCGCGCCGAAGAGCACTTTTTGCCCGCAGGTCCGTTCGCGATCCTGCCGCTCACCGGAAAACGCTCCTCGCTGGTGTGGACCGAGCGCCGCACCGAGGCCGCGCGCATCATCGCGCTCGGCGAGGCCGAATTCCATGACGAGCTCGAGCAGCGCTTCGGCCTGCATCTCGGCGAGGTGAAGGCGCTCGACAAGCCGCGCGCCTTCCCGCTGTCCTATTTCGTCGCCCGCTCCTTCGTCGCCGCGCGCCTGGCGCTGGTCGGCGACGCCGCTCACGTCATTCACCCGATTGCGGGACAAGGCCTCAACATGGGGCTGAAGGACGTGGCCGCGCTGGCCGAGGTCGTCGTCGATGCCGCCCGGCTCGGCATGGATGTCGGTCAGGCCGACGTGCTCGAGCGCTACCAGCGCTGGCGGCGATTCGACACGATGGCGATGGGCGTTGCCACCAACTCGCTGAACTTCCTGTTCTCAAACCAGTCGACGCTGCTGCGCACGGTGCGCGACATCGGCCTCGGCCTCGTCGATCGCGCCCCGCCGCTGAAGAATCTGTTCATCCGCCAGGCCGCGGGACTGACGGGCGAAGTGCCGAAATTGCTGAAGGGCGAGGCGTTGTAGGTTTCCGTCGCGCTACAGACTCCACGGTCGTCCCGGCGAAGGCCGGGACCCATACGCCGCAGCAATCGTTTGGCGAAAACTCGGAGTTACCAGCGTCGCGCCATAACCACTCCCTGTGGTTATGGATCCCGGCCTTCGCCGGGACGACACTGAGGGTGTTGCGCGACCAGCGTGCGACGCGCAACAGCCATCCTTCTCAATCGATCTTGCGCGCCTCTTCGGGCAGCATGATCGGGATGCCGTCGCGGATCGGATAGGCGAGTTTTGCGCTGCGCGAGATCAGCTCCTGGCGCGCGGAATCGAATTCCAGCGGGCCCTTGGTCAGCGGGCAGACCAGAATCTCCAGCAGTTTGGGATCGACGCTGTTCTCGGGACGTTCGGTGGGCGCGTTCATCATTGTCTCCGGCGATCGGCTGCCTCTAGCACAGAAAATCGCGGCCGCCCATGGCGCTTGCGGCGCGCGTCACGCGGACACCATGCGCTGGATCTCGTCGAGCAGCGCCTTGAGCCGCGCTGGCGGCACCGGCGCGCCCGACAGGGCGAAACCGAGGAACGTCCAGTACAGGATCTGCGCGCGCGCCATGGCTGTCGCGGCGTCGAGCCCGCGGTTGCGCAGCAGCGCCTCGATATAGTCGAGCCGGCGGCGGTCGATCGCGCGCACCGCCCCTTGCGCGGCGGTGTCGAACGCCGCCCAGTTGCGTACCGCCCGCTCCAGCTCGAGCCGCGCGCCAAAGGTCCTGCGCAACAGCGCCTGCAGCGGTTCGCCGCCCTCGGCCTCGACCGCGGCGATGATCTGTTCGGCCGCGACCTCGCGCCAGCGCTTCAGCACTGCGGCGTGGAACGCGCCGAGATCGGCAAAGTGCCAGTAGAAGCTGCCGCGCGAGACACCCATGGCCCTGGCCAGCGGATCGGCCTTCAGCGCGGTGAAGCCGCCTTTTGTGAGCGCCTTGAGCCCGGCGTTGATCCAGTCGTCGGCAGAGAGCTGTTCGGTCATGTCGAGTCCGAAATTCGACCATACACTAGTGTATTGACATGAGAAGGGCAAGCGCCTATTTGACCATACATCACTGTATGGAGGCGACGATGCGTGATCTCTTGCTGCAATGCGCGGGCGTCCTGACCATTGCCGTGGCCCTCATCCATGGCGTCCTCGGCGAGACCAAGGTCTTCGCCCGCGCCCGGATCGAGCCGGAACGGCTGCGCACCCTGATCCGCCTGGTCTGGCAGGCCTCGACCGTCGCCTGGATCGGCGGTGGTGTGCTGCTGATCGCCGTGCCCTGGATGGACTCTGCGCCGGCGCGCCACTGGATCGTCGCCACGATGGTCGGTGTGTTCGGCTTCTCCGCCTTCGCCAATGCCTACGCCACGCGCTTCCGTCACTTCGGCTGGATGGCGCTCAGCGCGGTCGTCGCCATGGCGGTCGCCGGGTATTGAGCATCGGAACCGCGCACGTTCCGGAGGAACGGCGTTGCGGACGATGGTGTTATCCGACCATCGGGGCCAGCACCGAGACTGGTGCGCGGGGCGCAAACGAATATTGACCCGCTCGAACCTCTCGCCGCGGAAGGAATGAAGCATGGCTCTGACGCTTGTTACCGGAGGTACGGGTCACCTTGGTCGCGACATCGTCGATCGCCTTGTCCGCGGCGGCCACCGCGTCCGGGTTCTGGCGCGATCGCCGGGCGCGCGACCGGACATTGAATGGGCCAGCGGCGATCTCGCCACGGGCGCGGGGCTGCGGGACGCGTTACGGGATGTCGACACGGTGATCAACGCGGCGACCCACTCACCGGTCGCACGGCGCGGTGGCTTTCGTCCGGTCGATTTCTTCCGGTCGCCTTCCGCCGTCGATGTCGAGGGCACGGAGAGATTGCTGTCGCTCAGCGAGGCGCTGCCGGTGCGGCACTTCCTGCACGTCTCCATCGTCGGGCTCGACGAAGCCACGCTTCCTTATGGCCGTGTCAAGCTCGCCGGCGAGCGGCTGGTTCGTGAGTCCCGGCTGCCGTGGTCCGTCGTTCGGGCGATGCCGTTCTACTATCTGCTCGACGCGTTGCTTGCGGGCCTCGCCTGGCTGCCGGTATGGCCGGTGCCGATGACGTTGTTCAATCCGGTCGATACCACGGATGCCGCCGATCATATCGTGGCCTGCGCCTTCGACGGGACGCATGGCGTGCGTGCAGAGATTGGCGGTCCCGAAGATCTCAGTCTTGACGTGCTTGCCGGCCAGTACCGGGACGCGCGCGGACTGCATCGGAAAATCCTGCCAGTGAGCCTTTCGGATGCGAGGGCGCGCGGTATGGGGTTTGTCGTCAGCCATGGCGTGCGAGGACGGGTCATTTGGTCGGACTGGCTGCGACGCCGGTATTCCCCCGGGCGGGCTGCGGCAACGGCCTATGAGACGTAAGGCCGCAGCGTTGCCGCGAATTCGTGCCGCGCGCGGACAGCGCTGGTCTTTTTCCGATCGTTAGAGCGACTCTAAAGCGGACCGGATTGACTTCGGCTTCCCGTTTGCTTCCTTCGGTCGCGCGCCGCGCAGGATGTTGCGCACGACAGAGGAGGAGACGTTCGTGAAGGTCATTCGTGTTGTTGCCGTTGCACTGACGATCGGGCTCGGCATGGGGTCTGCGGCCATGGCCGACGGCTTCAAGGACTGCACCAAGCTCGACAAGGCGTCGTGGAAGCCCGCCAGCGAGGCCGAGGCCAAGGCCAAGGCGGCCGGCTACGAGGTGCGGCGCTCCAAGGTGGAAGGCTCCTGCTATGAGGTCTACGGCGTCAAGGAAGGAAAGCTCTACGAGCTGTTCTACAGCCCGGAGGATCTCAGCCTGAAGAAGACGATCGCCAAGTAGACTGCACGGCACGAAGTCAATTTGCGCCAGTTGCGTCAACGTCACGAAATGAACTGCACCGAGTGAACCGAGGCTCATGAAGGAAGCGGTGCCCGATGTACGCGGGGAGCCCACACGGGCCCCCGCGAATCGAACGCCTTCGCGGACGGTCGAGGTCTGGGACATTCCGCTGCGCCTCTGGCACTGGGCGCTTGCGATCTGCGTTCTGGCCGCCTGGTTCACGCCCACGGTCTATGACCGAACGCACCGCATCGTCGGTTATGCGGTGCTTGCCCTCCTCGCCTTCCGTCTGGTCTGGGGTGTGCTCGGCAGCCGCTATTCGCGCTTCCGCATGGTCGGCGTCAGGCTTCGCGCTGCGCCGCGCTATCTCCTCAACCTGCGCCGCGGCATCACCGGGCGCTATATCGGGCTCAATCCCGCCGGCACTTTGATGCTGGTGGCGCTGCTGGTGGCGCTGGCGGTGTCGACCATCACCGGCGCGATGTCGGTGACGGTCACCTTCTTCGGCGTCTGGTGGGTCGAGGACACCCACGCCTGGTCGTCGGACGCCGTCATCGTCCTAGTCGTCCTGCACGTCGCCGGCGTGGTGCTGATGGGCATTCTCCAGCGCGAGAACTTGATCCGCGCGATGTTCACCGGGCGCAAGCGCATCGGTAGTCGCTAGCGAAGTCCGGCGATCGGGTTCCCTCGCCCCTCCCGCTTGCGGGAGCGCACCGTCTTCGCGGAAACGATCAAGCTCGACGATGAAAGTTCGGGCCGGCGCTCACTGCAGCGGCGGATCGCCCGAGGTGCGCTTCTTGGCGAGGTCCATCTCGGTCACTGCGACCAGGATTTCGGCGCGGGTCTTGAGGTCGGGCGCCTCCAGCATGGCCTGCTTTTCCGCCGGGCCATAAGGCGACATCATCGCGAGCGCATTGACCAGCGCCTCGTTGGGCGCGCTCTCGACTCCCTCCCAGTCGACCTTGAGGTTGTTGGCCTTGAGGAAGTCCGCCAGTGCCACCAGCAGCGCCTCGCGGTTGACCGCGTCCTCGCCCATGCGCGCGGTGAAATCGTCGACGAAGGCGAAGTAGTCCACCTTGCACTGCCGGTAGGCGGTCAGCACCTCGAGCTCCTCGACCACCTTGAAGCGGGTGATGCCGGTCAGCTCCAGGATGTAGCGGCCGTCGCCGGACTCGGCGAGCTGGGTGATGCGGCCGACGCAGCCGACGCGGAACAGCGCCGGCTTGTCGCTATCCTTCGGCGAATGTGCGACGTCCGGCTGAATCATGCCGATCAGTCGGTGGCCGTCGCGCAAGGCGTCGTCCACCATCGACAAATAGCGCGGCTCGAAGATGTTGAGGGGCATCTGCCCGCGCGGCAGCAGCAGCGCGCCCGCCAGCGGAAACACCGGGATGATCTCGGGAAGGTCGGCGGGTCCGCGGTATTCGATGTTGATCGGCATCTGGTCCCCGCTGACTCCTGCAGGCTAGAGCATGATCCGGACCCGAAGGGTCGCGTTAGCGCAAAGTGCGAAGCGGCTTTCCGGACAGGTCATGCTCAAACCTTGGCGCCTCACGAAAACAGGATTGTCGACAGGCGCTTTCGTCCCTCGACGGTCGCTTCGTCAGCGCCGCCCCAGGCCTCGAAGAACTGCACGAGCTGCTTGCGGGCGCCGTCGTCGTTCCATTTGCGGTCGCGCTTGACGATCGCGAGCAGCTGCTCCGTGGCGGCGGCCCGGTTGCCCTGCGCATTGAGCGCGGTGGCAAGGTCGAACCGCGCCTGATGATCGAGCGGGTTTGCCGCGACTTTCTGTTCCAGCTCGGCCACGGGTCCAAGCTGCTCCGCCTGCTCGGCAAGATCGATCGCGGCCTGCACCGCCTTGACCGCGGCATCGTTGCGCTTGGACTCCGGCACCATGGCCAGCGTCTGCTTGGCCTGCTCGATAGCGCCGACCGAGACGTGGCACTTCGCAAGCCCGGCGAGTGCGGCGATGTTGGTCGAATCGTGCTGGAGCACGTCGGCATAGATCTGGGCTGCGCCCTCCGCGTCGCCCTCGGCGAGCACGGCCTCGGCCTCCTGCAGGATCTCGGCGACGTTGAGCTCGCCGGGCGCGGTCACGCCCTTGGTCAGGCGCTCGATGAACGTGTTGATCTGGCTTTCCGGCACCGCGCCCATGAAGCCGTCGGCCGGCTGGCCGTTGACGAAGGCGATCACGGCCGGGATCGACTGGATGCCCATCTGTCCGGGGATCGCCGGATGCTGGTCGATGTTCATCTTGACCAGCTTGACCTTGCCCTTGGCCGCCCTGACCGCCTTTTCCAGCACGGGGGTGAGCTGCTTGCACGGGCCGCACCACTCCGCCCAGAAGTCGATCAGCACCGGCTGGCGCTTCGATTCCTCGATGACGTCCTTCACGAAGCTCTGGGTGGTGGTGTCCTTGATCAGATCGGCCCCGGCTGGGCCCGCCGCTCCGTTACCCTGGTCGATGATCGTCACGGAATCCCCTCGTCTGATATCTGGACTGGCGGGCTTTTAGCACGTCGCCAATACGGATGCTTGTTGCTGGGCCTAAAATTGGGCCGGGACGGCCGAATTTCAATCCGCGCCGGCCGATTCGGCAGTTCCGGGGCGTTTTCGGCCGATTCGGGCAGAAACCGGCTGGATATTGGGGCTCAAGATGCGAATTGATGCTGCCGGTAGCTGTTGCATTCGCCGTCCGCTTTTGGCATACGACAGCCGTTGCCGGCGCGTCACGCGACCGACACAGGATGCGGGTGTAGCTCAGTGGTAGAGCACGACCTTGCCAAGGTCGGGGTCGAGGGTTCGAGCCCCTTCGCCCGCTCCAATTTTCTTCTTCTTGGCAGATTTCCGGGATTCAGCGCCGGTTCATGTGGCTTCTGGCCTAATGCCGGGCGTTCCGCGCCAATGGCGCAAATTGATCCGGAACGCGCCCGGTTCTTGCAGGTTTTGTAAAGAAGCGTAGATTACGATCCAGAGGTTGCATCCCGAGAGGATGTGGAGTGAGGCCATGAACAAAGCTCAGATCTTCATGCTCGCGATCGCGCTCATGCTCTGCTTCCAGAGCGTGGCGATGGCCAAGACGATTTAAGCTGAGACTATTTAGCCTCCCCTCCGAGAGCTTTTGGCTCCTGTTTGGGGGCCACCTTTTGCCCCCTTTCGTCGGTCCAGCTGCAAGAATCGCCGATCCGATTCGCTACCGCACCGATCAGCTCTCGCAACCGAAGTTCCTGGGCGCGATCTAGCTTATTGTCTTCCACAGTCGGCTGTACCGCTGCACTGGCCTCGTTGACGTAGATCAGCGCGGCATTGCAGTTTTTCGCGCTCGCACGATTGCCGTCTTGAAGGAGGATGGCAGAGAGCGCGATGGCAAGATCCGCTTGCAGGAGAAAATCCGGGTCAATCTTGGACTCCGGGTCCGTCCTCACGTCAGCGCGAAGACGCCCTTTTGTTCTCTCATCGAGATCGATCGGGTTCAGACCATCGATATCGGCGATGGGAAGCGCCAATCGCAGCCGCAGCATTGCGTGCAGCCGGCTGGCTGCCTTGATCCAGCTTTGGCGATGTTGCTCGGAAATGGGCTCGCCGGCCAAGGCGCGCTGCACATAAATGTCGACTTCCGTAGGAAGGAGCGCGAACAGATTCCTCAAGAAGATATCGTAGACCTTCGCGGCCTTGTCCGCGTCATCCTTCGCCTTCTTCTCCTCATCAGTCCCTATTTTTTGCTCTAGCTGCCCGCTTGGAGCGCCTCGTTCGTTCCTGGCGAGCAAGTCCGCGCTGCGCGCCAATATGACGTCGGCGCCCAATACCGCATACTCAATTTGCGATCGCACGAGATCGAGGGGTAACGAACCCGTGGTGTTGAGCCAGGAATAGGTGGCTTGGTAGTAAAGATTGATGATGCCGGGCGTGATGAGATCGTGCGAAAGCGGAAAGCCATCCAGCATGTTCAAGAGGAAATCGGTCTTCTCTCTCTCGCCTGAAATCAGCGCAATCAGATCTGACACCGCGCCGGTCAGGTAAGGCTCGAAAACGACCAATGAAATGATGACTTCAGGTTTGTCGAATTTGCGCTCCTTCAATAGGGCGACAGCCCTTAGGTAATCATCAAATATCGCGTCGGCCGCCAGGTTGTCCGCCGGCACCCC
The DNA here is from genome assembly GCF_018131015.1 of Bradyrhizobium diazoefficiens. Lineage (GTDB taxonomy): Bacteria > Pseudomonadota > Alphaproteobacteria > Rhizobiales > Xanthobacteraceae > Bradyrhizobium > Bradyrhizobium diazoefficiens_B. Next base: position 25,025 of record NZ_JAFCJJ010000002.1, read on the forward strand.
CAGCGGGAACGTCTCTGGTGGTCGCATGCATGAGCCATTCAGGTCCCTCGCCCGAGCGATGAATGGCTCCGATCGCTCGCGCAATTGAGTGAGGAGGTGCGGGAGGTTGGTCCGCGTCAGCTCCAGCTTCTTGTCGTGAAGGCTTCTGAGGAAGTTTTCCCAGACAGCTGCATATGCCGCGAGGTCCGAGTCTTGAATGGCTAGCCGGATTGCGTGCACTTTGTCCAGACAAAGAATGGATACGAGCACCGGATCGACATAATTCTCGAAGATCCGCACGGCTATCCGTCCGGTTTCTGCCTGCAGGGCGGAGTTTTCCTCGCCGGTCAATCTCCGGCGCGCGAAATCTCTAGGTGAGCCGGCCAGTATGAAGTTTTTTCGAAAATTCTCGTATTGCTTGATCGCGACTCGCTCTCGAAATTCTCGCAGATTCAAGCGCGCATCTCTCAGGGGCAGAGGTCCTTGATCGCCGAATGTGGCCTCCACCGTTCCGAACTTGAATGACCTAATATATAGAAGGAAATCCGGCCGTATCGCGAACAGGCCTATCGCAACCAGCCCGACCGCCAACGCGCCCTGCAGAGCCCAGGCTGTATTTTCTCCGCTACCGATCACGGCATTGGCCAGCCGTGTCGCAAAACTCATGAGCGATACGCGGTATTGCCTGAAAAGAACTCCGGTCAATATCCCGATGATCAGCGTCTGAACACGCACCCCGACAAGGTACGACTTTAAAACAAGCATCCACTGAAATAGCTGGGCATGATCGGTCGCGGCGGCAAGGATGAAGACGAGCAAAGCGACCACGCCCACGCTTGCAAGCCCAAGCACTGCTCCACGTGCGGAAGGTCGCTCTGGGCCAACCGGTCCCTCATCCTGTTGCGGCTGTCCGGGCAGATTTGCTCTCAGGATCGCAATCGCGGACTCGACAAGCGGTCGCGTCGCGGGATCGAGCTGACCGGCTTGGTCAGCACTTAAAAAAACCTCCCAAGGCCGTTCCGGTCGCCAAAGCCGGTAAGATGCCCAAATGAACCAGCCGAGAACGACCCCCGTCAGCCACCAAGCGATCAAAAACATCTTTTTTGCCCCGCAATGGGTGTCATCCTAGTATGGGAGTCCGTCCTCCTACAACCTTGGCGTGGGACCCGTCGTCACGACCGGGGAGTTCGACATGACGATTCTGGTCACCGGCAGCGCGGGCCATCTCGGGGAGGCCGCGCTGCGGACGCTCCGCGGGCGCGGGTCGCCTGCGCGCGGGATCGACCTGAAGCTCTCGCCGTTCACCGACGCCACAGGATCGATCGTCGATCCCACTTTCGTGCGGCGCCAGATGGACGGCATCACCGCCGTCATCCACACCGCGACGCTGCACAAGCCGCATGTGGCGACGCATGCGAAGCAGGATTTCGTCCACACCAACGTCACCGGCACGCTCAATTTGCTCGAGGCGGCGGCGGCCGCCGGCGTGAGGAGTTTCGTCTTCACCAGCACCACCAGCGCGTTCGGCTCTCAACTCCACCCCGAGGCGGGAGAGGCGGCGGTGTGGGTCACCGAGGATCTGCCGCCGGTCCCGAAGAACATCTATGGCACGACGAAGGTGATGGCGGAGAATCTTTGCGAGCTGTTTTGTCGCGAGCGCGGCCTGCCGGTCGTGATCTTGCGGACCTCGCGGTTCTTTCCGGAGCACGATGACGACGCCGCGATGCGGCAGGCTTATTCGCTGGAGAACGCGCAGGCCAACGAGCTGCTCTATAGACGGTTGGATATAGCGGATGCCGTGAGTGCCCATCTGCTGGCGGTCGAGCACGCGCCACGGATCGGATTCGCCCGCTACATCGTCTCGGCCACCAGCCCGTTCGAGCAGCGCCATCTCGCGGCGCTCGCGCGCGATGCAGGCAGTGTCGTGCGAGAGCTCTATCCGGATTGCGCGGCGCTCTACGCCGCGCGCGGCTGGCGCCTGTTGCCGCGGATCGACCGCGTCTATGTCAACGCGCGCGGACGCCAGGAGCTCGGCTGGCGGCCCGCATACGACTTTGCCCATGTGCTGGACAGCCTCAGTGCCGGCCGCGATTTTCGCAGTCAGCTGGCGCGCGAGGTCGGCTCAAAGGGCTACCATGATGCGGTGTTCGACCATGGGCCCTATCCCGTCGCGCCGTGATCGCCGCGATTGCCGTTTTACGCGACGCATCAAGTGCCTGGCCGGTTTCACCGGCACTCAGCCGGCCCGAGCGCCTTGACGGTGCATGGGGTTGTTTTCGTGTTTTTTGTTTGGAGACCCGTTGCGCCGCCGAAATTCAGCCGCGCGCCATGTCGATTCCGCGTTGCAGCGAGATCATTGTCGTCGCCGCGCTCGCCCTTGCGAGAAAATCCATCTCAATTTTTATTGAGCCCAATTGCTGCGCATCCCCTGTGCTTTTCACTTTGTACAGATGTGCTAACCTTTTTGCGTCTGCCACTCTGACAGACTCCAAAACTTCGCCTCTCGACTAGCAAAACAAAATAAGTGTGCAGCCCTGACGGCTGCCTTAGGGGAGTGACGCGATGAAATCGATGTTCCATCGATCCGTGTGGGCGCTTGCAGCCGTAGCCCTTCTTGCAGGGACCAGCGTTGTCAACGCACAGGACAAGAGCAAGCCGCTGAAGAAATACGAATCCGGCACCAAGGAATTCTGGACCCATCCGCCGGATGACTGGTTCCTCGGCGACGAGACCGAGGCGCAGAAGGGCCTCGCGCCGCCGTCGGGTCCGCCGACCGGCGCCTCCGAGGCCGAGCTCGCGGCGATGATGAAGAAGATCAAGCTGCCGGCGGGCTTCAAGATCGAGGTCTATGCGCCCGGCGTTCTGGCGGCGCGGCAGATGGCCTGGGGCGATAAGGGCACGCTGTTCGTCGGCTCGTTCGGCCTCGGCAACGTCTACGCCATCAAGGACAACAACGGGAAGAAGGAGGTCAAGACCATCCTCAAGGGGCTGAACATGCCCACGGGCCTGGCCGTCAAGGACGGTGCGCTCTATGTCATCGCGGTCGACAAGCTGATCCGCTACGACGACATCGAAAACAAGCTCGACAATCCCGGCCAGGGCAAGGTCGTCTATGACGACATGCCGTCCTATGCCGCGCACGGCTGGAAGTACATCGCGGTGGACAAGGACGGCTGGTTCTATCTGCCGTTCGGACCGCCCTTCAACATCGGCGTTCCCCCGACCAGCGTCTCGCAGATCCGGCGCGTCGATCCCAAGACCGGCAACGCAGAAATCTACGCGCTCGGCGTCCGCAACTCGGTCGGCGGCGACGTCGATCCGCGCACCGGCAAGTACTGGTTCACCGAGAACGCCCGCGACTGGATCAGCGATGACCTGCCGAGCGACAAGCTCAACATGATCAGCAAGATCGGCGAGCACTTCGGCTATCCCTATTGCCACCAGGGCAATCTGCCGGACGACAAGTTCGCCATGGGCCACAAGTGCTCCGAGTTCACGCCGCCCGTGCTCAATCTCGGCGCCCATGTCGCTCCGCTCGGCATGAAGTTCTATACCGGCGACCAGTTTCCCGCCGAGTACAAGAACAACATCCTGATCGCCGAGCACGGCTCCTGGAACAGGCACAAGTACCAGGGCGCGCGCATCATGCGCGTGATCGTCGGGCCTGACGGCAAGAACGCCAAGCAGGAGGTGTTCGCCTCCGGCTGGCTCGAGGGCGACCAGGGTTATCTCGGCCGCCCCAACGACATCATCCTGGCAAAGGATGGCTCGATCCTCGTCGCCGACGACTGGGCTGGCGCGATCTACCGCATCAGCTACAGCAAGAAGTAGCGCATCACGGCACGGAGGCTGCGGCGACCGGGAGGCGCCGCAGCCTCTTTTGTTTCATGCGACGGCTCGCAGTGGAACGCGTTCGTCATGCCCGGACTTGATCCGGGCATCTATCAAACGAGAATCAAACATGCGGGTCGTTCGGTTCGGAATTCTGTCTGCGGCGTTGCTGTTCGCACCGGCGGCCCAGGCCGCCGACAACGCCCCGACCCAGGAGAAGGCCGCCACCTGCTCCGGCTGTCACGGCGAGAACGGCATCTCGCAGATGGAGAACGTCCCCTCGCTGGCCGGTCAGCCGGACCAGTTCATCCAGTGGCAGCTCGTGTTCTTCCGCGCCGGCTCGCGCAAGAACGAGCAGATGCAGCCGATCGCCGAGGAGATCGCCAACGAGGACATCCGCAATTTCGGCGCCTGGTTCTCCAAGATGACGCCGCCCAAGGGGCCGGAGGACAAGGATCCGGACCTGTCGGCCAAGGGCTCGCAGGTTGCCGCCGGCCGCCGTTGCGCCTCATGCCATACCGACAGCTATGCCGGCACCAAGGCGGTGGCGCGGCTCGCCGGCCAGCGCGAGGAATATCTGGTCAAGGCGCTACGCGACTACAAGGCCGGCCAGCGCGTCGGCGGCGGCGTCGCCGCGATGGCCGATGTCGCCTATCACATGAGCGACGAGGAGATCACCGCCGTCGCGCACTATCTCGCGCATCTGAAATGATCATCGTCGTCCTGGCGAAAGCCAGGACCCATTACCCCGATTGGCCATTGTTGAAAGAGTAACGGGCCGCGGTCGTTCCATGAGAGATTCCGCGGTATGGGCCCTGGCTTTCGCCAGGGCGACGATGGAGGCTACCCCGCCCGCTGCTTCTCATACGCTTTCAGATGGGTGTAGGCGATGCGCAGCTTCGGCACCGGCACCTTGGCGGCGTCGGCGCGGGCGATGAGGTCGCCGATGACGTGGTCGGCCTCGACCGGCAGGCCGGCCTTGATGTCGCGGAACATCGAGGCCGTCATCGGCGAGCCTTCGGCGGTGAGGTTGCCCTTCACGCGTTCGAAGAACGGGCCGCCCGGCGTGTAGCCGGACGCGGTGGCGGTCGCACTGGTCTCGTCCAGCATGCCGAGCAAAAAGTCCCTGCCGCCGGGGGCGGCGAGGATGTTGCCGACGGAGGTTCGCATCAGGCTGGTGGAAGCGGCGAGCGAGGACAGGAACACCCACTTCTCCCACATGTCCTGCATGATGTTCTGGCTGGCGGAGGCGCCGTTGATGCCACCCTTGAAGGCCTCGTCGATCGCCTTGACGCGATCGGAGAGCTTGCCGTCGCGCTCGCCGTAATTGAGCGACTGCATCGGCTGGAGCTGCACCACCTCGCGCTTCTCGTTCAAGGTTGCGGCGATGGCGCAGAGCCCGCCGAGCACGCGACCGGCGCCGAACCTGGCATCGAGCGTGTCGAGATGCTTCATGCCGTTCAGCATCGGGATGATCGAGGTGTTCGGCCCGACCGCGGGGGCAAACGACGTGATGGCGTCGTCGAGATCGAACGCCTTGCAGCTCAGCAGCACGATTTCGAACTTGTCCTTGAGCGCATCGGCCTGCACGGTCGGCGGATTCTTCAAGGTCACGTCGCCGTTCGGGCTCTTGATGGCGAGGCCCGCGCTCGCCAGCTCGCTGGCGCGCTTGGGGCGGACCAGGAAGGTGACGTCGCGGCCGGCCTGCAACAGCCTGCCACCGAAATAGCCGCCGATGGCGCCGGCGCCGACCACGAGGATGCGCATGGGAGAACTCCGCTGCTTCTGCGAATGGCGAACTGGGAGTAGCGAATAGGGGAAGACCCTGGGAATTGCGAGTCACAATTCGACGACTCGCCATTACCATTCGCTATTCGCCTCTCACCATCTCCTCGACCTCGCGCAGCTGCTCCTTGCCGAAGAACATCTCGTTGCCGACGAAGAAGGTCGGCGAGCCAAAGGCGCCGCGCCCGACCGCGTCTTCGGTGTTCTTGATCAGCCTGGCCTTCACGTCGGGCTCCTGGGCGCGGGCGAACAGCTTTTGCGCGTCGAGGCCGGAGGACGCCAGCGCCTTTGCCGCGATTTCCGGATCGTCCATCTTCTTCGGCTCGCGCCACATGTGGTGGAAGGCGGCGTCGACGTATTTTTCGAACACGCCCTCGAGCTGCGCGGCGATTGCGGTGCGCATCAGGTTCAGCGTGTTGACGGGGAAGTTCGAATTCCAGACGTAGGGCTGCACGTTGAAGCGCCTGACGAAGCGCGCGGTCTCGACCATCTGGAATTCGCGCTTGTTCTTAACGCCCGCGAGCGTCTCGGCCGGCGACTTGTTGTTGGTCGCCTTGAAGATGCCGCCGAGCAGGATCGGAACGTAGTCGAACTTGACGCCGATGCGGCTTTCGATCGCCGGAATCGCCAGATGGCTGAGATAGGCGTTCGGGCTGCCGAAATCGAACAGGAATTGCGGGGCTGTGCGGGTCAAATCGTCCTCCCTGGCGTTTCCGGCATTGTGGCGCAGCACGCGCCATAGGTCCACCTTTTAATGATGATCATAATACTTTGATGCCTCGGATTGCCCGCCTTCGCCACACCGCGAAATAATAGCCCGTCTGCAAGACCAGCATGGCGCAGAACACGATCGGGTAGGCGGCCCAGACGCCCTCGAGGCCGATCGTGCGGCTCAGGATCACGGCGGACGGCAGCTCGATGGCGACAATGGCGAAGATCGACAGCAGCATCGGCGTCAAGGCCACGCCCGCGGCGCGCATGGCGCCGGAGAACACCGTGGCCATGCCGAACGGCACCGAGCTCCACAGCGCGATGCGGAGCAGATCCTTCGCCAGGTCGAGCACGGCGCCGTCGGTGATGAAGAGGCCGAGCACGGCGCGCGGCGTCAGATAGATCAGCGCGACCAGCCCACCGGTCAGCACGAGGTTGAACGCGAGCCCGGTGCGCACGATGCCGTCGAGCCGGTTTCTGTCGCCGCCGCCGACCGCCTGCGCACCGAGGATCGACACCGCGATCGAGATCGATATCGCCGTGAACTGGGTGTAGCCCATCACCTGGTTGACGGCGCCGTAGGCGGCGGTGGCATCCGACCCGAAGCCGTTGACGAGGCCGAGCAGCACCAGCTCGGCGATCGCCATCACCACCATTCCGACCGCGCTCGGCAGCCCGATGCCGAGGATCTTTCCTAGCACGGCGCGATTGAGCCGCAGGTGACGCAGCAACGCGGCATCCGGCGCAAGCAGGTGTTGCTTCCGCAAGAGATAGAAGGCGAGCGCGATCAAGGTGAGCGCGTTGGCGATTGCGGCCGCCCAGGCCGGGCTGGTGACGCCCGCGGCTGGCAGTCCGAACGCGCCCCTGATCAGGACCGGCGTCAGGATCAATCCGATCATCGTCGATAAGCCCAGCGCCAGCAACGGAGTCACAGCGTCGCCGACGCCGCGGATCATCGCCGTGATCAGCAGGAATGCGAAACCGAGCGGCATCGTGAGTAGCATGATGCGTGCGTAGGCGCTGGCCTCATCCAGAATGTCGGCGGGCGTTGCCAACGCCATCATCAATTGCCGGCTGAAGAGGCCGCCGACCAGCGCAATCGATACGGACAGCAGCAGGCCAACCGCGAGCGTCGTGCCGACGACGATCTTGATTCGGCCGTGCTCGCCCGCGCCAAAGGCCTGACCGATCAGCACGGTGGCGCCGGTGCTGAGGCCCATGACGAAGGCGAACAGGAAGAAGAATACCGGGAAGAAGACCGAGACCGCCGCCAGCGCGTCGACGCCGATCATCTGGCCGAGATAGATGTTGCTGACGGTGCCGAACAGGGATTGCAGCGCGTTGCCCAGCATCAGCGGGGCGAGAAAGCGGAGGAACGTGGTCCAGAGCGGTTTTGGAGCTGACATGGATCGGTCTTTCATCAGGGCGAGCAAGACCGTTGCCGCGCAAGGCGCGGCCCGGCCGTCGATGGGGTTGGAGGAGAACGCGCGGTTTACGCGCGGTCGCTGTAAGCGAGCTTGACGACGTGGTCGCGGATGTCGGCGGGCCAGTCGGCGATCAGTCCGGTGAAGCGGCGCCGGTCATCGGCGAACAGCGCGCGCGAAGCTTCCTCGAACTGCGGCAGGTTGCCGGCCATGGTCGACATGAAGTGATAGGCCGCATCGCGCGCCTGCCGCTCGCGGTCCTTGTCGCCGCTCGCCCGCCGCGCCTCGTCGACGAGCTTGCGCAGCGCGACCGAGGCGCCGCCCGCTTGCGCGTTCAGCCATTCCCAGTGCCGCGGCAACAGTGTCACCTCGCGCGCGACCACGCCGAGTTTTGGCCGGCCGCGCCCGCGCGGCTCGGCCGGTGCTGCCTCCTCGCTTGGCGGCGGCAAATACTTCGCCAAGCGCGCCAGCACCTCGCGGTCCCCGCCGCGCAGGTCGAAGTCGATCGGCCGGCCCGTGCCGTCCTCGAAAATGATGATGGGCTCGTCCGGCCGTGGCGGCACCCGCTTGACGATCAGAGCGACCTCTCCTGCCGGCCCGGACACCAGGCGGCGCGGACCCTGAAAGGCGGTGAAAGTTTTCTGCATTGGAATCATTGCCATATTCGTCGCGTTTCGTCGGCTTAATATCCGGGTAAATTCCGTGCGTCAATATACCCGGGTGAAAATATCCGTCTGGACGGCTCGACATTGCGTTTGCGGACTGGCAGGTACGCGGCCGATCGACCACGCCCAGCTCTTTGAGGACCCGCGCGATGCTGACCGTTCATCACCTCAACAATTCGCGCTCGCAGCGCGTGCTGTGGCTGCTCGAGGAGCTCGGCGTGCCCTACGAGATCGTGCGCTATCAGCGCCAGGCCGACATGCGCGCGCCGAAGGAGCTGCGCGCCATCCATCCGCTCGGCAAGTCGCCCGTTATCACCGACAACGGCAACACCATCGCCGAGTCCGGCGCGATCATCGAATATCTCATCGCGACCTACGGCAATGGCCGGCTGATTCCGCCGCCGAACACGCCGGAGCGGCTGCGCTACACTTACTGGCTGCATTATGCGGAAGGCTCCGCGATGCAGCCGCTGCTGCTGAAGCTGCTGTTCACGCTGATGCCGAAGCGCGCGCCGGCGCTGCTGCGTCCGCTGGTGCGCAAGGTCTCGAACCAGGCGCTGACCGCGCTGGTCAATCCGCAGCTCAAGCAGCACATGGACTATTGGGAAAGCGAGCTCGGCAAGAGCGAGTGGTTCGCCGGCGGCGAGTTCAGCGCAGCTGACATCCAGATGAGCTTTCCGCTCGAAGCGGCGCAGGCACGCGGCGGGCTGGAGCAGGGCCATCCCAAAGCGATGGCGTTCCTCGAGCGCATCCACGCCCGGCCGGCCTACAACCGCGCGCTGGAAAAGGGCGGGCCGTATCAGATCGGGCGGTAGCTAGTCCGGTCATTCCGGGGCGGTGCGGAGCACCGGACTACTGTCCCGCGGCTTCCGCGCCGCGCGTGCGCGGGTCGGGCGCGCCGAGCGCCCCGACCGGCGTCACCGCGATAGAGTTGGCGGAGGTCTGTCCCATCGGCGCGACCACGACGTGGCCCGCGGCCTTCAGCGCGGACAGCACGTCGTCGGAAAAGCCGCGCTCGACGCGCACCTCGTCGGGCAGCCATTGATGATGCAGCCGCGGCGCGGCCACGGCTTCCGCCACGTCCATCCTGTAGTCGAGGACGTTGACGATCACCTGGAGCACGGTCGAGATGATGCGGCTGCCGCCGGGCGAGCCCGTCACCAGCACCGGCTTGCCGCCCTTGAGCACGATGGTCGGGGACATCGAGGACAATGGCCGCTTGCCGGGTCCGGGCAAATTGGCCTCGTAGCCGACGAGGCCGTAGGCGTTGGAGGCGCCGACGGCCGCGGTGAAATCGTCGAGCTCGTTGTTGAGCAGCACGCCGGTGCCGTCGGCCACGAGGCCAACGCCATAGCTGAAGTTCAGCGTGGTGGTGTTGCTGACCGCGTTGCCGCGGGAATCGACCACGGAATAATGTGTCGTGTTGCTGCCCTCGCGCGGCGAAGCCGCGGCTGCCGTCAGCGCGTTCGACGGCGTGGCGCGATCGGTGGTGATGCCCGCCCGAAGCTTGTCGGCATACTCCTTCGCGGTCAGCACCTCGATCGGCGCGTTGACGAAGGCGGGGTCGCCGAGATAGCGCGCGCGGTCGGCATAGGCGCGCTTCATGGCCTCGATCAGGAGATGGAGCGAAGCGGCCGAGCCCTGCTTCAGATCGGCGAGCTGAAAGCCCTCGAGGATATTGAGTGTCTCCACCAGCACGATGCCTCCGGACGAGGGCAGCGGCATCGAGACGAGATCGTAGCCGCGATAGCTGCCGCGCACCGGTGCGCGGATCACGGCCTGATAGGATTTCAGATCGGCCGGCGTCATGATGCCGCCGGCGTCGGACACCGCCTTGGCGAGCTTGTCCGCCACCGCGCCTTCGTAGAAGCCGCGCGGGCCCTGGATGGCGATCGCCGAGAGGGTCTCGGCAAGGTCGCCCTGCACCATCCGGTCGCCTTCGCGCAGCGACGTGCCGTCGGGTCGGGAAAAGAGCTTTGCCGAGGACGGCCAGCGCGCGAGCCTCGGGTACCAGCCCGGCAGGGTGTCGGCGATGTCGTCGCCGATGACGAATCCGTCGCGCGCCAGCGCAATCGCGGGCTCGAGCAACTGGGCGAGCGTGAACTGGCCCGAGCCGTATTTCTCCAGCGCCAGCGCAAGGCCGGCGACCGTGCCAGGCACGCCGATGCCGAGTGCGGAGTCGCGGGATTTTGCGGCATCGGGCTTGCCGTCGGCGCCGAGGAAGATTTGCGGCGTGGTCGCTGCGGGCGCAGTCTCGCGATAGTCGATCGCGACGTCCTCATTGCGCTCGGCGGAATGAATCACCATGAAGCCGCCGCCGCCGATATTTCCGGCGCGCGGATAGGTGACCGCCATGGCGAAGCCGGTCGCGACCGCCGCATCGACCGCATTGCCGCCGCGCCGCAGGATATCGGCGCCGACCTGCGCGGAAATCTTCTCCTGCGCCACCACCATGCCGTGTTCGGCATGCACGGCGTGTACTGTGCCGGGCGCCGGCGGTACATAGGCCTGCCGTGCATCCTGTGCGGTTGTTGGCGCAAGACCAAACGCCAGAGTGGCAATGATCGCGAAAATTGTCCGCCGGGTCGACAATGAGGACATCATCAAAATTTCCGCCGTGGCTGTCGATGCAATTCACACACGTCCCTGTAATGCTATACCGTCTGCGCCAAGACAGGCAAAATTGTTCGTGATGAGGACTGCGCGATGACGACGATTGCCCCCGATGCGCGCATGACCGGCGTGCAGAGGATCTATCCGCCGCGCGCTGCCGTCGTCAGCTGGATCTTTTTCGACTGGGCCGCGCAGCCTTATTTCACTCTGATCACGACGTTCGTGTTCGCGCCCTATTTCGCCACCAGCATCGCGCCCGATCCCGCCACCGGACAATCGCTGTGGGGATTTGCAATGGCCGCAGCCGGCATGGCGATCGCGCTGTTGTCGCCCATGCTCGGCGCCATCGCCGATGCCGCGGGCCGGCGGAAACCCTGGATCGCCGCGTTCGGCGCGATCCTGGTGATCGCATCATGCACGCTGTGGATCGGCAAGCCCGGCGATCGCACCATCATTCCGCCGCTGCTGATCGCGGTCGCGCTTGCCAGCGTCGGCGCAGAATTCGCCACCGTCTTCAACAATGCCATGATGCCGACCCTGGTGCCGCCGGAGCGCATCGGCCGGCTCTCCGGCACCGGCTGGGCCACCGGCTATGTCGGCGGTATCGTCAGCCTGATCATCGTGCTCGGCTTCCTCGCGGCCAATCCCGACACCGGGCGCACGCTGCTCGGCTTCACGCCGCTGTTCGGACTCGATCCCGCCAGTCACGAGGGCGATCGCGCCGCAGGACCATTGACCGGGCTGTGGTTCATCATCTTCGTGACGCCGTTGTTCCTGTTCACGCCGGACTATCCGGCGCGGCGTCCGCTGGGCGAAGCCGTGCGCGAAGGCCTTGCCGAGCTGAAGCAATCGCTTGCGGGCCTGCCAAAACAGAAATCACTCGCGGCGTTTCTGCTCGCCAACATGATCTACACCGACGGTCTCGTCTCGCTGTTCGCCTTCGGCGGCATCTATGCCGCCGGCACGTTCGGCTGGCATACGATCCAGATCGGCACCTTCGGAATCATGCTGGCGATCGCCGGCACATTCGGCGCGTGGCTCGGCGGCAAGCTCGACGATTACCTCGGACCGAAGCGCGTGATCGCCGGCAGCATGCTGATCCTGCTGCTGGCGCTCGCGGCGATCCTGCTCGTCGACCGGGATTCGATCGTCTTCATCAAGGTCGCGCCGCCCGAGCCGGGTGGCGCGCTGTTCGCTGCGGCTGCGGAGCGCGCCTATCTCGTGCTCGGCTGTCTCATCGGCGCTGCCGGCGGACCGCTGCAGGCCGCCTCGCGCACGCTTCTGATCCGTCTCGCGCCGAAGGATCGCATCGCGCAGTATTTTGGCCTGTTCGCGCTGACAGGAAAGGTGACCTCCTTCATCGGCCCGCTGCTGATCGGCGCGATCACGGCCATCACCGCGAGCCAGAAGGCCGGTATGGCCGTGCTGGTGGTGTTCTTCGTCGCCGGACTTGGGTTGCTGGCGCGGGTGCGGGAGAATTAACTCTAGTGTCGTCCCGGCGAAGGCCGGGACCCACCGCGTGATCTACATTTGGCTCTGCGCGGCGAGTACCGCGCACCACACCGCTCCTTGGGGTTATGGGTCCCGGCCTTCGCCGGGACGACCCGTTGAGAGTTAAATGCTCTAAAACTCAGTGCCTGAAGTGCCGCGTGCCGGTGAACACCATGGCGATGCCGTGCTCGTCGGCCGCCTTGATCACCTCGTCGTCGCGCATCGAGCCGCCGGGCTGCACCACGGCGGTGGCGCCGGCCCCGATGCAGGCGAGCATGCCGTCGGCGAACGGGAAGAACGCATCCGACGCGACCACCGAACCCCTGGTGAGCGGCTCGGCGAGTTTCAGCTCAGCCGCCGCATCCTGCGCCTTGCGCGCCGCGATCCGCGCTGAATCCACCCGGCTCATCTGGCCCGCGCCGATACCGACGGTGGCGAGATCCCTGGCGTAGATGATGGTGTTGGACTTGACGTGCTTTGCGACGCGGAACGCGAACTTCAGGTCGCGCATCTCGGCATCCGTCGGCGCTCGCTTGGTCACGACCTTGAACGTCATGTCGTCGACCACGGCGTTGTCACGACTCTGCACCAGCAGGCCACCGGCCACCGTCTTGGCGGTAAGGCCCGGCGCGCGCGGATCGGGCAGGCTGCCGGCAAGCAGGAGCCGCAGATTCTTGCGCGCGCCGATGATGGAGATCGCCTCCTCGCTGGCATCGGGCGCGATGATCACCTCGGTAAAGATCTTCGTGATCTCGCGCGCGGTGTCCGCGTCGAGCGGGCGGTTCATCGCAATGATGCCGCCGAAGGCCGAGGTGGAGTCGCAGGCCAGCGCCTTGCGATAGGCCTCGACGAGGTTCGCGCCCTCGGCCACGCCGCAAGGGTTAGCGTGCTTGACGATGACGCAGGCAGCGGTGCGGCCGGCGTCGAACTCGCCGATGCATTCATAGGCCGCATCGGTGTCGTTGATGTTGTTGTAGGAAAGCTCCTTGCCCTGGAGCTGACGCGCGGTGGACACGCCCGGGCGCTTGTCGGGCGTCGCGTAGAATGCCGCGGTCTGGTGCGGGTTCTCGCCGTAGCGCAGCGACTGGATCAGCTTGCCGCCGAAGGCGCGGAAGTCGGGCGCGTCGATCTCGAGCTGCCGGTTGAACCAGTTCGAGATCGCGGCATCGTAAGCGCCGGTGCGCGCGTAGGCCTTGGCGGCGAGGCGCCGTCGCAGCTTCAGTGTCGTCGCGCCATTGTTGGCGGCGAGTTCGTCGAGCACGGCCTTGTAGTCCTCCGCCTCGACCACGACGGCGACGTCGTCATGGTTCTTCGCCGCGGCGCGGATCATCGCGGGGCCGCCGATGTCGATGTTCTCGATGCAGTCCTCGAAGCCCGCGCCCTTGTCGACGGTCGCCTCGAACGGATAGAGGTTGACGACGAGGAGGTCGATCGGCGCGATGCCGTGCGCCTTCATCGCTTCCGCATGTTCCTTGTTGTCGCGAATTGCGAGCAGGCCGCCATGCACCTTCGGATGCAGCGTCTTGACGCGGCCGTCCATCATCTCGGGAAAGCCGGTCAGCTCGGAGACGTCCTTCACCGCGAGCCCGGCCGCGGCGATCGCCTTGGCGGTGCCGCCGGTCGAAACCAGCTCGACGCCATGGGCGGCAAGCGCCTTGGCGAAATCGATCAGGCCGGTCTTGTCGGAAACGGAGAGCAGGGCGCGGGTGACGCGGCGGGGATGGTCAGTCATGAGCAAGATCCTCTGTCTTAAGGAGTGTCTATGCCCAGGCGCGCGGCGGATATGTCCCGCGCTTCCCGATGGTGCTCCATCCAAGGTCGCCAGTCGCGCGAGCGAGCGCTCGATAGCAGTTTTCGAGCCCCTTCACAACGACCGGATCAATCCGGATCGGGTCGAATCTACAGCGGAAGTTCCGGCTCGCGCCGGGCGTTGCGGCGGGCATTGGTGACCGCGGGCGAGGCGGTGGAGCGGACAAAACTCCAGCGGATCGAGGGCGCCTGCCGCGCATCCTGCCGGATCACGATCTGGGCGGTGCGGCGCGGTCCGTCGTTACCGGCGAGGAACACGCTGTCCTCGAGATCGACCTTGTCGTCGAGCGCCTCGAAGGTCCAGACGTCGCGGTTGGGCAGCACCAGCATGACGCCGCGGGCGTCCGACAGCCGGCTCGCCTTCACCGCGGGATGCAGATGGAAGCGCAGCGCGAAATCGGCATCGGCACCCTTGAGGCGCGCGCCCTGCGGCGGCGACAGCGTGTCCTCGCCGTCGATGCGCGCGCCGTCATTGGCGATCATCAGCGCGCGCCGATGGATTGCGCCGAACTTCGCCAGATAGCCGTCATGCGACGTCGTGAGCAGCGTGCCGCCCTCCACGATCTCGCGATAGCTCTCGACCTCGTGCGGCCCGTTGGTGACCGGCGCGCCGTGCAGCAGCCGCTTCATCGCCGACATCTCGACGAACTGGCATGAGGACGTCTCGTGGTAGGTCAGCGTCGAATGCGCGGCCGTGCCGCGCGCGAACGGCCGCCAGTTGTCGCGCCCCGTCGCCGGCATGCCGCAATTGGTGACAATGCGGCTGATGCCGGACGACAGCTCGAACGACAGGCAGCCGGCATGGGCGTCATGGCTGACGCCCGCCGGCGGCGGCGGGCCGGTGTCGATGATGAGCGTGGTCTGGCCGGCATCGAGGCGCTGGAAGCCGGTGTGCGGCATGTTCGCCATTGGCGCGCCGTGGGCGTCGTCATAGGCGAGCAGCGTCGCGAGCAGGTCCGACGGCGTCGCGCTCATGCCGTTGAACAGGGCGAAATTGCCGTCGCCATGCCGGAAGAAGCGCAGCATCGGCATCATCCGGTCGATGGCGTTGAGCAGCGCCGGGGGCGGTGCGATGTTGCGCGCGGCAAAGGTCTGCCGCAGCGGCAGCAAGTCGATCAGGAGTTCGATCAGAGCGCCCGGATTGCGCGAGATATGCCCGCCGTCGGGCAGGATCTGCCGCTGCAATTCGTCCGACAGTTTCTTCGATGCACTCCGGATATGGCGCGCCTGGTTGGCGAGGCACAGCGAGGCGTAACACAGCGCGATCAGCACCTGCAGCTTCGGCACCCCGTCGGGAATGTCCAGCATGGTGTAGCGCAGGAAGCGGATCTCGCGTGCAAGCGCCCGCAGATAACGGCGGTAGAACTTGTTGTCGGTGTCGTTGAGCACCAGCGGCGCCTGCGACAGCAACGAGATCACGCGCCGCGCCAGCACGTCGGCGCGCCGCGCGACCGGACGGCGCTTGTTGGCGGGGTTGGCGATCCAGTCCTCGACCAGCGCGCGCGCATTGGCCCGCGTCAGCGCAGTGTCGGCGGCTCGCAAATGCCTCAGCCAGCCGAAGCCGAGCAGGGCGACCTCCCAGTCCTCCGAGGGCGGATCGAGGTCGAAGATCGAGCGGCCGTGGCAGTTGACGATCTTGCCGGCGAAGACGAAGCGGCCGGCATAGATCTCGGCGGCGCGCGTCGCATCCGCGGTGCGCAGATCGTGCGGCGCGATGATGAGCCGGTCGGTGCGGCCGGGCCATACCCGCGACAGCGCAACGGAACCGCCGCTCGCGCGCGCGAGCATGTTCCGCGCGAAGCGGTTCATCACCAGCGTCGAGATACGTCTGCGTTGAGCGACCGACACGCCTTGCCTTGAGGGGGAGAGGATTCCGACGAATCCTTATTAATCCCAAAATAGGCCATGCGACACCACCTTGAAAGGCAGTGAATCAGCGGGGTGGACGCAAAATCCGGTGCAAAAATCAGGATTTAACGAGGCGGGCCGCGAAGAACCCGTCGAGCCCGCCGAGCTTTGGATCGGCATGCGGCAAATGGCTCGGCAGGGTGCGCAGGTCGCCATCGGGCGTGATGATCTCACTAAGACCGGCGACCTCGGCCGCCTCGACCGGAACGCGGCGTAGCGTGGGTTCCGCGGCCAGCAGCGCGGCGATGGCCTGCTCGCCCTCTTCGGGTTCCAGCGAGCAGGTGCAGTAGACCAGCATCCCGCCGGGCTTGAGCAGCGAGACCGATTTTCGCAGCAAGCGCTGCTGGAGCGCCGTCAGCGCGGCGATGTCCGACTCCTGCCGGAGCCAGGCGACGTCGGGGTGACGGCGGATCGTGCCGGTCGACGTGCAGGGCGCGTCGATCAGGATTCCGTCGAAGCCATCTGCAGGGCCGGCCCATTCGACGGCGTCGGCGACGACAGTCTCGGCCTGGAGCGACAGCCGCGCCAAGTTTTCGCGCAGGCGTACCACCCGCGCGGGCGAGCGGTCGATCGCCGTGACATGCGCGCCGGCCTGCGCCAGTTGCGCGGTCTTGCCGCCGGGTGCGGCGCAGAGATCGGCAATGGACTTGCCGCTGACATCGCCGAACAGCCGGGCCGGCAGCGCGGCGGCGGCGTCCTGCACCCACCATTGCCCCTCGGCGAAGCCGGGCAGCATGGTCACCGAGCCATGCAGCAGCGTGCGCACCGATCCGGTCGGCAGCACCTCGCCATGCAGGCGGCTCGCCCATTGCGCGGCGTCCGACTTCACGGTGAGATCGAGCGACGGCTCGTGGCTGAGCGCGAGCGCCATGTCCCGTGCGACGCTCTCGCCATAATTCGCACTCCAGCGCGACAGCAGCCAGGGCGGCAGGTCCAGCGATTGCGTTGCGACCTCTTCGACCAGCGCCTTGCCCTCGCGCGCGCAGCGGCGCAGCACGGCGTTGACGAGCCCGGCATAGCGCGCGGCGCGCCGGTCGGACTGCACGAGGCGAACGGAGAGGTCGACGGCAGCGTGATCGGGCACGTCCATCCAGAGGATCTGGGCGGCGCCAATCAGGAGCGCGCTCTGTGCACGCGGCGCGTCGGAAGGGATGCCCTTGTCGAGCAGGCGCGACAGCACATGGCCGAGCGTGCCGAGCCGGCGCAGGATGGTCGCGACCAGCCGCCGCATCAGCGCGCGGTCGCGATCGGCCAGCGTCTTCAGCCCGGGATGAGCGCCGCCGCCGTCGAGCTGGTCGTCGAGCGTGCGGTGCTTGTGCAGCACGCCGTCGACGATGTCGGCAGCGATCCGCCGCGCCGCGAGGCCGGGCACTTCAGGCGGGGGAGCAAAGCGTTGAGACGGCATGCGGAAGTAAAGGTTCTGAGCGAGCGGCAGTTCCGCCGCAATGGGCGCATGCCTTTGAGATGCGCAGCTGTGACATGCGAATATGCCAAATGTAAGAATGGCCGTTGGCGTTTTCAGCCCTCGGCGGCCATTTCAGCAATGCGTTATTAGACCTCGCGCGCGCCGCGATCCTGCGCTAGAGACCGGGCGATGAACGACCAGCCTTCCCATCGCAAGCCATTGCCGCCGGCCGCCCAGCGCGCGCTGGCCGAAGCCGAGCAGCGCCGGCAGGCCACGGCGGCACAAGCCAAGGCGGCGCCGAAGGAAGTGCAGGGGCCGAAGGGACCCGAACCCACGCGCTTCGGCGACTGGGAGCGCAAGGGCATCGCCTCGGACTTCTGACCTTTCCGGTTTCGGCCGTCTCTTGCCGGCCGGGCCGACTCAGCCCTAGCGTGCGCTTATGCCGCGTTTCGACCCCAGCCATTCCTATCGGCCTTCATATAGCGGCGCGCCCTTCGGCCGGCGCTTCTCCGGACTGCTGGCGTGGATGTTCGTGGTCGGCGTGGTCGCGGCGGTCGTGCTCGCCTTCCGGGGCGGTGTGATCTGGCCGCTGCCGCGTGCGGCCGACAGCCACTCGGCGGATGCCGCGATCATCCTGAAACAGGCTGCTAGTCCCGACTCCCGGCAACCGGTCGATGTCATCCGCACCATCGACGGCGACACCTTTCTCGCGCGCCTGCATCCGCGCGATGGCCGCGATCTCGTCGCGCGCGTTCGCCTGCGCGGCATCGATGCGCCCGAGATGAAGGCGTCCTGCCAGCAGGAGCTCGACAAGGCCGAAGCCGCGACCGGCGCGCTGCGCGACCTGCTCGGCCAGGGCGGCGTCACGATCTCCAATCTCGGCGCCGACAAATACGGGCGCGTTCTCGCCGACGTCGCAACCCGGCGCACGCCGAGCGTCTCTGCCGCAATGCTCGCTGGCGGTTACGCGCGCAGCTACAATGGCGGCCATCGCGACGGCTGGTGCGCGCGCGGCTGGCGCTTCTGGTAACAAAAAAGCCGCGTCGAGGGACGCGGCTTTTGTTCGCTTGAGGATCGCTTCGATCAGCGCGTCACGACCACCGTCGTGCCGACGGAGACGCGGCCGTAGAGATCGGTGATGTCGGAGTTGAGCATGCGGATGCAGCCATAGGAGACGAAGCCGCCGACCGAGCCCGGCACGTTGGTGCCGTGGATCGCGTATTCGCCGCCCGAGAGCGTCATGGCCGCAACGCCCATCGGGTTGCGCGGCGAGCCGCCCGGGATCACGTCGGGAATGCTCGGCTTGTCGCGCTTCACTTCCGCGGGCGGCGACCAGGCCGGATTGCGATACTTGCCGTCGATGCGGGTGGTGCCGGCCCACTGCTTGCCGGACCTGCCGACGCCGACCGGGTAGCGCATGGCGTGGCCGCTATCGAGGATGAGATAGAGGCGCCGCTCGTTGGTCTTGACCACGATGGTGCCCGGCGAATAGTCGGCGAGGCGGGCTCCCACCATTTCCGGCCGCGCCTGGGCCGCGGTCGACATCAAGAGCCCTGCCCCAACGGTCGCGGCCAGCGCCGCGGCGATCCTCATCGACATGATGCTTTCCCCTGCCCTGAACGGGTCGTCCAAAATCATGCAGAACCGGCAATTGTCCGTTTGCCCAGACATTCTTAACCGCACCTGTTAACCGGATGGTTTCCACGCGCGGCCGCCGAGGGCCGGTCAGCAGGACCAAGAAAGGAAATGTTCGAAACAAAGTAAATGACCTGAAAACAACACTCGCCGGGAAAGATGCCGGCATATCCGGGCGCGCCCTGACAAATGTGTGAGAGCGTGAACAGCCGTTGGTTTGGGGGGAGCTGTGGCTGTGTCCCGGACGCGGTGCAGCGTGCAACGCTGCTCCGCAGAGCCGGTACCCATCTGGCAAAGGTGATGTTGGTGCGATGGGCCCCGGCTCTGCAGCGCACCGCGCGAGTTGCGCGCTGCGCCGCGTCCGGGGCACCGGCTTGGCTTACGCCGACTTCCGGTTCTGCCGGTTCTTCACGAGGTCGTCGACCACGGCGGGATCGGCCAGCGTCGAGGTGTCGCCGAGGCTGCCCGGCTCGTCCTCGGCGATCTTGCGCAGGATACGGCGCATGATCTTGCCCGAGCGGGTCTTGGGCAGGCCCGGCGCGAACTGGATCTGGTCGGGCGAGGCGATCGGGCCGATCTCCTTGCGCACCCAGGTGACGAGTTCCTTGCGCAGATCGTCGGTCGGCTCGACGCCGGCCATCAGCGTGACGTAGGCGTAGATGCCCTGGCCCTTGATGTCGTGCGGGAAGCCCACGACGGCGGCCTCCGAGACCTTCTCATGCGCGACCAGCGCGCTCTCGACTTCCGCCGTGCCCATGCGATGGCCGGAGACGTTGATGACGTCGTCGACGCGGCCGGTGATCCAGTAATAGCCGTCGGCATCGCGGCGGCAGCCGTCGCCGGTGAAGTACTTGCCCTTGTAGGTGGAGAAATAGGTCTGCTCGAACCGGGCATGGTCGCCATAGACCGTGCGCATCTGGCCCGGCCAGGAGCGCGTCAGGCAGAGATTGCCGGTGGTCTCGCCGTCCAGCACCTTGCCGTCGGCATCGACGATTTCCGGCACCACGCCGAAGAACGGCTGCGTCGCCGAGCCGGGCTTCAGCCTGGTTGCGCCCGGCAGCGGTGTGATCAAGATGCCGCCGGTCTCGGTCTGCCACCAGGTGTCGACGATCGGGCAGCGGTCGTCGCCGACGACGCGGTGATACCACTCCCACGCTTCCGGATTGATCGGCTCGCCGACCGACCCGAGCAGGCGGAGCGAGGCGCGCGAGGTCTTCTTCACGGGCGCATCGCCCGACTGCATCAGCGCGCGGATCGCGGTCGGCGCGGTGTAGAAGATGTTGACCTTGTGCTTGTCGATGACGTTCCAGAATCGCGAATTATCCGGGAAATTCGGCACGCCTTCGAACATCAGCGTGGTCGCGCCGTTGGCCAGCGGCCCGTAGAGAATGTAGCTGTGGCCGGTGACCCAGCCGACGTCGGCGGTGCACCAGTAGATGTCGCCCTCATGATAGTCGAAGACGTATTGATGCGTCATCGCGGCGAACACGAGATAGCCGGCGGAGGTGTGCAGCACGCCCTTCGGCTGGCCGGTCGAACCCGACGTATAGAGAATGAACAGCGGGTCCTCGGCGTGCATGTGCTCGGCCGGGCATTCCGTCGTCACCATCCTCGCCGCGTCGTGGTACCAGAGGTCGCGCGAAGGATTCATGTCGACCGTGCCGCCGGTGCGCTTGACCACGACGACCCAGTCGACGCCTTCGGTCTTGGCGAGGGCTGCGTCGACATTGGCCTTCAGCGGCACCTTCTTGCCGCCGCGCAGGCCCTCGTCCGCGGTGATGACCACCTTGGATTTGCAGTCGTTGATGCGCTGGGCGAGGCTGTCGGGCGAGAAGCCCGCGAACACCACGGAGTGGATGGCGCCGATCCGCGCGCAGGCCAGCATCGCGTACGCCGCCTCCGGGATCATCGGCAGGTAGATGGTGACGCGGTCGCCCTTCTTGACGTTGCGGGTGCGCAGGATGTTGGCCATCCGGCAGACCTCGTCGTGCAGCTCCTTGTAGGTGATGTGCTTCGACTGCGAGGGATCGTCGCCTTCCCAGATGATCGCGGTCTGGTTGGCGCGCTTGGCGAGGTGCCGGTCGATGCAGTTATGGGCGACGTTGAGGACGCCGTCCTCGAACCATTTGATCGAGATGTTGCCGGGGGCGAAGGAGCAGTTCTCGATCTTGGTCGGCGCCTTCATCCAGTCGATGCGCTTGGCCTGTTCGGCCCAGAAGGCGTTCGGGTCCGAGATCGAGCGGGCGTACATTTCCTTGTACTTCGCCTGGTCGACCCAGGCGCGCTTCGCCCACTCCGCCGGGACGTCATAGATCTTCTCGGACATATTTCCCTCCACCTCGCGCAAGCCAACTTGACCGTTGAACCGATTATGCGTCGCCCTAACCGGGCCCGACAAGGAGCACAAGCTGGACCTTCGGCGAGCGCTCGGCCATGCGGAGGATCAAGTTGCGCGGAGCCGATCGTCACAAATCTCAGACGGGCCACCGGCCGGTTGTCGGCTCTTTACCCAGATCCGCGGAAGGCGCCCGCGCAGGGCCCTATGCGCCGGCGAGCGGTATTTAGCAACCGCGCCTCACTGATTCGGGACTCGCAATGCGGTTCGGAACACCCTAAATGGCCAACCCGGGCCCGGAAGAGACCCCTCGGAACAAACACCAGAACAATTGCATTGACGCGATAACAGGCAGGCCAAGGCGTAACACTATGATGGATCAGCAGAATCTCGGGACGATGCGGCCCGCTTCCGCCGATCCTGCAGCCATTGCGCTGGCCAAGGCGCTCGGACAATGGCCGAAATCGGCCGTTTCCCGGCGTCCGAGCCCGAAAAAGGTCTTCGATGCAGCCCCGGCCACCGTCGAGGCGCTCGCCAGGGAACTGGGGCTTCGGCTCGGCGACCAGAACGAGCTGACCATCCGCCGCATCCGGCGCGGCAAGGGCTACTCCTTCGTCCGTCCCAACGGCGCACATATTCGTGACGCCCGCACCATCCGCCGGCTGCATGCCATGGCGGTGCCGCCGGCCTATCGCGAGGTGCGCTACTCGGCCGATCCGAGCTCGCACCTTCAGGCGGTGGGTCGCGATGCCGCAGGCCGGCTGCAATATCGCTATCACGCCGACTGGGAGAAGGTCCGCGAGCATCGCAAGGCGCACCGCCTGGAGAAGCTGGTGGGCGCGCTGCCAAAAATCCGGCGCAAGGTCTCGGCGTTCCTGTCCGGCGAGGAGCCGACGCGCGAATTCGCACTGTCGGCGGTGATCGAGCTGATCGCCCGCACCGCGATCCGTCCCGGCAATGAATCCTACGCCCGCCTCAACGGCACCCGCGGCGCCACCACGCTGCTGAAGGCCAATGTCACGCTCGAAGAAGACAGCTTCGTGCTGACCTTCAAGGCCAAGGGCGGCAAGGCGGTGCGCAAGGAGTGCGACGCCGCCAAGCTGGTGCGCGCCATCGGCATCCTCAACGGCGTGCCGGGCAAGCGCATGTTCCAGTATCGCGATGCCTACGGCATCGTGCGCGCGGTCAACACCACGCAGGTGAATGCCTTCCTGCGCGAGATCGCCGGCATCAAGATCTCGCTGAAGGATTTTCGCACGCTGATGGCGTCCGCGGTCGTGGTGGAATCGCTGTCGCGGATCACGCCGGCGACCAGCCAGCGCGGCCGCAAGAGGCAGGTGCTGGATGCGATCCGCGCCGCTGCCGACAAGCTCTCCAATACGCCGGCGATCTGCCGCAAGAGCTATGTCCACGACACCATCGTCACCGCCTTCGAGGACGGCATCCTCGAGCGCTTCGCCGCGACGATGAAGGGCCAGCGCTCGCAGGCGAGGCGCGAGCAGCTGCTGGCCCAGGTGGTGGCGACCGCGGCGGTCTGACCCAAGTCCGCAACTAGATCGTCGGGCCCTTGTCGGGACCGGGATCGCGGCCTCCGGCTGCACTCGTGAGCCGGTCCAGATAGTGGGCCCATCCCTTCGCGTGCGAAGCCGCCTCGTCTTCGTTCGGCAGCCCGCTATGCGTGACGCGCACGAGCGTGCCGCCTTCGCGCTCGATCAGGTCGATCTCGATCAGGCTCGAGCCGGGCGGCACCTGCTGTCCGCCATCCCACCCGAATGAATAGGCCAGGCGGTGCACCGGCACGACCTCGCGAAACGCCCCGCGGGCGACGCCGCCGCGCGGGCTGATGCCCTTGAGCAGATAGAGCCCGCCGACATGCGGCTCCATCGTTGCATCCGATCCCATCCACCTCACGATCTTCTCGGGGTCGGTCAAATAGGCGAACACGGTGGCGCGCGGCGCCGCGACCTGGGTCTCACTTCGCACTATGAACGGCTCGGACATGGGCGACCATCCGGCAAAATCATCACTGGGCTGATCTGGCAAATGGCAGCGGCCAGGCTGCCCGTCAAGGATTGCCCGTGACAAACACCGCCGGCTTTCGCCATCATCCGGCCATGCAACTTGCCCCGACCCTCGCCTGGCTCGTCGATGCCGCATCCGATGTTTCCGGGGCCGACCGGCTGCTGGCGGAACTCGGCGCCCATCTGATCGCCGACGGCGTGCCGCTTGCGGCCGGCGCCCTGACGCTGGAAGTGCCCGATCCGCTGATCGCGAAGCGGACCTGGCTGTGGCGGGCGGAGAACGGCCACGTCATCGAAGCGCTCGGCTTTGCCCCGGGCGGCCTTGCGCCCGGTCCTGCCAACGACGCCGGCCGCCGCTGGCTGCGCGGCATCGCGGGCGGCGACGTGCACGAAGACATCGCCGGCCGGTCCGGTGGACCGCAGCTCGGCTGGATCGGACCGCGTCCGTTCACCACGGACGAAATCGAGCAATTGCGCCAGGCCGCGCGTTTCGCCGCAACCCCGCTCGCCGTGCTCGCTGCGCGCGCCACGTTGCGAGCGACGCTGGACGCCTATCTCGGCAAGCGCAGCGCGGAACGGGTGCTGGCGGCGCCGCTGCGGCGCGACCTCGGCGAGACCATCCAGGCCGCGTTGCTCTATGCGGACCTGCGCAACTTCACCACCCTGTCCGAGACGCATCCGCCGGCCGCCGTCATCGCCGCGCTCGATGCCTGGTTCGACCGCATCGCCGGTGCTGTTCACGCCTTCGGCGGCGAGGTGCTGAAATTCATCGGCGACGGCGTGCTCGCGATCTTTCCGGTGGTCGAGGCGCCACCGCGCCGCGCCTGCGATGCCGCGCTTCGCGCCGCCCGCGCCGCCGAGGCCGGGATGGCGTATCTCAACGCGGAGCGCGGTGCGCAAGGCTTGCCGCCGCTCGAGTTCGGCACCGCCCTCCATCTCGGCGAGATGCTCTGGGGCAATATCGGCGCCGCCAACCGGCTCGACTTCACGGCGATCGGTACCGCCGTCAATCTCGCCAGCCGGCTCGAAGGCCTGTGCAAGCCGCTCGGCAGGACCGTGCTGGTGTCGGGCGCGCTGGCGGCGGAGACGGAGATGCCCCTGATCGCGCTCGGCGCGCATTCGCTCCGCGGCATCGCCGCGCCGTGCGAGGTGTTTGCGCTGCCGGAGACGTAAGTACTCCTACATCCCGCCCATCTTGCAGACGAGCTTCCACTCCGCCGCCGTCACCGGCTGCACCGAGAGGCGCGAATATTTCACCAGCGCCATGTCCGCCAGCTTCTTGTCGGCCTTGATCGCGGCCATCGTCACCGGCGTCTTCAGGGGCTTGTCGGCCTTGATGTCGACGCAGACGAATTTGCCGGTCTTGTCGGTCGGGTCGGGATAGGCCTCCTTGATGATCTCGGCGATGCCGACGATCTCCTTGCCCTCGTTCGAATGATAGAAGAACGCCTTGTCGCCCTTCTTCATGTTCACCAGATTCTGCCGCGCGGTGAAGTTGCGCACGCCGGTCCAGGCCTCGCCCTTGGCGCCCTTCGCGACCTGCTGGTCCCAGGACCACACCGACGGTTCGGATTTGACCAGCCAGTAGTTCATCGCAACCTGCCCCATTCCCGGATATGCGTGTTCCTCGTGCAGCGACAATACAGGCACGCGGATGCCCGCGACAAGCACGGGCATCCGATATTCGCTGCAGCGTTCACTCCTTCAGATGTCGATCGAAGAATTTTGCGATGTCGGTGAAGGCTTCCCTGGTCTCCGGCGCGCTGGCGTTGAACTGGTATTGCGCGTGAGACTGACCCTCATAGACGTTGAGATCGGCGATCACGCCGGCGCGGCGCAATTTGCGATGCGTGCGAACCGTATTGCTGAGGAACAGGTCGCGTGTGCCGGATGTGAGGATGGTCGGCGGGAATCCCTTGAAATCGCCGTAGATCGGCGAGATGTAGGGGTTCTTCAGGTCCGCGCCGTTGGCGTAGAGCTTTGCGGCGCGGCCGAGCCAGCCGTCCCAGGTCACCAGCACGTTATCGACCCACTCGTTGCTGGCATAGGTGTCGCCGATCTTGTCGATATCGGACCACGGCGTGCCCGGCGCGATCGCCGCCGGCTTCGGCAGCTTGTCGTCCTTCGCCCGCAGCACCATCGCAAGCGTCATCGCGCCGCCCGTCGACGTGCCGAAGATCGCCATCCGGCGGGAATCGTGCGTCCTGGTGAGATCCTTCCAGACCGCCATCGCATCGTCCATCGCGGCCGGATAGGGGAAGTCGGGCGGCATGCGGTAGTCGACCGAGATCACCTTGAAGCCGCCAAAGCCCGCCATCATGATCGCTTCCGGCAATGCCGCTTCGCCGGGGCCGAACACATAGCCGCCGCCATGGACGTGGACCAGGAGACGGCGCCGGTTCTCGGGCGCGATCTTGTTCGGCGTGACGATGAAGCAATGCACGCCAGCGATCCTGGTCTCCTCGACCTTGACGCCGAGCTTCTCCTTCATCGCGGGAACGTTGGCGATCGACAGTTTTGCGCGGCGATCGATCAGCTCCTTCCATTCGGCAGGTGTTTTCGGGTCCGCATTGAAGTGCGGCGGAAACGGCGCGCCGATCATGGCCTGCATGTCGGAGCTGACCTCGTTGGAGGGATTGACGATCGACTTGACGGGCGCGACCCGCTTGCCGTTCTCGGCATTGGCCGCCGCCTCGTTCCTGGCGAGCTCGTCATAGGAGATCGCGGCCTGGCTGTAGGCACTGGCGGGCAAGGCCACGGCGGCAAGTGTGACGATGGCGATCGAAACGATCGCATGGTGCGGTTTGCGCATGCGGTTTCCCCATGGATCCGTTTCGTTGTTGTTGGACCGGGATCCTGCGGTTCGCCGCTAGGCTAGACCAGCGTGCAGAGGCCGTGAAGTGCTACCCCGCGATGCGAGGGTGCATTCATTGCTCGGCCTTGAATGGCCGCGTCAGCAGCCCCTCGATCGCCGCATCGATCGTCAATTTCCCGTCCAGGATGGCGGCGACCGCCTGCGCGACCGGCATGTCGACGTTCCCCGCGGCCGCGAGCTCGACCAGCACCGGCGCGGTGAACGCACCTTCCGCAAGCTTGCCGGCGGGCGCGGCCTCGCCGCGACCGAGCGTGATCCCGAGCGCAAAATTGCGCGATTGCGCGGTCGAGCAGCTCAGCAGCAAGTCGCCGAGGCCGGAGAGGCCCGAGAGCGTTTCCGCGCGCGCGCCGCAGGCACGACCGAACCGCGCCAGCTCGCTGAAGCCGCGCGTGGTCAGCGCGGCGAGCGCGGAGGCACCGAGGCTGCGGCCGACCACGATGCCGGCGGCGATCGCCAGCACATTCTTGGCCGCGCCGCCGATCTCGACGCCGCGGATGTCGGTGGAGTGATAGGGCCGGAACGTCGGCGAACCAAGCGCCTGCACGAGGGCGCTCGCCAGCGCCTCGTCCCTTGCCGCCAGCGTCACCGCGGTCGGCAGGCCGCGCGCGACGTCGTCGGCGAAGCTCGGACCCGACAGGATCGCCGGCTGCGCATGGGGCGCAGCTTCCGCGATCACGTCGGTCATGAATTTGTGGGTGCCGTACTCGATGCCCTTGGCGCAGGCGACGACCGCGACCGGCTTTGCCAGATGCGGGGCCAGCATGTTGACCGCGCCGCGCAGATGCTGCGCCGGCGTTGCGACCAGGATGATGTCCGCACGCGATGCCGTGGCAAGATCGCCCGTCACCACGATCTCCGGCGCGAGCCGCACGCCGGGCAGCCGGGGATTGTCGCGGGTCGCGGCGATCCGCGCCGCATGCTCGGCATTGCGCGCCCACAGCGTCACGTCCCGCCCGGCCCGCGCCGCAACCGTCGCCAGCGCCGTGCCCCAGGCGCCCGCGCCGATCACCGCGACGGACTGGAATCCGGTCATGGCGCGCTCCCTCCACTCCCTCTCCCCGCTTGCGGGGAGAGGGTTGGAGTGAGGGGGAGTCTCAGCAAGGGAGGTGACAGCTGGAGTCGCGGAGAGTCCCCCTCACCCGGATTGCACCGGACGACGCTCCGCGTCGCCGAGCGCAATCCGACCTCTCCCCGCAAGCGGGGCGAGGTGAAGGTGAGCCCGTGGCGACGCCTCTGCATTCAAAACCCCGCCCGCGTGTTGCCGTAACCGGCAGGCGCCGTCGCATTGGCATCGAGCAGCCAGCGCGCCCGCGGCTGTGCCTCCATCGTATCGGTCATGCCGAGTGCGAGACGCTCGGCGCCGGCCCAGGCGATCATGGCGCCGTTGTCGGTGCAGAGCGAAGGCGGCGGCATGATGAGCTGCGTCTGGGCTTGCCGCGCAACGTCGTAGAGCGCGCCGCGGATTGCCTGATTGGCGGCGACGCCACCGGCCGCCACCAGCGCACGCGGCGCGCCGAAGCGCTCGCGGAAAAGTTTTAGGCCCATGCTCAGGCGGTCGGCGGTCGAGTCCAGCACGGCGGCCTGGAAGCTCGCGCAGAGATCGCTGATGTCCTGCGGCGTGATCTCGGTGATCCGGCTCGCTTCGTTGCGCACCGCCGTCTTCAATCCGGACAGCGAGAAATTGGCGTCGGGACGTCCCTGCATGGGCCGCGGGAAAGCAAAGCGCGTGGCATCGCCCGTTGCCGCCGCGCGCTCGACCTGCGGGCCGCCCGGATAGGGCAGGCCCAGCATCTTCGCGACCTTGTCAAAGGCCTCGCCGATGGCGTCGTCCACGGTGGTGCCGAGCCGCACATACTGGCCGACGCCGGTGACCGCCACGATCTGGGTGTGGCCGCCGGAGGCGAGGAACAGGCAATAGGGAAATTCCGTTCCGTCGGTCAGGCGCGGCGTCAGCGCATGCGCTTCGAGATGGTTGACCGCGACCAGCGGCGTGTCGTGCACCATCGCGATCGCCTTCGCGGTGGTGAGTCCGACGATGACGCCGCCGATCAGGCCCGGCCCCGCGGCAGCCGCAACGCCGTCGAGCTGGGCGAAGCCGATGCCGGCCTCGCGCATGGCGCGGTCGATGATGCCGTCGAGCAGATCGACATGGGCGCGCGCCGCGATCTCCGGCACCACGCCGCCGAAACGGGCATGCTCCTCGACCTGCGATCGCACGATGTTGGACAGGATCCTGCCGCGTCCGTTCGGTCCGCGCTCGATCACCGCCGCAGCGGTCTCGTCGCAGGTGGTTTCGATGCCCAGCACCAGCATTGGCGAATTGTTATCCAATTTGCGGCCTTGCGCTCATCCGGAAAGCAGAGTTCTGCTACGTCCCGGTAGCATTCCGGGGTCGCCTTGTGCAATTGCCGCGCGAAAATCCTCCTCCTGAAAGCTCGCTCGCCACAGGTCCGGGAACACAAGCGATGTCCATTCTCGTCACACGTCCGCATCCCGACAATGAGGCGACGGCGGCAGCCTTGCGCGCACGGGGTCATGTGGTGCTGCTTGCGCCCGTGCTCAAGTTCGAGCCGATCGCCTTCCAGGACGAAAGCGAAGCCGGCTTTGGTGCCATCATCGTCACGTCGGCGAACGCGATCCGCGCCGTCGCGCCGCAATTGCGCGATCTTGGCCTGCTGGACTTGCCGCTGTTCGCGGTCGGCGAGCACACTGCGGCGGTAGCGCGCGACGCCGGCTTCGACGAGGTGATCATCGCCGGCGGCGATGCCGCCTCCTTGCGGGACAAGGTGACGAGAAGCGCGCGCGGCAAGCTGCTGAAGAGAGAGAGCACGCTGCTTTATCTTGCAGGCGCGGAGCTGTCGCGCGATCTCGGTGGCGAGCTCGGCGCCGAAGGGTTCAACGTGGTCACGCAGACGACCTATCGGATGGTGCCGGTCCGGCACCTGCCGCGCGAGGTCTGCGAAGGTTTTGCCGCGCACGGCATCGCGGCGGTGCTGCACTACTCCCGGCGCAGCGCGCGGGCGTTCCTGGAGGCGGCGCAGGACGAAGGTGTCGAGATCTCGGCGCTCGCGATCCCGCAATGCTGCCTGTCCGAGACGGTCGCAGCCGTCCTGCGCGACGCCGGCGCGCAGGTCTTCGTGGCGGCGACGCCGGACGAAAATGCCCTGTTCGAGACCTTGGAGCGTGCGTTGCGCCCCCGTTTGGCGTAAGAGGACGGCCGAATCCGATCCGATCGGGTTCCGCCCTGCGGACGAAAGTGTGAGGAACCGTCACGATGGCCGACGACAAGCCGGAAGACGCTGGATTGGCCCCCGAGTCCGGCCGCGCCAAGCGCACCCCGCCCACCATCGACCTCGAGGCCACCGAAGTCTCCACCCAGCCGCAGCCTTCGGCGAACGGCCCGGAAGCCCAGCCGACGACCGAACAGGCAAGCTCCGAGCCGGCCGGCGTCGCTGAAGCCAAGCCTGAGGCTGACAGCACCGAGCCTCACGAGGCCGAACCTCACGATCAGGCGGCGTCTCAGCCCGAGCCGGAGCGCGCCGAGGCAGAGTCCGTCGCCGCCGCAGCAGCGGTGTCGCCTCCGATTTCTCCCTGGATCGTTGCGCCATTCTCCGGCGCAGTCGCCGCAGCGGTCGTGATCGGGGTCGGCTGGATGCTGGGCTGGCCGGCGGTGCAGGCGCCCCCCTCCGCCCCGCAGGTCACCAGCGCGACGGTCGATGCACTGGGTGGACGCGTTGCCGCGCTCGAGGCCAGCAGCAAGGCCGGCAAACCCGCAGCCGATCCGGCCGTGACGGCACGGATCGATGCGCAGGAAAAATCCATCGCTGCCCTGCGCGGCGACATCGCCAATCTGCGCACGCAGTCCGACAAGACCGCGAGCGCGGTGGCCGAGGCGAAATCCGCGCCGCGCGATGCCGCGGCCGCGGCCGCGCTCGCCGCGCTCAGCGACCGTGTCGCCCAGCTCGAGCGCGCCAGCAACAGTGCGCGCGCCGAGCTCGCGCAGCAGGGCGAGAAGATTGCCGACGCGAAGGCGGCCGACGACAAGCCGCTGCGCCATGTGGTGGCGGCTTCGCTTCTCGACGTCGCGGTGCGCCATGGCGACGCCTATGCGGCGCAGCTTGCCGCGGCGCGGTCCTACGCGGCCGATCCGACCGTGCTGAAGCCGCTCGATGCGTTCGCCGCGACCGGCATTCCGACGCCGGTCGCGCTGAGCCGCGAGCTGCTCAACATCGTGCCGAAATTGTCGCCGCCGGCGGAGGCTCCGGCCGCCAATGCAGGCATCGTCGAGCGTCTCCAGGCAGGCGCCTCCAAGCTCGTGCGCATCGAGCGCACCGACGGGGTGGGCAACGACCGCGGCGCCATCGTCGCGCGGGTCACCGCCGCGGCGCTCCGCAACGATTTCGTGGAAGCGCGCCGCGAGCTGAAGGCGCTGCCCGAGGCCGAGCGGGCTCCGGCGCAGGCCTGGCTCGACAAGGCCGATGCGCGCGACGCCGCGCTCGCGGCGTCCCGCAAATTCGCGGACGATGCGATGGCCGGTATCACCAAGGCCTCTCAATAAGATTCGCGCAACGACCTGCGCGTATAGGAAACGTCATGCTTCGCATCGTCCTCTTCCTTGTTCTGATTGCACTCGCCGGCGCCGGCGCGGCCTGGGTCGCCGACCAGACCGGCGATGTCGTCATCAACTGGGGCGATTTGCGCGCCCACACGACAATCCCGGTGCTTGTGCTGGCGTTCGGCGTTGTCGCGGTGGCCGCCGTGTTTGTCTGGGGCGTGCTCAGAGCGATCTGGCGCACACCGGGCCGGATGCGTCATCGCCGCCACGAGAAGCGTCACGCGCGCGGCCGCCACGCCATCACCCAGGGCCTGCTCGCGGTCGGCCATGGCGACACCAATCTCGCTCGCCGGCACGCGGACGCTGCGCGGCGACATGCCCCGAACGATCCGCTCGCGCTGCTGCTGCACGCGCAGTCGGCGCAGCTCGAGGGCAATCGCGACGAGGCCCAGCGCGTCTTCCGCGTGATGGCCGGGCGCGATGATACGCGGCTGCTCGGGCTGCGCGGCCTGTTCATCGAGGCGCAGCGCGCCGACGATGCGGTCGGCGCGGTGATGATCGCGGAGGAGGCGGTCAAGCTGTCGCCGTCCTCGACCTGGGCCTCGCATGCGGTGCTCGGCTTCCGCTGCGCGCGCGGCGACTGGAGCGGCGCGCTCGCGATCCTCGATTCGAACCTGTCGGCCGGCCTGATCGACAAGGCGACCTGGCGCCGGCAGCGCGGCGTGCTGCTCACGGCACGCGCGCTGGAACTGGAGACCATGGACCGCGACGTCGCGCGCGAGAGCGTGATGGAGGCGGTGAAGCTCGCCCCGACCCTGGTGCCCGCCGCGGTGCTCGCCGCAAAGTTCGAGAGCGAGGCCCATCAGGTCCGCCGCGCCATGAAGCTGGTCGAAGCCGCCTGGCTCGCCAATCCGCATCCCGATCTTGCGGAAGCCTATGCGCATGTGAAGCTCGGCGATTCCTCGCGGCAGCGCCTGCAGCGGATCGAGACGCTCGCGGCCAAGACGCCTGTGAACGCGCCCGGCCATGTCGAGGGCCAGCTCGCGCTGGCGCGCGCTGCGATCGACGCGTCGGAATTCGTCCGCGCGCACGAGGTGCTGGCGCCTTATGTCAACGATCCCACCCAGCGCGTGGCGCTGTTGATGGCCGAGATCGAGCGGACCGAGCATGGCGACGGCGGCCGCGCCCGCGCCTGGACCTTGCGCGCGGTGCGCGCCCGCCACGATCCGGCCTGGACCGCGGACGGCTATGTCAGCGACCGCTGGCGCCCGGTCTCCCCGGTCACCGGCCGGCTCGACGCCTTCCAGTGGCAGACGCCGGTCGCAAGCCTGCCCTCCGACAAGGGCACCACGATCGAATCCTCGGCCTTCGAGGAAGCCATGCTCGCCGCCCCGCCGCCGAAGCGGGTCACCGCCGCTCCGAGCGACAACCCTGTCGGGCCGGCCGCGACCACGCCGGTTCCCGCGCCGGCAGCGCAGGACAATTCGCCGCCCGAGGCCAGGGAGACCGGCAACGAAACCGGCAAGGAAGCTGCCAAGGAAGCGCCCAAGGACGTTGCAATGGAAGAGCCGGTTGCGACGCCCGCCGAGCCGGTCAAACCGGCCCTTGAGCCCGCCGAATCACCGCCCCTGGCTGCGACGCCGGTGTTCCGGACCCGCGCCGATCTCGGCAAGCCCGCACCCGCGCCGATCCCGGCCGTGATCCCGATCGTCCGTGCCCCGGACGATCCCGGGGTCGATGACGAGGGCCGAAGCGATGAATTTACGGAACAAATCGGCACGCCGAAGGCCCAGGCCGGCGGTTGGCGCGGATTCTGGTCGCGCTGGGGCTCCTGAGGCCGCATTTCGCGCCCCGCTTGTTCTTGCCAATTCACCCCGTGCCCGATATCAGGGGCGCGCGTATCGGGGCCGGCATTTCCGCGCCCCGGCAGGGTTCGCCGCAATAGCTCAGTCGGTAGAGCACGTCATTCGTAATGACGGGGTCGGGGGTTCGAATCCCTCTTGCGGCACCAGCGCCCCGGATCATCTCATCGCGAAACCAGCTTCCTGAGCGACGCATCGCGATCCGAGTGACGTGGGTCACATCATCCTTGACGTGCCTCCCCTACTTTCCCGGCCACGCAAACCCCGGGAGACTTCACATGCGCAAGATCGTTCTGGTTGCCGCCATGGTGCTGGCTTCGGCATCGGTTGAGGCTGCCGGCTCGCGCAGCCTGTCGCTGGCCGCCGCGGAGCAAACCTCGCAAGCCGTGACGACTGTCGCAACGGCGCAGCCGGGTAACGTCGCGCCGGAAACTGAAGCTCCGAAATATATCGATCGTCCGCCGGCAGTTTCGGTCACCGCGCCTGCGGCAACCCCGGCTGTGACAACGACTACGCCGGCCCCGGGGGCGGCAACGGCAGCGACAAAATCCACCGCGCGGGCGGACGAGCCGAAGCGCAAGCGTTACTGGACCGAAGGCCGCATCATTCGCGAGCTGCATCGCCACGGCATCTACTGGTAAGCGCGCGGTTGCATATCCCAATCCCGTCGTCATGCCCGGGCTTGTCCCGGGCATCCACGTCTTTAGCAGTCCCAAAAACGTGGATGGCCGGGACAAGCCCGGCCATGACGCTAGAGTTTTTGGCTTGATGCGGTGGTCTCGTTACTGCGAAACCGTCTGCACCACGCTCGAGATCGGGCGGGAGCTCTGGGTCGGCACCTTCAGCTCCTTCAGCAGTGCCTCGTCATATTCCGGCAGCGACTCGAAGGTCGTCTTGGCCCGGATCTGCACGACCTTGTAGCCGCCGGCCTTCAACCGCGCGAGCAGCGTCGGCAGGGCCTCGCCGGTGTGCTTCTGGAAGTCGTGCATCAGGACGATGCCCTTGCCGAGCCTGTCGAGCTTGGTCATCACCGTCTCGACGATCTTCTCCGGCGTGGCGCCCTTCCGGAAGTCGAAGGAATCGAGGTCGGTCGACCACATCGCGACGTTGCGGGTGCCGAGATAGCTGACCATCGCCGGATTGTGCTGGAGCTGCGGGAAGCGGAAGAACGGCGCCGGGTTGGTGCCGAGCGCGAACTTCACCGCGCTGAAGCCCTTCTCGATCTCGTCCTTGGCCTGCTGCTCCGTCATCTTCTTGCCGTTGAGATTCTGGTGCGACCAGGTGTGCGTGCCGACCGTGTGACCCTGGGCCAGCACCTGGCGCAGGATTTCCGGATGATAGGTCGCATGCTTGCCGACCGAGAAGAACAGGCCCTTGGTGCATTCCTCCGCCAGCGCCTTCAGCACCGCGGGCGTGTTGACCGGCCAGGGGCTGTCGTCGAAGGTCAGCACGACCTCCTTGTCGGTGAGGAAGTCGAACTGCTTGAAGGTCTCGAAGCCGAAGCCCGGACCGCCGGTGGTGTCGATCTCGACGACACGGGACACGCCCAGCGCATTCGGATTGGCGCAGGCCGGCTTCTGCTGGACCGGCAGCGCCGGTGCGGGCGCAGGTGCGGGTGCCTGTGCCAGGGCCGCCGGCTTGGCGGCCACCGCCGCGGTGGTTTCGACGTCATCCCTGGCGGCGAGCCGCTGCGGCGCCGGCAAGGGATCGGCGGCACGGGCGGCCGTCGTCTTGGGGGCGCCCTGGTCGGCGCGCGAGGAATAGAAGAACCAACCTCCGGCGATCACGACCGCCGCAACTACACTGGCCAACATCAGGCCCAACGCATTACGCATCGTTACTCTTTCCAATTACGCAACCAAACCAGCGGATTTTCCCGCGCTCCGATCCATTAATGCGAAGGAACGGTTAACGTGACACCAACGCGACGGCGGTTGCGGTGGAATTTCAGCGAGGTGCGCCAAAGTGACCGATGTCACAATCGGAGCCTCTCGCGTGACCGGTATCACGGTGGAAAGGGTTCTGGCGGAACATCGTAGTTCCCATCAACAACGCGCCCGCTTGCCGCGGGGCCAATGGGAGCTTCGAATGACCAAGTCTCTGAGTAGGACTGTTCGCGATACCGGCCTGGCGCTCGGCCTTGCCGCCATCGTTTCCATCTGCTCGACCGGCGCGAGCTTCGCGTTCACGGCCGAGGCGCAGCAGATGTGCTCGGGCGATGCCTTCCGCCTGTGCTCGTCGGAAATCCCCAACATCCCGAAGATCACGGCCTGCATGCGCAAGCACCGCTCGGATCTGAGCGCCGGCTGCCGCGCCGTGATGGACAAGGATCTGGCCAAGGGCACGTCAGGCAAGGTCGCCGACGCCCGGGACTAAGAGCGCGTCGCATACGTCGTTGCGTTGGTTGGCTCCCTCGCGACGTGCCCCGGCGTCATGCCGGGGCCACGCGGTGGCTTGAGATGCAGCCTGCCAATAAAGCCGTTGCGGCTCCGGGACCGTCGCACTAGCTTCGCCCGCATATCTTCCGGGTAGAAGGCATTGCGCGATGACCAGATTTCTCTTGATGATTCCCCTGCTCCTGTGCGCATCGGGCGCGATCGCCCAGCAGCGGCCCGGCCAGGATGCCTGCGCGCGCGACGTCTCGCGCTTCTGCCGTGCCGTGATGAACGATGGCGATGGCGCCGTGCTCGCCTGCCTCAAGCAGCACCGCACCCGTCTCAGCAAGGCCTGCGACAAGGTGCTGACGGACCACGGGCAGTAGCGAAGGCCTACGTGCTGCTGCCCGCGGCGGTCGCGACCACCGGCAGCACCTCGCCATTGGCGCGGTCCGGCGTGTCGTCCTTCCAGCGCACCGAGCCGAACGGGCGCTCCAGCATGCGGCGGATCCGCACCGGCTCCGGCCCGATGTGGAAACCGATCGCCTGCTGATGCAGCGCGCGCTCGGACTGGGTCGAGCGGTTGCGCTGGCGCAGATAGTCGAGCCAGGTCGGGCAGTGATAGCGCTCGGTCCACAATTCGGGGTCGGCGATGTCGCGCGCGATCGACCAGCCATAGGCGCCGTTGCGCTGCCGTGAGAGCTGCACGTCCTGCATGACATTGTGGAAGGCGCGCGCGTTCTCCTGGGACACGCGGTACTCGATCTCGACCACCAGCGGACCGCTGCGCCCGGTCAGCGACAGTTTCACCTCGGGATCGGCCAGCACCTCGGCGTCCTCGTTGCGCGCGCCGACGCGCGGCATAGCGAGCCAGATGCCGAGCAGCGGCGAGACCAGCATCAGGGCGGCCGCAACCAGCAGCGCGACCTCGACGCCCGCATAGTCCGTGAGATGTCCCCAGCCCCAGGCGCCGATCGCAATGCCGCCGGAGATCGAGGCCTGGAATGCCGCGAGCGAGCGGCCCGCCACCCAGCGCGGCGCCGAGAGCTGCACGCCGATATTGAACAGCGCCACCGCCGCCATCCAGACCGCGCCGGCAAGCACCAGGGCGGCCGCCGTCAGCACCGGCTCGTTGCTCAACGCAAGGGCGGCCATCGCGAACGCCAGCGAGATGGTGCAGGCGCGGATCGCGGATTCGCCGCTCATGCGCTTGCGCAATTCGTGGATGTTGAGCGCGCCGACGACGGCGCCCATGCCGAAGGCGCCGAGCATGATGCCGTAGGTCTGGGCGCCGCCATGCAGGAGGTCGCGCGCGACCAGCGGCATCAGCGCCATCACCGCGCCGCCGATCAGGCCCATCACCAGCGTGCGCAACAGCACGATCTTGATCGGCGGCGAATTGGTGATGTAGCGAAAGCCCGAGACCATGGCACGGTTGAGCTTCTCCCGCGGCAGGCGCGACGTCTCGTTGGTGCGGCGCCACAGCAGGAGGACGATCAGCAGCGGCAGATAGAGGATCGCGTTGCAGGCGAACGCCGCCACCGCGCCGAGGGCGGCGACGATGACGCCGCCGACCGCCGGACCGAAGCTGCGTGCGATGTTGTAGCTGATGCCGTTCAGCGCGACCGCGGACGGCAGTGTTTCGGGCGGCACCTGCTCGCTGACGGAGGACTGCCAGGCCGGTCCGAACAGCGCGTTGCCGCTGCCGACGAGGAAGCAGAAAGCCAGCAGCGTCTCCGGCGTGATCAGCTGCAGCCCGGCCAGCAGCGTGAGCGCGGTCGCGCCGGTCAGCGCAATGGACAGCGAGACCAGCGTCACGATGCGGCGGTCATACATGTCGGCGATGGCGCCGGCCGGCATCGAGATCAGCATGATCGGCAGCATGAGGGCTGTCTGCACCAGCGCGACCTTGTCGGCCGAGGC
Organism: Bradyrhizobium diazoefficiens; assembly: GCF_018131015.1. Taxonomy (GTDB): domain Bacteria; phylum Pseudomonadota; class Alphaproteobacteria; order Rhizobiales; family Xanthobacteraceae; genus Bradyrhizobium; species Bradyrhizobium diazoefficiens_B. The sequence continues at coordinate 62,227 of NZ_JAFCJJ010000002.1, forward strand.
CGCCATCTGCGTCATCGCCCAGGCCGCGCCCACGCCCTGGATCAGGAGGCCGAGATTGGAGAGCAGGCTGGCGAGCCAGATGCGCCGGAACAGGGTGTACCGCAGCGGCGCGGTGATGCCGTCGGCAACGATTTTCTGACGGTTCGTCTGCTCGGTCATATCCCCTTCCATGTCGGCTGGCAGAAGTGGTCACGGCGATTCCGGCAGATTCAGTGATGCCCGCGAAAGTCCTTCGCTGTCCAGTGGTTAGGCGGCTATAACCGGTGCAAAGTCTGGCTGGCCGGGGAGGAACAAATGAGGCTGTCGCGACGGGTCATCCTGGAGGCCGCCGCTGCGGTGCCTTTCGCAATTGCGAGCTTGCGGATGGGCGCGCTGGCCCAAACCACGCCCGCCGCAGGGAGCACCGAGGTCCCGCCGATCCTGTTCGTCCACGGCAATGGCGATTACGACGCGCTGTGGATGACGACGATGTGGCGGATGGAGTCCAACGGCATCGCGCGCGACCGCATGGCGGCGATCAACTTTACCGACCCCAATGCACGCACTGACGACAAGGTCGAGCAGGCGAGCCGCTCGTCGACCGAAGACCAGCGCCGCGAGCTCGCTGCCGCCATTGCGGAGCTGAAGCGCCGCACCGGCGCATCCCGCGTGGCGCTGGTCGGCAGCTCGCGCGGCGGCTACGCGATCCGCAACGTCATCAAGAATGGCGGCGCCGGCGATGTCAGCCATGCCGTCCTGTGCGGCACGCCCAATCACGGCGTGTGGGCGACCGACGACCAGCCGGGCAGCGAATTCAATGGCCGCGGCGCATTTCTGCGCGGCCTCAACGAGGGCGAAAGCGAGGTGACGCCGGGGCCGGCTTTCCTCACGCTGCGCAGCGACGGCATGGACAAATACGCCCAGGCCGACGGCCGCTTCATCGGCAAGCCCGGCACGCCGACCGGCGTCACCGTCGAGGGGCCGGAGCTGAAGGGCGCCACCAATCTCGTGCTCGGCGCGCTCGACCATCGCGAAGTGGCGTTCCATCCGCGCGCCTTCCGCGAGATCTACAAGTTCATCGCCGGCCGCGAACCCGCGCGCATCGCGATCGTGGCCGAGCAGAGCGTCCGGCTGAGTGGGCTCGTCACTGGCACCCCGGGCGGCGTGCCGACCAATCGTCCGGTTGCTGGTGCAACCGTCGATGTCTTCCGCGTCGATCCCGAAACCGGCGAGCGCATGGGCGGCGCTCTCTACAACGTGAAGACCGGCGCCGACGGCCGCTGGGGCCCGGCGCAGGTCGAGCCGTCCTGGGCGCTCGAATTCGTCCTGACGTCGCCGGATGCGCCCACGACGCACATCTACCGCTCGCCCTTTTTGCGGTCCTCCGAATTGGTGCATCTGCGCGCCGCCCGCCCGCTCGGGCCGGCGGACAAGGACGCCGGCGCCGTCGTGATCATGTCGCGTCCGCGCGGCTATTTCGGCCTGCCGCGGGACGTGGTCCTGTTCAACGGCCGTGAGCCGGCCGACGTCAAGCCGGGGGTGCCCACGGATTCGGCAGCGACCCTGCGCCTTCCGGCCGCGGAGGTCGGGCGTAACATCGTGGCCCAGTTTGGCGAAGAACGTATTGTGGCACGCGCCTGGCCTGCCGCCGAGAACAGGATTGCGGTGGCCGAGCTGACTTATTAGCTATTTGATCGCGTCTCATCTCTCGGGAGAGAGCCATGAATATCGCCAGTGTGCGCAGGCCCATCGTCCCCCCGACCCCGCCGCGTGCGCCCGACGACATGTCGTTCCTCGGCCGGCTCGCCGCGATCCGGCAGAACGTGATCGCGACCTGGGGACAGCGCGCCTATGAGGAAGACGTCATCAAGGGGCGCTTCTTCTTCCGCAACAGCTTCATCCTGAACCGTCCCGACGCGATCCGGCACATCCTGCTCAGCAATTACGAGAACTACACCCGCACGCCGGCCGGTTTCCGCATGCTGCGTCCCGTGGTCGGCAACGGCCTGCTGACCTCGGAAGGCCGCTCATGGACATTTCAGCGCCGCACGCTTGCGCCGGCCTTCACGCCGAAAGCAACTGCGGATCTCGTTCCACACATGACGGCGGTGCTCGACGAGACCATCGCGAAGCTCGATGCGCGCACGGGCGAGTCGCTGGATTTGCGCGAAATCATGCAGCGCATGACGCTCGAGATCGCCGGGCGCACGATGTTCTCGTTCGGCATGGATCGCCACGGTGCGACCTTGCGCAATTTCGTTATGGAATACGGCGAGCGGCTGGCACGGCCATATTTCCTCGACATGCTGCTGCCGCTGTCGTGGCCGAGCCCGAAGGATTTTGAGCGCGCCCGTTTCCGCACGCGCTGGACCGAATTCGTCGCGATGCTGATTGCCGAGCGGCGTGCAGCCGGCAAGAAGGATGGCGCGCCGCCACGCGACCTGTTCGATCTCATGGACGAGGCGCGCGATCCCGTCACCGGCAAGGGCTTTTCCGACGCGGAGCTCGTCGACGAAGTGGCGACCATGATTCTCGCCGGTCACGAGACCACGGCGATCGCCCTGTTCTGGGCGCTCTATCTGCTCGCGCTCGATCCGGAGACGCAGGAGGAGGTCGCCTCCGAGACGCGCGATGTCCATCTCGACAACATGGCCGACATCAACAGGCAGAAATTCACCCGCGCGGTGATCGACGAGACCATGCGGCTCTATCCGTCCGCGTTCCTGATCGCGCGGGCGGCGCGCGAGAAGGACAATGCCGCCGGCCTCGAGATCGGCAAGGGCGACGTCATCCTGATCGCGCCCTGGCTGCTGCACCGGCACGAGAAGTTGTGGGACCAGCCCAATGCGTTCATTCCCAAGCGCTTCATGTCGGCCGAGGCACCGGATCGTTTCGCCTATCTGCCGTTCGGCGCAGGCCCGCGGGTCTGCATCGGCGCGCCGTTCGCGCAGGCCGAATCCGTGCTGGCGCTGGCCCGGCTGATCGGAGCGTTCCGTGTCGAGCTCGTCGATACAGAGCCCGTGATTCCACTTGGCGTCGTCACGACCCAGCCGGAGCGTTCACCCATGTTCCGCATCACGCGCCGGTGACGAGCACTCGTCTGGCCAATGGCGTGATCCGCCCTAGATGGAGTTTCGCCATGAGCGACATCCAAGCGCAACTTTCGGTTCTCAAGCAAACTGCCGATCCGGCCGTCGTCGACGCCATTGGTCGCCTGATCGCTGATGGTGCTGACCGGGATCTCAACCGGATCAACGCACTGGACTTCGCCGACCGCACCGGGCTCGACCAGGAAAAGGTTATTTCAGGCTTCCTGCACGCCTCGCGGCTCGGGCTGTTCGACATGGGCTGGAACGTGCTGTGTCCCGGCTGCGGTGGCGTGCTCGGCGCACACACAACGTTGAAGTCGCTGAAGCACGACGACTACAATTGCGCGCTCTGTGCCGCGGGCTACGAGGCCTCCGTCGATGAAATGGTCGAGGTGGCGTTCACCGTCAGCCCGCGTGTCCGCCGCATCGGTGCGCATGATCCCGACAGGTTGCCGATCTGGGAGTATGTCCGGCAGATGTTCTGGAGTTCGGGCGTCGACGTCAGCGACGAGACCTTCTCGCGCCTGATCAACGAGGTGACGTTGGAGGCGCTCGAATTGCCGGCGGGCGAAAAGGCGATCCTGTCGCTGAACTTGCCCAGCCAGTTCATCATCGTGTTCGAGCCGGTGACCCATTCGGCCCATTTCGTGGACGTGCAGGGCGAGCCGTCGACCGAACGTCAACAATTGTCGATCGTTTTCAACAAACTGGAGGCCCCGACCGGAACGACAGTGATGCGTCCGGGGCCGCTGCGCCTCACGCTCGACAACCAATCCGGCAACCGGGTGCTACCGTCGATCTGGATCGCGGGCGATGTGCTGCATGAGATGCTGGGCCATCGCAAGCCGATCCTCACCGCCAAGCGGATACTGTCCAACCAGACGTTTCGCGACGTCTTCAAGGCCGACAATCTCAATGTCGACCAGCGACTGAAGATCACCTCGCTGACCTTCCTGTTCACCGACCTCAAGGGCTCCACGCCGCTGTACCAGCGGGTCGGCGATCTCAACGCCTTCGATCTCGTCCGCGCGCATTTCCGTGCCGTGCTGGAGATCATCGCCGCCGAGAAAGGCGCTGTCGTGAAGACGATCGGCGATGCGGTGATGGCGACCTTCGTCAGACCCGAGCACGCCATCACCGCCGCGCTGCGCATGCGCGCAGCCATGGATGAATTGAACGAGCAGCGCGGGTCCAAGGATCTCGTCCTCAAGATCGGCATCCATGAAGGTCCCTGCCTTGCGGTGATGCTCAACGAGCGGCAGGACTATTTCGGCCAGACGGTCAACATCGCCGCGCGCGTGCAGAGCCTGTCGACCGCGCAGGAGATCCACATCACGGGGCCGGTGCTGGATGCACCGGCGGTCGCCGAAATCCTGCAGCAGCGCGAGATCAAGCCGATCCAGAAGCAGGCGGCGCTGCGCGGCATTGCCGACAAGATGGTGGTGTACGAAATACCGTGAGCTCCCGTCATTCCGGGAGATTGCCGAAAGGTAATGCAGTGCGAGGCGCTGCGGCACGTTGCGTCGGTCGAGTTCCCCGCTCATATATTGAGTCGTAGTGCCGCTTCCTGCGGCTTCACCGGTTTTGGTAGGACTTCATGCTCGACGGCCTGCGTCAATTCATTGCTGAGATCGTTGCTCCCCATGCCCAGGACCGTGCGTTCGGCGACAGCGACTACCGGCTGGCGGCCACCGCGCTGCTCGTTCACGTGATCTCGCTGGACGGCCAGCCGACGCAGGCCGAGCGAAGCAAGCTGCACAGCCTGATCGAAAGCCATTTCGGCCTGGACCGGGGCACTGCGGATCGGCTCATCGCAGATGCGATCCAGGTCGAGGGCGAAGCGGTCGACCTCTATCATTTCACCAGCGTCATCATGCGTTCGCTGGACGAGGAAGGCCGCAAGCGCGTCGTCCAGATGATGTGGGAGCTGGTCTATGCCGATGGTCAGGTCACCGAGTTCGAGGACAATGTCGTTTGGCGCGCCTCCGATCTGCTCGGAATCTCGCAACGCGACCGGATCGACCTGAAGCACGCCGTCGCGGATCGCGCCGGTGGTCAGGTCAAGGACGATGCGGTCGGCGGCTGAACCCGTCTACGCCGCCCACCATCGTCGGTTGTGCGGACCACATGACGAAACTTTAATGTATTCGCCGACGCCGGCGGTTCCCGGTTCCCTTGTAAATCCGCAGTTTTTTCCGTTCTCCCTGATGTTCGTTCAAGCAGCCATGCCCCTGGCGCGGCTTGTCGGACGCGCGCGGCTTATGCTCTCGTGCGGGAACTACGGGGCCAAGAAACTGAAACTGGGCAAGAAACTGCAATTCAAGAGACTGCAATCGTGATTGAGCGGGTAACCCTGATCACCGGTGCCTCGGCGGGCATCGGCACGGAGCTGGCGCGTGTATTCGCTGCAAACGGACACCGCCTCGCGCTGACGGCGCGGCGCGCGGACCGCCTCGAGGCGCTCGCGAGTGAGCTCGCCGCCAGCGGAGGCAAGAGGCCGATTGTGATCGCCTGCGATCTTCAGCAGCCGGACGCGGGCGACAAGATCGCTGCTGCGCTTGCCGCCGAGGGCGTCGAACTCGACCATCTCGTCAACAATGCCGGCTTCGGCGTATTCGGCGATGCCATCGAGCGCGACCGCGCCGAGCAGGTCGGCATCGTCGATGTCAACGTCCGGGCCCTGACGGACCTGTCGCTGCGATTCGCCGATCAGCTCGTCAGGAACAAGGGCGGTCTGCTCAATGTCGGTTCGGTTGCCGGCTTCCTGCCCGGCCCCGGCATGGCCGTGTACTACGCGTCCAAGGCCTATGTGATCTCCTTCACCGAGGCCTTGCGGGCGGAGCTCGCGCCGCGCGGCGTCCGCGTCACCGTGCTTTGCCCGGGTCCGGTGCCCACCGAATTTCAGGGACGCGCCGGCGTCGGCAATGGACACGACACGGCCGTCCTCGACGTTTCCGCCGCCGAGGTCGCACGGCAGGCCTATCGTGGCCTGATGGCGAACAAACGGGCAGTGCTGCCCGGTCTCGGCATCAAGATCGTGCCGTTCGCGCTGCGTTTCTTCCCGCGCGGGTTCATCCTGGCATGCGTCAGTCGATTTCAAAGGCAGCGCACCTAGAAAGCGCGAAAACCCCGTAGTGGCCCGGAGCTTGCTTCATCACTCGTGTGTGCGCGAACTCACACGATGTTAACGATCGCTTAGCTATGCTGGCGGTCTGAACCGATAGCACTCGCAGAGGCCATGTCGTTCCGGACGGACAGGTTTGGTGGCGCAGAATTGGTGCCCTTCCCCAGAAGGACGCTCCGCGCGGGCGCCTCCGATCGCGAAACGCGCCTGCCCGTCCTGATCGTCCTGCACCAGGAATCCTCGACGCCGGGCCGCGTCGGTAATGCGCTCCGCGCGCTCGGCCATCGCCTCGACATTCGCCGGCCACGCTTTGGCGATTCCCTGCCCGAGACGCTCGAGCAGCATGCCGGTGCCGTGTATTTCGGCGGCCCGATGAGCGCCAATGACTCCGACGACTATATCCGCCGCGAGATCGATTGGCTGGAAATTCCGCTCCGCGAGCAGCGGCCGTTCCTCGGCATCTGCCTCGGCGCGCAGATGCTTGCGATCCAGCTCGGTGCCCGCGTCGCTCCGCACGCCGACGCGCTGACCCAGATCGGCTACTATCCGGTGCGTCCGACGGCTGCGGGACACGCGCTCTGCCCGCACTGGCCGGACCGTGTCTATCATTGGCATCGCGAGGGATTTGGGTTGCCGGCCGGCGCCGAGTTGCTCGCTGAAGGCGATGATTTCCCGGTGCAGGCGTTCCGCGCCGGCAACGCCTTCGGTGTGCAGTTTCACCCTGACGTGACCTACGCGATGATGCATTGCTGGACCACGCGCGGCTATGACGGCCTCAGCGCGCCGGGCGCGCGCGAGCGGCATCATCATTTCGCGGACCGTGCCGTCTACGACGTCGCCGAACGCGCCTGGCTCGATCATTTCATCGATTGCTGGCTGGCGCGCCGTCCGGTGCTGGCGCAAGCCGCCGAGTGATCGCGCCTTCGGGCAGATCCTTGGCGCGGTTTCCTGGCGCAAGTCCTTGCCTCATCCCTTGTTATGCTAGGCTCGCTGCAAACGAGCTCGCGCGAATGCGTGCCCGATAACCGAGGGAGAGCGCCGTGGCCTATGAACACATTCTCTATGAGGTGAGCGACAAGATCGCGACCATCACGCTCAACCGTCCCGACCGCATGAATGCCTGGACGCCGGTCATGGAGCGCGACGTGCGTCACGCGATGGAAGCATCCAGCGCCGACGACAATGTCCGCGTCATCGTGCTCACCGGCGCAGGCCGCGCCTTCTGCGCCGGCGCCGACATGGACGCGCTGAAGGGGCTCGATCCCAACGACGTCAGGCGTGCCTCGAACCTGCCGCCGTTCGACATGAACCGCCGTCCCGATTGGCAGACGCGCTACGGCTTCTATCCGTCGATCGGAAAGCCGGTTATCGCCATGCTCAACGGCGCGACTGCCGGCATCGGCCTCGTCCACGCGCTCTATTGCGACCTGCGCTTTGCCGCCGACAACACCGTGTTCACGACAGCCTTCGCACGGCGCGGCCTGATCGCCGAACATGGCATGTCCTGGATGCTGCCGCGCATCGTCGGCCACGCCAATGCGATGGACCTGCTGCTCTCGGCCCGCCGCGTATCGAGCGAGGAGGCGCTGCGGATCGGACTGGTCAATCGCCTCAGCTCGCCCGAGAAGCTGCGCGAGGAGACCTATGCTTATGCGCGCGACCTCGCCGATCTGGTCTCGCCGAGCGCGATGGCCGTGATCAAGCGGCAACTCTACGAGGTGCCGTTCCAGACCCTGGCCGAGGCCACGATCGAGGCCAACCGCGAGATGCTGGTCGCGCTCAACGGCAGCGATTTCCGGGAAGGCGTGGCGAGCTTCATGGAGAAGCGGCCGCCAAGGTTTACGGGGAGGTAGGGGATTCGGGGAGGAGTACCAACAGTCCGTCTTCGCCCTGCGGGCTTCGCCGGACACCACGCTTCGCCCTTCAGGCTCCGTCGTGGCTGCGCCACGCGTAGCCCGAAGGGCGAAGCGTGGTGGAGCCAGGCGGGATCGAACCGCCGACCTCGTCATTGCGAACGACGCGCTCTCCCAGCTGAGCTATGGCCCCGTTTGCTGGCCGCTCTGGTAAACGCGGCCGACAACCGGGCGCCATTTAAGTCCCCGCCAAGGTCAAGTCAAGGACGGGTGTAACCCGGTTTTAGCCATACCGGCGCCGACTTCCCTTGTTTGGGCCGGAGGGAACCGATATCTAGCCAATACAAGCTCAAGACAAGCCCAGACGTTACCCCCAAGCACCGCCCCTACGACACAGGCCCAGAGAGTGTTTCGCTGATGCGCCCGATAGTCTTCATCCTGATCCAGGTCATCAATCTCTACATCTACCTGCTGATCGCATCGGCGATTCTGTCGTGGTTGATCGCGTTCAACGTCGTGAACACCCGCAACCAGTTCGTCGGAGCGGTCGCGGAGTTTCTCTATCGAATCACCGAGCCGGTGCTCGGCCCGATCCGGCGCAGGCTGCCCAACATGGGCGGACTCGACATCTCGCCGATCGTCGCCTTCTTCGTGCTGTGGTTGATCCAGCTCTATCTCGCCGAGTACGTCTATCCGAACGTGCCGTAAGTCGAGACCCCTGATGGAGCCTCGATGGCCCCCTGGCGCTTCTCCACCACGGGCATCAGCATCGCGCTCCGGGTGACGCCGCGCGGCGGGCGCGACGGTGTCGACGGGATCGAGCAACTCTCCGACGGTCGCAGCGTGCTGAAGGTGCGCGTGCGGGCCATCGCCGACGGCGGCGAAGCCAATCGCGCGGTTCTGGCGCTGCTGGCGAAATCGCTCGGCGTGCCCAAGGCCAGCGTCAGACTCTTGTCCGGGGCGACGTCGCGGCTGAAGCAGATTGCGGTTGACGGCGATCCGGCGCGGCTCGACGAAGCCCTGAGCCGGCTTGCATCAGTCGATTCGACAGACCAGGGGAACTGACATGACCGCTAAGATCATCGATGGAAAAGTCATCGCCGCGGAACTTCGCGCCCGCGTCGCCGACGAGGTTGCCCGCGTCAAGCGCGAGCACAATCTGGTTCCTGGACTGGCGGTGGTCCTGGTCGGCAACGATCCGGCCAGCGAAGTTTATGTGCGCTCCAAGCACACGCAGACCCAGGCGGCCGGCATGGCTTCGTTCGAGCACAAGCTGCCGGCGGATGTGTCGCAGGCCGATCTCCTGGCGCTCGTCGCAAAGCTCAACCGTGACCCGGCCGTGCACGGCATTCTGGTCCAGCTACCGCTGCCGAAGGGCCTCAACACCGAGGCGGTAATCAACGCTATCGATCCCGCCAAGGATGTCGACGGGCTGCACCCGAACAATGCCGGCCGGCTCGCCGGCGGTTTCGAGGCGCTGTCGCCCTGTACGCCGCTCGGCTGCATCATCCTGACCAGGAGCGTGCATGCCTCGCTCGAAGGCATGAACGCCATCGTCATCGGCCGCTCCAACCTGGTCGGCCGCCCGCTGGTGCAATTGCTGCTGAACGAGAATGCCACGGTGACGATCGCGCATTCGCGCTCGCGCGACTTGCCCGGGCTCGTGAAGCGCGCCGATCTCGTCTACGCCGCCGTCGGCAAGCCGGAGATGGTACGTGGCGACTGGCTGAAGCCGGGCGCCACCGTGATCGATGTCGGCATCAACCGGATTCCGAAGGAGGACGGCAAGACGCGGCTGGTCGGCGACGTCGCCTATCAGGAAGCGCTCGGTGTTGCCGGCGCCATCACGCCGGTGCCGGGCGGCGTCGGCCAGATGACGGTCGCCTGCCTGCTGGTGAACACCCTGCGCGCGGCCTGCGCGATCGCGGGCCTGCCGAAGCCGGCGGTGTAGGTTTTCTTCACCTCTCCTCGCTTGCGGGGAGAGGGAGCAGAAACTCACGCCTTCTTCTTCTCGCGCTCCATGCCGTCGAGGATCAGCTTGTGCGCATCCTCGGGGCCGCCCCAGCGCAGGATCTTCACCCACTTGCCCTTCTCGAGATCCTTGTAGTGCTCGAAGAAGTGCTGGATCTGCTGCAGCGTGATGTCCGGCAGGTCGGCGTAGGATTTCACCTTGTCGTAGCGCTGCGTCAGTTTTGACGACGGCACCGCCAGAATCTTCTCGTCGCCGCCGGCCTCGTCCTCCATGAACAGCACGCCGACCGGGCGCACGCTCATGACCGCGCCGGGAATGATGGCGCGGGTGTTGACGATCAGCACGTCGCAGGGATCGCCGTCGTCGGACAGGGTGTGCGGGATGAAGCCGTAGTTACCGGGGTAACGCATCGGCGTGTAGAGGAAGCGGTCGACCACCAGCGTGCCCGCCTCCTTGTCCATCTCGTATTTGATCGGTTCGCCGCCCACGGGGACCTCGATGACGACGTTGACTTCGTGTGGCGTGTTTTTTCCGATCGAGATCGCATCGATGCGCATTCAAGGCTCCGTTGTTGCCGAGGATAAATCGCGCCCGGCAGCGATTTTGGCACTGTCATACGCGGGCTTGTCCCGCCTATCCATGGTGATTTTATGAAACAATGAATCCAGCGATCACCGGCGCAAAGGCAACGGTATCGGCGGATGGGGAAGGTCTGCTGGCTAGATTTTCAGCAGCTCAGTTGGTCCAGGCGAAGGCGACCTTGTCGAGCGACTTGGGTCCGAAGCGCTCGGACGAGCGCGCCACCATGCGGCCGCCCAGCGCCCGGTAGAACTCGGTGGCGGGATCGTTGTCCGAGAGCGCCCACACCACCATGCTCTTCAGATTGCTCTGAACGAGGTCGCGGCGGGCGGCGGCGAACAGGCGGCGGCCGAAGCCGAGGCCCTGAAACTCGGGGCGCAGATACAGCTCGTAGATCTCGCCGTCGAAGTGCAGGCTGCGGGCGCGGTTGCGGCCGTAATTGGCATAGCCCGCGATCTTGTCACCGAACACGAGCACGCTGACGCGGCTGCCCTTGCGGATCGCGCTGTCCCACCATTGCGGGCCGCGGCGGTTGATCAGCTTCTCCAGCTCCGCGCCGGGAATGATGCCCTGATAGGCCGAGCGCCAGGCTTCGTCATGAGTTGACGCCACCGCAGTTGCATCTGCAGCTTTGGCCGGCCGGACCTCGATCAGGGTTGTGCTCATGGACGCGATCAAACCAAGTCGCCGCGCCGGCGGCAAGACCTATCGTTAATTATCGGTTAACCTGTGGACTTTCTGCATCAGTATTTTAACCATGTTGTACCGAAAGAGGACAAGACGCTGCCCTGAGCGGCAAGGGCCTGCCGTGCACCGGTGCAAAACCATGACGCGGCACGCATGAGCGGCGACGGCAGCGCAGAAAGTCCGCCCAGCCTGATTCGTTCCCGCTAATCTGACGCTGTCCCAGTCCGCTTCCGGCAATCCATGCGGCTTCTCAACTGCCTCACCCTCCTGCCTCTGCTGGCCTTGCTCACTGCGTCATCCCTGCACGCGCAGATCGCGTATGGTGCAGCGGGAGACGAAGGTGCACCGTTTCGCCGGCAGGACTGGCGTGTGCCCTCGCCCGATACCGATGTTGCCGCGCATGCGCTGTTGTTTCGTCCCGCCGGCAACGGCCCGTTCCGGCTCGCGGTGATCGCGCATGCCTCGACGCAGAACGTCCTGCGTCGCGCGCAAATGCCGCAGCCGGAATATCGTGCGCTGGCAGGATATCTCGTCGCGCGCGGCTTCGCGGTGCTGGTGCCGGAACGGCCCGGCCATGGCGCAACCGGCGGTCGCTATGTCGAGGACCAGGGCGGTTGCGACGAGGCCGACTATGCGCGCTCCGCCCGCGCCACGGCGGAGGCGATTTTGCTCGCACTGAACTATCTGCGACAGCAGGATTTCGTGCGCAAGGACGCCGCCATCGTGCTCGGCCATTCCGCCGGCGGCTGGGGTGCGCTGGCGCTTGCAGGTACCGATCCGAACGCGATCGCCGCGATCATCGCGTTCGCGCCCGGGCGCGGTGGGCACGCCAATGACGAGGTGAACCGGATCTGCGCGCCGCATACGCTGCTTGCGGCGGCAGCCGACTTCGGCAAGGCGTCGCGCATTCCCGTCACATGGCTCGTTGCGGCCAATGACAGCTATTTTGCGCCGAAATTCTCGATGAGCCTGGCCGATGCGTTCCGTGGCGGCGGCGGCAAGGTCGACTTCCGCACGCTGCCTGCCGTGGGCAGCGAGGGGCACTGGATGATCGAGACCGAAGCCGGCGTCGAAGCGGCCGCCGGCGAGCTCGACCGCGCACTGAAGCCGGCGGCGGGCAAGAAGCCATGACGCTGTATTTCCTGGTCAAGTACCTGCATGTGCTCGGCGCCATCGTCATTCTCGGCACCGGCTCAGGCATCGCCTTCTTCATGCTGATGGCGCATCGCAGCTTTGACGCGGCGTTCATCGCCCGCACCGCCTCGGTAGTCGTGATCGCGGACGCCATCTTCACGCTGTCGGCGGTGATCCTGCAGCCGGTGAGCGGTGGCCTCCTGATGATGCTCTCCGCCACGTCGTTCGGGGAGCGGTGGCTTGTCCTCTCGCTTGTGCTGTACGTGATTGCTGGACTGTTCTGGATCCCCGTCGTCTTCATGCAGATCGAGATGCGCGATCTCGCGCGCAAGGCGGCCGGGCAGGGAAGTGCGCTGCCTGAGCGCTACTTCGTCTTGTTCCGCCGCTGGTTCGCGTTCGGCTTCCCCGGCTTCGGCGCGACGATGCTGATCCTCTGGCTGATGATCGCAAAGCCGTTTTGAGGGACGAGGATGAACCAGCAAACCATTCTGGTGCTCGGCGCCTCCGGCCTGATCGGCCGCTTCCTCACCGACGATCTCCGCGTACGGGGGTTTCGCGCGGTCGGTCTCGCGCGGCGCCTGTCGTCCGCGCAGAAAATGAGCGCGCTGGATATCGAGCTGCCGATCCTCTCCCTCGATGCGGCGGCGCTGACCAGTCTCCTGCGCGAGCACGCGGTGGATGTCGTCCTCAATTGCCTCGGCGTGCTCCAGGATGGGCCTGGCAGCGATACCCATGCCGTGCATCGCGATTTCGTCGCGCGGCTGCTGCGGGCGGTCGGCGAGTGTGGCCGCGCGATCCGGCTGGTTCACATCTCGATCCCCGGCACCGCGGCGGAGGATCGCACCGCCTTCGCAACGACCAAGCGCGAGGCTGAGCGCCTGATAGCGGCCTCCGGCATTCCCCATGCCATCCTGCGGCCCGGCTTCGTGATCGCGCCATCGGCCTATGGCGGCAGCGCCATGCTGCGCGCGCTCGCCGCCTTCCCGCTCGACCTGCCGGCTGCGGAAATGGCGACGCCGTTCCAGCCGGTCGCGGTCGAGGACCTCGCCGCCACCATCGCCTTTCTCGCCGGGCGCGACATCAACGATGCCTCCGTAAGCGCGGTGAGCTGGGATCTGATGCAGGCCGAGCCGGTCGCCATGGCCGGCGTCATCAAGGCGTTTCGCCGGGCGTTCGGCACCGAAGGCTGGCCGCGCATCGCGATGCCTTCGTTCCTGCTCGATCTCGGCGCCAAACTCGGCGATGCCGCCAGCTATCTCGGCTGGATGCCGCCGATGCGTTCGACCGCCATCGCCGAGCTCCGCCGCGGCGTGACCGGAGACCCCTCGGCCTGGATCGCCGCCACCGGCATCGTACCGAAAACGCTGGCCGAGACGGTCGGGCGTCATCCCGCGACCATCCAGGACAAATGGTTCGCCCGGCTGTTCCTGGTGAAGGCGCTCATTTTCGCGAGCCTGGTCGCGTTCTGGATTCTCTCCGGCTTCATTGCGCTGTTCGTGTCGTACGGGGCCGCTGCCGGCATCCTGACTTCGCATGGCTTCCCGGCCGCGCTGGTCGATCCCATCACCGTCGGCACCAGCCTGATGGACATGAGCATCGGCGTGCTGATCGCCTTCCGCCGCACGGCGGCGATCGGGCTGGTTGCGGGTGTCACTGCCTCGCTCGGCTATATGGTCGGTGCGGCGATCCTGACGCCCGATCTCTGGATCGAGCCGCTCGGCGCGCTCGTGAAGACCGGCCCCGCGATCGTTCTGATGCTGGTTGCGCTGCTCATGCTGGATAGCCGATGATGAACAAATGGCCGGACGACGATGTCATCCTGTTCGACGGCGTCTGCATCTTCTGCTCGCGCTGGGTCCGCTTCGTCGCGCAGCGCGACACGGCAAAGCGCTTTCGCTTCACGCCGATCCAGTCGGACTATGGGACGCGGCTGGCGCGGAATTTCGGAATCGATCCGCAGGATCCCGACACCAATGCCGTGGTCCATGGCGGCGACGTGTTTTTGAAGTCCGATGCAGCGCTGACCGTGTTGTCGCAATTGCCGGGCTGGAACTGGGTGCGTGTGTTGTTCGCCGTACCGAAGCCGCTGCGGGACGCCTTGTACGGCCTCATCGCCCGCAACCGCTATCGCATCTTTGGGAAATATGACGCGTGCTTCGTGTTCGACGCGGAGCTAAAAAAGCGGGTGCTTGAGTAGGGACTTGCAAGCAAAAGCTACCCAATCACCCTATGCTGCACTAAGGTTATATCCGCCAAAGGCTTCAGCGCTCAAGGCTTGCATCTAATGACTAACGCAGTTTTCACTACGAAGGTAACGCCAAGTTACAAGGATCTCCCGGAGCTCCACTACCATTTCCCTCGTCGATATCTCGATCGGGTCAAACAGACGATCGGTGATTATATCGTCTACTATGAACCGCGCCGATCAACATCCGAGTTGTCCAGTTCGGGTGGACGTCTCGCATACTTCGGGTTCGCACGGGTTACTGGGATCGCGGAGGATGCAGAGTTACCGGGGCATTATTTCGCATACGTCAGCGACTATCAGGACTTCTCTAGAATAGTGCCGTTTTCCGGGGGCTCACATTACTACGAGAGCGCGCTGCAGAAAGAAGACGGTAGTACAAATAGAGGGGCGTTCGGTAACGCAGTGCGCATTTTGCCTGAGGCGGAATTCGACCGTATCTTGAAATCTGGGTTCGCGCCGCTCCTCGACGAGGGCCCTTCCGTTAGTGGCATTCGTCCGGAAGGAATGTCTGAACCAGGCGTACCCTTCGAGCGCCCCATTGTTGAAATGACTATATCTCGCCCTTTTCGCGAGAGATCGTTCATGCACAATGTTAGGGTCGCTTATTCAAATAGGTGCGCAATTACGGGGCTTCGCCTTATCAATGGCGGAGGTCGCCCCGAAGTTCAGGCAGCACACATTCAGCCCGTGGCTTCAAAGGGCCCGGATTCTGTCCGCAACGGAATCGCCCTTTCAGGAACGGTTCATTGGATGTTCGACCGTGGACTCATCTCAGTTGGAGACGATTACAAGATTTTGGTCGCTAAGAATCACGTTCCTGAAGATGCGTTGCGGATGCTCAATAAAAGTGGATTGATCAACTTACCGAACGACCCAACTCAACATCCAAACTCCCACTATTTGAAATTTCATAGAGATGTAGTCTTCAAAAAGTAGCGAGATTTAGACTCCAAATATAGATTGTGGATCGAGGTCATACTTGTTCCCAAACCACTGTACGAAATCGAAGGGAGACTCTTTTTCTTCCCAATGTGATTTTAACAATTCATCGTCGATGCCCGCGTCAGCGATGCTGATTGCGTAGACTTTTCTGAGTCGCTGATCAACAACGTTGCGCCATTCCTTGAGGCTTTGTTCGGTCCAAGACCAACCATCGTTGGATTTTCGCATCTCCAGCTCCTGGACCTCAAACGATTTTCTTCGATAAACTATATCCTGATCGCTTGGCGAGCACAGCAATAATCAATTGTGCCCGCCCACAGCCGCCAGCACTTCCTTCGCCGCCCGCTCCCCGCTGTCTCGTGCCCCGTGC
Source organism: Bradyrhizobium diazoefficiens (assembly GCF_018131015.1). GTDB lineage: Bacteria > Pseudomonadota > Alphaproteobacteria > Rhizobiales > Xanthobacteraceae > Bradyrhizobium > Bradyrhizobium diazoefficiens_B. The sequence goes on from NZ_JAFCJJ010000002.1 coordinate 78,204, forward strand.
GCCGTCGTAAAAAATAGCGGCGACGTCGCCTCGCCCGCAAAAAACAGCCGGCCGTCGACCGGCGCTGCCAGCACGGCGCGATCGCCGGCATGGCCCGGCAACGCATGTGAATAGGAGCCTCTGGCAAAAGGATCGTGCGCCCAGCGCGACTCGCGGAGCGGCTTCAGCTTGCGCCGGATGTCGTTGCCGAGAAAGCCCGCGATCTCGTCGATGCTTTGCGCGGCAAAGGCGCCGTCGCCGGCGTCCTCGAGCTCGCGCGCGAACCGGCCGCCGAAAAAGCCGTCAATGCAGGGCTGGCCGAAGGGGCGGATGAGGTAGGTGCCCATCGCGGTGCGCATGGTGGCGCCGCGCAAATGTCCCTCCACGGGAAAGGCTTCGGCGTCCTCCAGTGCCAGCGTAACCTTGTCGTCGACGCCGAGCGGCAGGCCACGCGCGGCATCGAGCTTTACGGGCAGCGCCGGAGAAAAACAGATGGCCTCGTCGGCGATCAGATTGGTCGGTACTGTGACGATCACTTTCCCGGCCTCGAGGATTCCTTGCGAGGTTTCGAGACGAATGCGTTTGCCGGAATGTTCGACCAGCGTGACGTTGCAGTTCAGTGCGACCGGGCAAGGCGCGCCATAGGCCGCGATCAGCGTGCCGTATCCGGCGCGCACGCGCCAATTGAAGGTGGTGTCCTCGTAAGCCCCCATGTCGAGCAGCGAGACCCGATCGAGCTCGCTCCCGTTCACATAGGTCGAGACCGCTTCGATCATCGGATTCCAGCGGTTGCCAGGTTCGAGATAGCGCGCGGCTGGCGCATCCTCGCCGGTTTTCGCCGCCTCCCGGAGACGCTCGTAGAAGGCGTCGATGGCGCGAATGAACTCCTTGCGCTCGACTTCCGGAAACGCGTCGCCAAAGGCCCGGTCGCCCCAGGGCGGCAGGTCTGTGTTGATCGCGAAGCCGAGCTGACGGGCGATCGGAACGAAAGAATTCTTGTCCGCCGAATGCAGCCAGCCGCAGCCGACGTCGAAGGTGACCTCGGGCGAGGCCTGCACGGTCCAGGCGCGGCCGCCGAGCCGGTCGCGCGCCTCCAGCACGATCATGGAGAGGCCGGAGCCGCGCAGTGCATGCGCCGCGCCGAGGCCGGCGGCACCGGCGCCGATGATGGCGACGTCGACGGAGGAGGGGAGAGACATGAGTGGGCTCTAGCACGTTAGCTTTACGCGCTAAAGGCGCCACAAGTCGGGTGTCATCACCCGCGAAAGCGGGTGATCCAGTATTCCAGAGGCGGTAGTGATCTACGGAGAAGCCGCGGCGTACTGGATTCCCCGCCTTCGCGGGGAATGACAGCGAGAGGAGCGTCCTTACGCCACCGCTTCCTTGGCCTTCTCGGCGCGCTTGCGCTCGTTCGGGTCGAGGTGCTTCTTGCGCAGGCGGATCGACTTCGGCGTGACTTCGACTAGCTCGTCGTCCTCGATATAGGCGAGCGCCTTTTCCAGCGTCATCTTGATCGGCGGGGTCAGGCGCACCGCTTCGTCCTTGGAGGTCGTGCGGATGTTGGTGAGCTGCTTGCCCTTGAGCACGTTGATCTCGAGATCGTTGTCGCGGGTGTGCTCGCCGACGATCATGCCGCGATAGACCTTCCAGCCCGGCTCGATCATCATCGGGCCGCGGTCTTCCAGCTTGAACATGGCATAGGCCACCGCGTCGCCCTGGTCGTTGGAGATCAGCACGCCGTTGCGGCGGCCCTGGATCTCGCCCTTGTACGGCGCATAGCCGTGGAACAGGCGGTTCATGATCGCGGTGCCGCGGGTGTCGGTCAAAAGTTCGCCCTGGTAGCCGATCAGGCCGCGGGTCGGCGCGTAGAACACCAGGCGCAGGCGGTTGCCGCCCGAGGGCTTCATCTCGATCAGCTCGGCCTTGCGCTCGCTCATCTTCTGAACGACGACGCCGGAATGCTCCTCGTCGACGTCGATCACGACTTCCTCGACGGGCTCCAGGGTGGCGCCGGTCGCTTCGTCCTTCTGGTAGACGACGCGCGGGCGCGACACCGAGAGCTCAAAGCCCTCGCGGCGCATGGTCTCGATCAGGATCGCGAGCTGCAATTCGCCGCGGCCGGACACTTCCATCGCGTCCTTGTCGGCGGCCTCGACCACGCGCAGCGCGACGTTGCCTTCGGCTTCGCGCAGCAGACGGTCGCGGATCATGCGGCTCGTCACCTTGTCGCCTTCGGTGCCGGCGAGCGGGGAGTTGTTGACGATGAACGACATCGACACGGTCGGCGGGTCGATCGGCTGCGCCGGCAGCGGCACCTCGACGGTCGGATCGCAGAAGGTGTCGGCGACGGTGCCCTTGGTCAGGCCGGCAATGGCGACGATGTCGCCGGCTTCGGCCTCATCGAGCGGCGTGCGCTCGAGACCGCGGAACGCCAGGATTTTCGTGATACGCCCGGACTCGACCAGCTTGCCGTCGGCATGCAGCACCTTGACCTGCTGGTTCGGCTTGAGCACGCCGGAGGAGATGCGGCCGGTGATGATGCGGCCGAGATAGGGGTTGGCTTCCAGGATGGTGCCGATCATCTTGAACGGACCTTCCTCGACCGTCGGCGGCGCGACGTGGCGCAGGATCAGGTCGAACAGCGGCTCCATGCCCTTGTCCTGCGGACCCTCCGGGCTCTCGGCCATCCAGCCCTGCTTGGCCGATCCATACAGAATGGGGAAGTCGAGTTGCTCCTCGCTGGCGTCGAGCGCCGCGAACAGGTCGAACACCTCGTTGATGACTTCGGTCGGGCGCGCGTCGGGACGGTCGACCTTGTTGATGACGACGATCGGCTTCAGGCCGACCTTGAGCGCCTTGGAGACCACGAACTTGGTCTGCGGCAGCGGGCCTTCGGCGGCGTCCACCAGCACCAGCGCGCCATCCACCATGTTCAGGATGCGCTCGACCTCGCCGCCGAAATCGGCGTGGCCGGGGGTATCGACGATGTTGACACGGGTGTCCTTCCACTGCACCGAGGCCGCCTTGGCCAAAATGGTGATGCCGCGCTCGCGCTCCAGATCGTTGGAGTCCATGGCGCGTTCGGTCACCTTCTGGTTCTCGCGGAACGTGCCGGATTGCTGCAGGAGACGGTCGACCAGGGTCGTCTTGCCATGGTCGACGTGGGCGATGATGGCAACGTTGCGGAGATTCATGAGTAAGCTTCTTTGCGTTCGAACAATGGGTTAAGCGCGATCTCGCCGGTCGGACCGGGACCTCTTTCCGAAAACAACGCTGCAAGACAGGAAACGGGGGCGCTTTCGGCCCTAATGGAAGCCCGGCGAAGCCAGCCAGGCAGCCCACGCGTTTGCAGCGCAATATAGGCAAAAAACGCCAAAAAACAATGCGTTCGTGACGATTTGGTTGACTGAATTTTGCCCGGGGATTCCCGGGGCTTAGGGGACCTGCGCTGCGATCCCGGGGTTCGCCGGCCGCAGTCAGCCCCGCGCCGGGCCGCGGCCGGCTTCCTCGGTCGGATAGACCCCCCGAAGCACCTCCTCGAAATGCATCTTCACCGCGTCGTTGCACAGGCAAGCTCGCATCCGCAGGCCCTCGCGGTTGCGGACCAGGATCGCGCCGCGCCGCGTATCGAGGACGCCTTCCGCCTTGAACGACTGCAGCACGCGGCTGGCATAGCTGCGCCCTACCCCGAGCAGCGTCGCAAGCTGCTCATGCGTCAGCGGCACGCTGCTCTCGTCGCCGGTCCGCTCCATCGCGGCCAAAATCCATTTTGCCGTGCGCTGCTCGATCGAGTGGATGGCGTTGCAGGCGGTCGACTGGAAAATTTGCGCCAGCATGCAGTCGGCGTAACGGGCAAAGACGTTGCGCAGCGACGGCGAGCGCTGCTTGGCCGCTTCGAGCTTGGCGACGTGAATGCGCGCAAACGGCCCGCCGAATTTCACGCAGATGCGGGTATAGGCCGGCAGAAATCCCTCGCTGACGATGCCGCCGACGGCGCCCTCGCGGCCGACCAGGATGGTCTCGACATCGCGGCCGTCTTCATTGGGGACGAGGAAGGTGGCGAGTGCAGGTCCGCAGGGAAAGTGCACGACCTGGACATCGTCGCCGGGACTGTACAGCAGCGTGTTCGCCGCAGCCTCGTCAACGGCGACATGCTGCGCGAGCAGCGCATAATCCCCCGGGCTCAAGCGTCGCAGCAGATTGTTGGCCGGCCGGCTCGCGACCTCGGCCGTCTTCCCGATATGCACATCCATCGTAAACTCCCCGTCTTCCCTCCACGTTAGCGAGTTCCGTGTCCTGCTTGTGTGCACATGTGGACAGACGGGGAAACGGCGATGTGGTGGGTTTCGTTCCTGGAACCCTCCGATGCGCTGGGCGCAGGCATCGCGGCGCGGCCGTCCTGATCCTGGAACCCCTCATGCTCAACGATGAGATCATGGCCCCCGCCTTTGCCGACGGCACCGCCCCTCCCACCGACGTTCTGATCGTCGAGGACGACCCGATCATCGCGATCGATTTCGAGGATCGCCTGCTTGGATTTGGGGTGACCAGCGTGCGCACGGTCGGCTCGGTGGCCCAGGCGCTGGAGGCGATCAGCAAGCGCCCGCCGGATTTCGCGTTGCTCGACGTCGAGCTCATTCGCGAGAAAAGCTTTGCGATCGCCGAGCGGCTGACGGCCCTGAAGATTCCCTTCGTGTTCGTCACCGGCTACGGCGCGGAGACGCGCATTCCCTCGCAGTTTGGTGCCCGGCCGCGCCTGCAAAAGCCCTGCTCGAGCGAGGCGCTGGAAGCTGCGCTGCAAATTCGGCGTTTCTGACAGCGCGCCCGCTTCCCGTCACGCCACTTTCGGATCGAGCGTCGTCGCCCACAGCGCGACATCGGCGCGGTCGCGCAGCGTCACCGTCATCTGGCCGGACGCGCCGTCGATCTTGACGTGGCCGAAGAACTGCATGCCGGCCGACGGCGGCAGGTTCTGATTGCCTTTTCCCGGAGCCTTGATGAAGCGCACCTCGGGCCCAAAGGTGTTGTCGAGGTCGTTCGGACCGAAGGTGCCGGCGTGCAGCGGGCCGGACACGAATTCCCAGAACGGCTCGAAATCCTGGAATTGCGCCTTGTTCGGATCGTAATAATGGGCGGCGGTGTAGTGCACGTCGGCGGTCAGCCACACCGTGTTGCGGATCGGCGCCGTCTTGATGAAGCGCAGGATGTCGGCGATCTCGAATTCGCGGCCGCGCACCGGGCCGTCGCCTTGCGCAAAGGCCTCCGATCCGCCCTTCGGCGTGTCAGGCACGACGAGGCTGAGCGGCATGTCGGATGCGATCACCTTCCAGGTCGCGCGCGAGTTCAAAAGGCCGCGCTTCAGCCAGGCGATCTGGTCGGGGCCGAGGAAGTAGCTGGCCGGGCCGTACTCCGTCTCGAGATTGGTGCCGTTCGCTGCACGATAGCTGCGCTCGTCGAGCACGAACATGTCGAGATGCGGGCCGTAGGCGATCTTTCGATAGACCCGGCCCGGCTCAACGATGCTCTCCCGCATCGGATACATCTCGTGGAAGGCGCAGCCGGCGCGGGCCGCGAGCAGCACGATGTTGCGCTCCTTGTAAGCTGCCGGAAGTTCCTTCGACAGCGACCAGTTGTTGGTCACCTCGTGATCATCCCACTGCACGAAGATCGGCACTTCGGCATTGAAGGCGCGGACATTGTCGTCGGTGAAATTGTATTTGTGCGCAGCGCGAAACTCGTCGAGCGTCTCGGCGACCTTGGCCTTTTCGGGGATCGTAACGTTCTTCCAGATCTTGCCGTCGGCGAGCTTGACCTCGGATTGGATCGGGCCGTCCGCGTAGACAGTGTCGCCGGAATGCAGGAAGAAATCCGGCCGGTGCCTGCGCATGGTGGAGAAGCTCACCATGCCGCCGTCGTCGGGATTGATGCCCCAGCCCTGGCCGGCGACGTCACCGCCCCAGACGAAGCTGACATCGCGGCGGTCGGCCGGCGCGGTGCGGAAGCGGCCGACGACCGGCTCGCCTTCGATTGCGGGGTGGGGGAGGTCGCGAAAGCGGATTCGGTAGAAGATATCCTGGCCGCCGGGCAGATTCTCCAGCAGCATCTTCGCGGTGAAGTCGCTCTCGGGCAGCGCCGCGATCGGCGGCAGCGCACGGGCGTCCTTGAAGGATTCGGTTGTCGCCACCTCGACCAGCATCTGCGAAGGCCGGTCGGCGCGCGCCCAGACCACGCCGCCATCGACGGTGACGTCGCCCGATTGCACGCCATGGGTCACGGCCGGCCGGTCGGCCGCCCGCGACAGATGCGGCATCGCGATCGCACCGAGCGCGCCGGCGCCGGTGGCGAGGAAACGGCGGCGGGAGAATTTGATCTTCATGGAAGGGGCGCTCGTCTCGTGCGCATCCTGCGCTGTCACTTCGGATGACGGCGCGAGCTATATCGAGACAATGTGACGCGGCGTTGACGCGCGCAAGCGCCTAAAGCGCATCGCGCTTTAGATTGTTGTTTGAGCATGATCTTTTCGGAAAACCGCTGCGCACTTTTCCGGATCATGCTTTACGCGTTGCCGGCAGCCCGGAATTGCGCGCTGGTGCGCTGCAGGTTCTGTGGCAGGCTGAACAGCACCGCCTTGCGGTCGGCGACGGCGGCGTGGAATTGGTCGAGCACGAGGTTGAACGCGGTGAGCCCGCCCTCCTCGATCGCGCCGTGATCGAAACAGCGCAGCGTGTCGCGCAGGATATCGTCGGCCTCGGCCTGCATCTGGTCGAGATCCTCGGTCGTCTCGCTCTTGCGGGCCGCCGCGATCATGTCGAGCAGGCGTTCGCGCAAATGGCTGTTGTTGTCGCGCTCGTCCTTCTTCAGGTAGCCGGCAAACCACGCGCCGATCGAGCCCGTGGCGGAGAGCAGCATCAGGCCCCACCAGATGTAATCGCTGTACTTGTCGAGGAAGGTCTTCTCCTCGCCGTCGACGAAAGCCGCAGCGCCCGGGTGAACCGGGATCACGGCATCCTTGTCGGTGTCGGGTGTTTCGATCTTCGCGGCCTGCGGGAAATCCGTCAGCAATTGCTGGCGCACGGCGAAGAGCTGGCGGGTGAAGGCCGCAACCGTGGTCTCGGACAGGCCTTTGCGCGCCACGATGTGGTGCGAGAAGCTGATCGTCTTGACCTCGTCCTCGGGACGGTCGGGTGATCCGCCATAGGCGCCGGCGGGAATTTCAGCCGATTCATACACCGGATGGTTCTGCGCGATCGCGTCCGCCGAATCGATCGCGAGGAAGCTCAGCGAGCCGCCGTCCTTGGCGGAGGCGGCGATCGCATCCGTCGTGATCTTGCTGTTGACGGGGCCGGCCGCGAGATAGGCATCGGCCTTCTGGGTGCGGATCGCCTCGGCGGCTTCGTTCGCCGGGAATTGCACGATCTCGACCTTGGCCGGATCGACGCCGTATTGCTGGAGGATCACCTTCAGAAGATTGACGTTGGCCGGGGTGCGGCCGACCACGCCGACGCGATGGCCGGCGAGCTGCGCGATCTTGGTGATCTTGGCGCCCTTCTTCTTGCCCTTGGGGGCCACGGACCACAGCACCACGACGTTCTTGCGCAGCGTTGCGACCGCCTGCGCGGTCTTGGGCAGGTCGAGGTCGCCGCGCACGATCGCGAGGTCCGCCTTGCCTTCCGCGAGCTGCTGGGCGCTGGCGGTCGCCCCGTCGGTCTGGACCGGACGCAGCCGCACGCCGGCCTTGGTCTGGGCGAAGGCCTGCGTGAGCGCCTGCACGACCTTGACGTCATCGCTGTTGGCCGGGCCGACCGCGATCTTGAGCGTCACCGGGCGCATGGCGAAATAGTAGCCGCCGGCCAGCCCGCCGATGATCGCAAGCACGAGCGCCAGGGCCACGAGCGCCGTCCTTCGCGCCGCTGATCGCGGCGACGGCGGAGGGGGTGTTTCGGCCAGGTTCAATCCCCCGGTCATCGATCTCCCAAACAGGCGCTTGAGGCTCAGTTTCATCTTGGCCGGCGTTTTACACCCGCAATTGTAGCAAAATTCCTTGTCCGGCGGGGTTACATCTCCGTCATGGTTAGCGGATGGGCGCAATCCCGCATGAACCCCGGGGGGCGCACGGTGTTAGGGTAAAGTTCCCCTGAACGATGGAGAGGCGGTCATGGCAGAGCGGTTGTCGGCGGAGGCACGCAAGCAGGCACTGGGCGCCATACCGGGCTGGACCGAGGTCCAGGGCCGCGAGGCGATCGGGAAGACCTTTGTCTTCAAGGATTTCAACGAGGCGTTCGGCTTCATGACGCGCGCGGCTCTGGTCGCCGAGAAGATGGATCACCACCCGGAATGGCGGAATGTCTACAAGACCGTGGAGGTGGAGCTGTCGACCCACGACGCCGGCGGCGTCACCGCGCTCGACATCGAGCTCGCCAAGGCGATGAACACGATCGCCAAAGCATGATCCGGAAAAGTGCGGAGCGGTCTTCCCTCGCGACAAACGCGGAACGCGTTTGCGCGGAGATCATGGGCAAACAATTAGCTGACACCGGGCTGACATCTTGCGGGGGCCGGCCGGGTCCCCATCTTCTGATCAGCAGGCGATGCGGCGATTGGCCGCTTCGGGCTGAACGGGGAGTTTGTCGAACATGGCTGCCGAACACAGTGTCGGCTTCGAGCCGGCCGATCGGCTCGCGGAAGATCGCGAGAGCGTACGCCGCCGCTTCTGGCGCAAGCTGAAGCGCGTCGCCGCGCATCTGCCGTTCGCGGAGGATCTGCTTGCGGCCTATTACTGCGCGTTCGACCGGCAGACGCCGCGCCACGTCCAGGCGTCGCTGCTGGGTGCCATCGCCTATTTCATCCTGCCGTTCGACTTCGTTCCCGACGTGATGCCGATGCTCGGCTTCACCGATGACGCCGCAGTTCTCGCCACTGCCATTCGCATGGTTGCGAGCCACATCACCTCCGACCACCGCGAAGCCGCCCGCGCCGTGCTGAAGCGCGGTGTGGAGGAGGCGGAGGCGTAGGAGCCCGCGGCGGTCGTTCCGGCGAGGGCGTTGCTACTTCTTCTCTGATCGCGCCTTCTCCGCGTCCCACGCCTGGAATTGCCTGAACAGCGTTTCCCTGTCGGTGTCGGACACCTTCGCCGCCGCCGGGCTCTGCTTCAGGAACGCCTCGAAGCGCTGCCGCGTCGCCGTCTCGACGCCGTGCCGGTCGAGCCATTGCTGCGCCACCGGCAATCTGCTCCATCCCGCCAGCGGCGCCGCGAGCGAGACCTCCCTCCACTTGGGATGGAAGGGCGGGTTCTGCAGCGCGGGGAATTTCGTGAAGAAGGCGTCCACGAACAGCGCGAGCTTGCGATAGCGCTCGGTGTTGGGTGCCCAGTTATAGGCCGCGAGCACCGCGGGCACCGCGATCGTGTCCACGCTTTCGCCGTCCTTGACCAGGTTCGGATAGTCCTTGAACGTCAGCGTCGCCGGCAAATAGTCACCCTGCAGCGGCTTGGCATAGTCCACGCGGGCAAGATGGAAACGGCCGTCATTGCTGAACGTCGAGACCGACTTGTACGGCTTACCGCCGACCACGATGACGGCGTCGATCTCGCCGGCCTTCAGCTTTTCCATCGCGATGCGCTGCTCGACATAGACGAACCTGGCCTTGATTCCGAGCCGCTCGAACACGGTGAGCGCGGTGACGAAGGTGCCGCCGTTGGGCAGGTCCACGCTCACCGTCTTGCCTTCGAGGTCCTTGAGTGTCGCGACCGATTTCGGCGCGATCACCTGCATCTCCTCGTTGTAGAGCTTGGTCACATAGGTGAACTGCCGCTTGATGTCCTTGGCAAAACCCTTGCGCTCGAGATAATCGAGCGTGTCGGACCGGACGATGCCGAGATCGACGCCCTGCAGGAACAGGATGTCGGCGACGCTCTGCACCGAGCCGCGGCCGACGATCGGCAGCACGCGGATGTTGTTGCCGTTGTCGAGCACGGAGGCGAGGTCGGCGCCGAACTGCACATAGGTGCCGCCGATTGTGCCTGTGATCAGCGTGACGGTGTTGGCGTTCAGCGCCTGCTTGGTCGAGGTCGAGCCGAACTGGAAGATGGCCTTCAGGCTGTCCGACACCCTGGCCGGATCATATTCGGTCTGCTCGGCGCGTGCCGCGAAGGCACAGATCGTCATGATGGCGGCAAGCGCCATTCTCAAAGCGTTACGCATGATGTCCCCTGAAGAGTTCTAGTTCGAAAGCTGGTCGAGGCGCTGTCGCGCCTCCGTCGATCCGAGCGCGGCAGCCCGCTCGTACCAGTCGCGTGCGGCCGCAGCGTCGGCGATGACGCTGCGCGCGTCGCTCGTGCCCAGCACCGCAGGATCGTAGGTCTGCGCCAGCAGAAGCGCGGCCGCGGCATCCCTTGCATGGGCCGCGCGCTCGAGCAGCAGGCGCGCCGCGGCGATGTCCCCGACGCTGATCAGGCTTCTTGCCCGCGTCATCAGCCCCGCCAGCGTGTCGGCGTCGAGGGTCCTGACCGGTTCAGGCGGCGCAGGCTGGGTCGCGGCCGGCGGTGGCGCCTGGGCCTGCAGCGCGATCTGGTAGGCATTCGCGATCGCTTCGCGGCTCGGCGTCGACGGTGCAGGAAGATCCTGCCTTTCGGCGCTTGCCAGCACCGCATTGGTCACGCGGGCCGGATCCTTGAGGAGCGTCTGCGGTGCAACCGGCGGGTTGGCCGGAACGGTGATCTGAGCGGGAGCTGCGCCGGTTGTGATGCTGCGCAGGTTGGATTGAAGCAGTGCGGCCGCGATCGCCGCGGCGGATATCGCCGCTACCACAGCGGCGAGGCGGGGCATGATGCTGGTTCTGGAACGCGGGGTTTGCACGGCATATTCCCGCGGATCCGGCGTCCCCAGCGGATCGGACAGGAACAGCGGAATTGGATCGTCCTGAGGAAGATCAGCGCGCATGGCGCGCCTGCGGATATAGGACGCGGCAGGCGGATGTGATGCAGGTTGATCGAAGTCGAACGCCCTCGACTCCCCGGACGGGCTGTACGCCGTCGTCTCCATGGTGATGCTCCCCATTTCCAACGCAACGCGGGGCATCCCGGCTTCAGTCTTCTTCTAGTTGTCCAGAAGCGCCCCGCAAACTGGAACCGGTAAATCGCCGCGTGAATCAGCCCAAAAAACGACGGACGTTTGCGCGAATTGGGAGATATTTGGGTTTGATTGCGGCGAGGCGGGGAAATGCACCGCAATTGCTAAAGACGCCATGACAGGCTGGCGCGGTGCAATTTTGCGCGAAGCTGCTGCCGTCCTATGGATCGCCCGCCCCAGCGCGCAATGCACACGAGGCGGGCCATGACAGTCTTATGCGTGGCAATGGTTCGACATCCTCACGGATGCAGGATCACCTTGCCCATGGCCTGACGTCCGGCCAGGACCTTCAATGCGTCGGCGGTCTGCGCCAGCGGGAAGGTGCGGTCGACATGCGATGAGATCTTGCCTTCCGCCGTCCACTTCACGAGCTTCTCGAGATTGGCGCGGTTCTTGGCCGCGTTGAGCCGGGTCCAGGCGCCCCAGAACACGCCGCGGATGTCGCAGCCCTTCAGCAACGCAAGGTTCAGCGGCATCTTCGGAATGTCACCGGCGGCAAAGCCGATCACCAGGAAGCGGCCTTCCCAGGCGATCGAGCGCAGCGCGGCTTCCGCATAAGCGCCGCCCACGGGATCGAAGATGATGTCGACGCCCTTGCCGCCCGTCAGCTTGCGCAGGCCTTCCTTCAAATCTTCCTTGGCGTAGTTCAGCGTGAGCTCGGCGCCGTGGGCTTTTGCGAATTCGAGCTTCTCGTCCGACGAGGCGCAGGCGATGACCTTCAGGCCCATCAGCTTGCCGAGCTCGCAGGCCGCCAGGCCGGTGCCGCCGGCAGCACCGAGCACCGCGAGCGTCTCGCCCGGCTTGGGGCTCGCGCGATCCTCCAGCGCATGCAACGCCGTGCCGTAGATGATGATGATGCCGGCCGCGCGGTCGTAATCGAGATTGTCGGGAATCTTGACGATCGAGGCCGCCGGCAGCGCGATCTTTTCACGCGCGCCATTGTGGCCGCAGGAAGCGACCACGCAATCGCCGACCTTCAGGTCGGTCACGCCTGCGCCAACGCTCTCGATCACGCCCGCGACTTCGGCGGCCGGTGAGAACGGGAACGGCGGCTTGATCTGATACTTGCCCTGGATCATCAGGATGTCGAAGAAGTTCAGCGCTGCCGCCTTGATCGCGATCACGGCTTCGCCGGGACCCGCCACCGGATCCGGAACGTCGGCGAGCACGAGATCGTCGGGCTGGCAATATTGCGAGCAGAGGATTGCTTTCATGGCGGCACCTTCTTGAGAAGTCTTGGGCGTTCCGGGGTGAATTATCGTTGGTCCGTTTCTGCCGGATTTGGCCACGGGCCACAATCCGGTTTCTGCATGCGTGGTCTCCGCGGTGTGATCGCCGGGGCCGCGAATGACACAGCAATTCAGACTTATTCCGCTGCGCGAGCGCTGGATTGCGTCGCGTCGCTGGCGATGACGATGTTATCCTCCGGCCAACAACACGAGTTGCGCGGGGAGGATTCAAACGATGTTTGAAACGGGTCTGCTGAGGGGCAAGCGCATTCTCGTGACCGGCGGCGGTTCGGGTCTCGGCGCTGCGATGGGGCGTCGTTTCCTCGCGCTCGGCGCCGAGCTCGTGATCTGCGGCCGCAAGCTCGACCGGCTGGAGGCTGCGGCAAGCGAGATGCGCGCCGAAACGGGAGGAAAGGTCACCACCATCGCTTGCGACATCCGCGATGGCGCCGCTGTGGATGCCATGATGGATGCGATCTGGCGCGAGGCGCCGCTCGACATTCTCGTCAACAACGCCGCGGCTACCTTCATCGCGCAGAGCGAGCATCTCTCGTTCCGCGCCGCGGATGCGATCCTGGCGCCGACGCTGCACGGCGCGATGTATTGCACGCTCGCCGCCGGCCGGCGCTGGATCGAGGGCAGTCACAGGGGCGTCGTGCTCTCGATCCTCTCCACCTCGACCATCACCGGCCGTGCCTTCACGGTCCCCTCCGCGATGGCCAAGTCGGCGGTGCTGGCGATGACCAAGAGCCTGGCGGTCGAATGGGGACCGAAGGGCATCCGCACCGTTGCCATCGCCCCGGGCCCGTTCCCGACCGCCGGCGCATCGGGGCAGTTGCGCCCCGAAGGCCGCGATGAGGGCTGGACCGCCCGGAACCCGCTGGGCCGCACCGGCGAGCACAGCGAACTCGCTGATCTCGCCAGCTTCCTGGTCTCGGACCGTGCCGGCTACATCAATGGCGAGATGGTGGTGATCGACGGCGGCGCGCATTTGCGCTCTTCCGGCGCCGAGGACCTGCTCGGCTGGAGCGACGCGCAATGGGCCAGCCAGCGCGCCGCGCGCGCCCGGAGCTAGTCGAGCGGCCGCGACATCTCGCTAACTGCCTTCCCAAATTGAACTTTCCCGGCTATGGCTGCGCCGGGACAAATCACCGCCGGGCCATCTTCCAGTCACAATATTGAGGGAACCACTCCAGCATGTGGCGGGTGCTTTTTTTGGCTTTGACGATTGGCGTGGCGGCGTGGGGAATCGCCGATTCCGCGTGGGCCCAGACGGCGCAACCAGCGCCGAAGGCTGCGCCAAAATCGCCGGCCCCGGCCCCCGCCGCCAAGACGGCGGCGAAGCCCGAGAGTAAACCGGCCAGCCCTGCCGCGGCCGTTGCAGGCGGCGCCGAGCCGACGCTGATCGGCCAGTTCGGCACCTGGGGCGCCTATTCGGCGGCGCCCAACGGCAAGAAAGTCTGCTTTGCGCTGGCAAAGCCCTCGTCGTCGAAGACCAATCCGCCGAACCGGCCCCGCGACCCTGCCTATGCCTTCGTCTCGACCCGCCCGGCGGAGAAGGTGAACAACGAAGTTTCGGTCATGATCGGCTACGCGCTCAAGCCCGGCTCGGAATCGACGGTCGAGGTCGGCGGCGCGGCCTTCGCGATGTACACGCAGGGCGATGGCCTCTGGATCAAGAATGCGGCCGAGGAGGAGCGGATGGTCGAAGCCATGCGCAAATCGGCCGATCTCGTGGTCAAGGGGATCTCGGCCAAGGGAACCGAGACCACCGATACCTTCTCGCTGAAGGGCCTCGCCCAGGCGCTGGACCGCATCGCCCAGGACTGCAAGCGGTAAGACTGCTGGCGTTAAGCCTGCGGTCGATAAGGTCGCAATTGGCAATTCCGGTTGCTACATAGGGCCGGTTCCAGATTTTTCGCCGTCATGGCCGGGCTAAAGCGCGAAGCGCGTCTTCGTACCGAATGACCCGGCCATCCACGCGTTACCGCGACTGAGGAAAGACGTGGATGCCCGGGTCAAGCCCGGGCATGACGAGTTTAGACAGCACTGATGATCCTAGGCCCCCTCATGCAACCGACGACCGAGCCGCGCAACGCCATCCTGGTGGAGAAGACCCCGCTCGAAACCTATGTGCCGCCGGCGAGACCGTCGCTGATCGGCTTGTCACGCGACGAGCTTGCCGATCGCCTCGGCGAGATCGGCGTGGCACCTGCGCAGCGCAAGATGCGCGTGCAGCAATTGTGGCACTGGATGTATTTCCGCGGCGCCCAGAGTTTCGACGACATGACCTCGATCTCCAAGGGCATTCGCGCCGAGCTCGCGGAGCGCTTCACCGTCGATCGGCCCGAGGTGGTGGCCGAGCAGATCTCGAACGACGGCACCCGCAAATGGCTGCTGCGGCTGCCGAGCGGCGACAATGTTCAGAAGGCGCATGAAGTCGAATGCGTCTACATCCCCGAGACCGATCGCGGCACGCTCTGCGTCTCCTCGCAGGTGGGCTGCACGCTCAACTGCTCGTTCTGCCACACCGGCACGCAGCGTCTGGTGCGCAATCTCACCGCCGGCGAGATCGTCGGACAGGTGATGGTCGCGCGCGACCGCCTGAACGACTGGGCCGATCGCGAGGACGGCACGCGCCGCGTCACCAACATCGTGATGATGGGCATGGGCGAGCCGCTCTACAATTTCGACGCGGTGCGCGATGCGCTGCTGATCGTCGGCGACAACGAGGGCATCGGCATCTCCCGCCGCCGCATCACGCTGTCGACCTCGGGCGTGGTGCCGAACATCGTGCGCGCGGGCGAGGAGATCGGCGTCATGCTCGCGATCTCGCTGCATGCCGTGCGCGACGAGCTGCGCAACGAGCTCGTGCCGCTCAACCGCAAATACCCGATCAAGGAGCTGCTGCAGGCCTGCCGCGACTATCCCGGCGCCTCGAACGCGCGCCGCATCACCTTCGAATATGTGATGCTCAAGGGCGTCAACGATTCGCTCGACGATGCAAAATTGCTGGTGAAGCTGCTCAAGGGCATCCCGGCCAAGATCAATTTGATCCCGTTCAATCCCTGGCCCGGCACGGCCTATGAATGCTCGGACTGGGACCAGATCGAAAAGTTCTCCGAATACATCTTCAACGCCGGCTATTCCTCGCCGGTGCGCACCCCGCGCGGCCGCGACATCCTCGCCGCCTGCGGCCAGCTCAAGTCGGAAACGGAAAAACTCTCGGCCCGCGAACGCCAGGCACTGCGCGCCATGGCGATGACGGATTGAGGATGACACCGTACTCAACGCTCGTCATGGCCGGGCTTGACCCGGCCATCCACGAGCCGCGAGCAAGAAAGTCGTGGATGCCCGGGTCAAGCCCGGGCATGACGATTGGGGGCGCAGCGACGCCGTTGGTCATCAATTTGTTTGTGCCATGTCCCTGATCGGCCGCCTCATCGTCATCTTCATCGGCTTTCTCGCCGCCTGTTTCGTCGGCGGCATGATCGTCGCTGTCGCGATCCTGTTTCCGGAGTTCGCCGATCTCGGCGCCGGGCCGGTCGACGAGGGCGCGATCGACATCCTGCTGGGCTTCGGCTTCATCTTCGTGTCCGGCTTTGCGCTGGTGCCGGCGATGGTGATCGCGGCGATCACGGAAGCCTTCCATATCCGCAGCGCGCTCGCCTATGCGGTCGGCGGCGGCCTGGTCGGACTCGCCTGCTATCTCGGTCTCGTGCCCTTCCGCCCCGACACGCTGCAGTTCGAAGGCATCGTGCGGCGGCATCTGGAGATCATGACCGGCGCGGGCATCGTCGCCGGTGTGGTCTACTGGCTGATCGCCGGCCGCAATGCCGGCGCCTGGCGCGAACCGCCGCCCCCGCCGCGCATGCCGCCTCCGCCGCTGCCGTCGAATTCAAGGCCGGATGCGCGGTGACCTACTCGGGTCGTCCCGGCCTAGTGCGCAATTGCGCACTAGGCCGGGACGACGACTTGGATGCTTTGCGTCTTGACCAATTCACGCTCGCTTGCTGTGACTGATGACAGGGTTTCCATCTCCTCCCCACTCCGCTAAACCCCGCGCCATGAACCGTACAGGACTCTTCATCGCGCTCGCGCTGTGGCTCGTGATCGGCGTCGTCTTCGGGTTCTATCCCGAACTCGATCTCAAGCTTGCCGCGCTGTTCTTCGATCCCGAAACGCACACGTTTCCGCTCAAGCTGAACGGCTATGCCGGGGTGGCGCGCGATGCGGCGATGTGGATTGCCTGGGCTTTTGCGCTGCCATCGCTGGTTGCGCTCGTGGTCAAGCTGGTCCGGCCCGACCGGCCGCTGATGGTGTCCGGGCGCGCCATCATCTTCCTGCTGGTCACGCTGACATTGTCGGCCGGCATTCTCACCAATCTCACCTTCAAGACCTATTGGGGCCGGCCACGCCCGGTCGTGGTGACGCAGTTTGCCGGCGACCAGCAATTCGTGCCGTGGTGGGATCCGCGCGGCGGCTGCGCGCGCAACTGCTCGTTCTTCTCGGGCGAAGGTGCGACCGCGTTCTGGACGCTGGCGCCTGCAGCGCTCGCGCCGCCGGCGTGGCGGCCGCTCGCCTATGCCGGAGCGGTGGTGTTCGGCGCGGTGACCAGCGGGCTGCGCATGGCGTTCGGCGGCCACTTCTTCACCGACGTCTCGATTGCCGGCCTCGTCACCTTCGTCGTGATCTGGCTCGGCTTTGCACTGATCTACCGCTGGCCGCGGACGCGGTTTTCGGACGCGGCGGTCGATGCGGCGCTGACCCGTCTGGCCTGGCCGGCCTATCGCTTCCGCCAGCGCCTGTTCGGCGGCAAGACCGGCCCGGCGCCGACGATTTAAGCCATTAAATGCGTGCCGAGCCCTGCGAAAACTGATATTCGCGCGGTCAACCCATCAGCCCTTTCAAGACCCGATTGGAAGCCCCATGACCACGATCCTGAAAAGCCTGCCCAAGGGCGAGAAAGTCGGCATCGCTTTTTCCGGCGGTCTCGACACCAGCGCGGCGCTGCTCTGGATGAAGCAGAAGGGCGCGCGCTGCTACGCCTATACCGCCAATCTAGGCCAGCCGGATGAGGCCGACTACAACGAGATCCCGCGCAAGGCGGAGGAGTTCGGCGCCGAGAAGGCCGTGCTGGTCGATTGCCGCACGCAGCTCGTCCACGAAGGCATCGCCGCGATCCAGTCCGGCGCCTTCCACATCTCCACCGGCGGCATCACCTATTTCAACACCACGCCGCTGGGGCGCGCCGTCACCGGCACGATGCTGGTCGCGGCGATGAAGGAAGACGGCGTCAACATCTGGGGCGACGGCTCGACCTTCAAGGGCAACGACATCGAGCGCTTCTACCGCTACGGCCTGCTGACCAACCCGTCCTTGCGCATCTACAAGCCCTGGCTCGACCAGCAGTTTATCGACGAGCTCGGCGGCCGCGCCGAGATGTCGGCGTTCATGACCGCGCAAGGCTTTGCCTACAAGATGAGCGCCGAGAAGGCGTACTCGACCGACAGCAACCTGCTCGGCGCCACCCACGAGGCGAAGGATCTGGAAAGCCTCGACAGCGGCATCAAGATCGTCAACCCGATCATGGGCGTGCCGTTCTGGCGCGACGACTGCAACGTCAAGGCCGAGAAGGTCGTGGTGCGGTTCGAGGAAGGCCAGCCCACGGCGCTGAACGGCCAGACCTTCTCCGATCCCGTCTCGCTGTTCCTCGAAGCCAACGCCATCGGCGGCCGCCACGGCCTCGGCGTGAGCGACCAGATCGAGAACCGCATCATCGAGGCCAAGAGCCGCGGCATCTATGAGGCGCCCGGCATGGCGCTGCTGCACATCGCCTACGAGCGCCTCGTCACCGGCATCCACAACGAGGACACGATCGAGCAGTACCGCATCTTTGGCATGCGGCTCGGCCGCCTGCTTTACCAGGGCCGCTGGTTCGATTCGCAGGCGCTCATGCTGCGCGAGACCGCGCAGCGCTGGGTCGCGAGCGCCGTCACCGGCGAGGTGACGCTGGAGCTGCGCCGCGGCAACGACTACTCGCTTCTGAACACGGAAAGCCCGAACCTCACCTATGCGCCGGAGCGGCTCAGCATGGAGAAGGTGGAGGATGCGCCCTTCACGCCGGAGCACCGCATCGGCCAGCTCACCATGCGCAACCTCGACATTGCCGATACGCGCACGAAGCTGAAGCTCTACAGCGACACCGGCCTGCTGTCGGGCAGCGAAGGCTCGCAGATCTTCCGGCTTGAGAGCGACAAGGGCTGAAGCTCTCGTGTCCCGGACGCGCGAAGCGCGAGCCGGGACCCAGAATCCATCCGCAGTTTCGTTTTGGCTCCTGGGCCCCGGCTCTGCAGCGCTTTGCGCTGCGTCCGGGGCGCGAGAACATTCAAACAAAAATGGCCGGGATCGCTCCCGGCCATTTGCATGTGTGCGTGTTGCCTCAGCGCGGCGGCGCGGTGCCGGGCGGGGGCGGCGGCAGCGAGGCCTGGCCGCCGTTGAGCAGCGGCGTGATGTTGCGGATGGTGACCCGCCGGTTGATCGCGCTCGGCCCTTGCGTCTGCTCCTTCAGGTACTGCTCGCCATAACCCTGCGAGGTCAGGTTCTCGGCGGGCACACCGAATTGCTGCGTCAGCAATTCGGCCGCAGCCTGCGCACGGCGGTCCGACAATGACAGATTGTCGACCTCGTTGCCGACCGCGTCGGTATGTCCCTCGATCAGGAACACCTCGCGCGGGTTGCGCTGGATCGCCTGGTTGAGGCCGTCGGCGATCACCTGCAGCCGGGCCGCCTGGTCCGGCGGGATGGTCCACGATCCCGTCTCGAAGTTGATCGTGTTGACGTCGATGCTCGGCATCTGCATGCGAACATTGGGGCTGTAGCGGATCTCGTCGAGCGAGTAGCGCCGATCGATCCGCTGCACCGGCGGTGCGACCATGGTCTGGTAGATCACGTCCGGCGACGCTTCCTGGGCGTCGACGATGTAGCGATCATAGGGGATGCTGACGACCGGCGGTGGCACGTCGACATAGAAGCCGCCGACCGAACGCGGATCGCGGTAGGTGTTGTCGATGATGATGATCTCGCGCCCGGCGGGGTCCCTGCGGATTCGCCGCCGCAGTGAACCGTCCGCACCGACCACGGTGATCACCTGGCTGCCGTCGGGACGAATCACGACGGTGCGGGTCTCGCCGCCGACCACGTCGGTGCGAATGTCGCGGGCGCCATAGCGGAAGCGATAGAGGTCGTTGCCGCGGACATAGGCCTGCCCGCCGGGATCGCGGATGATGATGCGGTCCGGCTCGGTGTAGACGGTGCGGCCGCCTTCGACGACCTCGCGGCGCTCCCTGTGGAGGTCGGCGATGGTCGCGCCGACCACGACGCCGGCCACGACGCCCGCACCGATCGCGAGCGGTGTCAGGTCACGCTGCGCCGGACGCGGCGGCGGCGGCAGCGGCGCTGCGACCGTCGGCGCGGCCCGGAAGGCCGGTGCCACCGTCGGCGGCGCGTATTGCGCCCGGTTGGGCGGCGGCGCTGCGGCCGGTGTGCCGGGGACGACAGTCGGCGCCGCGGCGCCGGGCGGAGGTGGCGCCGGCCGTGCCGGAGCGCCCGCCTGCGGCGCTCCCGCTGGTGGCGTTCCGGCCGCAGGTGCGCCCGCAGGAGGCGTTCCGCCCTGACGTCCGGGCGGAGGTGTCACAGCGCCGCCGGGGGCCGGTGTTGTCGTCGGGGCCGGCGTCGCGCCGGGGGCTGGCGTGGCCGTAGGCGCGGGTGTGGCGGCGGGAGCCGGTGTCGGTGAGACCGGAGCCGGAGGCGTGCCCGGACGCGCACCGGGTGGCGGTGTGCCGGGGCGACCTGACGGCGGCGTGCCAGGTGTGCTGCCTGGCGCCGGTGTTGTTGCCGGCGCAGGTGTGGGCGCGGCCGTCGGGGCCGGCGTACCAGGCCGCGCAGCAGGCGGAGCCGCTGCAGGCGGCGGTGCCGATGGCGTGGGGGTCGAACGTGCCGCGGGCGGTGCAGGAGGCGGCGGGGGCGGCGCATGCTGTTGCGGAGCCGCGGCCGGCGGCGGCGATGGCGGCTTGGGAGCGGGCGGCGGTGGCGGGGGAGGCGTAGGCGCCACCCGGCTCGCAGGTGGCGGGGGCGGTGGAGGTGGCGGTGCCGGACGTGACGGCGCGGCAGCCGGCGGCGGCGCGGCGGGAGGATGCGGAGGTGCGGCTGCGGGCGGCGGCGCGCTCGGACGGGCGGGAGCTGCAGGCGGTGCTGCGGCCGGAGGCGGTGGTACACCTGGACGTGCGGCCGGCGGCGGTGGTGCCCTCGGCGACTGCTTCGGCTTTCCGTCAGGTCCCAGCTCCTGCGTCTGGGCCTGCGCGACCACGAGCGGTGGCGCGCTCTGCGCATGCGAGGCGGAGCCAGCGAATTGCATGGCGGTGAGAGCCGTCGTGGCCAGCAGCACGAAACGAAGGTTGGTCATGGTGGTGAACTTCCCCGAAAGGTTCTTGACGAAGTTTTGGGATGAACGATGAGCAGCTACGCGTTGGGCCGCATTGTGGCGGGCGAAGATGTTGCGGTCCGATATATTTCTGCATGCATATCACGTCACGATGGCGACGTTCATTGCGCATTCAGAAGCAGGTTGCAATCGCCTCCGACATGATCAATCACCTCATGTGCCATCCCGCGACGAATTGGCGTCCGTCGCGGGATTCGGCGTGAGCGGCCCGCTTGGCCCGCGCGACGGAATCTCTTCCGGCACCTGGCCCGGCAATTCGTCGGGGCGCGATGGTTCGCCGGGCTCGCGCACCGGCGGTGAAATGTCGGGCTGTGGATTGCCCGGCGGAATTCCCGGCGGCGGCTCGGTCGGCGTCCCCGGTGTGGCCGGCGGAATCTCGGGCGGTTCGATCGGTGTCACATCGATACCTTGCGATTGTCGCCGATGTCGAGGCGCGATCCCGTCATCGCCGCGGCCGCCATCTTCACATAGGAGATGACGGAGCCCGGCGAATCCCAGAACTCGGCGTCATCTGGCGTGACCTTCAGCACGCGGATGTTGGGATCGTCGGCGCTGTCCCACCACGCTTTCGCCGGCGTCGAGAACAGCTCCTTGATCTTGGCGCGGTCGTTGGAGACGACAGCGGTGCCGGTCAGCGAAACGTATTTCTGGTCGCCGGCGTCGGCGAACGAGAGGTTGACGGCGGGATTGCGCGCGATCTCCTCATCCTTGTGACGCCGCGCGTCGGTGAGGAGGTAGATCGTGTTGGCGTCGCGGTCGAGATAGGCGCTCATCGGCCGCGCGCGCAGCTTGTCGCCGTCGCGCGTCACCAGCATCGCGAATCCGATCTTCTTCATCAGATCCCAGGCGCGGTCCACATCGCGGGCGTTGTCGTTGGCCATATCGTGCTCCTGCTTGCAAGGGACGATAACGACCCGCCGGGAACGAGGTTCCTGCCGGAAGATGAAACCTTTTTATTCCGGCGCGTGGCAGACGGCCTCGATGTTGTGCCCGTCGGGATCGAGCACGAAGGCGCCGTAATAGTTCGCATGATAATGCGCCCGGATCCCGGGCGGCCCGTTGTCGCGGCCGCCGGCCGCCATCGCCGCCTTGTAGAAGGCGTCGACCGTGGCGCGGTCCTTGGCGAGGATCGCGACATGCATCGGCTTGTTCATCGCGCCTCCGGCGCCGAACCAGAAGTCCGGCTTGCCGCCTGCGCCGAAGCCTGCGGCGGCCGAGTGGCCGGTCCGCTCCGCCGGCACTTCCATGATCAGGCTGTAGCCGAGCGGCGCCAGCGCCTTGGCATAGAACGCCTTCGCGCGCTCATAGTCGGAGACGGAGAAACCCATGTGATCGATCATCGCAACCTCCGTTGTCGGTCCTCATCAGCGTGCCAGGAACGTATTGCTCCGCGTCTTGTGCACGATCGCAAAGCCGCGCGCGGCCATGTCGGCGATACAATCCTGCTGCCATTCGTCTTGTGACAGATGCTCGATCACCACCGCGCGCGGCCACAGCGCTTGCGGCGCATCGCGGAAGAAGCCGATCAGCACGCGATCTTCGAAACCCTCGACGTCGATCTTGAGCGAATCGACGTGGCCGACGCCGGCCTCCTCGAGGATGCGCGTCAGCCGCAGCGACGGCACCCTGATCGCGTCGGTGCCGGCCGTGCCGGTGACGACGTGCGTGGCGCCGAGATTGCCACCTCCGCTCTCGATCATGAGCTCGCCGTCGGCATCGCCCGCGGCCGCCTGCACCAGGCGGACCTGCGTCGCGCCCGATGCGGCCCGGTTGAAGGAGAGGCGGGCGAACGTCGTCGGATGTGGCTCGATCGCGATCACCTTGCCGGCGGGTCCCACCTGGCGCGCCATCACCAGCGCAAAGGTGCCGACATTGGCGCCGACATCGGCGAACACGCCGCCAACCGGGGTGTGCTGGCGCAGGAAGTCGAGCTCGTCGAGATTGTAGTCGGGGTTGAACAGCGCGCCGCGCTCGGTCGCGCTGCCCTGATGATAGAAGCGGAACGAGGCGCCCTGGTATTGCACGTCGACCGGGCCGGCACGCATCAGATCGACCAGCCGCGACAGCCAGGGACGGAATGCGCCGCGCTTCAGCCCCGAGCGTTGCGCCAGGCGAATGATCGCGGCTTGCGCGGCATTCGGCGCCAACGCGCCGAACGGCGCGGATGAAGAAGCGGTGTCGGGCGTCAAGCAAAAGTCCTCGTTGCAGGCGGCGCATGCATAGCCGGTTTTGAGGAGGACTCCAACGGCGCTTACGCCGCCTTTTTCGGCGGGGGCTTGCGCTGACGCAGAAAGCGGCCGAGCAGCTTGCGCTTGCCCTTGCGCGGAATCAGGTCGACGTCGCTGACGAGCTTGGCGCCGCCCTTGCGGCGCTCCAGCACGATCTTGCGGCTGTGGAAGGCCTCCAGCTCGACGCGATGCGCGACGCTGACGATCGTTGCCTTCGGCAGTTCGTCGGTGACCGTCTTCATCATCCTGTCCTGGCTCTTCTCATCGAGCGCCGAGGTCGCCTCGTCCAGCACGACGATGTCGGGATTGTGCAGCAACAGCCGCGCAAAGGCGAGGCGCTGCTTCTCGCCGCCGGACAGCGTCTGGTCCCACGGTCCCTCCTCCTCGATCTTCTCCTTGAGATGATCGAGGCCGACCTTGTGCAGGGCTGCACCGATCTCCTCGACGGTCCAGTCGTCGGCGCCGCCGGGATAGGCGACGGCGCGGCGCAGGGAGCCGGAGGGAACGTAGGGCCGCTGCGGCAGCATGAACAGGCGCCGGTCCGGGTGGAAGTTGACGCTGCCGCCGCCCCATGGCCAGAGCCCGGCGATGGCACGCACCAGCGTGCTCTTGCCGGTGCCGGATTCGCCGGCGACCAGCAGCCGCTCGCCGGGCTCGATCACCACGTCGGTCTCGCCGACCACCGCGGTGCCGTCGTCGAGCGTCACCGAGAGATCGTGCAGCTCCAGCATGGCCTCGTTGCTGGTCTCGCCGCGCTTGATGCGGCCGAGCCCGTCGCCCTGCTCGGCGCGCTCGAGGCCGTCCAGCGACATCATCAGCGAGGCGATGCGGCGTGCGCAGGCGTTCCAGTCGGCCAGCCGCGGGTAGTTGTCGACCAGCCAGCCGAACGCGCTTTGCACGATGGTGAAGGCGGACGCCGCCTGCATCACCTGCCCGAGCGTCATGCTGCCGTCGAGGAATTTTGGCGCGCAGAGCAGGAGAGGGACGACGGGCGCAACGAGGCTCGACCCCTGCGACACCAGCGTGGTGCGCATGTGCTGCCCCGCGAGCCGGGCCCACTGCCGAAGCACGCTGGTGAAGTTGCGATCGATGCCGTCGCGCTCCTCGTCCTCGCCGCCGAGCAGCGCGATGCTCTCGCCGTTTTCACGCACACGCGTCAGCGTGTAGCGGAAATCGGCTTCGGCCTGGTTCTTGTCCTCGGAGACCTGCACGAAGCGCCTGCCGATCACCAGGATCGAGCCCGAGGCGATCGCGGCGTAAACGACGGCGGCGATCACGAGGAAGCCGGGAATGGTGACGGACGTTCCTCCGAGCGTCACGGTGAGCGCCCCGCCGATGGTCCAGAGCACGACGATGAAGGTCGCAGCCGACAACAGCGCGGAGGTCACGCCGGCAAGGAAATCGACCGGCGAATCCGTTGCAACCCGCAGATCCTCCGCGATCCGGTATTCGGGGTTCTTGTGGTCGCCCTCGACGAGGTTGAGCTGGTAGTAGCGGCCGTTCGCGAGCCAGCGCGTCAGCACGCTTGCCGTGAGCCAGGCGCGCCAGCGCCGCTGGATGCCCATGCGCGCAAACACCTGCGCGACGCCGAGCGCGACGCTGCCGATCGCGAGCGGGAAGAACATCGCGGTGAGGTGGAAGACGGTCGTCGCGTCGCGCTTCTCGATCGCGTCGAAGATCGCGCGATTCCAGACATTGATGCCGTACTGGAATCCGACTGTCAGGACGATCATGAGCCCGAGGCCGATCGAAAGCGGCCACGCCAGCCGGTCGCCCTTGCGGGCCCAGAAGCCCCGCGCGCTGATCCAGAACCGCGTCAGCAAATAGTCCTTGCGCGCCTGCTCGATCTCCTCAGGCGAAAGCGTGGGATCCGGTTCGAGCATTTCGGGCGGCGGCGGAGCCACCTCGTCGCCGTTTTCGCCGGTAATGTCGACGATCGGCGGTCGCTCGCGCTCCCCACGTTTTCCTGCCGGCTTCTCCATCGCCGGATAACGCGACCGGTTCCCGGCGGTTCCGCGGCTCTATTCGGCGGCGCCGTCGCGCACCCGCCGCAGCCGTGCGGCCCTGTGAAGGACCTGCGACAGCTCCTCGATCGAATAGGGTTTTTGCACGACATCGAATCCGAGGCCGCCCTCCTGCGACAGCGCCTGGCTGTAGCCGGTGGTCAGCACAACCGGCACGCCGATGCCGCGATCGCGGATCGCCCGCGCGAGATCGAGGCCGGTCATGCCCGGCATCACCACGTCGGTGAACACGACGTCGAAACGATCGGCATCCACGACGAGCTCGGCGAGCGCATCGGTGGCGTTGTCGATCAGCGTGATGCTGTAGCCGAGCTCGGTGAGGCCGTCGGCGGCGAAATTGGCGAGCTCGATATTGTCCTCCACCAGCAGCACCGACATGCCGCTGCCGGCGACCGCCGGCGCCGTGTTCGGCGCCTGCCGCCGCGGCAGGAGGTCCGCCGGCACGCGCGGCAGATAGAGGCAGAACGTGCTGCCCTGGCCGACTTCGCTCCGAACCGTCACCTCGCCGCCCGACTGGCGGGCGAAGCCGAACACCTGCGACAGGCCGAGGCCGGTACCCGCGCCGACCTGCTTGGTGGTGAAGAACGGCTCGAAGATGCGGCCGATACGCGCGGCCGGAATGCCGATGCCGGTGTCGCCGACGGCAACGCTGACGAACCCGTGGCTGGCCGTGAGATGCGCCAGCGTCTCCGGAACGGATGTCGTCCCCTCGACCGTGAAGGTGATGCTGCCCTTGCCCTGCATGGCGTCCCGGGCATTGGTCGCCATGTTGATCAGCGCGGTCTCGAACTGGCCGGCATCGGCGTTGACGATGCAGGGCTCCGCCGGCAGTTGCATGGTGATCCGGATGGCGGGTCCGAGCAGCGTGGCCAGCATGTCGCGCAGCGATTGAATCCGCTCGCCGACGTCGAATAGTTCCGGCTTGAGGGTCTGGCGCCGCGCGAAGGCCAGAAGCTGCGAGGTCAGCTTGGCGGCGCGCGCAACCGCTTCCGCGATCGCGGTGATGTAGCGCTGCCGCCGCTCCTCGCTCAGTTGCGGCCGGTTCAACAGGTCGACGGAGGCGCGGATCACGGTCAGCAGGTTGTTGAAGTCATGTGCCACGCCGCCGGTGAGCTGGCCGAGCGCCTCGAGGCGCTGGCTGTGCTTGAGCGCCTCCTCGGCCTCGCGCCGCTTGGCGGCCTCGGCCTGCAGATGCTGGGTGCGCCGGAACGCGAAGGCAAGCAGCAGGAACAAGAGGGCGGTCGCCGGAATGCCGAACACCAGGTGCTGGCCGATGGTGGCGAACCAGCGCGCGCGGATCGCGGAGGTCTCGAGGCCGGCGCTGATATAGATCGGATATTCGGCGACGCGCCGGTAGCCGACGCGGCGCTCGATCCCGTCGAGCGGCCAGACGATGGTCATGAGGCTGTGCTCGCGGCTCGCCGCGACCTTGCGGCCGACCGGCCCGTTGGGGTCCAGCCTGAGGTCGCCGTCGAGCCGCGGGTAATGCGCGAGCAGCACGCCGTCGGCGCGACCCATCGCAAAGAAGCTGCCGGGGTCGGAGCCGATCCTGGCGTAGAAGCTCTCGAAATATTCCGGCAGGACGGAGGCCTGGATCACGCCGATGAAGCTGCCGTCCTCGGTGTCGCGCCGGTGGCTCATGCCGAAGAAGCGCGCGCCCTGATAGGGCGGGCGCGGCGTCAGCGAGGTGCCGATGAAGGTGCCGATGTTCTGGTCGACATGGGCGATGAAGTAGTCGCGGTCCGCGAAGCTCTGCTCCGGTGGCGGCGAGGCGAGGCTGTTGACCAGCGCCGATCCGTTCGCATCGAAGATCCACGCCGATTTGAGCTGCGGCAGCGAATCGGTCAGCCGCTTCAGGCGCCGGTGCAGCGCCGGTTCGCGCGCGCGGATGACGTCGTCGGGAAGGCCGCGCACGACCTCGTTGAGCTCGGCGAGGCTGCGGTCGATGGTCTCGAACACCTTCAGCGCATGCTCGTGCGCAACGTCGAGGGTGCGCTCGATTTCGCGGTCGGCGATGTCCTGGGTCGATGTGTAGGAGATCGTTGCGGCGATGACGAACAGCGCAACCGGCAGCGCCAGGGATGCCGCCATCATCCACTGCAACAGTCTCAGCGAGTTACGTTGCGCGCCCTGCACAGTCGCTCCGGTCCCTGACCGGACTCTACGCGAATTCCGCGCCGGGAAGGAAGCCACTTATGGGTGGAACCGGAGGTTGTATTCCGGCGGGTCGCCCGTAGAGCGGAGTAGGATATATTCTGCTGAATTTGGCGCCTGCCGCAGCATGGCCCGGCCATCCCGGCCGGGGACCGCAGCAGGAATTGACGCCTAGACCTGACGCCTAGACTTGGCACGCCTAGACTTGGCGCTCGACCATCTTGAGCTTGAGCTCGGCGATGGCTTCCGCCGGGTTCAGGCCCTTCGGGCAGGCCTTGGCGCAGTTCATGATGGTGTGGCAGCGGTAGAGGCGGAACGGGTCCTCGAGATTGTCGAGCCGCTCGCCGGTCGCCTCGTCGCGTGAATCGGAGACCCAGCGGTTGGCCTGGAGCAGGGCTGCCGGGCCGAGATAGCGCTCGCTGTTCCACCAATAGCTCGGGCACGAGGTCGAGCAGCAGGCGCAGAGGATGCACTCGTAGAGGCCGTCGAGCTTCTCGCGGTCCTCGTGGCTCTGCCGCCATTCCTTCTGCGGGGTCGGCGAGGTCGTCTTCAGCCACGGCTCGACCGAGGCGTATTGCGCGTAGAAATTGGTGAGGTCGGGAACGAGGTCCTTCACTACCGGCTGGTGCGGCAGCGGATTGACCTTCACCGCGCCGTCCTTGACGTCGTGCATCGAGCGGGTGCAGGCCAGCGTGTTCTGGCCGTCGATGTTCATGGCGCAGGAGCCGCAGACGCCTTCGCGGCAGGAGCGACGGAAGGTCAGCGACGGGTCGATGTGGTTCTTGATCCAGATCAGGCCGTCCAGCACCATCGGACCGCAATCATTGGTGTCGACGTAGTAGGTGTCGACGCTCGGATTCTTGCCGTCGTCCGGGTTCCAGCGATAGACGCGGAATTCGCGAAGCTCGGTCGCGCCCGCGGGCTTCGGCCAGGTCTTGCCGCCGGTGATCCTGGAGTTCTTCGGAAGTGCGAATTCAACCATTTCGATAGGGCTTTCGCTGTTCGTTTCTCAGTACACGCGCGTCGCTTAGTAAACGCGAGCTTTGGGCGGGATGTACTGCACGTCGTTGGTCATGGTGTAGTTGTGAACCGGGCGGTACTCGATCTTGACCTTGCCGGCATCGTCCAGCCAGGCCAGCGTGTGCTTCATCCAGTTCTTGTCGTCGCGCTCGGAGAAGTCCTCGCGCGCATGGGCGCCGCGGCTCTCGGTGCGGTTGGCGGCCGAGTTCATCGTCACCACCGCCTGCGAGATCAAATTGTCGAACTCCAGCGTCTCGACCAGGTCGGAATTCCACACCAGAGAGCGGTCGGACACGGCGATGTCGGTGATGCCGCTGTGCACCTTCTGGATCAGGTTCTGGCCTTCGCTCAGCACCTCGCCGGTGCGGAACACCGCGCAGTTGGTCTGCATCACGTTCTGCATGCCTTCGCGCAGCTTTGCGGTCGGCGTGCCGCCGGAGGCGTAGCGGTAGTGGTCGAGGCGGCCGAGCGCGAGCTCGGCGGAGTTCGCCGGCAGCTCCGGCTGCTTGCCGTTGGGCGTCAGCTTCTCGGCGAGCCGGAGCGCTGCGGCGCGGCCGAACACGACGAGGTCGATCAGCGAGTTCGAGCCGAGGCGGTTGGCGCCGTGCACGGAGACGCAGGCGGCCTCGCCGATCGCCATCAGGCCCGGGATGATGGCGTTGTCGTCGCCGTCCTTCTTGGTCAGCACTTCGCCGTGATAGTTGGTCGGGATGCCGCCCATGTTGTAGTGCACGGTCGGCACGATCGGGATCGGCTCGCG
This sequence comes from Bradyrhizobium diazoefficiens, assembly GCF_018131015.1. Lineage (GTDB taxonomy): Bacteria > Pseudomonadota > Alphaproteobacteria > Rhizobiales > Xanthobacteraceae > Bradyrhizobium > Bradyrhizobium diazoefficiens_B. The sequence continues at coordinate 107,227 of NZ_JAFCJJ010000002.1, forward strand.
CGTCACATCGACATTGGCGAAGATCTTTGCGGATTCGGAGATGCCCGGCAGGCGCTCGGCCAGAACCGCGGGATCGAGGTGGTCGAGATGCAGGAAGATGTGATCGTTCTTCTTGCCGACGCCGCGGCCTTCGCGGATCTCGATGGTCATCGCGCGCGAGACGACGTCGCGCGAGGCGAGGTCCTTGGCCGACGGCGCATAGCGCTCCATGAAGCGCTCGCCCTCGGAGTTGACGAGATAGCCGCCCTCGCCGCGGGCGCCCTCGGTGACGAGGCAGCCCGAGCCGTAGATGCCGGTCGGATGGAACTGCACGAACTCCATGTCCTGCATCGGCAGGCCGGCGCGCAGCACCATGCCGCCGCCGTCACCGGTGCAGGTGTGCGCCGAGGTGCAGGAGGCGTAGGCGCGGCCATAGCCACCAGTGGCCAGGATCGTGGTCTGGGCCCGGAAGCGGTGCAGCGTGCCGTCGTCGAGCTTGAGCGCGATGACGCCGCGGCAGGTGCCCTGGTCGTCCATGATCAGGTCGATGGCGAAGAACTCGATGAAAAACTCGGCCGCGTGGCGCAGCGACTGGCCGTACATCGTATGCAGCATGGCGTGGCCGGTGCGGTCCGCGGCAGCGCAGGTGCGCTGCGCCTGGCTCTTGCCGAACTCGGTGGTCATGCCGCCGAACGGGCGCTGGTAGATCTTGCCGTCCTCGGTGCGCGAGAACGGCACGCCCCAATGCTCGAGCTCGTAGACCGCGTCGGGCGCGTTGCGCACCATGTACTCGATCGCGTCCTGGTCCCCTAGCCAGTCCGACCCCTTCACGGTGTCGTACATGTGCCAGCGCCAGTCGTCCTTGTGCATGTTGCCGAGCGAGGCGGAGATGCCGCCCTGCGCCGCGACCGTATGCGAGCGGGTCGGGAAAACCTTGGTGATGCAGGCCGTGCGCAGGCCGGCCTCGCTGCAGCCGACCACGGCGCGCAGGCCCGCGCCGCCGGCGCCGACCACGACCACGTCATAGGTGTGGTCTTCGATCGGATAGGCCTTGCCGTTGGTGGCGGGAGCGCCGTTGCCCTTGCCATTGGTCTCGTTGGCCATGGCTTACACTCCGGATGAAAGCTTCAGGATCGCGTAGATCGAGGCGAGCGCCACGGCGATCGAGAAGAAGTTGTTGAGCATGATCACCGCGAGCTTGAGCTTCTCGTTGTGAACGTAGTCCTCGATCACGACCTGCATGCCGATCTTCATGTGCCAGGTGCTGGCGACGATGAAGAACAGCATGATGATGGCGATCGGCAGCGAGCCGAGGGTCTGCGCCGCAAAAGCCTGGTTGCGGCCGAACAGCATCATGATGACGGCGATCGCCGGGATCATGATCAGCACCATCGCGACCCCGGTCATGCGCTGGCGCCAGAAATCGCCGGTGCCGGAATGCGCCGCGCCGAGATTGCGGACGCGGCCGAGCGGGGTGCGCATGCTGCGCTTGGGCGTATCGCTCGCGCTCATCGCACGCCTCCGATCGCATAGGCGATGATCCAGATCAGCACCGTCAGCACGATGCCGCCGATCAGCGCGCCCCAGGTCAGCGCTTCGCGCTCGTTGGCCTTGAAGCCGTAGCCGAGGTCCCACACGAAGTGCCGGATGCCGCTCAGCATATGGTGCATCAGCGCCCAGGTGTAGCCGAACACGATCAGCCGTCCGAGGATGCTGCCGGTGAAGGCGAGGACATAGCCATAGGCGGCGGGGCCGGAGGCGGCTGCGATCAGCCACCAGGCCAGCAGCAGGGTTCCGACATAGAGCGCAATACCGGTAGCGCGGTGAACGATGGACAGCGCCATCGTCAGCGTCCAGCGGTAGGTTTGCAGGTGTGGTGAAAGCGGTCGTTCGATCCGTGCGGTCATGGGCTTTGATGTTTATTGCGGCCCAAAGGGGCGCGCGGGGATCGCCAAAGGTCGGCTCTATTTACGGAGTCGGGTTGGCCTGCGCAATCACCAAATCGCCATAAATCGAACCGGCGTTCAGCACTACCCCCTTGATGAAACAGGGCCAATCAGGAGCTTGGTATACCAGAGCAGTGGCGCGCCGACAAAAGAAAGAACATAAATTCATCTCTTCGCGCCGCGCCCGAGGGGCATTGAAATCACTATTGGAACGGCTCTCGCGCGGCGACCCGCGTTAACGGTTCGAACCAGTCAGTTCATGGCCGCGGCGAGTGCTTGCGGCCGTAGTCGACAGCCTTCCAGTCGCCGCGCAACAACCTGATTTTCCGCCCCGCGAGGATATGCGCACGCTGCATTCCACCCCGGACGGGAGCGGCGGCGTGTCGACCGGGCAAGCGAGATCGCTTACAGCACGGCTTGCAGCCCGCTCTGCTCGAGCGAATCGGAGAAGCTGCGGCCAGGCGCGGGGGCAGGTCAGGGGTGATTGCAGGTCTCGATCTCAAGGACATCGTCGAACTCGCGCTGCTGCTGATCGCAACCGGCGCGCTCTCCGGATTCCTCGCCGGTGTCTTCGGCATCGGCGGCGGCGCGATCCTCGTGCCGGTGTTTTACGAATGCTTCCGCATCGCCGGCGTGCCGCTGGAGGTGCGGATGCCGCTCTGCGTCGGCACCTCGCTCGCCGTGATCATTCCGACGTCAATCCGTTCGTTCCAGGCGCATTACAGGCGCGGCGCCGTCGACATGGCGATCCTGCGCGTGTGGTGGCTGCCGATCGTGATCGGGGTCGTCGCCGGCAGCGTCATCGCGCGCTATGCGCCGGAGCGGCTGTTCAAGATCGTGTTCGTCTGCGTCGCCTGGTCGGCGGCTGCGCGTCTCATTTTCGCGCGCGAGGCCTGGAAATTCGGCGACGATCTGCCGAAGGGCGCCTTGATGCGGATTTACGGCTTCGGCGTCGGCATCCTCTCGACCCTGATGGGCATCGGCGGCGGCCTGTTCTCCAACCTGCTGATGACGTTCTACGGCCGTCCCATCCACCAGGCGGTCGCGACGTCCTCGGCGCTCGCGGTGCTGATCTCGATCCCCGGCGCGCTCGGCTACATCTACGCAGGCTGGCCGGCGGCCGCTCACTATCCGGCCATCGCAGCGCTGCAACTCCCCTTCGCGCTCGGCTACGTCTCGCTGATCGGCGCCGTGCTGGTGATGCCGATGAGCCTCGTCACCGCGCCGCTCGGCGTGAGAGCCGCGCATGCGATGTCGAAGCGCACGCTGGAAGTCGCGTTCGGTTGTTATCTGTTCATCGTGGGAAGCAGGTTTGTGATGAGTCTCGTGGGCGGGCTGTGAGGAGTTAAGGGCATCCTCCTCACATCCAGTGTCATTCCCCGCGAAGGCGGGGAATCCAGTATTCCAGAGACAGTTGTGATTGAGCCGAGAAGCCGCGGCGTACTGGATGCCCCGCCTGCGCCTGCGCGGGGCATGACAGCATACCGGGTGGAGGCTCCTCGCAATGACGGCGACAGAGCGCCCCCTCACTTCCTCGCGTAAATATCCTTGTACGTCTCGCGCAAAACGTTCTTCTGCACCTTGCCCATCGTGTTCCGCGGCAGCTCGTCGACGACGAAGACGCGTTTTGGCATCTTGAATTTGGCCAGGCGCCCGTCCAGCGCCTTCAGCACCGCTTCCTCGCTGACATCGGCGCCCTTGTTGCAGACCAGCACCGCGGTGACGCCCTCGCCGAAATCGGCGTGCGGCACGCCGATCACGGCGGACTCGACCACGCCCGGCATGGCGTCGATCTCGCTCTCGATTTCCTTGGGGTAGACGTTGAAGCCGCCGGAGATGACGAGGTCCTTGCCGCGGCCGAGAATGTGGACGTAGCCCTTGTCGTCGATCTTGCCGAGGTCGCCGGTGATGAAGAAGCCGTCGGGCCGGAATTCGGACCTGGTCTTCTCCGGCATGCGCCAGTAGCCCTTGAACACGTTCGGGCCTTTGACCTCGATCATGCCGATCTCTTCGCGCGGCAGTTCCTTGCCGGTCTCGGGCTCGGTCACGCGTACGGAAACGCCGGGGAGGGGAAAGCCGACCGCTCCGGGCACGCGCTCGCCGTCATAGGGGTTCGACGTGTTCATGTTGGTCTCGGTCATGCCGTAGCGCTCGAGCACGGCATGGCCGGTGCGCGCCGACCATTCGCGGTGGGTCTCGGCCAGCAGCGGCGCCGAGCCCGAGATGAACAGGCGCATGTGCTTCGTGGTGTCGCGCGACAGCGCCGGATTTTGCAGGAGGCGCGTGTAGAACGTCGGCACGCCCATCAGCACGGTGGCCCGCGCCATCAGCTTGATGATGAGGTCCGGGTCGAGCTTCGGCAGGAAGATCATCGAGGCGCGGGCGAACAGCGTCACGTTGGTCGCCACGAACAGGCCGTGGGTGTGGTAGATCGGCAGCGCGTGGATCAGCACGTCCTTGTCGGTGAAACGCCAGTAGCCGACCAGCGACAGCGAGTTCGACGCCAGATTGTCGTGCGTCAGCATCGCGCCCTTGGAGCGGCCGGTGGTGCCCGAGGTGTAGAGGATCGCGGCGAGATCGTCGTTCGCACGGGGCACCGTCGTGAAGTCGCGGCTCGCCTTGTCGGCGGCCTCCGTCAGCGAGCCCTTGCCGTCCGGCCCGAGCGTCTCGACCTTGGCCTTCACCTTGGCGGCGATCGGCGCGAGCCCTTCCGCCTTCGAGGGGTCGCAGACCACCAGCGACGGCTCGGCATCGCCGATGAAGTAGTCGAGCTCGTTCAACGTATAGGCGGTGTTGAGCGGCAGATAGACCGCACCGGCCCGCACGGTGGCGAGGTACAGCACGATGTTGGCGACGGATTTCTCTACCTGCACCGCAACACGGTCACCCGGCTTGACGCCGCGCGCGACCAGCACGTTCGCCATCTGCCCGGCCCGTGCGATCAGGTCGCCATAGCTGATATGGGCGCCGTCCTGCGTCTCGATCGCGAGGCGTTCGGGATCGTCGAGGCCGTCGAACAGGCGGGAAAACAGGTTGGCGTTGGCTGCTTGGTTCATGCAAGATTTCCTCGACCGCAAGTCGAACAAGGCCGGTCAAAACCGAGGGCTGGATTAGCAAAAACCGCCCGGGCGAAGCAACGGAGACAGTTTGCATGACCAAGAACGGGAAACGCGTGGCCTGGGTCACCGGCGGAGGCAGCGGGATCGGGGAGGCCGGCGCCGAGGCGCTGGCCGCCGACGGCTGGATCGTCGTGGTCTCGGGGCGGCGCAAGGACGCCCTGGAGACCGTGGTTGCCAGGATCACCAAGGCGGGCGGGACGGCCGAGGCCATCGCGCTGGACGTGTCGAACGCCGCGCAGGCCCAGGCGGCGGCCGATCAGATCGTCGCGAAGCACGGCCGCATCGACCTGCTCGTGAACAATGCCGGCATCAACGTCCCGAAGCGGAGCTGGAAGGACATGGAACTGGAGGGCTGGGACAAGCTGGTCCAGGTCAACCTCAGCGGCGTGCTCTACTGCATGCGCGCGGTGCTGCCGACGATGCGCAAGCAGCAGGACGGCTCGATCATCAACGTCTCGTCCTGGGCCGGCCGTCACGTCTCGAAGATGCCGGGGCCGGCCTACACCACGACCAAGCATGCGGTGCTGGCGCTGACCCATTCCTTCAACATGGACGAATGCGTCAACGGCTTGCGCGCCTGCTGCCTGATGCCGGGCGAGGTCGCGACCCCGATCCTGAAGCTGCGCCCGGTGGTGCCGAGCGAGGAGGAGCAGGCGAAGATGCTGCAGGCCGAGGATTTGGGCCGCACCATCGCCTTCATCGCCTCGATGCCGCCGCGCGTCTGCATCAACGAGGTGCTGATCAGCCCGACCCACAATCGCGGCTTCATCCAGACGCCGCAGAGCAGGGATTGAGCCGTCGTCCTGGACAAGCGTAGCGAAGCGGAGCGCAGATCCAGGACCCCCGCGCGAGCGCTTGCGCTCGTCGCAATACCCCAGGGAGTAGTTTGACGAAGACAATTGGTTGCCAGTGTCGCGCCACAACTTCTCCCTGGGGTTATAGGTCCTGGCTTTCGCCAGGACGACAGTGGTGTGTGTCGCGCTCTCGTGCCTCACACGGACACGCCGCCCCATAGTTTCACGCATCACAAAGAATTTTTCCCCGAAACCGTCCCGCAAAACCTCCCGTAGTTCGGGCCAACGACGGCGCTGCTTCCCAACCATAGACGGTCGCAGCCGCCGTTGTTGCCCAGCTCAAGCGCCGGCCGCTGCCGGTCACAATCCAATCGGGAGACTCTCCATGTCGAAGCGCATTGCCTATCTCGCCGCCGCTGCCTTCAGCGCGCTGGCCATCACCGCAACAATCGTCGCGCCGGTCCGCGCCGAGGAGAAGACCGTCATGGTCGGCGGCGCCGCGATGTTCCCCTCCAAGAACATCATCCAGAACGCGGTCAACTCCAAGGATCACACCACGCTGGTCGCGGCCGTGAAGGCGGCCGGCCTGGTCGGGACGCTCGAAGGCAAGGGCCCGTTCACGGTGTTCGCGCCGACCAACGCCGCCTTCGGCAAGCTGCCGGCCGGCACCGTCGACAGCCTGGTCAAGCCCGAGAACAAGGCGACCCTGACCAAGATCCTCACCTACCACGTCGTGCCCGGCAAGCTCGAAGCCTCCGACCTCACCGAGGGCAAGAAGCTCAAGACCGCCGAAGGCGAGGAACTCACCGTGAAGAAGATGGACGGCAAGACCTGGATCGTCGATGCCAAGGGCGGCACCTCGATGGTCACGATCTCCAACGTCAACCAGTCGAACGGCGTCATCCATGTGGTCGACACCGTGCTGATGCCGGCGACCTAACACCGCCCGGCCCGGTTCCATCCCCCATCCGGATGCGACGAAACAGCGAGCCGGGGGTCACCCGGCTCGCCTGGTTGTGACCACGATAGCCTGACGGCATCGTTTCAATGCAAAACGGAGCGTAACGAAAGCGGCAGTTTCGGCGTATATAATTGCCGATACACGAGCCTCAGGACGGAAACCACCATGTCGAGCATCACTGTCGCCGATGAGCAGGTCAGGGCCACCCCGGCCAAAGTGATCCAGCCGGCCTGGGTCCGGGTCATGCACTGGATCAACGCGTTTGCCATGATCCTGATGATCCTGTCGGGCTGGCAGATCTACAACGCCTCGCCGCTGTTCGGCTTCAGCTTTCCGCGCGACTATACGCTCGGAGGCTGGCTCGGCGGCGGCCTGCTCTGGCACTTTGCCGCGATGTGGCTGTTGATGATCAACGGCCTTGCCTATCTCGTCACCGGTTTCGCCACCGGGCGTTTTCGCAAGAAGCTGCTGCCGATCACGCCGTCCGGCGTGCTCCACGACGTCAGGGCGGCGCTGACCTTCAAGCTCGGTCATGACGACCTCACCGTCTACAACTACGTGCAGCGCCTGCTCTATGCCGGCATCATCGTGGTCGGCGTGCTGATCGTGCTGTCCGGGCTGTCGATGTGGAAGCCGGTGCAGCTCTATTATCTGGTGATGCTGTTCGGTGATTATCCGACCGCGCGCTATGTCCACTTCATCTGCATGGCCGCGATCTGCGCCTTCCTCGTCATCCACATCCTGCTCGCGCTGCTGGTGCCAAAGAGCCTGCGCGCAATGATCATCGGTCGCTAAGGGAGCATAGAAATGGCCAAGCGTTCATTCCTGATCCCCGGCGTCGACAAGCGGCTCCTGATCAAGGACTCCATCAAGACGATGCCGGATTTCACCCGCCGCCGCTTCATCGCGGGCGGCGCCAGCCTCGGCGCGCTGACGCTGCTCACCGGCTGCGACGTGATCGACTCGTCCTCCGCCGAGGACATGCTGAAGCAGGTCTCGAAGTTTAACGACGCGGTGCAGGCCTTCATCTTCAATCCCGACGCGCTGGCGCCGACCTTTCCGGAGAGCGCGATCACAAAACCGTTCCCGTTCAACGCCTATTACGATCTCGACGACGCGCCCGAGGTCAATGGCGACGACTGGAAGCTCGAGGTGCGCGGCCTCGTCGACAACAAGAAGTCGTGGACGCTTCCCGAGCTCTACAAGCTGCCGCAGGTCACGCAGATCACGCGCCACATCTGCGTCGAGGGCTGGAGCGCGATCGGAAGCTGGACCGGCACGCCCTTGCGCGACTTCCTCAAGCTGATCGGCGCCGACATGCGTGCGAAGTATGTCTGGTTCCAGTGCGCCGACAAGGACGGCTACAACTCGCCGCTCGACATGCGCAGCGCCCTGCATCCGCAGACGCAGATGACGTTCAAATATGCGAGCGAGATCCTGCCGCGCGCCTACGGCTTCCCGATGAAGATCCGGGTGCCGACCAAGCTCGGCTTCAAGAACCCGAAATACGTGGTCTCGATGGAAGTCACCAACGACTACAAGGGCGGCTACTGGGAAGACCAGGGCTACAATTCGTTCAGCGGGAGCTAGCCCCTTGTCGTCCTGGACAAGCGCAGCGAAGCGGAGCGCAGATCCAGGACCCATTACCCCAAGGTCAGATTTGGCGAAGATTGGCAACCACGAGCCTTCGCCACACCCCTCCCTGGGGTAATGGGTCCTGGCTTTCGCCAGGACGACAGAGGTTATCGTGGCCCCACCTTCCGCTGGCACAGCGCTGCAACTGCTCCCAGCGCCAGCAGCGCCGCCGAGACGTTCAGCGCGTAACTCAAACTCCCCAGCGCATCGGTGATCGCCCCGACCACGATCGGCCCCAGCGTCTGGCCGACGCCGAACGAGATCGTCATCGCGGCGATCGCGGTCGGCCATACCTCAGGTGGGTAGTTGAAGCGGACGAAGGCGGTGGTCGAGCCGACCACGGCGAAGAAGGCGACGCCGAACACGATCGCGGAAACCGCAAGCCAGGCCGGCGAATGCCCGAGCATCGGCAGGGCCGCCCCGAGCGCGTTGGTGCCGAGGATGATCGCGGTGGCGAGACCGCCGCGGTCGAGCGCCAGCACGCCGCGCCAGGCCCACGGCGTCACGAACGCACTGAGTCCGATCAGGCCCCAGAATGCCGCCTGCGCCGCGGCGCCGCCGCCGCCATCGCGCACATAGGCGATCATGAAGGTCATGTAGGCGATGTAGCCGGCGCCGAACAGGAAGTAGCCGGCGAGATAGATCAGCACGGGGCCGATCGCGAAGGCGGCGCGGCCGCCTTCGGAGAAGCGTGTTCCGCTCTCGATGCGGATCAGAAACAGCGGGACCGTCATCGCCACCGACAGCAGCGTGAGCGCCCACCAGACGATCCACCACGAGCCCGGCCCGAAATATTGCAGCGTGAACGGGGCGATCAGTCCGGAGGCGAGAATGCCGACGCCGGGCCCGGCATAGAACAGGCTGAGCAGGAAATTGGCCCGGGCCGGATGCGCCTGCGCGATGTTTGCTGCCAGCGCGCCGCCGGCGACGAAGCCGGCCGCGGCGCCCAGGCCCAGCACGAGGCGGGCGAGGCTCAGCGCGAGGAAATTGCCTGTCAGCGCGCAGGTGGCGAGCGCGGCGACGCAGGCCAGGGTTCCGCCGCGGATCGCAGCCGCCCAGCCGACGCGCTGGATCAGCCGGGATGCCGCAAGCGCGCCCGCGAGGTAGCCGACGGCGTTGATGGTGTTCATGAAACCGGCCGCCGAGTAGGACCAGCCGAGGGTCTCCCGCATGTCCGGCAGCACCAGCGCATAGGCAAAGCGGCCGATCCCGAGCCCGACCGTCGCCGCCAGCGACAGGGTCAGGATCAGCCGCGCGGGGTGCGCGTTGGGCGGGGGGCGGTCAGGGGCGTGCAAGCGGGACTCCGGCGTACCGCAATGTGGCAGGCCCCGCCGGCCTTGCACAGCCGCACGGCGGCAATGGTGTCTTGCCAAGCGCGCAACGCCGCTCTAGCACTCCGGCCGAAATCGATCTCAGAGGAAACGACCATGGCGACCCACAAACTGCTGCTGCTTCCCGGCGACGGTATCGGCCCCGAGGTGATGGGCGAGGTGAAGCGGCTGATCGACTGGCTCAATTCGGCCGGGATCGCCAGGTTCGAGACCGACACCGGCCTCGTCGGCGGCGCCGCCTTTGACGCCCACAAGGTGTCGATCTCGGAAGCCGACATGGCCAAGGCGAAGGATGCCGACGCCATCATCTTCGGCGCGGTCGGCGGCCCGAAGTGGGACGCGGTGCCCTACGAGGTGCGTCCCGAAGCGGGCCTGCTGCGTCTGCGCAAGGATCTCGGCCTGTTCGCCAACCTCCGCCCCGCCGTCTGCTATCCGGCGCTGGCGGACGCCTCCAGCCTGAAGCGCGAGGCGATCGAGGGCCTCGACATCGTCATCGTGCGCGAGCTCACCGGTGGCGTCTATTTCGGCGAGCCCAAGACCATCACCGATCTCGGCAACGGCCAGAAGCGCGCCATCGATACCCAGGTCTACGACACCTATGAGATCGAGCGCATCGGCCGCGTCGCCTTCGACCTTGCCAGGAAGCGCAAGAACAAGGTGACCTCGATGGAGAAGCGCAACGTCATGAAGTCGGGCGTGCTCTGGAACGAGGTCATGACGCAGGTTCACAAGCGCGAATATCCCGACGTCACGCTCGAGCACCAGCTCGCCGATTCCGGTGGCATGATGCTGGTGAAGTGGCCGAAGCAGTTCGACGTCATCGTCACCGACAATCTGTTCGGCGACATGCTGTCCGACATCGCGGCGATGCTGACCGGCTCGCTCGGCATGCTGCCCTCCGCCTCGCTCGGCGAGGTCGACGCCAAGACCCAGAAGCGCAGGGCGCTGTACGAGCCCGTGCACGGCTCGGCGCCTGATATCGCAGGCCAAGGCCTCGCCAATCCGATCGCGATGATCTCGTCCTTCGGCATGGCGCTGCGCTACTCCTTCGACATGGGCGCGCTCGCCGACAAGGTCGATGCTGCGATCGCCGCGGTGCTCGCCAGCGGCCTGCGCACCGCCGACATCAAGTCGGAAGGCACGACCGCCGCCTCGACCACGCAGATGGGCGAAGCGATCCTGAAGGAACTGCAGAAGCTGCACGCGTAAGCGACGACATTCTCACCAAACAAAAACGGCCGGGCGCGAGCCCGGCCGTTTTGATTCGCGATCCGTCCGCTTCAGTAGAGCGGGAAGTTCTGCGGATAGCCGCCGAGATCGGCCGGCGTCGAGAGCGGCTGGCGATCGATCGGACGGTTGAGGTTTTCGCGGGCGAAGGTGGGATAGCCCACGGCCGGCGGGAAGGCGTAGTCGGTGAACTTGCGGTCGCCCGGATTCACCTCGGTGCCGCCGTCGAGCCAGGAGCGCTTGCTCACATAGATGCGGGTGCGGCCCTGCTGATAGACCGCGTTGGGACCGCTCGGGCCGTAATAGGGCCGGCCGCGCTCGTCATAGCGCTTGACCTTGGTATCGGCCGAAGCCGGCGTTGCGAAGGCACCGGCCATCGCGACAACGGCGCCCGCCACAAGCCAGGTCGCCACTTTGTTCGCCGCCAATTTGTTTGCCCCAATGAATTTCGAGTTCATCACGTCCCCTTCAGGCGGCACGCCGCCAGTCGATTTCGTCCCATACTAGCCCGGCCGGGCCGGCCGCAACTAGGTCTATTGGGTCACACCGGCCCGGAATAATCGTGCGCGCCGGCAAAAGTTGCATGAATACCAGCCACTTGGGTTGATGTCGGTCAAAGCGTCCCGCGCAATTGCAGCTTCGCGGCACCCAGCAGCCAGTCGGGCGAAGCTGCGGGATCGCAGGAGGGACGATCGGGCTCGGCACGGGCCCGGGACTCCGGGAGCCTGGGTCCGTTGTGCAAGATCACCTGCGAAGGTCGGGTTTGCGTGCAGGGGATCGCTGCGCGCGGGTTGGAAGCTGCTGTTTTTTCTAACGAATCGAGCTGGCCGAGGGCCAGGTTTTGCGCGGACCCATCCTCGTCGAGATCCGGCAGCCGGTCGAGCGCCGCAAGGCTAAGAATGGCAAACAGCGCCAGCACCCCCACATAGACCAACAGATGCGCGAGCGTGCCGGCGACCTCGTCGGCGAAGCCTGCGAGCGCCAGGTGAAGTTGGGTTCTGGTGGGGGGTGTGGCCGTGCTGGCCTCGGGCGACTGCATCCACGGCCTTCCGGCATGGTCCGGCGTTGTCTTGGGGCCGGTTCTCGCATAGAAGCGCTGCTCCTCCCGTTTAAGCGTCAGCTTCGGGAACGGGCTTTTTCATCGGAGAGTGAACGATGGGTTACAAAGTCGCAGTCGTCGGCGCGACCGGCAATGTCGGACGGGAAATGCTCAACATCCTCGATGAGCGCAAATTCCCCGCGGACGAGGTCGTGGCCCTGGCGTCGCGCCGCAGCGTCGGCGTCGAGGTCTCCTATGGCGACCGTACCCTGAAGGTCAAAGCGCTCGAGCACTATGATTTCTCCGACGTCGACATCTGCCTGATGTCGGCGGGCGGCTCGGTGTCGAAGGAATGGTCGCCGCAGATCGGCGCCACCGGCGCTGTCGTGATCGACAATTCCTCAGCCTGGCGCATGGATCCGGACGTGCCGCTGATCGTGCCGGAAGTGAACGCGGCTGCGACCGAAGGCTTCAAGAAGAAGAACATCATCGCCAACCCGAACTGCTCGACCGCGCAGCTCGTCGTCGCGCTGAAGCCGCTGCACGACAAGGCCGGCATCAGGCGCGTCGTGGTCTCGACCTATCAATCGGTCTCGGGCGCCGGCAAGGACGCGATGGACGAATTGTTCTCGCAGACCAAGGCCGTCTACACCAATGACGAGCTGGTCGCGAAGAAATTCCCCAAGCGCATCGCCTTCAACGTCATCCCCCACATCGACGTCTTCATGGAGGACGGCTACACCAAGGAAGAGTGGAAGATGATGGCGGAGACCAAGAAGATCCTTGATCCCAAGATCAAGCTCTCCGCGACCTGCGTGCGCGTGCCGGTGTTCGTCGGCCATTCAGAGGCCGTCAACATCGAGTTCGAGAACCCGATCACCGCGGATGAGGCGCGCGAGATCCTGCGCAAGGCGCCCGGCTGCCTCGTCATCGACAAGCAGGAGCCCGGCGGCTACGCCACGCCGTATGAAGCGGCCGGCGAGGACGCGACCTATATCAGCCGCATCCGCGAGGACGCGACGGTGGAGAACGGCCTCGTGCTGTGGTGCGTGTCCGACAACTTACGCAAGGGCGCCGCCCTCAACGCGATCCAGATCGCGGAAGTGCTGATCAACCGCAAGCTGATCAGCGCGAAGAAGAAGGCGGCGTAACGTCGTCGCCGGTCTCGTAGGGTGGGCAAAGCGAAGCGTGCCCACCGAGGTCTCAATTGGGAAAGATGGTGGGCACGGCGCGTTGCGCCTTTGCCCACCCTACGAAGCTACACCACGCTTCGCGCGCTCTTGAATTCCTTGCTCGCCTTGTCCAGCACGAACAGCGTTCCCTCCGCGACGCCGAAATAGGCGCCGTGCAGCTGCATCTGGCCGGCCTCGACCGCCTTGCGCACGAACGGGAAGGTCATCAGGTTTTCCAGGCTGCGGAACACGGCGGCCTTCTCGATGCGCTCGACGAATTGCGCCATCGACTCGTGGTCGCGCTGCTCGACCACCTCGCCCGGCTTGATGAACATCTGCATCCATTTGCCGATGAAGTCGCCGGGGGTGAGCGGCTCGATCTTGTCGACGAAGGCGCGGATGCCGCCGCATTGCGCGTGCCCGAGGATCACGATGTGCTTCACCTTGAGCACCGTGACGGCATATTCCAGCGCGGCCGAGACGCCATGGGCGTTGCCGTCGGGCTGATACACCGGCACCAGATTGGCGATGTTGCGCACGACGAACAATTCGCCCGGGCCGACGTCGAAGATCGTCTCGGGCGCGACGCGGCTGTCGCAGCAGCCGATCACCATCGCCTCCGGGAACTGCCCCTTCACCGACAGCTCGCGATAGCGGCTCTGCTCGGTCGGCAGCCGCTGGGTGGCGAAGGCGTTGTAGCCTTCCAGCAAATGCTTCGGGAATGTGATCATGGCCTATGCCTAATCATAGACCGCAGGGGCGAACAAGCCTTTCGAATAGGCAGGCCAGATGCTATCGGCTGGACCCCAATAGCCCAATCGAGGAAACCGGAAGGAACGCCTGCATGACCCGCCCGCGCCGCAGCCATCTGTTCATGCCCGGCTCCAACCCGCGCGCACTGGAAAAAGCGAGGAATCTCGCCGCCGACGGCCTGATCCTCGATCTGGAAGATTCCGTTGCGCCCGACGCCAAGGCGGTGGCGCGCGATGGGATCGCCGCCGCGATCGCAGCAAAAGGGTTCGGCAAGCGCGAGATTTTGATCCGCACCAACGGCCTCGATACGCCCTGGTGGGCCGACGACGTCGCGATGGCCGCCAAGGCTTCGCCGGACGGAATTCTGGTTCCGAAAGTTTCAAGTGTCGAAGATCTCCAGACCATCGGCCACCATCTCGCCGAGCTCGGCGCCGCACCGACCGTCAAGGTCTGGGCCATGATCGAGACCGCGCGCGCGGTGCTGCATGCCGAGGAGCTGGCGACCGCTGGCCGCGATCCGAAGACGCGGTTGTCGGGCTTCGTGTTCGGCCCCAACGACATCTCGCGCGAGACGCGCATCCGGATGCTGCCCGGTCGCGCCGCGATGATCCCGATGATCACCCACTGCATCCTGGCGACGCGTGCCCACGGCCTCGAGATCCTCGATGGGCCCTACAGCGACATCGCCAATTCCGACGGCTTTGCCACCGAATGCGCGCAGGGCCGCGACCTCGGTTTCGACGGCAAGACGCTGATCCATCCCTCGCAGATCGAGGCGTGCAACGCGATCTTCACTCCGCCCGAAGAGGAAGTTGCGCGCGCGCGAAAAATCATCGCGGCGTTCGAATTGCCGGAAAACGTCTCGCGCGGCGCCATCCGCCTCGACGGCGCGATGGTGGAGCGCCTTCACGCCGACATGGCGCGCCGCACGATCGAGATCGCGGACGCGATCGCGGCGATGGGGAAGGGCTGAGGCCGAACGGCTTTCGTCGAGCCGTCCTTGCTCAATTCATTTTTGCGGAATCCGGTTGAGGTAGTCGATGATCGAGAGAGCTTGGGCGCGAATGTAGGCCTCCTGATCATAGGGGGCATCGACGTAGTGCTCGGCCGCGTTCACGGCCCATCGCTTGCCCCAGATCGGCATGTCACGCGAGCCATGGGCAGCGATCTGAGTGCGTCCGTCGATGACCTTGGTGAGGCGATCGACCGGAAACACGCCACTATTCTTCTTCGATAGGGATGTCAGATCCGGCGGAGCCACCTTGAGGCTCGCGGTGTAGAAGCCGTTTCCTTTGGCGTCCAACCCGTGGCAGATCGAGCATTGGGTCTCGTACGCTTGCTTGCCGACATCTTCCACTTTTGCCTTTTGAGCGAATGCGGGAAGTTGTGAAGCGACGGAGATGACGATCGCGATGGCAACTCTCCTCATCAGTCATTCCCTCCGTTTTCTCTTTGATTGGGCGTCCTCACCTCTTACGGGTGTTTGATTCCCGGATGCCTCGAACCGCCCTGGAGGCACACGTCACTGCAGCCAGAATGTCGAAAAGTTGCTGCCCCCGTTGCGCCAACGCAGGCCGCGTGCTCTGGTGAAGTCCTGCCTTAGCTCAGCGCGACGCAACCTCGGTGCGGTCGAGCGATTCCAGCGTCGCGGCGTTGCCGCAATAGCCGTGATAATTCTCCGCGGCGGTGCCGTCGGCGAGATCGCGGTCGCACTTTGCCTTGTGACGGCAGAGCGAGCAGACCCGTTCCATGTCGCGCACGAGCAGCGGCTGGACCTGCCCGAGCCGCTCCGCGTCGATGCCGAGCTGATCCAGCATCTTCGGCAGCTCGTCGGCGGCATGTTCGCCGTGGCGAACCAGCTCCTCCAGATCGTCGGGCGCGATCCTGAGATCGCCGGCGATGCGGTCGAAATCGGTGCGGTCGAGCCGACGCATCTCGTTCAGCTCGCGGCGATGCTTCAGCCAGCCGGCAAAGGACTCGATCAGATCCTGGACTCTGGGGTAAGGCCTGGTTGCGGTGCTCATGGCGACGCTCCAATCATCGTTGGACGCGACTAGACCACACCTGCATTATCTCGCATTGCGCTGGATCAAATTCGTGCGCGATGCCCGCGGCGCGGGCCTAGCGCCTCACTGCATCCCGATCTGCCCGGCTTCCCAGCCCAGCATCGCCTGCTTGCGGGTGATGCCCCAGTGATAGCCGGTGAGCGTGCCGCTCTTGCCGAGCGCGCGGTGGCAGGGCACCACGAAGGAGACCGGATTTCTGCCGATCGCCGCGCCAACGGCGCGCGAGGCCTTCGGATTCTTGATGTTGCAGGCGATGTCCGAATAGGACGCCGCGCGCCCCATCGGGATCTTCAGCAGCGTCTCCCAGACCCGCACCTCGAAATCGGTGCCGATCAGGACGACGCGCAGCGGCTGGTCTGGCCGCCACATCCTCGGGTCGAAGATGCGCTGGGCCAGCGGGGCGGTGCCTTCGTGATCTTCCACGTAAGTCGCGTTCGGCCAGCGCCGTGTCATGTCGGCGAGCGCAACCTGCTCCTCGCCGTGATCGGCGAAGGCAAGGCCCGACAGGCCGCGATCGGTCGCGATCACGATGGCCGTGCCGAACGGCGAGGGATGGAAGCCATAGCGCAGGGTCAGGCCAGCGCCGCCGTTCTTCCATTCGCCCGGCGACATCGCCTCATGGGTGACGAAGAGGTCGTGCAGCCGGCCGGGACCCGAGAGTCCGGAATCGAGCGCGGCATCGAGGATGCTCGCCGAATCCCGCAACAGGCCCTTGGCGTGGTCGAGCGTGAGCGCCTGCATGAACGCCTTTGGCGTGATCGACGCCCAGCGCCGGAACAGATGGTGCAGCTCGTCCGGGGTGACACCGGCGGCATCCGCCATCGCCTCGATGGTCGGCTGCGCGCGCCAGTTCTCGGAGATGAAGGCGATCGCCCGGCGCACCGAATCGTAGTCGCGGAGCGCGGCGTGCTGGGGGCCTGGCCTGGCCAGGCGCTGGTCATGTATGGCGAGTGTCATCATGACCGGAAATGTAGGAGAGGGGCGGGTCCGAAACCACCCGATTTCCGATGTCGATATCAGGTCACCGGGGTGTAGGTCGGACCGCGTCGCGCGGCGTTCAGTGCCTCAACCAAACCTTTGTAAAAGCTTGCCTTTTCGTCCGGTCCGAGGAAGGAGGCGATGATGATCCGGCGGCCCCGCGAGATCAGATAGAGATGCTCGATGCCGAAATCCTCGTCGACCTCCTGGTCGAGGCGGACCCAGAGCGGGTTGAACACCCATTCGGCGACCTGGCCGCGATGACTGACGCGCCGCACGCGCAACTCCGACGGGGTGACGACGATCTCCTCACGCGCCCGCGCGGCGCGGAAATTGACCTTGAAGGCCCACCAGATCACCAGCACGTCGAGGCCGAAGAAGCCGAGCACCGGCCATGCCCCCATCATCAGGAACACCATGCCGGTGACGAAGCTGACGATGCTCAGGAACAGCATCACCGCGAGGAAGCCGGTGCGGTTCAGCGAGCGGTGCGGCGTCAGCAGCGCGGAGAAGATCTGAGGCTCGGCCTCGCGTTCACTTCGTTCGCGCGCAATTTCGTTGCCTGTGCTCATCGTCCCTCAGTATATCCCGATCATGGCGAAAAACATCCGCAAGCCGGCCCCGCGCCAAGCGCCCGTGCCGAAGAAAAAGGCAAAGGCGGTCGCAAGGCCCAAGCCGGCGAAGAAACCGGCGTCCGCGAAGAAATCCCTCAAGGCGATAAGACCTTGGACGCCGGCCGAGATCCACGAGGTCTTCAGCCGTTTCCGCAAGGCCAATCCGGAGCCGAAGGGCGAGCTCGAGCATCTCAATCCCTACACGCTGCTGGTGGCCGTGGTGCTGTCGGCGCAGGCGACCGACGCCGGGGTCAACAGGGCAACGCGCGAATTGTTTGAGGTCGCCGATACCCCGCAGAAGATGCTGGACCTCGGCGAGGAGGCCTTGCGCGACTACATCAAGACCATCGGCCTTTATCGTACCAAGGCCAAAAACGTGATCGCGCTGTCGGCAAAGCTGCTCGCCGAGTTCGGCGGCGAGGTGCCGCGCACGCGCAGCGAGATCGAGTCACTGCCCGGTGCGGGACGCAAGACCGCCAATGTCGTGCTCAACATGGCCTTCGGCGAGCACACGATGGCGGTCGACACCCATGTCTTCCGCGTCGGCAACCGCACCATGCTCGCGCCCGGCAAGACGCCGCTCGAGGTCGAGCTCGGTCTCGAAAAGGTGATCCCGGCCGAGTTCATGCTGCGCGCGCATCACTGGCTCATCCTGCACGGGCGCTACACCTGCCTCGCGCGCAAGCCGCGCTGCGAGGTCTGCCTGATCAACGATCTCTGCAGATGGCCGGAGAAGACGGTCTGAGCGAGCCGGGAACGGCCCTCACCGCATCGAGCGCGCCGGCTCGATCAGCTCGGGCCGCGGCCCGGACAGGCGCTTGTGCATGTGGACCATGAAGGCCATGCCGAAGATCGGCGTCGCCAGGTTGACGACCGGGATCGAGACGAAGGCGGCGATGAAGAGACCGGCGGTGAAGATGGTGGCGGCGTTGTCGCGCCGCATCGCCTTGGCTTCCTCCGGCGAGCGGAAGCGCATCGCGGCGAGCTCGAAATATTCCCGGCTCAGCAGCCAGGCGGCGGCGAAGAAGAAGATCAGGAAGCCGGCGCCTGCGAGCAGCACCAGCGGCAGCGCGGCGAGGTAGACCAGGATCGTCAGCAGTGCGGTCTTGATGCCCTCGGAAATGGCCTGGCGGAACGGCAGCGCGGCACCCGGCCGCTCGGCGGGATAGTGCTCGCGCTCGACGATGTCGGCGACGTCGTCGACGAACAGGCTCGCGACCAGCGAGGTGATCGCCGGCATCAGGAAAATACCGCCGAACACGACGCCAAGCCCCGCCGCGATAGAGACTATCCAGGCCAGCACCTCGAGCGAGGTGTGCCAGCCGGGGCCGAGCAGGCCTTCCAGCCAGACCTCGCCATAGGTCGCAAACCAGCTCAGCAACCGCTGCAGGGCGATGGCAAGCACGGTGATCAGTACCAATGCGAGACCGACCGACCGCCACAGGATCGAGCGCATCGGCGGCGAGATCATTTGCGACAGCGCCTTCACGGCGGCATCCAGCATGGAACTTTCCCTCACGGAATCACCCGCGAGAGTTAGCCATGCCGGTCCGCTTCGGCAAGAGAGGCTGACCTTGACCTGCCGCTGCTGGTCAACCTTCCGCGGCGATGCTGGCCCAGCAGGTGATCGCGCTGCAGACCGAGCTCCAGCGCCCGAACCCCTTGTAGATCTGGGCGGCGACCTGCTCCTGCTGCTTCAGCGTGCCTTCGGCCTTGATCTGGGGGTCGGAGACGTTGCGGATCGCGAGCCAGCGCGGCGCCTTGTCGCCCATCTCCTGGGCAACCAGGCCGAGGATGGCGTCACCCATCTCGGAGACGTCGCCGAGCCCCTGCAGGTGGAAATGATTGTCCGAGGTGTCGAAGCCGAAGAAGTCGGTGGTCACCACGGAGGACGACAGGCCGTCCGGCTTCACCACGAAGATCTTCGGGGCCCTGGTATTGTCCTTCGGCAATTGCCCGGCATTGGCCTTGAACAGCGTCTTGGCCTGCGCGAACTTCTTCCTCACCGCGGGCTTGCTGGAGAAATGCTCCTGCGCGAACGGCTGCTTCTTGAATTTCGACAGGCAGTCGAAGCGCACGATCGGGCTGACGACGACGTCGCCGACTTCAAACTGCTTGCCGATGCCGCCGGCGGTGCCGGTGGTGATGACGAGCGTCGGCTGCACCTCCGTGATGATCTGGCGCCAGACGTCGATGTTCGGCAATTGCGGCCCGTCCTGCGACATGTGCGAGTCGGATTTGAAGACCACGACGCTCTTCTTGCCGATCGTCGTGGTCCAGAAGGCGCCGAGCCGCTTCAGCTCCATGGCCGGACAGCCGTTGCGCATCTTCTTGGAGATCTCGGCGAAATTATGCGTGTAGGGGAGGTAGTCGTTGCGGGAATCCTTGCCCGGCGTCAGCACGCGGCTGAGCGCGTGGCCCTCGTCGACGGTCCAGGTCACGACCAGCACGTCGGCGCCCGGCAGCGGACCGCTGCCATCGCCCCTCGGCTTCGGCCCGGTCTGCGGTGCAAGGCCCCTGGGCCAGGGGATGTCGGTGAAGCGCGACAACCCGGTCGAGGTCGAGAAGGCCAGGAATTCGCGGCCTTCGCTGGACTCGGAATCGAAATCGATGATCTCGCGCTGAAAGTCTTCCGGCGAGACTTTTGCAGAGCGTTTCACCGCGGCATCCGCCATGCGTTTCACCGCGAACGTCTCGCGTGGCGGCGGTGTCGTGATCGGATCGAAGCCGAGATTTCTCTCCACCCATTTACGGTCGGCAAGCATCGCGTGATCTCCGCCAGTTGATTGTGACAGGCGCCTGATTTCGACAAGCGTCTCCCATTGGTCGGCCCAGTGAACCGACGGTTGCAATCTTAGATCGAATTCGTGTGCGCCGAATGGTCGGGACCATTGACCGATTCTGCGCCGATGCAGCTTTGCGGAAGATTGCCTCTGCCAAACAAGGGTTCGTCTGAAAAAATCTCACGCAATATCTGAACCAATTCCTATTTGAAGTTACACCTATAGTTGAGGTGCGACAATCTGTCTTCCAATCACAAACGGAGGAAGTCATGGCAAGCTCGACTAAGCGTGTCGCGCTGGTGAACAGCGCACGGAAATTGCCGCAAGGTGCCAAGCTCGTCGGTGCGGCCGATCCCAAGCAGGAAATCGAGATCAGCGTTCGCCTGCGGGCGAGGCCCGCGGACGACGAGGAAATGATGGCGCTCGGGGCGCAACCGCCGCGCGAACGGCAATATCTCTCGCGTGCCGAATTCGCCGCGCGCAAGGGCGCCGATCCCGCCGACGTCGCCAGGATCGACGATTTCGCGCATCATCACGATCTCAACGTCAAGAGCGTGCATTTGGCCTCGCGCACCGTGAAGCTGACCGGCACGGTGAAGGCATTGAGCGCCGCCTTCGGCGTCAAGCTCAACAAGGTCAAGCACGAGGGCGCGACCTATCGCATGCGCAAGGGGAGCGTGAAGATTCCGGCAGAACTCGAAGGTATCGTGGTCGGCGTCCACGGCCTCGACAACCGGCCGGTGGCGCAGCCGCATTTCCGGCGCAGGATGGCCAGGAAAGGGTCGACGAAGGGCGCGACCGCCCGCGCGGCGCAAGCCGGCAGCTTCTCGGTCGAGCAGATCGCCCAGCTCTACAATTTCCCGGGCGGGGAGACCGGCGCCGGCCAGTGCATCGCCATCATCGAGCTCAACGACATCGACCAGAAGGGTCACCCCACGGGCGCCGGCTACAAGACCTCGGATCTCAAGACCTTCTTCAAGAAGGCGGGCATCCCGATGCCGCAGATCGCGCCGGCAAGCGTCGACGGCGGCGCCAACAAGCCCGGCCATTCCGAGGCCGACGGCGAGGTAGTGCTCGACATCGAGGTGGCGGGTGCCATCGCGCCCGGTGCCAAGATCGTGGTCTATTTCGCGCCCAACACCACCAACGGCTTCATCGACGCCGTGAAGGCCGCAGTCCACGACACCGCGCGAATGCCTTCGGTGATCTCGATCAGCTGGGGCGGACCGGAAGACGCGGAGGGCTCGCAGCAGTTCATGGACGGCCTGAACGAGGCGATCCGCGACGCGGCGGCCATGGGCGTGACCGTCTGCGTCGCCTCCGGCGACAACGGCTCGGCCGACATGGGCCAGGACTGGGACGGCAAGCCGCATGCCGACTTCCCGGCCTCGAGCCCGTTTGCACTGGCCTGCGGCGGCACCAATCTGAAGACGCCGAGCGGTCAGATCCAGGAGGTGGTCTGGAACGGCGGGCCGCAGGGCGGTGCCGGCGGCGGCGGTGTCAGCGTCGTGTTCGCGCAGCCCAAATACCAGGCCCACGCCCATGTGCCGAAATCGCCGGCGCATCGCAGCGGGCGCGGCGTTCCCGACGTTGCCGGCGACGCCGATCCGGCGACCGGCTACCAGATCTTCCTCAACGGCGCCGGCACCACCATCGGCGGCACCAGCGCGGTGGCGCCGCTGATGGCCGGGCTGATCGCCCGCATCAACGAGGCCACGACCAAGAAATTCGGCAAGACGGTCGGCTTCATCAACCCGCTGATCTACGGCTCGCATGGGCAGAGTGTGTTCCGCGAGATCACGGTCGGCAACAACGACATCACCGGCGATCTGCACGGCATGTACAAGGCCGGCCCCGGCTGGAACGCCTGCGCCGGCCTCGGCGTCCCCGACGGCGAGGCGCTGCAGAACCTGCTGGCGGCGTAATCCCATTCTTTGCCTCTCCCCGCTCGCGGGGAGAGGCTCAGCTCTCGTGTCCCGGACGCGGTGCGGCATGAAATGACGCACCGCTGAGCCGGGAGCCAGCAAGCGGCATGGGCCCCGGCTCTGCAGCGCATCGCTAAACTGGACGATGCTTCGCAGCGCCAGGGAAGCGCTGCGCTGCGCCGGGCCACGAAAGCTCTTTGCTACTCGTGCCGATGCCCGTGCTTGCGCGCCTTCGCCGGCTTGCCGTCGCCGGTCGGGATCATCACCACGCGGCCGTAGCGCACGCCGCGTTCGGCGATGATGTGGTCGGCGAAATGCCGGACCTCGTCCGCAAAACCCTTCAGCGCCGTCATCTCCATGCAATTGTTCTCGTCGAGATGGACGTGCAGGGTCGCGAGCGCGAGGTCGTGATGGCCGTGGAATTCCTGCACCAGGCGCTTTGAAAGATCGCGCGCGGCGTGGTCGTAGACATAGACGAGGCCGGCGACGCAGGGGCCGCTCCGGGCCGTGCCCTCGGCGCTCTGCTGCAGGCCGGCGCGCGCGAGGTCGCGGATGATCTCGGAGCGGTTCTGATAGCCGCGCGCCGCGGCCGCCGCATCGATCTCCGCCAGCAAATCGTCCTCGATCGTGATCGTAATCCGTTGCATCAGGTCCTCTCCGCGCGCGCCGCCGAATGGACCCGTTCTACACGGATTTCGTCATGCTCACAGCCGCGTCGCGCGCAGCCGCAGGGCGTTGCCGACCACGCTCACCGACGACAGCGCCATGGCCGCTGCCGCGATGATCGGCGACAGCAGCATGCCGAAGGCCGGGTAGAGGATGCCCGCCGCGATCGGAATGCCGGCGGCATTGTAGATGAACGCGAAGAACAGGTTCTGGCGGATGTTGCCCATGGTCGCCTGCGACAATCTTCGCGCGCGCATGATGCCGGTGAGGTCGCCCTTGAGCAGGGTCACGCCGGCGCTTTCCATCGCCACGTCGGTGCCGGTGCCCACGGCAATGCCGACCTCGGCGGCCGCCAGCGCCGGTGCGTCGTTGACGCCGTCGCCCGCCATCGCGACGCTGCGGCCGGCCCTTTGCAGCTTCGTCACCACCGCGCTCTTCTGGTCCGGCAGCACCTCGGCCTCGACGTCGGTGATGCCGAGCCGGCGTGCCACGGCTTCCGCCGTGGTGCGGTTGTCGCCGGTCAGCATGATCACCTTGATGCCCTCGGCGGCGAGCGCCTTCAGTGCCTCCGGCGTAGACGCCTTGACCGGATCGGCGATCGCGAACAGGCCGGCAAGCCGGCCGTCAACGGCCATGTTGATGACGGTGGCGCCGTCCTGACGCAGGCGCTCGGCCTCGACATCGAGTGCGCTCGTGTCGATCCCGGTCGACGCCAGATATCTGGCATTGCCGAGCACGACGGTCTTGCCGTCGACTGTCCCGGTCGCGCCCTTGCCCGTCGGCGAATCGAACCCTTCGACCGCACCGGGCGTGAGCTCCTTCTCCTTGGCCGCGCGCACGATGGCGTCGGCCAGCGGATGCTCGCTGGCGCGCTCGACGCTGGCTGCGAGGCGGAGGATTTCATCCTCGACAAAGCCCGCCGCCGCGACGATCGCGACAACCCGTGGCTTGCCTTCGGTCAGCGTGCCGGTCTTGTCGACCACGAGCGTGTCGATCTTCTCCATCCGCTCCAGCGCCTCGGCGTTCTTGATCAGGACGCCGGCTTGCGCGCCGCGTCCGACGCCGACCATGATCGACATCGGGGTCGCAAGCCCGAGCGCGCAGGGGCAGGCGATGATCAGCACGCTGACGGCGGCAACGAGGCCAAAGGCGAGCCGCGGCTCCGGCCCGAACCAGGCCCAGGCGCCAAAGGCCGCGATGGCGACGGCGATGACGGTCGGGACGAACCAGCCCGCGACCTGGTCGGCCAGACGCTGGATCGGCGCGCGCGAGCGCTGCGCGTCGGCGACCATCTGCACGATCTGCGACAGCAGCGTCTCGCGGCCGACCTTGTCGGCGCGCATGATGAAGCCGCCCGACTGGTTGAGCGTTCCGGCGATCACCTTTGCACCCACCTCCTTGGTGACCGGCATGGATTCGCCCGTCACCAGCGACTCGTCGAGCGAGGAACGGCCCTCGAGGATCGCGCCGTCCACCGGCACCTTTTCGCCGGGACGGACGCGCAGGCGGTCGCCGGCGTGGAGCGTGTCGATCTCGACCTCGTGCTCGCTGCCATCGGCAGCGAGGCGGCGCGCGGTCTTCGGCGCCAGCTGCAGCAGCGCCTTGATCGCGCCCGAGGTCGCATCGCGCGCGCGCAGCTCCAGCACCTGGCCGAGCAGCACCAGTACGGTGATCACGGCGGCGGCCTCGAAATAGACCGCGACTGCGCCACCATGGCCGCGGAAGGCCGCCGGAAAAATCTGCGGCGCGACGGTGGCGATGAGGCTGTAGACATAGGCAACGCCGGTGCCCATCGCGATCAGCGTGAACATGTTCAGGTTGCGCGTCAGCAGCGACTGCCAGCCGCGCACCAGGAACGGCCAGCCGGCCCAGGCCACAACGGGCGTGGCGAAGACGAGCTGGATCCAGTTCGACAACACGGGATCGATCCAGTTGTGCGGGCCGGCGAGATGGCCGCCCATCTCCAGCACCACCGCCGGAAGCGCCAGCGCGCCGCCGATCCAGAACCGCCGCGTCATGTCGGCAAGCTCGGGGTTGGGGCCGGTCTCCAGGCTCGCGACCTCCGGCTCCAGCGCCATGCCGCAGATCGGGCAGCTTCCGGGCCCGACCTGGCGGATCTCCGGATGCATCGGGCAGGTGTAGATCGTGCCGGCCGGCATCTCCGGCTCGGGCGCTTTCTGCTCTGCTTTTTTCTTGGCGAGATATTTTGCGGGATCGGCGGCGAATTTGGAACGGCAGCCGGCCGAGCAGAAATGGAAGGTCTCGCCGTGATGGTCGAAGCGATGTTTTGAGGTCGCGGGATCGACTGTCATGCCGCAGACGGGATCGAGCACCTTCGCCGCCGCGGCGGCGCCGTGGTCATGCGTGTGATGATGGGCTGGGCCGGCCTGTCCGCCGCAGCATGACGAGGCCGCAGGCTCGGACGCCGGCGCGACCTTGGTGACTGGCGCGGCCTTGGCGGAACAACCGCATCCGGAATGCGTCTCCCCGCTGTGATGATGCTCGTGTTCGGCGTCGTTCATTCCCGCGCTCCGGCCTTTGGACTTGGTCTTGCAACCCATACCCCGTAGGGGTATATAGACCTCATGCACAAGGACAGCAAGGCATCCGTTGGAAAACGCCTCGGCCGGATCGAGGGCCAGGTTCGCGGCCTCTCGAAAATGGTCGAGGAGGACCGCTACTGCATCGACATCGTCACGCAGATCGCGGCGGTGCGCGCCGCGCTGCGCCGGGTCGAGGAAGAGGTTTTGAAGGACCACGTCGCCCATTGCGTCGAGCACGCCATCGCCAGCGGCGACAAGACCGACCAGCGCGAGAAGATCGCAGAGCTGATGGCCGTGATCGCCAGGGCGGAGCGGTAGGGCACCCCGTCCCTTGTGAGGGGCGAAATATTCTCCGCGTCGTCCTGGCGAAAGCCAAGACCCATACCGCGGAATCTATCGATCGCGCTCGATAGTCGTACCGAACGCCGAGTGCTTGCCAAACTAACATTTGGGGTAATGGGTCCTGGCTTTCGCCAGGACGACATCGGAGGCTTTACGCCGCCCTCTCCCGTGCCCGTCCCCGCCGCCTTGGGCGGTACGTCGCGAGCCTCTTCAGCAGCGGGAAGTGCTTTGAAACGGCGATGCTATCGGCCGATTCCTCCGGCCGCGCATCGTCCATCACTTGCTCAGCCGGAACCTGGTCCGGCGCCTCTTCGTCAACCGCTTCAGGAACGAGCGGCGGCGCACTGACCGTTTCTGGAAACACACTGAACGTGCCCGCCACCTCCTCGAGCGGCTTCTGCTTGTCGGCCCAGTGCAGGGCCGTGTAGTCGAAGCCGTGCACGATGGTGGGTTTGACGACTTCGAAATAGGGCGAGATGTCGAAGTCGCGGGGCATGTAGAGCGAGGAGTCGCGGATGTGCAGGATCTCGCGCCGCGCGGCGCGGCTGCCGGCCTTGGTGATCTTGGGCAGGATCGGGTAGCGCACGGCGTCGAAGGCCTGCGCGATCAGCGCCGAGCAGATGATCTTGGTCGGATCGCCCGAGCCGATCGCAATCATGCGCCGCCGCCAGCGCTGCGGCACCGGCAGCGGGAACAGGAAGCGCATGAGGTCGACGATGTTCTTGGTGTCGTAGCCGAAGCCGATGCGGTTGATCGCATAGCGGCAGACCGTGTGGCGGTCCTCGTAGGACAGCCCGACCGGACGGCACAGGCGGGTGTGATAGGGAAAATATTTCGACAGCGGCGCGGAGGTGACGCCTTCGCCGATATTGGCTTCGATCAGCACATGCGGCTCGCCGTCCGGCTCTTCCGCGCCTTCGACCGGGCCGACATAGAGCGCCGCATGCGACCAGGTCGACTGCGTCAAATACTTGATGACACCGGAGATGCGGTTGTTGCCCTCGACCAGCAGCACGTCGCCGGGCTGCATGATGCCGCGCAGATGTTCCGGATCGCTCGGCGTGAACGGCTCGTAGCCCGGCACCTCCTTCGAGAGGTACTGGGCAATCAATTGGCCGACCGAATCTAGGACCGTCCCCATGTCTACTCCCCACGACCTTTTTCGGCCGTCTTTTTTCCTTCTCTAGCATGGTCGGAACCGGTTGCAATTCGGTTCATGGCGCAGTCTGCTCGAGTACGATTGATTCACCATGATGGTTGCTGCAAAACATCAGATACGGCAAGGTTCGCGGGCTGTTCCCGTTCGCTGCAAGTCCCCGGAAACCATGACATGACAATCACCCGCCGCAGCTTCCTCTCGGCTTCGGCGGTCCTTGCTGCCAGCCCGATCCTGCGCGCTCATGCCGCGCCCTTGCCGCGCGAGGCCGACATCGTCGTGATCGGGGCAGGTGCCGCCGGCATCGCCGCGGCGCGGCGCATCATGGCGGCCAATCGCAAGGTCGTGGTGCTGGAGGCCGCCGCGCAGATCGGCGGCCGCTGCATCACGGACTCCACGACCTTCGACGTGCCGTTCGACCGCGGCGCGCGCTGGATGCACAATCCCGACACCAATCCGATGATCCGGCTGGCGCGCAACGCCGGGCTCGACGTGCTGCCGGCGCCGTCGGGCCAGAAGATGCGCATCGGACGCCGCAACGCCCGCGCGGGCGAGACCGAGGAATTCCTGGCGGCGCTGGTGCGGGCCAACCGCGCCATCGACGAGGCCGCGCGCGGCAAGCTGGACACGGCGTGCGCCTCGGTATTGCCACGGGATCTCGGCGACTGGGCCGGCGCGGCGGAGTTCGTGCTGGGCGCGAGCTTTGCCGGCAAGGATCTCAAGGAACTGTCGGCGATCGACAAGGCGCGCGCGCAGGACCGCAACGCCGCGATCGCCTGTCGCCAGGGCCTCGGCACGCTGATCACGAAACTCGGCGAGCAGGCGCCGGTCGCGCTGTCGACGCCGGCCAATCGCATCGCGTGGGGCAATCGCGACGTCACCGTGGAGACGCCCGCCGGCAAGATCGCGGCGCGCGCCGCCATCGTCACGGTCTCGACCAACGTGCTGATGTCGGGCGCGATCAAGTTCGGACCCGACATTCCCAAGCGCACGCTCGATGCAGCGTCGAAGCTCACGCTCGGCAGCTACGATCACATCGTGCTGGAACTGCCCAGGAATCCGCTCGGCCTGTCACGCGACGACATCCTGATCGAGCAGAGCAACTCGACGCGCACGGCGCTGATGTTCGCCAATATCGGCGGCTCGTCGCTGTGCTCGATCGACGTCGGCGGCTCGTTCGGGCGCGACCTTTCGGAGCAGGGCGAGAAAGCGATGACGGCCTTTGCGCGGGAATGGATCACGAAGCTGTTCGGCAGCGAGGCCGCATCGAGCGTGCAGAAGACCAGCGCGACGCGCTGGAACGCGGCGCCCTTCGTGCTGGGCGCGATGTCGGCGGCCTCTCCCGGCGGCCAGCTCTCGCGCAGGATCCTGGCCGAGCCGATCGGCAATGTGTTCCTGGCCGGCGAAGCCACGCACGAGACGCTGTGGGGCACGGTGGACGGCGCCTGGGAAAGCGGCGAGCGCGCCGCGGATGCCGCGCTCCGCAAGATCGGCGCATTCAAGGATGATGCCGCCGAGGCCCCGACGCAGTCGACCAAGAAGCGCCGCGCGCCGCGGCAGTAAGGCAATTGATTTCGTCGTCGTCCTGGACAAGCGCAGCGAAGCGGAGCGCCGATCCAGGACCCATTACCCCCAGGAGGAGTTTGGTGAAGACCCGGAGTTACCCGATCGCTCTAAAACGCTGACCGGGGTAATGGGTCCTGGCTTTCGCCAGGACGACTCGTGGAGGAAGTCAGCGCAACACGCCGTCCAGCACCGGAAGCCCGGCGATCACCGCCGTCGCGATCAGCGCGTAGCAGATGCCGCGAAACACCTTTTCGCTGGCCCGGCCGAACAGCGAGGCGCCGAAGGCGACGCCGAGCGCATAGGCCGGGCCGACGCCGAGCGAGAGCGCAAGCGACTCGCGGCTGATCAGGCCGGTCGAGGCATAGCTGATCATCGAGAACACGTCTGACGCGCCGAAGAACAGCACGATGTTGGCGCGCGCGACGATCGGCGCGATCGGGCGGCCGAGCCAGTAGCCGACGATCGGCGGGCCGCCGGTCTGCGCCAGGCCGCTGCAGAAGCCGGAGAGGCCGCCGATGCCGACCGACAGCCAGGCGTGGTCCTTTCCGCGATAGCGCCAGCCCGAGAGCAGCAGCAGGAGCAGCGCGGCGACGAAGCAGGAGATGATCCAGCGCGTGGTGACGGGCTCGAGCACGCTGAGGAAATAAGTGCCGATGGGAACGCCGACCAGCGCGCCCAGCACGATCACGGCGGTGGCCTTGCGATCCGCCTTGCGCCACGCATCGGGCACCATTGGCGCAGCCGCGACGAAATCGATGACGAGCAGCAGTGCCGCGACGAGCTTTGGCGCGGCGAGGCTGCTCGCGAGCGGCATGAAGATCAGCGCCGCGCCGAAGCCGGAGAAGCCGCGCGCGGTGCCCGCGATGAAGGCGACGGCGCAGAGCGCCATCGCAATGGTGAGGCCGACATCCCTCGGGAGGAAGTCCGCGAGGCTCATCCGCGCAAAGTGCCGCCGGTCTTCTTCGTGACCTCCGCCACGATCTTGGCGGCGGCGGCGTCGATCTCCTGATCGGTCAGGGTCTTCTCGCGCGGCTGCATCGTCACCGCGATGGCGATCGACTTCTTGCCGTCCTCGATGCCCTTGCCTTCATAGAGGTCGAACACGTTGACGCCGGCGATCAGCTTCTTGTCCGCACCGAGCGCGGCGCGCACGATGTCGGCGGCCTTCACGCTGCGATCGACGATGAAGGCGAAGTCGCGCGACACCGGCTGGAATGCCGACAGCTCGATCACGGGCTTTGCACGGGTCGGCTTCTTCTTGGCCTCGGGGATGCGGTCGAGGATCACCTCGAACACCACGAGCGGGCCGTCGGCGCCAAGCGCTTCCAGCGCGCGCGGATGCATCTCGCCGAAATGGCCGAGCACGTTCTGCGGGCCCATCTGGATCGTGCCCGAGCGGCCCGGATGCAGCCACGTCGGTCCGCCGGCGACGATCTGCAGCGACTGCATCGGCGCGCCGGCCGCAGCCAGCACCGCGAGCGCATCGGCCTTGGCGTCGAACACGCTGACCTCTGCCGCGCCGGTCCAGTGCCGGCCGACACCTTCCGACGAGGCAAAGCCGCGGCGCACGCCGCTTGCCGCCATGAACTGGTCCTGCGGACGGTCGCCCTTGAAGAGCTGGCCGACCTCGAACAAGGCGACATCGCCATAGCCGCGATTGGCATTGGCCTGCGCGGCGCCGATCAGGCCCGCCAGCAGGGTCGGGCGCATGTCGGACAGGTCGGATGCGATCGGATTGGCGACTTCGAGCTCGCGCTGGCCGCCGCCGAACAGTTTTGCCGCCGGCTTGGTGATGAACGACCAGGTCACGGCCTCGACCATGCCGCGGCTCGCGAGCGCGCGCCTGGCGCGGCGGGTGCGGAGCTGCAGCGGCGTCAGCACCGGTTTGCGCGGCTCCTCGCCGCGCCCGAACGGCGTCTCCGGCACCTTGTCGACGCCGAAGATGCGAACGATTTCCTCGACGATGTCGGCCTTGCCGTGCACGTCGGTGCGCCAGGACGGCACCGCGACCTTCACCACCGGGCCCTGGCCCGCCATCATGAAGCCGAGATGGGTCAGGATGCGCTTCATCTCGACCTGCGGCACCTCGATGCCGGACAGCCGCTTCACCTCGCTGAGCGGGAAGTCGATGACGCGGTCGTCGCCAAAGGCCTTGCCGACCACGACGTTCTCGGACGGCGCGCCGCCGCACATCTCCATTACCAGCTTGGTCGCAAGCTCGAGCCCCGGCACCATGAAGGCCCGATCGACGCCGCGCTCGAAGCGGTAGCGCGCGTCCGAATTGATGCCGAGCTTGCGGCCGGTCTGGGCGATGTTGATCTCGTTCCACAACGCGGACTCGATCAACACGTCGGTGGTGGTCTCGTCGCAGCCGGAGGCCTCGCCGCCCATGATGCCGGCGAGCGATTCGACGCCGTGCTCGTCGGCGATCACGCAAATGGCGGGATCGAGATTGTAGGTGCGGCCGTCGAGGGCGAGCAGCGTCTCGCCCGCGCGGGCGCGGCGCACCACGAGATTGCCCTTCACCTTCTTCGCGTCGAACACGTGCAGCGGACGGGCGCGGTCGTAGGTCATGAAGTTCGTGATGTCGACCAGCGCGTTGATCGGGCGCAGCCCGATCGCGGTGAGTCGCTTCTGCAGCCATTCCGGCGACGGGCCGTTCTTGACGCCGCGCACGAGGCGGAGCGCAAAGCCCGGACACAGCGCCGCGTCCTCGACCGTGACCTTCACCGGGCAGGGGAATTCGCCCTTGACCGGCTTGATGCCGGGGTCCCTGAACTTGCCCATGTCGGCGGCGGCGAGGTCGCGCGCGATGCCGTGCACGCCGGTGCAGTCCTGCCGGTTCGGCGTCAGGTTGATCTCGATCACGGGATCGCCGAGGCCGGCCCATTCGGCGTAAGCAGCGCCGATCGGCGCGTCGGCCGGCAATTCCATAATGCCGTCATGGTCGTTGGAGATCTGCAGCTCGGCCGCCGAGCACAGCATGCCGCGGCTCTCGACGCCGCGGATGGTGCCGATGCCGAGCGTGATGTCCTTGCCGGGAATGTAGGTGCCGGGCGGGGAGAACACGCTGACGAGCCCACTGCGCGCATTCGGCGCGCCGCACACGACCTGCACGGGCGCACCCCCGTCGCCGGTGTCGACCATGCAGACGCGCAGGCGATCCGCGTTCGGATGCTGCTCGGCCGAGATCACCCTCGCGATCGTGAAGGGCTTGAGCGCCTTCGCCTTGTCCTCGATGCTCTCGACCTCGAGTCCGATCATGGTGAGCTTGTCCGCGAGCCTGTCCAGCGGCTCGTCGGTGTCGAGATGATCCTTCAGCCAGGAGAGGGTGAATTTCATGGCTGTGTGCCTCGGGTCTGATCGGTGTTCACTGAATTGGTTTGGTCGGTGTTCGTGTTCCCTCCCCCCTTGTGGGGGAGGGTCAGGGAGGGGGGTGAGCCGCGGGCTCCGATGGAAGCGGCCTGGCGAATTGCCTCAACAACTCCCTCGAGGTTCGACATCACCTGTTCGTTGGTAAAGCGCAGAACCTGAAAACCCTCGGCGGCAAAGAACGCGTCGCGGCGTTGATCTGCCTTCTGACGTTCGTCGAAATCGTGGGATTCCCCATCAAGCTCGATGATGATCTCCGATGAGAAACACACGAAATCGGCGATGTAATTTCCAATCGGCGTCTGACGTCGGATGCCAACACCGTCCATGCGGTTAGCCTTCAAATAACGCCACAGCAGTGTCTCTGCGCGCGTCATCGCTCGGCGAAGCTGCTTCGCCCGGCTGCACTGACGATCGCTCACAACTGCGTGCGGCATCCGCGGCTACCCCCCTCCCTGACCCTCCCCCACAAGGGGGGAGGGAACGGAGAGAGTCTCCGCATGTCTGATAATCGTATGGCCGGGCAACGCCATCACGAGCTCAGCCCTCCGGCAAGCGTTGGAACTTCGAGCGGCTTGAAGCCGTAATGGGTGAGCCAGCGGACGTCGCTGTCGAACAGCTGGCGCAGATCGCTCATGCCGTATTTCAGCATGGCGATGCGGTCGATGCCCATGCCCCAGGCAAAGCCCTGGTAGACGTCGGGATCGATGCCGCAGGCGCGCAGCACGTTCGGGTGCACCATGCCGCAGCCGAGAATCTCCATCCAGTCCTCGCCCTCGCCGAAGCGGATCTCGCCCTTGTCGCGGCGGCACTGGATGTCGACTTCCAGCGACGGCTCGGTGAACGGGAAGAACGAGGGCCGGAAGCGCATGTTGATGTGGTCGACCTCGAAGAACGCCTTGCAGAACTCGTGCAGGATCCATTTGAGGTGGCCGAGATGCGAGCTCTTGTCGATGACGAGGCCCTCGACCTGGTGGAATTGCGGCGTGTGGGTCGCATCCGAATCGATGCGGTAGGTGCGGCCCGGGCAGATCACGCGGATCGGGGGCTTCTGGCTCAGCATGGTGCGCACCTGCACCGGCGAGGTGTGGGTCCTCAGCAGCATGCGCGAGCCGTCCTCCTTCGGATGGAAGAAGAAGGTGTCGTGCATCTCGCGCGCCGGATGGCCTTCCGGGAAGTTCAGCTTGGTGAAATTGTAGTCGTCGGTCTCGATGTCGGGGCCTTCGGCGACCGAGAATCCCATGTCGGCGAAGATCGTGGTCAGCTCGTCCCAGACCTGGCTCAAGGGGTGGATGCGGCCGGCCTCGGCCTGCGCATCGCGCAGCGGCAGGGTGACGTCGATGGTCTCCGCAGCGAGCCGCGCATCGAGCGCCGCCGACTTCAGCACGTCGCGCCGCGCGGCGAGCGCCCCGGTGACCTTGTCCTTGGCCTGGTTGATCGCGGCGCCTTGCGTCTTGCGCTCGTCCGGCGACATCTTGCCGAGCGTGGCGAGCAGTGCCGAGATCGAGCCCTTCTTGCCGAGGGCTGCGACGCGCACCGTTTCGAGGGCGGCTTCGTCGCCGGCGGCGGCGATCTGGTCGAGGATGGATGTTTCGAGCGTTGCGAGGTCGGACACAGTCAAATCCCTGCTGCCAAAATTCGGCTGGGTTGTCGCCGCCCGAAGGCCGTAACGTCAAGCGAAAAGCCGGTCGTTTCGGGCTCACGACCGGCCGGGTTGAACCTCGCGCGGGGACTCGGGACCAACGGGGATACGAGGAGACTGCGCGATGCTTTCAAGATCCTGTCTGGCCATGCTGGCCGTCGTTCTATCGGCCGCCGGCGCCCCGGCGCACGCCATGGTCTGCATGGACAAGTCCATGACGCTGGACGAGGTCGTCGACACCATCAGCGCCCAGAAAAGCTGCGAAGCCGCGATGAAGGTGTTCGGGGATTGCCAATTGACCGCGAGCGGCGACGTCCAGCTCGGCGCCGCCGTCGAGAAGAAATGCGAGGCGGACTTCATGCCGGGCCTCAGCCCTGCGCGGAAGCACGCCTACGGACGCGAGATGCGCGTGTGCGACCGAAAGTACCGGAATAAATCCGGCACCATGTATCTATCGTTCACGGCATTCTGCCGGGCGGAGGTCGCCCAGCGTTACTCGCAACGCGCGCTGAAGGCCGCGGGCCCGAAAGCCCGCTAGCGCAGGCCTCAGGCCGCGAGCGCAGCCTTGGCCTTCTCGGCGATCGCCTGGAACGACGCGGGCTCGTTGATCGCGAGATCCGACAGCACCTTGCGGTCCACGGTGATCCCGGACTTGGCCATGCCGTCGATAAACTTGCTGTAGGTCAGGCCGAACGGACGGACGGCAGCGTTGATGCGCTGGATCCAGAGCGCGCGGAACGTCCGCTTCTTACGCTTGCGGTCGCGGAAGGCGTATTGCTGGGCCTTCTCCACCGCCGGCTTGGCGGCGCGGATGGTGTTCTTGCGGCGGCCGTAGAAACCCTTGGCGGCCTTGTAGACTTTCTTGTGCTTGGCGTGGGCGGTCACACCGCGTTTGACGCGTGACATGACGAAATTCCTTCAGAGATGACTTCGGTTTTGGGATCACCGCGCGAACGCGGCGCAGATGGCAATGATCTTGGACTGATCGTGGACGCGATCAGGCGTTCGGCAAGAAGTACTTCTTGACGTTGTCGCCGTCGGTCTTGAACAGCACGCGGGTGCCGCGGAGCTGACGGATCTGCTTCTTCGTCCGCTTGATCATGCCGTGACGCTTGCCGCGCTGGGCGTGCATCACTTTGCCGGTGGCAGTCACCTTGAAGCGCTTTTTGGCGCCCGATTTGGTCTTCAGCTTGGGCATTTGGCTCTCCTAATGGCCACAGAAACCCGCCCGCGAAGGCGGCTGGCCGTCAAAAATGCTCGTTAGAGCGTTGATTGTGCTCAGGTTTTTGCGAACAAGCGCGAAACCCGCACGAAACACCGCCACGGCAGCCCTTAATCAGCCGGGCGATGAAGGCTGGGCTTATGACAGAGCGGAAGCCAATTGGCAACGATGAACCGCCGGAAGCTGGCCGCCGACTATTCGGGATCATAGCTCCATGTCCACCCGTCTTGCCCCGGAGAGGACCAAAATGGCCCAGTTCCCTCAATCCTGCTTGTCCGCCCTCGCTCGTCCCTGCCGGCTGCTGGTGCTGGCCGGGCTCGCCATAACCGCGCTGCCCTCGACGGCCGATGCCCGTGTCAGTGGCTACAACGGCGTCTGGAACGTCACGTTCGCCACCACCCGCGGCAATTGCAGCTCGGGTTACAGCGTTCCCTTCACCGTCTCCGGCAGGCGCGTCTCGTCCGCCGGTGGGGGCCGGGTAAGCGGCACGGTCAATCACTCCGGCACCGTCGCCGTCCATGTCTCGGTCGGCGCGTCTCACGCCGACGGCGGCGGCCGGCTCGCGGCCGCGAACGGCGCCGGTTCCTGGAACGGCCTGATCATGGGCGACCGCTGCAGCGGCACCTGGCACGCGCAGCGGACGTAAAAAGAAACGGCCCGCCGGAGATCCGGACGGGCCGTTGAATTCTTTGGGGTCAGAGCCGTTTAGCGCGGCGCCAGCACCATGACGACCTGACGGCCCTCGAACCTGGCGTCCTGCTCGACCTTGGCTAGCTCGGCGACGTCGCTCTTGATCTTGTCGAGCAGTTTCGTGCCGATCTCCTGGTGCGCCATCTCGCGGCCACGGTAACGCAGGGTGATCTTGACCTTGTCGCCCTCTTCGAAGAACCGCTGCATCGCCCGCATCTTCACGTCGTAATCGTGATCGTCGATCATCGGGCGGAGCTTGATCTCCTTGATCTCGACGGTCTTCTGCCGCTTGCGGGCCTCGGCGGCCTTTTTCTGGGCGGAATACTTGTATTTCCCGTAGTCCATGATCTTGCAGACGGGAGGGCTGACATTTGGCGAAATCTCGACCAGATCCATGCCAGCTTCCTGGGCCATCCGAATGGCCATCATCGTCTCGACCGTGCCTTTGTTGTCACCGGTCTGATCGATTAGCTGGATCTGCGCATTGCGGATATCATCGTTGATGCGCGGCCCGTCTTTGCTGGCAGGGGCCGGGGCTCTATTGGGACGGCGAATGGGTGGTTCTCCAAGGTTGTGAAAGGAAGCGCCTATTTTGAAGGAAGAAGCGTTTGCCGGCAAGCAATCCGCTCGTGCCGTGGCCGAAAACTCTCAAATGCGAGGCTTTTTGGTCACGCCCTTCTGCACGCTGCCCGACATAGACACGTTGCCCTTGTTCCGCAAGCGTCCCCAAAGGGCAATGCATGGTCTAATACAGGGCGCAATGCCGGCGCCCCGTCTCACCAGAGTTGAAAACCCTACAGGCAGAGTAAACGTTCCATGACCGATGCCACTCCCGATTCCATGCTCGATTTCATCGAACTGGGCGAGGGCTCCTCGGCACGCAGGATCGCGGTGCGCCGCCGTGCCGGCGCGGGACCAGGCCTGGTCTGGCTCGGCGGCTTCAAATCGGACATGCAGGGCACCAAGGCGGTCGCGCTGGACGATTGGGCCAGGGAGCGCGGCCGCGCCTGCCTCCGCTTCGACTATTCCGGCCATGGGGAATCCGGCGGCGATTTCGTGCAGGGAACCATCGGCCGCTGGCTGGAGGAAAGCGTCGCAGTGTTCGAGCGCTTCTGCGCCGGCCCGCAGGTCCTGATCGGCTCCTCGATGGGCGGCTGGATGGCGCTGCTGCTCGCGCGCGAGGTCAGGAAGCGCCAAGAGAAACAACAAGAGAAACAGCAAGCCAAGGCCTCGCTGGCGGGCCTGGTGCTGATCGCGCCGGCGCCCGACTTCACCGAGGAACTGATGTGGAAGAAGTTTTCCGCGGAGGTGAAGCGCGAGATTGAGACCAAGGGCTTCTGGCTGCGGCCCTCGGAGTATGGCGACGGCTCGCCCTATCCGATCACGCGGAACCTGATCGAGGAGGGGCGCAATCACCTCGTGCTCGGCAGCGCCATCGACCTCGGCTGTCCCGTCCGCATCCTCCAGGGCGCGCAGGATCCCGATGTGCCCTGGCAGCACGCCTTCGCGCTGACGCACCGCCTTCCGGCCGACGACGTCGTGCTGACCATGATCCAGGACGGCGACCACCGCCTCTCCCGCCCGCAGGACATCGCGCGCATTCTCGCCGCCGTGGCGGAGATCGGGTGAAGTGTCTCTCAGCACTCGGTGTCATCATCCGCGAAGGCGGATGATCCAGTATTCCAGAGGCAGTTGTGATTAATAGAGGAGCCGCGCCGTACTGGATGCCCCGCCCGCGCGGGGCATGACAGTGAGCGAAGAGGAGAGACGTCGATGACCATCACCGCCATGCTGCGCGCCTTCTGCGATGGCGTCGAAAGCCGCAACGGGAGCGCCTTCGCAAACCTCTTCACCGAGGACGGCGTCTATCACGACGTCTTCTACGGCGCCTTCGAGGGCCGGGAGAAGATCGCGGCACTGATCGACGACTGGTTCTATCGCACGGCGACCGATTTCCGCTGGGACATGCACGATCCGGTCTCGGACGGCACCACGCTCTATGCGCGCTACACGTTCAGCTACAAGTCAACCTTGCCGGAAGCGAACGGCGCGCGGGCGATGTTCGAGGGGGTTTCGATCATGACGCTGCGCGACGGCAGGATCGCGAGCTATCACGAGGTCGCCAACACCGCGCCGGCCTTCGTCGATTTGAAATTTGCACCGGAGCGGATTGCGAAGATCGTCGCGAAGCAAGGCGCGGCGCTGAAGGCGAGGCCGGAGATGAAGCGGCATCTGGGTTAAGCGCACCGCTCTTTCCGTTCCCTCCCCCCTTGTGGGGGAGGGTTAGGGAGGGGGGTAGCCGCGGGCGAGAGCAGTGCTTGGGGCCACCCCTCTCCCCCGCCCTCCCCCACAAGGGGGGAGGGAGCGCAGCGGCGCAAGTCGCTCTGTCTGTGATTTCCAATTACGGCGTCGTCGGCCTCGCCATCGGCTTGCGCTGCGCCAGCGCCGCCACCGTCGCGGTGCCGATCGGGCCCTGTTCGTCATAGAGCCAGCATTCGCCGATCGCCACACCGTCGGTCGCCTGGTGGTTCACCACGTCGAAACCGATCCAGTTCGTCACCGGCAGGCGGTGCAAATAGATCGTGACGTCGCTATTGATGTAGCCGAGCCCGTTGTCGCCGGCATTGGCAAAGGGGCTCGCGAAATCGGCTCCGACAGCGACATGGACGAACGGCGTCATCGCAACGCCGGCCACGAGCTCGCGCACCTCGCTCATCCAGAGGCGGCGCGGACCGAGCGAGCCCATGTGACCGACAATGGGGCGCGTCGTCCATTTGCCGTTCATGCCGAGCCTCGGATCGGTGGGCGTGGGAATGTCCGACGGCTTCGGCACGTCCCAGTTCGGCGGCGACCAGACGTTGCCGTCCGGCTTCTGCGTCCGCCGCAACAATTGGCACGAGGCGCGCGCCATGCTGACGCCGTCGGAGAAGAATTCCGCCTCGACCACGCGAATGCGCAGACCGTCGCGCACCAGCCGCGTCGTCACGTGTATAGGTTTGTCGATGGTCGGCAGCCGGAACATGTCGACGGTGAGTCGCGCCGGCACGAATTCGGGGCCGGAATGACGCTCCTCGATGGCAAAGCCGAGCAGGCCGACGATGACGCGTCCGTGCAGCGATTTCGGGTCCCACGGCCCATTGGCGACTTCCGTCGGATGGAATGTATCGCCGTCGCGGGTGAAGAAAGGCATGTTTGTCATGCGCGCGACTGTGAGGGAATGGGTGGGGAAATCAAGAGATCGAGTGTCAGGTGTGCAATGCTCTCGCACACACTCAGTGTCATTCCCCGCGAAGGCGGGGAATCCAGTACTCCGAGGCAGCAGTGAATGAGCCGAGAAGCCGCGCCTGCGCGGGGCATGACAGCGGTGAGTTAGGAGGCGGCTTGCCACTCCTCACGCACGCTGTCGTCGGACTCTCTGTCCAGCGCAGCGCTCTTCACCACCTCAAACTCCTCCCGCGCCAAGAGCTGCCCCAGCGCCCACACCGCAGCGCCGCGCACCAGCGGGCTCGCATCATCAAGCAATCGCCGCGCCTCCTGCGCCAGCGCCGCGTCGCCGGAGTTGCCGATCGCGATCAGCACATTGCGCAGGAAACGGTCGCGACCGATGCGCTTGACCGGCGACTTCGTGAACAGTGCGCGAAAGGCCGCGTCGTCGAGCCGCGACAGTTCGGCAAGGCCGGGCGCGCGCAATTCGTCGCGCGCGGCGAGCCTGGCCTCGCGTCCTTCTCTCGCGAACTTGTTCCACGGGCACGCCGCGAGGCAGTCGTCGCAGCCATAGATTCGATTGCCGATGGCTTCTCGAAATTCTTGCGGGATCGGTCCCTTGTTCTCGATGGTCAGATACGAGATGCAGCGCCGTGCATCGAGCCTGTAGGGCGCGGGAAATGCGGACGTCGGGCAGATGTCGAGGCAGGCGCGGCAGGAGCCGCAATGATCGATCTCCGCATCGTCGCTCGGCAGTTTCAGCGTGGTGTAGATCGCGCCGAGAAACAGCCACGAGCCGAATTCGCGCGAGACGAGATTGGTGTGCTTGCCCTGCCATCCCAGATGCGCGGCCTGCGCGAGCGGCTTCTCCATCACCGCCGCGGTGTCGACGAACACTTTCACCTCCGACGGCGCGGTCGCGACCAGCCAGCGCGCCAGCGCCTTCAGCCGCTTCTTGATCAGGTCGTGATAGTCGTCGCCCTGCGCATAGACCGAGATCGCCGCGCGCGTGCGCAGCTCGAGGATCGCCAGCGGGTCCTGGTCGGGACCGTAATTGACGCCGAGCATGATCACCGAGCGTACCTCGCTCCACAGCCCGCGCGGATCGACGCGGCGCTCCGGCTGCGCGGCGAGCCAGTCCATGTCGCCATGGCCGCCCGAGGCGATGAATTCGAGAAAATGCTGTCCGGCGCTCTCGATCGTGCCGGGCTCCGTGATGCCGATGCAGTCGAAGCCGAGCGCGCGGGCCTGCGCGTCGAGCGCAGCGCGCAGTTGGCTGATGTCTCTATCGACGCTGTTCAACAATGCATCCACATTTGACGTCGTCATGGCCGGGCTTGTCCCGGCCATCCACGTTCTTGCTTAGCATTCATGGAAACAGAAAGAACGTGGATGCCCGGGACGAGCCCGGGCATGACGGGCTCAATCAGAAGTCCAGGTCCACATAGGTCCGCGACGCCGGCACGCCGGCCAGCCATTCGCTCAGCAGCGGACGGAATGACGGGCGGGATTTCACCCGCGCGTACCACGCCTTTGCCGCGTCGTCCTCGCTCCATGGCACGTCGCCCAGATAGTCGATCGCCGAAAGATGCGCCGCGGCGGCGAGATCCGCGTAGGTGGGCCGGTCGCCGGCGAGGAAGTTGCGTGTCTGCGCCAGCCAGCCGATATAGGCGAGATGATAGCGCGCATTCGCCTTGGCGGCGCGCATCACATCGGCGGAAGGCGCACCCCCGCCGTTATCCTCGCTCATGAAGCGCTTGTAGATGCGCTCGGTGACGAGCGGGTGGGAGACTTCCTCGAAGAACTTTTCGTTGAACCAGGCCATCAGCCGGCGCACCTCGACACGCTCGGCGATCGTCTCCGGCATCAGCCGCCGCGGTCCCATCTCGGCGCCGTAGGTCTCGTCGAGATATTCCGCGATGACGGCGGCGCCCGGCACCGGCGGCTCCTCGTCATGCACCAGCACCGGCGTGGTTCCTGCCGCATTGAGCAGCAGAAATGCCTCGCGCCGTTCCCAGCTGCGTTCCTCGACCAGCTTGAGGTCGAGCCCGTATTCGCCCGCGACCAGGCGGATGAAGCGCGAATGCGGGCAGAACGGATGATGAAACAGCGTAAACATGCAGCCTTTGATTAGGTGATGGTGATTAAGAATCCATCAATGTTTGTGCGGCGCCACACTACGCCCTCAAAACCGCGAGACAACCCGTGAATTCGCATTTTGCGATTGCGGCATTGGGACGAATAGGCGAGAAGAACCCCGCTTTTCCGGCGGAAATGGACCGTAAATATGTCAGACGCAATACGGGCAGTGATCCTCGGCATCATCGAGGGTGTGACCGAGTTCCTACCCGTTTCCTCGACCGGCCATCTCCTGCTTGCGGAGCGCTTCTTCCATCTCGGCGAAGGCGCGTTCTGGGATTCCTTTACCGTCCTGATCCAGCTCGGCGCGATCCTGGCGATCGTCGGGCTCTATTTCAGGAAGCTCTGGGATGTCGTGATCGGCTTCTTCACCGGCGACACCTATTCGCGCCGTTTCGTGATCGGCGTGCTGGTGGCGTTCCTGCCGGCGGTCGTCGTCGGCCTCGTCGCCGGCAAATACATCAAGAGCCTGCTGTTCAATCCGTGGGTCGTGTGCTTCACGCTGATCGTCGGCGGCGCCATCCTGCTCTGGATCGACCGGCTCGATCTCAAGCCGCGCGAGCACGACGCCACCCGCTTTCCCTTGCTGATGTATCTCTATATCGGCATCGCGCAGTGCGTGGCGATGATTCCCGGCGTGTCGCGCTCCGGCGCCAGCATCGTCGCCGCCATGCTGCTCGGCGCCGACAAGCGCGCGGCGGCGGAGTTCTCCTTCTTCCTCGCCATTCCCACCATGATCGGCGCGTTCGCCTACGACTTCTACAAGAACCGCGCCGAGATGACGACGGACCACATGGGCATCGTCGCGATTGGCTTCGTTGTGTCGTTCATCACCGCGATCATCGTGGTCAAGACGTTCCTGGAATACGTCACGCGGCACGGGTTTGCGGTGTTCGCCTG
Organism: Bradyrhizobium diazoefficiens; assembly: GCF_018131015.1. Classification (GTDB taxonomy): domain Bacteria; phylum Pseudomonadota; class Alphaproteobacteria; order Rhizobiales; family Xanthobacteraceae; genus Bradyrhizobium; species Bradyrhizobium diazoefficiens_B. The sequence continues at coordinate 148,991 of NZ_JAFCJJ010000002.1, forward strand.
GTGGCGCGTCATCGTCGGCACGCTCGGCCTGATCGCACTGGCGCTCGGCCGTTAACCATTTGGCCCGAGCCCGGATGGAGGTTTCACCTCTCCCCGCTGGGGAGAGGTGGACGCCGGCGGCAACGGCAGCAATCCCGCCGATGCGTCTCAACGTAATATAAGCTTTTGATCGGTAGTCAGTTTCCCCGGCAGGGCAGCGGCCCGGCACAGGAGCTGAACCATGACCCTCGTCAGCGGCTGGGGACGCTTCCCGGTCGTCGATACCGAGATGCTGCGGCCGCGGTCGTTTGCTGCGGTCGGCGACGCCGTTGCGCGAGGCAGCATTGCGCGCGGCAATGGCCGGGCCTATGGCGATGCGGCCATCGGCGCGGCGAGGACCATCGAAATGACCGGGTTCGACCGGGTCAGGTCGTTCGACCCCGCGACGGGGCGCCTGCGCCTCGAGGCCGGCGTGCAGCTCTCGGACATCATCGAGACCTTCGCTCCGCGCGGCTTCCTGCCTTTCGTCGTGCCCGGCACGCGCTTCGTCACGGTCGGCGGCGCGATCGCGGCCGACGTCCACGGCAAGAACCATCATGGCGAGGGCGGCTTTGGCCGCTACGTCGACAGCATCCTGCTGCGCACCGGGCAGGGCGAGGTCATCGAGGCCTCGCGCGAGCAGAATCCGGATGCCTTTTTCGCGACCATCGGCGGCATGGGCCTGACGGGGATCATCCTCGAAGCCACCATGCGGCTGCGCCCCGTCGAGACCGGGTGGATCCGCGAGCGGGTGATTTCGGCGGCCGATCTCGACGCCGCGATGCGCGCGCTCGATGCCGGCGACACGGCGACCTATTCGGTGGCGTGGATCGATTGCGTGGCGCGCGGCGGCGATCTCGGCCGTTCGCTGATCTATCTCGGTGAACACGCGCGCGCCGACGAGCTGGAGGCTGGCGCCGGCCGCTTTCCCGCCGGCAAGGATCCCGGCCTCGCCGTGCCCGTGGACCTGCCGTCGATGACGCTGAACCGATACAGCGTCCGCGCCTTCAACGAGCTCTACTACCGCATGGGCGCAAGGCGCGCCGGCTCTCATCATGTGGTCTCGCTCTATCCGTATTTCTTCCCGCTCGACAGCGTCGGTGCGTGGAATCGCATCTATGGCCGGCGCGGTTTCCTGCAGCATCAATGCGTGATCCCCACAGCGGGTGCGCGCGGCGTGCTCGGCGAGATCCTCGACCGCGTCTCGCGGCGCGGCGATGCCTCCTTCCTCGCGGTGCTGAAGAAGCTCGGCGAGGGCGACGGGCTCTTGTCGTTTCCGCTGCCCGGCTACACGCTGGCGCTCGACGTCCCGCTCAAGGGCGACATCCTCGATTTCCTCGACGAGATCGATCGCCTGGTCGTTGCCGCCGGCGGCAGGCTCTATCTCGCCAAGGACGCGCGCCAGTCGCGCGCGACGTTCGAAGCCGGCTATCCGGCCCTGCCGCGCTTCAACGCGATCCGCAAAGCGCTCGATCCCGATGGAAATATCCGCTCGAAACTTTCACAACGCCTGTTTGACGAGGTTTAAGCCGTGACATCACGCAAGACCGTATTGGTGCTGGGTGGCTCCTCCGACATCGGCCGCGCCGCCGCGCGCGCCTTTGCGAAGGCCGGATACGATGTCGGCCTCGCCGGCCGCGACCCCGCCGCGCTGGAGCCGGACGCCGCCGACCTGCGCGCCCGCTACGACGTCGCCTGCAGCATCCACAAGTTCGACGTGCTCGACACGCCTTCGTTCGAGAGCTTTGTCAGCTCTCTTCCGGCGCTGCCCGATGTCGTCATCTCCATCGTCGGCCTCTTGGGCACGCAGGAGACCGCGCAGGCCGATCTCGCGCACGCCACCACGATCATGCGCTCGAACTACGAAGGCCCTGCGCTGATCCTCGGCCTGTTCGCGGAAAAATTCCTGGGCCGCGGCAGCGGCACGATCGTCGGCGTCTCCTCGGTCGCGGGCGATCGCGGCCGCGCGTCGAACTATGTCTATGGCTCGGCCAAGGCGGCCTTCACCGCCTTCCTGTCGGGCCTGCGCGCCCGCGCCAGCCGCGGCGGCGTTCACGTCGTCACCGTCAAGCCCGGCTTCGTCCGCACCAAAATGACCGAAGGCATGAAGCTGATCGGCCCGCTCACCGTCGAGCCGCAAGTGGTGGGCGATGCGATCCTCGATGCCGTCGAGAAGAAGAACGACGTCGTCTATGTCAGCGGCAAATGGCGCTTCGTGATGCTCGTCATCAAGACGCTGCCCGAAGCGGTGTTCAAGAAATTGAAGTTTTGACGTTCGTTCCCTCGCTCCGCTCGTTCCACAAACTCGTCATGCCCGGGCTTGACCGGGCATCCACGTCTTGCGGTAGTCGCGGATGCGCGTGGATGGCCGGGTCAAGCCCGGCCATGACGACCGAGGGAGTCGCTTTACGCGCTCTTGCGCTGGAACTGCCCGGCCGCGCGGAAACGCCAGAGATATTGCGGGGCGATCGCCTCGAGCGAATCGGGCGTGATGCCGAGGCCTTCCAGCGTCAGGCGAGCGGCCTTGGCCGCATCCGACACGACATTGTCGCGCTCGAGCAGCGTCACCTGGTCCGGCGTGAGCTTCAGCATGCCCGGCGCGAATTGCAGGAACGTGGCCTTGAGCCGGGCGAGGCCGAACGGCAGCGGCACCAGCATCGGCTTGCGGTCGGCGATGGCGAGGATCGCCTCGATGATCTCGCGCATGGTCAGGACTTCCGGCCCGCCGAGCTCATAGGTGGCGCCTGCCCTGGCCTTGCCGTCCACGGCATCCGCGATCGCGGTGGCGACGTCGCCGACATAGACCGGCTGCATCTTCGTCTCCCCGCCGATCAGCGGCAGCACCGGCGACATCCGCGCCAGCGCCGCAAAGCGGTTGGTGAACTGGTCCTCGTGCCCGAACACCACGGAGGGGCGGAAGATCGTCGCCGAGGGCACCGCGGCCATGACCGCGGCCTCGCCGGCTGCCTTGGCCCTTGCATAGTGCGAGGGCGAGGCTGCGTCGGCGCCGATCGCCGAGACGTGGACGAGGCTCGCGCCGGCCGCGGCCGCCGCCTTGGCGACGGTCTCGGCGCCCTTGGCCTGGACGGCGTCAAAGGTCTGGGCGCCGCTCTGCGCCAGGATGCCCACGAGGTTGATCACGACATGCGAATCACGCAGCGCCGCCTCGACCGAGGCCGGGTAGCGCAGGTTCGCCTGCACGCTGTGGACCTGCCCGACCTTGCCCGACGGCTGCAGGAAGCCAGCCAGTTCCGGCCGCCGCACCGCGACCCGGACCCGGTAGTCGCGCTTGCACAGGGCACGGACGACATTCCGGCCCAAAAACCCCGATCCGCCGAAAACCGTGACGAGAGTTTCCAGATTCGATGCCATTGTTACGTTCCTGGGGTGCGTTCCTGCGGGGTGATTTGGTCTGGTCAGGCTTGTATCGGGCCGGTTTGCGATGCGCAATCGGCATCCCGGCACCCGGGTCACGCCCGAATTGACAACGGCGTCACTGAACCGTAGTAACCGCCTCCGTGCCCTAAACGGCATGCCCAGGTGGTGGAATTGGTAGACGCGCTGGCTTCAGGTGCCAGTGGCTTAACGGCCGTGAAGGTTCGAGTCCTTTCCTGGGCACCATCAAATGCTTGCGCCGCCCCGGCGCGCCAGCCGGCAGGCGCCATCCAGCTCCCCGGCGTTTCAAAGTAGCCCCCGAGCCACAGCTTGCACGTCCAACTGTCGCACATGCGTCAATCATGTTGACGTAGCAGGGGCTTACGCAGGAAATAGCGGTGAACTTCGTTGGTCCCGCGCCTTCTTCCAAGCCGCCGGGTCTTTGCGGCGGGTGGGGGACGAACATGGATTTTTCAGGCGCATTCCAGGCGCGGGCAACCGCTGTCGTCGCAACCGCGCTGCTGGCGCTGATCGCGGCCTGCGCCGGCGCGCCACATGCCCGGGCCCAGTTCATCTGCGTGGACGGCTCCCCGTCCGATCAGGGCGCCACGGCGGCCGGATCAGGCGGCAATTTCGCCTGCGGGCCCTCCGCTGCTGCCGACGGTCTCGGCAGCAACAATTCCGCGATCGGGGCCGGCGCCAACGCCGGCGGCAGCGGCAGCGGCAACATCGCCGTCGGACCCGCCAACGCCAGCGGCGAGAACAGCTTCAACAGCGCCTCCGGATTTAACGCCCTGGCCAATGGCAACAACAGCTCCAACAGCGCGTCCGGGTTCAATTCCCAGGCCAACGGCGACGGCAGCAAGAACATCGCGAACGGGCGCAACGCCCAGGCCAACGGCGCCAGCAGCAGCAACATCGCGACCGGGTGGAGCGCCAAGGCCAACGGCGATTTCAGCAACAACATCGCGTCCGGAAACAACGCCAATGCCAGCGGCAGCAACAGCTCCAACAGCGCGTCCGGGCTTAACGCCCTGGCCAGCGGCGACGGCAGCAGGAACATCGCGACGGGACGCGGCGCCGATGCCAGCGGCGCCAGCAGCCGCAATCTCGCGATCGGGTCGGTCGCCAAAGCCTACGGTGACGGCAGCGGCAACACCGCGACGGGGAGCAACGCCAACGCCTTCGGCAACGCCAGCAACAACATCGCGTCCGGGGGCAACTCCAGCGCGAGCGGCGATGGCAGTGCCAATATCGCGACCGGGTTGAATACCAATGCTAGCGGGTCCGGAAGCAATAACGTCGCGACAGGTAACGGCGCCATCGCGTACGGCGCCGCCAGCAACAACAGTGCGACCGGCTATCTCGCCCACGCCTATGGTGACGGCAGCAACAACACCGCGGCGGGGCGCAGCGCCAATGCCAGCGGCGCCGCGAGCTCCAACATTGCGGTCGGAAACAACGCCAACGCCAGCGGCAACGGTGTCGCGAACACCGCCGTCGGCAACGGCGCCAACGCCACCGGCGCGAATTCCTCGGCCTTCGGCAATGGTGCTTCCGCAACCTTCGCGAACTCCACCGCGATCGGCAATGGCGCCACCGCTGTGCGCGCGAACCAGCAGGTCTACGGCACCGCGGCCAACACCTACACGATGGGCGGCCTCACCTCGGCCGCGAGCACGGCCGCGCAGTCCGGACCTGTGCAACTCGTCACCACCGACGCCGCCGGCAACCTTGCCGCCACCTCGCTCGGCTCGCTCGGGCTTGCCGGCGCGGGCGACATTGCCGGCATCAACAGCCAGCTTGCCGGCATCAATGCCCATCTCAACGACCTCGACGGAAAGACCGGCAAGGCGATGAACGGCGTCGCGATGGCCTTTGCGATGTCGGGCACGCCATGGCTGATGCCGTCGGAGAAGATCGCGATGAGCATGAACTGGGGCATGTTCCAGGGCACCAATGCGCTGTCATTGAGCACCGCACTCCGCGTCACCGACAATGTGCAGGCCAGCGGTGGCCTGTCCTGGGGCACCAATGGCGGCGGTGTCGGCGGACGCCTCGGAATGCGCGTCGGCTGGTGACAGGCGCGGCCGCTCCATGAAATCGATTGCACGTGCCCTGGTCGCATTGCCGTTGCTGCTGGCGTGCGGCAGCGAACGCGCGGCGGCTCAGCAGCAGGCGCCTGCGGCCGCGCCCGCGCAACTGCCGGTCAGGCTGGAGCAGGCGCTCTATCTGATCCGCTCGACGCTGCTCACGCTCAACGATGCCAACCGCACCGGCAATTACACCGTGCTGCGCGACCTCGCCGCGCCAGATTTCCAGGCGCGCAACACCGCCGCCGATCTCGGATTGAATTTTCTCGACCTGCGGCGCCGCAATTTCGATCTCTACGCCGCCGCATTGCTGGCGCCGCAATTTTCCGCGGCTCCAAGCCTCGACCAGCAGGGCATGCTGCGCCTGGCCGGCTACATCCCGACCCAGCCGCTTCAGATCAGGTTCGATCTCACCTTCCAGATGGTCGCCGGCCAATGGCGCCTGTTCGCGATCGCCATCGCAACGCCGGAAGCGGTCCCCGCGCAGCCGCAGGTCCAGGCACCGGCAAAGCCGGCTGCGCCCGCGTCCGCGCAGAAGAAGTCGCCGTGAGTGCCGGGCCTATTTTTTTCCAGCGAAATTGCACCCGCACGCGCTCCCCTTCCGCGCGCTCAATGTCTTTGCCCTCGGACTCGACGAAAATCGTCGGGGGCTCCTTCGGGACCCGCGCTGCCGGAATGCCGCAAATGAATCGCGGTCGGGCAGCATGGCGGTAAAATAGGACCGCAGACGTGCGGTACCGGCAATACGCCACCTTGATTGAACCTATTGGCGATCGCCGCGTCCGCGCATCCCGGATGCCGCTTAAGGCACCATTAAGCCGCCCTTAGCGAATGCCCCCTAGGCTCGCGGCCGTCCATTTCCCTAGCTCCCCGGCCCAGGGCCGATTGTTGCAGTAAGTCAGAGCGTTTTCGGATGGAGCAGCCTGCCCTTCAGTATCAATCTGGCGCGCGCGAGCCGGCTCCGGCGCCGGCGCGGGTTCTCGTCATCGATCTCGAGGGCGCGCTGCTGCGCTCGGAACTACTGATGGAGGCGCTGTTCACCCGGCCCGGCCGCATGCTGGCGCGCTTCGGCGCGGGCGGACGGGCGGGCATGGCGGCGCTCACGGACGTCCTGGCGCGCGCCCGGATCGACTACGCCCATCTGCCCTATGATGCCGGCGTGCTGAACCGGGCGCTGGCGGCGCGGGCGCGGGGCGAGCGGATCTTTCTCCTCGCCGATCGTTTCACCCGCCATGCCGAAGCGATCGCGGCCCATCTCGGCTTCGACGGCGTCGTCACCTCCGATCTTGCCGGAGGCGCGCCGTTCGACCCCGCTGACGTCGATCGCATCCGTGAAGGCGGCAGCAGGCGCGCGAGCCTGAAGGTCTGGGTGAAGGCGCTGCGGGTCTACCAATACGCCAAGAACACGCTGGTGTTCGTGCCTGTCATCACCGCGCATGAGATGAACCTTGCCGCGCTCGGCTACGCGCTGCTGGCGTTCCTTGCGTTCTCGGCCTGCGCCTCCGGCGCCTATCTGATGAACGACCTGCTGGATCTTTCCGCCGACCGCCAGCATCCGACCAAGCGCCATCGCCCGCTTGCCTCGGGCGCCTTGCCGATCTCCTCGGCCCTATCAGCAATTCCGGCGCTGTGGGCCTTCGCGGTCGCGGCCAGCCTCTGCATCTCGCCGCTGTTCCTCGGCGTGCTCGCCGCCTATCTCGCCACCACCATCGCCTATTCGCTCGTGCTCAAGCGCAAGATGCTGGTCGACGTCGTCACGCTCGCCGGCCTCTACAGCCTGCGCATCATCGCGGGCGCGGTCGGCGTCGGCGTCGTGCTGTCGGAATGGCTGCTGATCTTCTCGCTGTTCGTGTTCACCTCGCTGGCGCTGATCAAGCGCTTCAGCGAGCTCAGCATGCGCGAGAGCGCCGGGCTCAAGGATCCCAGCAACCGCGACTACCGGATCACCGATTTGCATGTCATCGCCGCGATGGCGGCGGCGAGCGCCATGAACGCGGTCACCGTGTTCTCGCTCTATGTGTCCTCCTCGGCAGTGACGCCGCTCTACAGCCGTCCCTGGATGCTGTGGTTGCTCAATCCGCTCCTGCTCTACTGGTTCGGCCGCGCCCTGATGATGGCGCATCGCCGCGAGATGCCGGACGACCCGATCCTCTACGCCTTCCGCGACGGCCCCAGCCGCATCACGGTGGCGGCGATGATCTGCATCATGCTGGCGGCGATCTGAAGCTTGCGCGGCCCGCCCGCAGCGGATACATCGCGGGCAATCCCGATTAGCTTATGATGCCGAAGCAACCGATTCGACCGAAGGTTTGACACGCCATGACCGTACGCCTGCATCGCGGCGACCTCCCCGACCTGTCCCGCTACACCAAGGCGGTGGCGATCGACACCGAGACCATGGGGCTCAACCCGCATCGCGACCGGCTCTGCGTGGTGCAGCTCTCGCCCGGCGACGGCAGCGCCGACGTGGTGCAGATCCCCAAGGGCCATACCGACGCGCCGAACCTGAAGGCCCTGCTCGCCGACCCCGCGATCACAAAAATCTTCCACTTCGCCCGCTTCGACGTCGCGGTGCTCTACCAGACCTTCGGCGTCATGACCGGCCCGATCTACTGCACCAAGATCGCCTCGCGCCTGACCCGCACCTATACCGATCGCCACGGCCTCAAGGACCTCGTGCGCGAGGTGCTCAATGTCGACCTGTCAAAGCAGCAGCAATCCAGCGACTGGGGTTCCGACAGCCTGACCGAGCCGCAGCTCGCCTATGCCGCCTCCGACGTTCTGCATCTGCATGCCCTGCGCGAGCGGCTCGATGCCATGCTGGTGCGGGAGGGCCGCACCCAGCTGGCAAAAGCCTGTTTCGACTTCCTGCCGACCCGCGCCTTGCTCGACCTCCAGGGCTGGGCCGAGGAGGACATTTTTGCGCATTCCTGAACCGGCTGCGGCAAGCCGGAGCCGCCGCCCCGTTTCGGACACTTTCGTCACGGCCTGTCCAAGTCCGATCTGTCCAAGTCTGATCTGTCCAAGTCTGATCTGTCCAAGTCTGATCTGTCCAAGGCTGCATATTTTGGCGGTGCCGGATACAATGGCCGCCTTCGACCGGTGAGCGACGCCTGGAAGCGACACATCTGGAGCAGTGGTGAATTCGGCCCAGAATCCAACCTACGACGCCGCGCTTGCGGCGAAGTTTGCCCAGGCGGCACGCCACAGCCGCTTGGTGCGGATCCTGCGCGTCGCGGTGCCGGGCACGGTGGCCGCATCCATGGCTGCGATCGTGGTTTATTCGACCTTGCTCAATCCCTACCTTAAGATTCCCATCAAGCTCGATTCCGGAAACCTGGTGGTGTCGGGCACCAAGATCACGATGGAATCGCCGCATCTGTCCGGCTACACGCCGGACCAGCGGCCCTATGAGCTCTGGGCCAAGACCGCGACGCAGGACATCACCGACACCGACCATGTCGACCTCGCGGACCTGCGTGCGAAAGTGCTGATGGAAGACCAGTCGACCCTGTTCCTCGATGCCCGCACCGGCCGGTTCGACAACAAGCAGCAGCAGCTCGACCTGCACAAGGACATCTTCCTGCGCACCTCGACCGGCTATGAGGCGCGGCTGAACTCGGCCTTCGTCGACATGGGCAAGGGCACGGTCTCCTCGGACGACCATGTCGACGTCAAGCTGACCAACGGGACGCTGACCGCCGATCGCCTGCGCATCACCGAAGGCGGCGACGTCATTCGCTTCGAAGGCAATGTCGTGATGTACCTGGACAAGATCGGCACGGATGACGCGGCCGCGCCGGCCCCTCCGGTCGAGCAGCCCGCGCCGTCGCCGGCGCCGAAGTCCAAAAACAAGTCCGCCAATTCAAGATGATTTTCATGTCCAAGTTTTTTTCGCGCAGCGAAACCAAGCGAAGCGCTGGCCCGGCTGCGATTGCCGTCATCGCCGCGCTGGTCGCAACGGGTGCGGCAGTCGCACAGGGCAGCATGTCGGGCGTGCCCAACGCGATGCAGGGCTTCTCGCAAAACCGCGATCAGCCGATCCAGATCGAGGCCGCTTCGCTCGAGATGCGTGACAAGAAGAAGGAGGCGACCTTCGCCGGCAATGTGAAGGTCGTGCAGGGTGACACCACCATGACCTCGAAGACGCTGGTGGTGTTCTACGAGTCCAGCGGCGACAAGCCGGCTGTGCCCGCGGCGAAGGGGGCCAAGGCCGCGCCGATGCAGTCGGCGACGCCAGGGCCCGGCGGCGCCTCCTCGATCAAGCGGCTGGAAGCGCGCGGCAACGTCGTGGTCACCCAGAAGGACCAGGTGGTGACCGGCGAGACCGCGGTATTCGACACCAAGACCAATCTCATCACCATGCTCGGCGGTTCGGGCCAGGTCGTCCTGACGCAATGCAAGAACGTGATGCGCGGCGACCGGTTGACGGTCGACATGACCACCGGGGTATCCCGCGTCGAGTCCGACACCGGCCGTGTGCAGGTGCTGCTGCCCCAGGGCGGCGGCAGCGATTGCGGGCCGGGCGTACCGGCAGGGCCGGGGGCACAAGGGGCCAAGCCCGGCGCAGGGTTGCCTCTGCCATTGCCGGGCGCAAATAAACAGAAGTGAATTCAAAAGCTTGGACCTGATCCCGACGATCCCCGGTTGAAGCGGGCCCGACAAGACTGTATCTACCGCACGGGGCTTTCGAGGCGGGAATCGGCCGCTGACCGGGGGTGTTTCGCTGGGCAATGAAACATCCGTTCACTCATGCTGCGTTGGCGAATCCTTGAGGGCCGTCGCGGCAGATTGCGCGGGCACCGCGCAGGATCAGCTTGGAAGGCTAGAAGGCGGGGATGGTCGATCTCTTCAGCATGTTCCGTCGGCGCCCCGCCAAACGCGGCCGGCCAGGATTTGCGCGTCAGGACATCACCGCGCTCGGCGACAGCGGGCTCGTGACCAGCCCGGTGCGGGACACCCCGCCCGTTGCCCGCGACCAGCCGATCCGCTCCTCCGATCAGTTCCAGGTCCAAGGCGACTATCAGGTCGAGCCGCCGCGTGCGGTTCACCCGGTCAGGGCGGCCGCCAGCAAGTCCAATGGCTCGGCCGGACCGCAGCTCCTGAAGCGTCCGGGCTTCCTGGCTGTGCATAGCGTGGAAAAGAGCTATGGCAGCCGACAGGTCGTGCGCGGGGTCAGCATCTATGTGCGCCGCGGCGAAGCGGTCGGCCTGCTCGGCCCCAACGGCGCCGGCAAGACCACCGTGTTCTACATGATCACAGGCCTGATCAAGGCCGATCGCGGCGCGATCGAGCTCGACGGCCATGACGTGACGCGGCTGCCGATGTATCAGCGCGCCCGGCTCGGCATCGGCTATCTGCCGCAGGAAGCCTCGATCTTCCGCGGCCTCACGGTGGAGCAGAACATCCGCGCGGTGCTCGAAGTGGTCGAGCCGTCGCGCAAGAAGCGCGAGCAGCAGCTCGACTCGCTGCTCGACGAATTCAACATCACGCGCCTGCGAAAATCGCCGTCGATCGCGCTGTCCGGCGGCGAGCGGCGCCGCGTCGAGATCGCGCGGGCGCTGGCGACGCGGCCGAACTACATGCTGCTCGACGAGCCCTTTGCCGGCATCGATCCGATCGCGGTCGGCGACATTCAGGACCTCGTCCGCCATCTCACCAATCGCGGCATCGGCGTGCTGATCACCGATCACAATGTCCGCGAGACGCTCGGCCTCACCGACCGCGCCTACATCGTCTACGCCGGTGAAATCTTGACCGAGGGCACCCCCGATGAGATCGTCAGTGACCCCGACGTTCGGCGGCTTTACCTTGGCGAGGAGTTCCGCCTCTAGCCCGATTTTTGCATTCGTCAAGACGTGTACATCGGGTTTGGACTAGGATAAGCAAGAATCGGACCAATTTTGGAACGGTTCTTGGTACATGGCGCTGACACAGAGATTAGAGTTCCGGCAGTCGCAGTCGCTGGTGATGACGCCGCAGCTGATGCAGGCGATCAAGCTGCTGCAACTGTCCAATCTCGATCTCACCACCTTCGTGGAAGAGGAACTCGAGCGGAACCCCCTGCTGGAGCGGGCCAATGACGAGTCCCCCGGCGGCGAGGCCCCGGCCGAGGCCGGCCAGTTTAGCGACCACGATGGGGACGATTCGGGCAGCCAAGGTGACGGTCATGGCGAAAGTGACGGCTTTGGCGGCAGCGGGGACGCCTTCGAGCCGGGCCAGGAAGAGTGGATGAGCAAGGATCTCGGCAGCCGCGCCGAGATCGAGCAGACCCTGGACACGGGCCTGGACAACGTCTTCTCCGAGGAGCCCGCCGAGGCGGCCGCGCGCAACGCCCAGGACGCGGCGCCGACCACCTATACCGAATGGGGCGGCGGCGCCTCCGGTGACGAGGACTACAATCTCGAGGCGTTCGTCGCCGCGGAGACCACGCTCGCCGATCATCTCGCCGAGCAATTGTCGGTGGCCTTTACAGGCCCGGCGCAGCGCATGATCGGCAAATATCTGATCGACCTCGTCGACGAGGCCGGCTACCTCCCGCCCGATCTCGGCCAGGCAGCCGAGCGTCTTGGCGCATCGCAAAAGGACGTCGATGACGTCCTTGCCGTGCTGCAAAAATTCGATCCGCCCGGCGTCTGCGCGCGCAATCTGAGCGAATGCCTGGCGATCCAGCTCCGCGAGCTCGACCGCTACGATCCGGCGATGCGGGCGCTGGTCGAGCATCTCGACCTCCTCGCCAAGCGCGACATCGGCGCCCTTCGAAAACTCTGCGGCGTCGACGACGAGGACATCGCCGACATGATCGGCGAGATCCGCCGCCTCAATCCCAAGCCCGGCATGAAGTTCGGCTCGGCCCGGCTCCAGACCATGGTGCCGGACGTCTATGTCCGCCCGGGTCCGGATGGTGGCTGGCATGTCGAGCTCAACAGCGACACCTTGCCGCGCGTGCTGGTCAACCAGACCTATTATTCCGAGCTCTCGAAGAAGATCGGCAAGGACGGCGACAAGTCCTATTTCACCGACGCGCTGCAGAACGCGACCTGGCTGGTGCGCGCGCTCGACCAGCGCGCCCGCACCATCCTGAAGGTTGCAACCGAGATCGTGCGGCAGCAGGACGGCTTCTTCACCCATGGCGTCGCGCACCTGCGGCCGCTCAATCTGAAAGCGGTGGCCGACGCCATCCAGATGCACGAATCCACGGTGTCGCGCGTCACCGCCAACAAGTACATGGCGACGAATCGCGGCACGTTCGAGCTGAAATACTTCTTCACGGCGTCGATCGCATCGGCCGACGGCGGCGAGGCGCACTCGGCCGAGGCCGTGCGTCACCACATCAAGCAGCTCATCGATGCGGAAGAGCCGTCCGCGATCCTGTCGGATGACACCATCGTGGAACGCTTGCGCGGCTCGGGCATTGATATAGCCCGCCGCACGGTCGCGAAGTACCGCGAAGCCATGCGCATCCCCTCCTCGGTGCAACGGCGCCGCGACAAGCAGAGTGCCCTTGGCAACGTCCTGTCCACCGCTCTGTCCGACCGCTCCCGCAACACCGAGCCGGCCTGATTGCGCTGGCGCGAAATCGCGCTACTGTCGATCTTCCATCGAGACCGGTCCAAGCTGGGCGATCAAACCAAGCGAGGCATCACATGACCCTCCGGATTTCGGGAAAAAGCGTCAGCGTCGGCGAGGCCCTGCGCGGCCGCGTTACCGACCGGACCGAGGAGGTCCTGCGCAAATATTTCGACGGTAACTATTCCGGCCACATCACGCTCTCCAAGGACGGTTTCGGCTTCCGCACCGACTGTGCGCTGCATCTTGATTCGGGAATTACGCTGGAAGCCGATTCGAACGCGCCGGACGCGTATGCCAGCGCCGACCAGGCGCTGCTGATGATCGAGAAGCGGCTCAAGCGCTACAAGAGCCGGCTCAAGGACCGTTCGGCCCGCAAGGCTCATGTCGCTTCCGCGGCGCTCGCAGCGCTCGACGCGACGAGCTACGTGCTGGAGGCCCCCGGCGAGGGCGAGGACGACGACGAGGTCACCGGCTACAACCCCGTGATCATCGCCGAGGCGACCACCTCGCTGAAGCAGCTCTCGGTCAGCGAGGCCGTCATGGAACTCGACCTCAGCGGCGCGCCCTGCCTGGTATTCCAGCATGGCTCCTCGGGCCGGGTGAACATCATCTACCGCCGGGCCGACGGCAATGTCGGCTGGATCGACCCTCCGGGCGCCAAGCCGGACGGCCAGGCGGGAGGCAAGGGCTGACTGAGTTGGTCCGGGCTGGCCTGGGCCGCCTTGGGCCGACTTGGGCCGACCCCGTAGCAACCACGGGTCTTAACAATGAGCGGGGCAAAGCTGCTCGCGGGAGTTGGCACCGCCATTGCGTTGGAGTAGAAGCGCCCCACATCAGGACCGGGCTAAGTCCCCCTCCTGCTTCACCTTCTTGACGCCGGCCGGGCTCGGTTCACCGAGCAGGCCAATTTCGGAACCTGACGGTTTAATTCACCTCGGAAAGCTTCCATGCCGATTACCGATCTGGTCGCACCCGAGGCGATTCTCCCGGCATTGAAGGTCAACAGCAAGAAGCAGGCTCTGCAGGAACTCGCGGCCAGGGCCGCCGAGCTGACCGGACAGAACGAGCGTTCCGTGTTCGAGGTGCTGCTGCAGCGTGAGAAGCTCGGCACCACCGCGGTCGGCTATGGCGTCGCCATTCCCCACGGCAAGCTGCCCAAGCTGGAAAAGATCTTCGGCCTGTTCGCCCGGCTCGATCGCCCGATCGATTTCGAGGCGATGGACGGCCAGCCGGTCGATCTCGTCTTCCTGCTGCTCGCCCCCGAAGGCGCCGGCGCCGATCATCTGAAGGCACTCGCCCGCATCGCCCGCCTGCTGCGCGACCAGGACATCGCCAAGAAGCTCCGCGCCTCGCGCGACGCCCAGGCGATCTATTCGGTGCTCGCCCTGCCGCCGGCGAGCGCGGCGTAGCCGGGGGTCGCGCTCGCGATCCGGGCGATGCCGCGGTCAGCCCAAGACCACTCAGCCCAAGACCACGTTGGGCAATTGCCGTTGCAGCGCGATGAAGTCGGCGGCGTGCTGCGAACGCCTGTCGGTGACCAGCGTGTCGATTCGTTCGATCGGACACCAGTTGACGCGGCTGCATTGGCCGATCTTGCTGTGATCGGCCAGGATGACCACGCGGGAGGCGTTGGTGCTCATGGCGCGGGCGACCTCGGCTTCGCGATGATCGAAATTGGTCGCTCCGTGGCGTGAATGCAGCGCGACCGGCGATAGCAATGCGACGTCGACATGATAGCGGTGAATCTCGGCCACCGTGCCGTCGCCGAAGGTTGCAGGAAGTCCTTCCTCCACGCGGCCGCCGAGCAGCAGCGCGGTGCTGCGCCCTTTCGCAGCAATGATTTGCGCGACGTCGAACGCGTTCGTGATCACGGTGAGGCCCGGCAGGCTCGCGAGCTCTGCGGCAAGCTCGGTCACCGTGCTCCCGAAATCCAGGAACAGCGTCTGCCCGGCGGAGACCAGCCGCGCCGCCGCCTTGGCGATCGCACGCTTCTCCTTCTGGCGAACGCGGGCGCGCTCCGCAATTGGCGGCTCGGGCTCCGGCCCGATCGCGACCACCCCGCCATGGACACGGCGCAGTTCGCCGCGCGCTTCGAGCTCCAATGTGTCGCGCCGAACCGTCTCCCTGGACACGCCGAGGTCGGCCGCGATGCGGTCGGCCGTGACCAGGTGCAGCGAGGCGAGGAGGGCGCGGATACGCTGGTGGCGCTCTTCCCGCAGCATGTCAGGCAGCCCTGGGCCGGGTGGTCAGCGCGTGGGCGCCCCGCATCGCCAGCGCCGCCGCTGCGACGGTCGCGATGATGCAGGTCGAAAACGCAGCCGCCTGCGATACGAATCCTGCCTCGTCCAGCCGCATCACCGACACCGCGGCGAGCGTCATCGAGGGCGTCACCAGAAAGATCACCGCCGACAGCGTGACCATCGAGCGCATGAACAGGAAGAAGAAAACCGACAGCAGCGTCGGCACCATCACCGGGATCACGACGTCGCCGAGCACACGCGGTGCGCCGGCGCCGAGGCAGGTTGCCGCCTGCTCCAATGCGGGCGGAACGGCGCGCATGCCCGTCACCATCGTCAGGAAGCCCTGCGTATGATAGTGATAGAAGTTGCACAGCGCGAGCAGCAGCGCCGAGCCGTACAGCAGTTGCAGCGGCGATCCCGCGACGTTGAAGGCAAAGATGTAGGACAGGCCGAGCACCAGGCCCGGCACGCCCACGGGCATCACCGCAAGGAGATAGACGGCTTTCGCCAGCCACGGCGGCATGCGCCTCAGCCCGACAGCGAGCGCGAACAGCAGTGCGGTGCCGAGCGCCGCCGCGGTCAGCGACACGCCGAGCGAGGTCCATAGCGGCTCATAGCCGCCGCTGAGCGTGATGGCATAATGCTTGAAGGTCAGATCCATGCGATAGGGCCACAGCCGCACGAAGCTGGCGAACACGACCGTTCCCACCACGGCCACGACCGCCAGCGCCACCGCAATCGAGGCGACGAACAGCGGCACGTCCCGCGACGGCACGCGGTCGGGCTCGCGCGGCATCGCGTTCTCGGAGCCTGCGCCGAACTGCCGCTGCGCGGCAACGCGCTCGATGTAGACGGCGACCGCTGTCGGCAACAACAAGAGGATGCCGATCGCTGCGCCGATTCCGAACTTCATCTGGCCGGTGACCTGGTTGTAGATCTCGGTCGCCAGCACCGAGAAATCGCCGCCGATCGTCACCGCGTTGCCGAAGTCGGTGATCGTCACCGTGAACACCACGAAGCCGGCGCTGAGCAGGCCGAACTTCACATTGGGCAGGGTGATGGCGAAAAACTGCTGCCAGCCCGTCGCGCCCATGACTTCGGCCGCTTCGTAGCAACGCGCGTCGGCATGGCGCAGGGCTGCCTGGATGATCATGACCGCTTGCGGCAAGGCGTAGAGCACGTTGGCGATCAGCAGGCCGGGAAAGCCGTAGACGTTGATGCGCACGCCGAGCAGGTTGCTGACAAGCCCGTTGCGCCCGAGCAGGAAGATCAGGCCGAGGCCCAGCACCAGGGAGGGCGCAAGCAGCGGCAGGGACAGTGCCATGGATACGAAGCGCTTGCCCGGCATGCTTGTGTGCTCCACCGCAAAGGCGATGACGAAGCCGAGGACGAGGCAGACCAGGGTCGTGGCGCCGCCGACCCAAAGGCTGTTCAGGACGGCGCGCAGCAGCCCCGGTGTCCGGAACAGCGCGGCGTAATTGCCGAAGCCGATGCTTCCGGTCTCCTCGACGAAGCTTCGCCATGCGATGGTGGCGACGGGGAGCAGAAAAAAAAGCAGCAGCGCTGCGACCGGCACGCCGACGCACACGCCATAGAGCACCGTTTCATCCGACCAGCGACCGAAGCCGGCCGATCGCCGCGCGGCCAACGACACCGTCGGCATGCTCAAGCCCGCACCCAGGCGCAGGCATCGGGCGCCACCTCGATGCGAACGGCTTCGCCGTCGTTGATACCGAGGTCGTGGCGCGTCTCGCAGGTGAACTCGCGGCTGCGCCAGGACAGGCGTAGGCGGCGGACATTGCCGAGGAAAGTCTGGTCGACCACGCGCGCCTCGCCGTCGCTTGCCGGCGTCAGCGCAACGGATTCGGGCCGCACGCAGGCTTCGAAGGCGTCCTCGGCGCCGTCGGGGCGGGAGGCAAGCAGATGCGGCATCGCTTCCCTGACCCAGCCCGTGGGCAGCAGATTGGAGCTGCCCATGAAGTCGGCGACGAAGCGACTGCGCGGACGCAAGTAAAGATCCTGCGGAGTGCCGACCTGCTCGATCAAGCCGTGGTTCATGCATACGACCTTGTCGGCAAGCACCATCGCCTCTTCCTGATCATGCGTCACCATGATGGTCGGAATGCCGAGGCGCCGCTGCACGTCGCGAATCTCCGCGCGCAGCTCGGCGCGCACCCGGGGGTCGAGCGCCGATAGCGGCTCGTCGAGAAGGATCAGCGACGGGTCCACCGCAAGTGCGCGCGCAAGCGCCACGCGTTGCTGCTGCCCGCCGGAGAGCTGCCAGGGATAACGGTCGGCGACCCCAGGCAGCTTGATCAGGTTCAGCAGCTCCCCCACGCGCGAGGCGATGCGCGCCCGCGTGACGCGCCGGATCTTGAGGCCGTAGCCGATATTCTCGGCCACCGTCATGTTGGGAAACAGCGAATAGGACTGGAACACGATGCCGAAGCCGCGCTCGCGCGCCGGCACCGCACCGAGATCGCGGCCGCCCAGTCTGAGCTCGCCGCCATCGAACGGCAACAGGCCTGCGACGATGCGCAGCAGCGTGGTCTTCCCGCAGCCGCTGGGGCCGAGCAGGCACACGAATTCGCGCTCGTCCACCGAGAGCGTGACGTGGTCGAGCGCGACGAAGCCGTCAAACGTCTTGAGGAGATCCCGGATCTCGAGATGCATGGGTGCGGCCCGGCGTTGCAGGACGGAGCGGGCGGCCGGGGCCGCCTGCGGGGTCGGTCAGCGGCCGATCGTGGCCTGCCAGGCCTTCAACGTGGCATCGCGCTCTGCCGCGGATTTGGCGAAATCCATCGGATAAAGCACCTTCGACACGTCGGCCGGCAGCCCGGCTTCCACCGCCGCCTTGGGCGCGGGCGCGCCCGGAATGGTGACGATCTCCTTGTACTTGCCGTAGAGCGCGGCGGCCTTCGGCGACAGCGTCCAGTCGAGGAAACGCTGCGCGTCAGCCTTGCTCTTCGAGGATTTCATCAATGCGGAGGCCTCCAGCTCATAACCTGCGCCGTCGCTGGGGATGACCATCTTGATCGGAAAACCCTCCTCCACCGACTTGATGGCAGCGAAAGCCAGCGAGGTGCCGATGGCGAATTCGCCCGCGCGCGCCGCCTTGCAGGGCTTGGAGCCGGACTTGATGTATTGCGCGACGTTGCCGTCGAGCGTCTTGAGGAACTGCCAACCCTTGTCGTTGCCCTGGCTCTGCAGGATGGCGGCGATCTGGAGATAGCCGGTGCCCGAAGACACAGGGTTCGGCATCACCACCTCGCCCTTGTAGACGGGATTGGCAAGGTCCTTCCACGAGGTCGGCATCGGAAGGTTCTTGGCCTTCAGCATCTCCGTGTTGACGCAGAATGCGGCCATGTAGCCGGTCGCTGCGAACCAGCTGCCCCCGGCGCCCTTGTAGGTCGCCGGCAACGCCTCCGAGCCCCTGGCGGCGTAGGGTTCGATCAGTGCGAGGATGCGCGGGTCGAGCATGTTGGTCACGGCCCAGCCCCAGATGACGTCGTGCTGCGGGTTGGACGACTCTGCCAGGATGCGCGCACCGAGATCGCCTGTGGACAGGCGCAGCACCTTCAGGTCGATACCCGGAAGGTCTGCCTTTGCGGCGGCGACATAGTCGGCGATCTCATCCTCTTCCAGCGCGGTGTAGGCCGTCACCGTACCGGCCTGACCCACGGCCGACGACGCCATCCAGACGGCAGCGGCAAGCGCAGCCCTCCTCGCCAAACTGATCATTGCATACCCCCTTCGCTGCAACGCTCCGCTCACCCGCGAACTTGTGTGCTTGGGTGGAGATTTGCAGTTCCGTGTAAATCTGTCCAGCTTGATTGAGCGTTTGGTGTGCATTGTTGCATTCGCCCAAGAATAAGGCAGGCGTTGGCCCCGCCGCGTACCCTGGCTACCGACCGCGACGACGCCGAAACGCTCGCCGCCACGGCCGCTTTCCCGATTTGCGGATGCTGCCAACGCGTGCCTCGCCGCCGCGGTCCGGGGACGCGCTGGCCGGCCCTGGCCGCCAATAGCGTGACGGAGCGGGGGGCGGCCCAAATGGCGCCGAATTGCCGATGCGCCATTTCCTCAACGAGGCGGTCGAGGCCCTCGCCCGCATCGCCCGCCTGCTGCGCGACCAGGACACCGCCAAGAAACTCCGCGCCTCGCGCGATGCCCAGGCGATCTATTCGGTGCTGGCCCTGCCGCCGGCGAGGGCGGCGTAGCTTAGAACCAGTCGTCCATATCTCGCAGTTCGGATCGCACCTTCGCTCGAATGGATAGTCGAGCAAAGTTGAGGCCTGCTAGCGGCGAATTCGCAAGCGCAGCGACAATGTCTGCGCCGGTTGGCTCAAATTTGGCTCGCGGCCGTCTGGTAAGGCCGGCCCCTCCGCTTTGGGGGTACGAACGCTGCTTGCGCCAGATCTTGATCCTCTTTTTGTTAGATTCCGGCATCCCGCGATCTCCTTTGAGGCCAATAGGAGGCTTATTTGGGCATGGTGTTCGATCGGCGCAGGGGCTCAGCGAACACTGGGGCCCGGAGCTTCTGGACGCAGCCGATACGGTGGCATTCCCACGCCCTAAACGGTTCTTTAGACCAGTGCTGCTGAAAGTTGTGCAAGGCCGTTGATGGTCAGGTTAGAATCCCGCCGAGGAAACGGAAGATGGCGAAGAGTGTAAAGGCCCTCATCAACCCGGCCATGCTTGCCTGGGCGCGGGAGCAGGCCGGGTTCAGCCCGGACGAGGCCGCGCGCCGTCTTCACATCAGCGAAGATCGGCTCAGCGCGCTCGAAACGGGCGAAGAGACGCCGACTTTCGCCAAGCTGTTGGATGTCGCCGACCTCTACAAGCGGCCAGTCAGCCTCTTCTATCTCAAGACGCCACCCAAGGGGTGGCAGCCGATCCAGGACTTCCGTCGCCTTCCCGGCGTCGAAGAAGGTTTCTCGCCGTCGCTTACATATGCCATCCGGCTCGCCAGGGAACGGCGCGAAATCGCGCTGACCGTTCGCGACCAGTTGGGCGATAAGGTCCAGACCTTCGATCTGGCAGCCACCCTCAAATCCGATATCGAGGCGCTCGGTCAGCAAATCCGTGATTACCTGGGTGTGTCCGAGGCCCAACAACAGCGATTCGGCCGCAAAGCCTTCGACGGATGGCGTCTGGCGATCGAGGCCAAGGACGTTTTGGTTTTTGTCGTGCCACGCCTGAAAATCCGCGAGATGCGCGGCACCGCGCTGGCCGAGCAAACAATGCCGGTCATCCTTATCAACGGAAAAGATCACGGCAACGGCCGCGTCTTCACGCTGCTGCATGAGTTCTGTCATCTCGCTCTACGTCAGAGCGGCGTCAGCAACATGGGCGGCGATCGTAACGACGCCCCTCACCCCGAGGTCGAGAAGTTCTGCAATGCTGTTGCGGCGGCGACGCTGATGCCACGCGACTGGCTACTGAGCGAGAGGCTGATCACGCAGAAGGGCAGCCAGAAGAGCTGGCGCGACGACGAGCTGGAAGCGCTGGCGCTACGCTTTGGGGTCAGCCAGGAAGCCGTTCTGCGCCGTCTGCTGACGCTCGGCCGCACGACGCAAGCCTTCTACGACAGCAAGCGAGCCGAGTTTCAGAAAATTTACGCCCGGCTCGACGAACAGAAGGAAGCCTCCGAGGGCGGTCCGAAGTACCACTATGTGGTGCTGAGCCAGCTCGGCCGCACCTTCACCCGGCTTATTTTCCAAGGTTATCACGATCGATATTTCACGCTGCGTGACGTCGCAGGTCTTTTGAACATGAAGGTTACGACCGTTCCAGTGATGGAAAAGGCGGCCTTTGGCATGGCGAGCTAAGCCGGCATGGCCAAAAAGACCTATTGTATCGATACGAGCGCACTGATTGCCGCCTGGTACGAGCGCTACAAGCCGAACCGCTTTCCAAAGCTATGGGAGCAACTGGATCAGCTCATCACCAACGGCCGGCTGATTTCTTCAACGTTGGTCCTGCGCGAATGCAACAAGCAGCGATCTGAGGAGCTTCATGGTTGGCTAAAGCCGCGTGAGGCCATGTTCATCACGCCTGACGAAGCGGTGCAGCAGCAGGTTGACCATATCGTCAACACCTACACCGGCTTGATCTCGGCAGGCAAAGAAAAATTCCAGGCCGATCCGTTCGTGATCGCCTTAGCCAAGGTGCACGACTATACGGTCATCACCGAAGAGACCGGCCCCGGCAGCCTAGCAAAAATCCCGGGTGTGTGTAATGCGATGAAAGTCGACTGGCTGAACCTGATGCAGCTAATTGATGAAGAAGATTGGGTGCTGGGCTGAGCGACGCTTTTCGATGAGGATTGTTGATGTCCGAGCAGCGCTTCTTTAGCGGCTGCGCTCGCAATGACGACGCGGAAACATCATCTGTAAAAATGAAAAACGGGCACACCTTCCTGTGAAGGTATGCTCGTCCAACTCTATTCCTGCACGCTCGTGTGCTCAGGAGGGGGCCCTGCAAGTCCAACGATATTGAACTTGCTCTAACAATATCGGGCGTCTTTGCAGTTGTTGGTCGTTGTGAACCGGGCTGGTACCCGCTCCATTCTCCAAATAGAACGACCGGCTCTGTGCGGCGCGAGGGCAAACGAGTGATTTCGATCGTCCAAGTATCGAGTGATAGCAGCTTGAGCGTCGGTCACAGTTGCATAGTCACTGTTGTGAATGATGGCGCGAGCCATTCCGCTGAACACTGACTCGATGACGTTTAGGAACTGAGCTTGTGCGG
This sequence comes from Bradyrhizobium diazoefficiens, assembly GCF_018131015.1. GTDB lineage: Bacteria > Pseudomonadota > Alphaproteobacteria > Rhizobiales > Xanthobacteraceae > Bradyrhizobium > Bradyrhizobium diazoefficiens_B. The sequence continues at coordinate 171,042 of NZ_JAFCJJ010000002.1, forward strand.
GCAAGGGCAATATTTCAATGACGGGCGCTCCGTCATGGACAGCCCAGCCGTTGAGGAATTCGATATGTTCGCGAACCTGAGTCGATGAATGCCAGGGTGCCGCATCCCAGGAAAGGTAGATGCACCGGCAACCCTTGTACTTTCGTCGCAACAGGTCAATTAGTTTGCAGATCTCAATGCTGTTTTTTCGGTCAGAGTAAAAGTGAGTAACTTGATTCCGCGATAGTTCGAGCGCGGCCGTCATGATCAGCGATCCCTTAGACTTTTGCCACTGAGGTACATGTCTGATTTTCGCACGCGGCTGAAGGGCCTTTCCTCCACGCATCTTTACGGCAAAGGGGCCGAATTCGTCGATTGAGAAAAATGCTTCGTCTTCTTGGATCTCCGAGAGCACTTTCTTTATCGCATCCACTTTCTCGCGATAAAGGGGATCTGAGCTAGTGAGTGTGATTCGCGCCCGCTTCCATTGAAATCCGGCTTGCTTGATCGCACTGCTGAGGCAATTGATCGTCGTGAACACTCCCATCGCGCGCAGCGCAGTGTGGAGATCGGCTAATCGCCAAGTCGTACGGTTGTAACCGTGGTCACGTGGGGGCGTGTGAAGCAGTGCGAACACCGCATCATTCAACTCCTTGCCGGGTTTTATATTTCGGCGGGCAATTCGATGTGGCCGAGAGCTTCTATCGTCGAGCCCGGACACGCCTTCGGCGCGAAAGCGCGAAGCCCACTTGATGACCGTCTTGATACTGAGTTGAAAGTCCCGGGCGACAGATGCGGGTTTCTGCCCGCTTATAACTTTCGAAACAATCAGGAAGCGGCAATGCGGGCAAGTCTGAGCATTCTTGTGCAGCTTCATGCCAGCATCCCATGCAGATAGGATATTCAGACGAATTTGATCGAGACGAGAGCTTGGTACAAGCAGGCAGCCTTACGTATGGCGTCCTTGCCAAGGGCGGGATTGGGCGCTGAGAGGCTCAATAAAAAAAACGACGGGCACGCCTTCCTGCGAAGGCATGCCCGTTCGAAACTCAATTCCTGCGACGCGCGCTCAGTGCACGCTGACGGCTTGCAGCTCGTTGCTCCAGGCGTTGGCGACTGCGGCTTCGCGGCTGTCGGTCAGCATGATCGGCGTGCCATCTGCACCGTGGAGTGCGAACAGCTTCAGGCCCGGCGCGATCTTCGGGGCTTCGGGAAACAGGCCCGGCACGTCCTCGGAGCGGATCTGCTTCACATAGGCGATATGACCTTCGCCGAGGGTTGCCAGCGTCTCCGGCGAGACGTTCTTGGCTTCCAATTCGAACGCAACGTGACCTTCACTCATGGTCTCGACTCCTCTGGAACACTAAGCGGTCGAGTCCGCTACTCGTTCCATTATTCGTGCTCATTGATAGCGATTGTCTTAACGATCCTCTCCGGTTCAGGCCGGGCCAGATCGATCGACAACAACCCGTTCTTCAGATCCGCACCCAGCACCAGCATCCCCTCGGCCAGCACGAAGGTGCGCTGGAAGTGGCGCGCGGCGATGCCGCGATGGATGTATTGCCGGGACTTGTCGTCCTGCTGCCGCCCGCGGATGACGAGCTGGTTTTCCTCAATGGTTACATCGAGTTGGTCGCGGGTGAAACCGGCGACCGCCAGCGTGATTCGCAACCGCTCGGGTTGGCCGTCCGACCGTTCGCACCGCTCGATATTGTAGGGCGGGTAACCGTCGGCGCCTTTGACGACGCGATCGAGCACGCGCTCAATCTCGTCGAAGCCCAGCAGGAACGGACTGGATAACGTGGGAACACGAGACATAGTTTACAAAGTCCTTTCGAAGCGACTTTGACGTTTCAGGGCCCGATCAAGGCACCCCTTGGTCAGCAATATGGGCATATCTCCTAACGGGTTCAAGCAGGTAGCCCGGGGGCCTGTGGATCGCTCATGGTCCGGGTCGCCCGCATTTGCGATGCGATTCTCCCAACGAAAACAAAGCCCCGGCATCGGTGCATGGGGTTGTTTTCGCTGTTTTTGGAACCGGCCTTGCGGAACCGGCTCAGGCCTCGATCCGCTTCCGCCCGTCGCCGCTGAAAAGGTGCAGCTTCTCCCGCACCGCCGCGACGCGAATCTTCTCGCCGATTGCAGGCGCCGCGGTTCCGGGGATGCGGACGATGATCTCGCCGGGCGGCAGTTCCCCGGGCGTGGCGGCGACGCGCTGCTCGTCATGGGCCCGCGCGCCGTAGACGAAGGTTTCCGCGCCGACGCGCTCGATCGCTTCCACCGTGAGCGGCAGCGTCACGCCGCCGGCCGGCGAGTCTGCGGTGATGACGAAATCTTCGGGGCGGATGCCGACGATGCCGGCCTCGCCGGCGCTGCCGCCGAGCTGCGACTTGATCTCGTCCGCGCGCGCCGACATCAAATTCATCGGCGGGGCGCCGATGAAGGAGGCGACGAAGGTCGTCGCCGGCTTCTCGTAGATCGCGAGCGGATTGCCGACCTGCTCGACCTGGCCGCCATTCATCACCACGAGGATGTCGGCGAGCGTCATCGCCTCGAGCTGGTCGTGGGTGACGTAGATCGACGTCGTGTTGAGCCGGCGCTGCAATTTGCGGATCTCGACGCGCATCGCGATGCGCAGCTTGGCGTCGAGGTTCGACAGCGGCTCGTCGAACAGGAAAACCTTCGGCTGGCGCACGATGGCGCGGCCCATGGCGACGCGCTGGCGCTGGCCGCCGGAGAGCTGGCGCGGCTTGCGCTCCAGCATCGGCGAGAGCTCGAGCACGCGGGCGGCTTCCTCGACCCGGCTCTTGATCTCGTCCTCTTTCATGCCGCGGTTGCGCAGGCCGTAGGCCATGTTGTTGTAGACGCTCATGTGCGGATAGAGCGCATAGTTCTGGAACACCATCGCGATGTCGCGATCGGCGGGCTCGACCTGGTTGACGATCTTGCCGCCGATATCGATCTCGCCGCCGGTCACGGTCTCGAGCCCCGCGACCATGCGCAGCAGCGTGGACTTGCCGCAGCCGGAGGGGCCGACCAGCACGCAGAACTGGCCGTCGCCGACATCGACGTCGACGCCCTTGATGGCCTCGAAGCCGCCGGGATAGGTCTTGCGGACGTTGCGCAGGGTGACGTTAGCCATTGATACTCACTTCTCGGTCTCGACCAGGCCGCGCACGAACAGCTTCTGCATGACGACGACGACGAACACCGGCGGCAGCATGGCCAGCACGGCGGTCGCCATCACCAGCGGCCATTCGGTCAGCGCGTCGCTGGTGGTGATCATCTTGCGGATGCCGATCTGGATCGTCTGCATGTCGTCGCGCGTGGTGATCAGCAGCGGCCAGAGATACTGATTCCAGCCGAGGATGAAGAGGATCACAAACAGCGCCGCCATGTTGGTGCGCGACAGCGGCAGCAGCGTATCCCAGAAGAAGCGGAACGGGCCCGCGCCGTCGATGCGCGAGGCTTCCAACAGCTCGTCCGGCACCGTCATGAAGAACTGGCGGAACAGCAGCGTCGCGGTGGCGGAGGCGATCAGCGGCAGCGCCAGGCCCGCATAGCTGTCGAGCATGTGCAGGTCGGCGACGATCTTGTAGGTCGGGTAGATGCGGACCTCGACCGGCAGCATCAGGGTGATGAAGATCAGCCAGAAGATCGGCATCCGGAACGGAAAGCGGAAATACACGATCGCGTAGGCCGAGATGATCGAGATCGCGATCTTGCCGACCGCGATCATCAGCGCCATCACCAGCGAATTGAGCATCATGGTGCCGACCGGCTCGCGGGTCGAGCCGGTCGTGCCGACGAAGATGGTCTGGTAGTAGACCTCGAAGAAGTGGCCGCCCGGCAGCAGCGACATCTGGCCGTTGGCGATCAGCGCGTTTTCCTGGGTCGAGGCGATGATCGCGATGTAGACCGGAAACGCGACGATCGCGATCCCGATCCAGAGGATGATGTGGGCGACGTAGCGTCGAAAGCCCTCTTCTTCGACCATCAGTAGGTCACCTTGCGTTCGACGAAGCGGAACTGGATGGCCGTGAGCGCGACGACCATGATCATCAGGATCACCGATTGCGCGGCGGAGCTGCCGAGGTTTCCGCCGAGCAGCCCCTCGGTATAGACCTTGTAGACCAGCGTTTCCGTCGACTTGCCGGGGCCGCCGCGGGTCATGGTGTCGATGATGCCGAAAGTGTCGAAGAAGGCGTAGACGATGTTGACCACCAGCAGAAAGAAGATGGTCGGCGAGAGCAGCGGGAAGGTCACGGTCCAGAACCGGCGCATCGGGCGCGCGCCGTCGATCGCGGCGGCCTCAAGCACGCTCTTCGGGATGCTCTGCAGGCCGGCGAGGAAGAACAGGAAATTATAGGAGATCTGTTTCCAGGCGGCCGCGAGGATGATCAGGCTGGCGGCCTGGTTGCCGTTGAGCAGCGGATTCCAGTCGACGCCCATGTCGCGCAAATAGCGCGAGAGCACGCCAAGCGAGGGATGCAGCATGAAGATCCAGAGCACGCCGACGACGGGCGGCGCGACCGCATATGGCCAGATCAGCAGCGTGCGGTAGAGCATCGAGCCGCGCAGCGGCTTGTCGGCCATCACCGCGAGCAGCAGCGCGAAGGACAGCGACGACACCGCGATGGCGAAGGAGAAGAAGAAGGTCCGGACGATTGCCTCGAAATAGGCGCCGTCCTTGAACAGGTCGACATAGTTCTCGAACCAGACGAAGCTGGTTGAGAGGCCAAAGGCGTCCTGCAGCAGGAAGGACTGGATCACCGCCTGCAGCGCCGGCCAGTAGAAGAAAATCAGGACGATCGCGAGCTGCGGCGCAACCAGCGCGTAAGGCAACAGCTTTGTCTGGAAAATGGCTTGCTTCTGCATGACGGGGGTGAGCGGCAGGCCGGAGCCTGCCGCTCATGGCCTTTACTTGACGGCGGTCTTTTCGAACTGCCGCAGCATCGTGTTGCCGCGTTCGACGGCGGCATCGAGCGCCTGCTTGGCGGTCTTCTTGCCGGCCAGCGCCTGCTCGATCTCTTCCGACCAGACGTCGCGGAGCTGCACCATGTTGCCGAGGCGCAGGCCGCGCGAATTGTCGGTCGGCTCCTTGTTGGTGAGCTCGATCAGCGGGGTCTCGAGATAGGGCTGGTCCTTGTAGAAGCCCTCGGCCTTGGCCTTGTCATAGGCCGCCTTGGTGATCGGCAGATAGCCCGAAGCCTTGTGGATGTAGACCTGGCGATCGGTGTCCGACAGGAACGTCAGGAACTTGGCGATGCCCTTGTATTCGTCGGCCGACTTGCCGCCCATCACCCAGAGCGAGGCGCCCCCGATGATCGAGTTCTGCGGCGCGCCCTTGGCGTCCGGGTAATACGGCATCGGCACGGCGGTGAAGGCGAACTTGGCCTGCGCCTTGACGTTGCCGAAGAAGGCCGACGAGGTCAGGTAGATCGGGCATTCGCCGGAGGTGAAGCGGCCCTCGCCGGTGTTGGTGCGGCCGGCATAGTCGTAGGTCTTGTCCTTCTGCAGCTCGATCAGGTTCTCGAGATGCTTGACCTGCAGCGGTGCGTTGAACTCGAGCACGGTATCGAAGCCGTCGAGGCCGTTGGCCTTGCTGGACAGCGGCACGTTGTGCCAGGCGGAGAGCTGCTCGAGATTGACCCAGGTGACCCAGGAGTTGGAGAAGCCGCAGGTGGCGTGGCCGGAGGCCTTCAGCTTCTTGGCGGCGTCGAACACCTCGGGCCAGGTCTTCGGGATCTCGACATTCGCCTTCTTGAGCTCGTCGAGATTGACCCACATCACCGTGGACGACGAGTTGAAGGGGAACGACAGCATCTCGCCCTTGGAGGTCGAGTAGTAGCCGGTGATCGCGGGCAGATAGGCCTTCGGATCGAACTTCTCGCCGGTCTCGGCCATCAGCTTGTAGACGGGCTTCACGGCGCCGGTCGCGGCCATCATGGTCGCGGTACCGACCTCGAACACCTGCATGATGTGCGGGGCGTTGCCGGCGCGGAAGGCCGCGATGCCCGCGTTCATCGTATCGGGATAGCTGCCCTTGTAGGTCGGAATGACCTTGTAGTCGGTCTGCGACGCGTTGAAGTCGTTGGCGAGCTTGACGATGACGTCGTTGTTCGCGCCGGTCATCGCGTGCCACCACTGGATTTCGGTCACTGCCAGCGCCGGCGAAGCCGTCATGCCAACCGTAACCGCAAATGCGGCAGCCGCCCCAAAGTGTCGAAGAGCCATCAAGTAACCTCCCTTGGCCGTCAAAAAGGATCGCTTGCGCTAGCAGCGCCCTGTGACGTTCACATGACTTGTGTAAGCGGCCGAAACGAAAGCGGCAAGCGCTCAAAAAGGAAAGCCATCAAATAGGCGAATGCCAAGCCGGGACGGCCGCATCCGTTCGCGCCGCACTATCGTGCGCGCGCCGCAGTGCGGCATTGAATGGCAATGCGGGAAGCGAGCCCTAGGTTAATGTTTGAGCATGATCTTTTCGGAAAACCGCTGCGCACTTTTCCGGATCATGCTTTAGCGCTTGCGCTCGGGGCCGCAGACCACGCCCTTTGCGACCATCGCGTCGATCTCGGCCTTCGAATACCCGAACTCGCCCAGCACCTCCGCCGAGTGCTGGCTGAATTTCGGCGGCAGCCGGCGCAGGCTCGGCTTGCTGCGGTCGAGCCGGATCGGCGAGGCCACGCCCTTGTACCAGTCCTTCTCTATGACATCGCCGCGGTGGATCGTGTGCGGGTTGGTCAAGGCCTGGTCGATCTTCTGCACCGGACCTGCGGGCAGGCCGGCGGCGAGCAGGCGATTGCACAGCGGCTCGGCCTCGTGCTGGCTGAACACCGCGGCGAGCTCGGCGCGTAGCGCCTCGCGATTGGCGATGCGGTCCTTGTTGCGGGCAAAGCGCGGATCGCTGCCGAGCTCGGGCTTGCCGATCTCCTTGGCGAGCTTGCGGAAGGTGCCGTCATTGCCGACGCCGATGAAGATGTCGTCGGTCCTGGTCGGGAAGATCGCGTAAGGCACGAGGTTCGGATGCTCGTTGCCGGTCAGCCCCGGCGGCTTGCCATGCATGAAATAATTCGCGGTGTGCGGATGCATGATGGCAAGGCCGGTCTCGTACAGCGTCGTCTCCAGGAACTGGCCCTGGCCCGAACGCTGCCGCTCCGACAGCGCCATCAGGATGCCGATCGCCGCGTAGAGGCCGGTGGTGATGTCGACCAGCGGCACGCCGATCCGCATCGGGCCGCTCTCGGGCGAGCCGGTCGCCGCGATCATGCCGGTCATGGCCTGGATGATGGCGTCATAGCCGGGATTGCCGCCGCGCGGGCCGTCGGCGCCGAAGCCGCAGATCCGGCAATGCACGAGGCGCGGATATTTCTTGCTGAGCACGTCGTTGCCGATGCCCCATTTCTCCAGCGTGCCCGGCTTGAAATTCTCGATCAGGACGTCGGCCGTCTCCAGCATCTTTAGCAGCACAATGCGGCCGCCCTCGGAGGCGAGGTCGAGGCCGATCGAGCGCTTGTTGCGGTTGATGCCGACGAAGTAGGCCGCATCCTCGTCGTGGAAGGGAGGGCCCCAGTCGCGAACCTCGTCGCCGGCGGGCGGCTCGACCTTGATCACGTCGGCGCCGTGGTCGGCGAGGATCTGGGTGCAGTAGGGACCGCCGAGCACGCGCGTCAGATCGATGACGCGCAGTCCGCTCATTGCGCCGGTTGCGGCTTCAGTCATGCCTTCGCTTGTCCTGTGTCGTCGTTTGATCACAGGCCTAGCGAGGATCGCGGGCGCCAGCAATGGCTCGTTGCGCGGGGTGTCATGCAGCGGGCCGCAATCCCGCGCGATGGCAAATCCGGCAAAAGCAGCCGGCCCGAGGGGGATCTTCGGGCCGGCCGGGCCGCGCTTTCGATCAAACCACCTTCAGGCGGACGTCGACATTGCCGCGGGTGGCATTGGAATAGGGGCACACCTGATGGGCCTTCTCGACCAGCGCCTCGGCCTCGGCGCGGGCAAGTCCCGGCAGCGAAACGGCAAGATCGATGTCGAGGCCGAAGCCGCCTTCCGAGCGCGGGCCGATGCCCACGGTCGAGGTGACGGAGGCGTCGGCCGGGACCTTCGGCCCGCCCTGCGAGGCCACGAACTTCATCGCGCCGATGAAGCAGGCGGCATAGCCGGCCGCAAACAGCTGCTCGGGATTGTTGCCGGCGCCGCCACCGCCGCCGAGCTCCTTCGGGGTCGTCAGCTTGACGTCGAGTGCGCCATCGAGAGTCGCGGCGTTGCCGTCGCGGCCGCCGGTGGCTTTTGCGCTGGTTTTGTAGAGGACGTTCACGGACATGGTGGTCTCCTCGGAACTTGCCGGGTTGGGGTGGGGTCTATATCGCAGACAATTAGATTGTGCGCAATTGAAATCCGGCCGTCTCACGTTTAATTGTTCGCAATTGAATGTGCCGCCGCCCGACCCCAGAATGGAACGAATCACGTGAGAGTCTCGATGCCCCGGAAATCAACGGCGGTGGACCCGCTTCGTCTCGACAACCAGATCTGCTTTGCGGTCTATTCCGCCGCGCACGCCTTCAACCGCGTCTACAAGCCGCTGCTGGACCGGCTCGGCCTGACCTATCCGCAATATCTGGTGATGCTGGTGCTGTGGGAGCGCGACGACGTGCCGCTGCGCGACATCGGCGAAAGACTGTTCCTCGATTCCGGCACGCTGACGCCGCTGCTGAAGCGGCTCGAGGCCGCTCATCTCGTCAGGCGCACGCGCTCCAGCGAGGACGAGCGCCAGGTGCTGATCGCCCTGACGCCGCAGGGCCACGCCCTGAAGGACAAGGCGCGCAGCGTGCCGCAGTCGATCCTGGCGGCGTCAGACTGCTCGGTGCCGGAGCTCGTCGCCATGAAGGACGAGATCGTCGCGCTGCGCGACCGACTCAATACGGCGATCGGGGAGTAGGGGTTAGAGGCGTTTCTTGGCGAAGGCGCGGCCGGATGCTGACTTCAGGTGCTTCTCGAAAGCGACGGCCTGCTTCTCGTCGCTGAACGCAACGTAGGTCTTGATGCGCCAAGGCCCGTATTTCGAAGTGTGGGGCACCTCACCAGCATTGTGCTTTGCGAGTCGGGCTCGCAGGTCGTCCGTAATGCCGACGTAGAAATGGACAGCGTCGAGGCTTTCGAGAATGTAGACATACTTCATCCTATCCCCCGCCTTGCGCAGTGGACGGATGATATCTCAGGAAGAGCATTTGCCGAGGCCCGGCTTCGCCCTTCGGGCTACGCCGCGGCAGCCTTCGCTCACTTCGCTACGAGAGAGCAGGGCTGGCTTGCCGAGCCGTAGCTCGCGAAGCGAGCGAAGGCTGGTGGAGCCAGGCGGGATCGAACCGCCGACCTCTTGCATGCCATGCAAGCGCTCTCCCAGCTGAGCTATGGCCCCTTAAGTCTTCCAGTTGGGATGATCCTGGGGGATCAATCCCGGCCGGCAAGTCTTGGCGACTCGCGCGGTGCACCCTTTTTCACAGATCAGGGCTGATCTCAAGTCTCTTCATCACCTCCGACATCACCAATGATGTCGGTGACGTCCTCGTCGCCCTCTTCCTCGTCGGCAATGAAGGTCGAATCATCGTCATCGTCGTCGTCGAGGGTCTCGTCGACCTCGATATCGTCCTCGGATTCGGGAACTACGGCCTTGACCTTCCCGGTGTTCTCCTCGGCATCGGCCTCCTCGAGCGAGACCTCTTCGGCCTCGACCGGCTCCGGCGCGGTGTCCTGGGCCATGCTGCGGGCCTCGGCGCCGCGGGTCGCGCGCGCCGGCGCCACGGGCGCAATCGGCACCACCTCGCCGGTATAGGGCGAGATCACCGGATTCTTGTTGAGGTCATAGAACTTCTTGCCCGTGGTCGGGCAAATACGCTTGGTTCCGAGTTCGGACTTGGCCACGGCAGGAATCCTGGGAATGTCTGAAAAGCGGTGCTTCACTTGGCTAGTTGGCGGCCCGCTGTCAATAGCGCATTACGGCAGAACGACATGCCCGTGACGGGGCTGTGGCCATGTGGTACCTGCGCCTCACCCCTCAAGGGCCCATCCAAGGACGCAAACTTGACCCATTCCGACCAACCGAGGCCGCTTCAGTCTCGCGCCAGTGGTCCCCTGACCGGGAAAGTACGGGTGCCCGGGGACAAGTCGATCTCCCATCGCTCGCTGATCCTGGGTGCGCTCGCGGTCGGCGAGACCCGGATTTCGGGCCTGCTCGAGGGCGAGGACGTCCTCAACACCGCCAAATCCATGCAGGCGCTGGGCGCGATCGTGCAGCGAACCGGGGATTTCGCCTGGTCCGTGCGCGGCGTCGGGGTGGCCGGCTTCGCCGAACCCAAGGCGCCGCTGGACTTCGGCAACTCCGGCACCGGATGCCGGCTGGTGATGGGGGCTGTCGCCGGCTGCCCGATCTCGGCTGTGTTCGATGGCGATGCCTCGCTGCGCAGCCGCCCGATGCGCCGGATTGTCGATCCCCTGGAGAAGATGGGCGCCAAGGTTGTTGCCAGCGCCGAGGGCGGCCGGCTGCCGCTGACGCTGCAGGGCGCGCGCGATCCGCTGCCGATCATCTACAAAACCCCGGTCGCATCCGCCCAGATCAAGTCGGCGGTGCTGCTCGCGGGCCTCGCCGCGCCGGGCAGCACGACCGTCATCGAGTCCGAGGCGAGCCGAGACCACACCGAGCTGATGTTGAAGCATTTCGGTGCCGACATCACCTCCGTGCAGGACGGCCAGCATGGCCGCCGCATCACGCTCACAGGCCAGCCCGAACTGCACGGCGCGACTGTCGTGGTGCCGGCCGATCCCTCTTCGGCGGCGTTCCCCATCGTTGCGGCGCTGATCGTCGAAGGCTCCGATGTCGTCCTGACCGACGTCATGACCAACCCCCTGCGCACCGGCCTGTTCACCACGCTTCGCGAAATGGGCGCCTCGATCGAGGAGAGCGAAGTGCGGGGCGATGCCGGCGAGCCGATGGCGCAACTGCGCGTGCGCGCATCAAAACTGCGCGGCGTCGAGGTGCCGCCGGAGCGCGCGCCCTCGATGATCGACGAATATCTGGTACTGGCGGTCGCGGCCTCCTTCGCTGAAGGCACCACCATCATGCGCGGCCTGCAGGAGCTGCGCGTCAAGGAGAGCGACCGGCTCGAGGCCACCGCCGCCATGCTGCGTGTCAACGGCGTGAAGGTCGAGATTTCCGGCGACGACCTGGTCGTCGAAGGCCGCGGTCATGTTCCCGGCGGCGGTCTCGTCGCCACCCACATGGACCACCGCATCGCGATGTCCGCGCTGGTGATGGGCTGCGCGTCCGATCAGCCGGTCTCCGTCGACGACACCGCCTTCATCGCCACCAGCTTCCCGGACTTCATCCCGATGATGCGCTCGCTGGGAGCGGAGTTCTCATGAGGCCGCGGCCATGAGCGCAGCCCTCGACCGCGACGCCTTGCTTGACGCTTTCGATTCGATCGGCCGGGCTGCGGCCGATGCCGGAACCAAGCTTCGGATCGCGGTCTATGGCGGCTCTGCCCTCATGCTCGCCAGCAATTTCCGCTTTGCGACTGAGGACGTCGATGTCTCGAAGCTCGAGCATCCGCTGCCGGCCTGGCTGGAGAGGACCATCGCGGAAATCGCTGCAAGGAATGGGTGGGGCCCCGATTGGTTCAACGATTACGTCGTATTCCACCTCAGTTCTCTGGCCGACCGCGCCGCGGATCATCTCGAATTCGGCACTTTCCCGCGCGACGGCACACCGCCCGGGCTTGAGGTCTCGGTGCCCTCCGCTGCATATCTACTCGCGTTGAAATTGAAGGCCTTCCGGATCACGGATCCCGTTCGCGGAGAAACCGAGCGTCTGGATATCCTGAACTTGATGAAAGTGGTTGGAATCTCGACTACGGAGGAAGCCATCGCGCTGCTCGGCCGGTATTTTCCGGTGAGTGCGGCATCCTCTGAGAAACAACGTTTCCTGCTGAAGAACATGGACCGGGAGGGAGGAGCGGATGCGCCCGAATACCCTCGCTGAAGCCGTCGATCGCATTCGCGCCGGCGCGCCGCAGGACGCCACGCTGGCCGAATTCCTGGACACGTTCGACCTCGCCGGTACGAGCCGGGCTCAATTCGAGACGATCGAAGACGAACCGGTCCTGACGCGGAACGACCGGCTCGACGCCCTGGTCGGCGCGATCGCCGAATATCTGGCAAAGCAGCGTCGTCTCGGCCGGGTGCCGGCTTGGGTCTGCGATCCGGCGCGGCGCCTTGCCGAACCATGGTTCACCGCGTCGTCGCCGTCGGATGCGATGCGCGAATATCTCACCTTTGCAAGTCCTGCCGAATTCGCGTCGCGCAATATTTTTACCGACGAGCGGCCGTTGCGTCGCGCCCGCGGGCCCCACACAGTCAAGGTTTGAGCGACATGATCATCGCCATCGACGGTCCCGCCGCCTCGGGCAAGGGCACGCTCGGCAAGCGTCTCGCTCAACATTACGGATATCGTCATCTCGATACCGGCGTGATCTACCGTGCGGTGGCCTGCGCCCTGATGCAGTCCGGTCATGACCTCCGGGACGAGGCGGCGGCAGTGGCGGCGGCCATGGAACTCGATCCCGCAACGTTCGGCGATCCCGCGCTGAAGTCCCAGAAGGCCGGCGAGGGCGCTTCCATCGTTTCGGCCATCCCGAGGGTCCGCGAGGTCCTTGTCGATTTCCAGCGGCAATTTGCCGCCAATCCGCCGGGCGCCGTGCTCGACGGCCGCGACATTGGAACCGTGATCTGCCCCGATGCCGACGTCAAAATCTTCGTCGTCGCCGACCCCAGGGTGCGGGCTCACCGCCGCACCATGGAAGCGAAGGCGCGCGGGGAGGCGGCCGATGAGGCCGTCGTGCTGGCCGATATCCTGGCCCGCGACGAGCGCGACCAGAACCGGCCGGTTGCGCCCCTGAAACCGGCCGCGGATGCTTACTTGCTAGATAACTCCCGACTGGATATAGAAGGCGGCGTCCGGGCCGCCATCGACATTATCGAGGCCGTCCGAGCGGGCCGTCCGCGGGGTTAAGCCGCGGCCGTCACTGGAGGAAGCGCCCGCTCCCGCTCTATGAGGTCGATACACCTGTCCCCGCTTCGGGACGGGCGACACCAAGGCTCCGGAACAATTCAACGTATCGAACGTGCGGGCCTTTGCCGGCCCGCTTCCGCTGTTTCGGCGCCCGCGCCGGAGCAATGAAGCGGTCGCTCGAAGGTTTTGTGGACCTTCCGACACTGCGCGCGCGATACGCCTATCAACCCAACGGCCGGCAAGAATTCCGCAACTGGAGAACAAATGGTTTCGACTTCCGCTAACAGCTACAGCCCGTCGCGTGACGATTTCGCCGCGATGCTCGATGAGTCCTTTGCCGGCGGCAACCTGCAGGAAAGCTCCGTCGTCAAGGGCAAGGTCGTTGCAATTGAAAAGGACATGGCCGTCATCGACGTCGGCCTGAAGACCGAGGGCCGCGTCGCGCTGCGCGAATTCTCCGGCCCCGGCCGTGAAAGCGATATCAAGGTCGGCGACGAGGTCGAGGTGTTCCTCGATCGCATCGAAAACGCCCTCGGCGAAGCCGTGCTGTCGCGCGACAAGGCGCGCCGCGAGGAGAGCTGGGGCAAGCTGGAGAAGGCGTTCCAGAGCAACGAGAAGGTCACGGGCGTCATCTTCAACCAGGTCAAGGGCGGCTTCACCGTCGACCTCGACGGCGCCGTGGCGTTCCTGCCGCGCTCGCAGGTCGACATCCGTCCGATCCGCGACGTCGCGCCGCTGATGAACAACGCGCAGCCGTTCCAGATCCTCAAGATGGACCGCCGCCGCGGCAACATCGTCGTCTCCCGCCGCACGGTGCTGGAAGAGACCCGCGCCGAGCAGCGTCAGGAGCTGGTGCAGAACCTCGAAGAGGGTCAGGTCATCGACGGCGTGGTCAAGAACATCACCGACTACGGTGCGTTCGTTGATCTTGGCGGCATTGACGGCCTGCTGCACGTCACCGACATCGCCTGGCGCCGCGTCAACCACCCGACCGAGGTGCTGGCGATCGGCCAGACCGTGAAGGTCAAGATCATCAAGATCAACCACGAGACGCACCGCATCTCGCTGGGCATGAAGCAGCTCCTGGACGATCCGTGGCAGGGCATCGAGGCGAAGTACCCGCTGGGTGCCCGCTTCACCGGCCGTGTCACCAACATCACCGACTACGGTGCGTTCGTCGAGCTCGAGCCGGGCATCGAAGGCCTGATCCACGTCTCCGAGATGTCGTGGACCAAGAAGAACATGCATCCCGGCAAGATCGTCTCGACCTCGCAGGAAGTCGAAGTGCAGGTGCTGGAAGTCGATTCCGTCAAGCGCCGCATCTCGCTCGGCCTCAAGCAGACCATGCGCAACCCGTGGGAAGTCTTCGTCGAGAAGCACCCGACCGGTTCGGTGGTCGAGGGCGAGGTCAAGAACAAGACCGAGTTCGGCCTGTTCCTCGGCCTCGAGGGCGACGTCGACGGCATGGTCCACCTCTCCGACCTCGACTGGAAGCTTCCGGGCGAGCAGGTGATCGACAACTACAAGAAGGGCGACATGGTGAAGGCCGTGGTGCTCGATGTGGACGTCGAGAAGGAGCGTATCTCGCTCGGCATCAAGCAGCTCGAAGGCGACCCCTTCGCCGAGCCGGGCGATGTCAAGAAGGGCGCGGTCGTGACCTGCGAAGTACTCGAAGTGAAGGAGAGCGGTATCGAGGTGAAGATCGCCGGTACCGACTTCACCACCTTCATCAAGCGCTCCGAGCTCGCCCGTGACCGCAACGACCAGCGCGCCGAACGCTTCGCCGTCGGCGAGAAGGTCGATGCCCGCGTCATCCAGTTCGACAAGAAGGCCCGCAAGGTCCAGGTGTCGATCAAGGCGCTCGAAGTCGCCGAAGAGAAGGAAGCCATTGCGCAGTACGGCTCCTCCGATTCGGGTGCGACGCTCGGCGACATCCTCGGCACCGCGCTCAAGAACCGCGGCGATAACAAGTAAGCGAAACCTCCGTTTCGCAAGGCATCAAGGCCCCGGCGCAAGCCGGGGCCTTTTTGTTGGCCGGTCGGGCGGATTGCGCCGCGCTCTATCCGGGCCAGATGCCGCCAAGCCTTGTTTTCTTCAAATTGCATCGCAATTGATGTATCCAGACAAGCCCTTGGTCACGCTGCGACGGCATAACGCGCGGGCCCTTCATGGAGATCATTCGATGTCGCTCGATTCGGACATCATCGTCGACCGCCGCAGGATCCGCCGCAAGCTGACGTTCTGGCGGGTGGTGGCGGCACTGATCGCGGTCGCGGGAATCGCGGGCCTTGCGCTGGTGGCAACGCCTGGGGCGCGGGGGACCTTCGCATCCGCGGGCGCGATCGCGCGGGTCCAGATCGACGGCCTGATCCGCAGCGATTCCGATCGCACCCAGGCGCTGGAGCGGCTGGAGAATTCGCAGGCCGCCGCCGTCATCGTCCACATCAATTCGCCGGGCGGCACCACGGCCGGCTCCGAGCAGCTCTACGATTCGCTGGTTCGGCTGAAGGCCAAGAAGCCGCTCGTCATCGTGATCGAGGGCCTCGCCGCCTCGGGCGGCTACATCACCGCGATCGCCGGCGACCACATCATCGCCCAGCAGACCTCGCTGGTCGGTTCGATCGGCGTGCTCTTTCAGATTCCGAACGTGGGCGAGTTCCTGAAGACCATCGGGGTCAAGGTCGAGGAGGTCAAATCCTCGCCGCTGAAGGCCGCGCCCAACGGCTTTGAGCCGACCAGCCCAGAAGCACGCGCCGCGCTCGACGCGCTGGTGAAGGATTCCTATGCCTGGTTCAGGGGATTGGTGAAGGAGCGGCGTGGCATGGATGACACGCAGCTCGAAAAAGTTGCCGATGGCCGCGTCTTCACCGGCCGCCAGGCGATCGATCTCAAGCTGATCGACCAGCTCGGCGACGAGAAGACCGCCGTGACCTGGCTGGTCGAGAACAAGGGCGTCAAGAAGGGTCTTTCGGTCCGCGACTACAAGCTCGAGCCCCGGTTTGGCGACCTGCCGTTCCTCAAGACGGCAGCCGCCGTCACGCTGGAAGCGCTTGGTTTAGGCTCAATCGCGCATCAAATCGGGCAAAGCGGGGTCGCGCAGGCCGTCGACCGCTTCGGGATGGATGGAATGCTGGCCTTGTGGCATCCGGCGGCGCCGAATTGACCGGAACCGGGCGAGCCTTTGAAGCTTTTCCCGTGCGGCGGGTATTGCCTCAGCCTGCTTTTTCGGCATTTGTCACGCATTTTCACGATCTTCAACCTTGATTTAGCGTCTTGACAGATCAAGGCATTTTCACGGAAATGGTCATCCGCACGCTTCCGGGTCCTATCTCTCGATGATCAAATCCGAACTTGTTCAGCGTATCGCCGAGCACAACCCGCATCTGTACCAGCGGGATGTCGAGAACATTGTGAATGCGATTCTCGAGGAGATCGTAGCGGCACTCGCGCGCGGAGACCGCGTCGAGCTGCGCGGCTTCGGTGCCTTCTCGGTGAAGCACCGCCCCGCGCGCGCCGGTCGAAATCCGCGCACCGGCGCTCATGTCCCTGTCGACCAGAAGAGCGTTCCGTTCTTCAAGACCGGCAAGGAAATGCGCGAGCGGCTCAATCGCGACCATCCGGACCCGGGCGCGCCCGACTAGAGGCTGTCGTCCGGACTTTTCCGTCCGGCCGCCTGGCGCGGCCGCAAGCTTGATTCGAGGCGAGCGATCGCGATGCGAAAGTTCCTGACCGCGCTGATCGTGATTCCCCTGGGCCTGCTCCTGGTCGTCTTTGCCGTGGCCAACCGGCATTTCGTCACGGTGTCCTTCGATCCCTTCGTGTCCAGCGATCCCTCATTGTCGATCACGATGCCGCTGTTCCTGCTCCTGATCCTGGTGGCCGCTCTCGGCGTCGTGGCCGGCGGCCTGGCCGTCTGGTTCGGCCAGCGGCACTGGCGGCGTGCCTCGCGCCGGCATGAGGCGGATGCGCGCGCGGCGCGGGCCGAGCTGGCCGGCCTCCAGGCCACCGCGGCCGCCGCGCGGTCCGATCCGCAGCGGCTTCCGGCCCCAGTCGGGGTCGGCCTCTACGGCCCCGTCGGGCGAGACAAGCAGCGCGCGACGTTGTAGAAGCGGCCGCAACCGAAACCCCCGTTTCCCGGCCGCGGACCGCGGCTCCATGCGTTTTTGAGACCATGTCCCTGCTCGTCAAGATCTGCGGCCTGTCCACGCCCGAAACGCTCGAAACGGCGCTCGATGCGGGTGCCGACATGGTGGGGTTCGTGTTCTTTCCGCCCTCGCCACGCCATCTCTCCCTGGAGCTGGGGCGCGCGCTCGGGCGCCAGGTGAAGCGGCGCGCGCTTAAAGTGGCGCTCACCGTCGATGCCGACGATGCGACACTCGACAACATCATGGAGGCGCTGTCGCCGGACCTCTTCCAGCTCCACGGCAAGGAGAGCGTGGCGCGGCTGCGCGACGTCAGGCAAAAATTCGGCCGCCCGGTGATGAAGGCGGTGCCGGTCGCGGCTGCGGCCGATCTCGCCGTGCTGCCCGGTTACGCAGCGGTCTCCGACCGCATCCTGTTCGACGCCCGCGCCCCGAAGGACGCCACGCGTCCCGGCGGCCTCGGTGCGCCCTTCGACTGGGGCCTGCTGGAAAATCTCGACCTGAAGCTGCCCTACATGGTTTCGGGCGGGCTTCACGCCGACAACGTCGCCGAGGCCCTGCGCGTCACCCGCGCCGGCGGGGTCGATGTATCCTCCGGTGTCGAGAGCGCCCCCGGCGTCAAGGATCCGGAGCTGATCAAGGCCTTCATTCGCGCCGCGCGCGCCACTCAAGAGTTGAGCGTACGATGAACATCGCCAAACCAAACTCCTATCGCAGCGGCCCCGACGAGCGCGGCCATTTCGGCATTTTCGGCGGCCGCTTCGTCGCCGAGACGCTGATGCCGCTGATCCTCGATCTGGAGAAGGCCTATACCGCGGCCAAGGCCGACCCGGCGTTCCAGGCCGAGATGAACGGCTACCTCAAGACCTATGTCGGCCGGCCCTCGCCGCTCTATTTCGCCGAGCGCCTCACCGAGCATCTCGGCGGCGCAAAAATCTACCTGAAGCGCGAGGAGCTCAATCACACCGGCTCGCACAAGGTGAACAACGTGCTCGGCCAGATCATGCTGGCGCGGCGCATGGGCAAGAAGCGCATCATCGCCGAGACCGGCGCCGGCCAGCACGGTGTCGCCACCGCGACGCTGTGCGCGCGCTTCGGGCTCGAATGCGTGGTCTATATGGGCGCCGTCGACGTCGAGCGGCAGCAGCCCAACGTCATCCGCATGGAGATGCTGGGCGCAAAAGTGATCCCGGTGCAGTCGGGCACGCGCACGCTCAAGGACGCCATGAACGAGGCGCTGCGCGACTGGGTCACCAACGTGCACAACACCTTCTACTGCATCGGCACGGTGGCGGGACCGCATCCCTATCCGACGCTGGTGCGTGACTTCCAGTCGATCATCGGCAACGAGACCAGGGCGCAGCTGCAGGAGGTCGAAGGCCGCCTGCCGGACTCGCTGGTCGCCTGCATCGGCGGCGGCTCCAACGCGATGGGGCTGTTCCACCCCTTCCTCGACGATCCCTCGGTCGAGATTTTTGGCGTCGAGGCCGCGGGCCACGGCCTGACGCAACTGCATGCGGCCTCGATCGCGGGCGGCCGTCCCGGCGTGCTGCACGGCAACCGCACCTATCTCCTGATGGATGCCGACGGCCAGATCCAGGACGCGCATTCGATCTCCGCCGGTCTCGACTATCCCGGCATCGGCCCCGAGCATTCCTGGCTGCACGAGATCGGCCGGGTCAACTATCTCTCCGCGACCGATGACGAGGCGCTCGCCGCGTTCCAGCTGCTCTCGAAGCTCGAAGGCATCATCCCGGCGCTCGAGCCCGCACACGCCATCGCCAAGGTGATGGAGCTCGCGCCGAAGCGGCCGAGGGACCACCTGATGGTCGTCAATCTCTCCGGCCGCGGCGACAAGGACGTCCCGCAGGTCGGCGACATCCTGAGGGGCAAGAGCAAGTGAGGCGAGTGTCGCACTCTCTTCACCTCTCCCCGTCGGGGAGAGGTCGGCTGCGAAGCAGCCGGGTGAGGGGTCTCTCCGCTCACTCGAACCTTAGTGATGTGTGGATGAGCTCAAGGACGCCTTCGAGATTTTCGTACACGTCCGTGTTCGAGACGCGAAGGACGAGAAAGCCTGAGGCCTCCAGTACCTTGGTCCTGGTGACGTCGCGCTCGATCTCGGACGGGCTGGAATGCGTGACGCCGTCGACTTCGATGATGAGTTTCCCGTCCAGCGTTACGAAATCAACCACATACCGGTCGATCGGATGCTGGCGACGAAATTTCCATCGCGCAAGTTGCCGGTTGCGCAGCGTCTGCCAAAGCTTCGCCTCGGCGCTCGTCTGCGACTCGCGGAGCCTTCGCGCTCTGGACTTGAACCTCTCCATCCCCCTCACCCGGCTGCTTCGCAGCCGACCTCTCCCCGGAGGGGAGAGGTATAGCACAGTGGCCGCGAAATCATGACCACGCGTATCGATACCCGTTTTGCCGAGCTGAAGAAGCAGGGCCGCGCGGCCTTCGTCACTTATGTGATGGCCGGCGATCCCGATCTCACGACGTCGCTCGAGATCGTCAAGGCGCTGCCCAAGGCAGGCGCCGACGTCATCGAGCTCGGCATTCCCTTTACCGATCCGATGGCGGATGGGCCCTCGATCCAGGCTGCCGGGCTGCGCGCGCTCAAGGCCGGCATGACTTTGAAGAAGACGCTGGACCTCGTGCGCGGTTTCCGCAAGGACGACAATGTCACGCCGCTGGTGCTGATGGGCTATTACAATCCGATCTACATCTACGGCGTCGACAAGTTCCTGGCTGATGCCAGGGCGGCCGGCGTCGACGGCCTGATCATCGTCGATCTGCCGCCGGAGGAAGACGACGAGCTCTGCATTCCCGCGCTGAAGGCGGGCCTGAACTTCATTCGCCTCGCGACCCCGACCACCGATGACAAGCGCCTGCCCGCGGTGCTCGCGAATACGTCAGGCTTTGTCTATTACGTCTCGATCGCCGGCATCACCGGTGCAGCGGCGGCGGACGCGAACGCCGTCGGCGAAGCTGTCGCGCGCATCAAGCGGCACACCAAGCTGCCGATATGCGTCGGTTTTGGCATCCGCACGCCGGAGGCGGCCCGCGCCATTGCCGAGAAGACCGATGGTTCGGTGGTCGGCACCGCGCTGGTCGATGCCCTCAAGAACAGTCTCGACGCCGAAGGGCGGGCAACCGCCAAAACCGTTAACGCCGTGGCTGAGCTGACGGCGGCGCTCGCCAAGGGCGTCAAGGCCGCGCCACAGGCGGCGGAATAGGCCATAATTCCGCTGCCTAGGCAGGCGACACGGGCGGCTTGCCGGGTCGGGCTCCGGCAGCCATATATCCCTTCAGGCGATCCCCAGGGGGAATCGCACATCGGAGCAAA
The DNA here is from genome assembly GCF_018131015.1 of Bradyrhizobium diazoefficiens. Lineage (GTDB taxonomy): Bacteria > Pseudomonadota > Alphaproteobacteria > Rhizobiales > Xanthobacteraceae > Bradyrhizobium > Bradyrhizobium diazoefficiens_B. The sequence continues at coordinate 191,569 of NZ_JAFCJJ010000002.1, forward strand.
CCATGAACTGGCTTACCAATGTGGTCCGGCCGAAGATCCGCAACATGCTGCGGCGGGAGACGCCGGAGAATCTGTGGATCAAGTGCCCGGATTCCGGACAGCTCGTGTTCTACAAGGACGTCGAGGCCAACCAGTTCGTCATCCCCGGCTCCAACTACCACATGCGCATGAACGCGGTGGCGCGGCTGAAGTCGATCTTCGACAACGAGACCTGGTACGACGTCGCGCTGCCCGAGGTCACCGCCGACCCGCTCAAGTTCCGCGACGAGAAGAAATATGCCGACCGCATCAAGGATGCGCGCGCGCGCACCAATCTGAACGACGCGGTCAAGGTCGGCTACGGCAAGCTCGAAGGCGCCGCCGCCGTGGTCGCCGTGCAGGATTTCGATTTCATGGGCGGCTCGCTCGGCATGGCGGCCGGTGAGGCCATCGTGCGCGGGCTCGAGCTCGCGCTCGAGAAGAAGTCGCCCTTCATCGTGTTTGCGGCCTCCGGCGGCGCGCGCATGCAGGAAGGCATCCTGTCGCTGATGCAGATGCCGCGCACCACCGTCGCGGTTCAGATGCTGCGCGAGGCGAAGCTGCCCTACATCGTCGTGCTGACCAACCCGACCACCGGCGGCGTCACCGCGTCCTATGCGATGCTCGGCGACGTGCAGATCGCCGAGCCCGGCGCGCTGATCGGCTTTGCCGGCGCGCGCGTGATCGAGCAAACCATCCGCGAGAAGCTGCCCGAAGGTTTCCAGCGCGCCGAGTACCTGAAGGAGCACGGCATGGTCGACATGGTCGTGCATCGCCACGAGCTCCGTCCGACCCTGGCGCGGCTCTGCCGCCTGCTGACCAAATCGCCGGCGATCGAGAGCGCGTCGAAACCGGCGCAGCCGGTGACGAGCCCGGCGCAGATCGTATCGGCTCCCGAGACGGCGCCGGCCGCGCCGCACGCGTGAACGGATCCGCCGACAGCGCAAAACCGTCGCTCGGCGAATTGATCGGGCGGCTGTCGGCCCTGCATCACAAGCGCATCGATCTCGGGCTGGAGCGGATGCACCGCCTGCTCGAGCGGCTCGGCCATCCCGAACGCAAGCTGCCGCCGGTGATCCACATCGCCGGCACCAACGGCAAGGGCTCGACGCTCGCCTATCTGCGCGCGACGCTGGAAGCGGCAGGCTTGCGCGTCCACGCCTACACCTCGCCCTATCTCGTTCGCATCAACGAATGCTTCCGGCTCGGCCGCGTCGGCGGCGGCGTTCTCGTCGGCGACGACGAATTGCGCGCGGCGCTGGAGGAGGTCGAACGCGTCAATGCCGGCGAGGCTGCGACCGTATTCGAGCTGAAGACCGCGGCCGCCTTCCTCCTGTTCGCGCAAAATCCCGCCGACGCGGTGCTGCTCGAGGTCGGCCTCGGCGGCCGGCTCGATTCCACCAACGTGGTCGATGTGCCCGCGGCCTGCGTGATCACGCCGGTCAGCATGGACCACATGGACTTCCTCGGGGACACCCTGGCGTCGATCGCGGCCGAGAAGGCGGCGATCATCAAGCGCGGCGTGCCGGTGATCTCGGCCGAGCAGGCGCCGGACGCGATGGCGGTGATCGAGGCCGAGGCAAGGCGGATGCGCGCGCCGTTGTTCGCGGCCGGCGAAAGCTGGCACGTCACCGTCGAGCACGGGCGCCTGGTCTATTCCGACGATCGCGGATTGATGGATCTCGCTGCGCCCCGCCTGTTCGGCCGCCACCAGTTCGACAATGCGGGCCTTGCCATTGCGACGCTGCGCGCCACGGGCGCCTTCAGGATCAATCAGCCTGCGTTCGAGGCCGGCATCGTCGGCGCCGAATGGCCGGCGCGGATGCAGCGCATCACCTCTGGCGAGCTGCTCGCCTGGGGGCCGCAGGGCTCCGAGATCTGGCTCGACGGCGGTCACAATGCCGAGGGTGGCCGCGTCGCCGCCGCGGCGCTCGGCGATCTCGAGGAGCGGGTGTCGCGGCCGCTGGTCGTCATCGCCGGCATGATGGCCAACAAGGATGCGTCGGCGTTTCTCGCCAATTTCGCCGGCCTCACCCGCCACATCATCGCGGTGCCTATCCCCGACACCGAGAACGCGATGCCGGCCGACCGCCTTGCCGATGCCGCGCGCAGCCTCGGCATGCGCGTCGAGCCCGCGCCCGGCATCGAGGCCGCGCTGCGTGCGCTGTCGCGGCTCGCCTACGAAGTGCCGCCCCGCATCCTCATCACCGGCTCGCTCTATCTCGCCGGCCACGTGCTCGCCATCAACGGCACGCCGCCTGCATAAACAATCTCGTGTCCCGGACGCGGTGCAGCGTGTAACGCTGCTCCGCTGAGCCGGGACCCAGAATGCCGCCACATGGGCCCCGGCTCAGCAGCGCACCGCTGAAGAGCGCTGCGCTGCGTCCGGGGCAAGAGAAAGAATACCAATGCGTTTTGCCGCGATTGCCGACGTCCACGGAAACTACCTCGCGCTGGAGGCGGTGCTCGCCGACATTCGCGCGCACGGCATCGACGACATCGTCAATCTCGGCGACATGCTGAGCGGGGCACTCGATGCGCGCCGCACCGTCGAGATCCTTATGCAGCTCGACGCCGCGCACGTGCTCGGCAATCACGACCGCTATCTGCTCGACCGTCCGCCGGAGAAGATGGGCTCATGGGACCGTCCCGCCCATGCGCAACTCGATCCCGCACATCTCGACTGGCTGCGCGCGCAGCCGATGACGCGCATCCATCGCGACCAGGTGTTTCTGTGCCATGCCACGCCGGACAATGACGAGGTCTACTGGCTCGACACCGTGCATCCCGACGGCGCCGTTGCGCTGTCACCGCTCGATCGCATCGAGCAGTTCGCGCAAGGCGTCACGCAGTCGCTGATCCTCTGCGCCCACACGCATATCGCGCGCGCGGTGCGCCTGCGCGACGGCCGGCTGATCGTCAATCCCGGCAGCGTCGGCGGTCCCGGCTTCCGCGATACGCGTCCGTTTCCGCATGTCGTGGAGGCCGGCACGCCGCACGCGCGCTACGCGATCCTGGAACTGAACAATGGGGCCTGGCAGGTCACGTTCCGCCACGTCACCTATGACCACGAGGCGATGGCCGCGCTCGCGCGCCGCAACAACCAGCCGGAGCTTGCGAACGCGCTCGCGACGGGCTGGATCAAGTAGATATCTTCGTAGCAAAGAGGGAGTGCGCCATGGACGACGGACAGTTCTGGCGAAACGAGTATGCCATCGAGACGTCTGCAACCGTGGAGACGGTCTGGCGCATCTTCTGCGATGTCCCCGCCTGGAAAGACTGGAACGCGGGTATCGAGCAGATCGACATTGACGGACCGTTCGCGGCCGGCACCTGGTTCACGATGAAGCCGCCCGGCGAGGAGGCGTTGCGCTCGCAACTCATCGAGGTGCGCGAGAACGCGTGCTTCGTCGACGAGACGCGGGTCGGCGACCTCGTCATCAAGGTCGCCCATCGCATCGAGCCGCTTGGATCGGCGCACACGCGCATTGTCTACGCCGTCGACGCCAGCGGCCCGCAGGCGGCCGAAATCGGTCCGGCCGTCGCGTCGGACTTTCCAGAGGTGCTCGCGAGCTTGGCGAGGCTGGCGGAGGCTCAGGCCGACAAGAAATAGACGGGCAAAACAAAACGGCCGGCGAAGCGCCGGCCGTTGCAAAATTCTCGGATTGCGCGAGGTGGATCAGACCGCGGAGGTGATCCACTGCTGCAGCTTCGCCTTCGGCGCGGCGCCGACCTGTCGGGAGGCCATCTCGCCGCCCTTGAAGATCATCAGGGTCGGGATCGACATCACGCCGTATTTGGACGCGGTCTTCGGGCTCTCGTCGACGTTGAGCTTGACGATCTTGACCTTGTCGCCCATCGCGCCGGCGATCTCATCGAGAGCGGGTGCGATCATGCGGCAGGGGCCGCACCATTCGGCCCAGAAATCGACGACCACCGGGCCATTCGCCTTGAGCACTTCGGCTTCGAAATCGGCGTCGGAAACCTTGGCAACGGCCATTGGAGTACCTCGTTCGGTTGGAGAATCGGCGCGACCTGGAATCGCGCGGGGGATCATGGCTTCAACCTATGAACGGCCTCTTGCCGGGTCAAGGACGGGCAAGCCGGGATCACGGGAATGCCAGCGCCGCGTCCAGCGCGGGGGCTGAAATCTCCATATATTCAAGGGCCTCGGTCCAGAGCAGGGCGGCGCGGATCGGCTTCTGGGGATAAAGCCGGGACAGCACCGCCCGGTACAGCGCAAGCTGCCGGACATAGGCGACGGGCGCCGCGGCGGCATTCCAGGGCGGGGTCTGGTTGGTCTTGAAATCGACGATCAAAACCTCGTTCGGCGTCACCACCAGGCGGTCGATCTGCCCCGACACCAGCGCCGGGTTGCGGCCCGGCCGCTCCAGCCGGCCCGCGATGGCGACCTCCGCCCGGCTGCCTGCGGCAAATACGGGCGCGAAGCGCGGCTCGGTGATCAGCGCCAGCACCTTGTCGGCCAAAGCGGCGCGGTCGGCCTCCGGCCAGTCGGCGGCATTGCGGGTCATGAAGGCGAGCGCGGCCTCGCGCCGGCGCGCCGCGGCGAGATCGGGCAGCGATTGCAGCAGCCGGTGCACCAGCGTCCCGCGTTGCAGGGCCCGCGCGCGGGTCTGGACCGATTCGCTCGCCCGCACCACGCGGCCCTCTCCGGCCGGTTGGCCTGAGGGGCGCACCAGATCCTCGTCGAGATGCTCGCGCGGAGCCGGTGTCCGCAGCCAGTCCGGCAGCGCGACCGCCTGCTCCGTCGAGGTCGCGGGCGCGCCCAGCACTGCTGCGTCCTCAGGCCGCGCGAATCGCGTCACCTTGCCGAGCGGCGTCTCGGTCGTCTGCTTCTCAAGGCCGGAGCCGGCGAGCCCGGTGTCGATCAGGTCGTACCAGCTCAGCTTGCGGACCGTCTTCATGTTGCCGGGCATGCAACCGCCGACGACCAGCCGGTCGGCCGCGCGCGTCATCGCGACGTAGAGCAGGCGGCGGTATTCGTCCTCGGTCTCCTCGAGCATGGCCTCGCGCGCGTCGCGAACCGGCTTGGGATCGTCGGCCTTGCGGCCGGCCCAGACCACGACCTCGCCGCCATTGCCGCGCGGCACCTGGATCAGCCGCAGCCGCTGCGAATCTGCGGGCGACGACGTGGTGTCGACCATGAACACGACGGAGGCTTCGAGGCCCTTGGCGCCGTGCACGGTCATCACCCGCACCTCGTCGCGCGAGATTTCCATGTCGCGCTTCACCTCGGTGTCGGCCGAGCGCAGCCAGGCCATAAAGCCCTGCAGCGAGGCCGGCGCCTTGCGCTCGTAGTTCAGGGCCAGTTCCAGGAATTCGTCCAGCGCGTCATTGGCTTCGTGGCCGAGCCGGCGCAGGATCCGCGCGCGGCCGCCATCGCCGCCGAGCAGCCAGGCATAGAAGGCGAACGGCGTCTCCTCGCGTGCCCGGGTCTCGCAGGCTTGCAGGCGCCGCAGTGCAGTGGCGAATTTTTCGCGGCTAGCGGCATGTGCGCTGAGCGCCTGACGCAGCGAACCGTTGCGGTCATGCGCGAGCTGGAACAGGTCGTCGTCGTCAAGCCCGAACAACGGGCTCTTCAGCGCCACCGCGAGCGCGAGGTCGTCCTGCGGCAGCAGCAGCGCGTCCGCGAGGTTCATCAAATCGATGATCCCTATGTGCTCGGTGAGCTTCAGCCGGTCGGCGCCGGCGACCGGGATATTGGCGTGCTTCAGCGCCTGGATCACGGCATCGAACGCGTTGCCGCGCCGGCGCACCAGGATCAGCATGTCGCCATAGCGCAGCGGCCGGCGTTCGCCTTCGTGCCCGGTCAGCGTGCCGCTCTCGACCAGCCGCTTGATCTCGGCCTGGATGCGGCGCGAGAGTTTTACCTCGGGGCTGGTGACGGCGACGCCGTCGAACGGCGCGCGCCAGCCCTCGATCTCGGGCCTGTCGTCGGCGACCGCCAGGTCCCAGAGCTCGATGACGCTCGGACCGGCATCGGCCAGCGCGTTGTGCAGGGGATGGCCGATCTCGACCGCGTGGATGCTCTTGTAGATCGCGGGATCGCGGAAGACGTGGTCGACCGAGTGCAGGATCGCGGCGCCCGAACGGAACGAATAGGTGAAGGCGACCGGATCGAATTTCAACCCGGCGGCGGTGAACTTGCGGTGCAGCTCGCGCCGCCGCGCGTCGAATTCATGCGGGGCCGCGCCCTGGAACGAGAAGATCGACTGCTTCTCGTCGCCGACCGCAAACACCGTGCGGTTCAGGCCCTCGCGCGCGCCTGCGCCGGCGGTGAATTCGGAGATGATGTGCGCGACGATGTCCCACTGCCGCGGGCTGGTGTCCTGGGCCTCGTCGATCAGGACGTGATCGACGCCGCGGTCGAGCTTGTAATGCACCCAGCCCGAGGTGACGCGGTTCAGCATCGAAAGCGTCTTGTCGATCAGGTCGTCATAGTCGAGCAGGCCGCGTTCCTGTTTCTCGCGGCGGTAGTTCGCGGCCGCCGCGGTCGCGATATGCAGCAGCGCCGCGCTGCGGTCGCGCACAGTTACCGCGCGACGCTTCTCGATCAGTGCGTCGAGGCGCGATGCCTCGTTCTCGAACAGGCGGGCGACGGACGGGTTGTGGTCGCAAAACTTCTTCGTTACCACCGACTTGCGCGGCATCTTGTCGTCGGTGAGGAAGACGCTGAGATAGGCGTCGACCTGGTCGCTGCCGGAAAACGCCTTCGCGGCGCGCAGGCGCTCGCCCTGGGTGTTGTCGGACGCGCTGCCGTCCTCCAGCGCGAAGGCGATGTCGTCCCAGCGCGATCGTGGCAGGAACGGGCCGTCGAGGATCTCGCTCTCGACCTCCTCGATGCGGTCGCTGGCATCGACGCCCAGCACGGCCGCCATCTGCGCCGCGGCCACCTCGGCGCTCCCGGCCTCATCGGTCCAGGCCATGAAATGGTCGCGGCTGAGGCATGCCTCCCGCACCACCTCCTTGAAGGTGACGTCGGCAGCGCTCGCCATCGCAGTCAGCAGCGCGCGGCCGGTGGCGCTCTCCGGATCGCGCGCGGCTTCCAGCAGCACCTTCAGATTGGCGCGCTCCATCATGTCGGTCTGGTCGCGCTCGTCGATCACGGCAAAGCGCGCGGGCACGTTGGCCTCGAACGGAAACTGCTGCAGCAGGCGGGTGCAGAGCGCGTGGATGGTCTGCACCTTCAGCCCGCCCGGCGTCTCCAGTGCACACGCAAACAGTTTTCGCGCTTCGCGGCACAGCTTTGCATTGGGGTGCGGGATGCCAATCGCGACGATGGCCTTTTTGAGCGCGTCATCGTCGAGCGTCACCCAATGGCCGAGCGTGGTGAACACGCGCTCGGCCATGTTGGCGGCGGCAGCCTTGGTGAAGGTGATGCAGAGGATTTTTTCCGGCGGCACGCCCGACAGCAGCAAGCGGATCACCCGCTGCACCAGCACATGCGTCTTGCCCGAGCCGGCATTGGCCGACACGAAGGCCGACGCGGTCGGATCGGACGCGCGCGCCTGCCGCGCGCGGACCTCGTCGGGGATGGGACGCGGCGCCTTCACCATTCCTCGATCCCCAATCCGCCGGCCGCCGACCATTCCTTGATGCGGGCGAGGTCGTCATAGGTGCCGTAGCGGTTCGTCCACATCGGCAGGTTCAGCGAGGTGTAGGCCGTCGTCTCGTCCTCGAAGGCGCGGATCAGCGCTTCCAATTTGGCCCTCGCGTCGGCGGCGGCGGTGTCCGGCGGGATCGGCTCGTCGGTCTTGTTCACCTTGAGCTGGACGATGCGCTCCTCGCCCGCCGGATTGTTGCCGCTGAGCCGGACGTAGACGAGCTGGCTCACCGAAGAGCCGGCGTCGATGTCGGGAAAGCCGCCCTCGCGCAGGATCGCCGCTTCCAGCGTGAGCTGGGGCGACAGGCCGAGGCGCACCTGCTTGTCGCTCGGCGGCTGTCCGGTCTTGTAGTCGAGGATGGCGTAGCTGCCGCCCTGGCGCCGCTCGATGCGGTCGGCGCGGGCGGAGAGGCGGAAGCTGCGGCCGTGATCGAGCGGGATGGAGATCTCGCCGGGAATCTCCGCCTTGATCATCTCGACTGCAGTACGCCGCACCGTCTCCCATTCGCCGAACCAGCGCGCGATGCGCTGGAAGCGCGGCCACCACAGCGCCTTCGCCTCCGGCCGCTCCATCAGTGGCGCGAAGTATTTCTCGCCGAGGGCGCGCAGTGCCCTTGCGGGATCGTCGGGCAGGCGCGTGGCATGTTTCTCGGTGAATTCGCCGAGCGCGTCGTGGATCGCCGAGCCGCGATCGGCGGCCGACAGCGCCATGTCGACGGGATCGAGCGCGTCGAGCTTTAGGATATGCTTGGCGTAGATCGTGTAGGGATCGCGCAGCCAGTCCTCGATTCCGGTGACCGACATCTTGAGCGGCCGCATCGCGCGCGGCGGCCGCGGTTCGGGCTGCTTGATCGGCTCGATCGCGTCGGGCTGGTCCAGCGCATCCGCGTAGCTCACGTATTTTTCGCCGGCGCGCTGTGCCGCCTTCCAGAGATCGGCGCCCGCGACCGCTTCCAGCCGGTGCAGGAAGCGCGAGGCGACAGCCGGCGCGCCGCCGGCCTTGGCGGAATGGGTGAGGATCACCTCGTCCGCGCCGAGCAGCTGCGCGAAGTCGTGGGCGGACAGGCCAATGCGGCGCTCCGGCAAATCGAGGCCGAGCTCGTGCCGCATCGGCCGGCTCAGCCAGGGGTCGATCCGCGGCGCCGGCGGCCAGACGCCCTCGATCAGCCCGCCGACGATGATGCGGTCGGCCTGCATCAGGCGCGATTCCAGCGGGCCGTAGATCTGCAACCGCGCGCCGGGCTTGTCGCGACGGCGCACCGCGCGATCGCCGAAGGCGGTCTGGAATACGTCCGCGTATTCGGACAGCGGCAGCATCAATCCGCTGGTCGTGCCGCCGCGCAGGAGATCGTCGAAGGCGCTCGCGAGCGCGAGGCCCTCGCGCTCCTCGAAGGTCACAGATACGCCCTGCCCGTCACGTGACAGCTCGATCAGGATCTCGCGATGCCGGTGCGCGAGCTCGGCAAAATCATACGGTTTTGATGAGGCGAGGCTCTCGACCGGCGCCAGGGTTTTTTGCAGGGCTTCGATCAACGCCTGGATGCGATCGAGATCCTCGGCCGCGAGACGCGCGCGCGGCTCGGCGTGGTGGAGCGCAGACACCTCCTTGCGCCACAGCTTGGCCAGCTCCTCGCGAAAGCGGTTGAACTCGCGCGAAAGGCCGGCCGTGCCTGCCGGAGGACGCGTGCCGCGCAAGAGCGCGAGCTCCAGCGCCTCGGTCGCCGCCTGCCACTCGCCGGGCGCGCGCCCCAGCCGGCACAGCGGGTGCTTCAGCATCGCCAGCAGCGTCGGCGGCTCCAATCCCTTTGTCGCCGCCTCCGCTGCGAGGCGTGCGAAAACCCCGGCGGAGGTTTCCATCAGCACGTCGCCGCCGGAATCATCGAATGCGAGGTCCCAGCGGGTCAGCGCTGCCATCACCCGCCGCGCCAGCGCGCGGTCCGGCGTCACCAGTGCCGCCGACTTGTCGAGATGCCGCGCCTCGCGCATCGCAATGGCGATCGCGAGCGCCTCCATCTCGGGATTGGGTGCCTCGACGACGGCGAGATTTTTCATGCCGCCCGCGATCTTTTCGGCCACGTCCGGCTGTTTCAGCCGGTCGTGCCAGACTTCCGTCTTGGCCGAGGGCCGCATCGATTCGGAGGCGAGCAGGTCGCGGCCGCCGTCGGCCGGCGGCTGCAGGATCTCGACGTCGCTGCGCTTGATGCCAAAGCGCTCCAGCAGCGCATGCATGGCGTATTGCGGATGGTTCGATGCGGGAGGCTCGGCGAACTTGCCGAGCGAATCGCGCACCCCCCCGATGGTTCGCCAGGCATCCTCGTCGAGATCGGTGTCGAGCCCCGGCAGCACCACCGCGCCGTTGGAAAGCGAGGCGACTGCATGCAAAAATTTCGCGGTGGCCGGCATCGAGCCGGTCGAGCCGGCCGCGATCACGGGGCCGCGGGGATGCGCGGTCAGACGCTTCGCTTCCGCCGCAATCAGGAGATCGCGCCGCGCCGCCGGCTCGATCCGGTTGATCTCGGCGAGATGGCCCGGCCAGGCGACGCGCGCGATGCGCAAAAATTCGAGCGAGTGTTGCCAGTACTGATCGAGATTGTCGGGCACGAGGCCGTCGAGCGCGTTCCAGTCGACGCCGCGCGTGACCATGTCGTCGATCAGGCGCGCGAGATCGGACGCCAGCGCCAGCGTGGACGCGGCGCCGCCGACCACCAGCGGCGCCAGCACCGGGCCCCTGGCCCAGGCAGCGACCAGGCGCGCCAGCGTCAGCCGCCGTTCGAGCTCGCCGAGGCGCGGCGGAATGTCGAGCGGCGTGGCGCCCGAGAGCGCCTCGCTTTCGTCGGCGAAGGCAAGCTCGTCCTCGTCGATGTCGCCGAGCGCGACGATGCGCGGCAGCACCACCGCGTCCGCGCTCATCTCGTCGAGAAATATCTCGCGCACGACGCGCATCGCGCGCCGCGTCGGAAGATAGAGGGTGCAGTCGGCCAGCCGCGCCGGTTCCTTGCGCGCCTCGAAGCCGTCGACCAGCCGGCCGTCGAGCAGGCTCGCGATGACGGTACGCAGGAACGGAACTGAGACGGGAACGCTGAAGACGCGCATGGGCTGCCTGATTCGAAGATCAGGCCAATATAGGAAGGTGGACAGGAATGGTCATGCGCTGCGGCGAGGTCGTCCCCGGTGTTTGCGGCCGACCTCTCTCGTGCCCCGGACGCGGCGCAGCACGTAGTGATGCGCTGCTGAGCCGGGGCCCAGGCTGCTTCGTCAGGATTGTGAGCTTGCTGGGTCCCGGCTCTGCGGAGCGGCACTTCGCGCCGCACCGCGTCCGGGACAAGAGAGCAACTTTAAGCCACGCTCTCCAAAAACGCCTCTTCCGCGGCGTGCACGGCGTCGGGCGTGCCGACATGCATCCAGACACCGTCGAGCCGCAGGCCGAACAGCCGCTCCTTGTCGTTGGCGCGGTCGAACATCCTGGTCAGCGAGAACTCGCCCTCGGGCGCGCCGGCGAAGATCGACGGCGACAGGATCGCAGCGCCGGCATAGACGAACGGGACGACCTCTTTTTCCTTGCGCTTGCGCAGGGCGCCGTCGGGCGTCATGCCGTAATCGCCCCGGCCGTTATAGCCGATGCTGGTCGCGGTCGGCGCCATCAGGAGCAGGATGTCCATCCGCGCGGGGTCGAAATTTTCCGCGAGCCGGGCCAGGTTGGAGCGGACGCCGTCGATCCAGAGCGTATCGGAATTGACATGGAAGAACGGCGCATCGCCGAGCAGCGGCAGCGCCTTGACCACGCCGCCGCCGGTGCCGAGCACCTGGTCGCGCTCGTCGGAGATGGTCACGCGCGGTTGCTGGCGGCCCGCGACGTGGTCGATGATCTGGTCGGCCAGATAGTGCACGTTGACGACCGCGTCGGTCACGCCGGCCTGGCCGAGCTTGTCGAGCACGTGGTCGAGCAGCGGCTGGCCCGCCACCGGAACCAGTGGTTTCGGCATCTTGTCCGTCAACGGGCGCATGCGCAGGCCAAACCCTGCGGCGAGCACCATGGCTCTGGTCGGTTTGACGGTCATCCCTGGCCTTCTCGAACTCTCTTTCCCGAATTTTCCAAACGCCGGGACATCGCGTCCCGCAGCATTTCTAGCATGGGCCCCGGCAAGCCGCATCGCATCTGAACCGCCTTAACGGCCTGCCGTGACGGTTGTACGACGGGTGTGGCCGTTACGCCCCGACAAAAGCGTTACGCGCCCGCTTCTTCTTGTCGCCGGGCTTGAGGAAATTGACGCCGATCTGGTCGCCATTGACCCAGGCGAGTTCGCAGCGCCGGTACGCAAGTCCGGTGGACGACAGCAGCAGGAAGAATTCCTTCAGATGCAGGCCCTCGACCGAGCCGTCGATGGTCAGCTTGGCGCCGATCTCGGAGACGTCCTCCATGGTGCAGTCGCGCCGCCAGGTTCCGTCGATGCCCATCATCTGGGCCGGAATCCCGCGCTCGAAAACCACCCGGCTGCTCACCGTTATCTTCCCTTGCTCCAGCCCGCTAATTGCCAGGCTGCCTGCCCGCGATGATACCGAGGCGATGGCTAACAGGCGGTAAACCGGTTCCTGTTCAGGAACGGGGCGGCGGGACGTTGGCGCTGTACCAGTCGCGCAGATGGGTCAGTGCGGGATGCGCCAGCGAGCGCTGGAGGTAGGTCCAGATCCGTGGCTGATGGCGCAGATAATGCGGCTTGCCGTCGCGGCGGTTGAGCCGCGCGAAGGTCCCGAGCAGGCGCGTGTTCCGCTGCGCCGACATGATGGCATAGTGCTCTGCGAAGCCGGCCGCGTCGAAGCCTTCATCGCCGGCACGGCGGGCCTTGATGTAGCGCGACAGCAAGCTCAGCTCGAGGTTTTCGGGCACGTCGATGCGCGCGTCCTGAAGCAGCGACACGACGTCGTAGGATTTCGGCCCCAGCACGGTGTCCTGAAAGTCGATCACGCCGACGCGGGCGATGCCGCTGCGCTCGCCGAGCCAGATCAGGTTCGGCGAATGATAATCGCGGATCACCCAGCTCCTCGGTGCGGCGAGCGGCTTCTGCAGCAGCTCCCGCCACATCGCAAGGAACTCCGCGCGGCGTTCCTCGCTCAGCGCCGCGTCGCGATCGGGCAGATACCATTCCGGCATCAATCCGATTTCGATCAGCAGCGCCTCGGTGTCGAACAATGGAATGGCATAGCTCTGCCCGTCGAGCGGCAGCGTCTCCGGCAGGGTCCTGCCGTGCAGCATGGCGAGCGCGTCGGCTGCGGCCTCATAGCGCTCGGGAATCGGCCGCGGCGGGTCGCCTTCGACCACGCCTTCGCTGCCGAAATCCTCCGAGATGAGGAAGCCGCGATCGAGATCGTAATGGTGGATCGCGGGCGCGGAGAGGCCCTGCGCGCGCAAGGCTTCGTCGACGGCGACGAAAGGTCTGACGTTCTCGGCGAGATGCACCGCGGCGCTGTAGGACTTGCCGTTGTAGAGCGCGGCGCCGTCCGGGCGCTGCGGAGAGTTCATGAGGATGACGATTCCGTCGTCGCGCTTCAGCCGCGCATAGGAGCGCGTCGAGGCATCGCCCGCCATGCGCCGGCGCGTTGCGTCGAGATAGCCGGATGCGTCGAGGAATTCCCGCAGGCCCTGCAGCCGCGCGACCTGCGCGGCGGCCCTGCCGTAGCCGGTGATGTCGGCGGCGCGGGCGCTCGGGCCCAGCGCCGGCCGGTGCGTCAGCGCGATGTCGATGCGCTCGTGCGGCAGAGCCGAGGGCGCGCGCTCCGGCCATTCGATCAGCACGAGGGTCGCCTCCGGCAGCGGCGACAGCCCGATCTCCTCGAGCTCGCTCTCGTCCTCGACGCGATAGAGGTCGGCATGCAGGACCGGAAATGGCGGCAGCTCGTAGCCCTGCACCAGCGTGAAGGTCGGGCTCGGCACTTCCAGCGCCTCGTCGTCGGCGAGATAGCGGATCAGGCTGCGCGCCGCCGCGGTCTTGCCGGCGCCGAGGTCACCCGTCAGCGTGATGACGTCGCCCGGTCCGATCAGCAGCGCAATGTCGGCCATCAATCGTGCGGTGGCCGCCTCGTTGTGAAGCGCGACGGAGAATGTGGCGGGTGCGGTCATTCGGCGGCGTCGCGATGCGCCGCCTGGTCGGTCGGGAAGTCGCAGGTCACGGTCGTGCCGCGGCCCACGGCCGAATCCACCCGCACATTGCCGCCATGCAGCTCGACGAAGGAGCGCACCAGCGACAGCCCGAGGCCGGCGCCGCGATGGCGCGAACCCTGCGAGCGGCTCTCGAACCAGTTGAACACCTTGTCCTTCATGTCGGCCGGTATTCCAGGCCCGGAATCTGTCACAACGAAGACCACGCTGCGCTCGGTGCGGCGCGCGCTGATCCCGACGGTGGAATCCTGCGGCGAGAAGCCGATGGCGTTGGCGAGCAGATTGTAGAGCACCTGCACTACGCGCTTCTCGTCGCCGACGAAGCTGCCGACATCGGGCGCGATCTCGACCTTGAGGCGGATGCGGTCGGTGGCGAGCCGGTCCTGGATGCCCTCGGCGGCGAGCTCGATGGTCTTGCTGACGTCGACCGGGCCGAGCTCGAGCTTCATCGCGCCGGCGTCGATGGTGGCGAGGTCGAGGATGTTGTTGGTGAGCGCGAGCAGCGCGTTGGTCGACTTGGTGACGTAGTCGAGATATTCGGCCTGCTTCGGCGTCAGCGGCCCGGTCGAGGGATCGCTGAGGAAATGCGCGAAGCCGACGATGGTGGTGAGCGGGGAGCGCAGCTCGTAGGAGACGTGGTGGACGAAATCCACCTTCATCTGGTCGGCGGCCTCCAGCGCCTCGTTGCGTTCGCGCAAGGCCCGCTCGACATTCTCGGTGTCGGTGATGTCCTGGAACGTCAGCATGGTGGCGCCGTCGTGCAGCGGACGGATCATGCCGTCGAGCACGCTGCCGTCCTTGCGCTCCAGCTTCAGTTCCACGTCGGCGCGGTTCTCGATCGAGGTGATGGCCTCGCGGATCCGGCGCCAGACGGCGGGATCGTCGAACAGCTGCTGGCACCAGCCCTCGACGGTCTGGATGTGGGGCTCCTCGCGCATGGCGTCGTTCGACAGCTTCCACATCCGGACGAAAGCCGGATTGAACAGCTGCGCCTTGCCGTTGCTGCCGAACACGGCGACGCCCTCGGCGAGGCTGTCGAGCGTCTCGCGCTGGACGCGGATCATGCCGTCGAAGCGGCGGGCGAGGTCGAGGCTCTCGGTGACGTCGTCGAACAGGTAGGTGACGCCGCCTTCGGGGTTCGGCGTGGTGACGACCGAGAGCGCGCGCCCGTCGGGCAGGTACCAGGTGTCCTTGGCGGCCTCGACCGCGCGATAGGCCTCGTGCAGCTTGGCCTTCCAGGCGCGGAAGTCCGGCTGCTCCTGCAGCTTGCGGGTGGCGCGGAGCTGGTCGAGCACGCTGGAATCGTCGGGATGGGTGTCGAGGAAGGCGCGGTCGAGGTCCCACAGCCGGCGGTAGGAATCATTGTAGAAGGCGAGCCGGCGCTGGCCGTCGAATACGGCGACGCCCGAGGAGAGCTGGTCAAGCGTGCGCCGGTGCGCCTCCGCCATCCGTACCAAAGCGGAGCTCAGCGCATCCGCCTCGCTGGCATCGATGGCGACGCCGACGCTGCCGCCGCCGACATTGACGGCGCGCAAGTCGTAGATGCGCCGCTCGCCGCCGGTCACGATCGGCAGCCGCGAGGTGAAGCTTGCCGCCTCCTTCAGCCCGCGCTCCATGGCGGAGCGGTTGGCGCTGTCGAGCAGCTCGAGCCTGCGCTCCTGGGCATCGCTGATGCTGGTCGCCTCGGTCGCGCGCATATAGGCCGGATTGGCGTAAGTCAGCGTGCCATTCTCAGCCTTGGCCCAGATCGGCCAGGGCGAGGCGGCGGCGAAGCCGCGCAGCATCTCGGTCTCGTCGGAGAGCGACTTGTAGCGCAGATGGATCTCGGCGAGGTCGCGGCGCAGGCCGGAAAGTTCGCGGATCCTGACGATGGCCTGGCCGCCGATGGCGCGGCCGATGGCCTCCAGCATGAGGCCGTTGGCGGTCGTCAGCGTGAGCTGGAACCCGTCACCGCGTTCGCGCAAGCCATCGACGGCGTGATCCATCTGCAGCGCGGGTTCCGGCGGCAGCCAGGTTCCGAAGGCGAGCACGCGCTGCGGCGAGGCATCGCGCGGCAGCACCATGGCGATGTCGCCCGAGATCTGCACGCGGTTGTCGCCGGCCGGCCAGGAGATCAGGATCTGCGGTTCGGCGAACAGCAATGCACCGAAGCGGTCGGACTGGAGCTGGAGTTCCCCGATCCGCGCGCGCAGCTTTGCCTCGTTCGCGGCGGTGCGCACGCGCGTGCGCATCAAGAGGATCGCGGCCACGACCGTGAAGCCGAGCAGGGCCAGCGCAGTGGCGAGCACCGCGAGTTCCTGCCGGTTGAAGTCCAGCAATGTGGAAAGTGCGTCGACGAGCTCGGCGGCCTCGGCCGGCGCAGCCGGCAGTAGCGCCGCGAGGGCGCTTCCCATCAGGCCGTTGCGCGCCAACGGTGTGCACGACAGCAGCGCCCGACGCATCGACGCGATCACGCCTGACATAGTTGCCCCAAGACCGCACGAATTGGACCGCACGAATTGACGCGCCGCGACCCCCGTCGCGCGCGAATCAAAGGACAATATCCCCTTCGTGACTCCAGCGGTAAGAGTCCAGATCGTGAACGCGAATCCCGATGGGGAAAAAACCAGTCCCGGGCTCTGTCCGGCCGCTGGGCCGCGAAATGAGTCCGTAATTTGGCGGAAGCGCGCGGTATCAGGAGCCGGCCGTGAGCTGGAGTTTCATCACGGTGATGACGTCCCGCAATTGTGCCGCGTCGCCCGTGGCACGTTTCACCAGAAGCGCGCCCTGCAGGGCACTGAAGATGAAACGCGCCACCTTGGCCGGTGGCGCCGCCAGGGCAAATTCGCCGTTCCTGGTTCCACGCTGGAGGATTCGGGTCAGCCAGTCCTGGTGACTCCTGAAGAATCCATCGACGCGGGAACGCAGCGGCGGGGGCAGCGCCAGGATTTCGCCGGCCAGGGCTCCGCACAGGCAGATCCGGTCTGAAGTCCCGGCGAAGCCGACATAGGGCTCGACATAGAAATCCAGCATCGCCAGCGACGATTGCGTCTCGTCCTCGCCGATCGCGGCCAGCGCATCGCCGAAGCGGGCCACATAACGGTCGATGACGGCCATCCCCAGGTCGGTCTTGGAGGGGAAATGATAGTGGATGCTCGCCTTGCGGATGCCGAGGCCATCGGCGATGTCCTGGTAGCTGAAGGCGCTGTAGCCGCGGGTCTGGATCAGCGTCTCGGCGAGATCGAGGATCTGTTCGGCGGTCTCTGATCTCGGCTTCGGCGCCGTCGTCGTCATGCAGTCCCCATCATGGCATCGGGCGGAGATGACCTCGCTTGACCCAATAGGTCGCGCCGCCGGTTGAGCCAAGTGCGCGCCGGAACATGGGCGGATTCCTGATCCACGTCCCCTTGCCGTACTGGCCGTGGGCGTCATGGAGGTCGCCCGCCAGCATGAATATCTCCTCGCCGCCCGGGCAGTCCACCTCTTCCAGCGACGTGCCGGGCTGCAAGCGCTCCAGCGTCACCGTTTCCCGGCCGGAAATGGCGCAGAGCGGCAGCGTTGCCAGGCCGGGCTGGCCGCCATCCCTCCAATTTGCGTGCGCGGTGTCGACGACCAGGCGGTCCTTCTCGCCCGGCTCCATCTGCCGGAGTTTTACCAGGATCGTGCAGCCCGGCGCAGTACGCGGCGTGTGACGGCTGTGCGGTGGATTGCGGACATAGGTTCCAGCCGGATAATCGCCATGCTCGTCGGAAAACACGCCGTCCAGCACCAGAAACTCCTCGCCGAGCGCGTGCTCATGCGCGGGAAACGAGCTGGCGGCCGCGTAGCGGACGAGCGAGGTGGCACGCGCGACTTCGCCGCCGATCCGGTCGAGCATGCGGCGCTCGACACCTGCCTGCGGGGAGGGAATCCAGGGCATCGTTTCGGTCGGCATGACGACGCGCTGGGTGAAGTCGGCATTGATGCGATCATTCGCCATGACGTCTCCTAAAACTTCTCGGTGAAAGGACGCAGGTCCATCTCCTGGGTCCACGCCAGCGGCGCCTGCGCGGTGAGCTGGAGATAGGCCTGCGCCATCGCTTTCGAATCCATCCGGCCGGCATTCGCAGGTCCGAAACGCTGATCGGTTTTCGGCGTGTCGATCAACCCGTCGATCACGACGTGGGCGACATGAACGCCCTTCGGGCCGAATTCGCGGGCCAGCGCCTGGGCAAGTCCGCGGAGCGCGAATTTGGCGGATGCGAAAGCGGCGAAGTTGGGGCCGCCGCGCAGGCTTGCCGTGGCGCCCGAGAAGATCACGGTGCCGCTCCGGCGCGCAGCCATGTGTGGAAGCACGGCTTGCGCCGACAGCATCGCGCCGAGGCAGGCAACGCGCCAGACGTCCTCGAATGCCTGCGGTGAGATTTCGCCGAACGGCCGGATCGTCAGGCGCTGTGCGTTGTGAATGAGCACGTCGATGGTCCCGGCAATGGGCTCAAGCGCGAGTTGAACGTCGGCCGGGCGGGTCAGATCGCAGGTCATGTGGGTGTAGCTGCCGCCGGCTCGCGCGACAGATGCACCGATCTGTTCCGACGCGCGGCTGGTCCGTGACAGGCCGAGCACGTCGTAGCCGCCTTGCGCGAAGGTCGCGCCGATGTCCGCGCCGAGGCCTTCGGCGATGCCGGTCACGAGCAACGTGCGCCGCCCGAGCTCCGACATCGTTCAGATCCAGCGCAAGATGCTGGCGATGATCGCGATCTGCGCGAGCCAGCCTGCGGTGAATGCCAACGTGCGCGCGACCGGAATACCGGCGGCATAGACGGCGTAATGCGCGAGGCGGGCGAAGAAATAGACCACGACGGCGGTCCTGGTCGCCGCGTTCGAAATGCCGAGCACATGCGCGGTGAGCACGATCGGCGCGAAGATGGCGAGGTTCTCGATGGCGTTGCCATGCGCGCGAATGGCGCGCTGCGCCCAGTCCGCCAGCTTGCCGCTTTCGGGTGCGGCTCCGGCCAGCGTACCGCCGAGACCGGTGGCGGCGATGCGGTCGAGAACATAGGGCACCCAGAACAGGGCCGTCATGAGTGCGGTCAATGTCAGCCAATAGAGTTCGGTCGTCACGGGCATCTCCTCGGGTTGGCGCATTTGATTTCTACCTATTAGTAGGTAGAGTCAAGTGGCGCGCGTTCAGAAGACCGTGAAGACTGCAATCCTGGCGAGGGGAGCGGATTTAGCGGCCGGTCGAGCCGAAGCCCCCGGCGCCGCGGTCGGTCGATGACAGCGTCACCACGGGAACCAGCGCGGCCTGCACCACCGGCGCGATCACCATCTGTGCGATGCGCTCGCCGCGGCTGATCATGAACGGCGCTGGGCCGTGATTGATCAAAATCACCTTGATCTCGCCGCGGTAGTCGGCGTCGATCGTGCCCGGCGAGTTCAGCACGGTGACGCCGTGCTTGGCGGCAAGCCCCGAGCGCGGCCGCACCTGCGCCTCGTGTCCGGGCGGCAGCGCGATCGCAAGCCCCGTCGGCACCAGCGCATATTGCCCGGGCGCGAGCGTCATCGGCGCGCCGTCCGGAACCGCCGCCTGCAGGTCGAGGCCGGCGGCCTCCGCAGTCTGATAGGCCGGCAGCGGCAGGCCTTCGGCATGCGCCAGGCGCTGCAGTTCGACGTTGATTGTCGTGCTCAAGATGCGGTCTCCGCGGATTTGCCGGTCACGCCGCCCGTCACACTCTTGGCAATATGCGCGACCAGCTCGATGGCGACCTGTTCCTTGGTCATCACGGGCCAGGAATCAACCGCCATCTCGCCGTCCTTGCGGCTGATGAGGTGCACCGTGTTGCTGTCGCCGCCCATCACGCCGGTTGCCGGCGAGACGTCGTTGGCGACGATCCAGTCGCAGCCCTTGCGGGCGAGCTTGGACTTGGCGTTGTCGATGAGGTGCTCGGTCTCGGCGGCAAAGCCGATCACCAGCGGCGGGCGCTTGTCGGTCAGCTTCGAGATGGTGGCGAGGATGTCGGGATTCTCGACGAGCTCAAGCGGCGGCATGCCGGCCGCAGTCTTCTTCAGTTTCTGCTCGCCTGCGTTGGCGACGCGCCAGTCGGCGACCGCGGCCGCGAAGATCGCGATGTCGGCGGGAAGCGCGGCCTGCACCTGGTCCAGCATGTCACGCGCCGATTCCACGTGCTTGACCGTCACGTCCTGGGGATCGTCGAGATCAACGGGGCCGCTGACCAGAACCACCTCGGCGCCGGCGGCCCGCGCCGCAGCGGCAATGGCAAAGCCCTGCTTGCCGGAGGAGCGGTTGGCGATGTAGCGCACGGGATCGATCGGTTCGTGCGTGGGCCCTGCGGTGATCAGCACGCGCTTGCCCGCGAGCGGCCGCGGCACCGGCGGCCGCAGCAGGCGCTCGGCGGCGGCGGCGATCTCGATGGCCTCGGACATGCGGCCGACGCCGGCCTCGCCCGCCTCCGCCATCTCGCCGGAATTCGGCCCGATCAGCACCACGCCGTCGCGCTGCAGCTGCGCGACGTTGCGGCGCGTCGCGGCGTTGCTCCACATCAGCGGATTCATAGCCGGCGCCAGCAGCACCTTGCGGTTGGTCGCGAGCAGGATCGCGCTGGCGAGATCGTCGGCATGGCCGTTCGCCATCTTCGCCATCAGGTCGGCGGTGGCGGGCGCCACCACGATCAGGTCGCAATCGCGGGCGAGGCGGATATGGCCGGCGTCGAATTCGCTCTGGGGGTCGAACAGGTCGGTGTAGACGCGCTCATGCGACAGCGCGCTCACGGCGAGCGGCGTGACGAATTGCTGGGCCGCCTTGGTCAGCACGCAGCGGACCTCGACGCGGCGCTCCTTCAGCCGCCGGATCAGGTCGAGCGATTTATAGGCCGCGATGCCGCCGCCGATGATCAGGGTGACGCTGGCCTCCGGAACGGCGCTCGCGCGCTGGGAGGTGGGGGCAGGGGCAGGCGGCGCCGCAAACGCCGTCAGCGGCACCTCGTGGCCCTCGATCAGGTCCCGCAGGATGACCCGGACCTCTTCCTCGACCGACCTGCGATTCTGGGCCGAGCGCAGCCGCAAATAGGCTTTGACGGCGTCGTCGAGCTTGCGGATGGTCAGGCTTGCCATGACGCCCTCCAACACGGAATGATAGCAATGCTATCACCCATGTGATTGCAGTGCAATCAGACTTTAGCAATCGTCCTAATCAGGACACGCACTGAAGCGGATTAGGGCACCGCTGCTAACGGGGTCTTTCGGCTCGACTTTTTTGGACGCCGCCCTATCATTCTTAATTGTTGGTTTACCGAAACGTTAGACTTTTAAGAAAAGGACCTACGGAAGCGGCAACTTCCGTAGGTCCAGTAAGGACTAACGGTCAGTTTTTATAGTAGTGCATCAAGGACACGCAGAGATGAGCAAGTCCGATGATGACTAGTGCGACCGTTAGCATCACGATGGCATTTTCCATCGGAGATGCTCCTTGGTTAGAGGGCAGCCAAACGGCTGCCCTCGGAGCATGCGCGAGTAACCTTAAGGGTTAGCTAAAAGAGTCTCTGATTTTTAAAGAGGCGATCTAGCTGATCTAGAAGCCAGCCAACTCGTGTTTAGCCGTTCCCCCTGATATTACGAGTTAGCGAGAAGTTTTTGAGTTTCGAGACGGTCCGCTTCGATCTCTTCGTCCTGCCTCATCTCCAAGACGATTTGGCCGAGCTTTTCCAAGGGAATCTCGATTTTTCCTTCAAGAACGAGTGAGCCGAGCGCTCGGGTCGCGAGGCCAAGCTTGTATTCTGCATGCTTTCGGAGACGCCTCTGTTCTGTTGCGTCCGCCCGCGCTTCTCTAAGCCAGCCTCTAAGCTCATCCTTGGTAGGCTGAATCATTGGAGCGCCAGAGCGCCCCCACATATTGCTCATTGGACCGTTTCCTTCTGTCACGCTCCCAGCTTCAATTACATGGGGAACCGCGAGGAAGGCTCCAAGGTTCCATTCTGTAAAATTAGGACGCTGCCAAAATAGGACACCGGGGTTTAAGTACGGACCGTATCTGGCAATCACAGATTCCGGACGGCGATAAGGATGCCGATGAAGGTGGCTGCGATGATCCAGAGCGCCACCGTGCGCCAGCGGTTCTTGCGGCCCTCGCTGCGGCCCATGGCCGCGATGCTCTCCGGCGACAGACGCAGGCCCTCCCGCGTCATGGTCTCGAGCTGTTCGAGCACCGCGACCGAGCGCTGCGCGATGTCGGGCAGGCGCATCAGCACGCGGGCGAGGTCGCCACCGCCGGACAGCGCGCCCTGCACCCGGCCCATGGGCCCGAGATTGCGCTCGATCCATTCGCGCACCACGGGATCGGCGATCTTCCAGATGTCGAGCTTGGGATCGAAGCCGCGCGCCACGCCCTCGACCACCACCATGGTCTTCTGCAGCAGGATCAGCTCGGGCCGCGTCGTCATGTCGAACAGGCCGGTGACCTCGAGCAGCAGCGTCAACAGCCGCGCCATCGAGATTTCCTCGGCGGTGCGGTTGTGGATCGGCTCGCCGATGGCGCGGATCGCTTGCGCAAAGTTCTCGACCGAGTGGTGCGCGGGCACGTAGCCCGCCTCGAAATGCACCTCGGCGACGCGGCGATAGTCGCGGGTGATGAAGCCGAGCAGGATCTCGGCGAGGAAGCGCCGCTCCTTCATCCCGAGCCGGCCCATGATGCCGAAATCGACCGCGACCAGGCGGCCGGCGTCGTCGAGGAACAGATTGCCCGGATGCATGTCGGCGTGGAAGAAGCCGTCGCGCAGCGCGTGGCGCAGAAAGCTCTGGATCACCTTGCGGCCGAGATCGGGCAGGTCGACCTGCGCCTCGGCGAGACGCTTGTGGTCGTTCAGCGCGATGCCGTCGATCCACTCCATGGTCAGCACGTTGTGGGTGGTGCGGTCCCAGTCGACGGTGGGCACGCGGAAATCGGGATCCTCTCGCGTGTTCTCCGCCATCTCCGACAGCGCCGCTGCTTCCAGCCGCAGGTCCATCTCCATCGCGACCGAGCGCGACATGGTGTTGATGACCTCGATCAGGCGCAGCCGCCGCGCCTCGGCCGAGTAGGTCTCGGCCTTGTGCGCGACGAAGAAGAAGTCGGAGAGGTCGCGACGGAAGCGCGAGGCGACGTTCGGCCGCAGCACCTTGACCGCAACCGGCCTGCGGATGCCGTCGCGCAGCACCTCGCCACGATGCACCTGTGCGATCGAGGCGGCCGCGACCGCCGGTCCGAAGCTTGCGAACACGTCCTTCAGCGGTCGTTCCAGCGAGGTCGCGATCGCAGCTTCCGCCTCGTCCTGCGGAAACGGCGGCAGCCGGTCCTGCAGGCTTTCGAGGTCGCGCGCCATGTTGAGGCCGACGACGTCGGGACGCGTCGCCAGGAATTGCCCGAGCTTGAGATAGGCCGGGCCCATCCGCGTCAGCGCACGCGAGATCTGCGGCCCCTGCTTGGCGCCGCGGCGCTCGACGAGGCGGGCGAGTTTGAGCGCGAGCTGCCCGGGCGGCGGCACCAGGTTCGGATCGACCGAGCCGAACACGCCCTCGCGTGCGAACACGAACGCGGCGCGGATCAGCCGCGCAAGATGGGTGACGGCAGAGATCACAAACGCCAGCCCGAATGCAGTGCGACGATGCCCCCGCTCAGCGTCTGCCAGCCCACGCGTGCGAAGCCGGCCTCGCGGATCATGTCGGCGAAGGCGCCTGGCTTGGGAAACTTCCGGATCGATTCGACCAGATACTGGTAGGACTCGGCATCGCCCGTGACCATGCGGCCGAGTGGCGGGATCACCTTGAACGAGAACAGGTCATAGAGCCGGTCCAGCCCCGGCATCTCGACGGTGGAGAATTCCAGGCACAAAAAGCGGCTGCCCGGCTTCAGCACGCGATAAGCCTCGCGCAGCGCAAGGTCGATCTGCGGCACGTTGCGGATGCCGAAGGCGATCGTATAGGCGTCGAAGCTGCGGTCGGCGAAGGCAAGCGCCTCGGCATTGCCTTCGACGAAATCGATCTGGGTCTCGAGATGCCGCTTGGCGGCACGCTCTCGTCCCACCGCGAGCATGTCCGGATTGATGTCGCAGACGGTGGCGTGGAAGCCCGCGCCCGCCGCCTTGGCGGCGCGGAACGAGATGTCGCCGGTGCCGCCGGCGACGTCGAGCAGGGCAAACGGCCGGTCACCCCTCGGCGGATCCAGCGCGTTGATCATGATGTCCTTCCAGACCCGGTGCAGGCCGCCGGACATCAAATCGTTCATCAGATCATAGCGCGACGCCACGCTGTGAAACACATCGTTCACCAGCGTCTGCTTATCCCCCAGGGGAACGTCCCTGAAGCCAAAATGCGTGGTTTCGCCCGGCCGATCCATTACTCTACTCCGCGATGCCGACCATAGCGCGGCCGGCGCAATGGCGCTATCACACCGCCCTCATAAGGTGAATGCCTGACCATGCCCGAATTGCCTGAAGTCGAAACCGTTCGCCGCGGCCTTCAGCCGGTCATGGAGGGTGCGAAAATACTCACCGCGGAGGCCCGCAGGCCCGATCTTCGCTTTCCGTTCCAGCCGGATTTCGTGGCCCGGCTACAGGGGCAGGTGGTCACGGGGCTGGGGCGCCGCGCAAAATACCTCATGGCCGATCTCGCCTCCGGCGACGTGCTGCTGATGCATCTGGGCATGTCGGGCTCGTTCCGCGTCATCAAGCCGGACGACGAGGCCGCGCCCGGCGAGTTTCACTATCCGCGGGCTAAGGATTCCGCGCATGACCACGTGCTGTTTCGGATGTCCTCCGGCGCCGACATCGTGTTCAACGATCCGCGCCGCTTCGGTTACATGAAAGTGATCGCGCGCAATGCGCTCGACGAGGAGCCGCTCTTGCGCGGGCTCGGCCCCGAGCCGCTCGGCAATGCGTTCGACGCCGCGATGCTGGCGCGCTCCTGTCAGGACAAGACCACCAGCCTGAAGGCCGCGCTGCTCGACCAGCGCGTCGTGGCGGGGCTTGGCAACATCTATGTCTGCGAAGCGCTGCACCGTTCGCACCTGTCGCCGCGACGCATCGCCGCGACGCTGTCAACCAGGAAGGGCGAGCCGACCGATCATGCGAAGAGATTGGTCGGCGCGATCCACACCGTGCTGAACGATGCCATCAAGGCCGGCGGCTCCAGCTTGCGCGACCATCGCCAGACCACCGGCGAGCTCGGCTATTTCCAGCATTCCTTCAAGGTCTATGACCGCGAAGGCGAGAAATGCACGACACCCCGCTGCGGCGGCACCATCAAGCGCTTCACCCAGAACGGCCGCTCGACCTTCTGGTGCCCGAAATGTCAGAAGTAGCAGGCCATGCAGACGCCGCAGCTTGAAACCGGGCGGCTGATCCTGCGACCGCTCGCGCTATCCGACGCGCCGGCGATCCAGCGCCATTTCGACAACTGGAACATCATCCGGCATCTCTCCACCATCGTGCCCTGGCCCTATCCCGCCGACGGTGCGGAGACCTTCGTCAGGATGCAGCTCGACAGGATCTCGGCCGGCGAGGAGATCCATCTCTGGGCGCTGGTGCTCAGGGGCGGCGACGGCGAGGCGATCGGCAACATTCATCTGCGGCCGCGCGCCGAGGGCCTGAAAGGCAATCGCGGTTTCTGGCTCGCCGAGCCCTACTGGCGGCGCGGATTGATGACGGAGGCGATTGCCGCGGTGAACGATTTCGCCTTCCTCACGCTCGGCCTCGATCACTTCCACGTCTGCAACGCCGCCACCAACACGGCCTCGCGCCGGGTCAAGCAGAAGACCGGCGCGGAATTCGTCGGCTTCATCGAGCTGCCGCATCACGGCGGGCAATCGAAGGCCGAGAAGTGGATCGTGAGACGAGAAACCTGGCTGCGCGGCAGGTTGTGACTGGGGGCTAAATGCTCACCCGGCGTCATGGCCGGGCTTGTCCCGGCCATCCACGTTCTTCTCCCCTGTAGCCAAGACGTGGATGCCCGGGACAAGCCCGGGCATGACGGATGGATGAGGTCTAAACGCGAAGCGAAGCAATCCGGCGGGGCTGGCAGCCGGATTGCTTCGTCGCTGAGGCTCGTTTTCGGACGGCGACGAGCCTGCCCGAGCGATTGCCCCGCTCAGGATGCCGGCGTGGTGGTCTCGTCCAGCTCGTGCTCGGCGGCGGCGAGCAGCACGCCGTCCGCGGCCGACATGACCTGGTCGATCAGGACATTGGTGGTGGCCTCGAGCTCGAGGCGGTTCTCGATCCAGCGCCACAGGCCGCGGATCTCGGCCGCCGACTTGCCGTTCGGAGCGTATTCGCTGACGGCGAGGCCGTTGGCGAGCGCGTCCTGGTGGTCGTTGCGCATCACGATCAGCGGGCGCGCCAGCACGTCTGCGAGATCAAGCGCGGCTTCCTCGGCGAGCGTGTGGGTTGCATTGTCGATGCGCTGGCCGCGA
Organism: Bradyrhizobium diazoefficiens; assembly: GCF_018131015.1. Classification (GTDB taxonomy): domain Bacteria; phylum Pseudomonadota; class Alphaproteobacteria; order Rhizobiales; family Xanthobacteraceae; genus Bradyrhizobium; species Bradyrhizobium diazoefficiens_B. Next base: position 217,780 of record NZ_JAFCJJ010000002.1, read on the forward strand.
ATCGGCGTCTGGTTCAGCACGAAGCTGTAGGGCCGCTTCCAGGCGCGCGCGACGCTGAGGGTCGAGGCGGTGGCCTCGATGTCGGCGACGGTCGGGCGGGTCGGGATCAGGCAGAGATCGGAATAGCGGATCGCGGCAGTGGTCACGGCGCTGAGGCCGGCTGCGGTGTCGACGATCGCGATCTGCAGGCCGCTGTCGGCCAGCATTTTCAGGCGCGGCTCGAAGTCGGCGGCATAATAGATCGGCTCGACCACGGGCTCGTCGGTATCGCGGCGGCGCTGCCAGTTGGACAGGGTGCCCTGCGGGTCGGTCTCGATCAGGCGGACGGAGAAGCCGGCCTGCCTGGCGGCCAGCGCGAGGCCGATGGCAAGCGTGCTCTTGCCGCTGCCACCCTTTTGGGTGGCCAATACGATCGTGTGCATGGAAGATGCGTCCTTTGAAATGCCGGGTTCTGGGTAACGCCACGCGAACGTGCACCGCTTCGCGATGCTGAGCGCTTCTCGCTCAGGACGTGCCCTGCCCGATCCAAAGGGGACCGCGGAAAGTCCGAATCAATGCCAAGGATGATGGCCAAATCTTGAATATCAGCTAATCCGTACCACTACTGGACCCGTAGTGGCCCGTGTGTTGTGCTGCCGCCGTCAAAGAAAGCGGGCAGGCGAGATGAGCGCCAATTGGCGAGACCGGACGGCGACGACCTTTGAATGTCAGAAGATGCCGGCGGTCTCGAGCCGCGGCATGGTGGTCAGCAATCATCCGCTGGCCTCCAGCGCCGGCGCCGAGATGCTGGCGGCCGGCGGCAACGCCATCGATGCCGCGATCGCGACCCTGTTCACGCTGACCGTGGTCGAGCCGATGATGGTCGGCATCATCGGCGGCGGCATGGCGCATATCCGCCTCGCCGATGGCAGCCACCGTTTCATCGACGGCCAGAGCACCGTGCCGTCGTCGGTGCGCGACACCACCTACGCTTCGAAGCCGGGCTCGGCGCATGACGTGTTCGACACGGTCGGCAACGAAAACATGACCGGGCCGAAGGCCGTTGCGGTGCCGGGCTCGCTGAGAGCGTGGTGCGAGACGCAGCAAAGGTTCGGCACCATGCCGCTCGCCGACGTGATGCAGCCCGCGATCAAGCACGCCGCGCGCGGCTATGCGGCGACGCCGTACTTGCATGAATGCATCAGCGAGAGCGCGGCCGAGATGCGCAAGGACGCGCCGATCGCGGCGATCTTCCTGCCGGGCGGCGAGCCGTTGAAGGCCGGCGAGCGCGTGGTGCAGGCCGAATATGCCGAGACCCTGCGCCATATTGCCGAGCACGGCGAGGGCGCGCTCTATCAGGGGCCGCTTGGCGATATCCTCGTCGACTACATGGAGCGGACCGGCGGCTTCATCCGCCGCAACGATCTCACCGGCTACAAGACCGCGGAGCGGCAGCCGATCCGCGCCGACTATCGCGGCTGGACCATTTTCGGCCCGCCGCCGCCCGCGGCCTCCGGCGTGCACATCGCGCAGATGCTGAACATTCTGGAGGGTTTTGACATCGGCGGTCTTGGCTTCGGCACGCCTGAAACGATTCACTACCTCGCAGAGGTCCTCAAGGTTGCGTTCGCCGATCGCGCCGCGGCCAGCGGCGATCCCGATTATGTCGGTGTGCCCGTCGAGAAGCTCACGTCAAAGGCCTATGCCGAGGAGCGCCGCCGCGCGATCGATCCGGCTCGCGCGCGGGCCTTCGGCGCCGGCGTGTCGCAACTCGAGGGCGCACACACCACGCACATGACGGCGGCGGATTCCTTCGGCAACGTGGTCGCGACCACCCAGACCATCAACAATCTGTTCGGCGCCAAGATCATGATCCCGGGCTTAGGGGCCATCGCCAACAACTACATGAACCTGTTCGATCCGCGTCCCGGCCACGCGCTGTCGCTGGCGCCGGGCAAGCGCGTCACCACCTCGATGTCGCCGATGATGGCGCTGCAGGGCGGCAGGCTGCGCTATGCGCTCGGCCTGCCCGGGGGCAAGCGCATCTTCCCGAGCGCGATGCAGGCGCTGGTCAATCTGATCGATCACGGCATGAGCCTGCAGGAAGCGGTCGAGGCGCCGCGGGTGTGGACCGAGGGCAATGCGCTCGAGGTCGAGCAGGCGGTGCCGGCGCGCGTGCGTTCGAAGCTCGCGGAGCTCGGCCACAAGGTGCAGCCCGTCGCGACGGTCGCCGGCGGCATGAACGGCATCGCTTTCCACGACGACGGCACCATGACCGGCGCCGCCTGCTGGCGCGCCGACGGCACGCCGGTCGGGATATCAGGTGGTCTTGCGAAGGCCGGAGTCAGGTTCAGGCTGGGCTAATTTAGATCTCGTGCCCCGGACGCAGCGCAGCACCTCTTCGGTGATGCGCTGCAGAGCCGGGGCCCAGCATTTCTTGCGCTGGGTTGGCGGCATGGGTCCCGGTTCAGCGGCGCGGCATTTCATGCCGCACCGCGCCCGGGACACGAGAGAGAATTGCTTGGCCTATTTCCGCACGCAGATCACGCGCACCACGGCCGCCTTCGCGTCCGCCGACGTGCCGTTCGCGGTGACGTCATTGGCCTTCAGGAAATCGCGCACCGTATCCGCGGAGACCATCACCGCCTGCGACGCCGGGACGGATGTCGCGGGTCCCGCGACCATCGCCGGCTTCAGCAAGGCAACGCCGGCGAACTTGCCGTCGCCGTCGATGGCCGGCGCGCCGGAGAAGCCAACCGCCGGCGGCGGCGACAGCGCGGAATCGCTTGCCGTGACGGGTGCCAGCGCGCCCTTGAGGTTTGAGACGCCGGCCGCGCCGCCCTGGCTTTGCGGATCGGCGATGCCGATGACATCGACACTCGTCTTCGCCGCGCCGCCGGCAAGGCTCAGCGGCTTCAGGCCGCGCGCGCCGTAGATGTGCAGCAGCGCGAGATCGTGCTCCTTGTCCTCGGCGAGGCGGTCGGCGCTGCCGTGGCCGCCGATCGTGATGGCGAGACAGCCGTCGGTGACGAGGCGGTCGGCGAGAATCGCACCGTCGTCGCTGACGACGATGCCGGTGCCGTATTCGACGGTTTTGCGCGGCGCCGGGCCCGCCAGCGGTCCTGCCGGAAACGCATTGAACGCACTCGACATCGCGATCACGACCGGCTCGACCGTGTTCTCGGTGGCCTGGTCGTAGAGGATCGTCATGACGCGGACTTCGTCGCCCTTGAAGGTGCCGCGCACGTAAAATTTCTTCAGGCCCTGCAATCCCGACAGCACGAAGAAATCGGGCTTCACCACGGTGTAGTCGACCTTGCGCCCGGCGGGCTCCTTCTTATCCGCTTCGGCAAGCTTCGCCGTCGTCGGGTTCGCCTCCTTGCGGCGGCTGAGCAGTACCTGCACCGTGCCGGTCGGCGAGGTCCATTTCGAGCCGTTGGCGTCGGTCGCCTGCTGCGGCACCAGCTTGCCGGGGATGCCGAGCCGTGCGCCGCTGACGGGCTCCGTCACGATCTTCCAGCCGACGCTGTCCTGCTTGCGCCGCGCGGTCTCGGCGAGCGCGGCGCGTTCCTGCGGATTGAGCACGCCGGTAGGCTTGCCGCCCTTGTTCTTCTGGTATTCCTTGATGGCGTTGATCATGCGCTCGCTGACGTCGCCGGTGATGGCGCCGTTATACTCGCCGACCCAGGCGAGGTCGGACTGCAGCAACAGCCGCTCGGCCTGCGCCATCGCGTCCGCCGTCTCGGATGGCGTCTGCGTTGCGGGGGGACGGATCGGAACGGTCTGGACGACCTTCGGCCTGATGCCCGGCGCCTGTGGCGCGGTAGTCTGGGCGCTCGCGCCTGCGGCGGTCGCCAACATCAGTGTTGCCGCGAACATCGATCTCATGACAAATCCAGCCTTGAACGCGCCGCCATTGAAGCACATCTCGTTGGTCGCGAACAATCTCAGGGTGGTTCAGGAGTAGAGCAAGGTGGTGCTGAGCCCGGACGAACTCGAACGCTATGCCCGCCATATCGTGCTGCGCGATGTCGGCGGTCCGGGCCAGGCCGCGCTGAAGCGCGCCTCCGTGCTGGTGATCGGCGCCGGCGGGCTCGGCGCGCCGGCCCTGATGTATCTGGCCGCCGCCGGCGTCGGCACGCTCGGGGTGGTCGACGACGACGTGGTGTCGCTGTCCAATCTGCAGCGGCAGGTCATCCACACCACGCCCGACATCGGCCGTCACAAGGTTCAGAGCGCGGCGGAGCGGATCGCCGCCCTCAATCCGCATGTGCACTTCGTCGGCCACGCCACCTGGCTCAACGCCGACAATGCGCTGGCGCTGATCGGCGACTACGATCTCGTGCTCGACGGCTCCGACAATTTCTCGACGCGCTATCTGGCCTCGGATGCCTGCTTCTTCGCGCAGCGGCCGCTGATCACGGCCGCGCTCGGCACCTTCGACGGCTCGCTCACCACCATCCGCGCGCACGAGAAGAACGAGGACGGTGAGTTCAACCCGACCTATCGCTGCCTGTTCCCGGAGGCGCCGCCGCCCGGCACGGTGCCGGCCTGCGCCGAGGCGGGCGTCATGGGCGCGCTCGCCGGTGTCATGGGCTCGATGATGGCGCTGGAGGCGATCCGCGAGATCGTCGGCTTCGGCGACGGTCTCGTCGGCCGTCTCCTGATGATCGATGCGCGCGCGATGCGTTTCGAGACGCTGCGTTATGCGCGTGATCCGGCCAATCCGCTCAACGGCGATGGGCCCGTGATCACGGACCTCAGCGCCCATCGCACCTGATTGCAACGGGTCCTTGGACCTCAGAGCATGCTCGGCAGCACGCGATCCGGCGGCTTGTGCGCGTCGAGGAAGGTGCGGATGTTGATGATCACCTTCTCGCCCATCTCGACGCGGCCCTCGATCGTGGCCGAGCCCATGTGCGGCAGCAGCGTCACCTTGCCGGCCCTGGCGAGCCGCACCAGCTTTGGATTGACCGCGGGCTCGTGCTCGTAGACGTCGAGGCCGGCGCCGCCGATCTCGCCGCCCTCGATCAGCTTGATCAGCGTGTCCTCGTCGGTGACCTCGCCGCGCGCGGTGTTGACGATGTAGGCGTCCTTGCGGATCAACTTCAGCCGCCGCGCCGAGAGCAGGTGATAGGTGGCGGGCGTGTGCGGGCAGTTCACCGAAATGATGTCCATCCGTGCCAGCATCTGGTCGAGGCTTTCCCAATAGGTGGCGCCGAGCTCATCGGCGATCTTGGGCGCGACCGGCCTGCGGTTGTGGTAGTGGATCTGGAGGCCGAAGGCGCGGGCGCGGCGCGCGACCGCCTGGCCGATGCGGCCCATGCCGATGATGCCGAGGCGCTTGCCGCCGATGCGGTGGCCCAGCATCCAGGTCGGCGACCATCCCGCCCAGGGCTTTCCTTCCGTCAGGATGGAGGCGCCCTCGATCAGCCGTCGCGGCACCGCCAGGATCAGCGCCATGGTCATGTCGGCGGTGTCCTCGGTCAAAACCTTCGGCGTGTTGGTGACGGTGATGCCGCGGGCATGGGCGGCCTCGACATCGATATTGTCGACGCCGTTGCCGAAATTGGCGATCAGTCGCAGCTTGCAATCGGGCTGGTTGACGATGTCGGCGGTAATGTGGTCGGTGACGGTCGGAACCAGCACGTCGGCGGCCCGCGCCGCCTCCGCGATCTGCTCGGCCGACATCGGCGTGTCGTCGACATTGATCCGCGCGTCGAACAGCTCGCGCATCCGCGTCTCGATCGAGTCCGGCAGCTTGCGCGTCACGACGACGAGGGGCTTTTTCTTCACCGACATGTCCTGCTCTCATGAGGCCGCGAGCGCCCGCCTTTGTCGCCAAAGGCCGGCCGTTCAGGCCTCATTAACCCGGTTGTTCGACACTGCGGTTGCCGTGTCGTCTCCGGCGTTTCCTGCAAAGCTCTCCCGACGTTTCCGGCCGGAAAATCGGGGCAAACTGGTTGTTCAAGTGTCCGTCCTCTCTAGCAGAAGGCCGGGCCAAGACAAGAACGGGATCAGGCTTTGCGGAACACCCGCGTGGGGCGGGGACGGGATGACGCGGGCACGATTTTTGGACTTTGGGGTGGGGATCCGGCCGGGCCGGGTCTTCGACAGGAGACGGGTTGATGGCGTTGGGGCGTTTTTGTTCGGTGATGGCGCTCGTTTGCACCTGGTTGAGCGCCTCGGTCGGCCCCTCGCATTCGGCCAAGGACAACACCGCCCAGACCGCCAGCGGCCTGCCGGTGCCGCGCTATGTCAGCCTCAAGTCGGACCACGTCAATGTCCGCGCCGGCCCGACCAAGGACAATGATGTCGCCTGGGTCTATACCCGCGCCGGCCTGCCGGTCGAAATCACCGCCGAATTCGAGAACTGGCGCCGGGTGCGCGATTCCGAAGGCGCCGAGGGCTGGGTCTACCATTCGCTGCTGTCGGGCCGCCGCACCGCGGTCGTCACCATGAAGCACAAGGACGACCTCGCACCGATCTATGACCGCGCCGATCCAGGCAGCGCGGTTGCGGCGAGGCTCCAGGCCGGCGTCGTCACGCAGGTGAAGAAGTGCGCCGCAAGCTGGTGCCGCGTCACCGGCAACGGCTTTGACGGCTGGATCCAGCAGGAGCGCCTCTGGGGCGTCTATTCCGACGAGCAGGTGAACTGACGTCGACAGAAGCGGAGCCGTTGCTCCGGCGTCATGCCCGGGCTTGTCCCGGGCATCCATGGACTTTCGTGCCGAGCCCAAAACGTGGATGGCCGGGACAAGCCCGGCCATGACAGCATCAGTTCTAGCTTAGGAAAATCTCATCGCGTCTTGCGCAGGCGCACGACCATGTCGATGCGCGCGATCTCGTAGCCCTCGGGCACCTCCGGCATCTTGGACAGCGCCAGGTGCGGATCCTCGATATCGACCAGCTCGTGGCTGTTCTCGAGGTAGTAGTGGTGATGCGTGGTGACGTTGGTGTCGAAATAGGTCTTGGTGCCGTCGACGCTGACCTGGCGCAGCAGGCCGGCATCGGTGAGCTGGTTCAGCGTGTTGTAGACGGTCGCGAGCGAGACCGGAACCTTGGCCAGCGTCGCTTCCTCATAGAGCATTTCAGCGGTCAGATGGCGCGCACCCTTGCCGAACAGCAGCCAGCCCAGGGCCATGCGCTGCCGCGTCGGGCGAAGGCCGGCGGACTGCAGCATTTCGTTGACGTCATGCCAGGGGCAGCCGGTCAGCGCCGGCTGGCGGCCAGACAGAAGCGCCGCCGAGTGGTCGGCTTCATCGTGACGGGGCGCGTTGTTTTCGCTCATTTTCTGGATTCGGGCACGCGTGAACACTATCTGGCGGCAATATATGGACGGATAGATGCAGATGCAAGTTTCTCGCAACTAGAGCGGTTCTAATCACGCCTGGAACAGGGGCCGGGACCTTGTCATTTTACCTTCATGAGACCGCTTGGCGACCCGAAATGGCCTGTGTTAGAGAGCCCCCGGTCCCGCTTAACCGATTTTGGCGTAGCCGGGCATTGAGGCCTGGTCCACGGCCCATCCGGGCTCTCGGCATTCACGCTTGGCAACGGCAAATTGGCGTTGCTTTCCGACTGGGACGGGGCCCATTTTTGCCAGAAACGCCGCTCAATCGGGGTTAGAACAGAGGCTTTCCGCATGCTGAACAGGCGCAACGGTTACGAATACGAAGATCTGCTGGCATGTGCGCGCGGCGAGATGTTCGGCCCGGGCAACGCACAATTGCCGCTGCCGCCGATGCTCATGTTCGATCGCATCACCGAAATCACCGACACCGGCGGCGAGTTCGGCAAGGGCCTGGTGCGCGCCGAGCTCGACGTGAAGCCCGATCTCTGGTTCTTCGGCTGCCATTTCAAGAACGATCCGGTGATGCCCGGCTGCCTCGGCCTCGATGCGCTCTGGCAGATGGTGGGCTTCTACCTCGGCTGGACGGGCGGCGAAGGCCGCGGCCGCGCGCTCGGTTTGAGCGAGCTGAAGTTCAGCGGCCAGGTGCTGCCCGAAGCCCGCAAGGTTGTGTACAACGTCGATATCAAGCGCGTGATGCGCTCAAAGCTCGTGCTCGGTATCGCCGACGGGTGGCTTTCGGTCGATGACCAGATTATCTATCGCGCCAAGGATCTGAAGGTCGGCCTGTTCAAGCAGGGCACGAGCCTGGGCTAGGCGCGTTACCAATGAAGCGCATCATCGAGAAGACAACGATTTTGGCGAGGCTGTCATGAGGCGGGTTGTGGTCACCGGGATGGGCATCGTCTCGTCCATCGGAAACAACACCCAGGAAGTGCTTGCGAGCCTTCACGAGGCGAAGTCGGGCATTTCGCGGGCTGAGAAATATGCCGAGTTGGGCTTCCGTTCGCAGGTGCAAGGTGCACCGACGATTGACCCTGCGACGGTCGTCGACCGCCGCGCGATGCGCTTCCTCGGTCAGGGCGCGGCCTGGAATCATATTGCCATGGAGCAGGCGATCCAGGACTCCGGCCTGTCGCCTGAGGACGTCTCCAACATCCGCACCGGCATCATCATGGGCTCCGGCGGCCCGTCCGCCCGCACCATCGTCGAATCCGCCGACATCACCCGCACCAAGGGTCCGAAGCGCGTCGGACCCTTTGCAGTGCCGAAGGCGATGTCGTCAACGGCGTCCGCGACGCTCGCGACCTGGTTCAAGATCAAGGGCGTGAACTATTCGATCTCCTCCGCCTGCGCGACCTCGAACCACTGCGTCGGCAACGCCTATGAGACGATCCAGATCGGCAAGCAGGACGTCATCTTCGCCGGCGGCTGCGAGGAGCTCGACTGGTCGCTGTCGGTGCTGTTCGACGCCATGGGCGCGATGTCCTCGAAATACAACGACACGCCTGCCACCGCCTCGCGCCCCTACGACGTCAACCGCGACGGCTTCGTCATCGCCGGCGGCGCCGGCGTGCTGGTGCTGGAAGAGCTCGAACACGCCAAGGCGCGCGGCGCGCGCATCTACGGCGAGATCGTCGGCTACGGCGCGACCTCGGACGGCTACGACATGGTCGCGCCCTCCGGCGAGGGTGCCGAGCGCTGCATGCGCATGGCAATGTCCACGGTCAAGACCAAGGTCGACTACATCAATCCGCACGCGACCTCGACCCCGGCCGGCGATCCGCCGGAAATCGATGCGCTCCGCCGCGTGTTCGGCGCCGGCGAGAAGTGCCCGCCGATCTCGGCCACCAAGGCGCTGACCGGCCACTCGCTGGGCGCGACAGGCGTGCAGGAGGCGATCTACTCGCTGCTGATGATGGACAACGGCTTCATCTGCGAAAGCGCGCATATCCAGGAGCTCGATCCCGTGTTCGCCGACATGCCGATCGTGCGCAAGCGCATCGACAACGCCAAGATCGGCACCGTGCTGTCGAACTCCTTCGGCTTCGGCGGCACCAACGCCACGCTGGTGTTCAGCCGGCTGGACGTGTGAGCCCCGCACGCTGTCATGCCCCGCCTAGTGCGCAATTGCGCACGGGGGCGGGGCATCCAGTACGCCGCGGCTTCTCGGCCTACAACTGCTGTCTCTGGAATACTGGATCGCCCGCCCCAGTGCGCAGCGCGCACAAGGCGGGCGATGATGTCGGAATGATAGGAGCCGCCGGGCAATGGAAGGTTTGATGAAAGGCAAGCGCGGTCTGATCATGGGCATCGCCAATGATCATTCGATCGCCTGGGGCATGGCGAAGACGCTGCATGCCCACGGCGCCGAGCTTGCCTTCACCTTCCAGGGCGAGGCCCTGGGCAAGCGGGTCAAGCCTCTGGCCGAATCGCTCGGCGTCGATCTGGTGCTGCCCTGTGACGTCGAGGACATCGCCAGTGTCGATGCCACCTTTGCGGCACTCCGGGAGAAGTGGGGTCGGCTCGATTTCGTGATCCACGCGATCGGCTTTGCCGACAAGAACGAGCTCAAGGGCCGCTACGCCGACACCAGCCGCGAGAATTTTTCGCGCACCATGGTGATTTCCTGCTTCTCGTTCACGGAGGTGGCGAAGCGCGCCGCCGAGCTGATGACGGAGGGCGGCAGCATGATCACGCTGACCTTCGGCGCCTCGGAGCGCGCGATGCCGAACTACAATGTGATGGGTGTGGCCAAGGCGGCGCTGGAAGCCTCCGTGCGCTACCTCGCCTCCGATTTCGGCCCGCGCGGCATCCGCGTCAACGCGATCTCCGCGGGGCCCATCCGCACGCTGGCGGGCTCCGGCATCGGCGAGGCGCGCGCGATGTTCGCCTACATGCAGAAGCATGCGCCGCTGCGCCGCGGCGTCACGCTCGATGATCTCGGCGGCTCGGCGCTGTACCTGCTGTCGGATCTCTCCGGCGGCGTGACCGGCGAAATCCACTATGTCGATTCCGGCTACAACGTCATCCTGATGCCACGGCCGGACGATCTGAAGCCTGAGTGAGTGGCCGGCAGGCCGCCTGAGCCGCAACGTTTCCCGCACCCCACGATCATGGGGCAGACCCTGGCCCTGAAATAGTGTTTGCTACGCCCGGTGGCCGCTGTCGTATCCTGCGGTTCGGGGGAACGATCTTGCCGATAGTGCATGCGACGTGTCGCACTGGCGCACTGGCGTCCGTTGCAGTCGCCGCACTGCTCGGCGGTAGCTCGCATGCGCGCGCGCAGACGGCGATCTGGGACTCGACCCTCTCCAACACGCATTGGTACGTGCCGACGGCGCAACTGCTGGCCTATGCCGCGCCGAAGACCGGCTTTTCCAATCCGGTCCCGATCGGCGACCAGACGCTGTGGTCGCTCGCGGGCGCGACGAACGGCTCCTTCAGCGGCACGAGCGTGGCGCAGCTCAAGCTTGGCCCGACGCTTGTCACGGACACCTCGACCATCCAGGGCTTCGTCACGACTGCGGGCCAGATCACGATGCTGTTCACGCCGACATCGGGCGGCGCGGTCACCGTCGGCCTCGGCCACATGCGCACCGTCAACGGCGTGACCGGGATGGAAATGCAGATGATCACGGGCGACAACCTGCTCGTGACGCACTGGGCCTACATGCTGCCCTACGATCCCGCGACCTTCACGCCGCCGGCCTCGCAACCCGTTCTCGCGAATTCGGTGCCGCAATGGGCCTGGACCTCGGGCACGCCGTGGCGGATCGTCAGCCCCGCGCTGTTCGGCAATTCGGCGCCGGGGCGCTTCGTCATCACGAATTACCAGAACGGATATTTCTGGGGCACCGGCATTGGTCCTGCCGGGACCAGTGCCGCGAACTTCACGCTGCTGGGATCGGTGACGCCGGAGGGCAATGTCCTCTTCAACACGCTCTCGCGCGGCACGCTCAACAGCCTCTATGGCGCGGCGAGCGGCGATGCATCGGGCGCGCAGATGCTCGTTTCCACCTACGATCTCTCGGGCAACCCCACCGGAGGCGTGGCCTATCTGTCCCTGGTGCGGCCCTATGCCGAGACGCTGCAGGCGCAGAACAGCCGCGCGGGGCTCGGTGCGGCCGACATGCTCTACCGGCTGTCCGCGACGTCCCTCGGCTGGACCGGAAGCATGGCGCCGGGTTTCGTCGTGCTCGACAATCTCGGCGGCCAAGACCTCGTCAACGCCGTCAACCAGACCCTGCCGGTTCTCACCGGCGCGGCATCGCAGGCGACCTACGCGACGCAGCGCGTGTTTCAGCAGGCGATGACCGGGCGGCTCGACGACGTGCTCGGTCTCAATGGCGCCGTAGCGCCGGAGCGCAACATCTGGATGAAGCCGCTTGGCGGTAGCGTGCGGCAGGGTAGCGTCGATGGCGTTCCCGGATACAACGCCTCCGGCGGCGGCGTCGCCGTCGGTGCGGACGCGACGATCTCGGCGCGCTCGATGCTTGGCGGCGTGTTTGCCTATTCCCATCAGACCGTCACCGGAAGCGACAATGCAGTTCCGAACCGGCTCGGCATCGATTCCTACCAGGCGGGTCTCTACGGCGCCTACGCGCTCGGTCATGGCATTCAGGTCGACGGCCAGCTCGACGGCGCGCTGAACGACAATGGCGAGAGCCGCTCGCTCACATTCATCAACGGCACGGCGGCGGCCGGCTATCGATCCCTTGGCGGGCATGCCGGTCTCGGAATCCGCAAGCTGATCCCGATCGAGCCGGGGCTTGCGATCGCGCCGTCGCTGCGGCTGGACTATGGACAGGTTCGCTCGCCCGCCTACCAGGAAGGCGGCGCGGGCGGCTTCAGCCTCAACGTGGACTCGCAAACCTATCGCGAGCTGGCGCTGACGGCGGGATTGAAGAGTGCGTGGCGGATCGCGCGGCAGGTCTATCTCACCGGCGAGGCCGGTGTCGGCTACAACGCGCTGAACCAGGGACTTCAGATCAAGTCGGCCTTTGCGGGCGGCGGCGACGCCTTCGTCACCAGCGGCCTTGCGTTGTCGCCCTGGGTCTATTCGACCGCGCTCGGATTGGTCGCGGCCGACGGCAAGGGTTTCGATCTCGGCATCCGCTATGGCCTTGCGGCCACGTCCTCCGGACTGCTGCAGCAGTCCGGGCTCGCCGTTCTCAAGATCAAGCTGTGAGACGGAATCAACCGGCCGCGATCTTCTCGGCGCGCTGGAACGCGGGCCGGGCGATGCAGCGCGCGAGATAGGCATCGAAGGCGGGGCGCGACGGCACCATCTTGAACAGGCGCACCGCGAAATTCAGCCCCGAGCCGATCGTGATGTCGGCGGCGGAAAATTCCTCGCCGAGGATCCAGGGCCCCCTGGCGAGCGCGGCCTCGAGCACGTCGAAGACCTGCGTCGCGCTGCCCCAGGCCGCGGTGGATGTCGGCACCTCGATCTTGGTGAAGATCTGGATGATCGCAGGCTCGATGCAGCTCGGCGAGAAAAAAAGCCATTGCAGATAGCGCGCGCGGCGCGGATCGGTCACGTCAGGCGCAAGCCTGGTCCCGGGATAGCGGTCGGCGATATAGGCGCAGATCGCGGCGGCCTCGCCAAGCGCGGCCTCGCCGTCGCTGAGCGCCGGCACCTTGCCCATCGGATTGACCTTCAAGAAGTCCGGCGCCTTCTGCGCGCCGGTCGTGATGTCGGTCAGCACGCGCTCATAGGGCAGGCCGCTTTCCTCCATCAGCCAGAGCGTCGAGAACGAGCGAGAGCGGGGCGACCAATAGAGCTTGATCATGGCGGGAACCTTTCATCGGCGGAAGACCGACAGCGCGCAATTCATGCCGCGTTTGCCGCGTATCCGCAACGCACTACGCCTAGACAGAAGGCTAGCGGCGTGACCGACATGTGGGTCAACGTTCTTTGGCGTCGCTTTGACGCGCTGCCGATCGAACCCCGAGCAAAAGCGGCAGCGTCTTGTCGAGGCTTTCGGTCAGCATGGCGCTCACGCCGTCGCGCAGTGCAGGATTGTCGGCGGCATCTTCAGGGCGCGTTGGAAACGATTCTGCGGGCAATTCGCGATAGGGGCCGCTGATTTGCCTGCCCAGAAGCCTCTGCACCACCAGGGAATGATGCACGTTGATCAGCGCAGAACTCTGTCTGACAACGGAGAAGTCGCGGCCGTCAAAGATGCGGATAAACGCCAGGGCATGAAGATAGATGCGACGCCCTAGCACGACATCCTGGTTGAGGATGCCGAAACCGCGGACCGTATAGTTCGATGACCCGATAGGGCTGACTGAATTGAGGATCTGGATGTAGTGCCGGCAATTCGTTCCTTTCGCGACCTCGCGCATGTATCCGGCCAGCTCCGCGTTGAGATCGCGGAACAACCTGTCCTTCAATGTGTCCTTGGACTCATCGCGGGGAGGAAACTTCGCTGGGTTGTAGGGAATTCTCAGGACGGACACGCCGGCAGGGATCGCGGCGCGAGTCCGCGTGAAGATCAGATCCTTGAGCCCCCAACCTGGGATCGGGACCACCGTCTTCTTGTTCTGGAATACAGTGAGGCCGGTCGTCAGCACGGTGAACTCATCGCCGGCGGTGACCACGACACCGAAGTCGCACGAGCCGCCGACCACGGGAGCGGGCTTGCCCGTCGCTTCACGCCGCGCGGTTGTCTTGCCGTTGGCTTGTTTGACGGTCGGTCGTGCCGTCTCCAATTGGGTTTGTGCCCGCGCCTGAGTTGAAAAACACCACAGGATGATCGCGACGACGAACAGCCGGGTCATGATGCTGAACGCGGCCGTGTTCGCAGGCGCAGCCAAACTTGATCCTCTGGCGTGTCGCGTCGGCAAAGGCGCTTACTCTGCCTTTAGATAGCCCGGCAGGCCCCGGTCGAGCCTGTCGGTGATGAGCGCGCGTGTCCTCTCGCGCAGCGCCGCGCTGGCGGAAGCTGCCGCGGGCGGGTCGGGGAATAGCGAGTTGTCGAGCTTGTTGAGCGGGTCTTCGGTCAGTCGCAGACCCGCAGCGAGGTTGGCGCCGAAATTCACAAAGGGGCGCTTGATCTCCTCGTAGCTCCTTCCGTCGATCAGTGTGATCGCAACATTGGCGAAAAGATGCGAGTGACGGAGGATGCCGCCGATCCCCTGATTGTAAGTGCCGATGCCGTTTAGCGTTATGTGCGAATTTGGCAGCTCCGCCTTGAACGTGGTTGCGACAAGATAGCGTTCGCAATTCGCATTCGTGGTGAAGCTTCGTACGATGTCCGGCAGGCGCTCTCCGGGATCTCGGATCAGGATCGTTTTCGGATTATAGAAGGGCTTGAAGACGCCCTTGGGATAGGCGATCCTGCGTACCCCGGGATCGTTGTTCGTTGCCGCGCGCACTCGTGCGAAGACGAGATCGTCGAGGCCCCAGTCGATCGGGACCTCGCTTGCCTCAGCCTCGAAGATCGTAATGCCGAATTTCTGTACGGAGTAGCGATCTCCGATCACCGAAATCACACCGAGCCGACAAGGGCCGCTCTCTGCCGCGGCCGGTGGCTTCGCAGCCGGCTTGGCCTTCGGCGCCGTTTTCTTGGCAACCGGCTTTGCCTGTGGTGCGGCCTGAGCGACGGGCGCTGTTGTTGCGGGAGGGGTTTGTGCGACTGCCGAGGTCAGAAGGGACAGGAGCGCGATCAGTAAGACAGCAATGTGAAGCATGGATTCCGGGAGCAGGAGGTCATCGGTCCCGCCACACTAGGTGGGGATCGTGACAACCGCAAGCTGCATCCGGAGATCGTGGTCTATCCCGCAGCCGGCCGCTTCCACCGGTAATACTTCATCACGAACCCGTTCGACGGCTCGATCTCTTCCTTCTCGAACACAAAACCCTCGCGCTCGTACCAGCGCCAGGCTTTTTCGTTCTCGCGCACGCAGCGCAGGTGCATCTCATCCGGCATTTGCGTCCGCGTGAAGGCGAGCAATTGCCGGCCGAGCGATCGGCCCTGATAGGCGGGCGTGACGAACAGCATGTCGAGATAGAGTTTTGGCAGATGCAGCGCCAGCATCGCGGCGATCGTGCCGCGATCGTCGGCGACGAACAGGTTCCAGCCGTTTTCGATCTCGCGCCGGATTCGCGCGCGCAGGTTCGCGAGCAAGAAGTTGCTGGCCTCGGCAAGGCCAGTCGAGACCCAGCTCTCCATCCAGACGCGACCGATCTCGTCATATTCCTCAGTGCGGGCAGGGCGAATGACGGGATGCGGCATCGCGACCTCAGGCCTTCTGGCTGCGCAGGAATTGCTTCGCGCGCACCTTGCCTGCCGACAGGCACACCACCTCGGAAATCTGCAGGAGCTGCCGCGCCAGCGGGCTCGTCTTGCGCCAGACCATGCCGATCGTGCGCGAGGGCTGCGGGTCGCGGAAACGCGAGACCGAGACCGCGGCTGACCGCGTCTCCACCGGCACCGCCATCTCCGGGATCAGGGTGACGCCGATGCCGGCGCTGACCATCTGGACCAGCGTCGACAGCGAATTCGCATCCAGCATCTCGCGCGGCGGCGCCGATTGCATGTTGCAGAAGGAGAGCGCCTGGTCGCGGAAGCAGTGCCCCTCCTCGAGCAGCAGCAGCCGCATCTCCCGCATCCTCTCGCGCGACGGTGTCGGCGTTCCCTCATCCGCGCCCGGCCGCACCAGCAGGAACTTTTCCTCGAACAGCGCGACTTCCGTGAGTGAGGGTTCGGACACCGGCAGTGCGACGATGGCGGTGTCGAGCCGGCCTTCCACGAGTTCCTGGATCAGCCGCGGCGTCATCGTCTCGCGCACGCGGATGTCGAGCTCCGGATACATGCGCGTGAGGTTCTTGGTGATCGTGGGCAGGAGGTACGGCGCGATGGTCGGGATCATGCCGATGCGCAGGCGGCCGGCGAAGCGGTCCCGCGCGGCGCGGGCGAAATCACCGAGCTCGTCGACCGAGCGCAAAATGTCGCGGACGCGTTGCGCGAGTTCCTCGCCGAACCGGGTCAGCGTCACCTGCCGGGCGCTGCGTTCCAGCAGCAGCCCGCCGAGCGCTTCCTCCAACTCCTTGATTTGCATCGACAAGGCCGGCTGCGAGATGGAACAGGCCGCCGCCGCGCGGCCGAAATGGCCGTGGCGCGCCAGCGCATCGAAATACCGGAGCTGGCGCAGCGTCAGATTGATCATCAGAAATTCCTATCGCAGCGATCATTAAAGTCAACTTCACCTGATAGGACGCGGAGCTTAGAGTGGTTCTACCTGGTCAAAGGCGCGAGTTCGACGCCACCAGAGGAGGCAATCATGGATGACACTTCGAAGTGCCCGTTTTCGGGCGGAAAACCCACGCGGGTGAACCGCGACTGGTGGCCAACCCAGCTCAGCATCGAGGTGCTGCACAAGAATTCCGGCCTGTCCGATCCGATGGGCAAGGACTTCGACTACGCCAAGGAGTTCAAGACGCTCGACCTGAACGCGGTCGTCAAGGACCTCACCGCTCTGATGACGGACTCGCAGGAGTGGTGGCCCGCCGACTTCGGTCACTACGGCGGCCTCATGATCCGCATGGCCTGGCACAGCGCGGGCACCTACCGCATCACCGACGGCCGCGGCGGCGCCGGTGCCGGTCAGCAGCGCTTTGCGCCGCTCAACAGCTGGCCCGACAACGCCAATCTCGACAAGGCGCGCCGCCTGCTCTGGCCGATCAAGCAGAAATACGGCCGCAAGTTGTCCTGGGCCGACCTGATGGTGCTCGCCGGCAACGTCGCGCTGGAGTCGATGGGCTTCAAGACCTTCGGCTTCGCCGGCGGCCGGGCCGACGTCTGGGAGCCGGAGGAGCTCTATTGGGGCCCCGAAGGCACTTGGCTCGGCGATGAACGTTACAGCGGCGAACGCCAGCTCGCCGAGCCGCTCGGCGCGGTGCAGATGGGTCTCATCTACGTCAATCCGGAAGGCCCGAACGGCAAGCCGGATCCGGTTGCCGCAGCCAAGGACATCCGCGAGACCTTCTTCCGCATGGCGATGAACGACGAAGAGACGGTCGCGCTGATCGCCGGCGGCCACTCTTTCGGCAAGACCCACGGCGCGGGCGATCCGTCACTGGTCGGTCCGGAGCCGGAAGCGGGCGCGCTGGAGGATCAGGGCCTCGGCTGGAAGAGCAAGCACGGCACCGGCATCGGCGCCGATGCGATCACCGGCGGCCCCGAAGTCACCTGGACGCAGACGCCGACGAAGTGGAGCAATCTCTTCTTCGAGAATTTGTTCAAGTACGAATGGGAGCTGACGAAGAGCCCGGCCGGCGCGCAGCAGTGGAAGGCCAAGAATGCGGATGCCTCCATTCCTGATGCGTTCGACAAGTCCAGGAAGCATCTGCCGACGATGCTGACGACCGACCTCTCGCTGCGCTTCGATCCGGCCTATGAGAAGATCTCGCGGCGCTTCCTCGAGAATCCGGATCAGTTCGCGGACGCCTTCGCCCGCGCCTGGTTCAAGCTCACCCATCGCGACATGGGCCCGATCCAGCGCTATCTCGGCCCGCTGGTGCCGAAGGAGACGCTGATCTGGCAGGATCCGATTCCGGCGCGGAATCACGATCTGGTCGGCGATCAGGACGTCGCCGCGCTGAAGACCAAGATCCTGGCCTCGGGCCTGTCGGTGTCCGAGCTGGTCTCGACCGCCTGGGCGTCGGCCTCGACGTTCCGCGGCTCGGACAAGCGCGGCGGCGCCAACGGCGCGCGCATCCGTCTTGCCCCGCAGAAGGATTGGGAGGTGAACCAGCCGGCCCAGCTCTCGAAGGTGCTCGGCAAGCTCGAAGCGATCCAGAAGGAGTTCAACGCCGCGGGCGGTGCGAAGAAGGTCTCGCTCGCCGACCTGATCGTTCTCGGCGGCACCGCAGGGGTCGAGAAGGCCGCGAAGGATGCCGGCGTCGATGTGAAGGTTGCCTTCACGCCGGGCCGCATGGACGCCTCGCAGGAGCAGACCGACGCCGTCTCCTTCGCCCCGCTGGAGCCGCGGGCCGACGGCTTCCGCAACTATGTCAGCAAGAAGCAGCAGTTCATGATGGAAGAGGAAGCCCTCGTCGATCGCGCGCAGCTGCTCCGGCTCACCGGTCCCGAGTTGACCGTCCTCGTCGGCGGCCTGCGCGTGCTCGGCGCCAACGCGAACGGCTCGAAGCACGGCGTCCTCACCGGCAAGGTGGGCACGCTCTCCAACGACTTCTTCGTCAACCTGCTCGACATGAGCACGCAGTGGGCGCCGGCGACTGATGGCACCTACGAGGCCCGCGACCGCAAGACCAACGCGGTGAAATGGACCGGCACGCGCGCCGACCTGATCTTCGGCTCGCACTCGCAGCTCCGCGCCTTCGCCGAGGTCTATGCCTCGTCGGATGCCAAGCAGCAATTCGTGCAGGACTTTGCCAAGGCCTGGACCAAGGTGATGAACCTCGACCGGTTCGACATCGCGGCGTGAGGCCTGACACCTCTCCCCGCTGGGGAGAGGTGAAGGGCAGGGCGGTTCATCGGACGCGACAAAAAAAAGGGCGGCCGCGAGGCCGCCCTTCGTGTTTCAGATGTGGCTTGAAGCGATTACTCGCCAGCGGCCTCGCGCGGGGCCTTCTCGCCCTCGCCGCCCTTGTCCTTGCCTTCGAGGTCTTCGCCGGTGGTCTGGTCGACGACCTTCATCGACAGGCGGGTCTTGCCGCGATCGTCGAAGCCGAGCAGCTTGACCTTGACCTTGTCGCCTTCCTTGACGACGTCGGAGGTCTTCTGCACGCGGTTGGCCGCGAGCTGGCTGATGTGGACGAGACCGTCCTTGGAGCCGAAGAAGTTCACGAAGGCGCCGAACTCCATCACCTTGACGACGGTGCCGTCATAGATCTGGCCGACTTCCGGATCGGACGCGATCGACTTGATCCACTTGATCGCGGCCTTCATCGCCTCGCCGTCGGAGGAGGCGACCTTCACGGTGCCGTCGTCCTCGATGTTGACCTTGGCGCCGGTCTTCTCGACGATTTCGCGGATCACCTTGCCGCCGGTGCCGATCACTTCGCGGATCTTGTCGGTGGCGATCTTGAAGGTCTCGATGCGCGGCGCGTATTCGCCGAGCTCGGCGCGGGCGTTGGTGAGTGCCTTGGCCATCTCGCCGAGGATGTGGATGCGCCCTTCCTTGGCCTGGCCAAGGGCAACGCGCATGATCTCCTCGGTGATGCCCTCGATCTTGATGTCCATCTGCAGCGAGGTGATGCCGGCCTCCGTGCCGGCCACCTTGAAGTCCATGTCGCCGAGATGGTCCTCGTCGCCGAGGATGTCGGACAGCACTGCAAAGCGCTTGTCCTCCAGGATCAGGCCCATTGCGATGCCCGCGGTCGGCCGCTTCAACGGCACGCCGGCGTCCATCAGCGCGAGCGAGGCGCCGCAGACCGACGCCATCGACGAGGAGCCGTTGGATTCGGTGATCTCCGAGACCACGCGGATCGTGTAGGGGAACTCGTGATGCGGCGGCAGCACCGGGTGGATCGCGCGCCAGGCGAGCTTGCCGTGGCCGATCTCGCGGCGCTTGGTGCCGCCGAGGCGGCCGGTCTCACCGACCGAGTAGGGCGGGAAGTTGTAGTGCAGCAGGAACGTTTCCTTGTACGTCCCCGACAGCGCGTCGATGTACTGCTCGTCCTCGCCGGTGCCGAGCGTGGTCACGACCAGGCCCTGGGTCTCGCCGCGGGTGAACAGCGCCGAGCCGTGGGCGCGCGGCAGCACGCCGACTTCGGCGACGATGTTGCGAACGGTCTTGGAGTCACGGCCGTCGATGCGCTTGCCGGTGTCGAGGATGTTCCAGCGAACGATCTTGGCCTCGAGCTCCTTGAACACGGCGGAGATGCGCAGCTTGTCGTATTTCGGCTCCTGCCCTTCGGGGAAATAGTGGGCGATCACCTTTTCCTTGACCTTGCCGACCGCGGCGTAGCGGTCCTGCTTGACCGGAATGGCGTAGGCGGCGCGCAGCTCCTGCTCGACAATGCCGAGCATTTCCTTCTCGAGCGCGGCATTGTCGATGACGGTGACTTCGCGCGGCTCCTTGGCGGCCTTCTCGGCGAGCTCGATGATCGCGTTGATCACCGGCTGGAAGTGGCGGTGACCGAACATCACGGCGCCGAGCATGATGTCTTCGTTCAGCTCCTTGGCTTCCGATTCCACCATCAGCACGGCGTCTGCGGTGCCGGCGACGACCAGGTCGAGCTGGGTGTCGACCATCTCGTCGAGCGTCGGGTTGAGGATGAACTCGTCATTGGCGAAGCCGACGCGCGCAGCGCCGATCGGGCCCTTGAACGGCGCGCCCGACAGGGTCAGCGCCGCGGAGGAGGCAACCAGCGCCACGATGTCCGGATCGTTCTCCATGTCGTGCGACAGCACGGTGGCGATCACCTGGGTCTCGTTGCGCCAGCCGTCGACGAACAGCGGGCGGATCGGACGGTCGATCAGGCGGGAGACCAGCGTCTCCTTCTCGGTCGGACGGCCCTCGCGCTTGAAATAGCCGCCGGGAATGCGGCCCGCAGCGTAGGTCTTCTCCTGATAGTCGACGGTCAGCGGCAGGAAGTCGACGCCCTCGCGCGGCGCCTTGGCCGCCACGACGGTGGCGAGCACCACGGTCTCGCCATAGGTGGCGACGACGGCGCCGTCGGCCTGGCGGGCGATCTTGCCGGTTTCGAGCTTGAGAGGGCGTCCGCCCCAGTCGATCTCGACTGAATGCTTAGTGAACATAGAGGTCTTCTTTCATGGGTTCTCGAAAGAAGGACGGCTCGAAAAACAAAAACCATGTGCAAGATTGCGGGACGCTGATCGGCGATCAGCGTCCTGCGATCCTGCCATGGTTTTTGGATGTCGGATGGCGTCCATCCTTTCGGGTCATACGGGCACCTTGCCCGTTGCGCCCAGCCGCCGGATTGCTGCTGGGACTGGTCAGTCGGCATGAACTCGAATGTTCGCAGGCCGAACTTCCGGCCTTGAACATCATGCCCCGGATGCGAATCGTCATCGGCCCGCACCCGGCGTGCGCGTGAGCCTCGATCAAAAACCTGCAGACAGGCGCTTTTGCTCGAAACCATACGCAAAACGCGCGCCGGTGGCGCGCGCAGCAACTCTTAGCGACGAATGTTGTGCTTCTCGAGCAGCGCCTTGTAACGCGCCTCGTCCTTCTTCTTCAGGTAGTCGAGGAGCGAGCGGCGGGTCGAGACCAGCTTCAGGAGGCCGCGACGCGAATGGTTGTCCTTCACGTGGGTCTTGAAATGGTTGGTGAGGTTGTTGATGCGTTCCGACAGGATCGCGACCTGAACCTCGGGCGAGCCGGTGTCGCCGGCCTTGGTGGCATTCGTCTTGATGACTTCCGCTTTGCGTTCTGCGGCAATCGACATCGTCAATTTCTCTCGTTGCGACCGGGGCTGGCAGTCAGGCCGGTCAGGTTGAACACACGCTTGGGGATGATTTCGCCATTGCCGACTTCGGCAAGCGCGAGAAGCCGGCCTGCCGCCGTGACATAGACTGTGCCGCTACAATTGGGCGCATCCCGTCCGCGCAACAAAACGGCCTGGCCCCGATGGAGCCTTGCCGCATCAGCCCGAGTGACGGCCAGTGCCGGGATGTCGTCCAGCGCGGTCTCAACGGGCAAAAGCGCGTCGGCGAGGCTGCCCTCGCCGGACGCGGCTCTATGGCACAAAGCCTCCAGCTGATCCAGCGGAATCATGTCGTTCTCGCCAAATGGGCCGACCAGGGTCCTCCGCAGCGCGCAGATATGGCCGTAAGTACCGAGAATCCGGCCCATATCGCGGGCCAGCGCCCGGACATAGGTACCTTTGCCGCACTCGGCCTCGAATACGGCGTGGTCGTTATCCGGTTGATCCACAAGGGATAAATGGTGAATCTCGACCGGTCGGGGGGCCAGCTCGACGACCTCGCCGTCGCGCGCCAGATCATAGGCCCGCTCGCCCTGGACCTTGATCGCGGAATAGCGCGGCGGGATCTGCTCGATCACCCCGGTGAAGCGGGGCAGGAGGGCCAGAATGGCCTCCCGGCTCGGGCGCTGGTCGCTTGTCGCGGTGACCTGACCCTCGATGTCGTCGGTATCACGCTCCGCGCCCCAGCACACCGTGAAGCGGTAGCGCTTGCGGCCGTCCATGACGAAGGGAACCGTCTTGGTGGCCTCGCCGAGCGCGATCGGCAGGCCGCCGGAGGCGAGCGGATCGAGCGTGCCGGCGTGGCCGGCGCGCTTGGCGTTGAACAGGCGCTTGAGCACGGCCACGGCCTGGGTCGAGGTCATGCCGATCGGCTTGTCGAGCACGACCCAGCCATGGACGTCGCGGCGGTCGCGGCGCGGCTGATTGCCCTTCTGCTTGCCCGCACGCGGATCGTTGTTGACGCGGCGCGCCTCCTGATGCGCCATGGCATCATTGGCTTCCGGAAAATTATTTTTCTGCACGTCGCGCGTATCGGGCTGTTCGTCGCCGATCGTGCCGTGAGCCGGGTCCATCATCACTGTTCTTCTTCCCGATCCGAGTCCGGATCCTGTTGCAGGTCCTTCTGCACCGCAGGTGTTCGCAAAAGCTTCTCGATCCGTTCCGCTTCGTCGAATCGCTCGTCGACGCGGAAGCGAATGTCAGGTGCAAATTTCAGGTTAACGCGCCGCGCGACCTCGCCGCGCAGGAACTTCTTGTTGCGCTCGAGCGCAGCGATGACGATCTCGGTGTCGCGTCCACCGAGCGGCATCACGTAGATTGTCGCGAGTTTCAGGTCGGGCGACATCCGTACCTCCGGCACGGTGATGATGTGGCCTTCGAGGTCCGCATCATGCACGTTGCCTTGCGCCAGAATGTCGGCCATCGCGTGGCGAAGCTGCTCGCCGACGCGCAACTGGCGCTGCGAGCCGCCGGAAGCGGAACTCTTCTTCTGGTGGTGGCGGGGCATCGTTCGAAATCACCTCGTCGTGCCCGCGCGTTTTGGACACGGGCATTGTCATTTGTCCGGTTGAAACGAATGCGAGGTGGATGGCCGGAAAAAATCCGGCCATCGCACTCCCGCTATTTCAGCTCAAAAAGATCCGCGCGCTTCGGTAAGATTTGGACTTACAGGGAGCGCTGGATCGTCTCTACGCGATAACACTCGATCACGTCACCGGCACGCATGTCGTGATAGTTCTCGAAGGCCATGCCGCATTCCTGACCGGACTGGACTTCCTTCACCTCGTCCTTGAAGCGCTTCAGCGTCGACAGCTTGCCTTCGTGCACGACGACGTTGTCGCGGATCAGGCGCACATTGGCGCCGCGTTCCACGGTGCCGTCGGTGACCCGGCAGCCGGCGACCTTGCCGACCTTGGAGATGTTGAAGATCTCGAGGATCTCGGCATTGCCCAGCATGGTTTCGCGCAAGGTCGGCGCGAGCAGGCCGCTCATCGCCTTCTTCACGTCGTCCACGAGGTCGTAGATGATGTTGTAGTAGCGGATCTCGATGCCGTTGCGCTTGGCGGCCGCGGCGGCTTCCTTGTTCGCACGAACCGAGAAGCCGATGATCGCGGCGTTGAAGCCTTCCGCGAGCGTCACGTCCGATTCCGAGATGCCGCCGACGCCGGCATGGAGGATGCGGGCCGCGACCTCGTCGGTGCCGAGCTTCTCCAGCGAGCCGAGGATCGCTTCCAGCGAGCCCTGCACGTCGGCCTTGACGATCAGCGGGAATTCCTTGCGGCCCGCCGTCTTCAGCTGCGACATCATCTGCTCGAGCGAGCCGCGCATGCCGGAGATCGAGGCTGCCGCGTTCTCGCGCTTCTGGTGCGCGCGGTAGCTGGTGATCTGGCGGGCGCGGGCTTCGTTCTCGACCACCGCGAGACGGTCGCCGGCTTCCGGCGGACCGTTGAAGCCGAGCACCTCGACCGGCACCGAGGGGCCGGCCTCGTCCACGGTGTCGCCCTGATCCGAGATCAGCGCGCGGACGCGGCCCATCTCGGCGCCGGCGACGATGATGTCGCCGACGCGGAGCGTGCCGCGCTGGACCAGCACGGTCGCGACCGGGCCGCGGCCACGATCGAGCTTGGCTTCGATCACGGTACCTTCGGCCGGACGCTCCGAATTGGTCTTCAGCTCGAGAATGTCGGCCTGCAGCGCGATCATCTCGAGCAGCTTGTCGAGATTGGTCTTGTTCTTGGCGGACACCTCGACGTCGACGACCTCGCCGCCGAAGGATTCCACCTGCACCTCGTGCTGCAGCAGCTCGGTGCGCACGCGCTCCGGCTTGGCGTCCGGCTTGTCGATCTTGTTGATGGCAACGATGATCGGCACCCGCGCCGCCTTGGCGTGGTTGATGGCTTCGACCGTCTGCGGCATCACGCCGTCGTCGGCCGCGACCACCAGCACGACGATGTCGGTGACCTTGGCGCCGCGGGCGCGCATCGCGGTGAACGCGGCGTGGCCGGGCGTGTCGATGAAGGTGATCTTCTTGCCGCTCTCGGGCGACAGCACCTGGTAGGCGCCGATGTGCTGGGTGATGCCGCCGGCTTCGCCGGAGACGACGTTGGCGTGACGGAGCGCGTCGAGCAGCGAGGTCTTGCCGTGGTCGACGTGGCCCATCACGGTCACGACCGGCGAACGCGTCTCGGTGTCGGTGGAATCGTCCACGGCGTCGAACAGGCCTTCCTCGACGTCGGACGCCGCCACGCGCTTCACGGTGTGGCCGAGCTCTTCGGCGATGAGCTGGGCGGTGTCGGCGTCGATCACGTCGGTGATCTTGTGCATCGCGCCCTGCTTCATCAGCATGCGGATGACGTCGACCGCGCGCTCGGACATGCGGTTGGCGAGTTCCTGGATCGTAATCGCCTCGGGAATGACCACCTCGCGGATCAGCTTTTCCTTCGGCTCGTTCGAGGCATGGCCCTTCAGGCGCTGGGTACGGCGGCGGAACGAGGCGATCGAGCGCTCGCGCACCTCGTCGGCATTGAGTGCCGTGACGACGGTCAGGCGGCCGCGCTCTTTCTGCGGGCCGGGCTTATGGGTGGGTTTGGGTGCCACCACAGGACGCGCGGCGCCACCGGGACCGCGACGGATCTGGCGCGGACCATCGTCCTCGTCGGGACCTGCGGCGACCGCGGGCGCACGGCCAACCGGGCCACCCGGCCGCTGCGGGGCCGTTCCTGGCCGCGCCGTCGTCGTTCCCGGCCGCGTCGTGGTGGTCGTTCCGGGGCGCGCCGCAGGAGCGGCCGGGGCCGCCGCCGCGGGACGCGCGGCGGATTGCGGCTGCTCGCCCTCGCCAAAACGCTTCTTGGCTTCGGTCTCGGCCTTGCGCTTGGCCTCGTCCTCGTGACGGTGGCGCTCTTCCTCGGCCTTGCGGCGGGATTCGGCGGCCTCGCGCTCGGCGCGCTCGGCGGCCTCGCGGACCGCGCGGCGCTGCGCTTCCTCTTCGGCCTGGCGGCGCTCCTCGACTTCGCGCACCTTGGCATCCGCCAGCGCGCTGGCGCGGGCGGAGCGTTCGTCCTCGGTCAGCGTGCGCAGCACGACGCCGGAACCGGCGTTGCGCGGCGGCGGCGCGGGGCGCGAGGGAGCGGGCGCAGCCGGGGCCGGCTTCGCCACAATTTCGGGTGCCTGCGGCTCGGGGCCACCGTCGCCGATGCGGCGCTTGCCGCGCTTCTCGACCACGACCTGCTTGCTGCGGCCATGGCTGAAGCTCTGGCGCACAGTGCCCGTCTCGACGCGCGGCTTGAGCGATAGCGTCTTGCTCGGAACGCTCAGCTTCTTGTCGCCAGGGGTCTTGGTATCAACCATTCAGCAGTCCTAATCCTGATCTTGTTGCGTTGTGCGTTGCCGCACCGTCATACCGGTTCGTCGGTGTCTCTTAAAAATCCTGGCCGTGCTTTTCGGCAGTCTTGTCTTCGTCCGCCAGCCGGTATCGGACCAGCATCTGGCTACGTGACAGGAATGTCTTGCTCGCCGGGCCCGCGAGCAGGGCAGCATGTATCACATTTGACCGGGTGAGTGCCAAATCCAATTCTGCCGATTTCAGTGCGGTGACGACGGGAATTTGCGGCCTGGTGCCGCGATTCCCGCCATTTTGCCGTGCCAGCGCGTCCAATTTGCGGATTCCGTCCGCGGCCCCGTCGCTGGCATGGATCAGGACCTCGGCCGTGCCTTCCCGGAGGGCGCTCTCGACCTTGCCGAAACCGGCGACGATCTGTCCGGCCTTGGCGGCGATCCCAAGGGCTTCGGTGACGCTCCGGACCAGGAGCGCCTCGATATCGGCGGGAAACGTCGAGGGAATGCGCAGTTCGCGCTTGAAGGCCTTGTTAAATTGGTGACGGCGAACGGCTTCCGCAACCACCCCGCGCGATGCGGTGACCCACATGCCCCGTCCCGGCAATTTGCGCTTGAGGTCGGGAACAACGACCCCGTCGGGGGACACGACGAAGCGGATCAGCTCGTCGATCGGCCGGACCTCGCGGCTGACCGCGCACATCCGCATGGTCGCGGACCTTTCGGTCCGCGGTCCATGGTCGAGTTCGGGGTCAGAATGAGCGAGCATCCGGGCGACATCCTCCGTCGCCCTTAAGCCGGCTGATCTTCGGTCGCGTCGGCCTCTTCGGCCGGCTTGGCGAGGTCGGCTTCGGTGATCCAGCCGGCCTTGACGCGGGCCTGCATGATCATCGCTTCCGCATCGTCGCGGGAGATGCCGAGGCCGTCGAGCGCGCCGGCGAACTTCGTCTGCTCGCCGCCTTCCTTGCGCTCGGTCCAGCCGACCAGGTCGTCGGTGGCGCAGCCGGCGAGGTCGTCGACCGACTTGATGTCGTTCTCGCCAAACTTCACCAGCATCTTCGAGGTCACGCCCGGCACATCCTTCACGGCGTCCTCGACGCCGAGTTCCTTGCGGCGGGACTCGAGCTCGGCCTCCTGCTGCTCCAGATATTCGCGCGCGCGATTCTGCAGCTCCTGCGCGGTTTCCTCGTCAAAGCCCTCGATGCTGGCGAGCTCCTTGAGGTCCACCATGGCGAGTTCCTCGACCGAGGTGAAGCCTTCGGACGCCAACAACTGGCCGACCACCTCGTCGACGTTGAGCGATTCCATGAAGACGCGGGTGGAGTTCTCGAAATCGGCCTGGCGGCGCTCCGATTCCTCCTGCTCGGTCAGGATGTCGATGTCCCAGCCGGTGAGCTGCGAGGCGAGGCGGACGTTCTGGCCGCGGCGGCCGATCGCCAGCGAGAGCTGGTTGTTGGTGTCGGGCACCACGACCTCGATGCGCTCGCGATCCTCGTCGATGACGACCTTGGACACTTCGGCCGGCGCCAGCGCGTTGACCACGAAGGTCGCGATGTCGGGCGACCACGGAATGATGTCGATCTTCTCGCCCTGCAGCTCGTTCACCACCGCCTGCACGCGCGATCCGCGCATGCCGACGCAGGCGCCGACCGGATCGACCGAGGAATCGCGGGAAATAACGCCGATTTTCGCGCGCGAGCCCGGATCGCGGGCAACCGCCTTGATCTCGACGATGCCGTCATAGATTTCCGGCACTTCCTGCGCGAACAGTTTTGCCATGAACTGCGGATGGGTGCGCGACAGGAAGATCTGCGGGCCGCGGGTCTCGCGGCGGACGTCGAAGATGTAGGCGCGGACGCGGTCGCCGTTGCGGAACACCTCGCGCGGCAGCATCTCGTCGCGGCGGATGATGGCTTCGCCGCGGCCGAGATCGACGATCACGCTGCCATATTCGACGCGCTTGACGACGCCGTTGACGATGTCGCCGATGCGATCCTTGAATTCCTGGTACTGGCGATCGCGCTCGGCCTCGCGCACCTTCTGCACGATCACCTGCTTGGCCGACTGCGCGGCGATACGGCCATATTCCAGCGGCGGCAGGGTGTCGGCGATGGTGTCGCCGACCTGGGCGCCGGGATTGGCGCGCTGCGCGTCCGCGAGCGAAATCTGGTTGGAATGGTTTTCGACCTTGTCGACGACCAGCATGTGCCGCGACAGCCGCAGCTCGCCCTTCTTCGGGTCGATCTCGGCATGCACGTCAGTTTCGCTGCCGTAACGGGCCCGCGCGGCCTTGGCGATGGCGTCCTCCATCGCCGCGATGACGATGCCGCGGTCGATCGATTTCTCGCGCGCAACGGCGTCGGCGATCTGGAGCAATTCAAGTCGATTGGCGCTGACTGCCATGGCTAGTCTCCTTCGTCAGGCTCGATCTCGCCGCGGCGCGCGCGATCGGCGGCCAGGCGATGCTTCTTGGTATTGGTCGGGGCCGGCTTCTTTTTCGGCTTGGTATTCTTGGTGGTTTTCGCGCTGATCTCGGCGTGCGGCGCCTGCGGCGGCTCCAAGCCGAGATCGCGGCGCATCTGGCGCTCCTCGGCCTTGCCGCGGCGCATGGATTCGGCGATCAACTCATCGGTCAGCACCAGACGTGCTTCGCCGATGTCTTCCATGGTCAGGAGGACGTCGGGATTGTCGCCGGCCTTGACGTCGTCGCGATGCAGATGCACGCGATCGCCTTCGACCGGACCGATCGTGCCGCGAAACCGCTTCCGCCCCTCATGGGCGACCGTCATCTCGATCTTGACGAGATGCCCCGCATACCTCTCGAAATCGGAACGGCGCACCAGCGGGCGGTCGATCCCCGGCGAGGAAATCTCCAGACGGTAGGCGCGATCGATGGGATCGGCGACGTCGAGCACCGGCGACAGCGCCCGCGAGATCGCCTCGCAATCCTCGATCTGCATGGAGCCGTCCGGACGCTCGGCCATGATCTGCACGGTGCAGCCGGCCTCCCCGGAGATGCGGATCCGCACCAGCCGGTAGCCCATGCCCTGCAGCACCGGGCCTGCTACGGCAGACACCCGCGCCGCGACGCCGGGCTCGACCACGAGCCTCGGCTCGGCCAGCAACTCGGCATCAATGGAACCAGCGTTCGGTTCGGTCATATCAGGGGTCAAGGCGCTCGATGGTTAAGGCTTGGTTACGGTTTTCGAAGCCTGCGTCGGTACTCTCGGCCCGACGGATCGCCGGGCCATATCTTCCGCCAAACCGCGCTCAGGTAATAAAAAAGAGCGGGTCCTTTCGGGCCCACTCTCACTACGCGGTTCGTATGAGAAGATGAATTGGCGCTGATATAGCGCTTTCCCCCGTTCCGGACAAGGCCCATCGCGGACCAGGGCGGGCATTTTGCGCCCGATTCGGGGCGGCCCGCGGCAACGGTTCCTTCACGAAGGGGCCCTAAATTACCTATCGTGGGGTCGCTCGAGCCAACGGCGCACCCCGCGGCGTGCCAGACTAGAGTTTGCGTTTCCATGACCGTTGCCACGTCGCTCGTTCCCGGACTGGACGACATCATCAAGCGCGGCGATCCCAGACGCCGCGGCGAAATCGCGCGCGCCATCGCCCAATTGTTTTTCCGGGATGCCGACAAGCTCCGTCCCGATCTCGTCGATCTCTTCGACAGTCTCCTGATCGATCTCGTCCCCCATGCCGAGCTTGCCTCGCGCATCGATCTCGCCGAGCGCTTCTCGTGGCTGGACAATGCGCCGCCGCATCTGGTGCGCCAGCTCGCCCGCGAAAACGAGGTCATGGTGGCAGGCCCGGTGCTGCGCCGCTCGCCCGTGCTCGACGATGCCGCGCTGATCGACATCGCGCGGCGCAAGGGCCAGGGCCATCTGCTGGCGATGACGGAGCGGCCGACATTGTCGGCCGAGATCACCGACGTCCTGGTCGAGCGCGGCGATCGCGACGTGATACGCCGCGCCGCCGGAAATTCCGGTGCTGCGTTCTCGGCCGGCGGCTATTCGGAATTGATCAAGCGTGCGGGTCAGGACGGCGTGCTGACGCTCAAGATCGGGCAGCGCCAGGACCTGTCCAGCGAGAACCTGCACGAGCTCCTGAACGGCACGATCGACGTCGTGCGGCGCCGCCTGTCCACCGTGGTCACTCCCGTCCGCCAGGTCGAGATCAAGCGTGCGCTCGCCGCCATCGAGGAGGCCACGCTGCCGGCGGGACCGCGCCGCGACTTCACGGACGCGCAACGTACGGTGCTCAGCCTGCATAGCGAGGGCCATCTCGGCGAGAGCGCGTTGCTCGGCTTTGCCAAGGCGCAGAAATACGAGGAGTCGCTCGCCGCACTCGCGGCGATGGCCGACGTCAGGGTTTCCATGCTCGACCGCCTGGTCGCGGGCGATCGCTACGATCCGATCCTGATCCTCGGCCGCATGCTGAACCTGGGCTGGCCCACGGTGCGCGCGCTGATCCTGCTCTGGTACGGGCCGAACCGCACGCCGGCCGATGCCGATCTCGAATCGGCGCGCATGAACTTCACGCGCCTGATGCCGACGACCGCCGAGCGCGTCGTGAATTTCTGGCGCAACCGGCAGGTCATCTAAAGCCGCCTGAATCGCAGGTAGGCCGCCTTGCGGCCCTCGCGCGCGGCCTTTCTGCCGTAGCGGGTCATGGTGTAGCCGTCCCACGGCAGGCGAAAATCGTCTGCGCGTTGTGCGAGCCACTGGAAATCCGGCGAACGCGCAAGGTGCGACAGCGTCCAGGCGCAATAGTCGTCGATATCGCAGACGAAGCGGAATTCGCCGCCGGCCTTGAGCACGCGCGCCATCGCGGCGATGGTCCGGTCCTGGACGAAGCGCCGCTTCCAGTGCCGCCGCTTCGGCCAGGGATCGGGATGGATCAGGTCGATCCGCGACAGCGAGGCTTTCGGCAGCCAGGCCAGCAATTCGGCGGCATCGCCGGCGAACAGGCGGATATTGCCGATGTTGCCGGCCTCGATCTGCGCGAGGATCTTCGCCATGCCGTTGACATAGGGCTCGCAGCCGATGAAGCCGGTCGCGGGAAAGCCTTGCGCTTCCGCCGCGAGATGCTCGCCGCCGCCGAAGCCGATCTCGAGCCGCAGATCCTCCGCCGCGGGATCGAAGATCTCGCAGGCGTTCGCCGGCGCCTCGCGATGGATGTCGAGCGACAGGTGCGGCAGCAACTGATCGATCAGCCCGGCCTGGTGCTGCCGCAGCTTGTGGCCCTTGCGGCGCCCGAAGAACGCGCGCTCGCTGTCGTCGCGACCGGGCCCGGACTTGCGCTCGCTCATCGCAGCGTCTGGTACAGGCGGTGGAGCAATCGCGCGCGCGGTTCGAGCGAGGAGACGTAGAGCTGCTCGTAATGCGTATGTGCGCCCTTGCCGTCGACGCCGAGCCCGTCGAGCGTGGCGGTGTCCGGCGCCGTGAAGTTGCCGTCCGAGCCGCCGCCGGTGTGGGTGTCGATGAGATCGAAGCCGAGCTCGGTGGCGAGCGACTTCGCGTGTTCGAACAGCGAAGCGCCTGCATTGCTCTTCTCGTAGGGCGGGCGGTTGAGCGCGCCGGTGACCCGCACGCTGACGCCTTCGGTGTTCGATTTCAGTCCGAGGATCTTGCCGACGAACTCGTCCGCGTCGGCGAAGTTCGGCACCCGCAGATCGATTTCGGCGTAGGCCTCTTCCGGCGTCACGTTCGGCCGCGTGCCGCCGCGCACCACGCCGACATTGACGGTGACGCCGCGCGTCAGATCGTTCATGCCCTCGAGCGCCATGATGATATTGGCGAGCTCGCGAATGGCGCTGCGGCCGTCCTCCGGCCGCGAGCCCGCGTGTGCCGGCACGCCCTTGATGAACACTTCGAATCGCCCGACGCCCTTGCGTCCGGTGACGATCTTGCCACCGTCGCGCGCCGGTTCCGTCACCAGAACGTACTTGGCTTTGCGCCCTTCCTTCTCAATCAGTGCACGGGAGGTGGGGCTGCCGATCTCCTCGTCGGAGGTGAAGATGTGGGTGATGCCGAGCGGGGAACGGTCGGCGCCGGCGCAAAGTTCGCGGAAGGCGTGATGGGCAATATAGGCGCCGCCCTTCATGTCGTAGATGCCGGGACCGAACGCGCTGTCGCCTTCGACCTTGAACGGCAGGCGCGCGATGAAGCCCATGGGGTGAACGGTATCGAGATGACTGAGCACCAGGATGCCCGGCCGGTCCTGCCCCCAATCCGAACGGGCGACGAGATGGTCGCCGCAGCCATCGACGCCGGCGATGCGCTCGAGCGTGACCGGCAGATCGCGGTGTTGCTCCGCGACGACCGAAATCAGCTTGTTGACCTGTTCGGGAACTTCCGTCGGCGTCTCGATCTCCACCCAGCGGCGGATACCTTCGAGAATAGTTTGGTTATCGAACGAATTGGATCTCGCCATGGAAGTATCTGCGCCCTTGAATCGTATCATCCTGATCGGGACACACTAAATGCGCCCGCAAATGACGACATAGGCCAGATCGCTCGCAGCCTCAAATAGGCTCGAAGCGGCGTCAGCGCTTGTCGGGGCCTTCGCGGCCCGCGATCTGCTCGACCAGATCGACGATCGAGCGGCGCAGCTTCGAATCGGTGATTCGCGTGAACGCCTTGGTCAGCGCCAGCCCCTCGGAGGTTGCAAGGAAGTCGGCGACATAGGAGGGCGAGGCGCCTTCGGCGAAGCCGTCCGGGCCGGCCACGCCGCTCGGCCCGCCCTCGAACAGGAACGACACCGGCACCTGCAGGATCTCCGCGATCTGCTGGATTCGGCTTGCTCCGACCCGATTGGTGCCCTTCTCGTATTTCTGAATCTGCTGGAAAGTAAGGCCCAGCGCTTCACCGAGCTTCTCCTGGCTCATGCCCAACATGATGCGGCGCATGCGCACGCGACTGCCGACATATTTGTCAACAGGGTTGGGCGCTTTCGACATTTCCTCAGCCCTCCAAACACCGGTAGCCGCCGTGATCGGCAACTATGCCCCAGGTGTCAGCAACGTCAAATCTCACACCGTTATTGGGACACATTGCGGAGAAATTTAGCAATGTCCGCCGCAATGTGCGGCTTGTGCAGAATGAGGAGCCCGCCTGCAGTCTGTCAACTGTGGGACCGTGGTTGTTAAAGGTTTCCGGGTGCCGCCGCGCGCGAGCGCAATCAAGGCTTCCGTTTGGCGGAACGCCGCCGTAGCGCCACAATCACGGCCAGCGCCACGAGCATGATCGCAGGCGCGTCGCCGACCCTTGCATAGACGGTCGGTGCGATCGCAGCCGGCAGGGTTGCGTCCAATACGCCCTCGATGCCGAGGCCGAGGCTGGCCGTGGTTCGCCCGACCGGATCGATCACCGCCGACACGCCT
This sequence comes from Bradyrhizobium diazoefficiens, assembly GCF_018131015.1. GTDB lineage: Bacteria > Pseudomonadota > Alphaproteobacteria > Rhizobiales > Xanthobacteraceae > Bradyrhizobium > Bradyrhizobium diazoefficiens_B. Next base: position 251,260 of record NZ_JAFCJJ010000002.1, read on the forward strand.
GTATTTGCGGAGCGGACCAGCGGCAGTCCGAGCTCGATCGCGCGCATCCGCGCCTGCTCCAGATGCTGGTACGGGCCGGTCGACTTGCCGAACCAGCCGTCATTGGTGAGGTTCACGATCCAGCCGGGACGTTCGTTGCGCGTCCCGATCTCGTCGGGAAAGATCGCCTCGTAGCAGATCAGCGGCAGCGCGCCCGGTGCGCCCGGCACCGGCAATACGCGGCGCACGGTGCCGGCGATGAAGCCGCCGCGCACGCGCGTGAGTTGCTCGAAGCCGAGTTTCTCCATCAGATCCTGGAACGGGAGAAATTCGCCGAACGGAACCAGATGCAGCTTGTCGTAGACCGCGAGCACGCTGCCGTCATGGTCGATCACATAGATCGAATTATAGGCGCGCGTGATCGGCTTGCCGGGCGGCATGTCGGGGGCGCGAACCGATCCCGTGATCAGCACCGTGCCCTTGGGCAGGAGCTCGGCGATCTCGGCCATCGCGTCGGTTTCGCGGGTTAGGAAAAACGGAAATGCGGATTCCGGCCAGATCAGGATGGTGGCGTCGCGCACGCCGGTCGCGCGCGGTCCGGAGGCGCGGTCGGACAGCGCCAGGTATTTCTTCATCACCTCCGCCTTGGCGGCGTAGTTGAATTTCGCGTCCTGCTGCAGGTTCGGCTGCATCAGACGCAGCTTTGCGCCCGCGACCATCGTGGTCGGGTGCAGCGACAGGCGGATCGCGCCGAAGATGCCCATCACGACCACAAGCGCGATCGCTGCAGCCGGCCAGCGCCACGCCGGACGGCGATCGGGCGTGCGGTCGATCAGCACCGCAGGGCTCGCGAAGATCGCGATTGCGAGGAACGTCATGCCCCACAGGCCGATCAGCGACGCCGTCTGCGCCAGCGGCAGCGGCTCCGACAGCGCGTAGCCGAACGCGTTCCAGGGAAAGCCGGTCAGCGCGTGGCCGCGCAGCCATTCGCTGATGGTGAGGCCGGCCGCGAGCGCGAGCACGCGCGCGGCATCCTTGGTCCAGAGCAGGCGCGCGAGCGCAAAGCCGATCGCGGTGAAGATCGCGAGATAGGCCGGCAGGCCCAGCACGGCGAACGGCGTCAGCCAGGCGAACACATCGGCATCCACGAAGAAGGCGTAGCCGATCCAGTAGAGACCGGGGACGAAATAGCCGAGCCCGAAGCAGTAGCCGGTCAGCGCCGCGGCCGGGACGCCGCCATATCGTCCGGCGCCTGCGCCGTCGATCAGCCAGACCAGCACGGGCAAGGTGACGAACAGCACCGGCCAGGCATTGAATGGCGCCAATGCCAGCACCGACAACGCGCCGGCCGCGATCGCCACGAGAGCGCGCTTCCATCCCCACATCAGGATGACGGCCAGCGCGATCTGCTTAAGTCGCTGGAACGGGCTCACTGGGGACCGGTCCCGTCGCTTGGCGGCGGGGCGGGCGTGTCGCCGGACGGCGGCTGGCCGCTCTCGGGCGGTGTTTCGCGGCGGCGGCTCTCACGCTGGGTGCGGGGTGCCGGCCGTTCCTTGCGCGTCGCGATCCGCAGCCGCTTGACGCGGCGCGGGTCGGCGTCGAGCACCTCGACCTCGTAATTGCCCGGCCCCGAGATCACCTCGCCGCGTACCGGCAGGCGGCCGACGAAGCTGACGAGATAGCCGCCCAGCGTCTCGACCTCCACGCCGGCCTCGCCGGTGACGAAATCCTCGCCGATCACCGAGCGGACGTCGTCGAGGCTGGCGCGGGCATCGGCGATGAAGGCGTTGTCCGGCAGGCGCACGATCGAGGGCGGCTCGTCGCTGTCGTGCTCGTCGTCGATCTCGCCGACGATCTGCTCGACGATGTCCTCGATCGAGACCAGCCCGTCGCTGCCGCCATATTCGTCGACCACGAGCGCGAGGTGAATGCGCGTGGCCTGCATCTGCGCGAGCAGGTCGATCGCCCGCATCGACGGCGGCACGTAGAGCAGTTTGCGGATGATGCGCGCATCCTGCAGCGGCAGCGCGAGATCGACGGCGCGCAGGTCGAGCCCGGCGGGCAGCGGCTTCTTGCGCTTGGCCTTGGTCGCTTCCGTCACGCGGGCGCGCGCGGTCATGAAGGCGAGCAGGTCGCGGATGTGCACGATGCCGACGGGATCGTCGAGCGTCTCGTTGTAGACCACGAGGCGGGAATGGCCGGCGCTCTCGAAGCGGTCCATCAGCTCGCCGAGCGTGATGTCGCGCTTCACCGCGATGATGTCGGCGCGGTGGACCATGACGTCGGCGATGCGGCGCTCGTGCAGGCCGAGGATATTGCGCAGCATGGTGCGCTCGACGGCGGAGAAGCCGGTATCGTCCGGCGTCGAGGCGTCGAGCACGACCTGGAGGTCGTCGCGCACCGATCCCGCCTTCCAGCCGAACAGCGTGCGGATGGCGCGCAGCAGCCAGCCTTCCGCGGTCGGGCGCAGCACTTCGCCTGATGTCACCACGGCCGGCAGATTCGCCGGGTTGCGCGGATTGTCGTGGGTCGGTTCGGAATCCGCCATTTCAATCCATCCGTCAGCGGTCGGCATAGGGGTCGGGGATGCCGAGATCAGCCAGGATATCTCGTTCGAGCGATTCCATCTCCGCCGCGTCGTCGTCGTTCTCGTGGTCGAAGCCGATCAGATGCAGGAAACCGTGCACGGCGAGATGGCTCAGATGATGGTCGAACGGCTTCTGTTCCTCGTCCGCTTCCCGCCGCATGGTCTCATAGGCGATCGCGATGTCGCCGAGCATGCGCGGCGCATCGCCCGGCTTCCACGCACCTTCCGGCTGCAGCGCGGGAAACGACAGCACGTTGGTCGGCTTGTCGATGCCGCGCCAGCTGCTGTTGAGCGTGCGGATGCCGGAATCGTCGGTCAGCATGACCGCCACCTCCGCCTCCGTGAAATCCTCGTCGACCGAGGCGGCGGCGGCGGCGATCGCGCGCTGGATCACGGCTTCGGCGTCGGACTCGCTCTGCCAGCAATCGGCGACGACGAGAACCTCGGTGATGGGAAGATGGGAATGCGACATGGTGCTGTCTGGGACGAACGGCGCCGTGTCCGCGCCCGCATGGTCCAAAGTTGTCTCGTCAGGGTTTACCGGCCGGCCGCTGCGGCGACCCTTCGTAGGCGGCGACGATCCGCGCCACGAGCTCGTGGCGGATCACGTCCTCGGCGGTGAAATGGACTTGGGCAATGCCTTCGACGCCGCCGAGGAGGCGAGTTGCCTCAGCCAGGCCCGAGGTCTGGCCGTTCGGCAGGTCGATCTGCGAGGGGTCGCCGGTCACGATCATGCGGCTGTTCTCGCCGAGACGCGTCAGGAACATCTTCATCTGCATCGAGGTGGTGTTCTGCGCCTCGTCAAGGATGATGGCGGCGTTGGTCAGCGTGCGGCCGCGCATGAAGGCGAGCGGCGCGATCTCGATCTCGCCGGTCTGCAGCGCGCGCTCGACGATGCGCGCGTCCATCAGGTCGTAGAGCGCGTCGTAGATCGGGCGCAGATAGGGATCGACCTTCTCGCGGAGATCGCCGGGCAGGAAGCCGAGCCGCTCGCCGGCTTCGACCGCCGGGCGCGACAGGATGATCTTGTCGACCTCCTTGCGCTCGAACAGTTGCGCGGCGTGCGCGACCGCGAGCCAGGTCTTGCCGGTGCCGGCCGGTCCGATGCCGAACACCAGTTCGTGGCGCTTCAGCGCGCGGATGTAGGAATCCTGCGCGGCGGTGCGCGCGCGCACCGGGCGCTTGCGCAGGTTGATGCTGTCGAAGGTGGACTTGGCCGATTTGGCGTCGAACTCGAACAGCGAGCCCTGCGCGATCACGGCGCGGATCGCGCCCTCGACCTCGCCCTGGTCGACATCCTGCCCCTTCACGGCTTGCCCGTAGAGCGTCTCCAGCACGCGGCGGGCGGCATCGCAGCCGTCGCGCGTGCCGCCGATGGTGATGTGGTTGCCCTTGGAGTCCACGACGACGCCGAGCCGCCGCTCGATCTGCGCCAGGTTCTGGCCGTAAGGGCCGACCAGCGCGGAAGCGGCGCGGTTGTCGTCGAAGTCGATGACGACCTGGGTCTCCGGTGGAACTTGCATGTCGCGGTCAAATTTGCGGCTGGGAGCGAACGAAGACGAATCCGATGCGCTTTTTGGCAAGGGTTCAGGCTCCAGTGGCGATGGGCGATAAAGCGGGCTCGCGCGGAACGTGCGGCGTGGCGAGCTCACCGAGGAAGCTGTAGCGCTCGAGGCTGTCGATCCGGACCGGCAGGATGCGTCCGATGATGTCGGGCGAGGCCATGACATGGGCAGGCTGAAGGAAAGCGGTGCGGCCGACGATCTGGCCGTCCTTGCGCGCCGGACGTTCGAACAGCACGTCGACCGTTGAGCCAATCGCGGCCCTGTTGAAGGCCGATTGCTGGCTGTCGATCAGTTCCTGGAGCCGCTCCAATCGCTGGTCCATTTCGGCGGGGGACACCGTCTCCTGCATATCCGCGGCCGGCGTTCCCGGCCGGGCGGAGTATTTGAACGAATAGGCAGCAGCGTAGCCGATTTGCGTGACAAGTGCGAGGGTGGCGAGGAAATCTTGCTCGCTCTCCCCCGGAAAACCAACGATAAAATCTGATGAAAAAGCAATGTCTTGGCGGGCGGCGCGGAAACGGTCGATGACCCGCCGGTAGTCATCGGCGGTATGTTTGCGGTTCATGGCGGCGAGAATCCGGTCCGAGCCCGACTGCACCGGCAGGTGGACGAACGGCATCAGCGCATCGAGATCGCGGTGGGCTGCAATCAAACTGTCATCGACGTCGCGGGGGTGGCTGGTCGAATAGCGCAGCCGCGCGATGCCGGGGATATCAGCCAGATGCTCGAGCAGCCTGCCGAGTCCCCAGGTTTTCCCGTCGGGTCCTTCGCCATGATAGGCGTTGACGTTCTGCCCGATCAAAGTGAGCTCGCGCACGCCGTTGTCGGCGAGCCGTTTCACGTCGTCGACGATCTTGGCCACCGGGCGCGAGACTTCGGCGCCGCGCGTATAGGGCACGACGCAGAAGGTGCAGAACTTGTCGCAACCTTCCTGCACCGTGACGAAAGCCGAAATGCCGCGCGCGCGGATCGCGTCCGGCTTCGGCTGGGCGAGGAAGCCGAACTTGTCGGCGGCGGGAAACTCGGTCTCGATCGCGCGGCCCCCGTCGCCGGCGCGCTTCAGCAGGTCCGGCAGATGATGGTAGCTCTGCGGGCCGACCACGACGTCGACAGCCGGCGCGCGGCGCACGATCTCCTCGCCCTCGGCCTGCGCCACGCAGCCGGCGACCGCGATCTGCATGGCGCGGCCGCTGCGGGCGGCCTCGTCCTTGGCGACGCGTAAGCGCCCGAGCTCGGAATAGACCTTTTCCGAAGCCTTCTCGCGGATATGGCAGGTGTTGAGAATGACGAGGTCGGCGTCCTCCGCGCTCGCCGTCTCCACGAATCCTTCCGGAGCCAGCGTGTCCACCATGCGCTGGGCATCGTAGACGTTCATCTGGCAGCCATATGATTTGATGTGCAGCTTGCGCGGCGGCTTCATGGAATCCGGAAATGGATGTGGAGGACGCCCCCAGATATAGGTTGGAGGGCGGAAAATCCAGCGATTGGGGCCCAATCCGTCATTCCGGGGCGCCCGCAGCGCGGGGGAACCCGGAATCTCGGGCCGAACCCTCGGAATTCCGGGTTCACGCGCGTCGCGCGTGCCCCGGAATGACGTCCCGGGGGCGAAATCAGCCCGTCAGCGCGTCCGCTGCGACCCGTCGGACCAGCTCGGGCAATTGGTGCATGTCGGAAAAGGTCAGGTCGGCCCCGGCCTGGCGCAGGGCCTCGGCATGGCCGTCCCCGCAATGACTACCCCCGTAAAAGCCGAACACAATCATCCCGGCCGCCCGCGCGCCGGCGATACCGGCCAGGCTGTCCTCGATCACGACGCAGCACTCCGGCGGCACGCCCATTTCCCCGGCGGCGAACAGGAACAGGTCCGGCGCGGGCTTGCCGTTCTTGACCTGCGAGGACGAGAAGATGTTCGGCGCGAAGCGCGCGTAGAGACCGGTGCTCCCGAGGCTTACCTGCATGCGCTGATGCGAGCCGCTCGAGGCGACGCAGACGCGCTGGGTCACGACGTCCAGCACATCATGGATGCCGCGGATCGCTTCGAGGTCGGCTTCGAATGCGCGGAACAGCTCGTCCTGCAGATCGCCATGATAGGCCTCGGGCAGCTTGCGGCCGAGCTCGGTCTCGATCTCGAGATTGGCCTGTCTTGTCGAGCGGCCGAGGAAGCGCTCGGACACCTGCGCCGACGTGATCGGATAGCCGTGCCGCGTCAGCATATCGGCATGGGCGCGACAGGAGATCACCTCGCTGTCCACGAGCACGCCGTCGCAATCGAAGATGATGAGGTCTATTGGCACGAGGCTTAAGACGTCGGCTTGTCGTCGTCGAGCGGGACGCAATAGAGCTCGAGCCGGTGGTCGACCAGCTTGTAGCCGAGCTTGCGGGCGATCTCCGCCTGCAGCTTCTCGATCTCCTCGGAGGTGAACTCGATCACCTTGCCGTCGCGCAGATTGATGAGGTGGTCGTGATGGCTGTCGCGCATCGTCTCGTAGCGCGCGCGGCCCTCGCGAAAATCGTGCCGCTCGATGATGCCGGCGTCCTCGAACAGCTTGACGGTGCGATAGACCGTCGAGATCGAGATCTTGTCGTCGACGGCGACACAGCGGCGGTAGAGCTCCTCGACGTCGGGATGGTCGACCGCTTCCGCGAGCACGCGGGCGATGACGCGGCGCTGCTCGGTCATGCGCATGCCGGTGGCGGCACAGCGCGCCTCGATGCCTGTCGCCTTGGATGCGGGGGAAGGTTTAAGTCCGGTCATGTCGTGTCCGCCTGACGGGGCGCTTGTGCCATCAATGTTACGACAAGTCACGTCGCATCAGAAGAGCGTTCAACTGTTCCCCGTTCGCCTGCTTATAGTAGCGTTCGCGGCGGCCGACCACCACGAATCCGCACCTCGCGTAGAGCCGCCGTGCCGGCTGGTTGTTCTCTTCCACCTCCAGGAAGATCGTGCGGACGCCGCGCCCCGCAAGGTGACCGAGATGGGTCATCAGCAGCACGCGGGAGAGGCCGCGGCCGCGCTGGGCCTGGTCGACCGCGACCGACAGGATCTCGGCTTCGTCCGCGCCGATCCGCGACACCGCGAAGCCGATGATCTTGCGGCCGAGGCGGAGCCGATGCACCAGCGTGTTGCGCTCGCTGAGCATGGACTCGAACTCGCCTTCACCCCAGCCGCGTGCGAAGGAGGCGCCGTGAAGCTGCGCCAGCCGCGCGGCGTCACCTGCTGAAGCGGGTTCGACGGCGGCGGTGCCGCCGCGCCACCATTCCGACAGCCATCGCATCATGAGCCTGGCATCATGATCTTGCGGCTTGTGCTGCGAACGGCGGAAGCGCTGCCGGCTTTGCATCGGGCGCGCGCAGATAGAACGGCCGCGCCGGATTGGTGTCGGGATCGGCGGCGGCCCCGAGCCAGGCGACCCAGCCGATGTCGGGCGCGGCCTGCGCATCCACGGCGATCGGCTGCGGAGCATCCTGCGGCCAGCGCTCGGCGAGAATCCCTGCGGCATTGCCGACCAGATGCGGCGCGCCGAATTGCGACGCCGCGATTGCCTCGTCGACGCCGGCGACCATCGGCCGCACCAGCTGGCTGCCGTCGCCGGCGACGATCTGGAAATAGACGTGGTCGTGTCGCGCATCGATCGCCGAGATCACCGGCGCGGATTTGTTCTGCCCGACGATGGCGGCGGCATAGGCAGACAATGTGGTCAGTCCGACGGCCGGCCGCCTGGCCGCGAGCGCAAGGCCGCGCGCCGCCGAAATGCCGACGCGCAGGCCCGTGAAGCTGCCGGGTCCCACGGTGACGGCGATGCGGTCGAGCGAGGTGAAGGCGAGATTGGCCGATTGCATGACGCGCGCGATCATCGGCATCAGGGCCTCGGCGTGCCCGCGCTTCATCAGCACTGATTCCTGCGCGAGCAGTTCGCCGGCATCGGTATCGAGCACGGCGGCCGCGCACGCTTCCAGCGCGGTATCGATGGCAAGGATCAGCATCGAAACAGCTTAGTCGTTTCAGCGGCGGTCGAACCAGAGCAAGTTTTCATTTCTCGACAGGCGCATGATCTGCCCGTGTTTCTACGCATCGGAGGCCCAGGAGAAACCATGGCGCTACTTTTTGGAGGGAGATGGGTCCATCTGCAACTTGCGATGTAGGCAAGTATTTGAACTGTTTCTCATTTTAAGGTTCCATTAGCAATCAAATGAGATTTTCCGCGGCGCGGCCCCCGGGTCAACGGCGAGTCGGGGCCGTCTTTTGGAAAGGTTTTTCTTTATGTCTTTCTGGCGAGGCGGTTCTGAGGCCCGCGAGGCTCTGGCCCAGGTCCGCGCACTTTCGAAATCGCAGGCGATCATCGAATTCAATCTCGACGGCACCATCATCACGGCCAACCAGAATTTCCTGGATGCGATGGGCTACCGGCTCGACGAGATCAAGGGCAAGCACCACGGCATGTTCGTCGTGCCGGAGGAGCGCAGCAGCGCCGCCTATCGCGAGTTCTGGGCGCGCCTTGGCCGCGGCGAATATCAATCCGCCGAATACAAGCGGGTCGGCAAGGGCGGGCGCGAGATCTGGATCCAGGCGTCCTACAATCCGATCCTCGACGATGGCGGCAAGCCCGTGAAGGCCGTCAAGTTCGCGACCGACATCACCACGCGCAAGATTCGCAGCCTCGAGGATGCCGGCAAGATTTCCGCGATCAGCCGCGCCCAGGCGGTGATCGAATTCAATCTCGACGGCACCATCGTCACGGCCAACGAGAACTTCCTGAGCGTGGTCGGGTACCGGCTCGACGAAATCCGGGGCCGGCATCACAGCATGTTCGTCGGGGCCGCCGAGCGCGACAGCGCCGCCTATCGCGAGTTCTGGGCGAAGCTTGCGCGCGGCGAATTCCACTCCGGCGAATACAAGCGCTTCGGCAAGGGCGACAAGGAGGTCTGGATTCTCGCCACCTACAATCCGATCCTCGATGACGCCGGCAAGCCGTTCAAGGTGGTGAAGTTCGCCACCGACGTCAGCGCGCAGAAGCTGACCAATGCGAATTTCGCCGGGCAGATCGAGGCGATCGGCAAGTCGCAGGCCGTGATCGAGTTCGACATGGACGGCAAGATCCTCACCGCGAACGAGAACTTCCTGCGCGCCGTGGGCTACGCGCTGTCGGACATCGTCGGCCGGCATCACAGCATGTTCGTGGCGGCCGAAGAGCGTGACGGTACCGCCTATCGGGAATTCTGGGCCAGGCTTTCGCGTGGCGAATTCCAGTCCGGCGAATATCAGCGCGTCGGCAAGGGCGGCCGCCAGATCTGGATCCAGGCCTCCTACAATCCGATCCGGGACCTCAACGGCAAGCCGTTCAAGGTCGTGAAATATGCCTCCGACACCACCGCGCAGGTGATCGCGCGGATGCGCAGCGAGAAGGTGCGCGGCATGATGGAATCGGTCGCCGCCGGCGCCGAGGAGCTGAATGCGTCGGTCGGCGAGATCGCGGACGCGATGACGCGCTCGCGCGAGACCGCCTCGACCGCGGTCGAGCGGGTCGAGGTGGCGGACAAGCAGGCGCAACGCCTGACCTCGGCGGCGGAATCGATGAGCACGATCGTGCAGCTGATCGGCAACATCACCGGCCAGATCAACCTGCTGGCGCTGAACGCCACCATCGAATCCGCGCGCGCCGGCGACGCCGGGCGCGGCTTTGCCGTGGTGGCCTCCGAGGTGAAGAACCTCGCCAACCAGGCCAAGCACGCGGCCGACCAGATCGAGCAGGAGATCGGCAATCTGAACGGCATCTCGGGCGACGTCGTCGCGGCGCTTGATGCGATCAAGGGCGCGATCCAGAGCGTCAGCGAATACGTCTCGTCGACGGCCAGCGCGGTCAAGGAGCAGAGCGCGGTCACCGGCGAAATGTCGGCGAGCATGCGCCGGGCTGCGGAAGAAGCCGCCAGCATCGGCGAGGCGGCTTGATCTTGTAGGGTGCGTAGGGTGGGCAAAGCGAAGCGTGCCCACCATCTTTAGCGCGATTGGTATGGTGGGCACGGCGCAAGCGCGCCTTTGCCCATCCTACGCAGCTTGTTCACATCGGCCGGACTTCGACCACGTCGGGCACGAAATGCTTCAGCAAATTCTGGATGCCGTGCTGAAGCGTCGCGGTCGATGACGGGCAGCCGGAGCAGGCGCCCTTCATGTTGAGATAGACGATGCCGTCCTTGAAGCCGCGGAAGGTGATGTCGCCGCCGTCATTGGCGACCGCGGGACGGACGCGGGTCTCGATCAGGTCCTTGATCATGTCGACGGTCTCGGCGTCGGCCTCGTCGAAGAACTCGTCCTCGTCGTCGAGATCGGCATCGCCGGCCGCCGCGCCGTCGGCGAGCAGCGGCGCGCCGGACATGTAGTGCTCCATGATGGCGCCGAGGATCGCCGGCTTGAGCTGTTGCCATTCACCGCCCGCCTTGGTCACGGTGATGAAATCCGATCCGTAGAACACGGAGGTCACGCCGGGCACGTCGAACAGCTTTTCGGCGAGCGGCGAGCGGCTTGCGGATTCGCGGCTCGCAAACTCCATCGGGCTGCCGTCGAGCACGACGCGGCCGGGAATGAATTTTAGCGTTGCGGGATTGGGAGTGGCTTCGGTCTGAATGAACATGGTTTTCTCCGGACGTCGCCGGTTCAAGGCCGGCGCGTTCTCTCTCCAGTAGCAGATGGCGACGGCAAACGCACGATCAAGGGGGCGTGCGGGCGTTTCGTTGTTATATCAGCAGGTTAGATAGCCATAAAATCTCAGCCCGTCATGGCCGGGCTTGTCCCGGCCATCCACGCCTTGCTTCCTCGCGCGAAGAACGTGGATGCCCGGGACAAGCCCGGGCATGACGACCCAACTCTACGACAGCGAATCCACGCTTTGGTCGCTGAGCGCGCCGGAGATGATCGTCACCGGAACAGGGAACGTGCCGAGCTCGTGCGCGAGCAGCGTCACCAGCGGCCCCGGTCCCTCCGCGCCGGGGTTGGCGGCGAGCACCAGCATGGCGATGTCGGGGTCCTCGTCGATCACGGCGAGCAGCTGCTTCATCGCGGCGCCCTCGCGGATCACCCGCTCCGGCGTAATCGCGGCGATGCCGTTGGCCCTGCCGGCGGCGCGGTCGAGTGCGGCCTCCGCCGCCTCCTGCGCCTCCGCACGCATGATGTCGGCGACACCTAGCCATTCCTGGCTCTGCTGTTCCGGCTCGATGATGCGCAGCATCACCACGCCGCCGCCGGCGCGGATCGCCCAGCGGCTGGCGTAATAGACCGCGCGATCCCATTCGGCAGTGTCGTCGACGATGACGAGGCATTTGGGCTTGTGACCCGGCTCGAAGCAAAGTCGCTTGCTGGTCATGCATGTTCCGGCGTGTGCGCGGCCGGCATGCTGCCACACTCCCCGCTGGTTTGGGAGAGGGGACGTCGGCCGGCGCCGCCAGCGCCGGCCGGATCTGATCTCGCGGCAATCAGCGCCGGCGGATGAAGCCGACGATGTCCTTCGAGAGGTTCATGGTCTCCTTCGCGATGGCGCGGGCGCGGTCGGAGCCGTCGTTCAGGATGGCGTCGATGTGGCCGGGGTCGGCGACCAGGCGCTTCATCTCGCCGGCGATCGGCGAGAGTTTTGTGACGCACAGATCCACCAGCGCGTTCTTGAAGCTGGAGAACTGACCGCCGCCGAAATCGCGCAGCACGTCCGCCTTGGAGCGGCCGGAGAGCGCGGCGAAGATGCCGACCAGATTGTCGGCCTCGGGGCGCGCTTCCAGGCCTTTCTCTTCCGTCGGCAGCGGCTCCGGATCGGTCTTCGCCTTGCGCACCTTCTGGGCGATGGTGTCGGCGTCGTCGGTCAGGTTGATGCGCGAATTGTCCGATGCATCCGACTTCGACATCTTCTTGGTGCCGTCGCGCAAGCTCATCACGCGCGTCGCCGGTCCCGTGATCAGCGGTTCCGGCAGCGGGAAGAACAGGCCGTCATTGGTGCCCTGGGCGCGAATGGAATCGCCGAAATCGTTGTTGAACTTCTGCGCGATGTCGCGGGAGAGCTCCAGATGCTGCTTCTGGTCCTCGCCGACCGGAACATGGGTGGCGCGGTACAGCAGGATGTCGGCGGCCATCAGCACGGGATAGTCGAACAGCCCGACCGAGGCGTTCTCGCGGTCCTTGCCGGCCTTCTCCTTGAACTGGGTCATGCGGCCGAGCCAGCCCATGCGCGCGACGCAGTTGAAGATCCAGGCAAGCTCGGCGTGGCCCGAGACCTGGCTCTGGTTGAACACGATGTGCTTCTTCGGATCGATGCCGCTGGCGATGAACGCCGCGGTCACCTCGCGGGTGTTGCGCGCGAGCTCGACCGGCCCGCCCCAGACGTCCACGCCCTGCGTGATCGCGTGCATGTCCACGACGCAATAGATGCAGTTGTGGGTTTCCTGCATCTTCACGAAGTTGACGATCGCACCGAGATAGTTGCCGAGGTGCAGATTGCCCGTCGGCTGGACGCCCGAGAAAACCCGTTCAACGAATGGCATGGCTAGTGTCCTGGCACGCTTTCCTTAAGAGGGAGCCGGCCGTCGTTTCCAACAGCGGCGCTGCCCCGTCAAGGGTAATTCGTCAGGCGGGCCGCTTCAGGGCGTTAACCGCCTCGCGCCACGAGGCCACCCCGAGGACTTGCAGGAGCAGGCCATAGACGGCGATCCCCGCTCCGATCTGCACGCCCAGCACAATGAAGCGGATGAGGCCGTGCGCCTGCGAGGGCACAAGGCCCGTCGTCAGCCAGAGCAGGGCGCCCATGATGCCTGCGGCGAGCACGATCCGCGGCAGCCGCCTGCGCGCGGCCGCATCGATCGAAAAGCCGAACTCGGCCGTGCCTTTGCGGAGCAGCGACAGCGCGCTGCTCCAGGCGCCGGCCGCGATGCTGGCTGCAATCCCCGACGCGCCGAAGACATGACCAAGCACGACCGCAAGCGCGAGGGCGACCACAAAGCCCTTGGCGGTTGCCATCAGCGGCGTCATCGTGTCGCCGCGGGCAAAGAAGGCCGGCGACAGCGCCTTGATCAGCACATGGGCCGGCAGGCCCAGCGCCAGCAACGCCAGCACCCGTGCGGTGGCCGCGCTGTCCCCGGTGCCGAAGGCGCCGTGCTCGAACAACAGCCGCACGATCGGGTCGGCCAGCACGATCAGGCCGAGCGTGGCGGGCAGCGCGAGACCCGCGGCAAGCTCCAGCGCGCGCGATTCGGCATGCGCCACCGCGTCGCGGTTGCCGCTCGCCACCGCGCGGGTCAATTCCGGCACCATCACCGTGCCCATGGCGACGCCGACGATGCCGAGCGGCAGCTCGACGAGGCGGTTGGCGAAATAGAGCCAGGAGACTGCGGAGGGCGTTGCGGAGGCGATGATCGCGCCCGCGATCACCAGCCATTGCGCGCCCGCGGTTGCGATCATGCCGGGAATCGCCCTGGCGAAGAAGCCGCGCATCTCCTTGTCGAAGCTCACGCGCAGCGGTGTCGCAAGACGCCCGCTTCGCTGCGACAGCAGCATCGCGAGCTGCAGCAGGCCGGCGATGCCGACGGTGGCCGCCAGCATCGACGCGGCGACGCCGGCATCGGCATGCCATGCCAGCAGCGCCGCGATTGCGGCAATGAGGGCGATGTTGAACAGCAGCGGCGAGAACGCGGTCAGCGCAAAGCGGCCTTGCGCGTTGAGCAGCCCCATCAGCACGGTGACGGGACCTGCAAAGGCGAGATAGGGCAGCATCAGCCGTGCGCTCTGGACGGCGAGATCGAGGGTCGCGCCGCCCAGAAATCCCGGCGCGATGATAACGATGACCAGCGGCATCAGAAGCGCGATCACGAGCGAGATCACGATCAGGGCCGCGCTGACCGTGCCGAGCACGCGTCCCGCGAACGCGGCAGCCGCCGCGTCGCCATCGCGGTCCCGGACGCGCAGCCAGGCCGGGATCAGCGCCGCATTCAGGGCCCCCTCGCTGAGCAGCCGGCGCGCCACGTTGACGAGCTGGAACGCCGCCAGGAACGCATCCGCCACCGCGCCGGTGCCGAGCAGCGCGGCGATTAGCGAATCGCGGGCAAAGCCGAGCAGCCTGGAGGCCAGTGTTCCCGTCGATACCGTCAGGAAGGAGCGGATCATTGCTCTCTAATCATACCGTTGCTTGCCCGTGCAGGCCCGGCCGTGATAGGCCGCAGGCCGGATTCCAGGGCGACAGGAAGCGGATTTCCGCGGGTATCGCAATCCGCCAAACAGGATCAAGGTGAATGGCTGACGTGAAATATGACGTTCTCGGCATCGGCAACGCGCTGTTCGACGTGCTGGTCCGGACCGACGAGGCTTTTCTCGCCAGGCACGGCATGACCAAGGGCAGCATGTCCCTGATCGACGAGGCGCGCGCCGCCGCGATTTATGCCGACATGGGCCCGGCGACGGAAGTCTCGGGCGGCTCGGCTGCCAACACCATCGTCGGCATCGGCAGCCTCGGAGCCCGCGCGGCCTATGTCGGCAAGGTCAAGGACGACCAGATCGGCAAGCTCTATGTGCACGATATCCGCGCCGCCGGCGTCGCCTTCAACACACCGGCTGCGAAGGACGGCCCCGCCACCGGCTGCTCCTACATCCTGGTCACCGGCGACGGCGAGCGCACCATGAACACCTATCTCGGCGCGGCGCAGGACCTGTCGCCAGCCGACATCGATCCGGCCGAGATCGCCGCGGCAAAAATCGTCTATCTCGAAGGCTATCTCTGGGATCCGCCGGGCGCCAAGGAGGCCTTCCTCAAGGCGTCAAAGATCGCCCACGAGGCCGGCCGCAAGGTGGCGCTGACGCTGTCGGACTCCTTCTGCGTCGGCCGTTACCGCGACGAATTCCTGGGGCTGATGCGCAACGGCACCGCCGACATCGTATTCGCCAACGAGTCCGAACTGCACTCGCTCTACGAGACGTCCGATTTCGACACCGCGCTGAAGCTGCTGCGCAGCGACGTCAAGCTCGGCGTGGTCACCCGCAGCGAGAAGGGCTGCGTGGTGGTGACGCCGACCGATGCGGTTGCAGCGCCGGCCTCGCCGATCACGCAGCTGGTGGACACCACCGGCGCCGGCGATCTGTTCGCCGCCGGCTTCTTGTACGGACTTTCGCGCGACCTGTCCCTCAAGCAGTGCGGCGAGCTCGGCGCGCTCGCGGCCGCCGAAGTGATCCAGCACATCGGCGCCCGCCCGCTTGTGTCGCTGAAGGAGCTGGCGCAGCAGCGCGGGCTGACGGTTTAATATTCTGTCGTCCTGGACAAGCGAGCGGAGCGAGCGCTGATCCAGGACCCATAGCCCCGCCGGTTGTTGCCTGACTCGATGCGGATCAGGCGTCCGTCGCAATACAGAGTTGTGGTAATGGGTCCTGGCTTTCGCCAGGACGACGTCGATAAAGAGCTGGCCCAAACTCACGCCGTCTTTGCCGCCGTCAATCCCAGCCGCTGCTCCACCGCATCGCGCATCACGAATTTCTGGATCTTTCCGGTCACCGTCATCGGGAATTCGTCGACGAACTCGACATAGCGCGGGATCTTGTTGTGGGCGATCTGGCCTTCGCAGAAGGCGCGGACCTCTTCGGCCGTCAGCGTCTCGCCCGGCCTGACGCGGACCCAGGCGCAGAGCTCCTCGCCATAGCGGGTGTCGGCGACGCCAAAAATCTGCACGTCCTGGATCTTGGGATGGCGATAGAGGAACTCCTCGATCTCGCGCGGATACAGGTTCTCGCCGCCGCGGATCACCATGTCCTTGATACGGCCGACGATGTTGCAATAGCCTGATACGTCGATGGTGGCGAGGTCGCCGGTGTGCATCCAGCCATTGGCATCCAGCACGTCGGCGGTCTTCTCCGCTTCGTCCCAATAGCCCAGCATGACGCTGTAGCCGCGGGTGCAGAGCTCGCCGCGTTCGCCGCGCTTGACGATCCTGCCCTCGAGATCGACCACCTTGACCTCGACATGCGGATGGATCCGCCCCACCGTGGAGACGCGCCGCTCCAGCGGGTCGTCGGTCGCGCTCTGGAAGGAGACCGGGCTGGTCTCGGTCATGCCATAGGCGATGGTGACCTCGCGCATGTTCATCTCGTTGTTGACGCGCTTCATCACCTCGATCGGGCAGGGCGCCCCGGCCATGATGCCGGTGCGCAGCGACTGCAAATTGAAGTTCTTGAATTCGGGATGATCGAGCTGGGCGATGAACATGGTCGGCACGCCGTAGAGCGTCGTGCACTTCTCCTGCTCGACCGCCCGCAACGTCGCCAGCGGATCAAAGCCTTCGCCGGGATAGACCATGGTCGCGCCGAGCGTGACGGAGGCGAGGTTGCCCATCACCATGCCGAAGCAATGATACAGCGGCACCGGAATGCAGATGCGATCCGCCTCCGTCAGCCGCATGGCGCGGCCGGTGAAATAGCCGTTGTTGAGGATGTTGTGGTGCGTCAGCGTCACACCCTTGGGCGATCCGGTGGTGCCGCTGGTGAACTGGATATTGACGGGATCGTCGAACTGCAGGGCCGCGCCGAGCGCCGAGAGCTGCTCGCGATGCCGGGGCTCGCCCATGCGCGCGACATCAGTGAAGGGGATCGCGCCAGGTGCCGCGGGGCCGCCGATCTGGATCACCATCCGCAAATCCGGTAGCCGCGCCGCCCTTAATTGCCCGGGCCTCGCGCTCGCCAGCTCGGGCAGCAGCGTGTTGAGCATCTCGATGTAGTTGCTGGTCTTGAACGCTGTTGCGGTGACGATCGCCGCGCAGCCGACCTTGCGCAATGCGAACTCGAGCTCGCTGAGCCGATAGGCGGGATTAATCGTCACCAGGATCAGTCCGGCCTTGGCGGCGGCGAACTGGGTCAGCGTCCATTCCGGCCGGTTCAGCGACCAGATGCCGATCCGCTGCCCGCGCTCGAGGCCGAGCGCGAGAAATCCGGCGGCAACCGCGTCGACCTCATCGGCGAATTCCCGCCACGTCCATCTCACGCCGTGGCTGGGCGAGACCAGCGCCTCGCGATCACCCCAGCGCCGCACGGCGCGGTCGAGGCTGCGGCCAATGGTCTCGCCGAGCAGCGGCGTGTCGGAGATGCCGCAAACGTAGCTGTCCGCCTTGTCCGTCACGTCGAAATCCTCTCGTTAAAGATCGTCGGCACACTCTTTCCGTCATGCCCGGGCTTGACCCGGGCATCCACGTCTCTCCGCATGCGCGGCCGCGCGTGGATGGCCGGGCCTTCGCCGCGCCGGAGCGGCTTCGGCCGCGCAGGCGGGACAAGCCCGGCCATGACGTGTGGTGAGAGCTCTCGCTCACGCCGCCTTCTGCCCGCTGCCCGCATCGAGCCCGGCATAGACGCCGCGCTCGAATCCCGCAAACGCCTCCAGGCATTGGGCGTCGGCGAACGGCAGGAGCTGCATCAGGATCACGCCGGTGACGTCGCGTGACGGGTCGATCCAGTAATAGGTGTTGGCGAGGCCCGCCCAGGCGAGGCTGCCCGCACTGCGCCCCTCGGCCGTCCTCGCCGTATTGATCATGAAGCTCAGGCCCCACTTCTTGTCCTGCTCCGGATAGAGATCGACACTGTTGGTGTAGATCGGCGCGACCGTCGTCATCTTGGTCATGTTGAGATCGCCCATGTGGTTCTGCCCCATGGTCGCGACGGTCTCGGCCTTCAGCACCTGGTTGCCGTTGCCGCGGCCCTTGTTCAGGATCATTTGGGTGAACTTGAGGTAGTCGCCGGCCGTCGAGTAGAGGCCGCCGCCGCCCATGTGGAATTCGGGATTCTGCTCGAGCTCGAACGGGATCGCGGCCAGCTGGCCGTCCTCGCCGCGCGCGTGCATGCCGACCAGGCGCTGGCGCATGTCGTCGCTGATCTTGAAGGCTGTGTCGGACATGCCGAGCGGCGCAAAGAGATTGTCGCGCAGATAGGCATCGAGCTTCTTGCCGCTGGCCGCTTCCACGGCCTTGCCGACGAAGTCGATATTGGTGCCGTATTCCCAGCGCGTGCCGGGATCGGTCATGATCGGGGTCTTCAGCGCGGCGTTCTGGCACGTGATGATGCCGGGTGTGCCGGATTTCTCCAGATAGGCCGCCATGTCCCCGTTCCACATATCGTAGCAGAAGCCGGCGGTATGCGTCATGAGATGGCGCAGCGTGATCGCGCCCTTCGCGGGCCGCAGCTTCGGCTCGCCTGCGGCGTCGAAGCCTTCGAGCACCTGCGGTCTGGCGAGATCGGGCAGTACTTCGCCGATCGGCGCGTCGAGCGAGAGCTTGCCCTGCTCGACCAGCTGCATGGCGCCCGCCGATGTTACCGCCTTGGTCATCGAGGCGATCCAGAACACGCTGTCGGTCGTCATCGGATCGGACTTCGACAAATCGCGCTTGCCGAACGCGCCCTGATACAATACGTCGTTGCCACTGCCGGCGACCGCAACGACGCCGGGAATCTCCTTGGCGTCGCTCTTCCGGCGCAGAATCTCGTCGATCTGAGCTTGGCTTTGCATAGGCGTTCCTCCGGTTTGATTATTGTTGGAAGCAATTGATTGTCCTCCCGCGTGGGGCGCGCGGCAAGCGCAACCATGAAATTTGCGATGGTCGCGATGTCGTGACTTGACGGGCTGCGTGCCACGCATGACGACTGAACCCGAGACATCGTCGGAGATGGGCGCGGGCGACGTGTTTCGAATGTTTGGTGCGCGTGAAACTTTTTGTGCGTTGCGGCGTTCAGATCCCGGCCCGATTGGCCGCTGACGCCAAGAGTAGATGCAGGAATTTGGCGGCCACCCATCGGCCGCGAGGGGACCCAAAATGATTTCAACCTGGAGCGAATGGAAGAGCTATCCCCGTCCCGGACGGGGCGACAATCTCGAGGCTCCGATCTCGCCCGGCATCTACGAGGTCCGCATTGCCGGCACCGGCGCGCTGTATTCGTTCGGCGCGGTCGACAATCTGGCGCAGGCTCTGGCGCTGCTGCGGGTCGGCCCAAAATCATGGTTTGGCCGCCGTGCCACCTCCAACATCCCGGATCTCGAATATCGCACCTGCGCAACGTCCTCGAAGGCCGGGGCCAAGGCCGCCGCCGAGCGCATGGTCGGCCGCCGCGAGATCTATATGAGCGGCGCGGCCTGACTGCTTCCTCGAACGCAATGCCCCACCTCTCCCCGCTGGGGAGAGGTTAAGGACAGGTGGCTCCGGGTTTACCTCCCATCAGATTTGCGTTGCGGGACGGTGCATTGCGCGCCGTCTGTCCCTATAGTCCGGGCCGATCCGATCGCGCCCAAGGGAGTAACGTCATGAACCCGCCCGTCGCCGCTCGCGCCCAATCGTCCCAGCCCTCGCTCCACGCCCGCCTGAAAGACCCCTCGCTGCTGCGCGACCGCTGCTACATCGACGGCGCCTGGGTCGGCACGCCGTCGCGTCCGGTCACCAATCCCGTCAATGGCGTCGAACTCGCAAAAGTTCCGGCACTCAGCACGGCCGAAGCCACCCAAGCCGTCGAAGCCGCCGAGCGCGCGTTCCCGGCCTGGGCCAAGCTCACCGCCAAACAGCGCTCCAACATTTTGCGCAAATGGTTCGAGCTGATCGCGGCCAACCGCGAGGACCTGGCGCTGATCCTCACATCAGAGCAGGGCAAGCCGCTGGCGGAAGCGCTCGGCGAAGTCGATATCGGCGGCGCCTATGTCGAATTTTTCGCCGAGGAAGCCCGCCGCGTCTACGGCGAAACCATTCCGACCCAGCGGCCGGACGCGCGGCTGCTCGCGATCAAGCAGCCGATCGGCGTCTGCGGCGCCATCACACCGTGGAATTTTCCGTGCTCGATGATCACGCGAAAAGTCTCGCCGGCGCTCGCCGCCGGCTGCACCGTGGTGCTCAAGCCCGCCAATGAAACGCCGCTGACCGCGCTGGCGCTGGTAGCGCTCGCCGAAAAGGCCGGCGTGCCAAAGGGCGTGTTCAATATTCTCACCGGCAATTCGTCGGCGATCGGCAAGGTGCTGTGCGAACACCCTGCCGTCCGTTTCGTCGGCTTCACCGGCTCGACCGAAGTTGGAAAGATTCTCTATCAGCAGGCTTCAGTGGGCGTGAAGAAGCTCGGCCTCGAGCTCGGCGGCAACGCGCCGTTCGTGGTGTTCGACGACGCCGATATCGATGCCGCCGTCGAAGGCGCGATCGTCTCGAAATACCGCAACATGGGCCAGACCTGCGTCTGCGCCAACCGCATCTACGCCCAAGACAAGATCCACGACCAGTTCGTCGAAAAGCTCTCCAGGAAAGTCGCGGCGATGAAGATCGGCGACGGCACCGAAGCGGGCGTGGTGCAGGGGCCGCTGATCAACATGGAAGCGATCGACAAGGTCGAGAAGCACATTGCCGATGCGGTCGCCGGCGGCGCCAAGATCGTCACCGGCGGCAAGCGCCATGCGCTCGGCGGCAGCTTCTTCGAGCCGACAGTGCTTTCGAACGTGAGGCCGGATGCGCTGGTCGCGCACGAGGAAACCTTTGGCCCGCTGGCGCCGGTATTTCGCTTCAAGGACGAGGCCGATGTGATTGCGATGTGCAACGCCTCGCCGTTCGGACTTGCCTCCTACTTCTATTCCCGCGATCTCGGCCGCGTGTGGCGCGTCGCCGAGGCGCTGGAGTCCGGCATGGTCGGCGTCAACACCGGCCTCATCACCACCGAGGTCGCGCCGTTCGGCGGCGTCAAGGAAAGCGGCTTGGGGCGCGAAGGCTCGCATCACGGCATGGAAGAATATGTCGAGATCAAATACGTCATGATGGCGGGGGTGTGAGGCCGGTCGCGGCGGCCCTGCGGATTGACTCAGGTCAAGCAACGCCGCGCCAAGCGGCATAGGGTTTTGGCGGAAATGCCTCGGGGTGACGCCCATCAGGGGCTGCGGCTCTCCAATGCCGACAAGAACCTATCTTGCGCCGGATGAGCGGCAGCTCCTCCTCCGCTTCTGGCAAAGCGCCTCCGGATATTGGCGGGGGCGGTCGGCCTGGAAGGCGTGGCTGCTGGCGGTCGCGCTGGTCGCCAACGTTCTCCTGCAGCTGCTCACGCAGTATGGCCTGAACTTCTGGAACCGCGACTTCTTCGACGCCATCGGGCGCAAGGATCACGGGGCGCTGTTGGATCAGGCCCTGAAGTTCGTTCCGCTTGCGGGTGCCAGCATCGCGCTGAGCGTTCACTCCGTCTGGGCGCGGATGACCCTGCAGCGCTCCTGGCGCGACTGGTTGAGCAGCCGCCTCTATGATGACTGGCTGCAGGACGGTCGCCATGCAAGGTTGAATGCGATCGCCGGACATCATGAGGCGCCGGAATATCGCATCGCCGAGGACGGCAGGGTTGCCACTGATCTGCCGATCGATCTGGTGATCGGCCTGCTGCAGTCGCTGCTGACGATCGTGACGTTCGTCGGCCTGCTCTGGTCTGTGGGCGGTGGTCTCACCGTCGGATTTCGCGGGCTTGCCGTCACCATCCCCGGCTACCTCGTTGTTGCCGTCATCGCCTATTGCACGCTGCTCGCCATCGGCATCTGGCTGACCGCCGGCCATCTGACGCGGACCATTGAGGAAAACAAGCGCATGGAGGCCGAGTTGCGGGCGATCGGAACCCATGTGCGCGAAACCGGCGAAGGCAAGGTGCTGCCCGATCCCAGGATCGACGGGCGGCACGCGGTCGGGGCCGCATTGAAAGCGGTCATCGCGATCTGGCGAATCTACTGCTGGCAATTGATGCGGATGACGTTCGTCACCTACACGAGCGTCCTTGTCACGCCGGTGATCGGGCTATTGCTGTGCCTGCCAAAATACCTCGCCGGCGACATGACGCTCGGTGAAGTGGTGCAGGCATCCGCCGCGTTCGTGGTCGTACAGACCGCGTTCAACTGGTTCACCGACAACTATGCCAGGCTCGCGGATTGGGCCGCGTCAGCCAACCGCGTGGCCGCGCTTTTGCTTGCGATTGACGAGGATCGTCTGCCGAACGCCTGACCCCGATCGGAGCTCGCTCAATCCCTGGCGAAGGGGCGCGGCTAAAGCGTGACCCGGAAAAGTGCGAAGCGGTTTTCCGAAAAGATCATGCTTAAACAACAACCTAAAGCGCGATGACGATTCATCGCAATCTCATCGCGCTTTAGCGCCGCAATACCGCGATCGTCCGGTTGGCGAAGGTCAGCCGCTCGGCCATGACGGACACGAAATAGGTCAGGAGCTTGTGGCTGAGCTCGGGATCCTCGGACTTCAGCGCCTCGAACTGGTGCGTGTTCAGCACGTAGAGGACGCTGTCGACTTCGGCCTGGATCGTGGCGCTGCGCGGGGCGCGCGACACCAGGCCCATCTCGCCGATCGTGGTGTAGCGCCCGAGGCTGCGCACGCGGGTGGTGCGGTCCTCCTCGGCGGGCACCATGACGCCGACACGGCCGTCGAGGATGAAGTGCATGGAATCGGCGAGATCGCCGGCCTGCACGATGATCTCGCCGGCGTCGACCTCGAGGCGCTGGCAACGGCGGATCAGCTCGTCGGCGTCGCGGTCGCTGTCGAGCATGCCGGCGAACCAGCCGTGCAGATTGGCCTCTTCCTGCGCCAGTTCCTGATGCTGCGCGATGATCTCGTTCTCGCACCATTCCAGCGCATGATCGAGCTCGGCAACGACGGTGACGCCTTCGCCGATGAAGTCGCTGGAGCGCAGCACCTTCTCGGCCGCGGCCGACAGGTGCACCAGGATCAGCTCGACGCCGAGATCGTGCGCGCTGCGCTTGATCTGGGCAAAGCTGTAGGCGGCGGACGAATCGACACCGGTGACGAGCTTGAAGTCGAACAGCAGATAGCGGCACCCCGGGCGCTCTTCCAGCAGGCGCTTGACGTGCTGGTAGAGCCGGTTGGCGGAGCCGAAGAACAGGTAGCTCTGCAGCTTCAGGCCCTGGATCTTGCCGCCATGGGCCATCAGCACATCCTGGTCGTCACGCGAGCGGTCGAGCGAGGAGCGGTATTCCGAGCCGTCGAAACTGTACTTGATCGACTCCACGCGCGCCGCGCTGAACGCAAAGGTCGCACAGCCGATCACGATCCCGATCAGGATGCCCGGCACGAAGCCCCAGGCGACGATGATGACGATGATCGCGATCAGCGACAGATATTCGAGCTTCGAAAGCCGCCGGCGCGATTCGACGATCCATCGATGCAGCTGGTCGGCGCCGAGATAGATCAGGAGACCGCCGAGCACGAATTTCGGCGTGTAGCCGAGCAGCGCCGGCGCGATCGCCAGCATCAGCAACGCGACCGCCGCCGTGGTGAGGCCGGACAGGCGCCCGCGGCCACCGGCGGTGAAATTGAGGATCGAGCGGCTGATCGAGACGCAGCCGGCATAGCCGGCGAGCAGCCCGGTCAGGATGTTGGCAAGGCCAGTGACGTTCAGCTCGCGCTCCAGATTGGCCTCGCGATGCGCGGCGACCTCGATGCCGGTGGTGTTGAACAGCGTGCTCGAGGCCGTGACGAAGACGACGGCGACGAAATTGCCGAGCAGGTCCGGCATGGCGGCCCAGGGATAGCGGGCGAGATCGTCGGCGTTCCAGGGCAGCATGAAGGTGGCCGGCGGCGGCGGCTGGAAGGTCCAGCCCATCGCGCGCGCGCCATCGGGCGAGACGCCTATGATCCAGAACGCCAGATGCGCGACCAGCGTGCCGCCGATCAGGATGACCGGCAGCCCGAACGGGCTGCGCGAGCGATGCCAGGCCAGGTACAGCACCAGCGCGATCGCGCAGGCCGCGCCGAGCTCCGCAAGCGTCGTGACGTCGGCAAAATGCGGCAGCGTCGAGAGCTGCAGCGGTTGGTCGGTGACGACCCGGATCGCGCCCATGACGATCAGCAGGCCGGTGGCGCCGAGGAAGCCTCCGACCACGGGATAGGGCACGTAGCGAATGGCCCGGCCCATCCGTGTCAATCCCAGTCCGCACATCACCGCGCCGGTCAGCACGGTGGACACGCCGAGCATGATCAGCACGGGGGAGAGCAGCGATGCCGACGGATCGGCGGCCTGGATGCGTTCGACCAGCGATGCGGCCAGGATGCTCGTCACGGCCGCGGTCGAGGTGTCGGGTCCGGCGACCGCGAAGGGCAGGGAGCTTCCCGCGGCGATGATTGTTGCGAGCACGGCCGTGCTGATGAAGGTCGCCGCGATCCCGTAGGACAGATAGGGCGACAGCGGCCCGCCGAAAATCAGCAGCGCGTAGGACAGTCCGAAGGTGATGGCCAGCGCGCTCGCGGCTGTCCCGCCCAATATGTCGTACAGCGCGCGCTTGATGGCTGGATTAAGTCCGGACGTCGCCGGATGGTAGCTGATGGCTGGATCGGTCACGCCCCTGCACTCGCCCCCGAGAATGCCCGTCAAGAGTTCCCCTCAGAGAGGTAGACGACTGGAAGGCAAGTGCAACTGGATTCTTGCAACCATGGAGTGTCCGGCAGGATCGCCCGGCTTCAGGCGCCCTCGCCGGAGCCGTCTGCGCCGAACTTGCCGTGCCTGCCGGCGCCCGAGGCGAACCGTGCGGCGCCGGAGAGCGTCTCGCCGGAGGCAATGACCTCGAGGCCACCGCGCATCTCGTTCCTGATCGCCTCCTCTTCGTCCATATCCCATTGACGGAGCGCGGAAAGCCGGTCGGCGCGCAGGCAGGTCTGCGGAAAGCGCGCGATCTCCTTCGCAAGTGCAATCGCGGCGGTGCGCGCCTCGCCCCTCGGCACCACGCGGTTGGCGAGGCCCATGCGCAGTGCCTCGGCGGCGCCGACCGGGCGGCCGGTCAGGATCAGGTCCATCGCATGTGAATGGCCAATCATACGCGGCAGGCGGATGGTGCCGAGATCGATCAGCGGCACGCCGAACCGGCGGCAGAAGATGCCGAAGGTGGCGTCTTCGGCGACCACCCGCATGTCAGCGAGCAGTGAAAGCTCCATGCCGCCCGCCACCGCGTAGCCCTCGACCGCGGCGATCACCGGTTTCGACAGGCGCAGCCGGCTCGGTCCCATCGGCGCGATGGTGCCGTGCCCGCCGATCTCGCGCATCTTCTCGCGGTCGCCCTTGGCGACGGCTTTCAGGTCCGCACCTGCGCAGAAATGACCATGGGTGCCGGTGAACACCGCGATAGCGGCGTCATTGTCGGCATCGAAGGCGAGGAAGGAATCGTAGAGCCTGCGCGCGGTGGCGCCGTCGACCGCGTTGCGGCAGTGTGGCCGGTTGATCGAGATGATGGCGACGGGACCGTCGCGCTCGACCAGCACGGCATCGGCTTCGGACATGGTGTTTCTCCCCGCTGTTTGCGGGGAGTCTTGCATCAGGTCCCCGCACAGGCAATGACGGAGAGCGTGCGATGCACATGCCGCACATTCGGTGTCGTCCTGGCGAAAGCCACGACCCATAGCCACCGAATGTCGTTTGACGATATCTCGGAGTTGCAGCTTTCGCGCGGCAACTTCCATTTGGGGTAATGGGTCATGGCTTTCGCCAGGACGACCGCGCCGCTAGATCTTCAGCTCTTTCCCCGTCACGCGCCGGTACGCTTCGAGATAGCGCTTGCTGGTCGCTTCCACCACAGCTGCGGGCAGCGGCGGCGGCGGGGCGTCGCCGTTCCAGCGGCCGGCGCGGCGCTCGACGTCGAGATAGTCGCGCAGCGGCTGCTTGTCGAAGCTCGCCTGCGGCTGGCCGGGCTTGTAGGCGTCGACCGCCCAGAAGCGCGAGGAATCCGGCGTCATCACCTCGTCGATCAGGATGATGCGGCCGTCCTTGTCGCGGCCGAACTCGAACTTGGTGTCCGCAATGATGATGCCCTGCTCGCGCGCCAGCTCCTCGCCGAGCGTGTAGACCGCGCGCGTCATGCTCTCGAGCGTATAGGCGACCTCGTCGCCGACCACTTCGCGCATCTTCGCGATAGTGATGTTCTCGTCATGGCCGGTCTCGGCCTTGGTCGCCGGGCTGAAGATCGCAGGCTCCAGCTTCTCGCTTTCGACGAGGCCCGCCTTCAGCTTCTCGCCGGCGAGCGTGCCGGAGCTCGCATATTCCTTCCAGGCCGACCCCGAGAGATAGCCGCGGATCACGCATTCGATCGGAAACACGGTGGTGCGGCGCGACAGCATGGCGCGGCCGAGAATCTCGGCGCGGTGGGCTTTGAGCGCCGGCACGGCCGCGATGATCTCGTCGGTGTCGGCGCTGATCATGTGATGCGGCACCACGCCTTCGAGCTCATTGAACCAGAACGCGCTGATTTGCGTCAGCACCGCGCCCTTCATCGGGATGGTCTCGCCCATCACGACGTCGAAGGCGCTGATGCGGTCGGTGGTGACGAGCAGCAGGCGGTCGTCGTCGACGGCGTAGATGTCGCGCACCTTGCCGCGTCCGATCTTGGGGAGCGGCAGGTCGCTGGAGAGCATGGTGGTCATGGGAGCGAACTTTCAGGCAAGAAATCCGGCCGCGCCGGACAGCGCCGCCGGAACCGGATTAGCCTATTCCGGCAGCGGAATGAACTCATGTTCCTGCGGAACTGCGGCGAAGCGGCCGGTTTTCCAGTCCTGCTTGGCCTGCTCGATCCGCTCCTTGCTGGAGGAGACGAAATTCCACCAGATGTGGCGCGGGCCCTCCAGTGCATCGCCGCCGAGAAACATCATTCGCGTCGCCTTGAGCGCCTTCACGGTGATGCGGTCGCCGGGGCGGAAGATCAGCAGCCGCGGCCCCTCATAGCGCTCGTTCGCGATCTCGACCTCGCCGTCGACGAGGTAGATCGCGCGCTCCTCCTGGTCGGGATCGAGCGGCACGGTCGCGCCCGCGACCGCGGTGACCTCGGTGTAGAACCAGGGCGACACCATCGACACCGGCGAGGTGATGCCGAATGACGAGCCCGCAATCACCCGCGCGGTGAAATCGCGCTCGGAGATCATCGGCAGATCGCCCGCCGCATAGTGCTGGAACGACGGCGCGATCTCCTCGGATCCGGCCGGCAGCGCGATCCAGCTCTGCAGGCCCAGCATCTTCTGGCCCGAGGCGCGTTGCGCGTCCGGCGTGCGCTCGGAATGCGCGATGCCGCGCCCGGCCGTCATCAGGTTCATCGCGCCGGGCGCGATCTCCTGGATATTGCCCTCGCTGTCGCGATGCATGATCGCGCCGTCGAACAGATAGGTGACGGTGGCAAGCCCGATATGGGGATGCGGCCGCACGTCCATGCCCTTGCCGGAGACGAACTGCACCGGCCCGAAATGGTCGAAGAAGATGAACGGGCCCACCATCTGCCGCTTGCCATGCGGCAGCGCGCGGCGCACCGCGAATCCGTCGCCGAGATCGCGCGTGCGCGGCACGATGACGAGATCGAGCGCATCGCAGGACATGGGATCGCCGAGCACGGGATCGTTCGAGGGTTGCCAGCTCATGGAGGACTCCTTTTTGAATTTCTTGGGCGCGATCGTAGCAGGATTTTGTGGAATCGTCGCGGCAAGCCCGGCTATGGCTCGACACGATCCGCTGTCATGCCCCGCGGAGGCGGGGCATCCAGTACGCCGCGGCCTGTCGGTTCAATCACCGCCGTCTCGGAGTACTGGATCCCCAGCCTTCGCGAGGGATGACAGTGTGCGTGATGAGGTGGCGCTAACCTTGGCGCGTGCATGGTCCTTGAAAAAATCCGCGCAACGAACGATGTTCCGTTAACCTCAACCACGCCGATCGCACCGCCCGATGACGCTTGCCGCAACCGAACTCGCCTTTCGCGCCGCGACCGTGGCGCTGCTGCTGGTGCTCGCTGCATCGCTGTTGCAGGATTTTCGTAAGGTGCTTGCTGCCCGCCTCGGTGCGGCCTTCGCGCTGGGCTCGGCCGCGCATGCGGCAAGCTATTCGATCGGCACGTCGGCGCCGGTTCTTGCATGGCAAGCACCGCTGATCGCGCTCTCGACCGGCAACATGGTGGTCTTCTGGCTGTTCACGCGCGCGCTGTTCGACGACGAGTTTCGGCTGCGCTGGTGGCATGGACTGCTGTGGGCGCTGGTGACCGCCTTCAGCTTCGCCGGATGCGTCTGGATCGCACCTTCCGGGCACGTGCGGTTCTCCGTCACAATGATCAATTTGATCGTGCTCGGCTTCATCGCGCTCGCGGTCGCCCAGACGGTCAGCTCGTGGGCGGCCGATTTGGTCGAGCGCCGCCGCCGCGTTCGCGTCGTCATGGTCTGCGCGGTCGTGCTCTATGGCGGGTTGAACGCGCTGCTCCAGATTGTCGTCGCAGGCAGCGATGCCGGCGCTGCCGCGAACGCGATCAATTTCGGTGTGCTCGCCTGCATCGTCGCGTTCATCGCCCCTGCCATGATGCGCGTCGATGCCGCGGACCTGTTTCCCGTGACGATCGAGTCCGCCCCCGCGATCGCGCCTGGCGAGCCCGTCGCGGCCGAGGACGCCGCCGATCAGAAGCTGATCGACGTCCTGATGCGGCTGATGGCGGACGAGCGCGTCTACCGCCAGGAGAACGTCACCATCGGCGTGCTGGCCACCCGGCTGAAAATTCCGGAATACCGGCTGCGCCGGCTGATCAACCAGCGGCTCGGCTATCGCAACTTCAATGTGTTCCTGAACAACCACCGGATCGAGGAAGCCAAGGCCGCGCTCGCCGATCCCGCCCAGGCCCAGGTCCCCGTCATCACCATCGCCATGGACGCCGGCTTCCAGTCGCTCGGCCCCTTCAACCGCGCCTTCAAGGCGGTCACCGGCGTGACGCCGACCGAATATCGGCGGCTCAAGGTGACTACCGCGTGATAGGCCCTTCGCCTCTCCCCGCGTGCGGGGAGAGGCCGGATCGCATCGCCAGATGCGATCCGGGTGAGGGGGGCTCTCCGCGACTCCAACCGTCACCGTCCTTGCGGAGGCTCCCCCTCACCCCAACCCTCTCCCCGCAGGCGGGGCGAGGGGGCGCATCGTCGCCGCGGCGGCAACTTTGCCAGATCATAGGCGGTTGGTATCGCTCAGTAATTTCGGATTCAATCAGCCGTCCCGCAGTTTCGGCGAGGTCATTTTCGAATCCGGCGAGCGCACCTCGCCGGGATGCGGCTTCCTCCCCGGCATACGTCCCCAAGCCGGAGCAAGCCCGTGACCCGCCGCCGCAAGATCATCCTTCTCACCACGACAATCGTTCTCGCCGGGCTCGCGCTCGGAGCAGCGCGGGCCCGCGCCGTGCCGAAGGTCGCCACCGGCTTCGTCGCCGACATCCTGTGTTCGGAGACCTTCGTCTCAAACCTCGATCCCCGGCGTACCTTCACCGAGACCACCGATGCGATGCCCGGCGTCGGCTTCATCACCTGGGCGATGGATTACCGGGTGGACCGTGTTCGCAAGGACGTCACGGTGACGCTGTTGGGCATCGGCCGCAGCCATGCCGTCTATCGCGAGGGGCTAGGCTGCACCCTCGACCATGGCGAGCCGCTCGCGGACGTGGCGGTGCCGTCCGACGAGAAGCAGCAGGCGGCGCTCGCCGGGATTGCCGGCCCTGCGATCGTGCCGCCGCAAAGCGCGGAGCTTGCCGCCGCGCTCGACCGCGCCTTCGCCGAACCTGCCGAGCCGCCCTACCGCCGCACCCGTGCGATCGTCGTCATGAAATCGGGCCGCATCATTGCCGAGCGCTATGCGGACGGCGTCGGGCCCGAGACGCCGCTGCTCGGCTTCTCCATGACCAAGTCGGTGATCTCGGCGCTGACCGGCATCCTCGTCCGTCAAGGCAAGCTCAAGCTCGACGGGCCTGCGCCGGTCGCCGCATGGGCCGATCAGAACGATCCGCGCCATGCCATCACCGTCGACCAGTTGCTGCGCCACACCGCGGGCCTTGCGCTCGGCAGCTCGCTGGAGGCTTCGCTCGGCTCCGCCTTCGAGCCGGTCAACCGCATGAAGTTCATGGAATCCGATATGGCGGCCTATGCCGCGAGCATTCCGCTTGCGACCGCGCCGGGTGCTGCGTGGAATTATCACGACGGCAACACCATCCTGCTCGCGCATCTGATCCGCCAGGCTGCCGGCGGCAATCCCGCGGACGCGCTTCGCTTCGCGCGCCGCGAGCTGTTCGCCCCGCTCGGCATGCGCCATGTCACGCTGCAGCTCGACGGCGCCGGCACGATCGAGGGCTCCGCCGAGATGCTGGCATCCGCGCGCGACTGGGCGCGTTTCGGCCAGCTCTATCTCGACGACGGCATCGCGGGCGGAAAGCGCATTCTGCCCGAGGGCTGGGTGAGCTACTCCGCGGCAGCGACGCCGAATGCATGGGTCGGCATCGGCGCCGGCTTCTGGACCAACCAGGGCGACAGCTTTGGCGCAAGGTACCGCGTCGAGCATGGCTGGCCGCGCGATGCCTTCTTCGCCAAGGGGACGATCGGGCAGTACACCATCGTCATCCCGTCGGAGCGCCTCGTCATCGTGCGGCTCGGCCGCTCGCCGAACCGGCCGTCGAACGTGGACGGGGTGTTCGATCTGGTGCGCGATGTGGTGGAAGCGACGCGCGAGAACGGGAAGCTGGCGGGGGCGAATTAACGGCGGCAGCGCGAGCGGCGCCCTCTTTTCTTCCCTTCTCCCCTTGTGGGAGAAGGTGGCGCGAAGCGCCGGATGAGGGGTTGTCTCAGCGAGTCAGGTAGCGAGAGGTTCGCCCGCGGAGAGAACCCCTCACCCGGCTGCGCTTCGCGCATCCACCCTCTCCCACAAGGGGCGAGGGTGCACCGTCCGTGCGGCGAGAATTCTCTACCTCCCCAATTCCGTCGCCTTCGCCACGCGGTCGAACCGTTCCAGCGTCAGGATCGCATCGGCAAACTTCTCGGCGCGGGCGTTCAGCACCGGGCGCGCCAGCGTCAAGAACTTCTGCTGCATCGCCTGCGCATCGGGGAAGGAGGTCGGCTCGCCGGAGGGATCGGCATAGAGGCGCTCGTGCACGCCGTCATCGGTGGTGATGCTGACGCGGGCGCCGAACGGATGGGTGCGGCCGATTTCGAGCCGGTCGTCCTGCACCACGTCGAACTTGTCGGCGAGCGCGTCGATGGCGGCGTCGCCAAGGCGGCCATAGTCGTCCCAGCCGAACGAGCCCTGGTCGAGCGCGAGCGCGCCGGTGAAGAACATCGAGAACTGGCCGCCGACGATCGAGCGCGGGTGGCGCTTGGTCGCGGCGTCGCCGGTCAGCGTGATGCCGTTGCGGTGCAGGCCGATCTCGACGCGCTTGACCTGGTCCGGCGTCAGATTGTGCTCGCGCCGCATCGCGATCAGCGCATCGATCGCGGCGTGGGTGTAGCGGCAGCTCGGATACGGCTTCACGCCGATCTTCATCGTCTCGTAGGTCTTGCCGAGCCCGGCGACCGCCTTGTCCGGATGCGCGTCGTCGGTGTAGCCGGCGAGCAGGCCGTGCTTGCCTTCGACCGATTTGGTGGCGCCGACGAAATCGTTGCGCGCGAGCGTCGCCGCGATCACGCCGTTCATCGCGGCGGCGCCGACCTGGTAGCGCTTGTTCCAGGCGCCATTGGTCAGAAATTGCAGCGAGCCCGCGGCCTGGCTGCCGGAGACGCCGAAGGCGGCGATGATCTGCTTTTCGTTCAGGCCGAACAGTTTTGCGGCCGCTGCCGCCGCGCCGTAGGTGCCGGCCGTCGCGGTCGGATGGAAGCCGCGGGCATAATGCGAGGTCGGGTCGAGCGCGTTGCCGAGCCGGCAGCAGACCTCATAGCCCGCCACGATCGCGGTCAGCACGTCGCGGCCCGAGGCGCCGACCATCTCGCCGATGGCGAAGGCGGCGGGAACCACTGGCGCGCTCGGATGCAGCGAGGAATCCGCGTGGGTGTCGTCGAAGTCGAGGGAGTGGCCGAGCGCGCCGTTGAGTAGCGCGGCGACCGCCGGCGTCCAGGTCTTGCTGTCGCCGAACACGGTGGAATCGCCCTTGGTGTCGAGCGCAAGCGCCTGCAGCATGTTCAGGATCGAGGGTGTGGATTCCGCTTCGCTGCGGGCCCGGATGGCGCTGCCGAGGAAGTCCAGCGTCAGCACTTTGGCGCGATCCAGCACCTCGGAGGGAATATCCTGATACTTCAGATTGAAGACGTAGGCGGCGAGCGTTGCGGTTTCGTGGGCCATCGTGTTTCCTCGTTTTGGCCGGCAAGTTAGGCGGGCTGATTTCGCCTTTCAAGCGGACTTGCGGCCGCGAGGATCAGCCATGCTTTTGGCTGGTTGACGAGGATTGGACGGAGACATTCGACCATGGCGCTCGCAACAGGGATCATTGACCGGATCCGGTCGCACCGGACGCAACTGGGATTGGCGATCCGGGTCACGGTGGCGGCGACCGCGGCCTATGCGATCGCCACCGCTCTGCATCTCTTGCTGCCGCTATGGGCGGTGCTGACCTCGTTGATCGTGACCCAGATGAGCGTCGGGCGCTCGCTGAAGGCGACGCGCGACTATTTGCTCGGGACCATCGGCGGCGCCCTCTATGGCGGCGCCATCGCCGTCCTGATTCCCTATTCCAGCGAGGCGGGCCTGCTGGGCCTGCTGGTGCTCTCCGTCGCGCCGCTTGCCTTCATCGCCGCGATCAATCCGAGCCTCAGTGCGGCAACCGTGACGGCGGTGATCGTGCTGCTGGTTCCGACCATGCATCATTCCGACCCCATGGCCTCGGCGATCGACCGCGTCAGCGAGGTCTCGGTCGGCGCCGTCACCGGGCTGCTGGTTTCGTTTCTCGTGCTGCCCTCGCGCGCGGTGCGGCAGATCCGCGCCAGCGCGGCAAGGCTGCTCGAGTTGATCGCGGACGCCTTCACCGAGCTGCTTGCGGGGCTGACGCGCGGCCGCGACAACGACGCGCTGCACCGGATCCAGGACGGCATCGGCGCCGCGCTGGTCGATCTTAACGCGACCGGTAGCGAGGCCGAGCGCGAGCGCGCCGCGCGGCTGTCGCACGGGCCCGATACCGGCCCGTTGCTGCGGACGATCCTGCGGCTGCGCCACGACGTCGTGATGATCGGCCGCGCCACCGTGGTGCCGTTGCCGGCCGAGGTGCAGACGCGGCTCGCGGCTCCCCTGACGGAGGTCGCGACCGTGATTGCGCGCTTCCTGCGCGCGGCGGCCGACGCCATGCGCGAGGGCGCCGGCGCGCCGCCGATCCATCCCGTGCACCTCGCGCTCCAGCATTATGCCGAGGCGGTCGCATCCGTCCGCCAGGAGGGCCTGATCCGCGGCCAGCCCGCCGACACCGCCGAACGCTTCTTCGCGCTCGGCTTCTCGCTGGAGCAGATGCACCAGAATCTCGGTGACCTCGACCGCGTCGTCGGCGAATGGTCGGAAGCCGCGGCCGACAAGCGCGCACCCGTGGCGGAGTGAGCGGCCCGGCGAGCTAGCCCGTCACGCGGCGCACGGCGGCCCGGGTCAGGAAGCGCAGTTTTTCGTTGAGCGGAAAGCGGGCGAAATTGGTCTTCACCGTGCCTTGCGTGAAGGCCGTGCGCTTGGAGTAGTCGATGCGCACGCCGACGATGACCGGCTGTCCGCCAGCGGCAATCTCGCCGGCTCTGGCGATGACATCGGCGATCGCCGCATTGTCGTTCATCGGCAAATAGGCCGCACCCGTCGCCATCGCCACGCCCTCGATGTTGAGCTTTCCGAGCTGCGTGCAGGGCTTTCGCCCGTACGGAATGGACTGGGCCTGGGCGATCTGCGCCAGCTCTCCGTCGTTGAACACGTAATAGACCACGCCGAGGCCGTTGCTGGCCGCGGTGAGGATCTCCATGCAGGTCATGGTGAACGCGCCGTCGCCGACGATCGCCTGCACATTGCGGCCGGGAAACGCCAGCTTGGCGCCGATCGCCGCCGGGACCGCGTAGCCCATGCAGTTGAAATCGGTCGGCAGGATCACGCTCTTGGGCGCATGGATCGGCATCAGCTCCGCGGTCAGGAAGGTGTGATTGCCGTCGTCGATCGCGAGAATGCCGTCGTCGGGCATCGCGCGCCGCAGCTCGTCGAAGAAGCGCGCGGGGTTGACGATGCCGGCGGCATCGTGGCGATACCAGCTCTCGCGATAGGCGGCCTTGTCGCGCTTGATCTGCTCGCGCAGCGCCGGTTGCGCCGGCCGCCGCGGCGTGGAGGTCGCGAGCGCATCGAGGAGTTGCCCCAGCACCGCCGTTGCGTCGCCGGCGATGCCGACCCTGGCGGGATAGTTCGCGCCGATGGCGTCCGGATTGATGTCAATGTGGATCAGGTTCTCCGGCACCGCGGTCCCGAAACTGCCGGTGGCGATCTCGGCAAACCGGGTGCCGATCGCGATCATGCAGTCGCAATCCCCAAAGGCGTTCTGCGCGGCGGGCACGGCCGAGGGGCCGAAGCCGAACCCGACATGCAGCGGATGGTTGCCGGGAAAGACCGACAGGCCCTGCAGGGTCGTCGCGACCGGCGCCTCCAGCCATTCGGCGAGGCGCACCAGTTCGCTGGTCGCATCCCGCGCGCCCCAGCCGGCAAAGATGCAGGGATGCTTCGCGCTCGCCAGCAGTTCGGCTGCGCGCGCGAGCCCCGCCGGCGCCTCGACGCGCGGCACTTGCGGCGGCTTGAACGGCGGCAGCTCGCTGATCTCGCCGTTCATCAGGAGGATGTTGACCGGCAGCTCGACGAACACCGGGCCGGGCTCGCCGGAGACCGCGATGTCATAGGCCTTGAACAGCGTCGGCACGACGTCGTCGTGCCGCTCGACGCGGAACGTCGCCTTGGTCAGCCCGCCCATGAAGCGATGGGTGTCCATCTGGTGCAACTGGTAGCGATGCGGCGTATCGGTGCGCGGGCCGCCGGTGATCACCAGCATCGGCACGCCGTCGAGAAAGGCCTCGCCGATCCCGCTCGCGGCATGAGTCAGCCCGGCGGCGGGCACCACCGTCAGGACGCCGATCGAATCCGACAGCCGGCCGATGGCGTCGGCCATGAAGGACGCGCCGCCCTCATGCGTCACCAGCACCTGGGTGATGCGGTTGGAATTGTTCAGGGCATCGTACAGCTCGGTGGTGTGGACGCCGGGGATGCCGAAGGTAAAGCGGGCCCCGATCTGCTCGAGCGCGTAGACCGCGAGCCAGGCTCCGGTTCTCTTCATGTCGTTTCCTCAACCGTCAAGAAATGAAGTTCTGTCGTCGATCGCCGCGGCGGCGATACGTCCGGACAGGACGCAGCCGCCGAGAAACGTTCCTTCCAGCGCTCGCAGCCCATGCACGCCGCCGCCGCCGAAGCCGGCGGCCTCGCCCACCGCGTAGAGGCCTTCAATCGGCCGTCCGGCCGCGTCCAGCACCCTGCTTCGCAGGTCCGTCATGATACCACCGAGGCTCTTGCGGCTGATGATGAATTCGCGCACCGCGATCAGCGGCAGGGCATTGGCGGCACTGATCGGCTGAAACTCGCACAGCCTGATGCGGTCGCCGCGATACTGGCGCAGCGCGCCGATGCGGCGAAGCTGCTCGTCGTTCATCAGGCTCGCGCCGCGGGCGATGGTGGCGTCGTACTGCGTGACCGCATCGGTGACCCGGTCCAGTTGCACCGCCTGGTCGCCCTGCAGCGCATTCATCTTTATCACGAGCTCCGGCAGTGTCGTGGCCGTCACGAAATCCCGGCAATGGGTCAGCATCTCCTGCACCAGCCAGCGATTGCCGAACAGGATGTCGCGCAGGAATCCCAGCCGCCGCTTCTCGCGGATCGAGGGATTGTGCTCGGCGCCGGAGACGGCGAGCTCCTTCAGCGCGATCTTCATGTTCATGATCTGCCATGAATACTGGCGCTCCTGCGCGCAGATGTCGGTGACCAGTCGCCGCGTGTCGAAGCCGGAGACCAGCGGCTGCGGCCCGATGCGCTCGCCGCGCCAGTTCAGCCACAGCGCCGAGCGCGGCGGCACCAGCGACAGGCCGTGGTTCTGCTTGCGCGGGCGCGGATGATGCACGCCGGCGGCGTAATTCCACATCCGATCCAGATGCGTGAGCGCGCCGCCGCTGGCGGCTACCGCATCGTGCAGCCGGCCGTCGGCAAAACGGTGCGAGCCGTTCAGGAGCTCCGCGGGCGGATTGCCCCAGTCGCGATGCCAGTTCTGCCGCACGCGGCCGAGATCGCCATTGATGCCGCCGGCCGCCACCACGATGTGCTCGGCGTGCGCCTCGAACGGGGCGCCGGTGGTTTCGTCCACGCCGGCGACGCCCTCGATCCGGCCTCCGCGCGTCAGCAGCCGCT
The DNA here is from genome assembly GCF_018131015.1 of Bradyrhizobium diazoefficiens. GTDB lineage: Bacteria > Pseudomonadota > Alphaproteobacteria > Rhizobiales > Xanthobacteraceae > Bradyrhizobium > Bradyrhizobium diazoefficiens_B. Next base: position 287,582 of record NZ_JAFCJJ010000002.1, read on the forward strand.
CGACGCGGCGGTTGAAACGGATGGTCAGCCGGCCGGCATTTTTGTGTCCAAGCAGCGCGGCGATCAGGGTCTCGGCAATGCCCTTGCCGGTGCCCCAGGCCACGTGGAAACGCGGCACCGAATTGCCGGGGCGGAATTCGCCGCGCTCGACCCAGTTGACCACGGGCAGGAAGCGCACGCCGAAGCCGCGCACCCAGCGATAGACGTCGGCCGTGCAGCGCTGAACATAGGCGTCCGCCCAGGCTCTCGGCCAATGGTCGTCGGCGCCGAATTCGGCGAAGCTCATCCAGTCGCGGCGGGCGAGGTCAGTGGAATCACGGATGCCCTGCCGGCGCTGCTCCGGCGAATCGACGAAGAACATGCCGCCAAAGCTCTCGCGGGCGAGCCCCCCGAACGCGCTTTCCCGGTCGCGATCGAGCAGCAGCACCGATTTGTCCCCGTCGAGCAGGTCGATGGCCGTGGCGATGCCCGCGATTCCCCCTCCGACGATCAGTACATCGCTGCGATCTTCCCGCATCGGCCCCAACCTTGCTTGTCCGGGACCGGTATCATGGTTCGGCGGAGGCGGATTTGGCGCAGCTCAAATCGACGGCAGGAAAATGCCGCCGCCTCGCATCCGTATGGTGAACGCGGAGTTTGGACGCAGGCGGGAGCGGGCAGGGGTCAGCCGGCCGGCTGTACGATGCGTCCCATCATGCCGCGGGCCACGAGCTTGTGGAACGGGATGATCAGCGCGAGATAGGTCCGGCCGAGCCAATTATGCGTCCGCACCAGCGTGGTCGTCGTCACCTGCCGTCCCCCGGCCTCCCCGGTCACGTCCACCACGATGCGGAAATCGAGATGATAGTCGTTGAAGCCCGCGATCAGCCGCTCCGGCGTTTCGCTGACCACCGGAAACAGGCCGATCAGGCCGCCCGGCGCCGGCGCGCCTTCGCCCGATGTCTTCAGCCCGAACGGTGTCACCATAATGTTGCGCAGGCGAGTGAGCACATCGATCCAGCGCGGCCCGTGCAGCACCATCCGGACGCAGGCCTCGCGGGCGTCGAGCGGCGTATTGCCGATGTCGACGCGAAACGCGTCGATGAAATGCGCGCCTGCCAGCACCGTGCCGGCATCGACAGTCGGGGTGATTTCACGAACTTGTCCCGTCATCCCACCAGTTTGCGCGTCAACATGCGGAAACGCAAAATCAAGAGTCCGGCATAGACGAAGGATCCGATCGACAGCCCGATCCAGACGCCGGCCGCGCCGAGAGCGGTGTGGAAGGCGAGCACCCAGGCGACCGGGAAGGCGACGCACCAATACCCGATCGCGGCGAACACCAGCGTCATCCTGGTGTCGTTGAGGCCGCGCAGCGCCCCGCCCATGATGGTCTGCAGGCCGTCGGCGATGAAGAAGGTCGCGCCGACCAGGAGCAGCGTTGCGGTCAGATCGATCGACGCCGCACTCGCCTCGCCGCTGCCGAAGAACAGCCGTCCGAGCGCGTAGCGGCCGAGCACGACCGCGATCGTCAGCGCGGCGCCGAACGCGATCCCGAGCAGCGCCGCGACGAGCCCTGCGCGCCGTACCGCGTCGGGCTCGTTGCGGCCGAAGGCGTGGCCGACCCGCACGGTTGCGGCCATGCCGATGCCGAGCGGGACCATGAACAGCACCGCCGTGACTTGCAGCGCGACCTGGTGCGCGGCGAGCGCCGTGGTCGAGATCAGCCCCATCAGCAGCGCGGCCGAGGAGAACAGGCCATATTCCATCAGCATCGCGAACGAGATCGGCGCGCCCAGCGCGACGAGCTCGCGCAGCAGCGGCCAGTCGATGCGCCAGAGTTTTGCCAGTGGGCGAACATCAGCGAACGGTTTTCGCCACGCGACGATGCCAAGCGCCGCGACGAAGGTGCCGAGATTGACCAGCGTGGTCGCGAGGCCCGCGCCGAGCAGACCGAGCTCCGGCAGGCCGAGCAGGCCGTGGATCAGCACATAGACCAGCGCGGCGTTGGCGGGGATCGCCGCGAGCGTGATCCACAGCGGCGCCTGCGGCCGGTTCATCGCGCTCATCAGGCTGCGCAGGGCGACGAAGCCGAGCGCCGGCGCAATGCCCCAGGCGAGCCCGTTCAGATAATGCTGGGCGAGGCCGGCCGATCGCGGTGCCTGACCGAGCGCCAGCAGGATGGCTTCGCCACAGAGCGGCGAGGTCATCATCGGCAGCGAGATCAGGAGCGCGGCCCACAGGCCGACGCGCAGCGAGCGGCGCATCCGCCCGACATCGCCGGCGCCGAAGGCCTGCGCGGCGAGCGGCGACACCGCGACCACGAGGCCGAGCCCGAAGGTGAAGCTGACGAAATAGACGGTGTGGGCAAGCGCTGCGGCGGCGACGGCGTCCTCGCCGAGGCGGCCGATCAGCGCGAGATCGGTCGTCATCATCGCCATCTGCCCGAGTTGCGTCAGCATCATCGGCACGGCCAGCCGCAACGTCTCGGCGAATTCCTGCGCGAGATGGTTTTGCGGCACGCCGGCTTGCGGCTGCGGACGAGATTCGACGGTATCGAGCATGGCGGCTCATTAGCACAGGCAGGCGATCAAAACATGGCCCCCCGCGTGTCCCGGACGCGCGAGCCGGACCCAGGACGTCAAGGCCGCTGCTCTGGGCGGCATAGGCCCGGCCCGGCGCAGCGTCTGGGTCAACGCAATGACCGGCAGCAAAAATTCGTCTGCGCCGGCGAAGGAAAAGTCGGTTTGCGCCGTATTCGTCAGGTGCGGCGGATCTGCGCCGGCCTCGGATCGGGAAGTTGAGCAATGGTGATGAGAGCAGGACTGACATTTGCCGGGCTGATCATGGGAACGATCGTGGGCGCTGGCGGCGCCGCGGCGGCCGACCTGAGGCTGCCGGCACCGCCGCAAGCCCAGGCGACAACGTCCCTTCCGGGCTGGGCGGGACCCTATCTCGGCGTCCAGGCGGGCTATTTGTCCGGCCGGTCGGATATCTCGTTTTCGGGCACCGACGAGTTTCATTTCGTCGATCCCAAGGCCGCGACCGTAGGAGGAACGGCAGGTTATTCGGCGCAATGGGGCCGGATCGTCGGCGGCATCGAAGGGGACGTGAACTTCGTCGGTGCGCGAGCCACGATCGACACCGGCTTTCCGCCCGTGCCCTCCGTCACGCAGCTTCAAACCACCCTGAACTGGAACAGCCATCTGCGCGGCCGCATCGGCTACACGTTCGACCGGACGCTGCTGTTCGCCAGCGGCGGCCTTGCGATTGCCGGCGTCGAGGACAAGGCTTTCGATAATGCGAGCGGGGCGGTTGCGAGCTGGAGCGATACCCGCGCCGGCTGGTCGATCGGAGCGGGCGCGGAACATCGTTTCGCGCCGCAAGCTTCCGTGCGGCTCGAGTACCTCTACGACAATTACGGTTCGAAGACGCTTGCAGCCCAGACGATCGGCACGACAGCTTTCGGCGCGCGCGAGTCCAGGCTCGATACCCATACGCTCCGGGCCGGTGTCTACTGGCGCTTTTGATGATCGGATGATGGAAGAGCCATCGGACGAAGCCTTGATGTCGGAAGTGTCGGCGCGGCGCCAGCAGGCCTTTCGCGTGCTGATGCGCCGTCACATGCCGCGTGCGCTGAGGGTCGCGCAGCGCATCGTCCGCGACCCGGTCGAGGCCGATGACATCGGCCAGGAGGCCTTCCTGCGCGTCTGGGCCCATGCGGCTTCGTTCGATCCGCGCGTCGCGAAGTTCACGACCTGGCTCTATCGAATCGTCCTCAACCTGGCGTTCGACCGCACCGGGCGCCGGACGTTCCAGCCCCTCGATGAGGCCGCGGGCGTGGCCGATGCGGGGCCGGCTGCCGTCGAACGGCTGATCGCGGACGAGGAGCGCCGCCTTCTCGACCTCGCGATGGCTGAATTGTCGGACCGGCAGCGCGGGGTGATCGCGCTGTTTCACATGGAGGGCCTGAGCGGCGAAGAGGCGGCGAAAGCGATGAACCTGAGCGCCAAGGCGTTCGAATCGCAGCTCGGCCGTGCCCGCGCGGCCCTCAAGGAACACGTTCGGAAGATGCAAGACAAAGGGAGCTTCGCATGACGCTCGATCAGTTCAGGCGATTAGCCGAGACATGGGGCGGCGATGTCGAGCGCTGGCCCGCACCAACGCGTGAGGCCGCGCGAAAAATTGCGGCGAGCGCGGAAGGCGCGCTCGTCCTGGAAGAGCAAGGGCGCCTCGACCGTCTCCTGGCCGTCGTCCCGGCGATCGAGGCGGAGCGGGCGGACCGTTCCAGCCTGCTGGTCCTGCAAAAGCTCGCTTCGATCCAAGAGGAGCAACCGCAGCCATGGCATCGTCGCCTCCTGCGCTGGCCGGCCCTGGTGCCAGCCGCCAGCTTCGCCTGCTCGGTGATGGCGGGCGTGTGGCTCGCGGGGGTCGCTCCGCTCGAGCAACCGTCGTCGGACGCCTTGTCGGTCGTGAGCAGCGTCTTCGACGTCTACGCAATCGGTTATGGATCGGTCCAATGAAATTCTGGCGACTGTCGTTTTCCCCATCGCGGGCACTGGCGCTGCTGTCGCTCTGCCTCAACGTCATCCTGCTGACCTATGTCTCGGTGCAGTGGCTTTCGCCCGGCGCTCTCGTGCCGGGCGCGGCCATGCCGCTCCGGATGATCGAGCGGGTCGCGGCCAGGTTGCCGAAGGACGATGCGGAGATTTTGTGGAACATCTATCGCGGCAGGGAGGGCGAGCTCCTGCCGCTCCAGACCGAGTACCGGCGCGCGCTGATGAAGGCGATGCAGGCGGCAGGGCAGAGCAACCTCGACAAGGGCGAGCTCGAAGCGGCCGTGAAGGATGCGCGCGACAAGCGGATCAAGATGGGTGACGCCGTCATCGCGACATTCATCGAGATGCTGGAGCGGATTTCACCGAAAGGACGCCGCCAGCTCGTCGGCGGCTATTTTCGCTGAGTCGCGCAGGGTGAACGAGGGATTCGGCCCGGCCCGGCGTATCACCTGGATCGATGTCTGCGAATTGATGGAGATGACATGGTGCAACGATTTGGCCGGAAGGCAAGCGGATCGGCGGTGACCTTCTCGCGGCGTGCGGCGGTCTGCGTGCAGGCAGTGCTTGCCGCCGCGAGTCTGATCGCGGCTCTCGGGCTATTCCTGTCCAGGGCCTCCGCCGAGGACGCGCGCGGCGAAGCGAGGCAGGCCTGCAAGGCGGACTATTCGCGGCTTTGCGCCGGAACGATGCCCGGGGGCGGTCGCGTCCGCAAATGCCTCAGCGACAACTATGGCGGGTTGTCGGCGGCCTGCAAGACGGCTCTCGATACCCATCCGCCAAAATAGCTGGTTGCGCTTCAGGCTCGCGCCGGAACGCGCCTGATCTTGGCGCCGAGCGCGTTCAGCCGCTCGTCGATGCGCTCGTAGCCGCGCTCGATCTGGTCGGCATTGTTGATCGTGGAGGTGCCCTCGGCGCAAACGGCGGCGAGCAGCATCGCCATGCCGGCGCGGATGTCGGGCGAGGTCAGCACTGCGCCGTGCAGCCGGCTGGGACCGGCAATGATGGCGCGATGCGGGTCGCAGAGAACGATACGCGCGCCCATCGCGATCAGCTTGTCGACGAAGAACATTCGCGATTCGAACATCTTCTCGAACATCAGGATCACGCCCTCGCATTGCGTGGCGGTGACGATCGCGATCGACATCACGTCAGCCGGGAAGGCCGGCCAGGGCTGGTCCTCCAGCTTCGGCACATGGCCGCCGAAATCGTCCTGGATCTTCAGCGTCTGGTTGGACGGCACGATGAGGTCGTCGCCCTCGACGCGGCAGACGATGCCGAGCCGCTCGAACCCCATGCGGATCGAGCGCAGATGCTCGACGCCGGCGCGCACGATGCGTAAGGGCGAGCGCGTCACCGCGGCAAGCCCGATCAGCGAGCCGACCTCGATGTGGTCGGGCTGGATGGAATAGGTCGTTTCCCCCAGCGTCGCCGGGCCATGGATGACCATGGTGTTGGTGCCGATGCCCTCGATCTTCGCGCCGAGCGCGACCAGGAAATTGGCGAGGTCCTGCACATGCGGCTCGGACGCCGCGTTGCGCAAGTAAGTGACGCCATCGGCGGCGACCGCCGCCACCAGCGCGTTCTCGGTCGCGGTGACGCTCGGCTCGTCCAGGAACACGTCCGCTCCCGTGAGCCTTGCCGCGCGGAATTCGAGCCGGTCGGTCGCGGTGACCTTGGCCCCGAGCTGCTCCAGCGCCAGCACGTGGGTGTCGAGCCGGCGGCGGCCGATGACGTCGCCGCCGGGCGGCGGCAGCATCACCTCGCCGCAGCGGGCGAGCAGCGGGCCGGCAAGCAGGATCGAGGCCCGGATGCGGACGCAAAGCTCGGGGTCGAGATCGGCGGCGCGGATGCTCTTGGCGTGGATATGAAGCGTGTTGCGCCCGTTCCAGTCGGCCGATGCGCCGACCGAGCGGATCAGCTCGACCAGCGTCTCGGTGTCGCGGATCCGCGGCACGTTCTGAAGCGTCACCGGGTGCTCGGTCAGCAGTGCGGCGGCGATGATCGGCAGCGCCGCATTCTTGTTGCCGGACGGCTCGATCGAGCCCGAGAGCCGGTGACCGCCCTCGACGATGTACTGGATGGGCGCCAAAGGGGTTCGTCCTGTTGCTTGGGGCGGGCGGTTTCGCGGGGCGGAAACTACCGAGATTTGAGCAGGGTAGCAATTCTGCAGATGTCGGCCGAGGGGCCGCTCACCGGCCCCGGAGAGGCCCCGCAGGACGGCGTTTAGAACAGGCCGATGATATTCGCCACAACATAAAGGATCACGGCGAAAACCAGGACGCCCATGGCCAGGAAGGAGATCTCGATGGCGATGGCGCCGGTTCCGAGCGCGGCCGCGACGCCAGCCAGCATCCGCTCCTCGCGAAACACCAGCGCGAAGACCGAAAGCGCGATGGCAAGCAGGCCGAGCGAGATCGCGCCGATCGAGGATGCATCCCGGAGCTGGCTTCCGGTCGATTTCTCCCGCGGCGGCGCCTGATATTCGACGCCCTTGACGCGCGCGACCAGGCGGTCCTTGAGGCGGTGTCCGGTGTCGACGATGACCTTGTCGGCCGGCGGCGGCGGATAGATCACCGGCACGACCCAGTGCGGCAGCACGGAAGCGATCAGCGCCAGCAGGCCGACGATGCTGCCGATCACGCCGAGACGGCGGGAGGGAAGAGAACGGGTCGCTGTGGCGGTCATGGCGTGGCGTTTCCCGGCCGGAACTGGCCTGTCATGCCACTTCGTCGCGATGACGGGTGGGGAGGTTCAGGGGCGGTTCGGGCTAACCCAGCCGTCATGCCCGGGCTTGTCCCGGGCATCCACGTTCTTCGTTCCGCGGGGCAAGTCGTGGATGGCCGGGACAAGCCCGGCCATGACGCCGCGGAAGCAGCCCGCCTCAAATATCGATCGTCGCGCTCAGGGAGTGTTCCTGGATGAAGTCGCGGCGCGGCTCGACCACGTCGCCCATCAGCTTGGTGAAGATGTCGTCGGCCTCGTCGACCTCCTTGACCTTCACCTGCAGCAGCGAGCGCACGTCGGTGTCGAGCGTGGTCTCCCAGAGCTGCTCCGGGTTCATCTCGCCGAGGCCTTTGTAGCGCTGCAGCGTGATGCCCTTGCGCCCCGCCTCGGTCACCGCCTCGAACAGGTCGACCGGGCCGTGGACCACGTGCTCGCTGTCCTTGCGCCGCAGCTTGCCGGCGCGGGCGTAGACGTCCTGAAGCCTCGTCGTGTACTCGTCAAGCTTGCGGGCCTCCGCCGAGCCAAGCAGCGCGTCGTCGATCATGGCCGCTTCCTTGACGCCGCGCACGGTGCGCTCGAACAGGAAACCCTGGCCCTCGACGAACTGCCCGATCCAGCCGCGCTCGACCTCCTCGGCCTGGTTGTCCAGCCGGCTCGCGATGTATTGGGCGGCCGCCGCGGCGTTCTCGGGGTTGCCGTAGATCGATTTGTTCAGCACGCCGGTGATGGCGGCCTGCTCGACGACCTTGCGGTTGTAGCGGCTGTGCAGATTGCGCAGGATGCTGCGGACGACGCGCGCGTCGTCCACCAGCGCGCGCAGGTCGCGCCCGGTGCGGTCGCCGCCGGTGCCGGGAATGTAGACGCAGTCGTCGAGGCCGGCGTCGATCAGATAGTCCTCCAGCGCCCGCTCGTCCTTCAGGTACTGCTCGGACTTGCCGCGAGAAACCTTATAGAGCGGCGGCTGGGCGATGTAGAGATAGCCGCCGTCGATGATGTCGCGCATCTGCCGGTAGAAGAAGGTCAAGAGCAGCGTGCGGATGTGGGCGCCGTCGACGTCGGCGTCGGTCATCACGATGATCTTGTGATAGCGCAGCTTCTCGATCGAGAACTCGTCGCCGATGCTGGTTCCGAGCGCGGTGATCAGCGTGCCGATCTGCTCGCTTCCCAGCATCTTGTCGGGGCGGACACGCTCCACGTTGAGGATCTTGCCGCGCAGCGGCAAGACGGCCTGGAATTCGCGGTTGCGGCCCTGCTTGGCGCTGCCGCCTGCCGAGTCGCCCTCGACGATGAACAGCTCGGACTTGGCCGGATCCTTCTCCTGGCAGTCGGCAAGCTTGCCGGGCAGCGAGGAGACCGAGAGCGGGCTCTTGCGCGTCAGCTCGCGCGCCTTGCGCGCGGCCTCGCGCGCGGCGGCGGCCTGGATCACCTTGCCGACGATCATCTTGGCTTCGGTGGGGTGCTCCTCGAACCAGGCCTGCAGCGCCTCGTTGAGGACGTTCTCGACCACGGGACGCACCTCCGAGGACACCAGCTTGTCCTTGGTCTGCGACGAAAACTTCGGATCGGGCACCTTCACCGACAGTACGGCGGTGAGGCCTTCGCGGCAGTCGTCGCCGGTCAGCGCAATCTTTTCCTTCTTCGCGTTGGCCTCGGCATAGCCGTTGACCTGGCGCGTCAGCGCGCCGCGGAAGCCGGCCAGATGAGTGCCGCCGTCACGCTGCGGGATGTTGTTGGTGAAGCAGAGCACGTTCTCGTGGTAGCTGTCGTTCCACCACAGCGCCGCCTCGACGCCGATGCCGTTGGCTTCCGCGCGCACCATGATCGGGGTGGGCACCAGCGCCTTCTTGTTGCGGTCGAGATATTTGACGAATTCCTCGACGCCGCCGGAATAGTGCATCTCCTCGCGCTTCTCGACCGCGTGACGCATGTCCGAGAGCGCGATGTTGACGCCGGAATTGAGGAAGGCGAGCTCGCGCAGCCGGTGCTCGAGCGTGGCGAAATCATATTCGATGTTCTTGAAGGTCTCGGTCGAGGCGAGGAACGTCACCTCGGTGCCGCGGCGGCCCGGCGCCTCGCCGACCTCCTTCAGCGGTGCGACCGCATCGCCATGGGCGAACTCGATGTAGTGCTCCTTGTCGTCGCGCCAGATGCGCAGGCCGAGCTTGCTGGACAGCGCGTTTACGACGGAGACGCCGACGCCGTGCAGGCCGCCCGAGACCTTGTAGGAGTTCTGGTCGAATTTTCCGCCGGCGTGGAGCTGGGTCATGATGACCTCGGCCGCCGAGATGCCTTCGCCCTTGTGGATGTCGACGGGAATGCCGCGGCCGTCGTCGCGCACGGTGACGGAATTGTCGGCGTTGAGCACGACGTCGACGCGCGAGGCGTGGCCCGCCAGCGCCTCGTCGATGGCATTGTCGACGACCTCGTAGACCATGTGGTGCAGGCCCGAGCCGTCGTCGGTGTCGCCGATATACATGCCCGGGCGCTTGCGGACGGCATCGAGGCCCTTGAGCACGCGGATCGACTCCGCGCCGTATTCGCTCGCGGTGGAGGGCTCGTTTTCGGCAGCTTGCTGCCGAGCAGGTTCTGTCATGAGAGGCCTTCGAGATGTCGCCCGAATCAGCGGCGCAAAAGGCGCTGATTTGCGGGGCTATTTGTGCCATGAAAGAGGGCGTGCGCCTAGCGCAAAGTCTCCTCTGCCAAGTCTTTGAGCAGATAGGGTTTTTCGGCTGGCTTTCAAGGCTTCCGAAGGCCGATTCCGGGCATCGAAAAAAGTGCGATTCGAGGGGCTGTTTTGGACCCTCGAAAGCCGTGGTTTTTGCGGGTCGGGGAGAGGTGTTCCGGGATGCTCCAAATGTCCGTCATGCCCGGGCTTGTCCCGGGCATCCACGTTCTTCGGAGCGGGCGGCAAAGACGTGGATGGCCGGGACAAGCCCGGCCATGACGATGCATCGAAGCTGGCAGCGCGACCTCAATACATCTGCAGCGGCAGCACGTCGCCGCCCGGGCCCACCAGAAGGCCCCAGGCGTCGCCGGCGGCCACGGTCAGGGTGTCGGTGCGGGCGGGCTGTCCGGGCATGCGCAGCGCGTACGTGTACTTGCCGGGCGGCAGGTCGAGCATCGGGCCTTTCGGCGATTGCGGGCCGCCGGCGCCGGCCGCGATCTTCACGGTCTGATTGTTGATCGTGAGCGAGGCGTCCTTCGGTCCCATATTGCCCAGCATCAGCCGGGCCTGTCCCGCCCTGGGCATGATGTCGGCCTTGATCGCGGCTTGCGGATTTCGCTGCACGAGGCTGACACTGGTCTCGCCCCTGGCGCGGCCGAGCTTGAGCGCGGCCGGTCCGTCCGGCGAGGTGAACGTGAGTTCCGCCCGCTCCGCGGTCACCGTCGCGCCTTCGGTCTTCTCCTGCCAGCCAAGCTTGGTCAGCTCCGTACGATAGAAGGCGAGCACATCCTGGAGGTCGGCGGGAATGCTTGCTTCGAGCTCCTTGCGGAACGACTGGTTGCTGCCGGGGAGCTTCGTCGAGCTGACCCCGCTGGAGCTACGCTGCGTCGGAACGGGCAGGGCGGCATCGGGATCGGGCTTGAGCGGCTCGGCCAGCTTCGCCTGCGCCGGCGCAGGTTCCGCCGATTTGGCCTGCGCCGATTTCGTCTCGACCGGCTTTGCCGTGGCCACGACCAGGCCGGAGCCGGTGGCGCTGACATTCACCTTCGCGCCCATCTGCATCACGGTCATCGAGATCGACTTGCCGCTTCTGGAGAATTCCAGCACCGCCATGCTGGGCTGGTTGATGACGGACGGTTGCTCCTTCCAGCCGGCGCTTTTCAGCGATGCGCGGTAGAAGCTGCCGAGCGCCTTCACACTCGAACCGGAGGAAAATTCGAGCCGGCCGTCACCGCCCTCGAATTTCACGCCCTCGGCGGTCTCGGGCAGCGGCACCGGCGTCTTGCTGTCGGCGAGCGCGTTCAGCGGTGCATCGGACAGGGCAGCCGCCTGCACCTTGCGCCGCGCTTCATCGGCGGCGATGACCTGCCTGGCTGCGGCTTCCGCATCCCTGAAGAACTTTTCGTCGGCTTCCTTCTTCGCCCTGGCGCGGGCAGCGAGCGCGGCCTCCTTCACCTGCACGATCATGCTGATCATGGTGAAATCGTATTTGCGGCCGATCCGCAGCACGCCGGTCTCCTCGCCGTTGGAAACCTTGATCGCCACTTCGTCGCCGGGTGCGAGCGGTGCGTTGCCATCCTCCTGCCAGCCACGCGCGGCAAGCTCGCGATGATAGAAGGTGAGCACGGGGGGCAGCTCGGCCATCACGGCGGCCGACATCTCGCGCTTGTTGGAGCTTGCGCTGCCGAGGCCTCTGGCCCATTTGGTCGGGTTCGGCCGCGGCAGGCCGGCAAGATCGCTATCGGCCTTGAGCTCGCCGGGTAATGCGAACGGCGCGACGCGGATGTCCACGTTGGTGCGGCCATCGTCGCGGCGCGTCAGCGTCAGCATCACCGGTTTCTGCTGGTAGAAGCCGGCTTCCCTGCTGTCGGCATGCGCGTAGAACGCGCGAAAACCGTTGGGAACGGTCTCATCCAGGCTTGTCGTCCAGCGCGCGGCGGTCTCCGGCGAGAGTTTTTGCCAGCCGATCGCGACCATCTCTCTGGCATAGAAATCCGACGTCGCATCGAGCGCGCTCGCCGCAATGCAGCCGAGATAGGGCCGCGTGCCATCGAACATGATGTCGCTCGCGCCGTCAGGGAACGGCACGTTCCCGTAGATCCGGTCGCTTGAGTAGTAGACGACGGACTGATCCGGCCGGCCGAGGGCCTGCGTGAAGTGAACGGAGAGGCCCTGCCGCCCCTTCTTGAAATTCAGGGTGGTGCTCTTCTCCTCAAGCGGCCGCACATAGGCCACCCAGCCGTCGGCGCCGAGGAGCTTTTTCACCGCCGGCGCCGTCACCGCCTCCGGCGTCGGCATGCGATATTCGACGCGGTCGCTATTGGGGCGCGACATGTCTTCGACCATGCCGTCGAGCTTCGGCAGCGCATAGACGTCGACGATGCCGCCGTCAGCGGCCGCCGCGATCGAGCAGCTCGCCATCAGGACAAGGCCGCACGCAAGCAGCCGTGCCGGGACTTGCGTCCCGCGCGGGATCATCGACATCATCACGACTCCTGGATTTCGCGCGGGTCATTCCTCGCGCAATTGCCGGCTGCGACAACCGTCGGCGCGGCCTCACAGCAGAAGTCGCGGCAGCAACCGGGCAGGTTCAATAGAGCTGGAGCGGCGTCCAGGCCTCGCCGTCGCGCCCGACCGTGAGCTCCCAGGAATCGCCGGCGGCGAGGTCGAGGACGCTGGTGGTGGCCGGATGGCCGGGCACGCCGACCTCGTAGGAATATGTGCCGGGCCGCAGATCCAGCGCCAGGGCGCGGGCGCCAGCGGCGCGCGTGACGGTCCGGCCGTTGATCTCGAGCGTGGCGTCGGTCTCGCTGATATTGGAGAACACCAGCATCGCCTGGCCGGGCTCGGGCATGACGTTCGCGTTGGTCGCGACCGATTCGTTCTTCTGCACGAGATTGACCACGGTGCTGCCGTCCTTGCGGCCGAGCTCCAGCATGCCCGGCCCGAGCGGCGAGGCGAAGGCGATCCGCACGTGATCGGCGCTGACCAGTGCGCCATCCGGCTTTTCCCGCCATCCGGCCTTCCCGAGCTCGGTGCGGTAGAAGGCGAGCACGTTACCGAGCGTCGCGGGCACGGTGGTGTCGAGCCGGGTGCGGAGCGGGGTTTCGTTGCCGAGCACCACGGTGGTGTGCGTGTTTCTGTAGCTGAAACGCGTCGGCGCGGGCAGCTTGGTATCCGGATCGGGCGTGAGCGCCGGGGAGAGCAGCGACGACAGAGGCGGCACCCAGACGCTCATGCTTGCCGCGAGCATGCAGGTCGCGAGAAACATGAGGCCGCAGGCAATCGCCAGCCATTGTGCCGGGACCAGCGTCCCGGTTCTTGCCGTCCGCATTTTCGCGTCTCCAGGAATTTTCGCGGTTGGCCAAAGCTGGCGCCATCATCGCCGCTGCGACAGAAGCTAGTCGCGAAGGGAAGCGCCCGGGTTCAACGGGAGATTTAGCGCCGGGCGGAGACCTGTCCGCTCTCGACGTCGAAGACTTCGCCTTCCGCGCCGATCTCGGCGAAGGCGGCCGGGTCGGCGCCGGTCAGCCACACCTGCGCGCCGAGCTTGCGCAGCTCCTCGAACAGCGCCGTGCGGCGGTTCGGATCAAGATGGGCGACGACCTCGTCGAGCAGCAGCAGCGGCACGATGCCGGTCATCTCGGCGACCAGGCTCGCATGCGCGAGCACGAGGCCGATCAGGAGCGCCTTCTGCTCGCCGGTCGAGGCGTCGCGCGCCGGCATGCCCTTGGGCGCGTAGATCACCTGCAGGTCGGTGAGATGCGGGCCGTCGGTGGTGCGGCCGGCGATGGCGTCGCGCGGGCGGTTGTCGCGCAGGATCTGGCGGTAGCGGTCCTCGACCGAGGTTGCAGTCTCCTTGAGCAGTGCGTTCTCCATCCAGCCGTCGAGCGCGATTTGAGCCGATGGAAACGCGGACGCTTGCGCGCGGGCGTTGAGCATGCCGGTCAGCCGCGCCGCGGTCTGGCCGCGCGTCGCGGCGACCGCGACCGCGAGCTCGGCGGTCTCGCGCTCGATCGCATCACACCAATGGTCGTCATAGTTGCGCGTCTCGAGCAGGCGGTTGCGCGAGCGCAGCGAGCGTTCCAGCGCGTTGATGCGGCTGGAATGCTCGCTGTCGATGGCGAGCACGAGGCGATCGAAGAAGCGCCGCCGTTCCGAGGCTGCGCCCATGAACAGCCCGTCCATCGCCGGCGTCAGCCACACCATGCGGATGTGGTCGCCGAAGGCGGCGGCCGAGGTGACGGGCTCGCGGTCGATGCGGCAGCGCCGGCTGATCGGGCTATCCGCGCGCGGCGGCTCGATGCCGGTGCCGAGCGTGGCCAGCCCCAGCGCGCCTTCGACCTGCGCCGACACGGCCCAGGAGCCGTCGCCCTGGTTGTCGGCGACGTCCTCCAGCGTGGCGCGCCGCAGGCCCCGTCCCGGCGACAGGAACGAGATCGCCTCGATGCAATTGGTCTTGCCCGCCCCGTTCGGCCCGACCAGCGCCACCATGTCAGCCGCCGTCTCGAGCCCCGCCACCCGGTAATTGCGAAAATGCGTCAGCGTCAGGCGATGGATGCGGGAGGGGGTCATGGTGCCTTGTCATTGCCGGGCTTGACCCGGCAATCCATCACCCGCGTCAGCGGGCAATTTCATCATATAGGTCTTGCCACGCAGGATTGCTCTTCACGATCAGATCGATTTTCCACTCGCGCGACCAGTGTTTCATGTTCTTTTCGCGCTGTAGGGCAGCCGCAATCGTGTCGTGCGCCTCGAAATAAACCAGGGTCTTCACGCCGTAACGTTTGGTGAAGCCGTCTGCCAGGCCCTCGCGATGTTCGTAAACGCGCCGGACCAGATTGTTCGTGACACCGATGTAGAGTGTTCCACCCGGCTTGCTGGCGAGAATGTACACCCAATAGGTCATCTTGTTCGATGGATGGCCGGGTCAAGCCCGGCCATGACAAGAGGGGGAATATCCTCACACCCGCATCGGCATCAGCACGTACAGCGCGCTCTTGTCGTCGCGGTCCTGCACCAGGGTCGGGGAGCCGGGGTCGGCGAGCCGGAGCGTTGCGACCTCGCCCTCGATCTGGGCGGCGATGTCGAGCAGATAGCGCGAGTTGAAGCCGATATCGAGGGCGTCGGAGGCGTATTCGACCTCGAGCTCCTCGGTCGCGCTGCCGGAATCCGGATTGGTCACCGACAGCACCAGGCGGCCCGCCGACAGCGACAGCTTGACGGCGCGGCCGCGTTCGCTGGAGATGGTCGAGACGCGGTCGACTGCGTTCTCGAAATCCTTCTTGTCGACCACGAGCTCCTTGTCGTTGTTCTGCGGGATGACGCGGCCGTAGTCGGGGAAGGTGCCGTCGATCAGCTTAGAGGTCAGCACGACGTCGCCGAGTGTGAAGCGGATCTTGGCCTGCGACAGCTCGATGGTGACCTCGGCGTCGTTGTCCTCGATCAGGCGCTGCACCTCGCCCACGGTCTTGCGCGGCACGATCACGCCGGGCATGCCCTCGGCGCCCTTCGGCTGCACGAGATCGAGCTGGGCGAGGCGGTGGCCGTCGGTGGCGACCCCGCGCAGGGTCGCGGCCTTGGCCGTGCCGGCGGCGTGCAGGTAGATGCCGTTGAGATAATAGCGCGTCTCTTCCGTCGAGATCGCGAACTGGGTGCGGTCGATCAGTCGCTTGACGTCCTTGGCGGCGAGCGAGAAGGAATGCGACATGTCGCCGGCGGCAAGATCCGGGAAGTCGTTCTCGGGGAGGGTCTGCAGCGTGAAGCGCGAGCGGCCGGCGCGGATCGCGAGCACCGCGCGGTCGCCGTCGGCCTCCAGCACGATCTGCGAGCCGTCCGGCAGCTTGCGCACGATGTCGTAGAACATGTGCGCCGGCACGGTGGTCGATCCCGCGGTCGCGGTCTCCGCCGGCAGCGACTCGGTGACCTCGAGGTCGAGGTCGGTCGCCTTCAGCGACAGCCTGGCGTTCTCGGCGCGGACCAGCACGTTGCCGAGGATCGGGATCGTGTTGCGCCGCTCGACCACGCGGTGGACGTGGCCAAGCGACTTCAAGAGTTGCGCGCGTTCGACCGTAACCTTCATTGCACTACCCGCCCGATCCCCAAGATGACTGCGATGGAAAAGCCGGGCGGCCCGCGCCACGGCACCGATGACCCGACAGGCCGGATCATCCAGCCGATATGACCAAAGCCATCGGGGTCGCGCAAGGTGGCGCGGATGGCCCCCGGATTCAAGGGATTGCGGGCCAGTTCCCCACGATTTACCGGCAAAACGCGACCGCCGCCCAGGCACAGGTCTGCTCCCTCGCCCCGTTCTTACGGGGAGAGGGTTGGGGTGAGGGGCTTCTCTCCACGGGTGAGCCTGCCGATGGAGCTGTACCCCCTCACCCGAATTCGATCTGCGATCGAATTCGACCTCTCCCCGCAAGCGGGGAGAGGTGAAGGAATAGGCGTTTATTCCTGAAGCTGGCGCTTCAGCGATTCGACTTCCTCCGACAGCGCGGTGTCCTTGTTGACCAGGGCCTCGATCTTGCGCACGGCATGCAGCACCGTGGTGTGGTCGCGTCCGCCGAAGCGGCGGCCGATCTCGGGCAGCGAGCGCAGGGTCAGCGTCTTGGCGAGATACATCGCCACCTGGCGCGGACGGACCACGTTGGCCGTCCGGCGCGACGACAGCAGGTCGGAGCGGCTGACATTATACTGCCGCGCCACCACGCGCTGGATGTCCTCGATCTTGATCCGCTTCGGTTCCGAGGGACGGATCAGGTCGCGAACCTCGCGCTCGGCCATCTCCAGCGTCACCGGCTGGTTGTTGAGCTTGGAATGCGCCAGCAGCCGGTTGATCGCGCCTTCGAGGTCGCGGCCGTTATGGGTGATGGCGCGCGCCAGATAGGTCAAGACCTCCTCCGGCACGTCGAATGTGGCGTGATGGGCGCGGGCGGCGGCGACGCGCGACTTGAGGATGCCGAGCCGCAGCTCCTCGCCGAGCGAGCCCATCTCGACCACGAGGCCGCCGGCGAGCCGCGAACGCACGCGGTCGTCGAGGCTTTCGAGATCGGACGGCGGACGGTCGGCCGCGATCACGACCTGGCGGCCGGCGTCGATCAGCGCGTTCAGCGTGTGGCAGAACTCCGCCTGGGTCGACTTGCCCTGCAGGAACTGCAGATCGTCGATCACCAGCACGTCGATGCCACGCAGCGCTTCCTTGAAGGCCAGCGCCGTCTGCGTCTTCAGCGCGGCGACGAAGCCGTACATGAATTTTTCCGCGGTGAGATACAGCACCTTGCGCTCGTTGCCCGAGTTGCCGGCCCAGGTCACCGCCTGCAACAGATGCGTCTTGCCGAGGCCGACGCCGGCGTGAATGTAGAGCGGGTTGAACATCACGGGATCGCCGCGGCGACCTTCGGCGACCTGGCGCGCGGCCGCGTGGGCCAGCGTGTTGGAACGGCCGACGACGAAGCTCGCAAAGGTCAGGCGCGGATCGAGCGGCGAGCCGCCGAGCGCGTCATGGCTGGCGGAGACGGGCGCGGTCGCGGTCGAGCGCAGCTCGGGCGCGGGCGCACGGCGCACCTCGACCGGGGCGGGCGCTTCCTTCGGCGGCGCGACCGGGCGCACCGCGGTGCGGACGGTGAGATCGATGCGATGCACTTCGGGCATCTCGGCCTGCCAGCACGACAGCACGCGCTCGGCATAATGGGCCTGGATCCAGCTCTTCAGGAAGCGAGTGGGGACCGAGAGCCGCACGCTTTCGTCCTGCACGCCCTCCAGATCCATGCGCGCAAACCAGCTCGTATAGACGTCTTCACCGACGGTCGACCGCAGCCGACCCTTCACGCGCGACCAGCGATCCTGTTCCGATGTCGTCATCACTATAAACTTCTCTCGATAGATTAGGTTGAATCGCGAGCGCCTCGCAGGGTTCCGTCGAATCCCTGAAACGGCGCGACCTCAAGCGAATTCCATCTTCGGGCATGGCTCCGCCGTTCGGCGCGAACGCCGTGGGGCCGGAACAGCGATGTCGGAGATGGTGATTTCGCGAGGTCAGCGCGTACTCAGCGCGCCCTCACAGGCCGGAGGCTGGTCGCAGGACGGATTGGAAACGGCATCGTTGAATGAAGAAACTTGCGTCAATACCGCTCTAGATCCGTAGGACATGATACCTCCCCGTCTTGCCGTGATTGCTCGCGGCAAGGTCCTGCATGTCTGAAAGACAGCCGCTCCTGAAACGCTCCAGTCGCGAATGCCCAGCCCTCCTGTACTCATCGTCCGCTCGGCTTCGCCACTCGCTTGCCGGGGCAGCTTCACGACGTCTCTCGTGTGCGCCTGGGGCGCGAGCGGGATGCGAACAACCCGCTTGGAGACGTTCAGGCAAAGACCTACCGTTCCCATATTGCTATGGGCTTTCATCCGACAATCGCTTGTTGAAGCGTCGCCTGCGTGCACACCGCCGCCGATCTGCACGCCCGCCCCGTTTCCGATACCGCGCTGGTCTCGAGATCGTGGGCGCCGCGAACGACTTAAGGAATACACTAAGCCAAAAGACTCGCAATCGAATTGATTCACAGTTGAGGCATCTAAAAACTTGACCAGCGTTAATGCCGCGCGTGGGTTGTTCACAGGCTCGCGAGCAAGTTTTTGGATTCGTGCACAGAATCGAAGATGCGGAACGTCATGTGACAATTCCGAGCGGTCGCCAAAAAATTTTTACAAAAGCGTCACGCGCGCGCCGTGCGGACGAATTTTCCAAACGCTTGTCCCTGCTATGTCGATAAGTGATTATTGAGTCACTGCTTTTTGAGTCTTGTTTCGGAGGGTAACTCCGCCTGAAAACGTGTTCCGGTGAATCTACGGTGTGTAAAACTTTGACGCGAGTGGATTCAACTTAAGCCTATGCCACAAGGGTTTTCCGCACCGCACAGTTTCTGCTGTTGCAGAATAAGCGCCAAGTAAAAATACGGTACGTAGCACAACGGAGACGACGGTCGCTCATTCATTGAAGGATTGGTTGCCCAACGACTGCGAGCGTGAATTATAGCAGACAACAAAAAGCCCGGCTGCGAAGCCGGGCTGAATGACGAAGGCGAAGTTCAATTTATGCAACCCGTCGAGAAACTCGACCGGCTTGCGCGATCGCTTGCTTGAACGCTTACTTGATTTCTTACTTGGCGAGCTTGGCGATCTGCGCGGTGAGCCGGGAAACTTTGCGGCTCGCATTGTTCTTATGAATGATGTTGCGCTGGGCGGCTTTCATCAGGGCGGGCTCGGCACTCGCCAGCGCCTTCACGGCGGCGGCGCGGTCGCCGGTCTTGATCGCTTCCTCGACAGTGCGTACGGCGCCACGCATCTGGGTGCGGCGCGACTTGTTGACGGCGGTGCGGCGGGCGATCTTGCGCGTCGCTTTCTTGGCGGAGGTGGTATTGGCCATGGTCTCAATATCCTTTGCGGGTACCGGTCGCGTCTTGGTCGGGTAGCGCCGGCTTGCTTGACCGCGGAATCGACGCTTCGGATTTAGGGTGTTCGGTTGCTGGGCTGTTCCCTAAACATGAGCAGCAGCCTCGCGGCTGCCTCTGAAGCGCCAGAAAGCTATAAGCTAAAGGCACCCGCAACTGCTCAAAGAACAGCGGCGGCGGGATTGCGCCCGCCGCCAGTTGGCGCCCTTATAGAGGGGGTCTGCGGCACCGTCAACGCTTTCCGGGCCCGGAAAACAGCGGCGGCGCGGCCCGGGTCCCTCCCTAACGTCCTGATGAGGTTGAATTTCTGCCGCCGCCCCGCTATTGGCTGGCGGCGATTTCGGTAAAGCCCCCGGACCGGGCGGCCATGGAAGGTGATGCATGATCCGCGGCTTTTTCCGACTGATTGGGCTGTTGCTGCTCGCCGGCGGGTTCATCTTCATGGTCTATGACGGCGCCAAATGGGTGGCCGACCAGACCCTGCGCTTCACCCGGTTCGGCCAGTTCTGGAACGACATCCACCAGTCCAGCCAGACTGCGTTCCGGACCTTTGTCGAGGCCAAGGCGCCCTGGCTCTGGACCTCGGTGATCCGCCTGGTGCTGGACCAGCCGGTTTTCGCCGTGCTCGGCATCCTGGGCATCGTGCTGATGCTGCTGTTCCGCCCGCGGAAACCGCTGATCGGCTATTCCCGGGATTGATCTTCAATTCCCGCCGGGATTGAGGGCCGCGTAACGGGGCTGCCCTTGCGCGCGTATATGCCTATATTCCCACCTGATCGCGAGCACGCCGCCTGAGCGCCTGGCTCAGGCGACGAACAGCTCGTCCTGCGGAGATCCGTCCATGCTGTTCATGCGCAAGTCCACCGCATTGCCGAGCGCAACGGAAGCGCTGCCCGGCCGTGCGCAGGCCATTCCCACCGCCAAAACCCATTTCGTCAACGGCGCGGCGCTGAAGCCGCCTTATCCCGCCGGCCTCGAGCAGGCCGTGTTCGGGCTCGGCTGCTTCTGGGGCGCCGAGCGCAAGTTCTGGGAGCTCGGCGACGGCGTCCACGTCACCGCCGTCGGCTATGCCGGCGGTCATACGCCGAACCCGACCTATGAAGAGACCTGCTCGGGACGCACCGGCCATACCGAAGTGGTGCTGGTCGTGTTCGATCCGAAGAAGGTCTCGTATGAGAAGCTCCTGAAGACGTTCTGGGAGAGCCACAACCCGACACAGGGCATGCGCCAGGGCAACGACGTCGGCACGCAGTATCGAAGCGCGATCTACACCTACTCGGACGCGCAGAAGAAAGCGGCCGAGGACTCCAGGGCGATGTACCAGAAGGCGCTCGCCGCAAAGGGCCTCGGTGCCATCACCACCGAGATCGCGCCGGCCGGCGAGTTCTATTTCGCCGAGGACTACCATCAGCAATATCTGGCGAAGAATCCCGCCGGCTATTGCGGCCTCGGCGGCACCGGCGTGTCCTGCCCGATCGGGGTGGGCGTCGGCGCGTAGGTCTATCCACTCGTCATGCCCGGGCTTGTCCCGGGCATCCACGTTCTTCGTCACGTGTGAAAGGTCGTGGATGGCCGGGACAAGCCCGGCCATGACGCTGTGTGTGTGGTTGCCACTGCGTCCCCATCGTCACGATTGAACCCATCAAAACGCTTTATTAACCATACCGGGTGCAAGACTGGAGCTGTCTCGTTTTTCGAGGGATGGCTCCGGTGCGGGTTGCACGCGCGTTTCGATGGTCGGTACTGGCAGCGTCCGCCGCGCTTGCGCTTGGCGGCTGCGTGCAGACCACGGGCCCCGTCGCGATGGTGCAGCCGCGGCCCGATCTCGACGCCATGGCCTATGGGACGCCCTATAGCGCACCGCGTCCGGTCGTCGTTGCCGACAGCGGCGGCGCCATCAGCGCGCTGACGAATTCCTTTGCCGCGGCGCCGGCACCCGCGCCTGCGTCGGTGCGGGACGCCTATGCGGCGCCGAGGCCGGCAGCCGCGCCGGTCCGCAACGACGCCTCCTACCATCTCGATGCCGGCGACAAGCTCCGCGTCGTGGTCTACGGCCAGGAAGGTCTCACCAACAGCTACGCGATCGATGCCGGCGGCGCGATCACCATGCCGCTGATCGGCGCGGTGCCCGCGCGCGGCCGCAGCACCGCGGGCCTCGCCGGCGACATCGCCGCGCGCCTGCGCAACGGCTACATCCGCGAGCCATCGGTCGCCGTGGAGATCGAAGCCTATCGCCCGTTCTTCATTCTCGGCGAAGTGGCCGCGCCCGGCCAGTATCCCTATGTGCCGAACATGACTGTGGAGAGCGCGGTCGCGATTGCCGGCGGCTTCTCGCCGCGCGCCAAGCGCGACGTCGTCACCGTCACGCACACCGAAGCCGGCGGCGCCATGCGCGCCATCGTCCCGCTCGGCACCCCGCTGGCGCCGGGCGACACCGTGTTCGTCGGCGAGCGCTGGTTCTAGCTCACCTTCTGAAATCCAGCCGTCCGTTCGGAAAGCAACCGTCGATGCGCGAGGCATCGACCACGAGCCCGACCCAGGGACGCACGATCACAGGGTTGGTCAGGTTGATGTACTTCCCGATCAGGCCAATGCCGCCCTCGCGCACGGCATCGATCAGCCCATGCCGCCGGCCACTGTCCCAATCGAACTTCAGGTAAACCCGGTCCCCGGCGACGCGAACTTCCGCGCGGCCCTGCTTCCATGCCTCCGGTGTATCGCCGGCGATGGTCGGATCGGCGCCGCCGTTCCAGCGGCTTGCCCAGGCGCCTTCGAGCGGGTCGGATGCTGGACGAATGGACGCCCATTGCGCCGCATTGCCGTCGGCGGCATCGCCGGCCAGCGTCGCGGTGATGGCGTAGTGCATGACTTCGGCATCGCCGGGATCCGGCACGTCCATGGTGCCGAAAGGATTGCGGATGACGATGTTCGTATTCGCCTGCTGCATGACGATCTCCCGGCATGAGTTGGTGTTGACCCAGCTCTAGCGCCGCGCGCCGCGATGCAGCCACCCGATTCCTGCTCTCTCTTCTCGTCACGGAGGACAGAGCTCGCCGCCTACTTCAAATGCGTCGCCAAAAATTCCAGGCTGCGCGGCCAGGCGATGTCGGCGCTGGCCTTGTCGTAGCTCGGCCGCTCGTCGCAATGGAAGCCGTGCTGCGCGCCCGGATAGATGTACACCTCGACCTCCGGCCGCTTCGCCTTGACGGTCTCGACGTCGGTCAGGGGAATGCCGGCATCCTTCTCGCCGAAATGCAGCTGGGTCGGCACTTTCGGCGTCTCGTCGGCAAAGCGCACGACGGCGCCGCCGTAATAGCCGATCGCGGCCTTCAGGCCCGACAGCCGTGTTGCGGCGACGAAGGCGATGCTGCCGCCGAGACAGAAGCCGATGATGCCGACCGGGCCGACGCTCTTCACTGCATCGATCGCCGCCTGGGTGTCGCGCAGCATCGCCGCCCAATCGGGATTGGCGACGAACTTGCGCGCCTCGGCGATCTCGTCGGCGGTGTAGCCCGACTGGAAGTTGGGCGCGGTGCGATCGAAGATCGACGGCGCGATCGCGACATAGCCCTCGCCGGCAAGGCGGTCGCATACCCTGCGGATGTGGTGGTTGACGCCAAAAATCTCCTGGATCACGACCACGGCGCCCTTCGGCGCCTGGGGCGGATCGGCGCGATAAGCGCCGAACTGGAAATTGTCGGAAGCCGTCAGTCTGATGTCCTGTCCCACGCGGGTCGTCCTTCCTGTTCATCGTTGATCACGAATTCGGCTCTCTCCACTCGTCATGCCCGGGCATAGCCGTCCGAAGGACGGCGTCGCTTCGCTCGCCTATGTCCCGGGCATCCACGTCTCACTTCCGCGTCGGAAGAACGTGGATGGCCGGGACAAGCCCGGCCATGACGACGTGGCAAGTTCAACGCACGCCGGCAAGGCAGCGGCCGCTCTGCGGAGGAGCTGCCCTCACTCCCACATCCAGTTCTCGCCGTAGTCCTCCTTCCATCCCGCCAGCCGTCCGTGGCGGAATTGCAGGAACAGGCGGTGGCGATGCGGGACCAGTCCGCTGCCGCCGATATTTCGCAGGGCGAGATAGATCTCGTTGCCCGGGCGTCCGCGGACATATTGCAGCGGCTGCCCCAGGGCGCGCGCGGTCTGCCCGGCGTCCATGCCGAAGGCGAGCGGAATGTTGTTCGACAAGGTTTCGACGAAGGGCCAGCGCGGCAGGCCCCCGAACGGATCGGCCTGGGCCGGCGCGGAGAGACATGCCGCCACTGCGCTCGCGGCCAACATCGCCGGCTTCAACATCATCGACCCTCGTCCTGCCTATGCCGGCAAGTTCTTCAGGAAAGGCACCACGGCGTCAACAAAAGCCTGCGGCTGGTCGATGTTGACGGCGTGTCCGGCCGCGGGGATCACGACCTTCTGTGCGCCGGGGATCTTTGTGGCCATGTAGTCGGACGCCGCGAGGAACGGCGTGTCGTCGGCGCCGACCACGATCAGGCTCGGCACCTTGATGTCGGGCAACAGCTCCATCACCTTGGCATCGCGCTGGGTCAGCATGCCGCGCGCGGCGAGCGCCAGCCCCCTGGCGTTGCGATGGCTGGCGGTGGCGCGCTCGCGGGTCGCCGATTTCAGCATCGCCAGCCCTTCCTGGTCGAGCTTGTCGGCGGTCGCGAGCGCCCGCGCATTCCAGGCCTCGCGCGCATCGTCCTTCCTGAAGCCGGGGCCGGTGTCGATGATCAGCAGCGCGCGGGCGCGTTCCGGATGAGCGCGATAGAAGGCGAGCGACATGTAGCCGCCGAGCGACAGCCCGCCGATGATGGCGCGCGTCGCCCCGACCGCATCGAGGATCGCCGCCATGTCGCCGACCGTGAGCGCTTCGCTATAGGCTTTCGGGTCCTCCGGATAATCGGACTGGCCGTGCCCGCGCATGTCCCACAGCACGAGCCTGTGGTCCCGCGCCAGCGCCTCGACCTGGCCATGCCACATCGCCGAGGTCGAGGAATAGCCGTGGGTGAGCAGCAGCGGCGGTCCTTCGCCGTGGACTTCGTAGTAGATGCCGACGCCGTCGCGGTCGATTTTTGGCATGTCTGTCGCCTCTTATCTTTATTGTCGCCGCGAACTCCGTAGCACCCTCTCCCCTTGTGGGAGAGGGTGGCTCGCCGCTTTAAGCGGCGAGACGGGTGAGGGGTATCTCTCCGCGCGCAAAACTCTCGCCTGAGTTCGCAGGAGAGATACCCCTCAATCCGGCGCCATAGCCGAAGCTTCGCTTCGGCGTTCTTAAGAACGGCGGCCGAAGGCCGCCTATGCCACCTTCTCCCACAAGGGGAGAAGGAAGTTCGCGCCACGCCGCTGCACCTTAGCCCGCCAGGTTACACGGAAGAAACCGCCGCCAACGCGACCGCACGCATGCGCGGCGCGCCGATTGTTGCGTCCAGTGGCTAACGGCAACGTTGTTGTCGCAACGCACAACAAGCAGATGCTGAGATAGTTTCGATCAGTTCCAAATTGCATTTGCAAGGCGGCATGAACGCGATCATGCTTATGGCCAAGGTGAGCGCCAGCCCGGTGGGCGTTCACTATCAAGTTGCCGCCGTAAGCGGCTTCATGCACCGGCAGGGGAAGACGCCTATGCCAACTCTCACCATCAACGGGCGGAGTATGTCCGTGGATGCGGCGAACGACACGCCGCTCCTCTGGGCCATCCGCGAACAATTGCAAATGACCGGCACGAAATTCGGCTGCGGCGCCGGGCTGTGCGGGGCCTGCACCGTGCACGTGAACGGCGAAGCCGTGCGCTCGTGCCAGACCATGGTCGGCGACGTCGCCGGCAAGAAGATCACCACCATCGAAGGCCTTTCCGCCAAGGGCGATCATCCCTTGCAGAAGGCGTGGGTGGCCGAGCAGGTGCCACAATGCGGCTACTGCCAGTCCGGGCAGATCATGCAGGCGGCCTCGCTGCTGGCGAAGAACCCGAACCCGACCAAGGAAGAAGTCGTGGCCCACATGGACGGCAACCTCTGCCGTTGCATGACCTACTCGCGGATCCAGAAGGCGATCATGCGGGCCGCAAGCGAAATGCGCACCGCGTCCGCCACCTCCAACGAGCGGAGGCCCACATGAATCAGCACGTCAAGAACGCCACCCCCGTGACGTCAGATCTCAGCCGCCGCTCCTTCCTGGTCGGCACCGCCGCGACCGGCCTCGTGCTCGGCTATGCCGGCGTGCCCGGCGTCGGTGAAGCGCTCGCTGCCGCTCCGGCCAATTTCGAGCCGAGCGTCTGGTATGCGATCTCGCCCGATGGTCTCGTCACCGTGACTTGCGGCAAGGCCGACATGGGCCAGCACATCGCCTCCACCATGGCGCAGATCGTCTGCGAGGAGCTCGGCGCCAAATGGAGCGACATGCGGGTTCAGCTCGCCTCCAACGATCCGAAGTTCAACGACCCCGTGCTGGGCGCCCAGATCACCGGCGGAAGCTGGTCGACCATGATGAACTTCGACGCGATGAGCCGCGCAGGAGCCGCGGGGCGCATGGCGTTGACCGAGGCGGCCGCTTCCGCCATGGGCCTGCCGCCCTTCTTCAAGGACGAGCTGGTCGTGCGCGATTCCGTGATCTCGCATCCGAAGTCGAAGAAGCAGATGACGTTCGCCGAGGTCGTCAAGAGCGGCAAGGCAACCAAGACCTTCACGCCGGACGAGCTCAAGGCGATCAAGCTGAAGACGCCGGATCAATACACCATGATCGGCGTGTCGGTGCCGCAGCTCGACATTCCCTCCAAGACCAACGGCACGGCCAAGTACGGCATCGACGTGATGCTGCCGGGTATGGCCTACGGCGCGGTGGTGACCCCGCCGGTGCGCTTCGGCGCCACGGTGAAGTCGCTCGACGACGCCGACGCCAAGAAGGTGCCGGGCTTCATCAAGGCCGTCATCCTCGACGACAAGACCCAGACCACGTCCGGCTGGGTGGTCGCGGTGGCCAACACCTATGCCAACGCGAAGAAGGCGGCTCAAGCGCTGAAGATCGCCTATGACGGCGGTCCGAACGCGAAACTGTCGAGCCAGTCGCTGCTGGACGAGGCCAAGCGGCTGCAGGGTCTCGACGATTCCGGCCAGTTCTTCGTCAAGGACGGCGATCCCGCAGCCGCGCTCGGCTCGGCGGCGAAGGTGCTGGAGGCGGAGTACACCACCAGCATCAACATCCACGCGCCGATGGAGCCGATGAACGCCACCGCGGAGTTCAAGGGCGACATCCTGCACATCTATTCCGGCAACCAGTTCGCGACGCGCTCCGGTGCGATCGCAGCGGGCGCCGCCGGGATCGATCCGAAGTTCGTGGTCATGCATCAGCATTGGCTCGGCGGCGGCTTCGGCCGCAGGCTCGATGCCGACATGATGGTGCCGGCGGTGCAGGCGGCGAAAGCCATCGGCAAGCCGGTGAAGGTGATCTACACGCGCGAGAACGACATGACGATGGATTTCTCGCGTCCGCTCACCTACCAGAAGATCAAGGCCGGCGTGGACGGCGACGGCAAGCTCACGGCGCTCAGCCACGACGTGGTTTCGGCCTGGCCGACCGCGCGCTGGGGAATCCCCGATTTCCTCACGCCCTCGGTCGACAAGAAGGGGCCGCTCGACAGCTTCACCGTGAACGGCGCGGACTTCTTCTACACCGTGCCCAACCACTATGTGCGCGCGATCAAGAACGAGATGGCGCACAACGCCACGCCCTCCGGCCAGCTTCGTTCGGTGGCGCCCGGCTGGACCTTCTGGGCGGTCGAAAGCATGATCGACGAGATCGCGGCTGCGACCGGCAAGGACCCGGCTCAGTTCCGCATCGCGCTGCTCGACGGCAAGGGCAAGAACGACGGCGGCGCGCAGCGCTTGCGCAACACGCTGCTCGCCGCGATGGGCCTGTCCGGCTACGGCACCAAGCAATTGCCGAAAGGCGAGGGCATGGGCGTCGCCTGCGTGTCCTCGCAGGAACGCGCGACCGCGAGCTGGACGGCGTGCGTCGCCCATGTCGCAGTGGCGCCGTCGGGCGAGGTGACCGTGAAGAAGCTCACGGTCGCAACCGACGTCGGCACCCAGGTGCATCCCGACAACATCCGCGCCCAGGTCGAGGGTGCGGCGCTGTGGGGCCTGTCGCTGGCGATGTACGAAAAGGCGACATTGAAGGACGGCGGCATCGAGCAGCGGAATTTCGACAGCTACACGCCGCTGCGCATGAGCCAGGTGCCGGAAGTTGCGGTCGCCGTGATCGCCAATGGCGAGAAGGCGACCGGCGTCGGCGAGCCCGCGGTGACGGTCGTCGCCCCGGCCATCGGCAACGCCATCTTCAACGCCAGCGGCGCCCGCGTGCGGGCACTGCCGATCACGGCCGAAGCCGTCAAGGGTGCGATGAAGGCGTAAGGCCGGCCAAGGCTGTCTGAGACAATCCGCCGGAGGACAACCTCCGGCGGATTTTTCTTGGCGCGGTCTCCGCAATCTCACCGTCATGCCCGCGAAGGCGGGCATCCAGTACGCCGCGGCCCCTCGATTCAGCACAGCCGTGTCGGAATACTGGATCGCACGGTCGGAGGCCGGGCGATGACAGCGGGGCCCGAAAATCGCTTTTGTTATCAATGGCCATTCATCAGTGCATGGGGTTGTTTTCGTCGTTTTGACGGGTCCCGCCGCCGGGAACCCGAAATCCCTAAAATTGCGTGCACGCCCGGAGGCGCCCGTTGACCATACCTCTTAAGGGCCGAGGAACCTGATCCGGCCTAGGCTGACCCTGAATACGTCCCGTGCTTTTGGGGAAGCCATGACCGTCACAGCCAAACCCGCAGCCAAACGCCAGCTTCTGCTGGCCTCGGATCGCAGCGACCAGAGCAGCGAGCTCGCCAGCATCCTGAAGGCGGTCGGCGAGGTCTCGACGGTCGCGACCGAGGACATCCCCGAGCAGCCGTCGCGCGATCTCTCCGGCCTCGTCGTCGACATCAACCTGCGCTCGGCGGAGAGCGTGCAGCGGGTGCGCAACAAGCTGCGCGGCGACGCCTATCGCTCGATGCCGCGGCTGTTCGTGCTTGCGGACGCCCTGCACCACGGCACCATGCAGGCCTGGGCGCTGGGCGCCACCGACACGATCTCGCGGCCGCTCGAGCCCGACGCCATCCTGCAGCGCATCCGCGCCGCCTTCCCCGACACCGCCAGCTACGACGCGACCGATCGCGGCAAGACGCTCAACCGCGGCGTCGAGGCCGCGCATGCGGTGCTGACGAAAATGTTCGAGAAGCTGCCACTCGGCGTGCCCCTGAGCTTCGACGACGTGGTCGCCGCCGAGAACAAGATCCTGAAGGCGATCAAGCACTCCTCGCTGCGCGAATGGCTCACCACCGTCGGCTGCCACCATGTCGGCAGCTACCGCCACTGCCTGTTCGTCACCGGTTTTGCGGTCGCCTTCGCGCAGCATCTCGGCATGCGCGACGACGACCAGCGCCGGCTGACCCGCGCGGCGCTGCTGCATGATGTCGGCAAGGCCTTCGTTCCGGTCGCCCTGCTCGAAAAGCCGGGCAAGCTCACCGACGAGGAAATGAACGAGGTGCGCCAGCATCCGCGGCGCGGCTACGAGGCGCTCGCCGCGCAAGGCGGCTTCCCGCCCGAGATGCTCGACGTGGTGCTGCATCACCACGAGTTCCTTGACGGCTCCGGCTATCCGAACGGGCTGTCGTCGAACCAGATCAGCGACATCGTGCGGCTGACGACCATCGTCGACATCTATGCCGCGCTGGTCGAGAAGCGCGCCTACCGCATGCCCTTCACCCACGCCCGCGCCTTCACCATGATGGAAGGCATGGGCGGCAAGCTCGACCAACAATTGCTGCAGGCGTTCCGCCCGGTGGCGCTGGGCTCGTTCTGATTCAGTGTCGTCCTGGCTTTCGCCAGGACGACGATGCTGCAATAGCTCCGGCTACCCCACCATCTTCCTCAGCTCCGCCTTTGCCACCTTCTCCAGCGTCGAGCGCGGCATGTCGTCGACGAGGCGGATCTCGCGCGGCACCTTGAAGTCGGCAAGCCCGTTGCGGCACGCCACCATGACGCGGTCATGCAGGTCGGGCCCGGCGCCGGCGACGCCGCCCTGCGGGATGATGAACACCACCGGCACCTCATCCAGCATCGGATGTTTCTTCGCCACCACGGCCGCTTCGCGCACGCCGGGGACGACCGCGATCACCTGCTCGATCTCGGATGCCGCGACGTTCTCGCCGCCGACCTTAAGCATGTCCTTGGCGCGGTCGCCGAACCTGATATAGCCGTTCGGCAGCCGCACCACGCGGTCGCCGGTGAGGAAGAATCCTTGCGCGTCAAAACTGTCGCGCGTCGCCGTCTCGTTGTGCAGGTATTCGGCGAACAGCGACAGGCCGGGAATGCCCTTGATCGAGAGATTGCCGGTGTCGCCGACCGCGGTCGGCCGCCCGTCATCGTCGGTGATGCGGATCTGGTATTCGGGCGCGGCGCGTCCGATCGACAAGGGAACGTTGGGCTGGTCGACCTCGCCGACGATGCCGTGGGTAATGGTCTCGGTCATGCCCCACCAACCGATGATCTTGACGCCGAAGCCGGCAAAGGCCGGCGGCTCGTTGATGGCCGTGCCCCACAGGCGGAATTTGTGGTCCTTCGGGATCTCCTGCTCGAGCAGCGCCTTCATGCAGAACGGAATGGTCGAGGTCCAGGTCGAGCCGTGCTCGCGCGCGACCTTCCAGAACCGGCTTGAGGAGAAGCGCGGCTGGATCACGCAGGTTGCGCCGACCCAGAGCGTTGCCAGCATGGAATAGGCGAGCGCGTTGGTGTGGAACAGCGGCAGGTAGGTCTGGTGCACGTCGCCTGCATGAAGATCCTCATGCGCGGCGTTGACCTTGGCGCCCCACAGCGCGTTGGCGTGGGTCCACAGCACCGCCTTCGGCCGCGATGTCGTGCCGGACGTATATTGCACGCTGCACGGCGCAAGCGGATCGGTCGCACGTCGCGGCCGGTCGGCGCTGTCGGCGAACAGCGACTCGAAACTGTCGCCGCGAGCGATCGCGTGCGCAGGCGCTGCGCCCGCATCGTGCGAGGTCACCGCCATCCAGCGAATGTTGCGGCAGTTCCGCGCGACGATCTCGGCATAGGCCGGCTGTGTGATCGCGGCGACGGCGCCGCAATGGTCGGCAAAATATTCGATCTCGGCCGGCGCCGAGCGCGTGTTGGTGGTGACCGCGATGGAGCCGAGTTCGACGCAGGCAAACCAGGCCAGCAGCGCCTCGATGCAGTTGTCGAGATGGATCAGCACATATTCGCCGCGCTTCACCCCGCGCCTTTCGAGTCCTGCCGCCAGCGCGCCGACCCGCTCGTGAAACTCGCCATAGCTCCAGTGCCGTGCCGGCGCATCGAACGGCGTCCAGATCAGGAACGGATGCGAGCCGCGCGTCTCGGCTTGAAGCTTCAGGAGCCAGGGCACGTCGAGCCCATCGAAGGGGCCCACGATTCCGGCGGCGGTCTGTTGAATAGGCATGGGTCCTCCCGTGAGGATCACATCTTGGTGGCGGCTACCTTTGGATGATTGCGTTTTCCGGCCGGCCTCAATCCTCGTACGACGAAATCTCGATCAGGCTGCCGTCGGGATCCCGGCAATAGACCGAGCGCAGCGTGCCGCGAGCGCCCTGCTTGGGAACCGGGCCTTCCTCGATCGCGACGCCATGGGCCTTCAGATGCGCCACCACCTCGCCGGGCGAAGCGGAGGTGAGAAAGCACAGATCCTCGCTGCCGACGGTCGCCTGGTCGGCGGTGAACCACTCGACCTTGTCGGCGTCGCGCGGCCGGACGTTGATCTTCTGGTTACCGAACTGCAGAGACGTCCGCGGCGCTTTGCCGCCGCCGGGATCGAACACCTTGACTTCCATGCCGAGGATCTTGCGGTACCACTCGGCGGTCGCTGCGACGTCGGCGACGTTGATGACGAGGTGATCGAGGGCTTCGACCTTGACCGGCATGCCTTATCCTTTCGTCGCCATGTCCGCTGCGCACTTTTCGCCTGCCGCGGCCTTTGTTACAACGCCGCTGACGACCCAAGAGAACAACAAGTCGGGAGAAACCTTGAGATGATCACTCGCCGTACCGCGCTGGGCCTGCTTGGCGCCGCTCCTCTTGCGGCCAGTCCGCTGTCGAGGGCCCTGGCCGCGGACTATCCGTCCCGGCCGGTGAAGTGGGTGGTCGGCTATCCGCCGGGCGGCGCCACCGACATCCTGGCGCGGCTGATCGGCCAGCGGCTGTCCGAAAAGCTCGGCCAGCAATTCGTGATCGAGAACAAGCCGGGCGCCGGCAACAACATCGCCACCGAATCCGTCGTCAATGCCGAGCCCGACGGCTACACCGTGATGCTGGTCAATCCGGCCAACTACATCAACACCACGCTCTATGCGAACCTCAAGTTCAATTTCGTGCGCGACATCGCGCCGATCGCCTCGTTCCAGCGCGTGCCCAACGTGATGACCGTCAACAAGGACGTGCCGGCCAAGACCGTCCCCGAGTTCATCGAATATGTGAAGGCAAATCCCGGCAAGGTGAACATGGCCTCGTCCGGCAACGGCACCTCGGTGCACCTGTCCGGCGAGATGTTCATGGCGATGACGGGCTGCAAGATGCAGCACGTGCCCTACCGCGGCGCGGCGCCCGCCATCACCGACATGCTCGGCGGCCAGGTGCAGGTGATCTTCGACAACATGCCCTCGATCATCCAGCACATCCGCTCCGGCTCGCTGCGCGCACTCGGCGTCACCACCACGCAGCGCTCGCCGCAACTGCCCGACGTGCCGGCGATCGCCGAGACCGTGAAGGACTACGAGGCGAGCGCGCTGTTCGGCATCGGCGGACCGAAGAACATGCCGAAGGACCTGATCGCCAAGCTCAACGCGGAGATCAACACGCTGCTGCAGGAGCCCGACATGACCAAGCGCCTGGTCGAGCTCGGCGGTGATCCGCTGGTGCAGACGCCGGAGGCGTTCGGCAAGGACATCGAGGCCGAGACCGCGAAGTGGAAGAAGGTCGTCGAGTTCGCCGGCCTGAAGGTCGAGTAGCGATCTTGTGATCGTCCGATCCGGATGAGGATGGAGCCCTGCCCTATGGCAGGGCTTTTTCTTGCATTACTTGTTCGTCTCGATTCCGGAATAAAGCGGCGCGGCGAAACCTGATGAGGATGGCGCCGTATCTCGCGCCGCCAAGAGAGCCATCAAGAGAGGAGTTTGGATCATGCGCAAGACGCAATTGGCGCTGCTGACGCTGGGCGCGACGGTCCTTGCGGGTTTTGTCCACGTTACCCCGGCCGCGGCGCGCGACTATCCCTGGTGCGCGCAGGGCGGCGAGCTCGACTACCCCGGCGAATGCGCCTACAGCACCTATCAGCAATGCTTGGCCAGCGTCTCCGGCCGGTTGCTGTATTGCGGTCCCAATCCGCTCGTCGCCTATGGTCAGGCGCCTCAACCCCAGCCACAGCCGCGCCGCCGCGCGCCCGTCGCACCCTATTAGCCGCGCAAGCAGGCGACGGCGATCCTGGTCGGAAAGGCTCGACCGCCTTGTCGCCTTCGTGGAGGAAGATACATGGCCACCGTCAGCGCCAAGCCCCGCACCGCGGCGCAAGCGACCGAACGCCCGAGCCTCACGCTCACGCGCCGGCTCCGCGCGCGGCCGGAAAAGGTCTACGCCGCCTGGACGCAAGCCCGGCAGCTAGCGCAATGGTTCGGCCCGCCGAACATGAAGCCGGCGACGTTGAATGCCGATCTCGATGTTCGCACCGGCGGCCGCTTTCGCATCAGCTTCACGCGCGACGACGGCGAATACTTTGAGGCCGGCGGGAGCTACCGCGAGGTGGTGCCGCACGAACGGCTGGTCTTCACCTGGGCCTGGCATTCGACGCCGGAACGTGAATCGCTGGTGACGATCACCTTCAAGCCGGACGGCGAGGGGACGCTGATGATCTTCAATCACGCCGAGTTCTTCGACGAGACCGCGCGCGATAACCACCGGCGCGGCTGGACCTCGTTCTTCGACAGGCTCGATGCGTTCGTCGCCTGAGACAAGGCGTTGGAGCCAGGGAATGACAGCTCGGCCTACCGCTTGGCGTCGGCCTGCTCCGTGCCATTGCACGAGATCAGCATCGTATACGGCCGCGCGTTGCCGGCGATGTCGGTGGTCTTGAGCTCGCCCTTCGGCTCGGCGGTCTGGTAGGGCACCACGGAGTTGTCGAGGAAGTCGCGCAGCGCGCCGGTCTTGATCGCGAAGTTGATGTTTTCGGGAATGCTGCCGGTCGCCGCGGCGATGCGCAGTGCGGGGATCTTTGCCGTGACCACACCCACGATCTGACCGCTGGTGTCGAACAGCGGG
The DNA here is from genome assembly GCF_018131015.1 of Bradyrhizobium diazoefficiens. Lineage (GTDB taxonomy): Bacteria > Pseudomonadota > Alphaproteobacteria > Rhizobiales > Xanthobacteraceae > Bradyrhizobium > Bradyrhizobium diazoefficiens_B. The sequence goes on from NZ_JAFCJJ010000002.1 coordinate 321,354, forward strand.
CCGCCGCTATTGCCCGGCTGCACCGGCGCGCTGATCTGCAGGAAGCGGGTATCGTTGCGCATGCCGCTGAGCGAGCTCGCGATGCCGGTCGTCACGGTGAAGTCCGACGTGAGCAGGCCATGGAAGGGAAAGCCGATCACGATGACGGAATCGCCGGAGCGGATCGAGCGGTCGCGAATCCGCGCAAAGTCCTTGAATGTCGCCGTCGGCGGCGCCTGCAGGAGAGCGAGATCGTTGTTCGCATCGTTCGACACGACGCGCAGTGTCATCGCGGCCTCTCCGGTGAGATTGCCCTTGATGTCGCCGACGCAGCCGTCGATGACGTGGTTGTTGGTGACGATGTGCCCGTTGGCGCTCACCACGAAGCCGGTGCCGCTGAAGCTCTTGCCCCTGCCGGGCTTGCCGGGCGGCGGGGAGCCCTGCTTGTCCTTGTCCGCGGTGGCCGCCGGCTTCGCCGCGCCCTTGGTGAAATCGCCGGCCTTGCTCAGTCCGTCGGCCTTCACCCTGGTAACGCAATTGGCCAACGCGGCGATCACGGGGCCTGTCGAGGTCAGGTCAAAATTCAGAACGGACCGGCCCGCCGTTGCGACCATCAGGCTGGCCTTCTGAAACGTACGCACGACGTTGGCGGGCATCACGGACGTGAGCATGTTGGGCTGGTTCGCCGTGGCGAACAACCTGGCTTGCTCCTGCCCGTCGAAGATCACGTCGATCGCAACGTTCTCGCCCTTGTTGAAGGGTAGCCGGGGCTCGCAAAGGCCAGCGTCCAGGTGCCGACGGCATTGTAGCCCACGACCAGGATGACGCCGTTGGCGTAGGGCGCCGTCGCGGCGCAGTGGGAGAACGCGCCCGTCTCGTCATTGCTGAAGGCGCCGCCGATCCAGTTGCCGACATTGGCGCTGCCGAACGGCCCTGCCGCATGCGCCACGCAGGTGGCGCTCATCTGCAACAGCGATGCGACGACGAATGCCTTGAGCCACATGACTTTCCCCCGGGACGCTTTTGGGGCCGATCTTATCCGCGGGAGGAGGCGCAGTGCAACCGGCAGTTGTCCGGCCGCGCCGAACCTGCCCGGGGCGGCGCCTGGTCTTGCCTTTACTTTGCGGTGCTATATACTTTGCGATACAAAGTGACGGGGCGGGCGAGCCCCGGTGCACGGGCGGAACGAGGTTTTGGCGTTGCAGATGCGCGATCTCGACAAGGCGCTGGCCGACATCGTGGCGATCCGCAGCCAGATCGCGGCCGGCACGGCGTTCCGCGGCTACGGCCCGGCGACGATGGCGGCGACCGGCGCGGTCGCGCTTGTCACGGCAATCCTGCAATTCTGGCTGCTCGGCGATCCCACCGGTGAGCCGCTCGGCTTCTTCCTCGGCTGGTTCGTCGCCGCCGCGCTTTCCGGCCTGATGATCGGGATCGAGATGCGCGCGCGCTCGCGCCGCCATCACTCGGGTCTTGCGGATGCGATGATCCACCAGGCGGTCGAGCAATTTCTCCCCGCGGGCGTCGCCGGCGTGCTGCTTGCCGTGGTGCTGTGGAAATTCGCGACCGAGACGCTGTGGCTGTTGCCGGGCCTGTGGCAGATCCTGGTGTCGCTCGGCATCTTCGCCTCCGTCCGCTCGTTGCCGCGCACCGTTGCGCTCGCCGGCGCCTGGTACTTCATGTCCGGCTTTGCGGTAGTGGTGCTGGCGAGCCGGACCCACACGCTGTCGCCATGGACCATGGGCCTGCCTTTCGTGATCGGCCAGTCGGTGATGGCGGCCATCCTGTATTTCGCGTCCGGAGACAATGATGTCGAAGACTGACAGCGCGCCGTTCTCCTATGAGGGGCTCGACCGCGTGATCCACGAGAAGGCGAGGCTCGGGCTCTTGACCTCGCTGATGGCGCACCCCAAGGGCCTGGCGTTCGCCGATCTCAAGCAGCTCTGCGGGCTCACCGACGGCAATCTCAGCCGGCACCTCGCCGTGCTGCAGGAAGCCGGCCTCGTCGAGGTGACCAAGGGCTATGAGGGCAACCGCCCGCACACCACCTGCCGCCTGACCAGGACCGGGCGGCGCCGCTTCCTCGACTATCTCGCCGTGCTCGAGCGGCTGGTGCGCGACGCCGCCAAGGCCGCCGGCCGCGAGGCGCAGCCGCTCGGCCGTCTCGGCATTCTCCCGACCTGATCGCTACTTTTTTGACCGGAGACTTTGCGATGCAAAGTGACGTCACGTCCCCGAACGAGAAGCTCCATGTCGGCATCATCATGGACGGCAACGGCAGATGGGCGACGCGGCGCGGCCTGTCGCGCGTGCGCGGTCACGAGGCCGGCGTCGAGACAATTCGCCGCATCGTCGAGGCCGCGCCAAGGCAGGGCATCGGCACGCTGACGCTCTACGCGTTCTCGACCGACAACTGGCGCCGGCCCAAGGCCGAGGTCGCCGCCCTGATGACGCTGCTCCGCTTCTACCTCGGCAACGAGGTGCAGAGCCTGGTCAAGAACGGCGTGCGCCTCTCCGTGATCGGCCGCCGCGACCGCCTGCCCGACGGCATCGCCACCGCCATCGCGCAGGCCGAGCGGGCCACCGCGCACGGCAGCACGCTGCATGTGCGCATCGCGGTCGACTATTCCGCGCGCGACGCCATCCTCAACGCCGCGGCCAAGGCGGCCGCGCTGACCAGCCTCACCCGCGAGGCTTTCTCGCAGCTCGTCACCGGCGAGGCCGGCTTGCGCGACGTCGATCTCATCATCCGCACCTCCGGCGAGAAGCGGCTGTCGGACTTCCTGCTCTGGGAGGGCGCCTATGCCGAGCTGCACTTCACGGAGCGGATGTGGCCGGACTTCGATGCGGGCGATCTCGCCGAAGCGCTCGCCGCCTTCCACGGCCGCGAGCGCCGCTTCGGCGGCCTGCAGGCGATGGCCCTCGAGCCCGCGCCGAGCCTCTGACGACCGGCCGCGGCAATGCCGGAAATTTGAGCAGCCGCGCGGCTTTTATCGCTTCGACGCCTGCCCGTCCCGCGCCTAGTCTCGGCCGCATCGGGGGTGTGGGTCATGCGCGCAGTTCTGGACTATTGCACCGGCGGGACGGAGCGGCAGCTCAAGGCCGGCACGCATCTGGTCACGGAGGGCGGGCCCTCCGGCCATCTCTACGTCCTGCTGGAGGGCCGGCTCGAAGTGCTCAAGGGCGACATGGTGGTCGCCACCATCGCCGAGCCCGGCGCCGTGCTCGGCGAGATGTCGGTGCTGCTGGGGTTACCGCATACCGCGACGGTACGGGCCTGCTCGGACACGCGCGTCTATGAGTTCGAGGATGCAGCCGCGATCCTCAGGCGCGAGCCGGACCTTGCGCTCCTGATCGCCCGCATGCTGGCGCAGCGCCTCAACGCCGCCAACACCTATCTCGCCGATCTGAAGCGGCAATATGCCGGCCACGGCACCCATCTGGCGATGGTCGGCGAGGTCCTGCAGAGCATGATCAACCTGCCGCCGACCGAGGTCTCGCCAGGATCGGATCGGCAATCCGATCCAAGGATATGAGCCAGTCCGGCGGATCCCGGACCGCGGCGGCCGGTCGTTGCAGCGGGGCATGAAGATCGATCCATTGCGCCTGCCCGGCCGCCAGCCAGAACGCCTTGCCCGCGTCGAGATCCAGCACGATGTAGGTCGGCGGCCGGCCCGGCTGCAGGCCGGCATTGAAGACCCAGCTCTCGCCCAGCCGGTCGAACCACGAACCATCCTGGATGAAGGGCGATTGATGCACATGACCGGAGATCACCATCGCGGGCTTATACTGCGTGATCCACTGCACGAGCTCGACGTCGCCGAAGAAGCGCTTGCCGCCCCAGCTCGTCGGTGAATTGGCCGGCGGCGCATGATGTGCCCAGATCCACCGCTTCGGCCTGATGGCGGCGGCTTCGCGCAACTGTTCGGCGATGCGTTGCTTGACCTGCGGCCCGTCCCACCACGGGCACACCGTGAACAGCGTGTCGCCAATGGTGATGTTTTCACTATCGCAGGCGATGCCGAGCTCGCGGACCTCCGCGATCCAGCGCGAAATCTTCTCGCCTTGCGCGTTGCGCTCGTCGAGGTCGTGATTGCCGGAGCAGAGAATGACGCGGGTCCTGCCTGCGAGTAGCGCAAGGTACTTCTTCACCACCACGATCTGGGCTCGAAAATCCACCATCGAGCCGATGTCGAGCGCATCGCCTGCGAAGATCACGAGGTCGAATTGCGGCGCGGCGCTGACCAGCCAGTCGAACTGCGGCAGCGAATAGTGCAGGTCGGCCACGACCAGGCAGCGCATCGAGAGGTCCGTTCTTGAGCTTGAAAAATGTCGGGGGATTCCGCGCCGTTACGAAGCAAGAAGCGGACCAGTGCGGCAGCTCCCGTCGCGATCATCGGCAGGGCTGGACCGGAACGATGATTTCTGATGTCGTGGCGCGCTTCAACGCGGTGACCGCATGACCTCCTTCAAGACCATTCGCGCACGTGCCGAGAAGCGCAAGGGCGGGCCCAAGGCGCTCGACAGGCTGATGCCGGACAAGCCCGACCTGAAGCGGCTGGCCAAGCTCGGCGACGACCGCATTCTCGCCGAGATGACCAGGCGGGTGTTCTGCGCGGGCTTTGCCTGGAGCGTGATCGACGCGAAATGGGACGGCTTTGAAGAGGCCTTCCTGCACTTCGCGCCGGCGAGGCTCGCCTTCCAGCCCGAAGACTATTGGGAAGGCCTGCTGCGCGACGCGCGCATCGTGCGCAACGGCGCCAAGATCATGTCGGTGCGCGACAACGCCGCTTTCGTGCAGGAGATCGCGAAGGAGCATGGCAGCTTCGGCAAGTTCCTGGCGAAATGGCCGCCGTCTAACGAGGTCGGCCTGCTCGACCTCCTCGCCAAGCGCGGCAGCCGGTTAGGGGGCAACACCGGGCAGATGCTGCTGCGCTTCATCGGCTGGGACGGTTTCGTCACCTCGAAGGACGTCGTCGCGGCCTTGCGCGATGCCGGGCTCGACATCGCCGAGGAGGTCAAGTCGAAAGGCGATCTTGCCAAGGTGCAGGCGCAGTTCAACGCCTGGGCCGAGGAGACGGGCCTGCCCTACACATATCTGTCGCGCATCTGCGCGCTTTCGGTTGGCGAGAACCGCAGCGAGTGACGGCTCGACGCGGCCGACTGACGCCGTCGGCGGTCAGATCGTGGACATCGTGTGACGATCTCGTGCCGCGAACGCGGCGAATGAGCCAAGCGATCACGAAATGCATTTCTTCGGAACATTTGCGCGCAGCACCTGTTCGGAAGCTTGAGCCAGGCTACGCAGGGAACGTCCGTTCTGGCCCAGCTCGATGAAACCGGACAGATACGGAGCAGCGCATGAAGCTTACATCCGAGCAGGTGAAGCAGACCCTCTCGCAACTCGGCGCCCAGGTGCTGCCCGAGGAACATCCCGCCATGCCTCAGCTCAACAGCATGTTCGGCGAGCACACCTTCTTCGTCGACGAGATCGGGCTCAAGGTGGTCGAGCCTACCCCGTCGCTCGGCGCGGAGCGCGAGAGCGGCGAGGTCGTCAGCCTCGCCGACTGGAGCGATTCGGACCTGACGCGCCTGATGGCGCACGAGCCCGAGCCGACCGGCGTGATCGTGGTGTTCGAGCAGAGCGTCCACTGACGTCGGTCCGGTGTTCCAAGCGGGGGCTTTGACAAACTGCCGCGCCCGGATTGTCTCGATTTCGCCGCATTACCCCACCCATTTGCCGGATATCTTTGGGGGTGGGAGATGACGCACTACGACGTGATCGTGCTTGGCCTCGGCGCGATGGGCAGCTCGGCGCTCCATCAGCTTGCATCCCGAAACGTGCGCGTGCTCGGCATCGATCAGTACGATCCTCCGCACCGGCTTGGCTCGACCCATGGCGAGAGCCGGATCACGCGGGTAGCGTGCGGCGAAGGCAAGATGTATTCGGCACTGGCGCGGCGGTCCCATCGGATCTGGACCGAGCTCGAACAGGCGCTCGATGCCAGGCTCATGACGCTCAACGGGCTCGCCGTCATCGCCGGGCCCCGGGGCGCGCATCGGCACGGCAATCGCCGCTTTCTCGAGACGACCGAAGAGGCGGCCGTCCTGGCCGGCGTTGACTACAAGCTGCTGTCGCCTGCCGACATGATGGCCAGGCATCCGGCGTTCAGGATCCAGAGCGACGAGAAAGTCTACTACGATTGGGACAGCGGCTACGTGATGCCGGAAGCCTGCATCCGGGCGCAGCTCGTCCGGGCCCGACAGCAAAAGGCCGAGATTGGGATCAACGAGCGTGTCCTGTCCTATGAGAGCGTGTCCGGCGGCGTTCGCGTCGAAACGGATCGCGGCGTCTACCACGCCGGTCAGCTCATCGTCACTGCGGGGCCATGGCTGCCGCAAATATTGCGCACGAGCGTGCCGGTCGATCTAAAGGTGCAGCGCCAGGTGCTGTACTGGTTCGCGCTCGAGGACCGCAAGGCGCTGGACATGTACAGGCCCGAGAATTGTCCGGTCTATATCTGGATGGTCCCGGACAGGGACCAGAACATCTACGGCTTCCCCGCGATCGGCGGCGTATCGGACGGCATGAAAGTCGCGACCGAACAGGAGAAGACGCAGGACACGCCGGAGAATGTCGCGAGGACCGTCTCCGAGGACGAGCGGCGTTCGATGTTCGAAACCTATGTCGCGCCGTTCTTCAACGGCGTGACCTCGCAATGCGTCCGGGCCGAAGTCTGCCTCTACACCAAGGTCAAGGATGCCCGCTTTATCATCGATCGCCATCCAGACATGCCGAACGTCATCGTGGCCTCGCCTTGCTCGGGCCACGGCTTCAAGCATTCCGGCGGCATCGGTGAAGTTTTGGCGATGCTCGCTCTTGGCGAGCCGATTCCCGATGATATCGATATGCGGCAGTTTGGGTTCGAGGAGCCGTCGCCGTGAAGTGCGGATGAAATGGCGCACCCGACACGATTCGAACGTGTGACCTTTGCCTTCGGAGAACGCCGGGGTTGCTCTTCGTTCAAGCTCCGTTCGACAAGCTTGCGCTCGATCGTCTGTCCCTCGCTCAACTCGGCCCGCGGGTGGGGGTGGGACAGGTATCATGCCCCATCGCGCCGCAATAATTTCACAGTTTGGGGAACCAATGCCGCTGCCGGCTGGGGAACAGCGCATGGGGGAGCCATGACTGACAGCGAGTGGAAGGAGCGCTGGCACGAGGTCGAGCGCTTTCGACTGATGGCGCGGGAAACGACCGACCCGGTCGCGGCGGCTCTGCTTCTCGATATCGTGCTGGACCTGGAAGCCGAGTTGAATGAGCTGGTCGACGTAGAGGCGCAAGGGCTGCCACGGTTTGGCGCGGCGGCCTGAGCGCAGGCCCCTACTTGGGTGGCTGCAAATCGCCTTGAAGCCAGCGGCCAAGAGCCTTGGAATGCAGGGGATCCTCGCAGGCGGCGAGGAGCGTAAGCACGTCATCGCAGACGGCACACCGGAACCTGTGCAGGTCCATGCCCGAGCGCTCTGGCTCCATGCTGACGAGCATCATCGAAGCCTTGCACCTGGGACAGCTCGGGCGCTGAAATGTGATCGGTGGAATGGCGAGCGATGGGCGTTGAGGCTGGATCATGACGCCTCCCTTCGCATCGGCGGGAGCGCAACACTCTCAGTCACCGGCAATTGCCAGGATACGGAGCGGTGATCACGCGAGTATGCGCCGTAGCGGCCTCAAACGCGAGTCAATTCGGGCCCCGGCACCAGGCAGGTTCTTTCACTGTTTGGCGTTCACCTGTTGCGCGGAGCGCTACTGCCTTCCAGCAGCCCTCGATCCAGCAGCCAATTCATGACGGCTGGAACGCCGTCTGTTGGCAGAACCGACGCCAGCGCTTGTTCGAGCTCTGAAATTGTGCAAACCGGCGGCATCCGATCGAGAAATGCCGGCAGGTCCAATCCGCCGACGAAAGCAACGGGGCGCGAGAGGGCCGGGTGACTGACGGCTGGGCGTAACACGACGAAATCCCCGACAATTGCGGGCACATCCTCGACGCTCGCGTCGGACGACAGCACAACGCAATCGTCACTGCGCCACGCATGGCGGATGGTTCCGTTTTCTCGCGCTGCGGTCGCTCGAGCTCCCGCTGCACGCCGTCGCCAAAATGCCTCTGCGGCATAGCGCACGTGCTCCGCGTAATGCAGTGTCGCCCAGGTGGCATGCTGGGAGGCGGCGTCCTCGACGTGCCGGACGTAGAAGCGTTGCGCGACGGCCGCCGAATCCGGATTCAACAGCATCGTGTGCACCGCGACGCTGCCGGCAAGTGCCGACTGGATCGCGGCCTGCACGCCGCTGGACGATAACGGATCGATCGCAAACGCGGCCTCGCCGACCTTGATGAAGCCGGCACCGCAACATTGGCGGTCTTCGAAACGGGTGGCGTCACAACACAACACGCGGTCGTCGAGCCGCACGGACGTCGCTCCCGACAGCAACTGCGAGACCTCGATCAAGCGATGATAGTGATGGCGCAGGGTCGCGCCATCCGCGTTCCGAAAATCGCGGTCGACGAACGCGATCGCGTTGAAACCGCGTCCCGGGATCGGCGATCCCCAATACCATTGTCGCCGGCCGGCCTCGACACGCGGCGTCTCCGGCAATCCGGTGCCGCGCCAATAGCCGTACAACGCCAGCGTTTTCGGCGACGTCTCGCGCCGTTGTCGCGGCAGAAAACCGGTTCGGCCGGACGCGTCGATCACGAACTTCGATCGAATGGAAAGGCTGGTCTCCTCCGCCTCGGCGCTGATTTGCCAGACCGAGTTATCCCGCTCGGCTGCCCGCGCCGTGGCAGGCTGGATGACGCGTGCACCGGCCTGTTGCGCGGCTTCGAGCAGGAGCTGGTCGAACTGCGCCCGGTCGACGCTAAAGCCGCGCGGGTCCATCGGCCTGTGCGCGAACCCGTCGCCGCGCCAATTGACCTCGGCGTGATCGAAGCGCAGCGCGCTTACGCGATCCAGCACCTGGGCCGCCCCGAGGAACTCGAGCTGAGCCGACACGCCACCGCTGAGGGCCTCGCCGACATGCGATCGCGGGAATGCCCTTCGTTCAAGCAGGCAAACACTGTGGCCCAGCTGGGTGATGCGGAGTGCGGCAGCAGAACCCGCAGGCCCGCCACCGACGATCAGGACGTCACAATCGAGCTCCAGCGCCAAATGCCTAGGCCTCTTGATGCGCCGCCCGAGACGTCTGTTCGAACATCTCGGGCCTGGCGCGCGACATCCGTCCATAGACCGTCAGGCAATAGTGCAGCCAGCCGCGGATGAAGTCACACGCCGGCCGGCCGCGGTGCATTGCCTCGTGATGGCACGAGCCGCCGCAGAGATAACGCGCCCAGCAACTGCTGCATGGCTCCTGCTTGTGGACATGACGCCCGGCCAGCCAGAGCGACTGCCTGTCGAGGTCGACGCCGGAGGCGAGATCTCCCATGCGGCCGCTGTCATCGCCGACAAACCGGTGGCAGGCGCTCAGCTCGCCGTCTGCGGAGACGCCGAAATAGCCGCCGCCCGCGCCGCAAGGATAAGGCCGGTGCGTGCCCTTGTGGATCTCGCGCAGGGCGTTGAGGAGGTTGGCAAACGGATAGCGGCAGCCGGCGAGGCTTTGCCGGACAAATGCCTCGCCGCAATCCACCATCTGTTCGAGCATCACGCCGAGATCGCCGTGCTGCATCTCATCGGCGTGGTCGGGCGCGCTGAGCATCGGCGAGAAGCCGACGCTGTGAAAGCCGCGCGCGACAAAGCTGTCGAGCGTCGCGCGCAAATCGAGATTGCGCGGCGTGACGGTGACCCGTGCGGACACCTGCATCCCGTTCTGGCGCGCCAGCATCGGAGCGATATTGGCCATGATGCGCGCATAGCTGCCGCTGCCGCGCTTGAAGGGCCTGAGGCGGTCGTGGGTCGCTTCCGTTCCGTCGAGGCTGACCGTCACGGCGAAGCGATGCCGCTCGAACAGGTCGATATCGGACGCGCTGACCAGTGTGCCGTTCGTCGTGATCGAGAACGTCAGTGGGACGCGCATTCGTTCGGCCTGCGCCGCGGCGTATCGCGTGGCATCGTGCAGGACCTCGCGGTTGGCGAGCGGCTCGCCGCCGAGAAACGCCAGATTCACCCGCTCGCCCGGCGCGACCTGCGAGAGCAACAGGTCCACCGATCTGTGCGCGATCTGCTGGCTCATCGCCTTCGCGGCGCCGCCAAACTCGCCGCCGCGGGCGTAGCAATAGCTGCAACCGAGATTGCAGCTCTGCGCGATGGCCAGCGACAGCGCCCGAACCCTCAGGCCCTGCGGCGGTGTGTCGTTGACATAGGGTGCGCAGCCAAGTTCGAGCCCGGCGAGCCGCTGTTGCAGGGCGGAATGGTCTGCCGCGCGCAGATCCGCCCCGAGCTGCGCGGCCGTTGCGGAATCGATCTCGAACAGCCGGCTGCCTTGCGGCAGAAAGAGCTGGTGTACCCCGCCGGATTCGAGCAGATGCGCGTCGCGCGACCGGGGCCGGGAGTCCCGGAACAATCTCGGCGCGTTATCCGGAAGGGCTGAAACGTTCATCTAGCTGTCGCCGCTGTCGCGATCGGCACTGTCCTGCGCATTGCTGCCGCCGATGATGAAGCGCAGCATACCCTGCCAGTCCCGAAACAGATCGTCGTAGCTGAGCAACCGGGGATCCTTGCGGTCGTCCAGAACGTAGTAGGGCTCGCCCGGTGTCTTCGGCTTGTTCATCCAGTTGTCGCCGCGGGTCTCGCCGCTCGCGGTATCGACCACGTTGACGTAGTCGGGCCGGCTCGCAGCCCAGTAGTAGCAGGCGCATTCACGGTAGTCGTTCTGCCAGGGCGAGCACAGCCCCTGGGTGAGCTCGCCGGGGTTGACGAGCGCCCGGGCGATGACCGGCTGGATCGTGGGCTGGCCGTTGACGTCCTTGATCTCGAAGAACCGCCGCAGCTCAAGCTCGCGATAGATCACCGATTTCGGATGGTCCTTGTCGAACAGCACCTCGTTCTCGGATTTCTCGGCGGTGAATCCGCACCGGATCTTCTGCCCCTGCTTCGCGATGATCCGGGCGAGGCTGTTCGACCATTCCATGAAGGACACGCCGTTCGGATTCGAGCCGTTGACGAGGGAACCCGCAGGAAAGCCCGGAAGGGTGATGCCGGTGGTCGCGACGCCGGTCGGAAGATCGTCGTCGTCGATCAGGATCAGGCGATGGTGAACGAGATCCTGGAAGGCGGGGTCCTCCGCTTCGAGCACATAGTTGTTATTCTCGATCAGCACGATGCCCACGAACATGCGCCGCCAGATCGCGCGGAAGTCCATCTCCAGGCCCGGGTAGCAGTTGGAAATGGCCGACACCGGCAAGGTGTTGGGCGGGTTGCCGCGCGCGCGATAATGCAGCTGAGCGGTGAGGTTCTGCGGCTTGATCATGATTTTGCTCCGCGCTTCGAAGCGGAAAACAGGTCGCCGACTGCGTTCTTGACGATGGTGTCGATCTGGCGCCGCGACAAGGCCAGCATCCGTCCGTCGGCGCCGCGCATCATTGCCGGCATTTTCCGCCGCCCGGCATCGGACAAGTCGCCGATCTCATCGGGCTGGCGCAAGGCCTGGGCGAACCATGCGCCGGTGCCGCTGCGCAGCGCCGCCAGGATGTTCTGGTGCAGCGCCATCAGGGCATGGTTGTCGACCGAGGTCGGCGTCATGATCGGTTGGTAGTAGCGGCTGAAATCGTTGGTATCCTGCCGCACCATCGTGCTCGCGACGTTGATCCGGCCTTCGATCGTGTTGCCGTTCATGGCGGCGGTGTTCATCAGCCTCACCGACTCGATCGCGCGGCGGACGATCTCTTCGGCGTCTTCCAGGGTGACGCTGGCGTCCGCTTCGGGGCCGAGAAGGACCTGGTCGAGTTCGTCCGCGGCGGTGCGGATCGGCACTGAATCCGGCGCAAAGGTCGGCGGGCCGGCGGCGATGCGCGCGAAGGCGGACAGCGTCTTGCCGCCGATCACGAGCGTCGCCGTGACGATGCCGTCGCACTCGTCGTCGAGATACCCCCAGCTGATCTGGTCGCCGGATTTGGGGTCGCTGTAGCCGGCATAGATTGCGCCGGGCACCGTGCGCTCGGGCGCCGGCGTCTTGCCGTCGTCGAAGCCGCGCCAGGTGCCCTTCTTGGGATCGTAGATGATACGCTCGGGCGAAATGATGTCGTCCCTGGTCTCCACCACCTTGTTGAAGGCGTTGACCGTCTTGCGCTTGTCGGATGAACCGTAGACCCAGCCGCCCGCAGGTGTGAAGCGCAGGCGGATTTCAGGGAATGCGCGCGTCGGCTTGATGTATTGCACCGAGCCCAGCGGCAGGACCTTGCCATGGAAGAAGTTCACGCAATGCCCCTCCAGCGCGTGGGCCGCGTGATCGTTGAATTCGGCCTTGGCCTCGATGCGGTCGGCGGCAATGCCCGTTCTGCGGAAGATCTTGTGATTGCCGACCTCGACCTTCCATGCCAGCGATGCCGGCTTTAGCTTGTGCTTGTCCAGCAGCGCCAGCGTCAGCGGTTCGAGCGCATCGTCGCCGGTTCGTGCGAAGACTTCCAGGAAGGGAGCCACCGGCCGGATGGCGCCGCCGTCCCGGAACTTGACGCGGTCCGGCGTGTAGGTTCCCTTGATCTCGCCGGTCGCGCGATCGACGCGAAAGGTCTCCGCGCCCGTGATCTTGCGAAAGCCAAGGGCGTCGTTGTCGTCGAGGACGAGATCGTAGTTCTCGAGCGGCGTTTCGGATGCGCCCAACCGTGCGATCGCAAACGGCGGCAGGATGCGAATTTCGGTGATGCTCATATCGCGCCCCGCATCGCAGATGGCCCAAGCGCGGCACCGCCGATTCCCAGGATCGTCCTGATGGCTGCGATCGTCTCGCGGTCGAGCACGGCAAGGCCCTTCAGATAGTCCTTCTCGGTCGCGTCCGCATGGGTCGCGATCCGGCCGTTGAGCGTGATCGAAGCGTCCAGCAAATCCAGATGCAGGCGCCAGCAATCGCGCTCGGCCGCTGGCAGCGTGATCGAATATGGCATTTCGAAGGGCGGGCCGGCGCGTGGGCCATCCGGGGATGGACCCAATGGCAGCTTCACCAGGATCCTGCCGATGGCACGCAGATTGTACATCTCGCCAAACGTCCGGTGCACGATCATGCCGCGCGCTGCGGCGTCCTCCTGGCGGGAGTCGGCGCCGGAGATGCGGAACGCATGCGACAAATACACCAGCAGCATGCGATAGCGGAGATTGAACAGCTCAGCCCAGCGTCGCGTCCGGTCATTTGCAATGTAGCTCGTGCCCGGGATATCGCCCTCACCGCCCTGGGTGCGCGGATTGGGCGCGAGTTCGATCGTCGGCGACCAGCCGTCGCCTTCTTTCGGAAACTCGCGATAGATCTGCAGGAAACGACGGAAATGCGATAATTCGTCGATGTCAGGGTCGATATCGGCCGCTTCTCCCTGTTCGGCGACGGCTTCAAGCGCGGTCACCGCGCTGTCGCGCGAATAGGCCGTCATGATCAGAAGATCCGGCGTCTTGCTTTCGGGGGAAAGCGTCGCGCCACGCTCGCCCTGGCGGTAGGCTCGTCCCCATTCGTCCCACGAGGCCTGATAGGGCAGCGTGTCCGGCTGGAATACCGCGTCGGACAAGAGCTTTTCGTTTCCGATCACGTCGATCATGAGGGAGTACAACACGCCGACGCGCTTGACCGGCATCGACTGGCCCGCAAGTGCGAGATCGTAGATCTCCTTTTTCTCGTCGGCCGTGACGTCCTTGGGCCACTTCTCCGGGCTCTCGGTGACGACATAGCGGGCAAGGGAGGCCCGGCTGAGCGGCTCGAGTGCAAACTCGAAGGGATAGAACGGCGCGTCCCAGGGATAGTCGTTGCGATCGAGATTGAGCGGACCACCGATCAGCCGCAGAACATTCTCGACGGTGATGAGATGGGCCATTTCCTCCTTGGCAATACCGAGAATGACCTCCTGCCATCGTCGGACGTCCGCCTGCCGGGCCCTGGGAACCTGAGGGCCGCCGAGCGAATAGGCGGCATAGAGATATTGCACCATCAACAGGTGTTCGATCTCGGCGCCGATATGAAGCAGGTAGACCGCGTAATCGTGCCCGGAGAAGCCTGCCGGCAGCTCGTGCTTGTCTTTCGCCGCGGCCGTTCGCGCAAACGCCGCCATCGAGGAGACTACGGGCGCCTTCGGCGAGAACAGCCATTCCAGGTTCTTGGCGACACGGGAGCGCATGGCGAAATCCCCTCGTTCGTCGACGAAATAAGGAAGGCGATCAAAAGTCTGATGAGATCAATAAATTTGTTGTGCAGCTGAGAAGATCACAACCTTTGAGCGAAATCAATGGTTCGAAGGATCTGTTGCTGAAGATCCCGACCCACCGTCCGCGCCTTCGATCGGCCGGCTTCGTGAGACCAGGAAGCGCAGGCGCCGAACGAAACACCAGCAATCAAGGGGAGTGGCGCTGGCGCACCCGACACGATTCGAACGTGTGACCTTTGCCTTCGGAGGGCAACGCTCTATCCAGCTGAGCTACGGGTGCTGACCGAGGTGTCATGTAGCCGATTGGCGGGGGGCGGGCAACTGGTCTGGGGGCGTCAATCCGGGCCGATTTTCGCGCGGGCGGGGCCAGGAACCGGCACTCCTGCCGCCCGGCTGTGCCGTGTCAGGCCACCGCAGCCACCTCGACGCCGCCGAGCAGTTGGCGGACCTCGGCCGCCGGCTTCGGGGCGCTGAACAAATAGCCCTGCATCTCTGTGCAGCCGAGCGCCCGCAGCATCTCGCGCTGGGCTTCGGTCTCGACGCCCTCGGCGACCGTGGTCATGTTGCTGGTGGAGGCGATGTTGACCACGGACTGCACGATCACGGGCGCGCCGCTCTCCTCGGCGATGTCGGCGACGAAGCAGCGGTCGATCTTGATCTTGTCGAACGGGAAACGCTTCAGATAGCTCAGCGAGGAGTAGCCGGTGCCGAAATCGTCGAGCGCGATGCGCACGCCGATGGCGCGGAGCTGGTGCAGGATCGAGAGCGCAACCTCGTCATCGCGGATCAGCACGGCCTCGGTGATCTCGAGCTCGAGCCGGTGCGCATCGAGCCCGGAGGCGAGCAGCGCGCTCGCGATCCTGAGCGCGAGGTTGTCGCATTTGAGCTGCACCGGCGAGACGTTGACCGCGATCCGCACATGGTCCGGCCAGCTCGCGGCCTCGCTGCAGGCCGTGCGCAGCACCCAGTCCCCAAGCTCGTTGATCAGGCTGGTATCCTCGGCGATCGGGATGAACTCCGCCGGCGACACCATGCCCCGCTCGGGATGACGCCAGCGCAGCAGCGCCTCGCAGGCAGAGACCTCGCCCGAGCGCAGATTGACCAGCGGCTGGTAGTGGATCTCGAAGCCGCCGTCCACCATGGCCTGGCGCAGATCCTGCTCCAGCATGAGGCGCGCCTTGGCGCTCGCATCCATCTCCGGCTCGAAGAAGCGATGGGTGCGCCGCCCCTCCGCCTTGGCGCTGTACATCGCGAGGTCGGCGTTCTTGACGAGCTGGTCGAGATCGGTGCCGTCCTGCGGCGCCAGCGCGATGCCGATACTGGCGTCGGTGGAGAGCTGGTGGCCGAGGCAGTGATAGGGGCGGCGGATCGCCTCGTGGAGGCCGGTCACGAAGGACAACGCGTCGGCCGGCGATTCAATCCCGGTCCGGATCACCGCGAACTCGTCGCCGCCGAGCCGGGCGATCAGGTCGCCCTCCCTGAGGCAGCCGCGGATGCGGGCCGCGATCGCCTTGAGCAGCTCGTCGCCGACATGGTGGCCGAGCGAATCGTTGATGCCCTTGAATTCGTCGACGTCGATATAGAGCAGCGCGAACTGCGCGCCGCTCGCGATCTTCTCCAGCTCGCGTTCGATCTGCGCGCGAAACAGCGTGCGGTTCGGCAGGTCGGTCAGCGCGTCGTAATGCGCCATATGCGCGATCTTCTCGTCGGCCTGCCGTCGTTCGGTAACGTCGTCGACCACGTTGATGAGATAGCGCGGCTCGCCGGTGTCGTCGCGAAGGCCGACCCGGGTCGAGGTGATGTAGCGTAGTCCCATGGCCTGGGACTGCCAGGGGTGCTCGCCCTTGAACAGGCCGTCGGGCGATTGCAATGCCTTGTCGTCGTCCTCGGTGACCAGCCTGGCGGCCTCCTGCGGAAAGATCTCGAAGGCGGTCTTGCCGACCACGGTTTGGCGCGACTGACCGAATTGCTGTTCGGCCACGCCGTTGATCAGCAGATATTGCCGCGTGCGCGCGTCCTTCACCGTGATCTGCGACGGGATGTGATCGATGATCTCGCGCAGGAAGGTGTAGTTGCGATCGCGCTCGTGCTCGAGGTTGCACCGCTCGGTGATCTCCTCGATGGTGGCGACCCATCCGCCCTGGGCGAGCGGAGTGTTGATGACCTGGAAGGTGCGGCCGTTGGGAAGCGCATGGACCTTGCTGGAGATCCTGCCTTCGGCGACGTCCTTAAGGATGTCGTCACAGAACGCCTCGACATCGCCGCTGTACACGCCGCGTTCCTGGCGATGATACATCACCTCGCGGAGATGGCAGCCCGGCTTGATGATTTCGGTGGACAGGCCGAACATGTCGGAGTAGCGGCGGTTGCTGATGACGATATGGCCGCTGGCGTCGTAGAGGATCAGCCCCTGCGACATGTTGTTGAGGGCGGTGTCGAGCCGCCGCCGTTCCGCTTCGACCCGCTCCTGGGCCTCGCGGTTCTGCCGGTTGATCTGGCGGATGATCAGATAGAGGATCAGCGCGATCACGAGGGCCGCAAGCGCGGCGGCGGTCACCATGACGCCGGTCTGCTGCCGCCAGTCCGCAAGCGCGGCCGACATGGTGTTGGTCGCGGCGATGACCAGCGGGAAATGCGACAGCGAGGCGGCCGAACCCAGCAGCTCTTCACCGCTCACCAGTCCCTTGACCCGAAACGTGTGCTGGCCGCCTGAGGCCAGCACCCTGCGCATCATCGGCGCGCCCTTGTAGCTCTTCCCGATCCGGGATGCGTCATGTGGGTAGCGCGCCAGCATCTTGCCGTCGCGGTCGAACAGCGAGATCGCGGCGCCGTCGGCGAGCGCCACGGAGGCGAAATAATGCTGATAGCTGTCGGGATCGATTCGCCGGACCATCGCGCCGACGAAGGTGCCGTCCGGCAGGCTCAGCCGGCGCGCCACGATCGTGGTCCACTTGTCGATCAAATAGCTGTGCACGGATTCCAGCAGCACCGGCTCCGACGCCGGATTGGACTTGAACGTCTGGAAATAGGCGCGCGAGGAGACGTTGACCTTGGGCAGCGGCTGATTGCTCGACCAGCTGATCAGCTCGCCTTCGGAATCGTAGACCGCGATATCCCCGAGATGGGACGCGGCGCCGACCTTGCTCTGCAGCATCCTGGCCGCCTCGGGCCCGGACATGCGCTCGCGAAACATCTGCGGCGAGGTGATCTCCGGCAGACGCATCTGCCAGATCAGGTCGGCGGCGACGACGTCGGAATCCTCGAACTGCTGGTCGAAATGCCGCGCGATCAGTTGAACGGTGGTTTCCAGCTCGCGCTCGCGATTGGCGAGCGTCCGCTCGCGAAATTCGCCGACGGCGATCGCGGTCGCGGCAAAGATGCCGGCCACCAGCAGCGCGCCGGACAGGGTCAGCCAGAGCACGGGGCCGCGCCTGGCGGCAGCGTCGCGGCTGCGCCTTGCGGCGAGTGACAGTCTGGCTGCCATGCTGGAAATTACGTCGCGCATTTCCGCCCCCTGCAGGTACAGAAATACGCCGCACAAATGGCCCAAAGCTTAGGAAAGCCGGTTAGCTAACAGTAAATCTGGTTGTATATTTCCGCTGCGATGAACCGCAGCGGGAATCGGATCGCGGTTGCGTGGCCTCCGCAATGACCGCCGCGCTGCATCATGAATCGCCGCTTAATGCGCGCCGCCCGCGTCCCTCGCGCCGCCGGCATTGCGCAGCCGTCCGACCACGCCGGTCGGGAAGAAATAGACGCTGGCGATGAACAGCAGCCCGAGCCAGAGCAGCCAGCGGTCGGGATGCAGCAGCCCCGGCAGCAGCGGCAGGCCGGCTTCGCTCGCCGCCTTGGAGGCGACGCCCATCAGCGACTGCAGATAGTTCTGGGCGAGGATGAAGATGGTGGCGCCGATGATCGCGCCGTAGATCGTGCCCATGCCGCCGATCACCACCATCAGCAGGATGTCCAGCATGATCGAGAAGCTGAGAGAGGTGTCGGGGCCGGCATAGCGCAGCCAGAGCGCATTCAGGATGCCGGCGCCGGCGGCGACCAGTGCGGCGAGACAATTGGCGTAGGTCAGGTGGAACACCGTGCGGAAGCCGAGCGCCTCGGCGCGAAAGCGGTTCTCGCGAATTGCCTGCAGCACGCGTCCGAACGGCGAGTTCACCACCCGCAGCAGTGCGAGGATCATCAGGGCCGAGACGGCGAACACCAGGTAATAGGTCAGGGTGCGGCCGTTGATCTCGAATCCCATAAGGCTTTTCGGGATCAGCACCGTGCCGGGCCGCAGCAGCTCCGGCAGCTGGAAGCTGCGGCCGTCCTCGCCGCCGGTGAGCCAGGACAGCTGCGAGGCCAGCACCTGGAACGCGGAGGCGACCGCGAGCGTGATCATGGCAAAGAAGATCGCGGCCACCCGCAGCGAGAACAGGCCGATGGCGAGCGCGAGCAGGGCGGCGAGCGGCAGGCCGACGACGATGCCGGTCGCGACCGCGGCCCAGTTCGGGCCCATCCCGTACAGCGCGATCGCGATCGCGTAGCTGCCGATGCCGTAGAACATGGTGTGGGCGAACGACACCGAGCCGGTGTAGCCGAGCAGGAGATCGTAGGAGGCGACCAGCGCGGCGAAGACGCAGATTTTTGCAGCAACGTTCAGCGCTTTTGCGCCGGGGAACAGGAACGGCGTCGCCGCCAGCGCCAGGATGATGACGACGAGGAGAAGCGTGAGCACGCGGCTCTTGGGCGGATCGCCTGACAGGATCATCATCGGCTGGTCACCGCATAGAGGCCGCGCGGCCGCCACATCAGAATGGCGACCATCAGCAGGATGTTGGAGACGAGGGCGAGTTTCGGCAGCAGGAAGCCGCCGTAATTGGCGACCATCGCCACCAGGATCGCGCCGATGAAGCAGCCACCGATCGACCCCAGGCCGCCGATGATGACGACGATGAAGATCAGCACGGTGAGGTCGTCGCTCATGGAGGCGTGAACCTGCTCGCGATAGAGCGCCCACATCACGCCGCCGAGCCCGGCCAGCGCCGATCCCGTCATGAACACGCCGAGGAACAGGCGGCGGATGCGGTAGCCGAGCGCTTCTACCATCTCGCGGTTCTCGACGCCGGCGCGGATCAGAAGGCCGAGCTTGGTGCGGTTGAGCACGAGCTGGATCGCGATGAAGACGGCGAGCCCGACCAGCATCGCCAGCAGCCGGTATTTGGCGATCGCGACGTCGCCGAGGATGAAGGAGCCGCGCAGCGAGGCCGGCAGCGGCATCGGGATGATCTGCGGCCCCCACAGCGCATAGAGGGTCTGCTCGGCGACGATCAGGCCCCCGGTCGTCATCAGGATCTGCTTCAGATGCTGGCCGTAGACGGGGAGGATCAGCACGCGCTCGACGACGAGGCCGAGCGCGCCGGACACCGCCATCGACAGCAGCGCGGCGGGGGCCAGCACCGCGAGATTGGTCCAGAGCGATTCCGCCTGCACGGAAGCCGCGAACGGCGCGAACACGAGGGTCGCGATATAGGCGCCGACGGCGATGAAGGCGCCGTGGCCGAAATTGAGCACGTCCATCAGGCCGAACACCAGCGTCAGGCCAGAGGCCATGATGAAGATCATCATGCCCATGGCGAGGCTCGCCACCGTCAGCGTCAGCCAGGAGCTGGTCGAGCCGACCAGCGGGATCATCAAGAGCGCGAGCGCGACCGGCAGCAGGATCGGCGCGAGATCGCGCTTCGGCTTCGGCAGCGGATCATTGGCGGCCATCTCGCTCACTGATGTGTCTCCAGGCTCAGGCCGAGCAGCCGTTCCTGCAGCGATACGTCGGCGGCCAGCGCCGCCATCTCGCCGCGATGGACGATGGTGCCGTTGTCCATCACCAGCACGCTGTCGCCGAGCTCGCGGGCGGCGAAGAAATTCTGCTCGACCAAAAGGATCGTCGCGCCCTTGCGCTTGATCTCCTTCAGGCACTCGATCAGCGCCATCACGATCGCCGGCGCCAGCCCCTTGGTCGGCTCGTCGATCAGCAGCAGCTTGCGCGGCTCGACGATGGCGCGGGCGATGGACAGCATCTGCTTTTGCCCGCCGGAGAGGCTTCCTGCCCGCGACAGCCAGAACCGGCGCAGCGCCGGGAAGAAGCCGAAGATCCAGTCGAGCTGGGCATCGTCGAGCGGCCCGTCGCGCGCGGCCAGCACGAGGTTCTCCCTCACCGTGAGGTCGGAGAACACGGCCATGCTCTCCGGCACGTAGCCGACGCCGAGCCGGGCGATGTCGGGCGTGGCGCGGCTCTCGATGCGCTCGCCGGCGAGCATGATCTCGCCCTTCGATGCCTGCCACAGGCCCATGATGGTGCGCAGCGTCGTGGTCTTGCCGGCGCCGTTGCGCCCGAGCAGCATCGTGACCTGGCCTTGCGGGACGGCGAGGTCGATGCCCTGCAGGATGTGATAGCGGCCGATATGGGTGTGCACGCCGGAGAGTTTGAGCAGGTCGGTCATGCGGCGCTCTCTGCGGTGTTCTTGGGGCTTACACCGAGATAGGCTTCCTGCACGATCGGCGAGGCGATCACCTCCGCCGGCGGACCGTCGGCGACGAGCTGGCCGTTATGCAGCACGATGATGCGGTCGGCCAGCGAGCGCACCACGTCCATCTTGTGCTCGACGAGCAGGATGATCTTGCTCTTGTCCTGCTTGAGCTGCGCGATCAGGTTCAGCACCACCGGCACCTCGTCGATGCTCATGCCGGCGGTCGGCTCGTCGAACATGAACACTTTTGGCTCGAGCGCGATCATCAGCGCGACCTCGAGCTTGCGCTGGTCGCCATGCGACAGCGCGGTGGCGGCGGCGCCGCGGCGGCTGCCGAGCGCGACCTGGTCGAGGATGGCCTCTGCCCGCGCGATCAGGTCGCGGCGCACGGTCCAGGGCCGCAGCATGTCGTAATGCGTGCCGGAGGCGGCCTGCACCGCGAGGCGGACGTTCTCTTCCACGGTGAGGTTCGGAAACAGATTTGTCAGTTGGAACGCGCGTCCGAGACCCGCACGGGTCCGCATCGGCGCGGAATGCTCGGTGATGTCGGTGCCGTCGAAATGGATGCTTCCGCCGGAGGCGCGGAGCTGGCCCGAGATCAGGTTGAAATAGGTGGTCTTGCCGGCGCCATTCGGTCCGACGATGGCGGTGAGTTCGCCCGGGCGGAACGTGCAGCTGACGTTGTTGACCGCGACATGGCCGCCGAAGCGGATGGTGAGGTCGCGGGTTTCGAGGGTGAGCGTCATTCTTGCAAACCGGTTGGTCTATCGATTCACCTCTCCCCAACGGGGAGAGGTCGATTTGCGCAGCAAATCGGGTGAGGGGGCACAGGTCCCACGAGGGGACGGAGCCCCTCACCCGGCGCTTTGCGCCGACCTCTCCCTACGGGAGAGGTAGAAGCTCAGCGCTTGTTCTTGATCGGAACGTTCATGTCCTCGATCTTGAGCTCGCGCACCGGCTCGAGGATGGCCCAGGCGACGTTCGGATCGACCTTGACCTTGAAGTGATACATGCTCTGCAGCGCCTGATGGTCCTCTTTCCGGAACACCATCTTGCCCTTCGGCGTGTCGAACTCCATGCCCTCCATGGCGGTGATGAGCTTCTCAGTGTCGGTCGACTTCGCCTTGGTGACGGCGGTCACGACCGACATCGCGGCGGCAAAGCCGCCCGCGGTGAAGAAGTCCGGCGGTGCGTTGAAGCGCTTCTGGTGCTCGGCGACGAGCCAGTCGTTCACCGGGTTCTTCGGGATGTCGTAGTAGTAATAGGTCGCGCCTTCCATGCCCGGCAGGCTCTTGTAGGCGGCGAGCGCGGGCAGGATGTTGCCGCCGGTGGACAGCTCGATGCCGTAGCGCTTCGGGTCCATGTCCTGCAGCTTGGCCAGCGGATTGCCGGCGCCGGCCCAGATCACCCAGATCACCTTGCGGCCGGGCTTGTCCTTGAGCGCGTCGAACAGGCGCTGGCCGACCGCGGTGAAGTCGGTGGTGTTGGTCGGAGCGTATTCTTCCGCGGCGAGCGTCGCGCCGGTCTTGGCCAGCGCCTCCTTGAAGGCGGCGACGCCGTCGCGGCCGAAGGCGTAGTCCTGCGCCAGGGTCGCAACCGTGACGCCCTGCTTGCCGATCGCGACCGCGTTCGAGATCGCGTCCTGCGAGGAGTTGCGCGCGGTGCGGAAGATGTAGCGATTCCACTTCTCGCCGGTAATCTGGTCCGCAACCGCCGGCTCGACGATCAGGATTTTCTTGTTCTCCTCGGCGACCGGGAGAATGGCGAGCGCCGCGGCCGACGAGGTCGTGCCGATCGCGATGTCGGCCTTGTCGTCCTGATAGGCTTCGGCGAGCGCGGCCTTGGAAAGGTCGGGCTTGCCCTGGTCGTCCTTGGTGATGATGACGATCTTGCGGCCGTCGATCGTCATGGTGCCCTTGGTGGCGTATTCAAACCCCATCTGCAGGCCGGTCTCGGTCTGCTTGGCATAGGCCTCGAGCGGGCCGGTCTTGCCGTAGATCAGCGCGACCTTGAGGTCGTCGGCTCGTACGGAGCTGCTCGCCGCCATGCCGAGCATGGCTGCTGTGAGAATGAGCGATCGACGCACGATGGTTCCTCCCTGAAAAGATTGTCTTGGACATTGTCTTGGACATTGTCTTGGCCACAGCGATTTGCACAAAGGTGCAAACATTGCAATTCCACCTTCCGGCGGACCTTGCATGAGACGCATGTGACAGTCTCTTGACCTGCTTGTGCGCGATCGTCGCAGGTCGGCGAGATCTTGCATGAGCCCATGCGCTTCCTCTGGCCGCCCGGAGAGCAAGCTCTGCGCCAGTTGCCGGACTTTTCGCGCGACTGGCTGAAAATACGGCAGATTGCGCGCGAATGCCAATGGCGAGAGCCGGCTTCGTGGTGTCAGGAATCCGAGACTGCGGACACGCGCCGTCTCGAAACTCAGACGGGCGGCGATCCCGACGCGAGCCCGAACTTTAAGTCGAACTTGGCGAGCTTCTTGTAGAAGGTGGCGCGCGAGATGCGGAGCATGCGCGCGGCTTCCGTGATCTGGCCGTTGCTGGCGGCCAGCGCGTGTTCGAGCGTCTGCTTCTCGAACTCGGCTTCGGCCTCGGCATAGGGCACGACCGAGCCCGTCATCCGCTGCGCCGGTGCGGGGTGCGCATCCGCCTTCACGGGCAGGATGTGGTCGAAATCGTCGCTGGTCAGGCGCCCGGAATCGCTCAGGATCAGGGCACGCTCCAGGATGTTGCGCAGCTCGCGGACGTTGCCGGGCCAGTCATAGCGCGCGAGCGCCGACAATCCGCTCGGCGTGATCTTCGCATTGACGAAGTCGCCGGAGGCGCTGATGTCCTCGAGCAGCCGGCCGCAGATGTCGGGCAGGTCGTCGAGGCATTGGCGCAGCGGCGGCAGCTCGATCGCGAGCACGTTGAGGCGGTAGTAGAGATCGGCGCGGAAGCTTCCCTCGCTGACGCGCTTGCGCAAATCCATGTTGGTCGCGGCGATGACGCGGACGTCGACCCGGGTGATCCTGTCCGAGCCGAGCGGCTCGATCTCGCGCTCCTGCAGCACGCGCAGCAGTTTTGCCTGCAGCTGCAGCGGCATCTCGCCGATCTCGTCGAGGAACAGCGTGCCGCCGTCGGCGATGCGGAATTTCCCCTCGCGGCCCCTGCGGTCGGCGCCGGTATAGGCGCCCGGCGCGGTGCCGAAGAATTCCGACTCGATCAGCGTCTCCGGAATGGCCGCGACATTGACGCTGACGAACGGCCTTTCCGCGCGCGAGGAGGCGTTGTGCATCGCCTGCGCCAGCAGTTCCTTGCCGGTGCCGGTCTCGCCGGTGAGCAGCACGGTCACGCTCTGCCGCGCGGCGCGCTTTGCAATTTCCTTGGCCTGCGCAATTTTCGGCGTTGTGCCGACGAAGTCGGCGAGGGTGAAGCGCGCCGCACGGGCGTTGGACAATTGCCGCCGCGCCAGCCGCAGATCGCTTTCGAGCTGGCTGACGCGGGCGAGCAGCGGCTTGAGGCTTTCCACCTGGTCGTAGAGCACGAAGCCGATCGCGCCGATCACCTTTCGGTTCTCGTCCTCGATCGGCATGCGCGTGACGACGAGCTGCTCGCCGCCAAGCTCCATGATGTCGAGCAGGATCGGCTCGCCGGTCTCGGCCACCTTCCGCATCAGGCTGTTCGGAATGATCTCCTCGATCGGCCGGCCGATCGCTTCCGCCGTCTGCTTCAGGCCGAGCACGGCCAGGTATTTTTCGTTGACATAGATGACGCGCCCGCCGCGATCGATCGCGATCGCGCCCTCGCACAGATGCTCCAGCCGCTCGAACAGCGTCACCATCGCCCGCGCGCGGACATAGGCGGGATCGCTGACATCGGAGGAAGAGGCGGACATGAGATACCTCAGCAGAGGCCGCCTGTTTAGCACCAAAAGTGCAGCAATTTCAAAGGGGGATCGGGGCGGTGGGGTCCATCCTCATCGTCGTCCTGGACAAGCGAAGCGCAGATCCAGGACCCATTACCCCAGGGCCTAGTTTGGCGAAGACATTTGGTGACCGGCGTGCGCCACAACGTCGCTTTGGGGTAATGGGTCCTGGCTTTCGCCAGGACGACACCGAAGCTTTGGCGCTGCCGTCGCCCTTACCTTCGATACCCGCTCGCCCGGGCATAGCCCTGCCGGTTCGGCTCGGACGGGCGGCTGGCGGAGCTCATGCGGGCTTCGCTGGAGGCGGGCGTCGCGAGCTTCAGCTCCTCGAGGAAGATCGGCCTCGAGAAGTAATAGCCCTGCGCATAGCGGATCTTGGTGGCGGCCTGGAGGTAGGCGAGCTCCTCGTAGGATTCGAGGCCTTCGGCGATCACGGTCATGCCGAGCGCCTCGCTCAGGGATTCGATCGCACGCAGGATGCCCTGGCTGCGCGGGCGCTTGTGGATGTCGGTGATGAAGGAGCGGTCGATCTTGATCTCGTCGGCGGTGATGTCGGCGAGCGCCGACAGCGAGGAATAGCCGATGCCGAAATCGTCGATGGAGATGCCGACGCCGAGCCGGCGGAACAGCGGCAGGATCTCGGTCTGGAAATGATTCTTGGCGACGAAGGCGTCTTCCGTCACCTCGATCATGAAGCGCCTGGGAAAGCCGGTATCTTCCAGCGCCTGCGCGAAATTGCGCATGAATTCGGGATTGCCGGCCTGCTTGGCGGCGACGTTGATGCTGATGCTCGCTTCCGCGCCGAAGGTGTCGTTGATCAGGTCGATCGATTTCACGATCTCGGCGAGCACCAGATGGGTAAGCTCGTCGATCAGCCCGAGCTCGACGGCGAGATTGATGAACGAGCCCGGCGCCTGGATCACGCCCTCGTCGTCGCGCAGGCGCACCAGCGCCTCGATGCCCTTCACGGCCTGGGTGCGGATGTCGACCTTGGACTGGAAGGCGCAGCAGAAGCGCTTCTCCAGGATGGCCTGCCGCAGCGACTGCTCGATCTTCATCCGCGCGAGCGCCTCGCGCTCCATGCTGGAATCGAAGAAGGTCGCCGCCCCCTTGCCATCGTTCTTGATGCGGTACATCGCGATGTCGGCGTTCTGGCGCAGCGTCTCGAAATTGCGGCCGTGGTCCGGATAGAGGCTGATGCCGACGGAGGTGGAGGCGAAGACCTCCGAGCTGTCGATGAAGAACGGGGCCGTCAGCCGCTGCAGCGTCGATTGCATGAACTCGGCGACTTCCTCCTGGCTCTGGATCGGCGACAGCAGCAGCAGGAACTCGTCGCCGGAGATTCGCGACAGCATGTCGGAATCGCGCAAATCGCGGCCGAGCCGCTTCGACAGCTCGACCAGCAGCGCATCGCCGACGGCGTGGCCGTAATAGTCGTTGATGTGCTTGAAATTGTCGACGTCGAGGAAGGCGAGCGCGAAACGCTCGCCCCTGTTGTCGCGCGCCAGCAGACTGTTGGCGCGATGCTCGATCACGCGCCGCGAGGGCAGCCCGGTCAGCTCGTCGAAATAGGCCGAGCGAAACAGCTGGTCCTCGAAATTCTTCTGCTCCGTGATGTCGGAAGAGGCCGAGATCAGGAGGTCGCGGCCGGCGAGACGGACCGGACGGTGGGTGGTGAGCAGCACCTGGCGCGCGGCGCCGTCATGGAGCGCTTCCTCGATGACCACGGCCTGGCCGGCCTGCAGCGCCTGCCGGCCGGCTTCCTTGCGCTGCGCCAGATCGGGCGGAGGCCGGCGGCCGTCCATGCCGAGCTGGTTCAGTGCGGTATCGTTAACGAGGAGAAGCTCGCCATGGGCGTCCTGCACGGTCAGTCCGGCCGGCAGCAATTTAACGATTTCCTTGAGAAATCCGAACTCGGCCTCTGTCGCGCTGAAATGCTTGTTATCGCTCATGGACGTCAGGAATCTGCTGGTTCGGCGCGCTTGCAATGCGTGCGATCTTGCAGAATTCCCTCTTAGGTTTGGTTAAGGGCTCCGCAGAAATACGAGGGTGTTTCGCAAGAAACTCGCGGCGCAGCACGGCGCGGCCCATCGTCATTAACAGAACGTCAATGCGGTCTGCGAAAGCGCAGGCGGTGCGCGATCCGCTTTCGTTCGCCTTGAAACTATTCGTTGCGCGGGACGCGGCACTGCATGATGCAGTGCAGACCGGTCTTGAGATAGGTGAGCTCGGTCTTGCCGTCGAAGGCGAACAGCGCCGACTTCAGCAGCTTGGTGCCGAAGCCGGGCTCGGCCACCGCGTCGATGCTCGGACCCTCGGTCTCGTCCCAGGTCACGGTCAGGCGGTCGTCGCTCAGGGTCCACGACACCTGCAAGAGGCCGCGCGGCGCGGAGAAGGCGCCATACTTGCCCGCATTGGTCGCGAGCTCGTGAAACATCAGCGACAGCGTGACCGCGAGCTTCGGCGGCAAATGCAGCCGGTCGCCATTGAGGGTGAAGCGGACATGACCGTAGGGGCCGAGCTCCGAGATCAGGAGATCGCGGATGTCGCAGCCGGCCTTGTCGACCCGCGAGATCAGATCGTCGGTCGCGGCCAGCGACCGCAGCCGCGGATCGATCCTGGCCCAGACCTGCGGCTCGTCGTGCAGCACCTGGTGCAGCACCGCATGCACGGTCGACAGCTTGTTCTTGAGCCGGTGCTGGAGCTCGTCGATCAGGAGCTTGCGGTAATCCTCTTCCTCGGTCAGGCGCCGCGCGATCCGGCGCTGCTCTGCCAGCATCGTGCGATAATGCTCGACGCCCCAGATGGTGATCGCGGAGACGACCCAATAGAGCCCGAGCAGGACGAACCGGGAGCGGTCGGCGAAGGCGTCGCCGAAATTCAGGACGACGCCGAGCAGGCCGCCCGCCAGCGCCGTGACGACACCGATCCGCAAGCCGCCGAAGGCGGCGGCAAACAGCACGGCCGGGAAATACGGCGTGAAGTAGATGTCGGGCCGCACATGCGCGAGGCCCCAGCGCGCCAGGGTCGCGACCAGCAGGCAGGCCGCGGCGAACGCAATGCCGAGCCCCGGCGATGGCGGCGCCAGGCCCTGCCAGCCCTTGCGGAATTCATCGATCAGCTTTGCCATGCCCTGCCCGGCCGCGATGCGCATTCGAAAATCGAGCGGCAGACGGGAATGTAACGCATGCTGCCCCCACAAGCGCAACTTGCCATGTTAAGAGCCGGCAAGGATAGTGATCCTTGCGGCAATGGCAGTGGCCGGTTGTTCGCGCTTTTCATCAAATCGTACGGAAACAGGAACATTCAATGGGCAGGCTGGATGGCAAGGTCGCGGTGATCACGGGAGCGACGAGCGGGATCGGACTGCGGACCGCGGAAGTCTTCGTTGCCGAAGGTGCCAAAATTGTGATTGCGGGCCGGCGCATTCCGGAGGGCGAGGCGCTGGCGAAGCGGCTTGGCCCGGCCTGCGTCTTCCGCCAGACCGACGTCACGGTCGAAGCGCAGATGCAGGCGCTGATCGCGCTCGCGGTCGAGAAATTCGGCAGGATCGACTGCCTCTTCAACAATGCCGGCGGCCCGGCCCAGACCGGCGGCATCGAGGGCCTCGAGGTCGAGCGCTTCGACGCCGCGATGGCGACGCTGGTCCGCAGCGTCATGCTCGGCATGAAGCACGCCGCGCCCCACATGAAGAAGCAGGGCTCCGGCAGCATCATCAACAATGGCAGCATCGCCGGCCGCCTCGCCGGCTTCTCGTCGTCACTGGTCTACGGTGCGGCCAAGGCGGCGGTGATCCATCTCACCAAATGCGTGGCCATGGAACTCGGCGAATCCAACGTTCGCGTCAACTCGATCTCGCCCGGCGCGATCGCGACCGGCATTTTTGGTAAGGCGCTGGGGCTTTCGACCGATGCCGCGGAGCAGACGCCTGCCATGTTGCGTGACGTCTACAAGACCGCTCAGCCGATCCCGCGCGCCGGCCTGCCCGACGACATCGCCTACGCTGCGGTGTTCCTTGCAAGCGACGAGTCGAGCTTCGTCAACGGACATGATTTCGTCGTTGACGGCGCCGTCACCGGCGGTCGCAACTGGACCCAGCAGCAGCAAGGCCTGACGGCGCTGCGCAAGGCGTTCGACGGCGGGGCGTAGCTCTCGTGCCCCGGACGCAGCGCAGCGCTCTTCAGCGGTGCGCTGCAGAGCCGGGGTCCATCCCTCAGGAGTCTCAAAGATTCTGGGTCCCGGCTCGCGCTTCGCGCGTCCGGGACACGAGAGTGGCTACACCGCCTTCACCACCACCCGCAACCCATCGCGCGGCTTCGGGATCGGCCACATCTGCCAGTCCGGCTTGTAGCCGGGCTCCAGCGAGACCTCGACATTCTGCAAAAAGTGCCGGGCGAAGCACTTGGCCTGCATGTAGGCGAAGTGCAGGCCGAGGCACATATGCGCGCCGCCGCCGAACGGCACCCAGGCGAAGCGGTGGCGGTTGCGCTGCGCCTCCTCGGTGAAGCGAAGCGGATCGAAGCGGTCAGGCTCCGGCCAGATGTCCTTCATGTGGTGCGTGTAGAGCGGATTGACGCCGACCGACGTGCCGGCGGGAATGGCGTAGTCCCGGAATGTGAAGTCGCGTACCGCGCGGCGTGGCATCGACGGCACCGGCGGCTTGATCCGCAAAGCCTCCTTGAACGCCATTTCCGTCAGCGGCATCTTCTCGAGATCGTCAAAACTCGTCGGCGCGTCGGACGCAAGGCCGAGCGCAAGGACCTCCTCGCGCAGTTTCTGCTGCCAGTCGGGATGCGCCGCCAGCTCGCCGATGAAGGAGGTCAGCGACGAGGTCAGCGTGTCGTGCGCGGCCATCATCAGGAAGCTCATGTGATCGATGATGTCCTGCTCGGAGAGCAGCGCGCCGTCCTCGTGGGTGGCGCGGCAGAGCTGCGAGAACAGATCGTCACCGCCGTGATTGCCGCGTCGCAGCGGAATCTGCTGCCTGAAATAGGCGATGATGCGCTTGCGGCCCTTCACACCGGCCGCCATCTGCGTCCACGGCAGCGGCCGGCGGATCGGGGCGACGGCCGCGGCCACCATGTCGACGAAGGCGCGGTTGATCTCGTCAACCTCCGGCCCGATGTCGGCGCCGAGGAACGACGTCGCGGCGAGGTCGAGCGTGAGCTGCTTCATCTCGGGATAGAGCAGCATTGCGCCGGGCCTGGCCTTCCATGTCCGCACGCGCGCCGCGATGCCCTTGTCGAGCTCGGCGAGGTAGGACTTCATCGGCCCCGACTTGAAGGCGATCGACAGCGTCTTGCGATGCAGGCGGTGCTCGTCGAAATCGAGCAGCATCAGGCCGCGCGGAAACAGCCGTCCGAGCACGGGATTCCAGCCGTGCTCGGACGAGAACTGCTTCTGCTGGTCGAACATCACGAGCTCGTTGGCCTCGGGCCCCAGCAACACCACGCTGGTCTCGCCGAAGACATGGGTGCGATAGACCGGGCCGTATTTGCGCCCGTTCGCCTCGATGTGGCCCTTGGGATCGGCCAGCACCTGGAGCGTCTTGCCGATGATCGGCCAGCCCTCATCGCCCGGAATGTGCGTCAACTGGTTGCGCCTCGGTGGCGTGAAGGGGGCCTTGGGCGAGGCCCCGCCGTGCATCGACATGCTGCTGGCTCCGGTCTGGTTGGCGGCAGCATAACACGGTCCGGCCCGAACGGGGGCGCTGCCGAGCCGCCGCGCGTTGGCTGTATCAGCCCTGCTGCTTCGCCGCCGCCTTCTGCAGGTCCGGCGCGTTGACGGCCGGAATGGCGACGCGGCCGGGGCCGGTCACCTTCAGGGCCTCGGCGGCCTTCTCGTTCTCCATGATCTTGGCCATCACGGCCTGGCCCGCGCGCTCGAAGATCGCGCGGTTCTCGATCACGAATTTTTGCGACCGGCGCAGGCCGTCGATGTAGCCGTTGATCTCCGGCACGACATAGCGCGCGACCATGTCCCAGCTCCGGCGGGTGTTTTCCGGGTTGGCCCAGTCGTGCACGAAGCCGATGATGGCGCCGACGCCGCCGGACACCTGCATCACGTTCTTGATGGTTTTGACGAGATCGTCGGGCGTGCCGATGGTGGAGGCGGCGCCCTCGACGAAGGCGGTCTTGTCCACGGCCTCGTCGGGCGAGGAGAATGCGGTGAGGCCCGGCCGTTGCAGCGTGCCGACATTATATTCGTTATGCCAGCGCATCAGCCCGGCGCCGGCCTCGCGGCGGGCCTGCTCGCGGGTCTCGGCGATATGGAAGGTCAGCAGCACGCGCCAGTCGGCCCGGCTCACCTTGGTGCCGTGCTTCCTGGCGGCATCCTCGGCGAACTGCCATTGCTGCTGCAGCGACATCAGCCCCTGCGTCGTCATCGAGCCCAGCGAGATGATGCCGATGCCGTACTTGCCGGCGAGCGTCATGCCGGAAGGCGAGATCTGCGAGGCCACCACGAACGGCATCTCCTCCTGCAGCGGCAGGATCTGCAGCGCGGCGTCGTTCATGGTGAACCAGTCGCTCTTCGCCGTGACGCGCTCGCCGTTGAAGAGGCGGCGGATCACGGCGATCGCCTCGTCCTGGCGGTCGCGCTGGGTCATCGGGTCGATGCCGAGCGTATGCGCATCCGAGGCAAGCGCGCCGGGACCGGAGCCGAAGATGGCGCGGCCGCCGGTCATGTGGTCGAGCTGCACCATGCGCTGGGCCACGTTGAAGGGATGGTGATAGGGCAGCGACACCACGCCGGTGCCGAGCTTGATGCGCTTGGTGCGCTCGCCGGCCGCGGCCAGAAACATCTCGGGCGAGGCGATCATCTCCCATCCGGAGGAATGATGCTCGCCGCACCAGAATTCATCATAACCGAGCGCGTCGAGCTGCTCGACGAGGTCGAGATCGCGCCGGAACTGGAGCATCGGATGCTCCCCGATCGGGTGATGCGGGGCAAGGAAGGCTCCGAACTTCAGGCGCGCCATGGCGTTCTCTCCGGCTCATTTTCTGTTTGTTGGCGACGTCAAAGCTACGTGCTGAGAGATGCGAACGCAATCGGAGCGATGTCCCGTGCCGCGGAATGCCGTGTCGTGGTTTTCGCGCGCGCACTTTCGTCGCGGTGCGCGGCGTCATGGTCGGCATCATCGTGTGGGAACGAAATGCGGCCGGAGCGGGCACAATCGGCAAAGGTAATTTCTTCGCGATTCGAAGTGTTCCAGTTATCGCGCTGGATTTCTTGTCGCGCTCGTGCTGTTCGCGCATTCGTCATGGATCCGCGCCGCGTTTTTGGGCGTGCATGCGTCGCGCGGTTGCACGGAGTCGCGGCACCCGTCGCAATACCCCCGGATTTCTGCGGGATTTCCCCGGTTTTGGGGCGATTGACAGCCGCGGCCTTTTTATTTTGCAATGCAGCAACTATTTGGTTTGGATGAACGTTGAACGCCGCTTGCCAGGAGCTGCCGTGTCGCTCGCCCGAAATGTCGATCTCTTGAGACGTTTGCCAAAGCTGGACGGGCTGCGCCTGCCGGACTTTGGCCGGAGCGCCGATATCTCCAGCCCGCTGCAAGAGGTGACGGGCTTCGGTGATAATCCCGGCGCCTTGCGCATGTTTGCGTTCGTGCCGGCGCAATTGCAGAAGCCGCGCGCGCTCGTCGTCGTGCTGCATGGCTGCGGCCAGACCGCCGCAAGCTACGATCTCGGCGCGGGATGGTCGACGCTCGCCCAGCATTTCGGCTTCGCGCTGCTGATGCCCGAGCAACGGCGCGCCAACAACGCCAACACCTGTTTCAACTGGTTCAATCCCGAGGACACCGCCCGCGACAGCGGCGAGGCGCGCTCGATCCGCGCGATGATCGCCCACATGGCGGACGCGCACCGCATTGACCCTGCGCGCGTCTTCATCACCGGCCTGTCCGCCGGCGGCGGCATGACCACGGTGATGCTCGCGACCTATCCGGAAGTGTTTGCGGCCGGCGCGGTCATCGCCGGGCTGCCCTATGGCATCGCCTCGAATTTGCGCGAGGCGCTGGACGGCATGTTCCACTCGCCGCAGCGTCCGGCGCGCGAGCTCGGCGATCGCGTGCGCAAGGCCTCGGACCATCGCGGGCCGTGGCCGAGAATTTCAGTGTGGCATGGCGGTGCCGACCGCACCGTCAATCCCGGCAATGCCAACGAAATCGTCAAGCAGTGGCTCGACCTGCATGATCTGCCTGATGTGCCGATGGCGGAGACCAATGTCGACGGCTATCCGCGCCAGGCCTGGTGGAACAGGGATGGCGAGACGCTGGTCGAGTCCTACGCCATCACGGACATGGCCCATGGCACGCCGCTCGGCCGCGCCGACAACGACCATCGCTACGGCGTGGAGGGGGCGTTCCTGATCGAGGCGGGGATTTCCTCGTCCTATCACATTGCAAAATTCTTCGGGCTGACCGGCTGGATTCCCGACGCGAAAAAGCCGGCCGCAAAGCCCGCTGCCGTGCCGCCGAAGAAGACTCCACTCCCGCCCCTCCCGTATCCGGCCCGCTCGATCGGCACCGCAGGCGCCGACACGCCGGCGCAGGAGAAGGCGCACGGCTTCGATCTCGGCGAGATCGTCACGCGCGCGCTGACCGCCGCAGGACTGATGAAGTAGCCCTGCCGAAATTTAGTCGTCGTCCTGGACAAGCGCAGCGAAGCGGAGCGCAGATCCAGGACCCATTACCCCAGGGAGGAGTTTGGCGAGGGCTGGCAACCAGCTCACGCTACAATTGCTCCTTGGGGTAATGGGTCCTGGCTTTCGCCAGGACGACACCAAGTGCAGTCACGCCGTCGCGTCGATCATTTCGATCGGCGTCGCCGTGACCTCGCCGCCGGCGACCTGACGCGTCATCGCGGAATAGTGCTTGAAGAAATCGCGCGACTGCAGCGTCTTTTGCGCGGCTTCGTCGCTGACGCTGGCGATGTGGAAATAACTGCCGTCGTCGCGGTTCTTCATGCAGCGATAACCGATCCTGCCCTTCAGCTCCGGGTCGGCCTCGATCGCCCGGATGAAGCGGCCGATCTCCGCGTGCCAGGCCTCCGCCGTGCCGTTCCTGAACTGGTACTTGATCATGAAGTGCTTCATGTGATGCTCCCTGTTGGCCTTGTGCGCAATGATCTGCGCGCTGGAAGCGATCCTGCAAGTATGGACAAAATTGATAGTATGGACTTTTTCGGCCTCGCTCCTATCCTTGCCCCGTGGCTCGGCTGACGCAGGGAGGCGACGGCATGGCGAAGGCAAGAATGGGCTGCCCGGTCGCGGCCTTCCAGAAGATGATCAGCGGCAAGTACAAGCTGCGCATCGTCTGGGACCTCAAGGACGGCCCGCGCCGCTATGGCGAGATCAGGAGCGGGCTGCTGCGCGGCATGGAAGGCAGCGCCGAAATCACCCCGCGCGTGCTCAGCCGCGAATTGAAGGCCTTGACCGAGAACGGCCTGATCGACCGCAAGGATTTTGGCGAGGTGCCGCCCAAGGTCGAGTACCGCCTGACCCGCAAGGGAAGGAGTTTCGTGCCGGTCGTCGCGGCGATCCGCGAATGGGGCGAGCGCAATCTCGGCGAGGCGGCGGCGGATGCCGCCGAATAAACCCTTACATCTCGCCGGTGATGAACGGATTGGTCATCCGCTCCTGGCCGATGCTCGAGCCCGCGCCGTGGCCGCAGATGAAGCCGACGTCGTCGCCGAGCGGCAAGAGCTTGGTCATGATCGAGTTGATCAGCGTGGCGTGACTGCCGCCGGGCAGGTCGGTGCGCCCGACCGAGCCCGCGAACAGCACGTCGCCGACATGGGCGAAGCGCAGCTCCTTGTTGAAGAACACCACGCTGCCGGGCGAGTGGCCGGGGCAGTGCAGGATGTCGAACTGCAAGCTACCGATCGATACGGTGTCGCCCTCGTCGAGCCAGCGGTCCGGCGCGAAATTGCGCCCGCCGGTCATGCCGAAGCGCGCGCCGCTCTCGACCACGTTGTCGAGCAGGAACTTGTCGGCGACATGCGGGCCCTCGATCGGCACGTTCAGCGCGTCGCGCAGCTCGGCCGCGCCGCCGACATGGTCGATATGGCCATGCGTCAGCCAGATCTTCTCCACGCTGACGCCGGTCTGCTTGATCGCCTCCAGAATCTTCGGCACGTCGCCGCCGGGGTCGATCACGACGGCCTTCTTGCCGGGCTCGTCCCAGATGATGGTGCAGTTCTGCTCGAACAGCGTCACGGGAACGATGATCGCGCCGGCCTTGGCCTTTTGGGATTCTTGCGTCTCGGTCATGGCCTCACATTGCCGATTTTTGCCATGCCGCCAAGCAAAAGATTTTGCCCGGCACCCGGGGAACGGCTGTTCCCCGGGCAGCGAGCGGGCTAGCGCCTGATCTGCGCTTTCAACGTGTCCTGCACGACCCGGTCGAACGACGATGTCTTGGGTGATTTCGCCGCCTGGTCGGCGATGTACTGGTCGCGCTGTGCGACCAGGGCCGTGAGTTTCTGGTTCAGCGCCTTGCGCTGCTCGACCCGCCTCGCGACCTCGGCGGTACGCTCTTCCGGCTTCATGGCCTGCAGGGTCTCGGGCAGGTCGGCGTCCTTGACGGTGGCCACGCTGGTCGCACCCGTGGCCGCGTCGGCGACGAGATCGCCGCCGCCGGTGACCGCTTCCGAAGTTTGCGCGGACCGTTTGCCGATAAAGCTCGCCATGTCGCTGGCCGTCGCCGGCGCGGCCGCTGCGATGCTGGCCGCCTGCTTCAGCTTCAACTCGGTATGTTTCTGCCGCTCGCGCGGGCCATAGGGGATCACGGTGTCGTTGAGCTGCCGTTGCAGGATGATGATGTCCTGGTCGTACGGGGTCTCGATCACCACGACCTGGCCGCCATCCTGTGGAATCGGAATGAAGCGGCCGTTGCCGCCCTGCGCGATGTCGCGCCACACCCGCTCGGTGTCGCGGGCATTGCCGGCGAGCACGGCGTTCACGGTGATGTCCTTCTGCTTGGCGACCGCGAGCGTCACCGGATATTTGGTGTCCTGCGCGTAGTCCATGTGCGGCGGCGCGTCGCCGACCAGGAAGACGATCCGCCGCGTCTCGCTTCCCGCGGTCCATTGCAGCTTGTTGACGGCGACGTCGAGCGCCTCGTTGACGCTTTCGGGCCAGTCGCCGCCGCCGCGCGCCTTCAACTCCAGGAGATTGGCGTAGAGGTCCTGGATGTCGCGGGTCAGCTCGATCTTCGAGGTCACGTAATCATCGCCGAGGTCCCGATAGGCGACGAGGCCCATGCGGATGTCGGCGTCCGGATTGGTATCGACGATGGTGGTGGCGATCGACCAGATCTTGCGCTTGGCGCCCTCGATCAGTTGCGCCATCGAGCCGGTGGTGTCGAGCACGAAGGCGACCTCCACGGTCGGCCGGGCGGCGGCCGGAGAAAGTGCGGCCAACAGGGGCAGGGTGGCGAAGGCGAGCGAACAGAGCGTGATGCGTGACCTCATGGGTCTCCTCCAAGTGGCATTAAGTGGCTTTCGTCGTGGTGTCGTCCCCGGAACCGAGGTTCCCTGTGCATCACGGTCGGCTGACGCCGGAAAAAGGGCGGGACTGTCGCGGAATTGCGGTTTCGCGGTGGAACCGGGCCGCGCCACCCGGCCCGCCGTCATATCGCCGACCCAAAGCCCTGCTCGGCTGAGGCCTTGAACCCTTTGGCGCGATCCCGCGTTGCTTCGCGCGAAGGGCATCTCGGGGGCTGCACCATGGCGCAGAGCGACGAAAACTGGTGGCGCGACGGCATCTTCTACCAGGTCTATCCGCGTTCGTTTCAGGACTCGAACGGAGACGGCGTCGGCGATCTCGCCGGCATCCTGCGGCGGCTTCCTTACGTGAAATCGCTCGGCGTCGACGCCATCTGGCTGTCGCCGGTCTTCCCCTCGCCGATGGCCGATTTCGGCTACGACATCTCCGACTACACCGGCATCGATCCCCTGTTTGGCACGATGGCGGATTTCGACGCGCTGCTCGCTGCCGCCCACGGCAACGGCTTGAAGCTGATCCTCGACCTCGTGCCCAACCACACCTCCGACCAGCATCCCTGGTTCGCCGAGAGCCGCTCCTCGCGCGACAATCCCAGGCGTGACTGGTACATCTGGCGCGATCCGGCGCCGGGCGGCGGCGTGCCCAACAACTGGCTGTCCGAATTCGGCGGCAGCGCCTGGCAGCTCGACGAGGCCACCGGCCAATATTACTACCACGCCTTCCTGGCGCAGCAGCCGGACCTGAACTGGCGCAACCCGGACGTCCGCGCCGCGATCTACGACGTGATGCGGTTCTGGCTGGAGAAGGGCGTCGACGGCTTTCGCGTCGACGTGATCTGGCACCTGATCAAGGACGCGGAGTTCCGCGACAACCCGCCGAACCCGCATTACGTCGAGGGCCGGCCGCCGAACGAACAGATCCTGACGCAATATTCGACCGACCAGGACGAGGTGCATGACGTCATCGCCGAGATGCGGCGCGTCACCGATGCCTATTCCGCCCGCGTGCTGATCGGCGAGGTCTATCTGCCGCTGCACCGTCTGATGGCCTATTACGGCAATGACCTGACCGGCGCGCAGATGCCGTTCAACTTCGCGCTGCTCTCGACCTTCTGGAGCGCGCGCTCGATCGAGACGATCATCGAGGACTACGAGAAGGCGCTGCCGAAGGGCGCCTGGCCGAACTGGGTGCTCGGCAATCACGACCGGCCGCGGGTCGCCAGCCGCGTCGGCCCCGAGCAGGCCCGCGTCGCCGCCATGCTGCTCTTGACCCTGCGCGGCACGCCGACGCTTTACTATGGCGACGAGATCGGCATGCACCAGCTCGCGATCGCGCCCGAGGATGTCAGAGATCCCTTCGAGAAGAACGTGCCGGGCATCGGGGTCGGGCGCGACGGCTGCCGCACGCCGATGCAATGGGATTCGTCGAATTTCGCCGGCTTCTCGAACGCGAGGCCCTGGTTGCCGCTGCCGGAGGATCATGTTCACGAGAACGTCGTCAATCTCGAGGCGGACCAGCGCTCGATCCTGTCCCTCTACAAGCGGCTGATCGCTTTTCGCAGGCGCTGCCCGCCGCTGATGAGCGGCGACTATCATCCGATCGCGGCGCAAGGCGACCTCCTGATCTACCGCCGCGAGGCCGAGGGCCGCGCGGTGATCGTGGCGCTCAATCTCGGCCCCGCCCCGATCGCGGTGACCACCAGCGCGATCCGCCTCGGCAGCGCGATCCTGCTGTCGACGTTCCTCGATCGCGAGGGCGAGCGGCTGGAGGGCGTGCTGGATTTGCGCGGCAATGAGGGCGTGGTGGTCGGGCAGCTCCAGCCGTCGTCCCGGGGAACGTAGGGCAACAGCGTCATCCTCCAATGTCGTCCTGGACAAGCGAAGCGCAGATCCAGGACCCATTACCCCAGGGAGCAGTGTGACGGAGGCTGGTGGCCTGCACTTCGCGCGCCAATGACTTCTTGGGGTAATGGGTCCTGGCTTTCGCCAGGACGACGCTGGCTACCCCGGATGCTTGTTCCCCCGCACCGTATTCTTATCGATGTCGCTCCGCTTCAACAGATAATCCAGCCCGCCGACGCGGTACCAGCGATAGCCGTAGGGCTCCAGCACGACGCGGTGCCGGCCGCGCGCGTCGGCGTGGCTGTGATCCTCCGCGAGCAGATTGATCAGGTGCTTGCCGGCGTCGCCCGGAAGTCCCGCCGCGAAGGCGACCTCGCGCGGCTTCTCGTCGAGATTGTGCACGAACAGCACGGAATTGTTGCGCCAGTCGTAGCGCATGATGAACACGGCGGGATCGCGCGGTTGGATGATGGCGAAGTCGCCCCAGCCGATTTCGGGCACTTCTTTCCGCATGCGGACGATGCGCTCGGTCCAGTTCAGCATCGAGTTGGGATCGCGCCGCTGTTTGGCGACGTTGACGTGCGGGTAGCCGTAGGGGCCCTTGTCGATGACGGGGCATGACGGCTTGTTGCTCTTGGTGAAGCCGCCATGCGGCTCGGTCGACCATTGCATCGGCGTGCGTGCGCATTCGCGCTCCGGCAATGACAGGTCTTCGCCCATCGCGATCTCGTCGCCATAACGGATCACCGGCGTTCCCGGCAGCGTGCACATCAGGCTGTAGGCGAGCTCGAGCCGCCGCCGGTCGCCGCCCAGCATCGGCGCGAGGCGGCGGCGGATGCCGCGGTCGTAGAGCTGCATGTCCTTGTCGGGGCCGAAGCACTTGAACACGATATCGCGCTGCGCCTTGGTCAACCGTCCCAGGTCGAGCTCGTCGTGATTGCGCAGGAACAGGCCCCATTGTGCCGTGGCCGGCCGCGGCCGGGTGTCCTTCAGCGCCTTCGCCAGGGGGCGCGAATCGCCGGACGCCAGCGCGTAGAACAGGTGCTGGTTGACGTGGAAGTTGAACATCATGTGCATGCGGTCGGCGTCGCGGCCGAAATATTCCATGTCCGTCTTGGGCAGCACGTTGGCTTCGGCGAGGATGATGGCGTCGCCCTGCCGCCATTGCAGGAATTCGCGGAACGCGCGCAGCATCTCGTATTGCTCGACCGGCTTCTTCACCTTCGCGCCCTTGGTCGCGATCACGAAGGGCACGGCGTCCATGCGGAAGCCGGAGACGCCGAGCTGGATCCAGAAGCCCATGATCTTCAGGATCTCGGCCTGCACGTGCGGGTTCGACGTGTTGAGATCGGGCTGGAAATCGTAGAAGCGGTGGAAGTAATACGCACCCGCTTCCTTGTCGCGCGTCCAGGTCGATTTCTGCACGCCGGGAAACACCATGCCCTTGTTGGCGCCGGCCGGCTTCCTGTCCGACCACACGTACCAGTCGCGATAGAGCGAGTTTTTGTCGCGCCGCGCCTCCTTGAACCAGTGATGCTGGTCGGAGGTGTGGTTGACGACGAGGTCGATGATGACGCGGATGCCGCGCTGCTTGCAGCCGTGGGTGAACTCGACGAAGTCGCCGAGCGTGCCGTAGCGGGAATCGACGCTGTAGTAGTCGGCGATGTCGTAACCGGCGTCGCGTCCCGGCGAGGTCTGGAACGGCATCAGCCAGATCGTGGTGATGCCGAGGCCATGCAGATAGTCGAGCCGGCGCGAGAGCCCTTTGAAATCGCCGACGCCGTCGCCGTCGGCGTCCATATAGGAGCCGACGGAGAGGCAGTAGATCACGCCGTTCTTGTACCAGAGATCGTCGATCATGGACGCGCGGCCTCGCTGTTCCGCCGGGGCGCGGCGGCTGCGTGATAAGCGCGTGGGGAAGGGGAGGTTCCGCCTCACTGTCGTCCTGGACAAGCGAAGCGCAGATCCAGGACCCATTACCCCGGGGAGGAGTTTGGTGAAGACTCGTTGTCATCGCCTGTGCGTGACAACGGCCTCTTGGGGTAATGGGTCCTGGCTTTCGCCAGGACGACATGGAGGGTGGAATCGTCTACACTCCCCCCATGGACAACCCCGCCCGCAACATCGCCCTCGTGCCGCCGCCGGATCGCCGCCAATCGGAGACGGCGCTTGCGATCGCGCGCGGCACGGCGCGGCTGTTACGCTCGCTCGGCTTCTCCTGCATCAGCGAATTGCCGCTGCCGTCGGGCCGGCGCGCCGATCTCGTCGCGCTGAACGAGCGCGGCGAGATCTGGATCGTGGAGATCAAGTCGTCGGTGGAGGATCTGCGCGCCGACCAGAAATGGCACGAATACCGCGCCCATTGCGACCGTCTGTTCTTCGCCTTCACGCAGGACCTGCCTTGCGAGATCTTCCCCGAAGGCACCGGCCTGATCATTGCGGATGCCTATGGCGCGCACCTGCATTGCGAAGCGCCCGAGCACAGGATCGCCGCCGCCACGCGCAAGCAGATGACGGTGCGCTTTGCGATGGCCGCGGCCTTGCGGATCAACCGCCTGGTCGATCCGCAAGGCCACGCGGATTTCTGGGAATAGCGGCAGGAACGCGAAACTATCGGCCCGTCATCCTGAGGTGCGAGTGGTGCGATGCAAAGCATCGCGCCGGGAGCCTCGAAGGATGCACGGCCGCGATGCAGCCGGGCCGTCGCCCTTCGAGGGCCGCTGAAGAAGCGGCCACCTCAGGGTGACGGTGATAGATTGTCGATTTGCGGAATTCACCTCGGCGCGCGCTTGGCCAGGATCCGCTGCAGGGTGCGGCGGTGCATGTTGAGGCGGCGGGCCGTTTCCGAGACGTTGCGGTTGCACATTTCGTAGATGCGCTGGATGTGTTCCCAGCGCACGCGGTCGGCCGACATCGGGTTGGCCGGCAACTCGGATTTGTCCGCGCCGGTCGACAGCAATGCGGCGACGACGTCGTCGGCATCGGCGGGCTTCGACAGGTAGTCGATCGCACCCATCTTCACCGCGGTCACGGCGGTGGCGATGTTGCCGTAGCCGGTCAGCACGATCGCGCGGGCGTCCGGGCGCTTCTTCTTCAGCGCGGAGACGACGTCGAGGCCGTTGCCGTCGCCGAGCCGCAGATCCACCACGGCGAAGGCCGGGGCCGCCTTGCCGATTTGCGCGAGTCCGTCGGTGACGGTGTCACACGAGGTCACTGCAAAGCCCCGCGTCTCCATGGCGCGCGACAGGCGCTCCAGAAACGCCTTGTCGTCCTCCACGATGAGAAGCGAGCGGTCGGTCTGTTCGTTCAGTTCGGCGATGGCGTTCAAGGTTTTGTCCTCTCTCCAGCACATCCAGATATGGCCCCGCATTCCTGCGGTGCCAAGGCCGCCAATGGTCGATCGACCCGTCCGTGCGACGCAAGGTCGCGGCTTATCCTATTGTTTCTTCGAGGGTCTCGATAGCCTCAAAACGCTCCCGCGGCCACGCGATCTGTACCACCGCACCGTGTTCCGGGAAGGTCCGGTTGGTAAACGAGACCTTGGCGCCGGTGCGTTCGAGCAGCGTGCGCGCGATGAACACGCCGAGGCCCAGCCCGCCGCCGGCGTCCTGGGCATGCCGCCGCGACAGATAGGGCTCGCCGATCCGGTTCATCAGGTCGGGCGGAATGCCGGGCCCGTCATCGGAAATCACCAGCTCGATCGTGTCATTGTTCCACCACGCGTTGACCTCCACCGTGGTGTGCGCGAAATCGACGGCGTTCTCGATGATGTTGCCGACCCCGTAGAGGATCGCCGGGTTGCGCGATCCGACCGGCTCGGTGGTGGCGGCCACCGCGATCCGCACCTTGATGTCCACCCCGAAATCGCGGTGCGGCGCCACCACCTCCTCGATCAGCTCGGACAGCTTCATGCGGTCGAACGGCGCGCCGGTGGACGAAAGCTGGGTGATCTTGGAGAGGATGTCGCGGCAGCGCTGGGTCTGCTCGCGCAGGGTTTTCAGGTCGGCGGCAAAGGCCGGATCCTTCA
The DNA here is from genome assembly GCF_018131015.1 of Bradyrhizobium diazoefficiens. Classification (GTDB taxonomy): domain Bacteria; phylum Pseudomonadota; class Alphaproteobacteria; order Rhizobiales; family Xanthobacteraceae; genus Bradyrhizobium; species Bradyrhizobium diazoefficiens_B. The sequence goes on from NZ_JAFCJJ010000002.1 coordinate 363,472, forward strand.
CCGTCTTCTCCAGCTCGCGCGAGATCAGGAAGATCGTCGCGAGCGGCGTGCCGAGCTCGTGGGCTGCGGCCGCGGCGAGGCCGTCGAGCTGGGTCAGATGCTGCTCGCGCGTCAGCACCAGCTCGGTCGCGGCCAGCGCGTCGGCGAGCTTGCGCGCTTCCTCGGTGACCTGGAACGAATAGAGGCTGGTGACGCCGATCGCGAGCACGATCGAGAGCCAGGCACCGGCGAGATAGATCGGCGGCAGCACGAGGGGATCATCCGGGTCCCAGGGCAGCGGCAGGTGCCAGAAGACCAGCAGCGAGGCGCAGGCCACGGCCAGGAGGCCGATGCCGAAGGTCAGCCGGGCCGGCAGCGCCGTGGCCGAGATCAGGACGGGCGCGAGGAACAGGAACGAGAACGGGTTCTGCAATCCGCCGGTGAAGTACAGCAGTCCCGCCAGTTCCACGATGTTCAACGCCAGGAGCCCGGCGGCCTGGATCGGCTCCAGCCGCTGCATCGGATTGACCGCGGTCTGCAGCGCCAGGTTGAGCAGCGCCGATACGCCGATGATGCTGACACAGGGGACGATCTCGACGTCGAACTCCAGCCCCTGCGCCACGACGAAGATCGCAGCGAGCTGGCCCAGCACCGCGAGCCAGCGCAGCCGCAGCAGGGTGTCCAGGCGGATGTGTCGCTGCGAGGGACGGAAGGCTGAAGCGGCAGTCTCGGTCATCGCGGTCAATCTAGCGATACGCAGGCTCCTTCACAAACAAGTCCCTTCACAAGCACGCTGGCCACCCGTTTCCATCCGGTTCAAGCCTTGCGCTTTCAAGCCTTGCGCTCGGCCGCGCAATGGCGGAAGAACGCCTCCAGCATGACCGGGAATGATAATGCTTCAAGCCCGCCGACTGTCGCGGATGACACTTTGTCCGCGGCCATCGAGGTCGATCGCCTGGTCAAGGTCTACAAGCAGACCCGCGCGGTGGACGGCATCTCCTTCAAATTGCCCCGCGGCAGCATCACCGGCCTGCTCGGCGGCAACGGCGCCGGCAAGACCACGACGATCGCGATGATCATGGGCCTGGTGCTGCCGACCTCCGGCCGTGTGCGCGTGCTCGGCCATCGCATGCCGGAGGAGAGCGCCGCCGTGCTGGGGCGGATGAACTTCGAGAGCCCCTATGTCGACATGCCGATGCGGCTCACGGTGCGGCAGAACCTCACCATTTTCGGCAAGCTCTATGCGGTGACGGATCTCGCCGACCGCATCGCTGGGCTGGCCGGGGACCTCGATCTCAATGATTTCATCGACCGCGCCAACGGCAAGCTCTCGGCCGGGCAGAAAACCCGTGTCGCGCTGGCGAAAGCGCTGATCAACCAGCCCGAGCTCCTGCTGCTGGACGAGCCGACCGCCTCGCTCGATCCGGATACGGCCGACTGGGTGCGCGGGCACCTGGAGCGCTACCGCAGGGACAACAATGCCACCATCCTGCTGGCCTCGCACAATATGCTCGAGGTCGAGCGTCTCTGCGACCGCGTCATCATCATGAAACGCGGCCGCGTCGAGGATGACGACACGCCCGAAGCGATCATGGCGCGCTACAACCGCACCACGCTGGAGGACGTGTTTCTGGACGTCGCGCGCGGCCGGGCGAACGGCGCGAAGGAGGTGGTGCGGTGAGCAGGCCCGGATGTTTCGGCTGTAGCCCGGATGAGCGAAGCGACATCCGGGAATCTTCTTGCACTGTCCCCGGATATCGCTTCGCTCATCCGGGCTTCTGTAACGGGCCTTGGTTAGTCAATCCCTTTTTGCGTCGTCCACTCGCTGGGCACTTGCTTCTGTACGGGATCGGCGCGAAGGCCGTCGCCTGATGGGGTGCATGAGGAGCCGGTCGGCCAATCTACGGAATGCGTGGTCGTGAGCCACTTCCCGGATGGCGGCCTGGCCGGATCCATCGTCCCAGCGGAGGGACTTCGCTCAGGGAGAGCCTGGTGTCGTAGCTCTCCCGGAACCGATCGATACTCCTTGCTTAGCTTGCCGTAGCCTTGGCCATCGGGTTGAACGGTTGAGCGTCGGCGAGCATGCGATGCAGGATCACGGCGAGCTTGCGCGCCAGCGCCACCTTGGCCTTGCGCATGCCTGCGCGCCGGGCGATCCGCATCGCCCAGCCCTTGAGCGCCGCGCAATTCCTGACCGGCTTGGTCAGCAGGACATGCGCCGCCTGGTAGAGCGCCTCACGCACGGAGGCATCGCCGATCTTGCTGATGCGGCCGGTGTAATCGGTTTGCCCGGATTGGTACTTCTTCGGGGTGAGGCCAAAATGCGCGCCTGTCGCCTTCGACGAGCGGAAGCGCTTCGGGTCGTCGACCGCTGAAGCATAGGTGAGCGCCACGATCGGGCCGACCGACGGCGTGGTCATGAGCAGCTTTGCTTGCGGGTGCGATCGGGCGAGCTTCTGGACTTGCTTGTCCAAATTATTGAACTCGCGCCGCAGCACGGCATGAGCTTCCAACATCGCCCTCGCCACCACCTCAAGTCCGGGATGGCCGGTCACGAGCTCCTGGATGCGGCCGGCGAAGCTGCGCTCGGTGGTCGTGCCGACCTTCAGGCCAAAGCCGCGAAGCACGCCACGCAGGCTGTTCTCGATGTCGCGCAGCTTGGATTGCAGCAGCTTGCGAGCCGTTAAAATGGCACGGGTCTCCTGCGCCGCCATCGACTTGCAGTGCACCGGCCGGAACCAGCCGAGCCGCATCAGCTGCGCGATCCTGCGGGCATCGTTGCGGTCTGTCTTCACCGGCATCGATTTGAAGGCCTCGCGAACGTGACGCGTCTCCAGAAGTTCGACCGCAAGTCCTGCCGCCCGCAGAGCGGCGTATAGCCATTGGGACAAGGGGCCGGCCTCCAACCCGATCCGCTCGAGGACCACTCCTTGAGCCCGGAACCAGGCAACCAGCGCTTCCGGCTCGCTCGCAACCTTCGCCTCGCGCAAAATCTTGCCCGTCCCATCGACAAGGCAGACGCTCGAGCATTCCAACGATACGTCAATTCCTGCATACTGGTACATGGTCGTCCCTTAATGATGCTTGGAGCAGGCTTGCCTGACTCCCTTTCACACCATCAGTTTGAGGGACGACCGCCTTCTAACCAACAGGCCGCTCGCGAGCGCGCTTCCAAATCGCGCCGTAGCGAGCGGGCGGCCGGCCCGTTACTCCATCTACGGGTATCGCGCCTCACAACACGTGTGACGCGCCCGGGATCTTCCGCAACGCCGCCGTCAGGCCCCAGCTCAAAATCACCGTCAGCACGAAGCCGATCGCGGCCTTGGGGATGGCGGGCAGCGTGTAGTCGAACAGCACGTACTGGATCCACAGCGCGATCGGGTAGTGCACCAGGAACATGCCATAGGCATCGGCCTGCATGCGGTCGAGCAGGTTCGGCCCCGGCGACTTCGAATGCAGGAAGAAGGCGAGGATCGCGAGCAGGATAGAGGCCGAGAACAGCACGAAGAACGTGCCGTAGAACAAATGGTACCAGGATGGCAGGTGATCGGGATTCCCGAGGATCTCCCGCTTGATGTAGATCATGCACCACATCAGGCAGTACGGGACCAGCGTGGCGATCACCCATAGCCAACGGTTCTTTGGCAACTCGCCCTCGGGACTGAGGATGCCGCGGTCGAAGTTCGCAGCACCGACGCTGGCGCCGATAAAGAAATAGGCGAAGTAGAGCAGGATGCGGCTCGCCTGCACCGAGAACGGCCCGAACTCGAACCATTTGTTGGTGCCGAAATAAACTAGCGGCGGCAGGTAGACGACGACGCTCACGCCGACGAGCATCAGCCAGAACAATGCGGGCTGCCCAAATCCGCGCAGCGAAATGCGATTGCCGGGATCGACGAGGTGCGCCGAAACCCGGTAGAGCAGGCTCGCGGTGAGGTCGAAGGCGAGCAGCACCCACACGAACCAGATCGGGCCGCTCGGCCACGGGCCCGTCGTGACCGTCTTCCACCAGAACGCTGCGAAGGTCAGGTTGGGATCATGCCGCAGCGCGATCGCGTAATAGGCGAGCGGGATGACCGTCAGGGCCGCGATCGCGAACGGCAACCCCAGCCGCAGCAGGCGATCGCGCAAAAACACCGATGTCGCCTTGCGCGCAATGCCGGGCCAGGTGAACAGTCCTGACAGGAAGAAGAACATCGCCATGAAGAAGCTGTCGGTGGCGAGCACGACGACGTCGAAGCCGATCCAGGACGCCGGATCGGTGTGACCGAAATGGGTGTAGGGGATGACGGCGTGATGCAGCAGCACCACCAGGGTCAGGAAGGTGCGGGCGCGGTCGATCGACAGGTTGCGCGCCTTGGCCTTCGGCGCGGCATGCGCCTCTGCGCCGATCGTCGCCGAATGTGCCATCGTCATCCCGGTCGCCCCGCCTTGCATTCCCGTCCCGGGCTGGACTGTGCCGCCGGGAACTGGATTGGGCAAGAGCGCTTTGTGCCATCTTTGATCGGCGCGGTTTTGCCGGGAACCAGTGCTGCAGAGCAAAGTTAGCGTCGCGATATGGGTGCGAGGCCGGCCGATCACGGCGGCCAATGGTTCGGAGTTGCCGATGACGATCCTGAAATGGGCGCTGATCTTCCTGCTGATCTCGATCGTGGCCGGCGTGCTCGGCTTCACCGGCCTCTCGGCCGCCTCCGCCGATGTCGCCCGCTTCCTGTTCTATGTCTTCGTCGTGATCTTCCTGGTGCTGCTGATACTCGGGCTCACGATCTTCAGGGCGTAGCGGGGCCGCCGCTTGAAATCGGGACGTCGCGGCCCTCAATCGCGAGCGAACGGTCTAACGCGGGCCACCAGCTCCGCCAGGAACTCGTCGGGACGATCGAACGGAATGAAATGATCGCCGCCGCGAACCCAGACGAATTCCTTATGCGGGGCGGTGATCTGATTGAAGAGTTGTTCGGCCGGCCCAGCCGGTGTGTTGTAGTCCGCATCGCCCTCAATAAAGATCACCGGGATCGGAAACGCGAGTCCGAGCGAAGCGACGTCACGCTTGAACATGGGGCCCTCTCGTCCGCGAAGATATTTCGCGGAGAAGGTCATGCCCCTGCGCCAGTTGTACCAGTCCAGCAGCGAGAAATCCGGCATGAACGGGGGCGGCACGGGCCCCGCCAGCTGAAAGCTCTCGATGGAGGGTAGCCTGAGTGCCTTGCTCCATTTATCTGCAACCAATCGATTTTCTGGAGTCATCACCGGGCGCGCGACGAGGGGCGCCAATTCCGCCTGAGCCTCGCCGTTGCCGGCGGACTGCGCCAGCTCTTGCAGATGCTTGATCGCGAGCTCGAATGATGTCTCGAATGTCAGCCTGCCAACCACCTGTCCGGTGCCGACATAGGCATAAAACAGGTCGGGGCGCTGCTTGACGATGTGAATGCCCAGGAATGAGCCCTAGGAATGCCCGACCAGGACAATCCTGTCCTTTTGCAGATGGGTTCGCAGGTACTCGACCAGTTCGATGCCATCCTGCGTCATGCGCTCCAGCGTCATGGTTGGCGCGAGCGCGTCTCCGGCGGCGCCATAGGTCCGGCCGGCGCCGCGCTGGTCCCATTGCACGATGGTGAAGTGCTTTTCCCAGGGGCGCCAGCCCGACGAGATCGGCCAGCTGGAGCCCCCGGGCCCGCCGTGGACGAACAGGAGGACCGGGTTATCCCGATCCTCGCCGCGGATTTGAATCCATTGCTTGATGCCGCCGATATCGACGAACTCTCCCTCCTGAATCCCCTTCGGTGAACGGATCGCGAGAGTCTCGGCAGCAAGATGCTGGCGATAGGCGCGAAAACCAAGTCCCGCAGCCGCCACCACGATGAAGACGCCGGCCGCTCCCAGCAACGACAGACCAATCAGTCTTCCTGTCCTGCGCGGCATCGGTGTGCCTTGGGTGTGCCTTGGGTGTGCCTTGCCGTTGACTGAGAGGAGACCCTGACGACTGCTCCCGGCATCACGGTGCCGTGAGGCTACCCTAATTCCTCGATCCTCACCTTGTCCGGATAGAAGGCGAGATGGCCCGAGATTTCGCTCATCGCGGGGAAGGGGGTCTCATAGGTCCAGATCGCGTTGTCCAGCGTCTTGCCGCCGGCCTTGACGCTAAAATAGCTTGCGTCGCCCTTGTACGGGCAATGGGTGGTGCGGTCGGTCCGCTCCAGCAGCGCCATGTTGGCGTCTTCCCGCGGCACATATTGCACCGCCGGATATTTGGCCTCCTTCAAGGTCAGCGCCTTGCTGGTCTCGGCGATCACGATGTCGCCGGCCGTGACGCGGACGCGGCGGGGGTTTTGGGTGATGGTGATGGGGTGGTCGGGCCCTGGAAGCTTCATGATTTCACGCCTTTTCGATCGATCTGCCGCGCGCGGCACTTTGTCGTGCCTTTATCCCGCCGGGAGCGGAGATATAGTGGCTGAAGGCGTGACCTAGAAGACCGTTCACGCTAAGTTTGGCGCTGCCGGGGCCGGGGATTCCGGCAGCGATTCGATGCCGAGACCAGAAGGAGCGAGACCCGAATGCCAATGGACGCCCACGATATCGAGGCGATGATCAAGGCTGCGATCCCCGATGCCGAGGTAACCATTCGTGACCTCGCCGGCGATGGCGACCATTACGCCGCGACCGTGATCTCGGAATCTTTCCGCGGCAAGTCCCGCGTCCAGCAGCACCAGATCGTCTATCGGTCCCTCCAAGGCCAGATGGGCGGCGTGCTGCATGCGCTGGCGCTGCAAACCGGGGTGCCGGGGACTTGACCTGAAGAGCACCTGACCTGACCGCGCGACGGGGATGATGATGGCTGCGGACAATCCTCGCGGCGCAATGTTTCGCGTCATCCTGCCGAACCAGCCGAGCCGCGTCACCAACGCCGAGCTGTTCTTCGACCTCGTCTTCGTCTTTGCCGTCACGCAGGTGTCGCACACGCTGCTGCACCATTTCACCCCGCTCGGCGCGGTCGAGGTCACGCTGCTGTTCCTGGCGGTGTGGTGGGTGTGGGTCTACACCGCCTGGGTCACCAACTGGCTCAATCCCGAGCTGACGCCGGTCCGCGTCCTGATCTTCCTGATGATGCTGGGCGGCCTCGTGCTGTCCACCACGATCCCGACCGCCTTCGACGGCCGCGGCCTGTGGTTCGCGCTCGCCTATGCAACGATGCAGGTCGGCCGCACCGCGTTCTGGCTGTTCGCGACCCCGCGCCATCGCACGGCGGTCCGGCACAACGCGATCGCATCCTGGTCTGGCTCTGCGGCTCGGCGACGTTCTGGATCATCGGCGGCCTTTCGCATGGGGAGGAGCGGCTGTGGTTCTGGATCGTGGCGCTCGCGATCGAATACGTCTCGCCGGCGGTCCGCTTCTGGGTGCCGAAGCTGGGCTTCTCGTCGGTCGAGGCCTGGGCGGTCGAAGGCGGCCACATGGCCGAGCGCTGCGCCGGTTTCATCATCATCGCGCTCGGCGAGGCCGTCGTCGTCAACGGCGCGACCTTTGCCGAGCTGGAGTGGACCGCCGGCAACATCCTCGCCTTCGTCTCGGCGCTGGTCGGCAGCATCGCGATGTGGTGGATCTATTTCCACAAGGGCGCGGAGGCCGGCTCCGAGCGCCTCTCGAAATCAGCCGAGTCCGGCCGGCTGGCGCGGCTCGCCTATACCTATCTGCACATGCCGATCATCGCCGGCATCATCCTGACCGCGGTCTCGGACGAGCTGGTGCTGAAGCATCCCTCCGGCCATTCCGACCTCAGGACCATCCTGAGCACCATCGGCGGGCCGCTGGTGTTCCTGATCGGCACGGTCCTGTTCAAGCACGCGATCCGCGGCTTCCTCCAGCTCTCCCACGGCATCGGCATCATCCTGCTGCTGGCGCTGTGGTGGTTCGCCGCCGACCTCTCGCCGCTCGTTCTGTCGATCGCGACCACCGTGATCCTGATCGTCGTGGCGGTGTGGGAGTCGGTGTCGCTGGGGTCGAAGCCGGAAGCGGCCGCCGAGCACTGAGGGCGGAGCGTCTTACTCCGCAACCTCCAGCGCGTGCACCGAGAACATCTTCGCCGCGTCGGTCCAACTCTCGCGCACCCGCCAGCCCGCGCCCTGCGCCAGCACGGCGAAGCGTTCGAGGCTGTATTTGTAGCTGTTCTCGGTGTGGATGCTCTCGCCGGGGCGGAACGAGAAGCTGGTGCCGAGCAGGCGCACGGTCTGGTTCTTCTTGCTGATCAGATGCATCTCGATGCGATGCCGCTCGCGATTGTAGATCGCGCGATGGGTGAAGGCGGAGAGATCGAAATTGCCGCCGAGCTCGCGGTTGATGCGCACCAGCACGTTGAGGTTGAAGCGCGCGGTGACGCCGGCTGCATCGTTATAGGCGTCGTAGAGGACGCGCTCGTCCTTCTCGAGGTCGGCGCCGATGATCATCTGCGCGCCCTGGCCCAAAATAGCGCGCGCGCTCTTCAGGAAGGCTTCCGCCTCATGCGGCTCGAAATTGCCGATGGTCGAGCCCGGGAAGAATCCGACCTTGGGCAGTGATGCGACAGCTTTTGGCAATTCGAACGGCGTGGTGAAGTCGGCCGCGACCGGATAGATGCCCAGTGACGGAAAATCCCGCTTCAGCCCGTTGGCCTGGGACTGCAGGAAGTCGCCGGAGATGTCGACGGGGACATAGGCCGCGAACTTGCAGTGGCCCAGCAGCAGGCGGACCTTCGTGGTGGCGCCGGCGCCGAACTCGACCAGCGCCGCATGCTCCGGGATGATCTTCGCGATCTCGCTGCCGCGCTCCTTCAGGATCGATAGCTCGGTGCGCGTCGGATAATATTCGGGCAGGCGCGTGATCGCCTCGAACAGCTCCGATCCCGTCGCGTCGTAGAAATACTTCGGCGACAGTTTTTTCGGCTGCTGCGAGAGATCCTCGATGGCCTCGCGGGCGAAAGCGGTGGTCTGCTCGTCAGGAAGATGGGCCTCGGCCAAAGCGCTGGCATGCACATTCATGGTACTCTCCTGAACGCGCTGTCCGGCGCGCGGTTGTCGTCGGATATGAATCAGTCGTAGTCGGCGAGCCGCAGCCCCGTGAACTGCCAGCGGTGGTGCGGATAGAAGAAGTTCCGATAGGTAATACGGCTGTGCCCGTCCGGGGTTGCAAGCGAGGAGCCGCGAAGGACGAGCTGGTTCACCATGAACTTTCCGTTGTACTCGCCGAGCGCGCCCTCGATGGCGCGATAACCGGGGTAGGGCGCGTAGGACGACCGCGTCCATTGCCAGACGATGCCGAAAGCGTCGTTGAGCTGGCCGGCGCGCGCCGCGACCTCCCATTCCATCTCGGTCGGCAGGTGTTTTCCGGCCCAGCGCGCAAAGGCGTCGGCCTCGTAGTAGCTGACGTGGCAGACCGGCGCGTCCGGATCGACCGGCGTGAGCCCGGCAAGCGTCATCACCTGCCACTGGCCGTCGATCTCGCGCCAATGGCCGGGAGCGTCCCAGCCCTCGTTGCTCCCGGCGGCAAAGCCGTCCATCAGCCACAGCGTTGCGGTCCGGTAGCCGCCGTCGCGCATGAAGGCGAGCCATTCGCCGTTGGTGACGAGGTTGCGGGCGATCCTGACCGGGCCGACGAGGGCGCGATGGGCCGGCTTCTCGTTGTCGAAATGAAAGCTGTCATCGGCATGGCCGACGGTGTGAATGCCCTCGTTCAGCGTCAGCCAGTCCTCTCCGCCGCGCGCAGGGGCCGGGAAGTGCCAGTCCGGATCGTAGACCGGGGAGACCGGGTTCTGCGCAAACGCGTGCAGGATGTCGGTGAACATCAATTCCTGATGCTGCTGCTCGTGGTTGAGCCCGACCTCGATCAGCGGCGCGACGGTGCGAAGCTTGTCCTCGCCGGCTTCGCGGAAGAATTTGACGACGGCCTCATCGACATGGCGGCGATAGGCGCTGACCTCCTCGGCACTGGGCCTTGTGATGTCGCCGCGGCGATGGCGGGCGTGGCGGGGCCCCGCGCTGACGTAATAGGAATTGAACAGGAACGCGAAATCGGGATGGAAGGGCCGGTAGCCAGAGGCGTGCTCGCCGAGCAGAAACTGCTCCCAGAACCAGGTGGTGTGGGCCCGGTGCCACTTCGCCGGGCTCGCATCCGGCATGGACTGGATCTGCTGGTCCTCCGCCGACAGCGGCGCCGCGCGGCGCTCGGTCTCGTTGCGGACTCTGACGAACGCGTCCTCCAGCCGCTGGGCGAGATCGCCCGGTCCGGAGGACGGTGAGGCAAGTGGAGGGGCGGCCGTGGCGGAGGCTTGTTTCGTCACGTTTTTCTCCAGACAGGACAAGAGAACGTTGCCGGCGTGGCCCGGTTCCAAACCCGGGGTTCGTCCTAGATAGGGCCTCCGTTACGGTATAAAAGTCCTCCTCGGCGATTATATTGCCCTCGTCAGGCTATACCCGGCGGGCGGCCGGACCGGCCGCCGGGAGCGCCGTCGCCGCCATTTTACTTTGGATGCACAATAGTTTGGGCTACCTATATAGGCAGTATCGGGTTAGATCGGCTGAGCCGGCCCGAAGCTGATGGTGAGGGCGTCGCCCCAGAAGGACACGGATATGAGCATCGAGGAATTCATCGCCAACGAAGTGAAGTCGAACGACGTCGTTCTGTTCATGAAGGGCACGCCGCAGTTTCCGCAGTGCGGTTTCTCCGGCCAGGTCGTCCAGATCCTCGACCACATCGGCGTCGGCTATAAGGGCCTCAACGTCCTCGAATCCGCCGAGCTTCGCAACGGCATCAAGGAATACTCGAACTGGCCGACCATTCCGCAGCTCTATGTGAAGGGCGAGTTCGTCGGCGGTTGCGACATCGTCCGCGAGATGTTCCAGGCGGGCGAATTGCAGCAGCTCTTCTCCGAGAAGGGCGTCGTCGTCGCGGCCTGAGGCGTGACCACGCAGCCGCGCCGGATTGGCGGCGCGGAGCTCGAGGTCATCGTCGCCGACATCACCACACTGAGCGTTGACGCCATCGTCAACGCGGCCAATTCGTCCCTGCTTGGCGGCGGCGGCGTCGATGGCGCGATCCATCGAGCGGCGGGGCCAGACCTCGTCGCCGAATGCCGTATGCTCCACGGCTGCAAGACGGGCGATGCCAAGATCACCAAAGGCTATCGGCTCAGGGCCGCGCATGTGATCCATACTGTCGGGCCGGTCTGGAACGGCGGCACGCTCAGTGAGGACGAACTGCTCGCCTCCTGCTATCGTCGCTCTGTCGAGCTCTGCGCCAGGCACGAGCTGACCTCGGTGGCATTCCCCGCGATTTCGACCGGCATTTTCCGCTTTCCTGCCGACCGTGCGGCCGATATCGCCGTCCGCACGACGATCGAAGGGCTCGCTGGGGCACCGTCCGTTGCTCGCGTGATCTTCTGCTGCTTCTCCGAGCCGAGCGCCAGGCTCCATGAAGTGGCGCTTGAGCGACACGCCGGCCCTTGTGCCTGATGACGCGGTCAGTACACTCCTCCGGACCATGCTCCGGAGGGGATATGATTTTACGTACTGGACTGCGTGCGCTCGCCTGCGGTGCGCTTCTGTCGCTCGGCGCGACTTCGCTCGCGCGCGCGGAAGGCACCTACGAGATTCCGGCCGGCGCGCATTTCAACCCGGACAAGCTCGCCAAGGTGAGCGACTTCTTCAAGAACGAGGTCGCGACCGGGAAGATCGCCGGCGCCACCGTCTTGATCCAGCAGCACGGCAAGCCGGTCTACCACGAGGCCTTCGGCGTGCAGGACGTGGTCGGCAAGGCGCGGATCACCGACAAGACCATCTTCCGCCTGTTCTCGATGAGCAAGGCGATCACATCTGTGGTCGCGGTGCAACTGATCGAGGACGGCAGGATCAAGCTCGATGATCCCGTCTCGAAATACATTCCGTCCTTCGCCAACGTGAAGGTCGGTGTCGAGAAGAAGGCTGACGACGGCACCAAGTCGCTCGAACTGGTGCCGCTGAAACGGCCGATCACGGTGCACAATCTGATGACGCACACCTCGGGCATCACCTACGGCTTCTACGGCGACAGCCTGGTCCGCAAGGCCTATCGCGAGGCCAACATCTATGCCGGCGATTTCGATCTCGCCGAGTTCGCCGAGCGCATCGCAAAGCTGCCGCTGCACAATCAGCCGGGCGCGCTGTGGCAATACGGCCACTCCACCGACATCCTGGCGCGCGTCATGGAGATCGCAGCCGGCAAGCCGCTGATCGACATCATGCGGGAGAAGCTGCTCGATCCGCTTGGCATGGCCGATACCGGCTTCTTCGTCACCGCTCCCGAGAAGCAGAAGCTGCTGGCTCAGCCGGTGCCGAACGACAATGATTTTCGGGTCGGCCGGATCAACGACCCGACGGTCGTGAAGAAGATCCAGTTCGCCAGCGGCGGCATGGTGACGACCATGGCCGACTATCAGCGCTTTGCGCAGATGCTGCTCAACGGCGGCAGCCTCGACGGCAAGACCATCCTCAAGCCCGAGACGTTCAAGCTGATGACGACCGACCAGATCGGCCCCGGCTCGGGCGTCGATCGCGACTATTTCTACTTCCCGGGCGACGGTTTCGGCTTCGGTCTCGGGCTTGCGGTCCGCACCGATCCGGGCAACGCAAAACCGCCGCCGCCCGGCGATCTCGGCGAATTGAAGTGGGACGGCGCCTCCGGCTGCTATTTCGTGATCGACCCCAAGCAGGACATGTTCTTCGTGCTGCTGGAGCAGACTCCGACCGAGCGCCAGCGTGTGCAGCGGACATTGAAGCAGCTGGTCTATGAAGCCATGGAGAAGTGACATGGGCGGGCGCCGCGCGCTGCTCGCGGCGCTCGTTGTTTTGCTCGGGGTGGTCAGTGCGGAAGCGGGCCCGGCGGGCCGCGCGCGCAACTTCTCGGCCGAGGGCCTTGCAAAGGTTTCCGACTACATCCGCAACGAGGTCGCCACCGGCAAGATTCCCGGCGCCATCTTGTTGCTCCAGCAGCACGGCAAGCCGGTCTATTACGAGAATTTCGGCGTCCGCGACGTCGCGACCGAGATTTCGATGAGCGAGGACACGATCTTCCGCCTCTATTCGATGACAAAGCCGGTCACCTCTGTCCTGGCGATGATGCTGATCGAGGAGGGCAGGCTCACGCTCGACGATCCCGTCGCAAAGTACATCCCGGCCTTTGCCGACATGAAGGTCGGCGTCGAGAAGAAGGCCGAGGACGGCAAGGTTGCATTGGCGCTGGAGCCGCTCAATCGCCCGGTCACCATCGAGGATTTGATGCGTCACACCGCCGGGATCCCCTACGGCTATTACGGCGGGGGACTGGTGAACAAGCTCTATGCCGACGCCGGTCTGTTCGACAACACGGATTTGACCAATGCCGAGCTGATCGCGAAGATCACCACGCTGCCGCTGGCCGAACAGCCAGGCACGATCTGGGACTACGGCCACGGCACCGACGTCCTCGGCCGGATCATCGAGGTGATATCGGGGGAGACGCTGCTCGAGTTCGCAAGGGAGCGGCTGCTTGGTCCGCTCGGAATGACCGAAACCGATTTTTATGTCGCCGACCCCGCCAAGTGGCCGCGCATCGCCGAGCCGATGCCGGCGGATCGCGCCATCAGCCCGATGTCGCAGGTCCGCGATATCAGGAAGTCACTGAGATGGGAGTCGGGCGGCGGCGGCCTCGTCGGCACCATCGGCGACTATGCACGCTTCTCGCAAATGCTGCTCAACGGCGGCAGCTACGAAGGCCGGCGCTACCTCAAGCCCGAAACCATCGCGCTGATGGCGTCGGATCATATCGGTCCGGAGACGAAGATCGCGCGCGATCAGCACTACTATCCCGGTGCGAGCTCGGGCTACGGCCTCGGCGTCGCGGTGCGCACCTCGGTGCCGCCGGGCACCACGTGGCCGCTCGGGGAGTATCGCTGGGACGGCGTCGCCGGCACGTTTTTCTTCATCGATCCCGAGGACGATCTGTTCGGAATTTTCATGGTGCAGACCCCGTCGCAGCGCGGCCGGATTCAACTGGCGCTGAAGACGCTGATCTATCAGGCGATGGGGTGGTAGCTACGCCCCGCGCACGATCTCGCGGACGTGGCCGATCGCCTCCTCGATCTGGCCCGCATTGACGTCGAGATGGGTGCAGGCGCGGATGCGGCCGTCCATCATCGCCAGCATCACGCCGCGCTGACGCAGCGCCGCGACCATCTTGTCGCCGGCAACGCCGGCACCGTCGGGCTTGAAGAACACGAGGTTGGTCTCGGGCTCCTGCACCTCGATTCCTGCGATCTGCGACAGCCCGCGGGCAAGCGCGCGCGCATTGGCGTGGTCGTCGGCAAGGCGATCGACATGATGATCGAGCGCGTAGATGCAGGCGGCCGCGCAGACTCCTGCCTGCCGCATCGAGCCGCCGAGGCGCTGCTTCCACTGCCACACCGCGTCGATGAAGGCCCGCGTGCCCGCAAGCACGCCGCCGATCGGCGCGCCGAGGCCCTTGGAAAAGTCGATCCAGGCCGAATCCCACCCCGCCGTCATATCCCGCGCCGATATGCCGGTCGCGACCGTGGCGTTGAGCAGGCGCGCGCCGTCCATGTGGGTGACGAGGCCATGCTGCTTCGCGATTGCGACGATCTCGTCGAGGGCGGCCTTCTTCCAGATCGTGCCGCCGCCGATATTGGCGGTCTGCTCGACGCTGACGACGGTCTGCGGCGGCTGGTAGCGTGAGCGCGGGTGCAGCGCCTTGCGGAACGTCTCCGGCGTGAACTGGCCGTCGGGCCCCTTGAGCTGCGTGACCTGGAAGCCGCCGATCGCGGCATGCGCGCCGCCTTCGCGGGCGATGATGTGGGCACTCTCATGGGCGAGGATCTCGTCACCGGGACGGCAATGCACCAGCGTCGCGGTGACGTTGCACATCGTGCCGGAGGGCATGTAGACGGCGGCTTCCTTGCCCATCAGATCGGCGACGCGCTCGCACAGCGCGTTCACCGTCGGGTCGTCGCCGACCTGCTCGTCGCCGACCTCGGCCCGCGCCATCGCCTCGCGCATCGCGGCCGTCGGCCTGGTCTGCGTGTCCGACAGCAGATTGATGCGCACCGGCGGCGCCTTGGGATCGATCGGGAGAGGGGTGTAGAGCATTACAGACCGTGCTTTTTCCACATGGCGCGAACTTCGTCTGCAGTGGCTAATTCGCCGCGGGCGATTTCAGCCTCTGCTTCTGCCAGGTCGGCCTCTTCTGTGGTTGTTAGCTGAAGAGGAGGCCGGTCATCAATCTCGTTGAGAGGTTCGCCGAGAAGACGCGTCATGATCAGCTCCATCACGCGATCATAGCATGGCCGGCTCAAACAAAAAGGCCCCGGAAACCGGGGCCTTTGAGCAATGGATTGCGGAGATATCAGCGCGAATAGAATTCGACGACCAGGTGCGGCTCCATCTGCACCGGGAACGGCACGTCGGAGAGGCCGGGGATGCGCGCGTACTTCGCGGTCATCTTGCCGTGGTCGACTTCGAGATAGTCGGGAACGTCGCGCTCGGGGAGCTGGCTCGCTTCCAGAACGTGGGCGAGCTGCTTGGAGGCTTCCTTGACCTCGATCACGTCGCCGACCTTGAGCTGGTAGCTCGAGATGTTGACCTTGCGGCCGTTCACCTTGACGTGGCCGTGGTTGATGAACTGGCGGGCAGCGAAGATGGTGGAGACGAACTTGGCGCGGTACACGACCGCGTCCAGACGACGCTCCAGGAGGCCGATCAGGTTCTCGCCGGTGTCGCCCTTGAGGCGGCTCGCCTCGACATAGATGCCGTGGAACTGGCGCTCGCTGATGTTGGCGTAGTAGCCCTTCAGCTTCTGCTTGGCGCGCAGCTGCACGCCGAAGTCGGAGAGCTTGCCCTTGCGGCGCTGGCCGTGCTGGCCGGGGCCGTACTCGCGGCGGTTCACGGGGCTCTTCGGGCGGCCCCAGATGTTCTGGCCCATACGGCGATCGATCTTGTACTTCGCCTCACTGCGCTTAGTCATCGCGTCCTCTTCGGTTGCATGGTTTGAGGAAACGCGCCCTCCTGTGTGACGGGATGATCCCGGCACCGACAGGTCCGATCCCCAAAGCTTGAAGGGAG
This sequence comes from Bradyrhizobium diazoefficiens, assembly GCF_018131015.1. Classification (GTDB taxonomy): domain Bacteria; phylum Pseudomonadota; class Alphaproteobacteria; order Rhizobiales; family Xanthobacteraceae; genus Bradyrhizobium; species Bradyrhizobium diazoefficiens_B. Next base: position 379,560 of record NZ_JAFCJJ010000002.1, read on the forward strand.
AGGACCACGGGTCGCGAAACGCTTCGCGGGCCGAAACCGGCCCGCGAGCAGGCGGCTTTTAGGGGAGTTTGGGCCGTTCTGTCAATGCGAATGGCCGCAAAATCAGGTGGCTACGGCCCGGATCGGCTTGGGGCCAGAGGCCCGCAATTCGGCAGCGATTTCAGTGTTCAGGACCTGTTCCAGCCGGGTCAGGACCCGGGCGATCGGGGCGGCGTCGGTAACCCGGTGGTCCCAGCGGATCACGACATGGATGGTCTCGTCGGGCTGGACCACGCCATAGCTGACGATGAAGGGGCCGGGCGTGATGGGGTGGAGCTCGCCGCCGCCATAGGCCGCCACCGAGCTCACCCCGAAGCTGCCGAACCAGTTGCCGCGCTGCCGGCCGAAATTCAGCCCCACGGCCCAGAACAGCCGCCGCAACGGCAGCGGCAGGCGGGTCGTCCGCATGATCTTGCGGAACATCGGGACGTCCTCGATGGGCGCGGTCTTGGCGCGCCGGATCTCGGCATCGACATCCGCCAGCGGCATGGCCTCAGGGGCCGAAATCCGCTGCGGCAGCACGCATTCCTCGCCGTCCTCGATCCGGGCGATCGCCACAGACGCGACGCTTTTGGGCAGTTCATACAGCGTCGGCCGGGGCCATTTTGCGTAGACGGTGCGCAGGATCGGCTCGTCCCGTGCGACCAGGGCGAAGGCCTTGACGAACATCGCGGCCCAGCCGGCCGGGGCGGCGGTCCCGGCCCGAGCCTCGAGCAGGGGACGAACCTGGAGCGGGCGCGCGAGCGAGACGAACGGCACGCCCATCGAGGCGCGCATGAGGTCGAAGATCATCCTGCGCGGAAGCGAAATGTTCTTAGGTTGACCGCGCATCGTTCTCCGGTTCCCGCGGAATGATCTGTGCCAGCGAGCGGGTCACCGCTCGCCGCCCGCTCTAGCACGAACCGCCGGTCCAGGGGACGTTTGGTTCGATGTGAATATTAAAACGCTATTATTTCAATGGCTTAAGGCCTTTGGACAGCAGGCGTGACAGGCGACTTCCTGGACACAATGCTTTTCTCAGCGCCTGATCCCCTCGAACGCAGCCATGATGCCGCGCTGGAACAGCGACCAGTCGAAGCCGAGCGCGATCATGCGGTAGCCGCGATCGACCAGGGCGTTGGCCTGCTCGGCGGTGCGGGCGACGCCGCCGATCGGGACGCCGCTTCTGAGGATGCCGGCTTCGGCGCGGGCGACCAGGGCGTGCAATTCCGGATCATCCATCTGGCCCCTCTTGTTGATGGAGGTGGCGAGATCGCCGGGGCCGATCACCGCGACGTCGATGCCGGGCGTCGCCATGATCTCGTCGATGCGGTTGACCGCGTCGACATGCTCGATGGTGATGATGCAGAGCATCTCGTCGTCGGCGCCGGCCATGTAGTCCGGCATCGACTGGCCCCAGCGGAACGGCGCGTGGAAGGGTCCCCAGAGCCGGTCGCCGCGCGGCGGATAGCGCACGCTGCGCACCGCCTTCTCGGCATCGTCGCGGCTCGTGATCATCGGAAAATTGATGCCGAAGGCGCCGATGTCCATCGGCGCTTTCGCAAGCCATGGCTCGTTGGCCGCAATCCGCACCAGCGGCGTGCACGGCGTGCCGGTCGTGGCGGCGATCATCGCATGCGCCTCAGTGAGCCCGATCGGACCGTGCTCGAGATCGACGACGATCCAGTCGAGCGATCGCGCCATGATCTGCACGGTCTGCACGCTCGGGATGGTCGCGATCGCACCGAAGGCGGGGCGGCCGTCGCTCCACAATTGGCGGAGGCGATTGAGCGGCTTTGCGGGGACCGGCATGTGATAAGCTCGCGCGAGATGACGACGGCCGAGTCTAAAGCATGATGCGGAAAAGTGCGAAGCGGTTTTCCGAAAAGATCATGCTTAAACAACAACCTGACGCGTCACGTCTCCGAAAAGTCAGGCGACTGCGCGACCGCCGAAGAACGGCGTCAGCGTGGCGCCGAGGCCATGCACGCGGTTCGACGTGAAAATCATCTCGGCGCCGGATTGTGCGATGCCGCCGCTGCTCGGACCGAGCAGGTCGGAGACGCGGCGCGCGATCGCGGGCGCGGGGTCGATCCATTCGACCGGCCAGGGCGCGAGCCGCTTCATCCGGTCGAGCAGAAGCGGATAATGCGTGCAGGCGAGCACCACAATGTCGGTGCGTGCGCCCGGATCCGCGGCATCGCCGACGAAGCAGGGGGCGAGCTCGGCAAGGATATCGCCGTCGCTGATCGCGTGGCCACCGAGCTCGCGTTCGGCGAGCGAGGCCAGCTCGGGCGAGCCGACCAGGGTCACCTCGCAGCCCTGCGCGAAATCACGGATCAGGGCCTTGGTGTATTCGCGCTTCACCGTGCCTTTGGTACCAAGCACCGAGACGCGCCGGGTCTTCGACTGCGCACAGGCCGGCTTGATCGCCGGAACAGTGCCGACAAAAGGCACGGAATAAACGGCGCGCAGGTGCGATAGGACCAGGGTGGAGGCCGTGTTGCAGGCGATGACCACGAGGTCCGGATCATGGGTGCCGATCAGCTTGCCCATCAGCGGAACCACGCGGGCGATGATCTCGTCCTCGCTGTGGTGGCCATAGGGAAAGAAGGCGTCGTCGGCGACGTAGACGTAGTGCGCCTCGGCGCGCGCCGCCACGACCTCGCGCAGTACCGTGAGGCCGCCAAGGCCGGAATCGAACACCAGGATGGTCGGGGCGCTGGTCACAGGGTCACCTTAGGACGTCATGGTTACCATTGGGTTTTTTGGGCGGTTTTGCGGCGGGAGCGGCGGGGCTGCAATTTTGAACGATTCAATTTCGCAACTGCCGCCTCGTCCCGCTATCAGCAGCCATGGTGCGGTGCGGGGCATATCCGCAAAATTTCGGGGATCCGACATGATCAGAAACACCGGTAACGGCTGGGGCAGCGTCACCCGCTGGCTGCACTGGGGCCTGGCGCTGGCGATCCTCGGCATGATCGGCTTCGGCTGGTGGATGAACCACATCCCCGCGCGCCCCGACCGCTTCTTCTACCGCTCGATCCATGCCGATATCGGCTATGTGATCCTGCTGCTGACCGTGCTGCGCCTCATCTGGCGCTTCGTCAATCCGACGCCGGCCATGCCGGCCGAGACCTCGCGCTGGCAGAAGATCGCGGCCCATCTCAGCCATGGCGCGCTCTATCTCGTCGTCATCCTGGTGGCGATGCTGGGCTGGGCGCATTCGGGTGCCCACACGCCGGACTATTCGGATGTCTTCGGCCTGTTTCACGTCCCGCAATTCACCGCTCCCGACCGCGAAGCCGCGCGCGCCTATGAGGACCGCCACATCCTCTTTGCCTATGTGCTGCTCGCGCTGATCGCGGTCCACGTGCTGGCGGCGCTCTGGCATCACTTCATCCGTCGCGACCGCGTCGTGGCGCGGATGGTGACGGACGAGGCGGGCTAGGGGTCGAGATGGAATGGCGCGGTTGCAATGACCGTGTAAGATGCTGCGTCCCCACCGATCGAGTTCGCGCGCAGGAGGCGTCATGCTCACCGTCCATCATCTCGGCAAGTCGCAGTCCGAGCGCATCGTCTGGCTGTGCGAGGAACTCGGGATTCCCTACGAGCTGAAGTGCTATGCGCGCGATCCCGTCACCATGCTGGCGCCGGCCGAGTACAAGGCGCTGCATCCGATCGGGGCAGCACCGGTCATCACCGACGGCGACCTCGTGCTCGCCGAGTCCGGTGCCATCGTCGACTACATCATGGCCAGATATGGCAACGGGCGCCTCGTGCTCGGTCCCGACGATCCTGATTTCGCCCAGTTCCTGTACTGGTTTCACTTCGCCAACGGCACGCTGCAGGCCGGCATGGGCCGGCTGATGATCCTGAACCGGCTCAAGCTTGCCGAGGACAATCCGATGCTGCGCTCGATCCGCGCGCGCGTCGACCGCGCCTTCGACCTGGTCGAGGCGCGCCTTCGCGATGCCGACTATCTGGCGGGCGGCACCTTCACCACGGCCGACATCATGACCGTCTTCTCGCTCACCACGATGCGCTATTTCCAGCCCTACGACCTGTCGCGCTGCCCCAACGTGGTCAAATATCTCGGCCGCATCGGTGCGCGACTGGCCTATCGCCGCGCGATGGAAAAGGGCGATCCGGGCATGGCGCTGCTCTTGAGCTGAGCCGAGGCGCGCCGGTTCAAGCGATCCTGTTGGTGGTGGCAGCCTGCGCCGTGGCCAGCTGCTTCTGCAGGCGATCGATGTTCTGCAGCAGGCGCTGGCTGGTCAGCACCAGGAAATAATAGCCGAACTGCGGGTCCTGGAAGTAGATCTCGAGCAGCCGGTCATAGGTGATCGTCAGCACGTGGCCGTCCTCGATGCATTCGATGGTCCCGGTGCGCCGGTTGTCCGGCGTGAGGAAGCCGAGCTCGCCCATCAGTGCGCCGGGCCCAATCTCGACGTTGATCTCCTTGACCAGGAACTTGCCGGTGACCGTGAGGAGCATCTCCTGGGCTGGATCGCCCAGCTTGAACAGGGTGTCGCCGCGGCGATACTTGCGCTCGGTCATGAACGGCTTGAGCCATTCGATCGACATGTCGCCCTCGGTGGCATGGCGCGCCTTCTTGACCAGCTTGAGCATCTGCCGAAGGCGCAGGGCGTTGATCGGAATGAACAGCAGATACAGCAGGAACGTCGAGACATTGGCCGAGAGCGCGCCGAAAACGGCGAAGAAGGCGCAGCCGATCATGTTGGCGACGCGCAGTGGCACCATCGTCCGCATCAGCATGGTGGCGACGAAGAACACGGCGCCGACCACGGCGAACAGGTTGGCGAGCGTGATGTTGTGGAGCAGGATCTCCAGCAGCCGGTTGAAGATCGCGTCATAGGTGACGTTGTTCGGATCGAGGCCCATCTGGACCAGGATCTTCGCGATCCTGAGGTTGTCCGTCGCCGCGTCGAGAATGCGGTCGAGGATCGACGAAATGTCTGCGCTGCCGGACGGCATGATCTGGTCCCTGCGTAAGGCCTTCAGTCCTGGTCGGTATCCGTATAGCCGAAATCGAATGACGGCCGCTTGAATGAAGCCTTCGGCCGTCATGCCGCAAGAGGCAAATTTTAGTCCGATCGGGGGATTGGGCAATTGCCAGTTGGTTGTGCGGGCGGCCCCTTTGGGGGCCGCCGTGATTCGGGCTCTGCGGCGCGGGCTTCGGCGTCTCGGGCGGGCCTGGGCGCCCCGGCGTGGCTGGCGCGGGCCGGTCCCGGCCTTACGGCTTGGTGGCGGGTTGCACGACCTGCTGCTCGACGAGGGCAAGGCGCCCGGGCAGCGAGCCGGCGCGCAGCATCATGGCGACGCTGTTGGCTTCCTCCAGGGTGAAATTGCCGGAGATCTGGCCCGAGCCGCCGGTGATGGGCTCGCGGATCACAGGGGCGGAGATGACCTTGCCGTCGAGCACGATGGCGAAGGGTTTTCCGACGTTCTCCTCGGTGACGTGGGCGAAACGCCTTGTGCCGCGGCCGTTGAAGCGGAACGAGGCGATCGGATCCTTGGTGCCGCTCGCAAATCCCGGGCCCGCATAGCTGATGTCGTCGCCGTCGAGCGCGCTGTCCCTGGCAACGAGATAGGACTGCCCGTCCTTGAAGCCGGGCAGGACTTCGGTGCCTGCGGGCGCCATGCCGGATCGCGCCTGCTCCGCTGACATCGAAAGATCAATCAGGCGGAAGCCGACCGTGACCTTCCTGGCGAAAATCGCGGTCACGCGCTCGGGCTCCATCTCGCCCGGCACGAAGATGCGGATGCGGTCCATCCCGTCCGGCTGGACGCCGGCGAGCTTGATGCCGGCGTCCTTCAGGCGCTGGTCGATCATGGCGATGGAATCGTCGACGAGGTCGTGCAGCCTTGCCGCGAATGCGGCATCCGTCGGTGCGAGCCTGACCAGTCCGTCGTCGCCGCCGGTGACGGTGAGGGCATGCGAGGGCAACCCTTCCGCGACTGATGCGAGCTTGCGCGCGAGCTGGTCGCGGCCTTTGGCGTCCGCGATCTTCACCTCGACACCGCCATCGCGGATCGCAAGGCCGGAATGGGCGATGCGGCCCTCGCGCAGGGTCTTGTACACATCGTCGCGCAGATCCGTGACGACGCTCTCGCGCAGGCCGTCGGCGTCGACCTTGTAGACGACGCGCGAGCCGCCTTGTTTTTCCATCTTGTCGGCGACGAAGGCTGCGATCCTGGCGCGCATCTTGTCGAGCTGGCTGTCCCCGGCAAGCGCTGGGCGGGGCAGGGCGATCGCCGATGCTACGATCGTTGAGGCCATGGCGAGCGCGACCATCAGTCTCGTAACGCGCTTGCGGGGGGACGTGGTCATCATCAACCTCAAGTCTTGCGGCAGGACGCTGGCAGGCGAAACCGGCCCCAGTCCTTGGTGCTCCGATCGGCTGTAGAGGTTCAAAGGCCGCAGGCGATGGACGAACGCCAAATCATCCATCATTGTGTCCGCGCTCGGCCGGACCATCGGCGGAGGCCTCGCCGACCCAAAAATGTCAGAAGACAAGGGGGCGGGGAAATGCATCTGAGGGAGGACGGAATGGCGGGCATCCACGCGCTCGATCGGCTCATCGGCAACGACTATCCGGATTTGGCAACCGACGAGGAGGTGCGGGCCTTCGAGCAGGTGCCTTACGCGGACCGCGTCGCGGCAGAGAGCACCTATGATGCGATCAAGCTCGGTGCCGCGCGCAATCCCGACGCGGCGGCCATCCAGTTCCTGCAAAATGCCGATCCGGCCGACACGCCGGTCGTGGTGACCTATCGGGATCTGATCGCGCGCGTCACGCAGGCCGCCAACATGTTTCACGCGCTTGGCGCGGAGAAGGGCGACGTCATCAGCTTCATGCTGCCGCTCGTGCCCGATGCCTTCGTGACGCTGCTCGGCGCCGAGGCCGCGGGCATCGCCAATCCCGTCAATCCGCTGCTCGAGCCGCACCAGATCGCCGAAATCCTGGAAGCCGCGAACACGAAGATCCTGGTGGCGCTCGGGCCGCTGCCGGGCACCGACATCTGGCAGAAGGTCGAGCAGATCCGCCCGCAGCTCAAGCACCTCAAGGCGATCGTACAGGTGTTCGGCGCAGGCGATCCCGACAAGGGCGTCTTCGCCTTCAACGACCTGATCAAAGAGCAACCCTCCGACCGGCTTGTCAGCGGGCGCAAGATTCTCGGCAGTGACATCGCCGCCTATTTCCACACCGGCGGGACCACCGGCACGCCAAAGCTGGTGCGGCACACCCACGCCAACCAGGTCTACCAGGCCTGGGCCCTCAATCTGCTCCTGAAGGCGAAGCCCGGCGCCAATCTGCTGTTCGGCATGCCGCTGTTTCACGTCGGCGGCTCGCTGACGCAGGTGCTGCTGACGCTGTCGTGCGGCGGCTCGCTTGTCGTGCTGTCGCCGAGCGGCTGGCGCAATCCGAACGCGGTGAAGAACATCTGGGGGCTGGTCGAGCGCTTCAGGCCGGAGGCACTGTCGAGCGTGCCGACGGTATTGGCCGCGACGCTCGCAATGCCGGTCGGCAATGCCGACATCTCCAGCCTGAAATACGCCGCCGGCGGCGGCTCGGCGATCCCCGTCGCCGTGGGCTCGGCGATCCAGGACAAGCTCAAGCTGCCGGTGGTCGAGGTCTACGGCATGACCGAGACCTCGAGCGTGCACACGCTCGCCTATCCGGGTCGGCCGATCCGGCTCGGCTCGGTCGGCCTTCCCATGCCCTACGCGCGCGTGCGCGTCGTGCAGCTCGATGCCGACGGCCGCCTGATCCGCGACTGCGCGCCGGACGAGATCGGCGTCGTCATCATGGCCGGCCCCGGCGTGTTCGGCGGCTATCTCAACGACGAGCACAACAAGGGCGCCTTCGTCGACAAAGTCTGGGTCAATTCGGGCGATCTCGGCCGCCTGGACGCCGACGGCTATCTCTGGATCACCGGCCGCGCCAAGGACCTCGTGATCCGCGGCGGCCACAACATCGATCCGGCGCCGATCGAGGAGATCATGTTCCGCCATCCCGCCGTCGGCTTCGCCGCGGTGGTCGGCCAGCCCGACGCCTATGCCGGCGAGCTGCCGGTCGGTTATGTGCAATTGAAGCCGGGCGCCAGCGTCGAGCCGGGCGAGCTGGAGGCGTGGGTGCGCGAGCGCACGCCGGAGCGCGCCGCCGTTCCGGTGCAGGTCATCCCGATCGATCCGATGCCGGTGACCGGCGTCGGCAAGGTGTTCAAGCCGCAACTGCGCTGGGATGCGGCCCAGCGCGTGTTCACCAGGGTGCTGACGCCGATCATCGAGCGCGGCATCGACTGCAAGGTCAAGGTCGGCGCCCATGGCAGCCACGGCTCGATCGCCACCGTGACGCTGACAGGCCTGCCGGCCGACCAGCGCGAGGTGATCGCAGGCGAGGTGCATGCGCTGCTGGCGCCTTTCGTGATGCGGCACGAGGTGGTGCAGGCCTAGGGGAGGGCAGACGACACGAGGCTTGCATGCCCTGCCGCATGCAAGCATCATCCTCAAAAAATCAGGGGGGAAGTCGATGCCTCAGCTCTCTCGCCGCAGCCACCTCCGGCAATTGTCGGCCGTGTTCGCCTCCGCAGCACTGTCCAGCTGGTCGCGGCCGGCATGGGCTGCAGAGCCGGACATTCCGCCCGAGGGCATCGGCAAGGGCATCAGGCACGTCTCCTACAGCGACATTGGCGGACGGCCCGACAGCGTGCAGGTGATGTTCAACCGGCAGCACGTCTATGTCGGGCACATGTTCAGCGACGGGGTGACGATCCTGGATGCCTCCGACCCGCGCGCGCTTAAACCGGTGAACTTCTTCACCGCCGGGCAATACACCCGCACGCACCATCTGCAGGCGGCCGAAGACCTGATGCTGGTCGCGAACGGCGCCAACATCGTCGCGATGCAGTCCTACGACAACATGCGCGGCTATTTCGAGAACACGCTGGTCGACAGCATCACCAAGGCGAAGAAATTCCGCTCCGGCCTCTCGATCCACGACATCTCGAAACCGGGCGAGATGCGCGAGATCGCGTTCCTCGAGATGCCCGGCTTCGGCATCAACCGGCTGTGGTGGCCGGGCGGCCGTTATGCCTATGTGTCGGCGCATTTCGACGGGTTCACCGACCACATCCTCTGCGTTGTCGATCTCAAGACCATCACCAAGCCGGAGGTCGTCGCGAAATGGTGGCTGCCGGGCATGAACCGCGCGGCCGGCGAGCCGGCGACGCCGAAGGGCAAGCGCTTCGCGCTGCATCACATGATCACCGCGGGTGACCGCGGCTACGCCGCCTGGCGCGATGGCGGCTTCACCATCCATGACCTCAGCGATCCCGCCAATCCAAAACTCTTGTCGCACATCAACTGGTCGCCGCCCTTCGCCGGCGGCACCCATACGCCGTTGCCGCTGCCGAAGCGGCAGCTCGCGATCGTCGCGGACGAGGCCAATGCGGAGAAATGCGCCAAGGGCCTGTTCCACACCTTCGTGGTCGACGTGCGCGCGCCGGAAAACCCGGTGCCGATCGCGACGCTGCCGACGCCGCGCGAGCGCGATTTCTGCACCAACGGCACCTTCGGCCCGCACAATCTGCATGAGAACAGGCCGGGCTCGTTCCAGAGCGAGGAGACGATCTTCGCGACCTACAACAATGCCGGCGTCAGGGTGTTCGACATCAAGGACGCCTTCGCCCCGAAGGAGATCGCCTACTGGGTGCCGCCGACGCCGAAAAAGCTCGTCGATCCCCGCCCGAATATCGGGCTCGCGGCCAAGACCTGCGACGCCTATGTCCGGCCCGACGGGCTGATGTTCGTCTCCGACTGGAACGCCGGCATGCACGTGCTGGAATATCAGGGATGAGCGGGGCGTAGTGGCGGGCGTGGATCGTATCCCTGCCTTGCGTCTCCCTCATCTACCGACTTGCCCAATTTGGCGTGGGGTACCGGGCCGCGGCCCCCAGCCCGTCGGGCCAGACCACAACCTGCTTTCCGTCCTGCCACTGGATCGTCACGGCCTTCTGCCCGATCTGGAAACCGCGCTGATCGACCGCGAAGTCGCCGAGCACAGACTTCGTCTTGAGTGACAGGAGCGTGTCGCGGAGCTTTTCAGATTCGGTCGTGCCCGCCCGGCGCACGGCCTCGGCAAGAATCTGGCAGCCCGCATAAGAGTTGGCCGATTGAACAGCCGGAGCGCGGTTGAATTCGTTTTGATACGCGGCCACGAATTCCGGATTGCCGGGATTTGGCAAGCTCGCATCCCAGAACGTCGCGCTATAAACAAATTCGGCGTCTGTCTGGAGCTGCTGATAAAATTCCGGGAGCAGGCCATAGGGCAAGCTGCTCATCATTTTGGTGTCGAAGTTCATTGTCCTCATTTGCCGGACAATCGCTACGAGGTCATCGAGCCGCACGGATGCCGCGACCAGCAAGTCCGGAGCGGACTCCTGAACCGTCTTCAGTAGTGCAGAGAAATCGCGGGTGCCCATGGCATAGGTTTCGAATGACACGACATTCAGGCCCATGCCCCTGGCGAGTTCGTTTGTGTTTTTCGCGACCGCCCTGGGCAGCAGCGCGTCCTGGTTGATGATCGCGACCTTCTTCAGTCCGTTGCGCGCAGCGAGGTCAAGCGCACCGGCGGCTGCCGAATCCACCGGCGCGAGCACCATGATCAGGTACTTGCGCCCCTTCTCCCAGATTGAGCTCGTTGCCGCGTTCGCCGCAACCATCACCTTGCGATACTTGTCGGGGATGTCGGCAACCGCTTCCGTGATGGCAGTGCCATAGGGGCCCAGAATCGCATCAACCTTGTCCTCGGTAATCAGCCTCTCGTACAGACGCGCTGCTATCTTTTCGTCAGATTCGTCGTCGTAGATGAGGAATTCGACGGTCTTGCCGAGCAGGCCGCCTTGCGCGTTGAGGTGCTTCTGGCACAGCAGGTAGCCCTCTCTGCCATATCCACCTTGAACGGAGTAAGCCTTTCCAGTGATGGACATGGTGGCGCCGATTCGAAGCCGTTCGTGATCGGATCCTTGGGCGTGAGCGAAGTTCACACCGTGCAGTGAAACCAAGAAAGCGAGAATGATAACGCATGATCTGGCCATAGGAATTCTCCCAAGCCCGAGGTCGTCGCTTGGGCTACCAGTCTACGCCAATGCGTGCCGCCTTTGCGGTTTATTTCGACCGGCTTTGAATTCGGGTCGCTTTGCCCACCTTACGGACTGCGCATGCAGTCCTAGCCCGCCGGCATCCGCGTCTCGATCAGGCGCACCCAGAACGAGGCGCCGTGGCCCAAAATGTTGTCGTTGAAGACATAGGCCGGGTGGTGGCATTCGGGGCTGTCGCCCATGCCGACCAGGATCATCGCGCCGGGACGCGCTTCCAGCATGAAGGAGAAGTCCTCGGCGCCCATCATCGGCACGAACTTGTCGTTGACGCGCTCGGCGCCGACGATGTCGCGGGCGACGTCGGCGGCAAGGCCGGCCTCGCGCGCATGGTTCATCGTCACCGGATACATCCGCGTGTATTTGGTCTCGGCCGAGCCGCCATACGCGCGCGCGATGCTGTCGGCGACTTCGCCGATGCGGCGCTCGACGAGATCACGCACCTCGGGATCGAGCGTGCGCACGGTGCCGCCGAGCTCGGCGACCTCCGGGATGATGTTGAAGGCCGTGCCGGAGTGAAATTGCGTGACCGAGATGACGGCGGACTTGAGCGGATCGACATTGCGCGCGACGATCGACTGCAGCGCGTTGACGATCTGCGCGCCGATCAGCACGCTGTCGACCGCCTTGTGCGGGCCGGCGCCGGCATGGCCGCCCTTGCCGGTGATGGTGATCTGGATGTTGTCGGAGGAGGCGAGCATCGGCCCCGGGGTCGTCGCGAAATGGCCTTCGGCGAGGCCCGGCATGTTGTGCATGCCGTAGACCTCGTCGATGCTCCAGCGGCTCATCATCCCGTCGTCGACCATGGCCTTGCCGCCGCCGCCGCCTTCCTCGGCGGGCTGGAAGATCATGACCGCGGTGCCGTCGAAATTGCGCGTCTCGGCGAGGTATTTGGCGGCGCCGAGCAGCATGGCGGTGTGGCCGTCATGGCCGCAGGCGTGCATCTTGCCGGGGACCTTCGAGGCGTAGGGCACGCCCGAGGTTTCCATGATCGGCAGCGCGTCCATGTCGGCGCGCAGGCCGACGGTCTTGCCGGAGGCCGACTTGCGGCCGCGGATCACGCCGACGACGCCGGTACGGCCGATGCCCGTCACCACCTCGTCGCAGCCGAACTCGCGCAAGCGGTCGGCGACGATGCCGGCGGTGCGGTGGACCTCGTAGAGCAGCTCCGGGTTCTCGTGGAAGTCATGGCGCCAGGCGGCCATTTCGTCGGAGAGGGCGGCGATGCGATTGACGATGGGCATGGGGCGAATCCGTTTTTGTTTTGTACATGGCTTCCCGGGTATCGCTGCACTCACCCGGACTACGGCAGCGGCGCTCAGCTCTCGCCAAACACGCGCTTGAAGATCGTGTCGACGTGCTTGAGGTGATAGCCGAGGTCGAACTGCTCCTCGATCTCGGCGTCGCTCAGGTACTTCTTCACCTCCGCGTCCTTCTTGAGGAGCTGCAGGAAGTCGCCTTCGCCGCGCCAGACCGGCATGGCGTTGCGCTGCACCAGCTTGTAGGCGTCCTCGCGGCTCGCGCCTTTCTGTGTCAGCGCCAGCAGCACGCGCTGGGAATGTACCAGACCGCCGAGGCGGTCGAGGTTCTTCTGCATGTTGGCGGGATACACCAGCAGCTTGTCGATCAGGCCGGCGAGCCGCACCAGCGCGAAATCGAGCGTCACGGTCGCATCGGGGCCGATCATGCGCTCGGCCGAAGAGTGCGAGATGTCGCGCTCGTGCCAGAGCACGACGTTTTCCAGCGCCGGCGTCACATAGGCGCGCACCATGCGGGACAGGCCGGTGAGGTTTTCCGACAGCACTGGGTTGCGCTTGTGCGGCATCGCGGACGAGCCCTTCTGGCCTTCGGAGAAGAACTCCTCGGCCTCCAGCACCTCGGTGCGCTGCATGTGGCGGATCTCGACCGCGATGCGCTCGACAGAGGCTGCGATCACGCCGAGCACCGAGAAATACATCGCATGGCGATCGCGCGGGATCACCTGCGTCGAGATCGGCTCGGGCACGAGCCCCATGGCCTTCGCGACATGCTCTTCGACGCGCGGATCGATCTGCGCGAAGGTGCCGACGGCGCCGGAGATGGCGCAGGTCGCGACTTCCTTGCGCGCCGCGATCAGGCGCTCTTTGGCGCGCGAGAACTCGGCATAGGCGAAGGCAAGCTTGAGGCCGAAGGTGACCGGCTCGGCATGGATGCCGTGGCTGCGGCCGATGGTGGGCGTCATCTTGTGCTCGAAGGCGCGCTTCTTCAGCGCGGCCAGAACCTTGTCGAGGTCGGCGAGCAAAAGGTCGGCGGCGCGGGTGAGCTGGACGTTGAGGCAGGTGTCGAGCACGTCGGAGGAGGTCATGCCCTGGTGCACGAAGCGCGCCTCGGGGCCGACGATCTCGGCGAGGTGGGTGAGGAAGGCGATCACGTCGTGCTTGGTCTCACGCTCGATCTCGTCGATGCGGGCGACGTCGAAGGTTGCGTTTTTGGCCTTGGCCCAGACCGTCCTGGCGGCCTCCTTGGGGATCGTGCCGAGCTCGGCCAGCGCGTCCGCCGCATGCGCCTCGATCTCGAACCAGATCTTGAACCTTGTCTGCGGCTCCCAGATCGAGGCCATTTCCGGACGGGTATAGCGGGGGATCATTCTGACGGCTCCAGGAAGGCGGGCGGGCGGCCCAAGGGGCGCACCGGCCAAAATACTTTTTACGCCGCGATTTAGCAGAGCGGGGAGAGCGAAACAAACGATCGGACTGAGCCGGCGGGGGATATGACGGGGATCAAACCCACGAGCTATCCGGGGGGCTGTTGCCTCAACAATCGACTGTCAATCACGGATGATTGACTGACAGATATTGAAATCTGTCAGCCAGACATGTATATCCGTTCTCGGACGCGCCGATTGGGCGTTCCGCGGCCCCCACGGGGAGCCCGAGGTTCGTAACAGATGCGGATCGAGGGGCGTAAATCCGGGTGGAAACCGTGGTTGGTATGGAGACTTGAGACAATGACGACCGAAATCATCAGCTCGATTGGACACTGGCTCAATTTGCTGGTTGCGCGCCAGATCGCGGCGCAGGCTGCAAAACTGCCTCATTAAGATTTGAGCATGATCCGGTCGGAAAGCCACGACACGTCTTTCCCGACCATGCTCTAAAGGCGAGTGCCTTCCGAAGCGGCCGATAGGGGCGTTTCGGAAGGCACGGATCGCCGGAGAAAATCAAACGGGAGCAAGGTGTTGGCATGAATGAAGCCGTTGTCTTGACGCCGGAGCGGATCCTCGAGGTCACCGAGGACGTGCTGAGGCGCTACGGTCTTGCCAAGGCCACCGTGGTTGACGTCGCCCGTGCGCTGGATGTGAGCCATGGCAGCGTCTACCGCCATTTTCCGAGCAAGGCCTCGCTGCGCGAGGCGGTCGCCAAGCGCTGGCTCGACCGGATGGATGTGCCATTGCGCAAGATCGCCGAGGAGCAGGGCCCGGCTCCGGATCGGCTGGATCGCTGGCTGCGCACGCTGTTCGCCGCCAAGCGTTCGCGCGTCCTCGACGACCCCGAGATGTTCCAGACCTATCTGACGCTGGCGCGGGAAGCCTGCGCGACCGTCCGCTGTCACAAGGACGCGATGATCGACCAGGTCGCGGCTATCCTGACCGACGGTGTGAAGCAGGGCGCGTTCGAAATCGGTGACACCAAGGCGACCGCGCGCGCGATTTTCGAGGCCACGACGCGCTTCCATCATCCCGCCCATGCCGACGAGTGGAAGGACGCCGATCTCTCCGCCCGCATCGATGCGACGCTGGCGCTGCTGCTGCGCGGGCTGAAGGCGGGATAGATCGCTTCGCGTTCAACGTGCTAACTCAACTCCGTGCCTTGTGCAGCAGGGCACCATCGTGAGAAGGCGACGCCGCGCGCCTTCGCGCGTGAAAAGCGGGGTCGGACGCCGGCACGACCGGCGGACTCTCCGGATACGCACTGACTGCGATTTCGACGGCGTCCTTCGACCGCTTCCGCAGGCGGTGGAATGTCAGCTCATGATCGAGCGTGGGGCAGTGGAAGTGGACGACCGCAGTGTCCGGCAGGCGGCAAAGTTGGTCGATAAGCTCGCCGACGGTGATGATGTGGGGATGGGCGACAGTCTTGTGATGACCCTTACTCATGACGTTCTGCTCCTTCGCTCCGCTATCAACCGGAACGGGAGCGTCTCCGTTCCAATCCGCCCGACAGATTGAAGGGCTTGGCTGAAGAGAAAAGCAGCCCTGCTGCTAGATCCGCGTCAACCCGCACGTCGCCGCCAGCCGCACAAGCTGTGCATCGGTGCGCGCGCCGGTCTTGGTCTTGATCAGATAGTGGTAGTTCTGGACCGTCTTGACGCTGAGATTGAGGTGCGCCGCGATCTCCTCGGTGGTGGCGCCGCCGGCGAACTGCTGCAGGATCTCGATCTCGCGCTCGCCCAGTTGGTCGAGCGCCGAGCCGGCCGGCGACAGGCTGTCCTCGGCCAGCACATGGGCGATGTCGTCGCTCATGGCGCGCTCGCCGCGGGCGATACTGCGGATCGCGTTCACGACCGCGGAGGGCGCGCTGCTCTTGGTGACGAAGCCGGAGGCGCCGGCGCTGAAGGCTGCCTTCACCAGGACGGCCTCGTTGTGCATGGTGAAGACCAGGATGCGGGCCCGGGGATTGCGCGCGCGGATGTTGCGGATCGCCTCGAGCCCGCTGGCACCGGGCATCGAGATGTCCATCACGACGACGTCGGGATCATGCGTCTTGAAGGCGCCGTAGGCATCCGCGGCGTTGTCGGCCTCGGCCACGACGTGGAGATCGCCCTGGCTTTCCAGCACGCGCCGGTAGCCCTGGCGCACGATCGGATGGTCGTCGACCAGCAGCACGGAGATACCTGTTGCCGCAACCTCGCTCATCTCTGCCTCACGCGGCGAGCGGGATGGTGGCGGCAACGCTCAGGCCGCGCTTTGCGGGCAGGATCGCCAGCGACCCGCCGGCGGCCGCGACCCGCTCGCGGATGCCGGTGAGGCCGAAGCCGGCCGACTGCGCCACCCGTGCCGCATCGCCCCCGCCATCGTCCTCGACCCGGATCAGAAGGGCGTCGTCCTCGCCAGCACGCCGCTCGACATGCAACGAGATCTCGCGTGCCGCGCCGTGGCGCAGCGCGTTGGTCAGGCATTCCTGGGCCACGCGGTAGGCGGTGGTGGCGGCCGCGCCGCTGATGTCGGCCAGATCGCCCCTGAGGTCGAGCTGGATCGTCGGCCGCGCCGCGCTCTGCGAGCGCCAGCTGTCGACGAGGTTGACCAGGCTCGCCTCGAGCCCGAGCTCCTCGGGCAGCGGATTGCGCAGCCGTTTCAGCGCATCGCGCAGCGAGGCCATCAGATGATGGGTGGCCTGCGAGATCATGCGCGCGTCCTGCGCAATGCCGTTTTCCGCCTTGTCCTTCGCGCTCGCCGTCTCGATCGTGGTGGCGAAGGCGAGGATGGCGGAGAGGTTTTGCCCGAACTCGTCATGCAGCTCGCGGGCAAGCGCGCGGCGCTCGTCGTCGCGGATCTCGATCAGGCGCCGCGTCAGCGTCACGCGCTGCTCGGTCGCTTCTTCCAGCCGGCCGCCGAGCGCATCGACCGCGCCGCCGATCATGGCAAGCTCCATGGAGCGGAAGCGCGGCAGCTCCGTGCGATACTGGCCGCGGGCCATCCGCTGCAACGCGGTGACGATCGCGCGCGCCGGCGCCAGGGCATGCGCGATCGCAAGCGAGGCGAGCAGCGCAATCGCCGCCGCCATCAGCAGCGCGACGTCGATCACGTTGAGGACATATTCCCAGGCGAGCGAGATCGCGGCCGCTTTGTCCGGGGTCGCGACGACCGTCCCGGCGGAAGCGGCCCGCGGACTGACCGGCCGCACCACCTCGGCGTGGTTGCCGAGGAACGTCGGCACGATGGCTGCGAACCAGCGCGGCGGCGTCTTGCCAAGCCCCTCGCTCTGGCCGCAGAGCGGCTTTTCGAATGCGGTGGCCGGCTGGAACTCGACGCAGACGCCGGGCGAGATCAGCTTCATCGTCTCCAGCGTGCGCCAGTCCGGAACCGGCAGCAGATGCTCGCGTGTTCTGCTGCTGCGCAACAAAAACTCGTGCCAGTACAGCGCTCCCAGCGCCTGCGCCACGCGCTGCGCGGAGGCTGCCGTTGCCCGGTCGACGCTGCGATAGGCGTCGAACGTGGCCCATAGGGCGGCGGCGCCGAGGCACAGGGCCACGATGAGAAGCAAACGGGCGACTAGCTGAAGCACGAGGCGCATGCGATCACCTCCGACGTTTGGTAAGCTTGAGCCTAACAACGCCGCCGCGCGTTGCCAATTGCGGCGAACGGCAGGATCGCGGCTCGGGCAAATTTCCCAGGCCGGATTGGGCATCGGTCTTTGGACCGGGCGCGGCGGCTTTGATCTAATCGGCCGGCAATCCTTGCGGGGCCGATCTCTGTCAGGCCGGGAGCAGTGAAGCATGAGTTCGATGACGATGGGACCGATGGCGCGCCGACCGGCCGACCCGTCCGAGCGCAGCGCGCTGCTGTTCTGGATGATCTTCACCGGGCTTTCGATCTTCGCGGTCGTCCTGTTGTGGCGCTTCGGCCTGATCCGCCTGATGCTGACCTCGGACCGGACCTACATTTCGAGCGTGATCGCGGCGCTCTATGTGCTCACCTGCGGCCACTGCTTTCTGCGCACAAGGGCGATCGCCCGCGAGGGCGCCGCGGCGCGGCGCTGCCGCGCGATCCTCGCCGCGTCCGACGGCGCCAAGGCGCTCGACGCAAGCCCGACCGCGCTGCCGCGCGGCCTGGTGCGCGATCACATCGACAGCCTGGTGACCAAGGCGGCCGCGCAGGACTACCGGGCGGTCGACCAGACGCTGCTGCTGCGAAACCTGGCTGATCGCCTGCGCGGCTCCAACGGGTTCGGCGCCTTCGTATCCGACACGCTGATGAAGCTCGGCCTGCTCGGCACCATCATCGGCTTCATCATCATGCTGGCGCCGATCGCAGGGCTCGACGCCGCCGACAAGGTGGCGATGCGCTCCTCGATGGGGCTGATGAGCGACGGCATGGCGGTGGCGATGTACACGACGCTGGCCGGCCTCGTCGGCTCGATCCTGATCCGCATCCAGTATTACATGCTCGATGCCGCGACCCAGTCCGTGTTCTCGGATGCCGTGGTGCTGACCGAAACCTATGTGACGCCGGTGCTGGAGCGCAAGGGTTCTGAAATCAAGGGTGCCGGAACGCCGTCATGATGGATGATTTCGGCCTCTATCCGCGCGAGGAGCAGTTCGATCCCCTCGGCGTGATGCTGTTCAAGGCGCTGCAGGTGATCGCCTTCCTGTTCTTCCTCGCCCTGCTTGCGGTCTCGCCGGACTCCAAGGAGGGCAAGATCGACTCCAAGGCCGAGTTCATCATCACGCTGGACTGGCCCGACAATCACCCCGACGACCTCGACCTGTTCGTGCAGGACCCGGCCGGCAACATCGCCTGGTATCGCCACCGCGAGGCCGGCTTCCTGACGCTCGACCGCGACGACCGGGGCGGGGCCAACGACTTCATCATCGTCAACGGCAAGAAGATCGCCTCGCCCATCCGCGAGGAGATCGTGACGGTGCGCGGCATCCTGGCCGGCGAATACGTTGTCAACGTCTCGCATTTCGTGGCTACGACCGGCGAGCCGGTCCAGGCCAATGTGAAGGTGCAGAAGCTCAATCCGACGGCGCAGGTGGTCTTCGACAACAAGTTCACGCTCGATCACACCGGCGACGAGAAGACCGCGGTGCGGTTCCGGCTCGACGCGGAGGGCAAGGTGGTCAATGTCGACCAGCGGCCGAAATCGCTGCTGGAGACGTTCCGCAGCAGTTGGCGCAACGGGGCCGATCTCGATCCGCGGACCGGTGTGAGCAGGAACGCCGTGAGGGTGCGCCGTGAGTGATCTGCAGACGGTCATCCTCACGCTGTCGGTCGCCTACGCCGTGATCGGCGCGCTGCTGCTGGTCGTGCTGGTCTATGCGCGGCTGCACTGGTCGTTCAAGGCGGTCGCGGTGGTGGTCACCAGCGCCTTCTACGTCGTCAGCTTCACCGAGATGCGCGGGCTGCTCGGCTGGGCCAGCACCGACCGGCTGCCTGCGACCTTCAAGCTGCTGAAGTCCCGCATCGTCGAGCCGCATTCGCTGGAAGGCGATCCCGGCTCGATCTATCTCTGGGTCGAGCAGCTCGACGAGGGCAATCGCCCGAGCGGCATCCCGCGGGCCTTCCGCGTGCCCTACGAGGACAGGCTGGCGGAGAAGACCCACGCGGCGGAGAATGAGATCGCGGCCGGGCATCCGCAAGGCGGACGCGCGGCGGATTTCGGCGGCGGCAACGGCTCGCTCATCGACATGGTCCGGGAATATGTGACGCCGAAGACCATTTTGGAGACCACCGGCGGGGATTCCTCGACCGGCGAGTTCATCGCGCCGCCCGCCGGCGCGCAAGGCGCCGTGTTCACGCCGCTGCCGCCGCCCCGGATGCCGCCGAAGGACGAGCAATAGGCCCTTCACCATGAGGCCGGCCGCGCGCTGGAAAACCGCGCCGCGCTGGCGCATGCTGTTGACGTCCCTCAAATCGGCTCGATCGGCTCCCGGGTAGGGTTCAAGCGGGGTTTGAGGGTGGAGGGTGCGTGCTTCTCGCTGTCTTCTCGGATATCCACGGCAACCGGCAGGCGTTCGAGGCCTGCCTGAAGCTCGCCCGCGCCAAGGGCGCGGAACGGTTTGTCCTGCTCGGCGATCTCGTCGGCTACGGCGCCGATCCCGAATGGGTCGTGGATACCGCGATGGAACTGGTCGCCGAGGGGGCCATCGCCGTCCGCGGCAACCATGACGAAGCCGTCAACACCACGAGCGAGGCCATGAATGCCGAGGCGCAGATCGCGATCGAGTGGACCCGCGGGCGTCTCGACGTCGGACAGCGGCGGTTCCTGGCGGAGCTACCGATGCTGGTGGAGGACAGTGATCGCCTGTTCGTGCACGCCGAGGCGTCAAGCCCCCAGCGCTGGAGCTATGTCCGCTCGACGGCGGATGCCGCCAAGAGTCTGATCGCGACGCCGTCCCACGTCACCTTCTGCGGCCATATTCACCGACCCGCGCTCTACTCGATGTCGGTGACGGCGAAGATGACGAGCTTCGTGCCGAAGACCGATGTTCCCGTGCAGCTCCTGCGCGGGCGGCAGTGGCTTGCCGTGCTCGGCGCGGTCGGCCAGCCCCGCGACGGCGACCCCTCCGCGGCCTTCGTCCTGTTCGACACGGTGTCGTGCCAGATCACCTATTGCCGCGCCCCCTACGACGTCGAGACGGCGGCGGGCCGCATCCGCGAGAACGGCCTGCCGCCCTGGCTCGCCGACCGCCTGTCGCAGGGACGCTAGAGGCCGATGCCAAAAACTCTGGTCAAGCCCGGCGCGGAGATCGACGGCTACACCATCGGCGAATGCGTCCATGCCGGCGGCATGGCGACGCTGTGGACCGTGACGCATCCCGGCATCGACGTGCCGCTGCTGATGAAGATTCCGCGGGTGTCCGAGGGCGAGGACCCCGCCGCGATCGTCTCCTTCGAGATGGAGATGATGATCCTGCCGCGGCTTGCAGGTCCGCATGTGCCGGCCTGCTTCGGCACCGGCGATTTCGCCCGCCAGGCCTATGTCGTGATCGAGCGCATCGCCGGCACCACGCTCTACAAGCGGCTGCCGGACCTGCCGCTGCCTTACGAGGAAGCGCGGCTTCTGGTCGCGAAGATCGCGGCGGCGCTCGCCGATTTGCATCGGCAGAACGTGATCCATCACGACGTCAAGCCGAGCAGCATCATGTTCCGCGAGACCGGCGAGGCGGTGCTGATCGACTACGGCCTGTCTCACCACGACCATCTGCCGGATCTTCTGCAGGAGGAGTTCCGCCTGCCTTACGGCACCGCGCCCTACATGGCGCCGGAGCGGCTCCTGGGCGTGCGCGACGATCCGCGCAGCGACCTGTTTTCGCTCGGCGTGCTGCTCTATTTCTTCACCACCGGCGAGCGGCCGTTCGGCGAGGGCGAGACGCTGCGGGCGATGCGGCGCCGGCTGTGGCGCGATCCCCAGCCGCCGCGCGCACTTCGCGCCGATTATCCGCCGTGGCTCCAGGAAGTGGTGCTGCGATGCCTCGAGATCGAGCCGGTGTGGCGCTATCCGACCGCGGCGCAACTCGCCTTCGATCTTGCCCATCCGGACCAGGTCAAGCTCACCGTGCGCTCGAAGCGGATCAAGCGCGACCCGATGCGCGTCGCCTGGCGCCGCCGCTTCAACCAGGGCGTCATGGCGCCGCGCGCGAAATCGGATGTCGCCGCCCAGATCGCCTCCAGCCCGATCATCGCGGTGGCGCTCGATACCGCCGAAGGCGCGGCGGAATTGAACGAGGCGTTGCGCGTCACCACGGAGCGGATTCTCGCCACGCTGCCGTCAGCCCGGCTCGCCTGCGTGAACGTATTGAAGCTCAACCGCATCGCGATCGACCGGACGCTGGACGAGCAGGGCTCCAACAAGCATATCGACCGCCTGGTGGCGCTCCGGCATTGGGCCACGCCCCTGAAGCTCGACGAGAGCCGGCTGACGGTTCATGTGCTGGAGGCGGTCGATCCGGCCGCGGCGCTGCTGGAGTTCGCCGAGGTCAACCAGGCCGACCATGTCATCATCGGCGCGCGACAGAGCTCGTTCCGCCGCACGCTGCTCGGCAGCGTCTCGGCCAAGGTGGCGGCGGAAGCGGCCTGCACCGTCACCGTGGTGCGGCCGCCGCGGATGGCGGTGGATGCGGCAGAGGCTGGCGAGGGGACGGGCTAAGGCGCCGCGAGAGCGGGGCGTGCCCTGGATCAGATGGTGTGGGCGGTGCGGATGGCGTGCTTGCGGCGGATCGGCCAGCTGAAGCGCGGGCCATTGTCGCCGTGGTCGGCATGACCGCCGAAATACTGGATGATCTCGCGGCAGGGTTCGCAATGGAAGAGGTTGCGTGACGCGGCTGCCTTGGTCATTTCCTTCAGGCAGTTCGGGCAGTGCGGTTTCATCAGTTTGGTTCGCCTTGCGGATTTCAATGGCGGATCGTGAGATCCTTGTCGGTGGTGTCGGGCCCGGCGTCGTCGCCCATCTCGCCTTCGGTGCTTTCGAGCCGGCCGAAGAAATCGGCCAGATCCGGATGCGGGCGGCGCGGGATGCGGCACCTGCGCTTCGGCTGACGCTTGACGAGGTGCATGGCTTCAGGTCCGGCGACGGATGCGGCGGAAGTCGCCACGGGTCGATTCTGCCGGAATCTCCACCGGTCCGGCTGACGGACCGAACACCACGAAGGCACTGAACCCAAGCCACAACGCCACGCCAGTCCAAACCAGGGTCGTCGTCATGATGTGCTCCCGCCAAAAAGGCTGGAATCACTAACGGTGATTTGCGCGAATCAGGGAAGTCCGGGCGAGTACGGAATCAGGTTGTAATTTTAGGCATTGCGCGCCGCAGCATTGGTCAGGACCGCAGATTTGCGGGATTGATGCGGCCTCGGCAATTTACCTGCGCGTGCGACCTCGAGGATGTCCCGGACGCGCTGAGCGTCTCGCACACAGCGAAACCCGTAGCGGCCGGTGTAGTCGGTATCGGGTGAACGGGTCGACCGTCCCGACGCGAAGTTGAGGTGGCCGGCGCCACCGCCGACGTCGAGGATTTCAAGAACCGCGTCCATCGCCTGGAACGGGGTCTCACTCACCGTTCGTCTGCCCCAGGCCGTTCGCAGGATCAGCGCGCGGCGATCGGTGATCAGATAGAGCGTCTGCAGGTCCTGCAGCAGCAGCACCAGCGGCGCTGCAACCATCGCAACACCGAGCATCGCGAGAGGGTGGGCTGCCTGGCCGATCCAATCGTTCATGAAGGCGGCGCCGGTCAGCAGCAGCCAGGGGACTCCGATCCACCACAGCAATCGCCACATCATCATGTGGGCAACGCCGTCGGGCTGGCCCTGCCAGACCACCTGTTCGCCGTCCTGCAGGGACTCGGCGACCAGGCGCCGCAGGCCTGCGGAGAACGGAGTAGCGCGAATTTCATCCATTCCCATTGGTCGCAGCGGCCGCAAGGCCGGTTCGGACCGGGAATGGCCGTCAGATCGCCTCGCCGCGCGCCCCCGCTGCCGCGTTGCGGATCGCGGCGATGTTGGCCCTGTAAGCCTCCTGCGTGCCGCCCCTGAACACGGAGGTGCCCGCGACGAAGGCGTTGGCGCCGGCCGCCGCCAGCGCCCCTGCAACGTCGGGGCCGACGCCGCCGTCAACCTCGATGTCGATCGGCCGGCCCGCGGTCATCGCGCGGATGTCGCGGATCTTGCCGATCGCCGAGGGGATGAAGGCCTGGCCGCCGAAGCCGGGATTGACCGACATCACCAGCACGAGGTCGACGAGGTCGAGCACGTATTCGAGCGCGCTGATCGGCGTGCCCGGGTTGAGCGAGACGCCGGCCTTCTTGCCGAGCGCGCGGATCGCCTGGAGCGAGCGGTGCAGGTGCGGACCGGCTTCCGCATGCACGGTGATATGGTCGCAGCCGGCCTTGGCGAAGGCTTCGAGATAGGGATCGCAGGGCGAGATCATCAGATGCGCGTCGAAGATCTTCTTGCTGTGCGGGCGCATCGCCTTGATGACGTCGGGGCCGTAGGAGATGTTCGGCACGAAGTGCCCGTCCATCACGTCGAGATGGATCCAGTCGGCGCCGGCCGCGTCCACGCTGCGGACCTCCTCGCCGAGCTTCGAGAAATCCGAGGCCAGGATCGAGGGCGCGATGGCCAGGGGGCGGGGGGCGAAGGCTTGGGTCATGGCGCGGTTTCCCGTGGCGGCCGTGAAGGAGGAACCCCGCCTAACATGGGCTTCCCAGCCGGGCAATGCAGGGGCAGCCAGCTTCCTGTGGGCGGAAATTTCTGCCGCGACCGGCATGAATTGCCGGTGTTCCCGAGTCATGGCGGGCGCGGTGGAGACGGATTTCATTGAGCTTTTTGCGCTGGCACGACGCTTGCTGATCCTCCCTCGAGAACATTGGCCGCGGGAAGCCGCGACAGTTTGGAGTTGTGCAATGTTGTTCGCCCTCGGCGCGGTATCGAGTGCGCTCGATATGATCCAGTCGCTGACGAATTCGAAGCCGTCGGCGCCGCAAGATGCGACCAATCCGTTCGCGCTCGACAGCGGCAGCACGAGTGGCGGCACGACGTCGTCGGCCAATGCGAGCAAACTTCCGCAGATCTCGCCGGAGACGATGAACGCGCTGTTCGCCGCGCAGAGCCAGTCCTCGCCCAGCACCGGCGTGGCCACGTCGAGCGCGACCACAAGGGACGCGGCGCTGAAGCACCTGTTCTCGCAGATCGACGCCGACGGCGACGGCAAGATCACCAAGACGGAATTCGAGGACGCGCTCGGTGCTGGCGGCACCAATCTGGCAAAGGCCGACGACGTCTTTTCGAAGATGGATGCGGATGCCGACGGCGGCATCAGCCTCGACGAGATGTCGAAGGCGCTGAAGAGCGGCCATCACGGCCACCGTGCGCAAGCCGCCGATGGCGATGGATCGGATTCCGCCGCGAAGCCGCGTGCCGGGTCGACCTCGACCACGACGACCAACGCCGACGGCTCGACCACCACCACCGTCACTTATGCCGACGGCTTCAAGATGTCGACGACGGTGCCGGGCGCCTCCGGCTCTCGCAACTCGGCTTACGATCTGTTCGCGCAATTGATGCAGCAGCAAGGCGGGCAAGGGCAGGGCGCCTCAGCCGGCGCGTCGATGTCGATGAGCGTCTAAAGCGCGATGAGATTGGGATGAAGCGTCATCGCGCTTTAGGTTGTTGTTTGCGCATGATCTTTTCGGAAAACCGCTTCGCACTTTTCCGGATCATGCATTAGCCGAACCGGTCCTTCCAGGCCGGCAGGGCATCGGCGAAGGGCAGCGCCGCCGCGCTGTAAACGCCACGCGCGATCGCGCGGGCGACCACGTTGGCGGCGACCATGCCCAGTTCAGTGAGCTCGACCAGCGGCTCGATCGGCTTTGCGCAGGTCGCGGCCGCAAACAGCACGTCGCCGTCGAGCGGGGCATGCACCGGATAGATCGCGCGGGCAAAGCCGGTCTGGGCGATCATGGCAAGCCGCTTCGCCTGCGCCTTGGTCAGGGTGGCGTCGGTGACGACGAGGCCGATCGTCGTGTTTTCGCGCGCACTCGCCGCAGGCCCGCCCTTGATGCGCAGTTTCAGCATGTCGGGCGTAAACGCCTGCGGCAGTCCCCGGCCGCCGAACTCGCCGTTCACCTCGAACGGCGCCGCCCAGAACCAGGGACCGTCGCCGACCGTGACGCTGCCGACCGCATTGACGGCGACGATGGCGGCGACCTTGATGCCGCCGCTTGTCGTCGCGGACGCCGAACCGAGCCCGCCCTTGAGGTTCGCGGTGGTAGCGCCGAGACCTGCCCCGACGCTGCCGAGCGCAAAATCGCCGCCTGCGGCCGCAGCCGCGGCCTGATAGCCGAGATCGCGATAGGGCGAGAAGCGGCCCCAGGCCTTGTCGCCGCCGTTGAGCAGATCGAACATGATCGCGCCGGGCACGATCGGGATTACCGCGTCGCGAATCCTGAAGCCGCGCCCCTGCTCGGCGAGCCAGGCCTGGATGCCGCCGCCGGCATCGAGTCCGAACGCCGAGCCGCCGGAGAGCGCGATCGCATCGACGCGCTCGACCGTGTTGGCGAGGTCGAGCAGCGCGTCCTCGCGCGTGCCGGGCCCGCCGCCGCGGACGTCGATCGCCGCGACGGCCGCCTGGTCGAACAGGATCGCGGTCGTGCCCGAGGCGAGTTTCGTATCGTCGGCATGGCCGACGCGGACGCCGGCGATATCGGTCAGGAGATTTTTCAAGGCGGCTCCGTCGGCAGAAGCATTCCCATCAGCGATAGCCCACGGCCGTCACGGGCTCAACTGGCGAGCGCGGTCCTGAGCATCCTCGCGAGCTCGGATTTGCGGTAGGGTTTCGCCAGCAGCAGCACGCCGGAATCGAGCCGGCCGTGATGGACGATGGCATTTTCGGTGTAGCCCGAGGTGAACAGCGTCCTCAAATCCGGGCGTCGCCGCGCGGCCTCGTCGGCAAGCTGGCGGCCGTTCATGCCGCCGGGCATGATGATGTCGGTGAACAGCAGGTCGATGTCCTCATCGGCGTCGATGATGGCGAGAGCCTCGGCGGCGTTGCCGGCTTCGAGCGCGGCATAGCCGAGGCTCTTGACCTGGGTCACGACATACTGCCGCACCAGCGCGTCGTCCTCCACGATCAGGATCCTCTCGTTGCCGCCGGTGATGGGCACGTTCTGAAGCGCCTCGAGCTCGGTCTCCTGCACGCCGCTCGAGCGCGGCAGGTAGATCTTCACGCTCGTGCCGTGGCCCTCCTCGCTGTAGATCTTGACGTGGCCGCCGGACTGCTTGACGAAGCCGAACACCATGCTGAGGCCCAGGCCGGTGCCCTTGCCGACCTCCTTGGTGGTGAAGAACGGATCGAACACCCGGTCGAGCAGGCCCGGCGGAATGCCGCTGCCGGTGTCGCTGACCGCGATCATCACGTAGCTGCCGGCGGCGACGTCGGGATTCAGGCTGGCATAGCCGTCGTCGAGAAAGATGTTGCGGGTCTCCAGCACCAGCGTGCCGCCGCCCGGCATGGCGTCGCGCGCGTTCAGGGCAAGATTGAGAATTGCGGTGGAGAGCTGGCCCGGGTCGATCAGCGCCGGCCAGGCATCCTCGGAAAGCTGCGGCAGGATCGTGATCTGCTCGCCGAGGGTCGGATGCAAAAGCTTGGCGGCTTCGAGCACCAATGCGTTGACGTCGATCTCGCGCGGCTGCAGCGGCTGCTTGCGGGCGAAGGCGAGCAGATGCTTGGTCAGCTGCGCGCCGCGCTCGGCGGCATCGTCGATCAGCTTGGTGATGGCGGCGAGCTCGGGCTGGTCGGCCACGGCATCCGACAGGATGCCGATGGTGCCGGTGATCACGGTGAGCACGTTGTTGAAATCGTGGGCGACGCCGCCGGTCAGCTGGCCGATCGCGTCCATCTTCTGGGCCTGCCTGAACTGGGCTTCGGCGGCCTGCTTTTCAGTCAGGTCGCGCCCGATGAAGAAGTGCCGTTTCACCGGCTCGGACCAGGTGCCCATCCAGTTCAGCGTGACCTCGTGGCCGTCGCGGTGGTAGTAGCGCGCCTCGAAGCTGCGCTTGACCGCGCCACGCCGCGCCGCGCGCATCTCGCTCCGCGTGTTTTCGAGATCGTCGGGATGGATGAACTCGGTCGCGCTGTGTCCGATCATGTCCTCCGGTTTCAAGCCGAGAATGTCGGTCACGCTGGGACTGACCTGGACGAAATTGCCGAAACCGTCGGTGACCAGGATCAGGTCCCGCGAGGTCTCGAAGATGCGCTGGCGCTCCTCGGTCTCGCGGCGCAATTTTTCCAGGGCCTGCTTTTCCTCGGTGATATCATGCGCGATCTTGGAGGCGCCGATGATCTCGCCTCCGTCCGATCTCAGCGGCGAAACGTTCAGGACCACGTCGAGCGGCCGGCCGTCCTTTCGCATTCGCACCGTCTCGTGCTGGGCGATCGATTCGTTGCTGCTGATCCGGTTGAGGATGCCTCTCACTTCGGCCTTGCGGTCCTGGGGTACGATGATGTCGATCGGCTTGCCGATGGCTTCCGCCGCCGAATAGCCAAACAGGCGCTCGGCTGCCTTGTTCCAACCGGTGATGATGCCGTCGAGCGTTTGCGTGATGATGGCGTCGTTGGAGGATTCGACGACGGCGCCGTAGAGGGCAAGACGCTTGCTGAAGTAGTCGCGGTCCGATGCGGACTGCTCGCGCAGCCTGCCGACGAGCCCGATCGTGCGTGCCTGGACGCGGACGTTCTCGACCAGGAACACTGCGAGCACGAAGCACGATGCGGACAGGCCGTAAAGGCGGCCTGCATAGAAGCCGAGATCGAAGCGGGCTGTGGAGGCGACCACCGACAGGGCGATGTCGAACAGCCAGGCGCACATCACGACCATGAGCCAGACGTCGAGCACCGAATACGGACGCCGGAACCACAGCGACACGAGCGCGGCAAAGCTCAGCGACCACACGAAGGAAATCGTGCCGATCATGGCCTGGCTGACGGTGCCGTCTCTCAGCATCGCCGGAAGCAGATCGTGATGCGCGGTGACGATCCAGGTGACGATGACCATGGCCGCCGCGACGCCGGACAGGCTGGCATAGATCGCGCTGCGCGTGGTGCCCTGGACCCTGGTGCCGCCATCGGCCTCTTTCAGCCAAGCATAGGCGAGCACGAAAAGCGGAAAGCCGCCATGCCAGACCAGATAGAGCCACGAGGTGGTCTGCGGCCCCGCGCCCAGCAGTCCCATCGGCGCAAACAGCCCGGGAAAGGTAAGGGCATGGACCAGCGCCGCCGCGGCGGTGAACAGGTAGCCGGTCGCGAGCAGGAGCAGCGCGCGGGTCCGCAGCACCGCAAATTGCGACAGCAACAGCACCGCGGTGACGATGTCGATGATGGCGAGACCGGTTTGATAGC
The DNA here is from genome assembly GCF_018131015.1 of Bradyrhizobium diazoefficiens. Lineage (GTDB taxonomy): Bacteria > Pseudomonadota > Alphaproteobacteria > Rhizobiales > Xanthobacteraceae > Bradyrhizobium > Bradyrhizobium diazoefficiens_B. The sequence continues at coordinate 408,355 of NZ_JAFCJJ010000002.1, forward strand.
TGGCGACGAAGGCCGGCATCTGCGGCAGCGGGACAGAAGCAAAGGGAACGGCAAGGGCGAACAGGATCGCGGAAATACCGACGATCGCCGATGCTGCAATGCGGTCGGCCCGGCTGGCCGGCAGCATCGACAGGAACGCGCTTCGCTCGGCCTGGGGCGCCTCCGCCGCTTTGAGCTCCGTTTCGTGCATTCCAAAGGGCCTCATCCGCTCCGGCGGCCTCCCCGATGCTGAGGTGCCGGTATGGCGCCTGTGGATACGGGGCCACGACTCAACCAGGGGTTACAACTCAGTTAATTTTGGTGGGACCGTGGAACCTGGACAAGGTAACATGCACTTTACGGGACGATGTCATAATGCTCGCCCGTCGTTGCGGGTTCCAGGTTTGAATCATCCGATTTCGATCTCAATGTCCGGGAGTTGTTCCCATGCCTCGCGTCCTCATTATCGACGACCAGAAGGACGTCCGTGCGATGGTCGCGATCGTGCTCCGGGTCAACCATTTTGAGGTGGTGGAGGCCGGCAGCGGTGCGGCGGGGCTGAAGATCTTCGCGGAAACGCCTGTCGACGCGGTCATCGTGGACATCTTCCTCGGCAACGAAAGTGGCGTCGACATCATTGCGACCCTGCGCGAGCGTGCGCCGGCGCTCCCCATCGTCGCCATGTCCGGGATGACGGCGCTCGATTTCATGAAACAGGCGCCGCCCCATCTCGCCAATGTGGTCTGTCTGCAAAAGCCGTTTCGGCCGAACGATCTCCTGCAGGCGATCCGGAACGCCCAGGCTGCCGCGGGCGGTGAAGCGCGGGCGGCGGTCTGAGTCGACCGGAAAAGGAAAACGCCCCGGAGCGAGCCGGGGCGTGATCCTGTGATGCGATGCCTGGCTAGGAGCCCTTGGCACCGATTTCGACGTAATTGCCCTTGGCATCCCACTTGTAGACGACGTAATCGATCTGCTTGATGTCGCCCTTGGCGTCATACTCGATCGGGCCGATCACGGTGTCCCACTTGCCGGCCTTCATCGTCTCCATGACCTTCTTGGCGTCGGTGGTGCCGGCCTTCTTGGCCGCCTGCGACCAGACCTGCATCGCCGCGTAGGTGTAGAGCGTGTAGCCCTCGGGATCGATGTTCTTGGCCTTGAAGGCCTCGACGATCTTCTTGGCGGTCGGCTTGTTGCGCGGATCGGGACCGAAGGTGAACAGCGTGCCTTCGCCGGCGGGACCGGTGATGGACGCATACTCCTTGTCGGCGAGTGCGTCGCCGGCCATCAGGATCGTCTTCAGGCCCTGGTCGCGCATCTGACGCACGATCAGGCCTGACTCCTGATGGTAGCCGCCGACATAGACGAGATCGATGTTGTCCTTCTTCAGGCGCGAAACGATTGCGTTAAAATCCTTGTCGCCCTTGTTGTAGGACTCGTACATCTTCTCGGTGATGCCGGCCTTGTTCAGCGCCTTCTTGGTCTCGTCGGCCAGACCCTTGCCGTAAGTGGTCTTGTCGTTGAGGATCGCGATGTTCTTGCCCTTGAAGTTCTTGGCGATGTACTGGGCCGCGATCAGGCCCTGCTGGTCGTCGCGGCCGCAGACGCGCGCCACGTTCCACAGCTTGCGCTCGGTGAAGAGCGGGTTGGTGGAGGCGGGGGTGATCTGGAGCACGTTGCCGTCGGCATAGGCTTCGGAGGCGGGGATCGACGACGACGAGCAATAGTGTCCGGCGACGAACGGGATCTTGGCGCCGGCGATCTTCTCGGCGATCGATCGCGCCTGTTTCGGATCGCAGGCGTCGTCGTTGACACTGAGTGCGAGCTTCTTGCCGTTGACACCGCCGGCGGCGTTGATGTCGGCCACCGCCATCTCGGCGCCGTTCTTCATCTGCCGGCCGAAGGCAGATTCGCCGCCGGTCATCGGACCTGCGACTGCGACGGTGACATCCTGCGCGAATGCCGCGCTCGACAGCGCGAGCGATGCGCCGAATGCCAGACCGATGAGCTTCAGTGATTTCATGAGATACCTCGCGGGTGGTCGCCTGTGGAAGTTGCCGGGCAGGCCCGGTTCAAACCGGCGCCATTCTTGAATGAATCTTGGGAGAAGTCACCGGCAAAATACGGGCATTGGCGGAGATATCTCGCCAATTTGGGCCTCAACCAACCGCCGACTTGAACCCGCCCCGGGGCCGCCTCAGCCGTGCCGGCCGCCTTCCAGGTAGGCGGCGCGAATCTCGGGGCGCTGCAGCAACTCGGCGCCGCTCCCGGCGAGCGTGATCAGGCCGTTGACCATGACATAACCGCGATGGGCGAGCTTGAGCGCATGGTTGGCGTTCTGCTCGACGATCAGGACGGTCAGGCCGTCCTGCCGGTTCAGGGTGCGGATCGCGTCGAAGATCTGGCGGGCGATCAGCGGCGCGAGCCCAAGCGAGGGCTCGTCGAGCAGCAGCAGGCGGGGGCGGCTCATCAGGGCGCGGCCGATCGCCAGCATCTGCTGCTCGCCGCCGGACAGCGTTCCGCCGCGCTGGGCGTAGCGTTCCTTCAACCGCGGGAACAGGGTGAAGACGCGCTGCAGCGTCGCCTCGCGCTCCGCATCGGTGCATTCGGTGGCATCCGCCCCCATCTGGAGGTTTTCCGCGACGCTCATGCGCGGGAAGATGCGCCGTCCTTCCGGCGATTGCGCGATGCGCAAATGCGCGATCTCGTGGGTGGGAACGTCGGTGATGTCGCGGCCTTCGTACAGGATCTGGCCGGCGCGGGCGCGTGGCTTGCCGAAGATCGTCATCATCAGCGTCGACTTGCCGGCGCCGTTGGCGCCGATCAGGGCGACGATCTCGCCAGATTTGATCTCGACGTCGACGCCCTTCAGCGCCTCGATCTTGCCATAGGCGGCGCGCAAGGACCGGATCGCGAGCAGGGGAATGGGCGCTGCCGTCACGACCCGCCCTCCATCACGGCCACGGCCTCTTCCTCGTCGGCGCCGAGATAGGCCGCGATCACCTTGGGATCGTCGCGGACCTGGCGCGGCGAGCCTTCCGCGATCTTGACGCCATGGTCCATCACCACGATGTGGTCGGAGATCTCCATCACCACCGACATGTCGTGCTCGATCAGCAGGATCGAGGTGCCGAGCTCGTTGCGGATCGAGAGCAGGAGCTCGCTCAAGGCGGCGCTTTCGCGCGCGTTGAGGCCGGCGGCAGGCTCGTCCAGGCACAACAGGGCCGGCTCCGTGCACATCGCCCGCGCGATCTCGAGCCGGCGCTGGTCGCCATAGGCGAGATTGCCGGCGGCGTCGTCGGCGCGGTCGAGCAGGTTGACGCGCTTGAGCCAGTCGGTGGCGAGCCCGATCGCCTGCTTCTCGGCGTCGCGATAGACGGGCGCGCCGATCAGGCCGAGGAAGGTGAAGCCGGAGGCGCGCATCAGGGCGTTGTGCTGCGCCACCATGAGGTTTTCCAGCACGGTCATGCCGGGGAACAGGCGGATGTTCTGGAAGGTGCGCGCGACCTTGGCCTGCTGGGCGATGCGGAAATCGTTCAGCCGCTCCAGCGCGATCGTCCTGCCGTCGTCATGGCTGAGGCGGATGGCGCCGCCGCTCGGCTTGTAGAAGCCGGTGATGCAGTTGAACACGGTGGTCTTGCCCGCGCCGTTCGGTCCGATCAGCGCGGTGACCTTGTTGCGCTCGGCCGCAAACGACAGCTCCTGCACGGCCACGATGCCGCCGAAGCGCATCGTGAGCCGGTCGACGCTGAGGATCGTCTCGCCGCTCATCCGTGCCCTTCCTTGACGAGGTCGGAGGAGATCGCCTGCGCCTTGGTGAGATACACGGTCGGGGCGCGATGCCCGATCAGGCCGCGCGGCCGCCAGATCATGATCAGCACCATGGCCATGCCGAACACCAGCATGCGGTAGTGCTCCAGACCCCGGAACAGCTCGAAGCCGCCGATCATGGCGAGGGCGGCGAGCGCCACGCCGAGCTGCGAGCCCATGCCGCCGAGCACGACGATGGCGAGCACCAGTGCCGATTCCTGGAAGGTGAAGGATTCCGGGCTGATGAAGCCCTGGCGGGTCGCGAAGAACGCGCCGGCAAAGCCGCCGAACATCGCCCCCGTCGCGAACGCGGTGAGCTTGGTGGTCGTGGTGTTGATGCCGAGCGCGCGGCAGGCGACCTCGTCCTCGCGCAAGGCTTCCCAGGCCCGCCCGATCGGCAGGCGGCGCAGGCGGATCGTCACCCAGTTGGTGAGCAGCGCCAGCGCCAGGATCAGATAGAACAGGAAGACGATGCGATGGGTCGCCGAATATTCGAGGCCGAACCTGGCGGCGAAACCGTCATCGCTGTTGTCGAGCGGAACGCCGAAGAACGTAGGGCGCGGAATTCCGGACACGCCGTTCGGCCCGCCGGTCAGGTCCTGCCAGTTGATGATGACGAGGCGGATGATCTCGCCGAAGGCGAGCGTCACGATGGCGAGATAGTCGCCGCGCAGCCGCAGCACGGGAAAGCCGAGCAGCACGCCCCAGAAAGCGGCGAGGATGCCGGCGAGCGGCAGGCAGACCCAGAACGACCAGCCGAAATTGGTGGCGAGCAAGGCATAGGAATAGGCGCCCACCGCATAGAAGGCGACATAACCGAGATCGAGCAGGCCGGCGAGACCGACCACGACATTCAGGCCCCAGCCCAGCATCACATAGGTGAGCACGAGGATGGCGAGGTCGAGAATGTAACGCTGGTCATAGAAAATCACCGGCACCAGCAGCGTGAAGATCAGCAGCGCGGGTGCGAGGTAGCGGCCCACCAGCGACATGCCGCTCTTGAACGCCGGCGGCACCAGCGTCTCGGCGCCGGTCGGGCCGATCCATTGCCGCAGCAGCTCGATCACGATCGAGCCGCCGAACACCGCGGCGACGAGGACGGCGACATCGCCAAACCGGGTCCAGTAGGTCAGCTGGCCGTCGGAGCCCGCCTCGGTGCGGATGCCGACCATCAGCGAGAACAGCACCAGCGCGATCAGCGCGTTGATGAAGGCGGTCTTCAGAATGGCGGGGATGCCGGCGGTGCGACTTGCGGATGCGGTTTTGGGCGAAAGGGCTGTCACGCGCGACCGTCAGACTTTTTCGACTTCGGGGCGGCCGAGCAGGCCGGTCGGCATGAAGATCAGCACCACGATCAGGATCGAGAACGCCGCGACGTCCTTGTACTCGACCGAGAAATAGGCCGACCAGAACGTCTCGATCAGGCCGATCGCGAGCCCGCCGAGCATGGCGCCCGGCAGCGAGCCGATGCCGCCGAGCACGGCGGCGGTGAACGCCTTGATGCCGGCGACGAAGCCCATGAAGAAATCGACCAGGCCGTAATAGAGCAGGTACATCAGCCCTGCGACCGCGGCGAGCGCGGCGCCGATCACGAAGGTCATGGAGATGGTGCGGTCGACGTCGACGCCAAGCAGCGCGGCCATGGTCTGGTCCTGCTCGCAGGCGCGCATGTCGCGGCCGAGCCGGGTGCGCGACACCAGCCAGGTGAAGATCGCCAGCAGCACAATGGTGGTGATGACCACCATGATCTGGATGTTGGAGAGCTGGATCACGAAGCCGTCCGCGCTCTCGTGCAGCGTGTAGCCGCCGGTGATCAAGGGCGGGATCGGCTTGACGCGCGCTCCTTGCGACACCTGCGAGTAGTTGGTCAGCACGAACGACATGCCGATCGCCGACAGCATCGGGGCGAGGCGGAAGGAATGGCGCAGCGGCCGGTAGGCGATGCGCTCGATGGTCCAGCCATAGAGCGCGGTGATCGCCATCGAGACCAGCAGCACGACGAGCAGGATCACCGGGATCGCGGTCAGGCCGAGCGAGACGAGGATCAGGAAGGTGATGAGGGCGATGAAGCCGCCGATCATGAAGATGTCGCCATGGGCGAAATTGATCATGCCGACGATGCCGTAGACCATCGTGTAGCCGATCGCGATCAGGCCGTAGATCGAGCCGAGCACGAGGCCGTTGATGAGCTGCTGGGCGAAATAATCCATAGGCTGCCGTTACCAAACCTGCCGCGGCTCAAAGGAGCTTTTGAAGGAGTTCTTTTTGCGAGTTCTTGGGCCCCGGCAGCCCTCGAGCGTTCTTCCCGTTTTGTAACAGGAGGGAACTGGCGGCTGCAACTGGCCTTGGGTCCGCATAAGGCTTGTGCAGAGCTCATTTCACGTTCCGGTTCCGGGAGGTGCGAGGAACCGGGTTCCGCAGAGCAACCTAATTCGTCGCGGGTGGTTATCTTGCCTCAGACGTCCAACAAGGGAGTTTCCCCTAATGACGAAGCAGCAGAACCAGAATCCGGGCCAGCAGACCCAGAACCCCGGCCAGCAGCGTCCAAGTCAGCAGCCAGGGCAGCAGGGCGGCGGTCAGAAACCCGGACAGCAGCAGCAGAACGACCCGATGCGCCAGGGCGACAAGCCCGGCCAGCAGCAGGGCGGTCAGCACAGTCAGGACAAGTAGCTGCAAGTAGCTGGAAGCGTAGGTAATGGAGTGGCCCCGCCGCAAGGCGGGGCTTTTTTTGTGCGCGTCCCCAGCCCGGCCAGTTAAGGTAAACAAAGGGTTTAAATTGCCGCCCCCATCCGATGCGCGTTAGCTCCCGGCAAGGCCACCGCCTTCCGTCGAAGGCCGGCCAACCAGGCAGGACAAGGCATGTTCGGACATTGGCGGATCGGCTCGGTCAACGGCGCGCTGCTGGCGGCCTATTTCATCCCGGCCTGGACGCTGGTCGCCTTCAACATCATGGTGGCGCCGGTGCATGGCCTTTACGAGCGGCCAAGTGTCGCGGTCGCGCTGTTCCTCAGCGACCACCTCCAGATGGCGGGGATGAGCACGGTGCGGGCGGCCTGGCTGCTCGCGCTCGGCCGCCTGACGGTCGTGGTGTTCTTTGCGATCTCGCTCGCGCTGCTCTGCATTCCCCGGGCCCGCCGGTCCGGCGCCAGCGACGAGGCGCTCGGCATTGCGCTGTCGATCGGCTGCCTGATCTCGTTCGCGAGCATGCTGATGGCCTCGAAGGTCGGCGAGATGGCCGCGCTCCGGCTGCATGCCACCGAGCTCCTTCTGCTGCTCGGCGGCGCGATCGTGATGCTGATCGAACGGCCGGCGGTGGCGCAAAGGACGGTCGCGCGCGTCGAGACCCCTGCGCCGCTAGGGCTTGAGCAGGCCGAGCTCCTGCACAATCGCTGAGGCTTCCTTGACGGCGTGGTTGGCCGCCGGCACGCCGCAATAGATCGCCTGCTGCAGCAGGATCTCCCTGATGTCGTCGGGAGTGAAGCCGCCCTCAGTGAGCGCCGCGCGCACATGCAGGCGGAATTCATCCCACTGCCCGAGCGCCACCATGGTGCCGATGACGAGCACCCGCCGCGTGCGCTCGTCGAAATGCGGCCGGGTCCAGATCTCGCCCCAGGCGTAGCGCGTGATCAGATCCTGGAAATCGGTGTTGAAGGCATTGCGGCCCGCGATCGACTTGTCGACCCAGGGATTGCCCAGCACCTTGCGGCGCATGGTCATGCCGGCATCGCGGCGCTTCTGGTCGTCCATGTTGTTGCTCCGGATCAGCGCTGCGTCAGGAAGCCGACCACGGCATCCGTGAAGGCGTGCGGCTGCTCGACGTTGGAAATGTGGGCGGCGTCGAGGATGGTCATGCTGGCGCCGGGAATGTTGGCCCGGATCAGCTCGCCCGCCGAGATCGGCGTTGCCATGTCGTGGCGGCCCGCGATCACCAGCGTCGGGCTCTTGATCTTCGGCAGCAGCGCGCGCTGGTCGAGCGTCGACAGCGCCTCGCAGCAGGCGATATAGCCTTCGACCGGAGAGGCCAGCATCATCGCCTTCATCTTCGCGGCAATCTGCGGCTCGCGCTCGCGGAAATCGGCCGTGAGCCAGCCGGCAAGCACGGCATCGGCCACCGCCGCGATGCCGCCCTTCTTCACCGCGTCGATGCGCTCCAGCCATTTGGTCGGATCGGGATAATAGCAGGAGGTGTTGGCGAGGATGAGCTTGCCGAACCGCTCCGGCGCGTTGGCTCCCAGCCATTGCCCGACCATGCCGCCCATCGACAGGCCGCACCAATGCACCTTCTCGATGTTGAGATCGTCCAGGATCGCAAGCACGTCGCGGCCGAAACGCTCCATCGTGTAGGGACCGGGCGGCACGCCGGACTTGCCGTGGCCGCGGCGGTCGTAGCGGATGACGCGGAACACCTGCGTCAGCGCCTTCATCTGCGGCTCCCACATCTGCATCGTGGAACCGAGCGAATTGGAGAGCATCAGGGTCGGCCCGCCGTCGCGGCCCTCGACGGAGACGTTGATCAGGCATCCGTCGGCATCGATCATGGGCATTGAGGCGTCTCCGTTCTATTCGCTGTCGAGGCCGTCGAGCAGGCGGTCGATCAGGGCCTGCGACGCCCCTTGATAGGCCATCGGCTCGAACAATGCCGCAATTTTCTCGGGCGTCAGATGCGCGGTGACCTGCGGATCGGCCGACAGCACCTCGCGCAGATGCTTCTTCCCGGCGACGGCCTTCTTGCTTGCGGCCTCGACGAGATGATGTGCCTCGCTCTTGCCGATGCTCTCGGCCAGCGCGAAGGTGACCGCCTCCGCCATGATCAGGCCATGTGTCGCATCGAGATTGCTGCGCATGCGCGCGGCATCGACGTCGAGGCCCTCGGCGATGTCGACGATGGCGGAGAGCGCGCCGGATGTGATCAGCATCAGTTGCGGCAGTGTCGGCCATTCCGCGTGCCAAGGGCCGGCGCTGCGTTCATGGTCCTGCACTTGCGCTGCGAATATCGTCGCGGCGAGCTGCGGCGCCATCGTTGCAGCACCGAGCGCGCTCGCGGCCGCCACGGGGTTGCGCTTGTGCGGCATGGTCGAGGAGCCACCGCGGCCTTCGCCGGCGGGCTCGAAGGCTTCGCCGACGTCGGTCTGCATCAGCAGCGAGACGTCGCGCGCGATCTTGCCGCAGCTCCCGGCGAGAATTGCGAAGCATGATGCGGCCTCCGCGATGCGGTCGCGATGGGTGTGCCAGGGTGCTTCCGGCAGCGGCAGGTTCAATTCCTGCGCCAGACGTTCGGCGACGATGAGCCCCTTGTCGCCGAGCGCGGCGAGCGTGCCGGCCGCGCCGCCGAATTGCAGCGCGAGGCCGTCGCGGGCGAGCCGCCTGAGGCGGCAGCGGGCGCGGGCAAGGCTTGCGGCATATTCGGCGGCCTTGAGCCCGAACGGCATCGGCAGCGCGTGCTGCAGCCAGGTGCGCGCCACCATCGCGGTGTTGCGATGGGCGCGCGCCAGCGCGGCAAATCCCTTGATGGCGCGGCTGAGGTCGGCATCGAGCGCGTTGATGCCGGCGCGCAAGGCGAGCATGGTCGCGGTGTCGATGACGTCCTGGCTGGTCGCGCCCCAATGCACGTAGCGTGCGGCCTCGGCGTCCTGCTTGCCGACATTGGCGGTCAGCGCCTTGACCAGCGGGATGGCGAGATTGCCCGATTTCGTCGCGGCCTCCGCCAGCGCAGCCATGTCGAACCGGTCGACCTTGCAGGCGGCTTCGATCGGGCCCGCCGCGGTCTCCGGAATGACGCCGGTGGCGGCCTCGGCCCGGGCCAGCGCCGCCTCGAAATCCAGCATGTTCTGCAGCATGGACCGGTCGTCGCAGACCCCGCGCATGGCTGGGCTCGACAGCATCGGCGCGAGCAGGGGGGACAGGGATGTGCTCATATCATGCGGACCTGACCATCATGGACCGGCTGTGCCAATTCCAAACCGTCCGCGCAAGCTTTTTGCAGTTGCGAATATGCATTGCTCGTGACCGGGCGCCGCCCTTTCCTTTGCCGCCTCCCTGCGTTACTTGAGCACCGGAAGAGTAGCGCGATCCCGGGAGACGCTCCATGGCCATGACGATGAACGGCGAAGTCCAGCTTGCGGCGCCGCGCGAGGCCGTGTGGGAGAAGCTCAACGACCCCGCAGTGCTGAAGGCCTGCATTCCCGGCTGCGAGGAGCTGGAGAAGACCGACGACGGCGGCTTTCGCGCGACCGCGAAAATGAAGGTCGGCCCGGTGTCGGCGCGCTTCAAGGGCAAGGTGATGCTCAGCGATCTCGACCCGCCGAACGGCTACAGGATCTCGGGCGAGGGCGAGGGCGGCGTGGCGGGCTTCGCCAAGGGCGGCGCCGCCGTGAAGCTCGCCGAGAAGGACGGCGGCACGCTGCTTTCCTACGACGTCGAGGCGCAGATCGGCGGCAAGCTGGCGCAGCTCGGCCAGCGCCTCATCAACGGCACCGCCAAGAAACTGGCCGACGAATTTTTCGCGAATTTCGCCAAGGCGGTACAGGGCTAGAGGCCTGTTGCCTCCGTCATGGCGGCCCAGTGTTCCCTGCGATGTTGCCCCGGGGGGCAATGGCCCATATGATGGGTTGGAATAATTATAAGAACCGCTTCGACGGGACCCGTCGGGGCGCTGATAGAGAGTGCTTATGGCCAAAATCTCCCTCATCGTGAACGGCAATCCTGTCACCGGCAATGTCGATCCCCGCACCCTCCTGGTGCAGTTCCTGCGCGAGAATCTGCGGCTCACCGGCACCCATGTCGGCTGCGATACCTCGCAGTGCGGGGCTTGTGTCGTGCATCTCGACGGCAAGGCCGTGAAGTCCTGCACCACGCTTGCGGTGATGGCCGACGGCCACGAGGTCAGGACGATCGAGGGACTGGCCGCCGACGGCGCGCCGCTGCATCCGATGCAGGAGGCCTTCCGCGAGCACCATGGCCTGCAGTGCGGCTTCTGCACGCCGGGCATGATCATGACCGCGATCGACATCGTCCATCGCAAGGGCCATCAACTCGACGACCACACCATCCGCGAGGAGCTGGAAGGCAATCTCTGCCGCTGCACCGGCTATCAGAACATCGTCGCCTCGATCGCCGCCGGCGCCAAGGCGATGGCGAAATCCGACCCCGCGTAACCGCGCGCGCATCCCGGGACATTCAGATGTACGAATTCAAATATCATCGCCCTGCGACCGTGCGCCAGGCGGCCAACCTCCTGGTGAAGAACGAGGACGCCAAGGTGATTGCCGGCGGCCACACGCTCATTCCCGTCATGAAGCAGCGGCTCGCGAGCCCGCCGCATCTGGTTGACCTCTCCCACATCGAGGGTCTCGACTCGGTCGAGATGAAGGGCCGTTCGCTGGTGATCGGCGCCACCGCCAAGCACGCTGACGTCGCGAACTCCGCCATCGTCGGCGAGGCGATCCCGGCGCTGGCAAATCTTGCGAGCCAGATCGGTGATCCCGCGGTGCGCCACAAGGGCACGATCGGCGGCTCGCTCGCCAACAACGATCCGACCGCGGACTATCCGGCCGCGGTGCTGGCGCTCGGCGCCACCATCGTCACCAACAAGCGCCGCCTCAAGGCGGAGGAGTATTTCCAGGGCCTGTTCTCGACCGCGCTCGAGGCCGACGAGATCATCACCAGGGTGATGTTCCCGCTGGCGAAGAAGGCGGCCTACGTCAAGTTCCGCAACCAGGCCTCGCGCTATGCGTTGGTCGGTGTGTTCGTGGCGCGGCGTCCTTCAGACGTGCGGGTCGCCGTCACCGGCGCCGGCTCGAACGGCGTGTTCCGCGTCACCGCGTTCGAGGAAGCTCTGAAGAAGCGATTCTCCTCGAAGGTTCTGGAAGGCATCGACGTGCCGGCGGAAGGCCTCAACAGCGATATCCACGGTAGCGCCGAATACCGCGCGCATCTCATCGGCGTGCTGACCCGGCGCGCCGTCGACGCCGCCAACGCCAAGGAGTGAGGAACCTCATTCTTCGGCCCAAACTTGTCCCCGGGTAGGGGCCTAGCGAGACTGGCTTTTTCATGACTTCAGCGGCCAATTCTTCCGGTGCTCTGCCGGCATCGGTCGATGCGATGCTCGAACTCTTGACCTCGCGCGGCTATCTCGCCGAGCGGTCGCTGGCGACGGTGACCTACCTGTCGCTGCGCATGGGCCGCCCGCTGTTTCTCGAGGGCGAGGCCGGCGTCGGCAAGACCGAGATCGCCAAGGTGCTGTCGGCGGCGTTGGGGCGCAAGCTGATCCGCCTGCAGTGCTATGAGGGCCTCGACGTCTCGTCGGCGGTCTATGAGTGGAATAGTGCCGCGCAGATGATCGCGATCCGGATGGCGGAAGCCGCCGGCGACACCGATCGCGACCAGCTCTCGAGCGACATCTTCGCCGACCGCTACATGATCAAGCGGCCGCTGCTGCAGGCGCTGGAGCCCGACGTCGCCGGCCCGTCGGTGCTCTTGATCGACGAGCTCGACCGCGCCGACGAGGCGTTCGAGGCCTATCTGCTCGAAATCCTCAGCGACTTCCAGGTGACCATCCCCGAATTCGGCACCGTGAAGGCGCCGCATCCGCCGATCGTCATCATCACCTCCAACCGCACCCGCGAGATCCACGACGCGCTGAAGCGGCGCTGCCTCTATCACTGGGTCGACTATCCCGCCGCCGAGCGCGAGCTCGCCATCGTCAAGACGCGCGTACCCGGCATCTCGGCAAAGCTGTCGCAGCAGGTCGTGCGCTTCGTGCAGGCGCTGCGCGACCAGGACTTCTACAAGTCGCCGGGCGTCGCCGAGACCATCGACTGGGCCACCGCGCTGTCCGAGCTCGACGCCCGCTCGCTGACCCCGCAGGTGGTCGGCGACACCTTGGGCGCGCTGCTCAAGTACCAGGACGACATCACAAGGATGCAGGGCGACACCCTGCAGAAGGTGCTGAAAGAAGCGACGAGCGATTAGCCGTCAACGACGGCTCAGAGTGTGGACCCATGGCCATCAACCATTTGGCGCCGGAGCAGACCGAGCAGTTCGCCGACAACATCGTCGGCTTTGCCCGTGCGCTGCGTGCGGCGGGGATGCCGGTCGGGCCCGGCGCGGTCATCGACGCCATGAATGCGCTCCAGGTGATCGACATCGGCAGCCGGGCCGACGTCTTCACCACGCTGGAGGCGATCTTCGTCAAGCGCCACGAGCACGCGCTGATCTTCAAGCAGGCGTTCAACCTGTTCTTCCGCGCCTCCGAGGAGTGGAAGCACCTTCTGGATTCGGTGCCGCTGCCGGACCATGCCAAGAAGAAGCCGCAGGCCGGCTCCCGCCGCGTCCAGGAGGCGATGTCGCAGCCGAAGATGACGGAGACGCCGCAGCACCAGGAGCAGGATCTGCGCCTGTCGGTCTCCGACAAGGAGATCCTTCAGAAGAAGGATTTTGCGCAGATGAGCGTGGCCGAGATCGCCGAGGCCCTGCGCGCCGTCGAGCGGATGAAGCTGCCCCAGGCCGAACTCCTGACCCGCCGGCAGCGGCCCGACCCGCGCGGGCTTCGCCTCGATTTGCGCCGCACGCTGCGCGCTTCCTTGCGCACCGGCGGCGAGATCATCGACATCCATCGCCTCGGACGGATCGAGAAGCCGGCGCCGATCGTGGCGCTGCTCGACATCTCGGGCTCGATGAGCGAGTACACCCGCCTGTTCCTGCACTTCCTCCATGCCATCACCGACGCCCGCAAGCGCGTCTCGGTGTTCCTGTTCGGCACCCGGCTGACCAACGTCACCCGCGCGCTGCGCCAGCGCGATCCGGACGAGGCGCTGGCGAGCTGCTCGGCATCGGTCGAGGACTGGGCCGGCGGCACCCGTATCTCGGCCTCGCTGCACAACTTCAACAAATTGTGGGCCCGGCGGGTGCTGAGCCAGGGTGCGATCGTGCTGCTGATCTCCGACGGGCTGGAGCGGGAGGCCGATGCCCGGCTCGCCTTCGAGATGGACCGGCTGCATCGCTCCTGCCGGCGGCTGATCTGGCTCAACCCGCTGCTGCGGTTCGGCGGGTTCGAGGCCAAGGCGCAGGGCATCAAAATGATGCTTCCGCACGTTGACGAATTCCGCCCGGTGCATAATTTGAGTTCGATCCAGGAGCTGATCACGACGCTGTCCCAGCCGCTGCCCCCGCATCACCGCAGCCTGATCCGCCCCGCAGCCTGAAGAGGTTAAGCCATGCTCGACCGCGACGAGGACATACTGAAGGCGGCGGAGGACTGGCAGAAGGCCGGTCGCGGCGTCGCGCTCGCGACGGTGGTGGACACGTGGGGCTCGGCGCCGCGCCCCGCGGGCTCGAGCCTCGTCATCAATGACGAGGGCACGTTCCTGGGCTCGGTCTCCGGCGGCTGCGTCGAGGGCGCCGTGGTCACCGAGGCCATGGACGTGATCGCGAGCGGCAAGCCGAAAATGCTGGAGTTCGGCGTCGCCGACGAGACCGCCTGGAACGTCGGGCTGTCCTGCGGCGGCACCATCCGCGTCTTCGTCGAAAAGGTCGGCTGACCGTGAAGCTCGCAATCCTGCACGAACTCAATGCCGAGCGCGCCGCGCGCCGTCCGGTCATCCTGGTGACGGACACCGGGAGCGGCGAGCAGCGCCTGGTAAAGGCGAAGGATTTTGCCAAGGATCCGCTGCGCGCCGAGCTCGAAAAGCAGCTTCGCATGGGCAAGAGCGCCAATGTCGAGACGGGCGGCAAGAAGCTGTTCCTCAACGTCTACGCGCCGACGGCAAAGCTCGTCATCGTCGGCGCGGTCCATATCAGCCAGGCCTTAGCGCCGCTGGCGCGTTCGCTCGGCTATGACGTCACTGTGGTCGATCCGCGCACGGCGTTTGCGAGCCCGGAGCGCTTCCCCGACATCCCGCTGGTTGCGGAATGGCCGGACATCGCGCTGCCGCCGCTCAACGTCGATGCCTACACCGCCTTCGTCGCGGTGACGCACGATCCCAAGATCGACGACCCCGCGCTGCTGCACGCCTTCGAGCGCAACTGCTTCTATATCGGCGCGCTCGGCTCGCGGAAGACGCATGCCAAGCGAGGCGACCGGCTGCGGGCGCAGGGCGCCAGGGATAGCGACATCGCGCGCATCCACGCGCCGATCGGGCTTGCGATCGGCGCGGTCTCGCCGTCCGAGATCGCGGTGGCGATCATGGCCGAGATCACGGCCGTGCTTCGGCTGCCTCCCAAGGAAAAAGAAGAAGCGGCATGAAATTCGGCCCGGCGAGCCCCAAGGATGCGATCGGCGGTGTGACCGTGCACACGCTGCGCCAGGGACCGCTGGTGCTGAAGAAGGGCACGACCATCGGCCCGGCCGAGGTCGAGGCGCTCCAGCGCGCCGGCATCAAGGACGTCGTCGTGGTGCGCATGGAGGAGGGCGACGTCACCGAGGACGTTGCGGCCGCCAGCATTGCGCTCGCCGTCGGCGGCGAGGGCATCCATGTCGAGCGCGCCTTCACCGGCCGCGCCAACCTGTTTGCCGCGCGTCCCGGCGTGCTGGTGATCGACCGTGCCGCGGTCGACCGCATCAACAACATCGACGAGGCCATCACCTTCGCGACGCTCACCGCCTACAAGCCGGTGGTCGAGGGCGAGATGGTCGGCACCGTCAAGATCATCCCGTTCGGCGTCGAGGGTAATTTGCGCGATGCCGCGGTGAAGGCCGCCGGCAAGGACGTGCTGACGATCGCGCCTTACGTCATCAAGCGGGTCGGCATCGTCTCGACCCTTTTGCCGGGCCTGTCGTCCAAGGTGATCGACAAGACCCTGCGCGTCACCGCCGAGCGGCTCGCGCCGGCCGGCGCCGATATCATCGCCGAGCGGCGGGTCCCGCACGATGAGCGTGCGCTGTCGGCCGCGATCAAGGAATTGCTCGGCCTCGGCGCCGAGCTTGTCATCGTGTTCGGCGCCTCCGCGATCGCCGATCGCCGCGACGTGATCCCGGCGGCCGTCACCGGCATCGGCGGCGAGATCGAGCATTTCGGCATGCCGGTCGATCCCGGCAATCTTTTGCTGATCGCGCGTGCCGGCGGCGTGCCGGTGCTGGGCGCGCCGGGCTGCGCGCGCTCGCCGGTCGAGAACGGCTTTGACTGGGTGCTGATGCGGCTTCTTGCCGGCATCAAGGTGACGCGGTCCGAGCTGATGGGCATGGGCGTCGGCGGTCTGCTCATGGAGATCGTGACGCGGCCGCAGCCGCGCGCAAAACCCGAGATCGAGGGCAACAGCCAGGTTGCCGCAATCGTGCTTGCCGCGGGCCGCTCGACCCGGATGGGCGGGCCGAACAAGCTGCTCGCCGAGATCGACGGCAAGAAGCTGGTGCGGATCGCGGCTGAGCAGGCGCTGGCCTCGAAGGCGTCCGAGGTGATCGTCGTCACCGGCCACCAGACCGAGCTAGTCGAGCAGGCGCTACAGGGCCTCAAGGTGCGTTTCGTCAAAAATCCGGATTTCGCCGGTGGCATCGCCAGCTCGGTGAAGGCCGGCATCGCCGCTGTCCCTGAGACCAGCGACGGCGCTGTAGTTTGTCTCGGTGACATGCCGCTGATCGACGCCGGCCTGATCGACCGTCTCATCGATGGGTTTGCGCCCGACCGGGGCAACCTCATCGTCGTGCCCGTCAGCGAAGGCCGCCGCGGCAATCCCGTGCTGTGGTCGCGCCGCTTCTTCAGGGAATTGATGACGCTCGACGGCGACGTCGGGGCGCGCCATCTGATCGCCAAGCACACCGAAGCGGTCGCCGAAGTGCCCGTGGACGGCGAGAGCGCCTTCCTCGACATCGACACGCCGCAGGCGCTGGAAGCCGCAAGGCGCGGATGAAGACGTCCCACCCGCGCCGATTTCAACCACCCGTTCACCATCTGGCAACGACCGCGGCTTAGAGTCCCTCCACCTGCCTGGGGGGAGGGGTTTCCATGGCTTCGAACGTCGTCGCGCGCCGCTGCGCGATGTTTTTCTTTGCGCTGTCGGTCGGTGTCGCCGGCGCTCGCTACATGACCGAAGCCCATGCCGCCGGCGCGTTTGCGGTCGGCAAGTGCGGTGCCTATGGCCAGGCCTATGATTACGGCGCCGAGCGCGAGGCCCGCGCCGCGGCGCAGAAGCAGTGCAAGGGCGAGTGCACGACAGTGACGATGAAGCGCGCCTGCGCCGCGATGGCGGTCGATCTCGCCAATCCCTGCGGTGCCTATGGCTATGCCGTCAAGCCGAAGATCTCGGCCTCGCTCAATGCCGCCACGCGCGAATGCTACAAGTTCGGCGGCAAGGAATGCGTCATCCGCGCCTGGGCCTGCGACGCCAAAGGCTGAAGCAAGGGCTGACGGTCGGCCCGGGCGATCAGGCCGCCGCCTCAACCGACCAGGGCGTCTTCGCCTTGACGAAATCCGACCATGCCGATTTGAGGCGCGGGGCGGAACCGATCATCGCGTGCGCCTGCCAGCCGGCAATCGCGGCCGCCGCGCTGCCCGAGGCGCCGATATCCGCGAGCAGGGACGTCGTCGTCGCCATGTCGTTGTAGATGCCGAGCTCCTGTTGCAGCTCGGCGAGCCCCCTGGAAAAACGTTTGGCGGACTTTCGCGGTCCGTAGAGCGGCAGCAGGAAATCCGCAACGTAGCGCAGCTTCTTCACCGACAACCGCAGCCGATGCAGTTGTTCGGCCGACAGCGATTTGAAGCGGCGGCCGCGCTTGAGCACCCTGGCATGCTGCGCCGACAGGATGCGTCGCGCGAAATTGGTGGCGGGCTCCGCCAGTTGCCCCAGAGTTTCCGGCGTGACGTCGCTGCGCCAGCCGCGCGCTTCGATCCAGCCGCCGAGCCCGATCAGGAAGACGGCCGTCCGGCGCCCGGCAAGCGCCAGGCGCACCTTGTCATAGCTTGCCAGGCGGCGCTGCTCGATGGCCGCATTGAGCGCGTCGAAGCCAGCGATGGAGGGACAGCCCTGTGCGACCGTGCGCAGGGTTTCCTGCTGGAAGACGTCGAGGTCGCGGGCGGCAGCCAGATCCTGCCCCAGCGATTTGGCCTCGGACCGGAGCTGCTCGAGCTTGCTGACGGGGACGACCGATCGCATCAGGTCGAGGACGGAGCGCAGGCGCCGCAGCGCGACGCGAAGCTGGTGAATGCCCTCGGGGTCGCCCCCGTGCTCGGCGGCCGGAAGCGACTGGAGAAGATGGTGCAGACAGGCACGCAGCATCACGGCAAACGCCTTGTCCAGCGACGAGGATGGATCGAGGCGAAGCTTGTGCGGACGTCCTGGCGCCGGCGGCGTATCGGCTGCTAGGTCAAATCCGCGCGCCGACTTGCTGCGCGCGGAAAGCCTTGCCGGTCCATGCTCGGCAAGCCGGAGCGCCAGCTCGTAAAGCGCAGACGGGTGGCCGGTCTTGAGCTCCAGCTCGATCTCGCTGACCGGCAGCGATCGATCGCCGGCCTTCAGAGAGCCGCGGTCAAAGGCGACCTCGACCGCGCCGGACGGCAGATCGACGATGCGCGAGTGACGGTGAATGTCGGTGGTGAACACCACTTCGAGCGGGTGGCGCGCGAGATCGGCGCGCAGCTTCTCCGGAATGAAGGGCAGCGCCAGCGCGAGGTCGGGCGCAATGGACGGCACGCTCGCCTCCCATTCGCCGCGGCGGAGCGGATCATTGCCGACGGCCTTCACGGTCTGCGTGAAACGCGCGCCGCTCTGGCGCACCCGGAAGCTCAATCCATTGCGCTGGAGCGCGCGCTTGGGCGTATCGTAGTAGACCGCCTTGAGATGTTTTCGCGAGCCCTTGTTGCGCGCATTCGTCGCGATCACGGGGGCTTTTCCGAAATCGGCCAGGCGATCGGCATCCACCAGCAGCTTCAGCTCGATTTCGATTGCGGAAGACGGAATGTCAGGCGACCGAGAAACATCTGCTGCAGTTTCGGCTTCGGTTTCATTCGAAACAAAATCGGAATGAAACCGCGCGTTGCGAGCCGGTGAATTGTCGGCGAGCGCGGGGCCGGGCCTTTGCTCTGCACCAGAAGCGGCGGAATTTCTGGGCGTGTGTTCCGGGACGAGGCGACCGCTGGCGCTCTGCACGGGTTCGAGGGATCGCTCGGACATTCCGTTTATGACAGTTCAATGACGGGGACAGCGACGTATACCCGAACGGCCTCATGAGGAGAAGCGCGGCGCGCCGCGTTCCGCGTTAAAATTTTTTGAGTTGTGATCGATACGTCAATCTGAATTACATTCTGCAGGAACGATCGGAACGCGAGAGCAATTTTCTTTCTCGTCGCGATTAGCCAGGGAAAATTGATGCAATTCGACACCAAGATCGCCATCGTGATCCGCACCGATCTTCAGGCCTGGCAAAAGCTCAACGTTGCATCTTTTCTCACCAGCGGCATTGCCGCGGCATTTCCGGAATGCATTGGCGACGCCTATGAAGACGGTTCCGGCACGAAATATCATGCACTGATCGGCCAGCCGATCCTGATCTACGGCGCCGATGGCGCGGCGCTGGCGCGCGCGCTCGATCGCGCGCTCGCGCGCAACGTCATGCCGGCGGTCTACACCGAGGACATGTTCAAGACCACGCATGACGCCGCCAATCGCGAGGCGGTGAGGGCGGTGGCGCGTGCCGATCTCAATCTCGTCGGCATCGCCATGCGCGCCGAGCGCAAGGTGATCGACAAGATCGTCGACGGTTTGAAGTTTCACAGCTGAGCGCGGAGCGAGCCTGGCTCGTCGTCATGCCCGGGCTTGTCCCGGGCATCCACGTTCTTGGATCACGATGGAAGGCGTGGATGGCCGGGACATAGGCGAGCGGAAGCGACGCCGTCCTTCGGACGGCTATTCCCGGCCATGACGATGCGGAGGCTTCAGCGCTCTACTGCCGGCGTCACGCGCCCGGCGGCATGCCCGCGAACTTCGTCAGGCCTGGATCGAGATGATCCCACTCATGCCCGCGCGCCGCGTAGGTGACCACCTGCGGCCTGTAGCGCGCGGGCTCGTCGAGGCTTGCGGCGCGGATGGTGAAGATGCCGGGCATCGCTGCAAAGGTCAGGTAGACCGGCACGCCGCACTGGGAGCAGAAGCCGCGCGTCTTCAAATTGCCGCTGTCGCCGACCATGTCCCAGTGCTTTGCGTCGCCCGTCACCGTGACACCGTCGCGCGCGAAGGTCATGTACGAGCCGTGCCCGCCGCCGCTTTCACGCTGGCAGTCCCGGCACTGGCAGTGATTGCTGAACATGGGATCGGTGGTGATCGAATAGCGGATCGCGCCGCAGGCGCAGCCGCCGGTAAAGGGTTTTGTCATCGCGATCATTCCTCACTTCTCGCCACTGATTTCGTCGAGCTGTTTGACGACCTTCTTCCAGCCGCCGCTCATGACCGTGTAGGCCGACTCGTTCCTCGGCAGGACGAAGCCGGCGTGAACCAGGCGGATCCGCGTGCCGGCCTCGACCGGGGTGAGGGACCAGGTCACGACCGTATCGAGCGGCGCGCCATAGCCGGTGTTGCGCGTGTCGCCGCCCTTCCAGGCATAGACAAGGCGCCTGAAAGCCACGACCTCCAGAACGCGGCAATGGATCACGCCGTCCCAATTGCCGCCCGGGGTGGTCTGGAAAGTGAAAGCATTGCCTTCGACGGCCTCGAAGCCGGTCGGCGGCATCAGCCAGCGTCCGATCAGTTGCGCGCTGGTCAACGCCTTCCAGACCGTTGCGGCCGCATGAGGGAAGACCTCGTCGATGACGATGTCCCGGAGGTTGTCTTGGGGTTCGATTTTCGACTCGGCAGCACTCACGGATCGATCTCCTTCAAGAGGTCACGCAGGTTCTGGAAGCGCTCGCGCCAGAAGACGCCGTAATGGTCCATCCATTCGACCAGGGGCTCGAGCCCCTGCGGCGCGGCGCGGTAATAGACATTGCGGCCCTCGGCGCGCTCGGCGACCAGCCCGGCCTGCTTCAGCGACTTCAGGTGCTGCGAGATCGCGCCCTGGGTCACGCCGCTGCCGCGCGTCAGCTCCGCGACGCTGATCTCCTTGCGCTCGAACACGCGTTCGAACACGGCGCGCCGCGTCGGATCGGCGAGGGCGCGCATCACGGTGGTGACCGGGGTTTGAGAGGCTTCGTTCATGACCATCAAATTAGTAAACACTAATTAATTAGTCAAGACTAATTTGTTGGGGCGCGGTCGGCTTCATTCCCTTGACTGTGACTGACCGGTCAGTCATAAGTACAAAATGACGAAGACCCCGACCAGAGCCGCAAGGCCGTCTGCCGCCCGCGCCAAGGCGACGGGCGAGGCTGCCGGTAAAACAGCGCCCGTTCAAAACCGCGCCGCGCGCGCGGCGGAGCGGCGCGCTGCGATCGTGGAGGCGGCGATGGAGGAGTTCATCGCGCGCGGATTTGCGGCGACGCGGCTCGACGACATCGCGAAGCGCGCCGGCGTCGCCAAAGGCACGATCTACCTGCACTTCAAGGACAAGGAATCGATGTTCGAGGAGCTGGTGCGCACCGTGATCGTGCCCGTGGTGGCGCAGCTCAACGCGCTGCCGCCGCCGGCCGGTTCGGTGCGCGACCTGATCGAGGCGTTCGCGGGCAACTTCCTCAAGCAGGTGATCGGCACGCGGCGCGGCGACCTCGTGCGGCTGATCGTGGCGGAGGGGCCGCGCTTTCCGTCCGTCGCCGATTTCTATTACCGCGAGGTGGTCTCGCGCGGGATCGCCGGCATGCGCGGCCTGATCGAGCTCGGCATCGCTCGCGGCGAGATCCGCCAGAAAGACCTCGCGCGCTATCCGCAGATTCTGGTCGCGCCGGCGCTGATCGCGGTGATCTGGCAGAACCTGTTTGCGCGGCATGCGCCGCTCGATGCGCAGGACATGCTGCGCGTCCATCTCGACCTGATTTTCGGTGAACGGAGGACGACATGAGGTCGTCGCGTGCGATTTCGACGCTTGCATTGGCTCTTGTGCTCGCAACCGGGCTCGCTGCTTGCAAGGAGAAGCGCGATCCCGGCTTCCAGGGCTGGGTCGAGGCCGACATGATCTATGTCAGCCCCGACGAAGCCGGCAGGGTGACCAAACTCAACATCCGCGAAGGCGACGCCGTGAAGGTCGGCGACGCCCTCTATTCCGTCGACGACGATCTGCAGCTCGCCGATCTCAACCAGACCAAGGCGACGCTGGCGAACGCGCAGCAGACCCATGACCGCGCGGAATCGCTGCGCAAGACCGGCTCCGGCACCCAGGCGGCGCTGGATTCCGCGGTCTCGGACCTGCGGGTCGCCGAGGCCAAGGTGGTGACGTCGCAGACGCGCCTGGCCCGGCGCAAGGGCTTTGCGCCGGTCGCCGGCACGATCCAGCAGATCTATTTCCGCGAAGGCGAGATGGTGGCGGCGCAACGGCCGGTGCTCTCGATCATGCCGCCCGGCAACATGAAGCTGCGCTTCTTCGTTCCGGAAACCGCGCTGCCGAAGCTTTCGATCGGCGACGAAGTCCGGGTCGCCTGCGACAATTGCGCGGCCGATCTCACCGCGAGGATCTATTTCATCGCGACCTCGGCCGAATACACCCCGCCGGTGATCTACAGCCTCGAAGAGCGCAACAAGCTCGTCTATTTGATCCAGGCGCGGCCCTCGCGGCCCGATGCCTTGCGCGTCGGGCAGCCGATCGACGTCTATCTCAATCCCAAGACCCCCGTGGCGGACAAGCGATGAGCGGCGGCAACGGCATCGCGATCGACGTCAGGGGCCTGACAAAATCGTTCGGCGGCCGCGAGGTCGTGCACGATCTGTCGATGCAGGTGAAGCGCGGTTCGATCTACGGTTTCCTCGGGCCGAACGGCTCGGGCAAGACCACCACCATCCGCATCCTCTGCGGCCTGCTCACGCCCGACAGCGGCGAGGGCACCTGCCTCGGCTACGACATCCTGCGCGACGCTGAGAAGATCAAGCGCCAGGTCGGCTACATGACCCAGCGCTTCAGCCTGTATCAGGACCTCTCGGTGCGCGAGAATCTCGAATTCGTCGCGCGGCTCTACGGCCTGCGCGATCCTCGCGGCGCCGCGCGCGACATGATCAGGCGGCTCGGCCTGTCGGGCCGCGAGGAGCAACTGGCCGGCGAGCTCTCCGGCGGCTGGAAGCAGCGCCTTGCGCTCGGGGCCTGCACGCTGCCAAGTCCGCAACTCCTGCTGCTGGACGAGCCGACCGCCGGCGTCGATCCCAAGGCGCGGCGCGATTTCTGGAACGAGATCCACGCGCTCGCCGCTGACGGGCTGACCGTGCTGGTCTCGACCCACTACATGGACGAGGCCGAGCGCTGCCACGAGATCGCCTACATCGCCTATGGTCATCTGCTGACGCATGGCACGGTGGAGGAGGTGATCGCGGGATCAAAACTCACGACCTATACCGTGACGGGCGAGGACCTGAACGGGCTGACGGCCGCGCTCAGCGGCAAGCCCGGAATCGACATGGTGGCGCCGTTCGGCACCTCGCTGCACGTCTCTGGCCGCGACGTCGCCGCGCTCGAGGCCAGCATCGCGCCATGGCGCGAGAAGAGCGACCTGCACTGGCACAAATCCGCGCCGTCGCTGGAGGACGTCTTCATCGAGCTGATGAGCCGCTCCAAGGACAATTTCCAATGAGCACCGCCGGTCCTCCGGTCGCGGCGCGCGAGGTCCGGGAACGCTTCGGCTTCTGGAAGCGCTCCTATGCGATGCTGATCAAGGAATTCATCCAGCTCAAGCGCGACCGCGTCTCGTTCGCGATGATCGTGATGCTGCCGGTGATGCAGCTCCTGCTGTTCGGCTATGCCATCAACACCACGCCGCACTATCTGCCGAGCGCGGTGTTGCTGCAGGAGGATTCGGATCTTGCCCGCTCGATCCTGAAGGCGCTGGAAAACACCAAGTACTTCCGCTTCATCTACGAGGTGCACGACGTCGACGATTTCGACAATTTGCTGAAGTCCGGCAAGGTGCTGTTCGGCGTCGAGATCCCGCGCGGGTTCGAGCGGGCGGTGCGGCGCGGCGACCGGCCGGCGCTGCTGGTCGCGGCCGACGCCACCGACCCGGTCGCGGCGAGCTCGGCGCTCGGGTCGCTCGCAATGATCGTGCAGACCGCGCTCGCGCACGATCTCTACATCGGCGCCCCCCCGGACATGCCGTTCGAGATCCGCGCGCATGCCCGCTACAATCCGGCCGCGTCCTCCAGCCTCAACATCGTGCCGGGCCTCGTCGGCACCATCCTCACCATGACCATGCTGATCTTCACCGCGCTCTCGGTCACGCGCGAGGTCGAGCGCGGCACCATGGAGAGCCTGTTGTCGATGCCGATCAGGCCGGTCGAGGTGATGTTCGGCAAGATCATCCCCTACGTGCTGGTCGGCTTCGTGCAGGCCTTCCTGATCATCGGCATCGGCGTCGGCCTGTTCGGCGTGCCCGTGCTCGGCAACCTGTTCCTGCTGGCGCTGCTGTCGACGCTGTTCATCACCACAAACCTTTCGATCGGCTACACGATCTCGACGGTGGTGCAGAACCAGCTCCAGGCCATGCAGATGTCGATGATGTTCTTCCTGCCGAGCATCCTGCTCTCGGGCTTCATGTTCCCGTTCGCCGGCATGCCGGCGTGGGCGCAATATGTCGGCGAGGGCCTGCCGCTGACGCACTATCTGCGCATCGTCCGCGCCATCATGCTGAAAGGCGCGAGCATGGAGAATTTGCGCTACGACGCACTGGCGCTCGCGGCATTGATGCTGCTCGCCATGGTCATCGCCGTGACGCGCTTCCGCCGCACGCTGGATTGAGGCAAGATACCCTGGAATCGAGGGGGGATGATGGTCAGCTTTGCCAGCAGGAAGACACGGCTGCACGCCGCGATGTCCGAGGATTTCGAGCGCGAGCTGACGCGTGAGGTGCTGCGGACCGAGCTGATCCGGGTCAGGGCGCTGATCGTGACGGGCTGCGTCCTGCTGCTGTTCGTCTCGGCGATGTACATGGTCGACCCCGCCGTCATGAACCGGGTCTGGCAGGGCGCGGAAGGGTTTTCCGAGATCTATGGCATCCTGGTCGGCTTCATCATGTTCGAGGTCTGGGTGCACAGCCAGATCCGGCGCAATCTGAAGCTCGATCGCGACCTGCCGGTCGTCAGGCGCTACATCGGAGCGCTGATGGAGACCTCGCTGCCGACCGTGATCCTGATCCTGCAGATCCGGAGCATGGGGCCGAGCCAGGCGCTGGGCTTCGTGGTGCCGCTGATCTATTTCATCTTCGTCATCCTCTCGACGCTACGGCTCGATTTCAAGCTCTCGACCTTCACCGGCTTCGTCGCAGCAGTCGAGCTTCTGACCGTGGCGCTGATCTACAATTCGGCCGCTGCCGACGGCATTCCCTTGCTCTATTTCCACGCGGTCCGGAGCACCATCATCCTGATCTGCGGCGTGCTCGCGGGCGCGGTCGGCGCGCAGCTGCGCCGGCAGTTCGCCGCGAGCATCGCGGCGGCGACCGCGCGCGACCGGGTTACCAATCTGTTTGGCCAGCACGTTTCGCCGCAGGTGGTGGAGCAGTTGATGGCGGCGGGGACCGGCGCCGCCAGCGACCTTCGTCATGTCGCGGTGATGTTCGTCGATTTCCGCGGCTTCACCGCCGGCGCGCAGTCGCGCACCCCGCAGGAGGTCGTCGACCGGCTCGACGGCGCCTTCGCCGTGCTGGTCGACATCCTCGACCGTCACGGTGGCATCGTGAACAAGTTTCTGGGCGACGGTTTTCTGGCGCTGTTCGGCGCCCCGCTCGCGGCATCCGATGCCGCGCACCGCGCCGTCGCCGCCGGCCGCGAGATGCTGACCGCGATGGACCGCATCAATGGAGGCTCGAGCTGGCCGCTGCGGATCGGCATCGGCATCCATTTCGGCGAGGTCGTCGCCGGCAATATCGGCTCGCCGCGGCGCAAGGAATACACCGTCATCGGCGACACCGTGAATTTCGCCTCCCGCCTGGAGGCGCTGAACAAGGAGTTCGGCTCGCAGCTCCTGATCTCCGCGTCCGTCCGCGAGGCGCTGGGCAAGGATGGCGACGACGCGGTCGCGCTTGGCGAGGTCGAGGTACGCGGCTACGAGCAGAAGGTGCCGGTCTATCAGCTCGGCTAGCGCAGGCTCGCGCGTCAGTGATGGCGCGTGATGAAATATCTGCAAACGCTCTCCGCTCTTGGAGTCTGGAGGCCGAAATATCGGCTTCCGTTTGTTACGCGGAGAAACCCAATGACCCGATTGTTCCTTGTTTCAGTCGCCCTGATTGCCGCTGCGCTCTTCCAGGCCGAGGCCGCAACCGCGCGCGACGTCACGGCGCGGCGCGCCGCAACTCACGCCACGATGGACTGCGTCAGGGCGCCTGCGATGGGCGCGTACGCATCCGCCCCCTACAAGCAACCTCCTTGCATGCCGAAATGATGAATTGACGTCACGATGCGAGCGGGGCGGGCTGGCACGGTTTGCCGGCCCGGCCTCGTGCGCACAGACGCAATTCGAGTTCGCGCGCGGTCGTGGGTAGCATCCGCGATTGCTCCGAGTGCTCCGAATTTTGGGGCATGACGGACGATGTCGCGCGCCTGTAGACTGCCGGCGATGCGGCCGGTTGCGGCCGCCATTTGCGCGAGGACAGCCCATGCAGCGCCGCTACATCACCGTCGACGTGTTCACCGACCGCGCCTTCGGCGGCAACCAGCTCGCCGTGGTGCTCGACGCCGGCGGGTTGTCGACGACGCAGATGCAGTCGATCGCAACCGAGTTCAACTATTCCGAGACGACCTTCGTGCTGCCGCCGCGCGACAAGGCGAATGATGCGGAGGTGCGCATCTTCACGCCGGTCAGGGAGCTACCCTTCGCCGGACATCCCAATGTCGGCACCGCCTTCGTGCTGGCAGCGATCGCGACGGAGCCGAAGCCGCGGCTGCTGTTCGAGGAGAAAGCGGGGATCGTGCCGGTCGACATCCTGCGGGAGCAGGGCCGGGTGGTCAGCACCGAGCTGACCGCGCCGCAGCCGCTCTCGCGGCTCGCGCAGCTTTCGGCCGAAGACGTCGCGGCCTGCATTTCGCTGACGGCGGAGGATATCGAGACCGCTCGCCATGCGCCGCAGGTCGTCGGTGTCGGAACGCCGTTCGTGGTGGCGGAGGTGCGGTCGCGGGAGGCCGTGCGCCGGGCGAAGCCCGATGCTGCGGCGTTCGGCCGGGTGCTGCCGCGCGACGGTGCCTTCGCGGTCTACTTCTACACGCGCGAGGTGCCGGCGGCGGAGACGCCTTGCGAGCGGCAGGCGCGGATGTTCTTTCCCGGCGCCAGCGGCCTGATCGAGGATCCCGCCACCGGCAGCGCCACGGTTGCAGCCGCGGCGCTGTTCGCCGATCTCGATCCCGCGCGCGAGGGCGAATTGAAGCTCACCATCGGGCAGGGTTTTGACATGGGCCGGCCGAGCCTCTTGCTGACGCGCGTCCGCAAGCGGGACGGCAGGATCGTGTCGGCCCATGTCGGCGGCAATTGCGTGCAGATGATGGAGGGGACGTTCCGCCTGGCGGGGGAGGGGTAGGCCCTCTCCGCCAGTTGTTCCTTGGGGACGTGCCCGGCAGGTCTGCGATCCACGTTGCTCCCGGCAAGGCTTGGCGATAGGGTTTGCAACCCTTGCTAATGGGCAGATCGGCCGTGGCCTTGTTATCGGACCGTGTCGTGTCGCCGGCGCGCCAGCCTGTGGCTTGGCGGACAGGGATCATTTTCGCCGTTTCCACCGTGGCCGTGGCTGTCGTCTATTTCCTGGCAGCGCGTCTCAGCCTTGCGCTGCTCGCGCAGCCGGATGGTGTTGCCGTCTTCTGGCCCGCTGCGGGGGTGGCCTCAGGGATTCTGATTGGCGTTGGCTCCGTCGCGCGATGGCCGGTCATCATCGGGGTGACGACAGCGACGATCATCGCCAATCTCCTCGGGGACCGTAATCTCGCCTCCGCGGTCATCTCCGCCATTGCGAATTGCGGCGAAGCCCTGGTGATAGCGGGCCTGATCCAGCGCATTTGCGGTGCGCCGCTCCAACTGGACCAACTGCAGCGTGTGGTCGCTTTCTTCATGGCGACCGTCGTTGGATCGGTCCTCTCCGGGATCGTCGGGACGATCGGGTTCGCCATCTTCCACAGTTCGACGGCGCCGGTTCCGACTGTCTGGCTGCACTGGTTCGCGTCCGACGGGCTGGGCAATATCAGTGTCGCGCCACTCGCGATCGGATTGGCGTCTTTGACGCGCGCCCCGCCGACACGCGGCGAACTCGCCGGAGGAGCGCTGGTGCTGGCAGTCATCACCGCACTGTGTTCGGGCATGGTCCTCCTGCCGAACCAGCCCTGGACTTCGGAGCTGGCCATCGCTGCGTTCAGCCCGCTGCTTGTCTTCATTGCTGCGCGCTTTCGACCGGCTTTCACGGCCGCAGCAATTTTCCTGTGCGCCATCACCATTGTCTGGACGACGACATTCGGCGTCGGGATTTTTGGCGATTCAAGGATGCTGATCGACGAACGAATCTTGTCGGCCCAGGCCGCGATCCTGGCCGTCTCGTTCGGTGGCCTCGTGCTGGCGGCGCTGTTCAGCGAGCGAAGGCTTCACGAGGTCGCCCTCGTCGAGCGCGAACGCCGGCTCGAGGAGGCGCTCCGGGCGGGAGGCGTCATGACGCTCGACTGGAGCGTCGCGGAGGATCGGATACGCTATAGCCAAAACGCCGAGCAGATTCTCGGCGTCGGGTCTGGCCAGGTGCTCGGCAGTGCCGAGTGGTTTGAGCAAATCCATCCCGACGACCGGGAACGGGTGATGGCGTGCGTCAACGACACTCTTCCCCATAAGGCCTCGCATGCCGTGACCTTCCGTTACCTGCGGCCGGACGGGGCCGGCGAAGTCTGGCTTGAGCAAATTGCGGTCACGCAGTTCGACCAGGTCGCCAAGGCCATCCGCATCCACGGCCTGACGACCGACGTGACGCCGCGCAAGCGATTCGAGCACGAGGTTTCGCAGGCGCGGAAAGCCGCGGAACTGGCCAGTCGTGCCAAATCCAGCTTTCTCGCTGCGGCAAGCCACGATCTGCGGCAGCCGCTGCAAACCCTGAAATTCCTGCAGACCTCACTGGAGCAACTTCACCCCGAAGGGGATGGGCGCAAGCTTGTCGCCGACATGGAGAGATCTCTGGACACCATGTCCAGCATGTTGTCGAGCCTCCTGGAGCTCAATCAGCTTGAATCCGGAAATCTCACGCCTGCGACCAGCGAGTTCGCGCTCGGCGAGGTCTTCGAGTCGGTGGCTGCCGACTTTCGCCGCCCGGTCGGAGAGAAGGGTCTGCGATGGCGTCTGGTTCGCTCGGCAATCATGGTGCGCAGCGACAGGCGCATGCTGGAGGAGATGCTGCGCAACCTGTTGTCGAATGCGGTCCGTTACACCGACGGCGGCAGGGTCCTGTTGGGCTGCCGGCGCAGGGGCGACCATGTCCGCATCGAGGTCTGGGACAGTGGCGTCGGGGTGACGCAGGATCAGCTTCCTTACATATTTGACGAGTATTACCAGGGCGATGAGGGCGTGCGGCGCGGCGGTTTTGGATTGGGTCTCGCGATCGTCAAGCGACTTGGAAATCTGCTGGGTCATCGCATCGACGTGCAATCCGCACCCGGCAGGGGGACTTGCTTTTCCGTCGAGGTGCCGCGTGCGAAATGTCCGGCGCAGGCACCCGGCAGGATGGAAGCTTCGCTCGACAATGACGGGCTTCTGGCGCGCGAGGTTCTCGTTATCGAAGACGAGACGTCGGTGCGGACAGCGCTCACCAGGATCATGAAGCAAAAGGGCGTCAAGGCGACCGTGGTGGCGACGGGCGACGAGGCGCTGGCGTGGGTCAGGCAGCAGGATTTTCGCCCGGACCTGATACTGTCAGACTACAATCTGCGTGGCACGATCGATGGTGTGCAGACCATCAGGGCATTGCGTGCTCATCTGGGATGGGACGCGCCTGCCATCGTCATGACCGGCGACATCAGGTCGGACACCGTCAGCGCGATCGCCGCGGACGATATCTCCGTTCTCATCAAGCCGTTTTCGGTGAATGACCTGCTGCAGAAGATATCGGCCGCATCGAGCCCCCGAATTGATGGCGGCAGTTCGACCGAGGGCGAAGCCGGCCGCGCCCGGGCTCGCGCCGCGCCGGACTGGATTTAGACCTGCCGTCCCTCCAGATTTGTCACCGCTACCCCATCGCGCTCCTCGATGATCTCGGCGATCATCTGGCGGTGGCAATGGGTGTGGTCGCGCTCGTAGCAGAGCAGGCAGACGGGGCCGGCCTGCTTCACCAGGGCCGAGAGCTCGTCCATCTCCTCGCGCGCCTGCGGCGTCTTCAGGTGCTTTGAATAAATCTTCTCCAGCGCGTCGTACCGGCCGCTGCGCGCGGCGAGGCGACCTTCCTTCGGCGTGCCGAGCGCGGCGAGGTGGACATAGGCGATGCCGCGCTCGTCGAGGCCGGCGGCGAGCTGCTTCTTCGAAAAGCCGGGGCGCCGGGACGTGGTCACCGCGCGCACGTCGACCACGAGCTTGACGCCGGCATGCTCCAGCTCGTCCAGCACGGCCTTCGGCGGCGTCTGCTCATAGCCGATGGTGAACAGCTTCTTCGCCTTCGCCATGCTTCACCCTCACGACACCCGTGCGATCAGTTCCATGGCGCCGTGCGGCGCGCGCACCTTGCCTTCGTGGATCACATAGGCGAACACGTCGCGCGGCTCCTTCTTGGGCTTCGCCTTGTCAACCTTCGGCAGGTCGTCGGGTTCGCCTCCCTCGGCCCAGGCCTGGAACCGCTCAGCCCAGGCATCGAGCTCCTTCGGCGGATAGCAGGTCTTGATCTCGTCATTGCCCTTCTGAAGGCGGGCATAGACGAAATCGCCGGCGACGTCGGCGATCGCCGGATATTTGCCGTGCTCGGCGAACACCACCGGCGTCTCGAAATCACGGATCAGCGCGACGAAATCCGGCGTACAGAAACTGTCGTGGCGCACCTCCACCACATGGCGCAAAGCGCGCCCCTCGAGCTTGCGCGGCAACAGCTCGAGGAACTTGCCGAAATCGGCGCCGTCGAATTTCTTCGTCGGCGCGAACTGCCAGAGCACCGGCCCGAGACGATCGCCGAGCTCCAGCACGCCGGAATCGTAGAACCGCTTGATGGAATCGCCGGCCTCGGCGAGCACGCGGCGGTTGGTTGCAAAACGTGGCCCCTTCACCGAGAAAACGAAACCGTCGGGCACTTCGGCGGCCCACTTGCGAAAGCTCTCCGGTTTCTGCGAACCGTAATAGGTGCCGTTGATCTCGATCGAGGTCAGCTTCGAGGCGGCATAGGACAGCTCTTTCGCCTGCGTCAGCTTCTCCGGGTAGAACACGCCGCGCCAGGGCTCGAACGTCCAGCCGCCGATGCCGATGAAGATGTTGCCGGTCTTCTTGCTCGCGGTTTTTGCTTTGGCCACGGGGGGATCTCGCATCTGCGGGGAGGGACCTCAGTCTAGTCAAACCAAAGGGGATTGGCCAGTTGCTGCATCCCGTCTAAGCTTCGCACGGGGACCCGCAAAAAAAGGAGAACAAGATGCGGATGCTGATGCTGGGAGCGGTGCTCGTCATGATGACGTCTGCTGCCGTGGCTGATGACGACGACGCCAAGGGAGCGCAGAAGCTCGCGATCCAGGGTCGCGACGATTACTGGCATTGTCTGGCGCGGGAATATTCGCGCGACAGCAATCAGGGCCTGTCGGAACAGGAATTTGGCCGCTCGGTCGCCGGCGCCTGTCCGTCGGAGCGTCAATATTACCGGGTGGCGCTGCTCGACTACCTGACCACGCAATATCCGGGCATCGATTCCGGCGCCCATCTCGCCACGGCGAACCGGGCGGTGGAGTCGGCGCAGAAGGACATCGTCACCGCGTTCGTCAAGCACAGGCCGCCACAGAAATAGCTGAATGGGGCGTGGCCATCCCGGGCCCTTCCGGCCGCGCGCTCATCCATGGTATCACGGGGCCGGTCTGGAACAGGGACGGGTTCGCATGTCGGCTGAGTCGGTGGGTGGCATTCTCGGCGCGATCGGCGCGGTGGTCGTACTTGGCGCCGCCGTCGCCTACGGCCCGATTGGTCAGTATGGCAAGCCCGCCAGGCCGGCAAAGACCGAACCTGCGCCGGCCGCCGTGGCGCCGGCCCCTGCCGCGCCCGCACCGCGCGGTCCCGTGATCAAGGAAGTTCCAAACTGAGCGGGCCCCCAAAAAAGGCCACTTTCGGCCCCTTGCGAAGCCGTCATTCCGATCCTATCTAGCCTCTAACGGCGACGTTGAGCGAAAACTCCGGCGCTGGGACGACCTTGGAATAGCTTGGGCTCGCGCCGGATGTACGCGCGGTCCGCCGTTCCGGGGTCGTTGGCATTTTGGGGCTCCTTTGGGCCATTCCCCCGATAACCCCGGCTTGGCAGCACAGGACGCGGCGGATATACGCTGCCGTCATGAATGAAGCGATCAGACCGGGCCCCGAAAACCCGCCGCAGGCTCCCCAGGCGGGGCCGCGATCACCCGAGCTTTCGGTTGTCGTCCCGACCTTCAACGAACGCGACAATGTCACGGTGCTGTACCGGCGGCTGGAGGCGACGCTTGCCGGCATCGCCTGGGAGGTCGTGTTCGTCGACGACAATTCGCCCGACGGCACCTGGGACGTGGTGCGTGCGCTGGCCCAGCGCGACAGCCGCGTGCGCTGTATCCGCCGCATCGGGCGGCGCGGCCTGTCGGGCGCCTGCATCGAGGGCATCCTCGCCTCCAGCGCGCCTTACGCGGCCGTGATCGACGCCGATCTCCAGCACGACGAGACCCAGCTGCCGAAGATGCTGTCGCTGCTGAGAAGCGGGCAGGCCGAGCTCGTCGTCGGCAGCCGCTACATCGAGGGCTACAAGAGCGAAGGCTTCAACAAGCAGCGCGCCGGCGCCAGCGCGCTGGCGACCGAGGTTGCAAAGAAGATGCTGCGCGTCGAGATCGCCGATCCCATGAGCGGCTTCTTCATGGTCCGCAGCGACCGCTTCGAACAGCTCGCGCCGAAACTGTCCGTGCACGGCTTCAAGATCCTGCTCGATCTCGTCGCCAGCGCGCAAGGCGGCCTGCGCGCCGTCGAAATTCCCTACACCTTCGGCGCACGGCAGCACGGCGAGAGCAAGCTCGATTCCATGGTCGCGCTCGACTTCCTCGGTCTCGTGCTGGCCAAGCTCACCAACGACATCGTCTCGCTGCGCTTCATCCTGTTCGCGATGGTCGGCGGCATCGGCCTCGTGGTCCACCTCACCACGCTGTTCGTCGCGCTCGAGCTGTTCAAGGCGCCGTTCGCGGAGGCGCAGGCCTCGGGCGCGCTGGTCGCCATGACCAGCAACTTCCTCCTCAACAACTTTCTCACCTATCGCGACCAGCGGCTGAAGGGTTTTGCCATCCTGCGCGGGCTGATCGCGTTCTACATCGTGTGCAGCGTTGGCCTGCTCGCCAATGTCGGCGTCGCCTTCTCGGTCTACGACCAGGAGCCGATCTGGTGGCTCGCGGGCCTTGCCGGCGCGCTGATGGGCGTGGTCTGGAACTACGCGATGTCCGGACTGTTCGTCTGGCGCAAGAAATAGGGCACGATGGGCGGAGCTGACGCGCGGATCGTTCGCAATACCGCGCTGGTGATCCTCGCGCTGGTGGCCTTGCGGCTGGTGGCGGCGGCCTTCACGCCGATCACCTTTGACGAAGCCTATTACTGGATGTGGTCGAAGAACCTCGCGGGTGGTTATTACGACCATCCGCCGATGGTCGCCTATGTGATCCGCGCCGGCACCATGATCGCCGGCGACACCGAGCTCGGCGTCCGCCTGGTTTCGATCCTGCTCGCGCTGCCGATGAGCTATGCGATCTACCGCTCGGCCGCGATCCTGTTCGGCGGGGCGCGGGTGGCGGCGACCAGTGCCATCCTGCTCAACGTGACGATGATGGCCTCGGTCGGCACCATGATCGTGACGCCCGACGCGCCGCTGCTGGTTGCCTCAAGCTTCGTGCTGTTCTTCCTCGCCAAGGTGCTGGAGACCGGCCGCGGCGCCTGGTGGCTCGCGGTCGGTGCGGCCGTCGGTGCCGCGCTGCTCTCGAAATACACCGCGATGTTCTTCGGCGCCGCCATCCTGATCTGGCTCGCTTCCGTGCCGAAGCTCAGGCGCTGGTTTCTCTCACCCTGGCCCTATCTCGGTGGCCTCGTCGCTCTTGCGCTGTTCTCACCCGTGATCCTCTGGAACGCGGACCATCAATGGGTCTCGTTCGCAAAGCAGCTCGGGCGGGCGCGGATCGAGGATTTCCGTCCCGTCTTCGTCGCCGAGCTGATCCCGACCCAGATCGCCTTCGCCACGCCGCTCGTCTTCGTTCTTGGCGCGATGGGGCTGCACGCGCTGACCTGGCGCCGGGCCGGTGCGCTCGCCTCGCGCGTGCTGATCGAGACGATGTTCTGGACCATCGTCGTCTATTTCGTCTGGCATTCGCTGCATGCGCGCGTCGAGGCCAACTGGTTCGCGCCGGTCTATCCGGCCTTCGTGGTCGCGGCCGCGGCCGCCGCCAATCTCGTGCAGTGGACGCCGCGCTGGCGGCGCCTCGTGAATTTCTGCCTGCGCTGGGCCGCGCCCGCGGGCATCGTGATGTTCGCCGCCCTCGTCGTGCAGGCCAATACGGGAATGCTGTCCGGCTATCGCCGCGATGCGACGGTGCGCAGCGTCGGCGTCGGCTGGCGCGGGCTTGCGGCCGAGATCGAGGCCGTCCGCGTGCGCACCGGCGCGAGCTGCGTTCTCGCGCCCGATTACGGCACCACCGGCTGGCTCGCCTTCTACCTGCCGCGCGGCACCTGCGTGGCGCAGCAGGAGCAGCGCATCCGCTGGGTCAATATGCCCGAGCCCGATGCAAAGCTGCTCGCGGGCAAGCTGCTCTATGTCGACGAGCTGCGCGAGGAGGGCCATCCCTTCCTCGATCGGCTGTTCACCCGGGTGGAGCGCGTCGCGCAATTGCAGCGCAGGCGCGGGCCGCTGGTGGTCGAGACCTACGGCATCGATCTTCTGGAGGGCGCCAGGGGCGAGGTGCTGGACCGATCGCCGCCGCCCGAACTCCTGCCTTGAGCGGGGGCAATGAGCGCCGACAGGTGCACGTGCTGGATGGCCGCGACGATGAAGTCGCACTCTTCATCGGTCATGTCGTTATAGAGGGGCAGCGCGACCACGTTGTAGGCGGTCCGCTCCGTCACCTCCAGTGTGACGTCCTTCTGGGCCCTGTAAGCCGTCATGTGATGGCACGGCGGGCTGTAATACTTCCGGACGAACACGTCATGCTTCTCGAGCGCGGAGGCCAGCGCGTCGCGGTCCATTCCAAATTGCGCGGCGTCGACGACGACGGGCAGCAGCATCCAGTTCGCCTCTACGCCTTCGGGTTCGCGCGCCACGGCCAGGCCCGGAATCTGCGAAAGCCCGCTTCGCATGCGCTCGACGGACCGGCGGCGCGTGGCAATGGCGGGCTCGAACGTCTTGAGTTGCTCGATACCGATGAGCGCCGATATCTCCAGCATCTTGCCGTTCAGGCCCGGCTCCTGGCAGTCGGCACCGTCGACCTGCCCGAAGTTGCGCAGCGCCTTGACGCGGGCAAGCAACTCCGGATCGTGGCTGCAGACGCATCCGCCCTCCATCGTCGCGAAGGGTTTTGTGGCGTGAAAGCTGAACATCTGCGCATCGGCGAAACCTCCCACCAGCTGCCCGTCGACGCGCGTGCCGAACGAGGGCGCGCTGTCGACCAGGAACTTCAGCGTGTGGCGCTCAGCGATGCGCTTGAGCGCAGCGTAATCACTGGCGACGCCATAGGCATCGACGGCAAGGATGGCGACCGTGCGGTCCGTGATCCTGCGCTCAACGTCGCTCGGGTCGAGGCGCATGGTCTGGTCATCGAGGATGTCGGCAAAGACGGGCTCGGCGCCGACCCATCTGACGGCGTGCGGCGTCGCGAGGAAGGTGAACGACGGCACGATCACTTCGCCGCCGGTGATTCCCGCGGCCCGCAGCATCGTCATCATGCCGATCTGGCCATTGCAGAAAACCAGGCTCGGAACGCCGAGATACTCGCTCAGACGCTTTTCGAATTCGACGACCCAGCGCGAATTGTTGGCGACCTGGCCGGTCTCCAGCGCCGTCTCGAAGGCGGCCAGGAACTGCTCCGCCTTCGGAAAGACGGGACGCACGATATTGAGAGGGCTCGAGGCCCGGGGCATCGGAATTTCAGGCACGGCCGCGTCAGTCCTCTCATCCACAGCGATTGCCGAAGGCAAACGCGCAATCGCCTCGGCTAGTGGTACTCTTTCCGCCCTGCCGCCGACGTGATCGGGATCCTTCGCAGCCAGAGCTGCCGCGACCAGCGGTCCTCATTGTCGCGATACCAATCGATCGTCTGTCTGAGGCCCTCGTGCCAAGTGAAGCTTGGCTTCCAACCGAGCACGCGATTGATCTTCGAATAATCGCCGGTATGCCGCACGACCTGTCCGGGCCGGTCACCGATGAATTCGATCTTGTCGGATGAGTAGTTCATCTCGCGCGTGATGTCGGCGGCGATCTCGTTGATCGTGCGATGCTGGCCGGAGGCGACATTGAAGACCTCGCCATGGACAAGCTCGCCGGGAGCCTGAAGCACGAGGTCGATCGCGCGGCAGGTATCTTCCACGAAGACGAAATCGCGCGCGGCCACCCCGCCGCCGTGAACCGTCAGCGGCTCGTCAAGCATCGCGCTGGTGATGAAGCGGGGAACGAGCTTCTCGAGATGCTGCATCGGGCCGAAATTGTTGAAGGGCCGGACGATGACAGCGGGGATCTTGTAGGTCGCCCAATAGGAATAGATCAGCCGGTCGGCGCCGCACTTCGCGCTGGCATACGGGCTCATCGGATTGAGGGGATGGCCCTCGTCCATGACGTCCGCTTCAGCGTTTCCATACACTTCCGAGGTCGAGACATGGATGAAGCGTTTGATGTTGCTTCCGAACCTGGCGACCGCGTTCGCAAGCGTCTGGGTGCCCAGCACGTCGGTCTGGAAGAACTGGAGGCTGTCGTGAATTGAGCGCGTGACGTGGGTCTCCGCCGCAAGATGGATCACCACGTCGGCTTCTTCCACCAGCGTGTCGACCAGCGCTGCGTTGCAGACGTTGCCATACCAGAGCACCGCGCGGGAATCGTGCGAGCGAACCATTTCGGGCGGAAGATTTTCGACGGCGCCCGCATAGGTCAATGCGTCGAGGACCAGGATCCTGTCGTCAGGATACTTGTCCATGAGGTAATGAACCAGGTTCGAGCCGATGAACCCTGCGCCTCCAGTAACCAGAATAGTTCGCATTCAGAATCCGTGCGCTGCTAGAGTGTGATAAACTCGAGCTTGAGGCTGAGATCCGCGGCGCCCAATTCCATGCGTGGCGACCGCCCCAGCCGTCCCGAGTCCACGTTATCGGTGGGCTATCGATATCGCCCGTAGCTTGCGCGTAACTTGCCGTGCCCGCGGCGATCTTCGGTTTCCGCAAATGCGCGGGTATGGCGAATCAGTATCGGTTGCTAATTAACGGATCGAATCGGCGCGTCCGCCGCCCCAACGCTACGGGCAAACAACATGAAGAATTTCGTCGTCAATCTCGATCGCCAGCCGGAGAAATACGAAACCTTCCTGAAGCGAAATGCAGGCTGCGGCATCGCCTTCAATCGCTTCGCTGCGGTTGACGGATCCAAGCTGACCAACGAGGAAGTCATGGCGATGGGGATCGTGGCTCCCGGCTCAAAGTTCGCCCCGGGCACCGTCGGTGGCACCGCATCGATGTCGCAGATATGGAAGCAGGTCGCCGAGCAGGACGAACCCGCCCTCGTGTTCGAGGACGATTGCACCATCCGCCACGACATCAACGAGCGCCTTGCGACGTTGCTTCCGACCCTCGGCGACTTCGACGTTCTGGTGCTCGGCTATAACACCGATTCGATTCTCGACGTCGAACTGGCGCCGGCTCTGGCGACGCCCGGTCTCGAGCAGGTGCCGAGCATGAAGGCGATGATGGTGTTCAGGCCGCAGCGCCCGGATGACCGGAGCGATGCCGTCTTCCAGCGATCGACATCCCAGGTCGCCGCCTTCCGTCTGAACGCCTGTTTCGGTCCGGGCGGCTACGTGCTGTCTCCTGCGGGAGCGCGGAGGATGTATCCGTATTACTTCCCGATGGACAACCGGATGGTGACCATCGAGGCGCTCGGCAATCGCGCGCTGATGTCGATGGGCGCCGACATGATGGGGAACAGCATCTATCGCTACGTCAAGGCCTATGCCTGTGTTGCGCCGCTTGTGGTGCCCCGCAACAATGCGGGTGCCTCGACGACCCAAAGTCATGTCCCGAGTGCGGCGCGGGTTTGGGGTTAGATTCACGCGAGCTTCCTCACAGCAGCAGGGCGTTGCACACAATGAAGCTCGCAATCATGCAGCCGTATTTTCTTCCTTACATCGGCTACTATCAGCTGATTGGCGCGGTCGATCTTTTCGTCGTCTACGACAACATCAAATATACCAAGAAGGGGTGGATCAACCGCAACCGGATGCTGGTCAACGGAAGCGACGCGATGTTCTCGCTTCCGTTGAAGAAGGATTCGGATGCCCTGGACGTTGTTGACCGGGAGTTGGCGGCCGATTTCGACCGCGCAAAGCTGCTCAATCAATGGCGTGGCGCCTATCGCCGCGCGCCCTTCTTCAATGACACCTTTCCGCTTCTGGAAGAGATCGTCGGCTTTCAGGACCCCAATCTGTTTCGCTATCTCTTCAATTCGCTGCGACTGACTTGCGCGCATCTCGGGCTGAAGACCGGCTTCAAGATCTCGTCCGAGGTCCCCATCGATCATTCGCTCAGGTTTCAGGACAAGGTGCTGGCCTTGTGCGGCGCCGTGGGAGCGAAGACCTACATCAACGCGATCGGTGGCCTGGAGCTCTACGATGCAGACGTTTTTGCCGCACACGGCGTCGAGTTCAGGGCGCTTCGAACGCGGCCTTTTGCCTACGAGCAATTCGGCCAGGCCCACGTGCCGTATCTGTCGATCGTGGACCTGCTGATGTTCAATCCCGTTGCGAAACTGCAGGACGTCATCGCCGGGAACTACGATCTGGTTGAGGGCAGGGCGGACCCTGACCCGCTGAACCTGCCCTTCCAGTCGTAGCAGGCACTGATCCCATGCCCTGCGGCACGGGCCAGCAGGATCGCCTGGCTAAGCCTTCTTTTTTTGTCCGGGCTCGCAAACCAGAAAGATGCTCGAGCACAGATCCGGGTACTGCTGCCCCAGCTTGTAGGCGCCCTCGAGATAGGCTTCGGAAATGATGTCCGTCTGCAGCAGGCGGTCCCACTGGAAGTTGGCGAGAGCCTTGAAGAAGATCCCGGAGCGATGGATGACGTTGAGCCCCGCCGCAACCGCATCGCGCTCCAGCGTATCCAGCGAATAGGTGCAGCGGTGGCCGTGCTCCTCTTCCGCGGGCGTGACCGCGGAATTGTGCGAGATCAGTCCCATCTTGACCGCAATCTGCCGCGAGGGCGCATGTGCATTCGGGACCGCCAGGAACAATCGCCCGTTTTCCGAAAGCCATTTCTCGTTGATCAGGCGCAGCACGAGCACGGGGTCGTCGAGATGCTCGAGAGTATGCGTCATCACGATATTGTCGTATCGCTTCGGCAATTGCAGGGTCTCGAACGTCGAGTTGATGAACTGAATGCGAGAGCCGTAGCGGTTCCTGGCTTCGGCAATCGCGACATCCGATGCCTCGACGCAGGTGACATCGTCGAAGAAGGGCAGGAACCTCTTGGTGAACTCGCCTTTGTGGCTTCCGAGCTCCAGAAAACTCTCACCTCTGAAGAAGGGTGAGAAGGACCGGACCATGAATGGCTGGATCACGTCGAAATCGAACTGGTAGGCGTATTTCTGGTTTTCCTGCTTGCCGGTGTCATCCAGCTCACGATTGTAGTCTCTGGCTTGCGACATGGATGCTTCTCTCAAGACCGTGTGTTGCGGTTACGTCAGTTCGGCCAGGCCAAAGCCGAATCGGCCAAATTCGTTTCCGTTGTAGAGCATGTAAACCCTGTCATCGCAGGTAAAAACATGCGGATAACACTGCATCTGCGAATCCCAGCCGTCCTGCGAAAGCTCCATGCCAGCTTCGGAATCGTCGCGCGTCCAGTTGATCAAATCGCGCGACCAGGCGTAGCCGAGGCGATAGCTGTTGCCGCCCGTCCGGAACCCGTGGCAGGGGCGGTAGCAGAAGTACATGTGGTAGAGATCGTTCCGGCGAAAGACCGTCGGCAGCGCCTGGCATTCATCGTCGCCGAGGCGGTCGGTGATGATGAGCTTTCCATCCCTCTGCCAGTTGATTGCGTCCGTGGATGTGGCGCAGGCGATCTTGTAGACCCTGTCGGGCGGATCGTTTTCCGAGAGCGATTTCCACTTCGTTCCGAAGATGTACCACATGTGGAAAATGCCGCCGATCTTCATCACGAATGAATCGGCGATCAGGAACGGCTCGTGCAGCGAGGCGGCCATGATCGGCCCCGTTCCGTATTTTTGAAACGTCAGTCCGCCGTCGTTGCTGATGGCAAGGCCGATCGCCGAATCCACGCCGACCGAGAGCTTTCGGTTGAAGCCCGTGGTGAATCCCAGCACCCTGTCGCCGTCGTCGAAGACATGCATAGGAAAAATCCCATGCTCGTCGAAGGCGCCGAGCCCTCCCAGTTCTATTACCGTGTGATCGCAGACATCGATAATCCCGCGCATGTCCTTGGTGAAATCGACGTAGGCGACGTGGCTGAGATATTTCCCGACCTGGTCGCGGCAACGCGTCGAGAAATAAACGCGGACGCGATCCTTCAGAACGAGGGTCTGCGGCGACTGGGCAAACTCCAAACAATTGTTTGGCAGCTTGTGCTGAGTGGGGTCAAAGATCTTCCCGAGCTTCTTCCACTTCATGGCTTGAACCAATCCGGACAGTTTTGCAGGCGCGCCAGGCCGATGCCTGTGCGGCCCATTTCGTTCCCCTGATAGATCATGTAAGTCTCGCCATCCAGGCTGAACACGTGGCCGTAGTTCGCCATTTCGGAATCCCAGCCCTCGGCGGAAACGTCCATGCCCGCGAGCTCGTCATTCCGTTTCCAGTTCACCAGATCGTCCGAAACGGCGTAGCCGATGCGATATCCGCCGTCCTTGCCCTTGTAGTCCTGGCTTTGCCGATAGGAGAAGAACATGTGAAAGCGGCCGGCGCGCTCGATGACGTCGGCGCCCGCCTGGCATTCCTCTTCACCCAGCCGGTCCTCGATCTGGTTGACGCCGTCCCTTTGCCAGTTCAATCCGTCGGAGGAGGTGGCCATGCGGATCTTGATGATCGGCTCGGTCCTGCTCGGCGACTTGATCCAATGCGTGCCCGCGGCGTACCAGAGATACCAGGTGCCGTTGAATCGTCGAACTCGCGGGCTTCCCAGCAGGAACGGTTCATGCGGGGTGTAGGACATGACCGGGCCTTCGCCGATTCTCTCGAAGGTTTCGCCATTGTTGCTGCTGACGGCAATGCCGATCGCGGCATTGAACCGGACCGACTCGCATCGCGTCCATCCCGCATAATAGGCGCGGATCTGGTTCCCGTAAGGGATCACCGAGACAGGATTGGTTCCGAATTCATCGAAAGTCCCGTAGCCGCCGAGCTCCAGCACCGGCTTGTCGCAGACGCGAAGCACGCGCGAGAGGTTCTTGCGGTCCAGATCGATGAACGCGATGTAGCTGACATACTGGCCCATCGCGTCCGGCGCGGGCCGCGCGCAAAAATAGACCCGGACAAAGTCGTCGAAGATCAGCGTGCTCGGAGACTGTGCGAACTCGCGCATCCAGGGGTGATCCCTGTGGTCGCGGGGATCGAAGATCTTTCCGAGCTTTTCCCATTGCAGCATGGTCTGATCTCACTCCTCGAGACGCCTGAGCCGATTCGCGCCGGTCTTCAGTCCGCCATAGTAGTAGTCGTTGAATCCCGCGGCTTCCATCAGGTCGAATACCCTCTGCATGTTGTATTCGACGCGATGCAACGCGAAGGTCTTGCCGTCGAACGTCGCGAATGCCGCCCGCGGATCACCGTCGCGCGGCTGTCCGACCGACCCCGGATTGCAATAGGTCCTTTCGCCGAAGCGATGCAGGCTTTGCACGTGGGTATGACCACTCACGAAAACCTGGCCCTGCAGCCGCTCGAAATACTCGGCGGTAGGCGCCCTCAGGTACTCGTCGATCGGGTCTTCCCATCCGCCGTGCACGATCTGGGCATTGCCCACCTGCATATGCACGCGAAAGGTCTTAAGCCAATCCAGATTGTCGGAGGTGATCACCTTCCTCTGATAGGCCAGACATTCGTTGACGCTTTTCGATCTGGTGCAATAGCCGCCGTAGCCCAGGTACCAGTCGTGGTTGCCAAGAACGCTTTGGACGCCGCGCCGTCTCAGTTCCTCGCAGCATTCGTTGACTTGCGAATAGTATCCTACCACGTCACCGACGCACACGATCTCGCTGACGCGCATGCGATCGATCTCGGCGAGGACCGCCTTGAGCGCCTCGAAATTTCCGTGGATGTCAGAGATGAACGCGATCGTCATGGAAGACGAAATCCTCCGTATAGCGGACGGCTCTGCCACGGCCGATGTTCGGCTGGGCCGGCATCCGGTTCTCGAGCGCCAGCTCGACCGCCATCAGGGCCTCGTTATAGCCAAAGGCGGCGCGGATCGACGTGGCTGACGAAATCCTCGGATTGATCTCGAGCAATTTCAGGCCCTGGTCGGCCTTGCGGAACTGAAAGTTGGTCGGCCCGATCGGACAAAACGCCGCGCACAAATTCCGAACCGCTTCGGCGAAATCCGCCTCGTTGACGACTTCCGCTTTTTCGGTGAACCCGTTGCTGGAGAGCTTTCGCCGAAGCGCCATGCTGGCCGAGTAGCCGCCGCGGCCATCGCAAAATGCCGATACTGTGAATTCCTCGTCGTCGCGCCCGACGATGGGTTGGGCCATGAGGGACGCACGCGTCGCGGGATCGATCTCGGCAAACTGCTGCGCCGTCCCAACTCGCACGATGCCCTTGGATCCAAAGCCCCGGCGCGGCTTCAGCAGGAACGGCAGGCCGCATGTTTCCTTGAGGAGATCGAAGTCCATCTCCAGATAGCTCGGAATGGCATAGGGCAGGCTCAGTTCGAGCTGCCGTTGATAGAAGTCCCATTTGTCCGCGCATCTGGAAATCAGATCGCGCGAATTGAGAACGGCCTTGGCGCCGGTCTGTTCGATTGCAGCGGCGTGGTCCGCCCATTTGTACATGTCCGCGTCGATGCCGGGGATCGCCACGTCGACGCGATGCTTGCGCAGCAGCGCGAGAAGGCCGTCGAGATAGCCGTCCGCATCGGTTCTGGGCACCGCTTCGAAGACGTCGCAAAATGCCGGCGCCACCGAGTCGGTATAGAGCGAGGTCCCGATCAGCTTCATCGGCCGCTTCGACATTCGCAGCGAGCGCAGGATGCCGTAGCCGATGATCCCGTGCGCGCCGGAAACCAGGACCGTTGTCACGACACCCGCCCTCGATGAGCCGCTTCCATCTGCATTCCCTGTGCCATGGTGATGCGGGGAAAGCAGTCCACCAGCCGGAATAGCGTCTCATCACAAGCAAAGCCATTGCTTGGGATGTCGGGCTTGTCCTTCAGGAAGCGGACCCTGCTCCTGCTGTCAAAGGCGGAAATAGCCGCTGCCGCAATCTGGGAATAGCTGACGTTGCAGGGATTGACGCA
The DNA here is from genome assembly GCF_018131015.1 of Bradyrhizobium diazoefficiens. Taxonomy (GTDB): domain Bacteria; phylum Pseudomonadota; class Alphaproteobacteria; order Rhizobiales; family Xanthobacteraceae; genus Bradyrhizobium; species Bradyrhizobium diazoefficiens_B. The sequence continues at coordinate 452,009 of NZ_JAFCJJ010000002.1, forward strand.
AGGATAGGCGCCTTCGATCCTCATCGCGATGGCGGCCGAGACGATCCTGGCGACGTCCTGCACATGAATGAAGTTTCTCAGGGGATCATTCGAGCCAAAGAGATCTATGTCCTCATTCCGCTCTGCCTTGTCTATGATGGCGTACAGGAACGGCTGGTGTTTGCGAAACCGCTCCCCCACACCATAGATCTGGGAAGGTTTCAGCACCGCGACCGGCAGCCGGAATTCCCTGGCGCAATACTGCGCGACGTCCTCGGAGTGACGCTTGGACAGCGCGTAGGCTCCGAAGAACGGGGAATCGCTCGCAAGGTCCGAAAAGATGCTGGAGACGTGCACGAGATGCTTCGCGCCTGCCTTTGCGCTGGCATGACAGAGCTTCATCAGGCCGAGCACGTTGACGTTCATCGCCTGCAGGCTGTCCGAAAAGGTCTTGCCCCCGAACGCTGCGGCCATGTTGACGACGCAGTCGATCCCGGCGGGAATTTCGATGTGGGGCGAGGCCAAGTCCAGTTCGATCGCGCAACCGCTGCGCCCGGCGGTCAGCACGTCGCAACTTCCGCAAAGAAGCGGAATGAGCGTCTGTGCCAACGACGAGGTTGCGCCAACGATCAGGACTCTCATGGTCGCGCCGAACGGAGTTTCGCCTCGATTGCCCGTGTCAAGAGCCTTGGCCCGGTCCCGTCCGGCAAAAGGTGGTCGAAGTCACCAAAATGCTCGTCCGGGAATCCAGCGCCGTCGTAACAGTTCAGCATGTTGCCGAGTTGGAATTCCCCGCAGATGTCCAGCAACTCCCGGAACAGCTTGTCGGAGCCGATGCCGACGGCGTTCCGATAGTCGGAGCGAACCGGGGGAATGACGATGCAAAGGTTATGGTTCAGTTGCCTGGCGAGCCGGATGATTTTGATCAGGTACTGGTTGGCGTCACTGTTCGTCCACTTGAGGTGATCGCTCACCCGGCGCGCCGCCCCGTAACTATCCGGAATCACGATCTGCACCCATTTGGGGAGGAACCCGTGCCTTCCGTCCATCTGGATCGCGAAATCGGCGAAGGCGTCCTGGATCTGGTCCGAGAGCGTGGCGAAACGCTCGTCCTCGAATTTCAGCCCCAGAGAAAACAATCCATTGAGGGCAGGCGAGAGGATCTTTTCCGACCGGGTGTTTTCCATGAAGAAGCCGGCCGAAAACACCGAGTAGAAAACGACGACGTTCTTTAGGCGCGGCGCCTGCCTGCTGATCGTTTCGTACAGCGCATAGGAATGCTTCAGGTCCTGCGTTCTGCTGCAGAGATTGAACGAGCCGCGGCAGTACTGCGGATCGAAGCCATGGTCGCCATGCGACGAGCCGAGTGCCAGGGTCTGCAACTCGCCGATGTCCTCACGGAGCATGGCTCTTTTCGCAGCGAGCAGCACGATCGCATCCTTGAGCGGGCCGGTGACGAAACTTTCCAGGAAAGCGTTGGTCTTGGGGTCCAGGACGGCATCCGTCTTGGCTTCCAAAATCTTGGCTTCCAAGTTCTTGGCGTCCAAAATCTTGGCGTCCAAAATCTGCCCTTCTGCCATGGGAGTTTTGCTTTCCCGAAAATTGCCAAGCGAAGCGTCACCCTGATCTTGATTCGAACGAATTGCAACGCGTGAGCCGGGATGGCGGCTGTAGGAGGCAAGCCTCGCGCAAGCTGTTGTTCGCGATTTCGCGCGCGTGTCGAACGTGACGCTCGGCAAGCAAGTACCGTCGCCGCAATGATGGCTGCAATGCTTTGGGAATGCCGTGGTCTTACGGGCCGAGGGGAGCGGCGTCAGCCCATCAGCTCGGCCGCCGGAGCGGCCTGGCCAGGGCTGCTTTCATCACGCCAGAACCAGACGGCGACGGTGCCGGAGCGGCCACGAACCGGCGTGTCGATCGGACCTCTCAGCGTGCTGTCGGGATCGCCGAGATAGTCGGCGGCAACGAGCAGCGCATCGCTGAGCGCAAGCCGCACGTCGTTCTGGGCGGCGACCTCCATCAGCCGGCTCGCCACGTTCACGGTGTCGCCGGTTGCGGTGATGTGCTGGTGGCTGCCGCCGAGGCGCGAGGCGACGATCGGCCCGCAATGCGCGCCGATCTTGAAGCCGAGCTGACCACGGATCGCTGACGGCAGCGCCGCAATCCAGCGATCGACGCTACGATGCAGGTCGATGGCGCACTGAAGCGCACGCGTGCCGTCATCGGGCATCGCGCCGGGCAGGCCGAACAGGATCATGGCGCCGTCGCCGAGGAAGCCGGTGATGATGCCGCCATTGTCGATCGCCGCCTTGTCGATCAGCGCGTGAAAGGCCTTCAGCAGATCGCGCAGCGCATCCGGATCGGTGCGCTCGCTCAGCGCCGTGAAGCCGGAGAGGTCGATGAAGATCACGGACGCGTCCTGCCGGACCGGCCTTGCCAGGAAATCCGGATCGCGCGCCAGCCATTCCTGCACGGCGGGCGCCTGGAATTGCGCGAGCGAGCGGCTCCTGGCCGCGAGATACTCCGTGCGGCGGCCGCCCGCCCACAATTGCACGCCGGCGAACACTGCGACCGGCGGCACCGCGGCGGCCAGCGTGGTCGCAGCGTTCAGCCAGATGCCGTGCGTGAAGGCGTACAGATTGAGCGCGGCCCAGCCGATCATCACCGTGGCCGCGGCGAGCAGGCCGATCGCGCTGCGCTGCCAGGCGAGCAATCCCACCAGCAGGAGCGGCAGCAGGATCGCGGTCAGCGCATCGGCAATGTGAACCCTGCGGTCGCGCACAATGCCGTCGCCGGCGATGAGATGGGTGATCGCAGTCGAGACCACCTCGACGCCCGGCATCAATGAATCGAACGGCGTCGGGAAGAAATCGCCGCCGCCGGCCACCGAGGCGCCGATCACGACGATCCGGTTCTCGATCGCGGCGCGATCGAGGTTGCCGTCAAAAATGCTCTGCGCGCTCACGGTGCGGATGGTGCGGCGCGGCCCGTAATAGGTGATCGGCAGCGCGAAATCGGTGTCGGTGGCGACCTGGCGGTCGCCGAGCATGAGGCGGTCGGGGGCGATCGTCAGAGGCTTGTCGAGCGCGCGGCTCGCCACCCGCAGCGGGAACGACAGCTCGACCTTGTCGTCGGTGCGGAACAGCATCGGGACCGAGAGGGGAGATCCCGACTGCCCCGTCGCGACGTTGACGATGCCGACATCGGCGTGATCGGCGAACGCCGGCAGCGGCAGCAGGAAGCGCTCCGCCCGGGGCAGCACGGCGAGCGGACCCTGGCTTGACGGCGCCACGGTTTCGCTGGCGCCCGGGAAGATCGCGGCGGCCGCCAGCACCATCGGGCCGGTCGCGAGCGTCTGGGCGAGCGTGGCGTCGCCGATCGCGGCGCTGCGATCGACCAGGAGAAGATCGATCGCGACGACCTTCGGCTTGAACTGCACGATGGTGTCGACGACACGGGCGAGATCGGCGCGTGGCATCGGATAGGTGCCGCCGCGTTTCACCACGGTATCGTCGATCGCCACGATGGTGACGAGATCGGGCGGCCGTTGCGCGCCGCGGGCGAGCGTCCGCAGGTCCGTGAGCGTCGCCTCCAGGCGATCGAGAAAGCGCAGATTGCCATGGGCGTAGCCGGCATAGATGCCGGCCCCCCACAACGCGGTGAGGACCAGGACCACCAGGATCTGAACGCGTCGGCTCTTCATCAAATCGTACTGCTTGCCGCTATCCTATTGCCCGAGTCTCGCCATCAGGGCGTCGATGCGGGGCTGGCCCCAGCGCTTGACCTCGAGCTTGCCAGTCGCCTCGACGTCGACGCCGTCACCGGGCCCGAGCGCAACGGCGTTTCCGCCCGTCCTGCGGTTCACGCCGACCCGGCCATCGGCGACGAACACCGAGGTCTTGGTCTCGGCGACGTCGACCGCCCAGCGCGTGCCGCGCACCGCGGCGATCGCCTGCGGCGTGAACACCTTGAACCGGGTGCCGCCGGACCTTTTGGGAACCTCGATCAGCAGGGCCTTGCTGCTCAGCTCGACGGCATCAATATGTCCGTCGCGGTTGGCGTCCTTAAGTTCAAATCGGGCGCCATTTTCGGCAACGATGGTGATGCCGTTGTCGCAGCGCCAGGATTGCGCGCCGGCGCCCGCCGGAGACGGCGTGCAGCCCGCGGCAGTCTGTGCGGCGGCGGGTCCCATCAGAAGAAACGAGCAGGCGAGGGCGAAAATTCCGGCGCAAGCAACCCGTCCCATGCCAGCCTCCATCACAACGCGCGGCACAATATCAAGATCGAGCCGATGTTGATACGGTACCGTATCACAGCCGGAGGCTGCTGGAAGCCAGCTATTTTGCCGCGCTCTCCATTTCCAGACCGCTCACGATCAACTTTCGGTCAGGCGGCATTCTCGATCGCCGCCTGCGGGCAGCGGCATCGCGTGCGCGGCGCACGCCAGCCTCGCGCAATGCCCGAAGGCTAGGGTCGAGGCGATTCGAAGACCACGAAAAAGACGTGGTTGGATGCGTGAAGGAACGGCGCCGGCGAGGCCTCGAATCCGCTGCTGAATCGGCCTCGAAACATGGTTAACAGCTTCGACTAAGTCCGTAATTCTGCGGGTTTATTCTCGATTTGGGACAGCGTTAACGCGTTGCCTCAGATTGGCCCGAACTTAATCCGCATTTAACTAAAAGTCGCCTTAATGACGCTCCGACCCTCTGCGAGATGCAGTTCCGGAAACGTGACCAGCGGCACTTCGAAGGGGGACTGAGTGACACCGTCCTGGACGCAAGGCGAATGAGTACGAGTATCGCTGCGCAGAGTAACGCGGCACTGCAGTTCAAAAAATCTTCGCGGAAATCTTCCCGGAAAATGACCACTCAAAATGCGCTCGCCGCCGCGGCGATCGGCTGCGCCGTGCTCGGCGCCGGCTGGACCGTCTACAGCAACATCCTCGGTTCGAGCGTCTATCCGACCGTCGGCAGCATCGGTTACGACGAGCCCGTGATCAAGCGCGCGCCCAAGGTCGCGTTGCGCGAGGCGGGGGCGGCCGTCCGGGAAACCTTTGCGCTGCTGCCCGACCGGCTGCAGGTGGCCGCGCCGATTTCGCGCGAGGCGTTCAACGAGCGTTTTGCAGCGGCTGCGACGCAGGGCGTGGAATCGAACGCGGCGAGCGCCGCGCCGGCCGCCAGGGTTGCCGAGGTCAAGGACGCGCCGAAGCCAAGCGTGATCGCGAAGGTCGCCGAGGTGCTGAAGCCGGCCGCTGCCAAAATTGCCGACGCCGCCAAGGCGAAGCGCACGGAGGCCCCGGTGCAGATGGCTTCGGCCGACCCGGCCACGATCGTGCCGGCGCCCGAAGCGAAATCGAAATCCTTCACCGACCGCGCCAAGGCCGCGGTGATGTCGATCACCGGACCGCGCCAGTCGATGGTGGACAAACTCTGGGGCAAGCGCGAGCCGTCCGGCGGGCTGCTCGCCTATGCCTCGGCCGACGCCAGCATCACCGCCGCCATTGCGCCGAAGGAACAGAACCCGATGTTCGGCGGCGCGCCGCCCTATGAGCGCGACACCGCGGTCTACGACATCACCGCCAGGACGGTTTACCTGCCCGACGGCACCAGGCTCGAGGCGCATTCCGGCCTCGGCTCCAATCTCGACGATCCGCGCTCGCAGCGCCAGCGCATGCGCGGCGTGACACCGCCGCACATCTACACGCTGAAGCCGCGCGAGGCGCTGTTCCACGGCGTGCCGGCGCTGCGCCTCACCCCGATCGGCGGCGAGAGCGCGATCTACGGCCGCGACGGCCTGCTCGCCCACACCTTCATGCTCGGGCCGAACGGCGATTCCAACGGCTGCGTGTCGTTCAAGGACTATTACGCGTTCCTCGACGCCTACCGCAACAAGGGCATCCGCAAGCTCGCGGTGCTGGCGCGGGTCGAGTGATCCGCGCCTGAAGCGCGATGAGTCATCGCGCTTCAGGTTGTTGTTCAAGCATGATCTTTTCGGAAAACCGCTTCGCACTTTTCCGGATCATGCTTTAGGCCGCGACGGCCTTGCGCAGCGCCATCTCCGTTGCGATCGCTTCCTTCACTGCGGGACGCGCCTGCATGCGCTCGAGATATGAGGCGATCGGCGGAAACTGGGCGATGTCGACACCTGCAGGCCGGAGCAGCAGCAAGGCCCAGGCGAGGTGGGCATCCGCGATCGTGAACCTGCTCCCGACGAGGAATTCCCTGTCCGCAAGATGCGCTGACGGCACCGACAATGTCTGCGTGATCCGCGCGCGCGGCTTGGCCAGCGAGCCGTCGTCCTTGTACCAGAAGGTCGGGAACAGGAACGCCTTGTGGATCTCGGCGCCGATGAAGCTCAGCCATTCCTGCAGGCGATAGCGGTCGGGATCGCCGAAGCGCGGCGCAAGGCCCGCTTCGGGCCTGAGGTCTGCGATGTATTGCAGCACCGCGGCGCTCTCGGTGAGGTGCTCGCCGTTCTCCAGCACCAGCACCGGCACCGCGCCCTTCGGCGCGACGGCGCGAAAATCGCCGTCGTCCTCGACGCGCGTCTTGGTCCAGAGATTGACCTGGCGGTAGCGGGCCTGAAGGCCCGCCTCCATCAGCGCGATGCGGCTCGACAGCGAGCAGGCCAGCGGCGAGAAATAGAGCTGCAGCATGTGGTTCGCTCCGCGTTGTTCAGTTTAATGCGCCGGTCTGCGTGATGATCGCGAAGCGGTCCGACAGCTCGGCCAGCGCGACCTTCTGAATGGTCCGCGCCGCAAGCGTGCCGCCGCGCCCGTCGGGCAGGTCGCGGCTGGCGCAGGCATCGGCCGCGATGGTGGTGCGCAAGCCAAGGTCGAGCGCGGCGCGCGCCGTCGAGCTCACGCACATGTGGGTCATGAACCCCGCCAGCACGATGTTCTTGCGCCCGGTCGCGGCGATCAGCGCCTGCAAATCGGTGCCGGCGAAGGCGTTGGGCAAGCCCTTCTCGATCACCCGTTCGCCAACAAGCGGCGCCAGGCTGTCCACGATCGCGCCGCGCTCGGCCTCGCGGTCGAACAGGCCGCCGGCGCGGCCCTTGTGTGCGACGTGGAAGATCGCGGCGCCGCCTTGTCTTGCGCGGGCGAGCAGGCCAGCGGTCGCGGCGATCGCGCGGTCTGCGTCCGGCAGCGCCAGCGGGCCGGTGCGATATTCGTTCTGAATGTCGATCAGCACGAGGCAGGCCTCGGACAGTTTTGGCGGATTGAGATCGGCGCCGGCGAGTTCGAGCAGGGTCTTTGGAGCGGTCATGCTGGGTCAGGCCTTCCTGGAAGTCTCGGATGAGGCGACCTTAGCGCGGCGGCGGCCTGCCAATGTGCAGGACTATTGCAGCAGGTGGCTGCAAATTTGCAGGATGGAGGCCGGCCTGCTAGGCTTACGCCCACGATGAACTGGGACGATCTGCGCATCATCGCCGCGGTGAGGGACGAGGGCACCTATGCCGGCGCCAGCGCGCGGCTGCGCATCGACGAGACCACCGTCGGCCGCAGGCTGGCGCGCATCCAGCGCGATCTCGGCGTGCCCCTGTTCGACGCGGTCGACGGCATGCGCCGGCCGACGCGGCATTGCGAGGCGGTGCTCGAGCATGTCGGTGCGATGGCCGCCCATGTCGCGGCGATCGATCGTCTCGGTGAGAGCCAGCCCGGCCCGGTCGGCCATTTGCGCATCGCCTCGACCAACGCGGTCGCCGAAGAGCTGCTGGCGCCGCATGCGAGCACCTTCCTGCGCGACAACCCGGGCCTGACGCTGCAATTCCTGACCTCCAGCGGCAACGTCAAGTTCTCGCGCTGGCAGGCCGACCTCGCCATCCGCCTGCGCAAGCCGGAGAAGGGCGACTTCACCATCTCCAAGCTCGGCGAGATCAGGCTGTATTTCTTCGAGCCTGCCGACCGCGGCGGCGGCGAGCCGGTCGCCTGTGTCTATCCGGACGAGCTCGACGGCATTCCCGAGGCCCAATTCCTGCGGGCGAAGCGATTGAAGAACGTGCGCTGCATCACCGACAACATCCGCATCATCCGGACAATGATCCAGTCGCGCCAGGCGGTCGGCGTGCTGCCCGAACCGAGTTGCGGCGCGTTGCTCGCCGACCGCGATCTGCGCGCCACCCTTTTGCCGAGGCGCCGTGATGCCTGGCTGCTGGTGCAGAACCACCTCAAGCGCGATCCGGCGACGCGCCTCACCATCGCCTGGGTGCGGCAATGCTTCCGGGATTTTGCGCAGGGCTGATGCCCGCCGGGCCGCACGTGAACCCGATTCACGTGCTCCGCGACCAAGGCGTACGGGATTGCACGCGCGCGCAGGTTGCGCAATCCTGCGACAATCGCAGTCTTGATCGGGCAGGCGCATGACCAGTCTTCAGGAAGCCATCCGGCCGTCGTCGGCGCAGTCGCGGGAATGGAAGGCGATCGTCATCCTCGTCCTCCTGATCCCCGTGTTGTGGTCGCCGCCGTTCCTGGTCCGCTTCTTCCTCTATCAGCCGTTCAACATTCCCTCCACGTCGATGGTCCCGACGCTGATGATCGGCGACTACGTGCTTGTCGCGAAATATGCCTATGGCTACAGCCGCTACTCGTTTCCTTTCGCGCCGTCCTGGATGTCGGGCCGCGTCTTCGCCGCCGAGCCGGAGCGTGGCGACGTCGTCGTGTTTCGCCTGCCCAAGGATACGTCGGTCGACTACATCAAGCGCGTGGTCGGATTGCCCGGTGATCGCATCCAGATGCGGCAGGGGCAGCTCATCCTCAATGACCGCCCGGTGACGCGGGTCCCGCTCAAGGAGCTGTCGGCCGGCGCCTCTTGTGGCCTCGACGCTGGCGCCAAGGTCAAGCGCTGGCGCGAAACGCTGCCGAACGGCGCGAGCTACGTGACCTACGACTGCGTCGACAACGGCTTCTACGACAACACCAACGTCTACACGGTACCGCCGGGTCATTTCTTCGTGCTCGGGGACAACCGCGACAACTCCACCGACAGCCGCGCGGCGGGTGCCGTCGGCTTCGTGCCAATGGACAATCTCGTCGGCAAGGCGGTGCGGATCTTCTGGTCGCTGGACGAGGAGGGCGAACTGCGCACGGACCGGATGGGGAAGGTGTGGTGAAGGCTGCGTCACGCGTTCCATCGCCGTCATCCTCATTGCGCAAGGGCGCAATGGGGACGCCCGACTTGTCCGCCCTTAGCTCGAGGAGCGAAGGCGGAGGCGCGAGCTACGATGCGCAATCGCGCATCTGAGACTCCATTGATCAGCAGCTCAGACTGCGGTTTGTGGATACAAATCGATCCACCGAGCGCTCGTGGACGGCGGCTCGTCGAAGAAGGCCTGCATCGAGCCCGTCATGCCACCCGTCGTTTGACGTCGCGCCTGATGGCCGCCCCCGCCTCGGCATTGGCGCGGGAGAGATCATGCATTGCCTGCAGATTGATCCACATCTCCGCTGACGTGCCGAAGTAGTGGGCCAGTCGCAGCGCGGTGTCGCCGGTCACCGCACGCTGGCCATTGACGATGGCGGTGATGCGGTTTGACGGCACATGAAGCGCCTGCGCCAGCGCCCTCGCAGACATGCCGAGCGGCTTCAGAAATTCCTCGTTCAAAATCTCTCCCGGATGCGTGGTAACGCGGTTCTTCGGCAGCATTCGGTTTCTCCTAGTGAGAGTCCACGATCTCGACCCGGTCCGGACCGTTTTGCGTCCACACGAAGCAGATCCGCCATTGCTGGTTGATCCGGATCGAGTGCTGGCCCTTGCGGTCACCCTTCAACGCCTCCAGCCGATTGCCCGGCGGTACGTTCAGGTCGGCGAGCGTTGTCGCCGTCGCTAGCAGGTCGAGCTTCAACAGCGCGGCCTTGGCGAAGGAGGCGAAGGCGCGGACATGCTCGCCGTGCCAGAGTTGCTCAGTCGCCTTGTCACCGAAACCGATGATCATGAATAAAAATAGTACGCGATACGTATCACGTCAAGCATCGCTCAAACAAAAACCCCGGCATCGCTGCCGGGGTTTCGTGGTTATCGAGGTAGCCGGACCTTAGAAGTCCATGCCGCCCATGCCGCCGCCGGGGGGCATCGCCGGGCCGGCGCCGCCCTTCTTGGGCAGCTCGGCGACCATGGCTTCCGTGGTGATCAGCAGCGCGGCCACGGAGGCAGCGTTCTGGATCGCGGTGCGGACCACCTTGGTCGGGTCGATGATGCCCTTCTTGACGAGGTCGGCATATTCGCCGGTCTGGGAGTCGAAGCCGTAGGTGTAGGTCTTGTTCTCCAGGATCTTGCCGACGATCACCGAGCCGTCTTCACCGGCGTTGATCGCGATCTGGCGAGCGGGAGCCGACAGCGCCTTGCGCACGATCTCGACGCCGGTCTTCTGGTCGTCGTTCTTGGTGCGCAGGCCCTTGAGCTGCTCGGAGGCACGGAGCAGGGCGACGCCGCCGCCCGGGACGATGCCTTCCTCGACCGCGGCGCGGGTCGCATGCATCGCGTCATCAACGCGATCCTTGCGCTCCTTCACCTCGACCTCGGTCGCGCCGCCGACGCGGATCACCGCGACGCCGCCGGCGAGCTTGGCAAGACGCTCCTGGAGCTTCTCGCGGTCGTAGTCCGAGGTGGTCTCCTCGATCTGCGCCTTGATCTGGGCCACGCGGGCCTCGATGTCGGCCTTCTTGCCGGCGCCGTTGACGATCGTGGTGTTCTCCTTGTCGATCATCACCTTCTTGGCGCGACCGAGCATGTTGAGCGTGACGTTCTCGAGCTTGATGCCGAGATCTTCCGAGATCGCCTGGCCGCCGGTCAGGATCGCGATGTCCTGCAGCATGGCCTTGCGGCGATCGCCGAAGCCCGGAGCCTTGACGGCCGCGACCTTCAGGCCGCCGCGCAGACGGTTCACGACCAGGGTCGCGAGCGCCTCGCCTTCGACGTCCTCGGCGACGATGACCAGCGGCTTGCCGGTCTGCACCACGGCCTCGAGCAGCGGCAGCAGCTCGTTCAGCGAGGAGAGCTTCTTCTCGTTGATGAGGATGTAGGCGTCGTCCATCTCAACGCGCATCTTGTCGGCGTTGGTGACGAAGTAGGGCGAGATGTAGCCGCGGTCGAACTGCATGCCCTCGACCACGTCGAGCTCGGTCTCGAGCGACTTGGCTTCCTCGACGGTGATGACGCCCTCGTTGCCGACCTTCTTCATGGCGTCGGAGAGGAACTTGCCGATCTCGGCATCGCCGTTGGCGGAAATGGTGCCGACCTGGGCGATCTCGTCGTTGGAGGTGACCTTCTTCGAGTTCTTCTCGAGGTCGGCGACGACGGCTTCGACCGCGAGGTCGATACCGCGCTTGAGGTCCATCGGGTTCATGCCGGCGGCGACCGACTTGGCGCCTTCCTTCACGATCGCGGCCGCGAGCACGGTCGCGGTGGTGGTGCCGTCGCCGGCCGCGTCAGCGGACTTGGAGGCGACTTCGCGCACCATCTGGGCGCCCATGTTCTCGAACTTGTCGTCGAGCTCGATCTCCTTGGCGACGGTGACGCCGTCCTTGGTGATGCGGGGAGCGCCGAACGACTTGTCGAGCACGACGTTGCGGCCCTTCGGACCGAGCGTGACCTTCACCGCGTTGGCGAGAATGTCGACGCCGCGCAGCATCTTGTCGCGCGCTTCAACCGAGAATTTGACTTCTTTGGCTGCCATCTGGAATTTTCCTTGAGATGTTGAGCTGGAGGGAGAGAGGGGCTTTTAGGCCGCCTTCTTCTTGGAAGCGGGGACGTCGAGGACGCCCATGATGTCGCTTTCCTTCATGATCAAGAGATCGACGCCGTCGATCTTGACTTCGGTGCCGGACCACTTGCCGAACAGCACGCGGTCGCCGACCTTCAGGTCGATCGGGATCAGCTTGCCGGCTTCGTCGCGGCCACCGGGGCCGACGGCGACGACTTCGCCCTGGGAGGGCTTTTCCTTGGCAGTGTCGGGAATGATGATGCCGCCAGCGGTCTTCTCTTCTGCGTCGATGCGCTTGACCACGACGCGGTCGTGAAGCGGACGGAATTTCATGCAGTCCTCCTAAGCAGTTGCACGAGTTGATGATTTTTGGATTGTTAGCAATCGGAGCCCGCGAGTGCTAGCACAGGCGAAGCTGAGATAAGGCAGGAAATTTGCGGGGGCAAGGGCTTCTAGCAGAAAAATTGGCAGCCGGAAGCGCGGACTGCCAGATTCCCTTCACGACGGTTAACCGGACCGGCGACCCCGTATTAGCACGGGGCGCGCTCTGCTGCTAACGCATTGAATTTCAACAGCTTGTTAAACTTTTGGGCTTGAGATGGATTGTCAGTTTGCGTCACATTTCTCTCATGTGAGCGCATCTCCACCGGGTGGCTCCCCGGGGAACCGAAGCCACCCCCTGAATATGCGCTCCTGCAAAGGAGGTTGGCATGGTCTCGCGGGTTGGAGTTGTTTCCGACGACTTCCGGAAACAGGTGCTGGGTTACGGGCTGACGACGGCGCAAATTCTCTACCGGATGCCGGATCATCCCTCGCTGCTGCAGACCTATGTCTGGCAGAACTACGATCTGTTTCCGAAATTCCCGGCGCTGACCGACTTCCTGGCGTTCTGGCAGGAGAAGCTCGAGGGACCGCTGTTCTCGGTGACGGTGGCGCATTCCAAGCTGATCAAGCCGGCAGAGTTGCGCGCCGTGGACGGCGTGTTCCGGCTGCATTGACGCGAGCGAACAATTCGTTGCGTGGGTACGTTTCCGCTTTACCCACCCTACGATACCTCGTTCCGTGCTAGCCTTCCCCCATAACAACTGGGGAGGCGGCCTATGGCCAGGAAGGTGAAGTCGCGCAGCGCGGCGCAGTCCGCAGTGCGGAAGAAGTGGAGCGGCAACAAGGCCGTGGCGCGGTCCGCCGCGCGCAAGGCGGTTAAGGCGAAGGCGGCGCCTGCCAGATCATCCGCCAAAAAACCCGTGCGGCCCAAGCAGCGCATCGCCGTCAGTCACCATCGCGAACAAGATTTCAAGGCCGATGGCCTGCGCGCCTACGCAAAATACCGCGACCTCGGCATTGCCGACGCAACCCACGGACTCGCCCAGGCGCACGTGATCCGCCTGCAGGGCCCCTGCGATCCCGCGGAGGTCTCGAAGCTGCATTACCACGATGTCGAATTCCAGATGGTCTACGTGCTCAATGGCTGGGTGAAGACGTACATGGACGGGCAGGGCGAGACCCTGATGACGGAAGGCAGCGCCTGGACCCAGCCGCCGAAGATCAAGCACATGATTTTGGATTACTCCGACGACGTCGAGCTGCTGGAGGTGATCTTGCCGGCGGAGTTCAAGACGGTGGAGTTGAAGGCGTAGGCGCTCCCTCCTTCGTCATTGCGAGGAGCACTTGCGACGAAGCAATCCAGAGTCCCTCCGCGGAGATGATCCGGATTGCTTCGCTTCGCTCGCAATGACGGCTCCCGCTGTCGTTCCGGGGCGATCACTAAAATGCACACGATCCGGGAAACCGGACCGTTACTGCTCGGACGATTTCAGCCGCCCCGCCGCACGGGCGCTAACCAGTCGAAAACAACCCTCGTGTCAACTCCAGGCTGTGAACACGCGGGAACGCTTTCATGGCGACTTTTGGTCGACGTGGCGCCGTGGCGCCAACCTCGAGGGCATCGTTTCAACCTGTCTCCGCGCCGGTCGCTCCGGCGGTCACGCGCGACCGTGACGACCCCTCGTCCGAAGAGGGAACTTTTTTTCGCGGCAACAAGCTGCTGGCCGATATTCCCTTCCTCACCATTGGCCTGATCCTCGGTCTGATCCTGATCTATTGGCTGCAACGTGCGCTCGCGCTCGACATTGCGCGGGACGGCTCGCTCGATGTCCGCTCGCTGATCGCTTATGGCGCGTCCAGCTACGACATGGTCATTGGGAGGGGAGAGTGGTGGCGGATCGGCCTTGCGCCGCTCCTGCATGGCAGCCAGTCGCACCTGCTCGGCAACTGCGTCGCGCTGTTCATCGTCGGCGTCCGGCTGGAGCCTCTGATCGGCCGCGGCTGGTTCTCGCTGATCTTCGTTGCCAGTGCGCTTGCGGGAGAGGCCGGCTCGCTGCTGGGCAATGCGCATGGCGTGCCGGGCGTCGGCGCGTCCGGCGCCATCACCGGACTCATTGCCGCGCTGTTCCTCTCGAGCTTCGACCCCGAAGCGGACGCTGCTCAGACAATGTCGCGGCTGAAGACGTCGCTCTTCTTCGGCGTTCCGGCACTGTTGCCGCTTGCCTTCGGAGCTTCCGGCAACACCGACTATTATGCCCATGCAGGTGGTGCGCTGGCCGGTGCCGCGCTTGCCATGACGCCGTGGCTCGCCTTCTGGTCCTATGAGAACCTGCCGCGGGGCGCGATCATGACGTTGCCGGCAGCCTTCGCCGGATCACTGCTCTGCGCCGGCTTCGCCGCTGCGCATTATTCCTCCAACATGGCCGACGCCAGGCAGTATATCCGCGCCTCCGAACTGCCGGCCAATGGTGAGGAGGTTCTCAGCAAATCCCTCGATCTCGTCACCCGCTACCCGAATGACCCGCGCGCTCATCTGTTCCGTGCGATCTTCCTCATGGAAAAACAGAAGTTCGCTGCCGCCGAGGCGGAAGCGCGAACCGCCTTGTCGCTCGCGGCATCGGATATGGCGGGCGGGCCGGTGCGCAACTCGGCGCCGGGCTTGCTGGCGGTGGTGCTGAACGCGCAGGGACGGGTCAGCGAGGCGAAGGCCATGGCGGCCGAGTCCTGCCGTGCCAAGGCCGGCGAGGTGCGCCGCATCCTGGAGAAGACGAAGTTGTGCGCGTGACGGAGTAGACTCTCGCTCGTCGTCATTGCGAGGAGCCCGCGACAAAATTGCGAAGCAATATTACGCTGGTGCGACGAAGCAATCCAGACTGCCTCTGCGGACGCATCTCTGGATTGCTTCGCTTTGCTCGCAATGACGCGCGGAGAGAGTTAACTCAACACTCCCACCACCGCCCCCATCAGGCAGGTCGTCAGCGTCCCTGATACGATCGACTTCAGCCCGAGCGCGTTGATCTCGTCGCGTCGCTCCGGCGCCATCACCCCTAGGCCGCCGATCATGATGCCGAGGCTGGCGAAATTGGCGAAGCCGCACATCGCATAGAGCATGATCAGGCGCGAGCGCGGGTCGAGCGTGTCGGGTGGCAGCTTCGAGAAGTCGACATAGGCGATCAGCTCGTTGAGTACGGTCTTGGTGCCCATCAGCGCGCCCGCCGTCACCGCCTGGTCCCAGGGCAGTCCCATCAGCCAGCACACCGGCGCCATCACGAGGCCGAGCAAACGCTGCAGCGAGATCGCGGCGCCGCCGACATTCGGCAGCAGGCCGAGCACGGCGTTGACGAGATAGACCAGCGCCACCAGCACCAGCAGCATGGCGACGATGTTGAGCAGCAGCTCGAGGCCGGCGCCCGTGCCCTTCACGATCGCATCCATCGTGCCGGAGACTTCCATCTCCGGATCCTCCAGCGCGCCGCCGGTGCGCTTGTCGGAGGTTTCCGGCACCATGATCAGGCTGACCAGGATCGCGGCCGGCGCGCCCAGCACCGAGGCGATGACGAAATGCGCGGCGGCATCGGGAATGATGGGAGCAAGGAGCGTCGCATAGAGCACCAGCACCGTGCCGGCGATGCCGGCCATGCCGCCCGTCATCACCAGGAACAGTTCGCTGCGGGTCATCTGCGGCAGATATGGCCGGACGAACAGCGGCGCCTCGACCATGCCGAGGAAGATGTTGGCCGCGGTTGAGAGCCCGACCGCGCCGCCGACGCCGAGCGTGCGCTCCAGCAGCCAGGCCATGCCGCGCACGACCGGCGGCAGCACGCGCCAGTAGAACAGCAGCGTCGTCAGCACGCTCATCACCAGCACGATCGGCAGCGCCTGGAACGCCAGGATGAAGTCGGCGCCCGGCACCTTCAATTCAAACGGCAGGGCGCCGCCGCCGACATAGCCGAACACGAAGGAGGAGCCGGCGCGCGAGGCCGCCGAGATCGCGCCGACCGCGTCGTTGATGGCGCCGAAGGCATGGGCGACGACGGGCAGCTTGAGGAGAACGATTGCGGTGAGCAGGGTGACGGCGAGCCCGACCGCGGCCTGGCGCACCGAGACCGCGCGGCGATTCTCGCCCAGCGCGTAGGCGATCAGCAGCAATGCAAAAATGCCAAGTGCCGATTGCAGCCGCAGCATGATGCCCCCATTCCCCCAGTGATTATGGCCGCGCGGGCCCTGCAAATGCAATGCCCGCAGGGATGCCGGCGGTCATCCAAAACCCTGCACGGCGCCATCAGGGACCCCGGGACCAACCGTCCGAGCGTGTCGAGATGATCCGTACTTGTACGGCCGTATTCGGACGGATGCGGCTCTCCATGAATGTTTAAGGGGCTTGGTGTCCAACTGGTCCGATGTACGGAACGCCAGTGCTGATGGCGTGACCGATCTTGTTAGGGGGCTCATCATGAAACTGACTATCGTCGCCGCGCTGGCTGCGGCCGTTCTTTCCTCGCCTGTTCTGGCTGCCGACAAGGGCACGCCCGACGAGGCCAAGGCGCTGCTGACCAAGGCGTTGGCGCATTACAAGGAAGTCGGGCGCGAGGCGGCGCTCAAGGACTTTGCCAACAAGAGCGGCCCCTATGTCGATCGTGACCTTTATCTCTGGTGCATGAACAAGGACCACATCATCACCCTTCACACCATGGTCCCGCCGCTGATCGGCAAGTCCGGCGATACCGCCAAGGACGCCGAAGGAAAGGTGTTCTCGCCGCAGGTCACCGACGAGGCGCTGGCAAAGGGCGTCGCCACCGTCGACTACAAGTTCTCGAACCCCGTGACGAAGCAGATCGAGGCGAAGACCGCACTCGCGCAAAAGTTTGCCGAGGACGAAGTCTGCGCCGTCGGCTACTACAAGTAACTCCCGACCGTGGAGCAGGGCGAATGAGCTGGCTCGCAAATGCGCGGATGGCAATCAAGCTTGCCATCTCGCCCGCCGTCGCCCTGCTGTCACTTGCAATTATCGTCGCATCAGCTTGTCTCATTCTCCTTTCGCTGCAAAAGGACGTCGACTTCCTGAACGGCACGGCCTTCGTCCGTGTCGAGCGGGTCGACCGGCTCGAGACGGCGATCGGCCGTGCCAACGGTGCGCTCTACGCCGCAATCGCCATCGCGTCGAACAGCAAGGACGAAAAACTGCGAGCGCAGCGCAACGCCGAAGTGCAAAGCGCGTTCGCGGACATCCCGGCGGCACTTGCGGCCCTCCAGCAGGTGAGCGAGCCCGGCTCGCTCGACGCCCTGACGGCAGCTCTCGGCAAGTGGCGAAAAGCCGTCGATGACGTCATCGACCTCCTGAAGGGGGGCGACGTCGCCAACGCCTTCATCTTCATGGACGACGCCACGGCGCAGGGGCAAAACGTCGCAACTGCGCTCGGCGGCGTCGCGCAGCTGGGCAACCAGGCCCGGCACAACACTTTCGAGGCCATGCGCTCGAGGATGAGCCAGGCCACGTCCGGTTTCCTGATTGCGGCCGTGGTCGTTTTCCTGCTCGTCGCCGGCAGCAACATGCTGATCGGGCGCGCCATCGCGCGGCCCGTCGTGACCCTCACCGGTGTCATGTCACGCCTTGCCTCCGGTCAGCTCGACCAGGGCATTCCGGGCGCCGACCGCCGCGACGAGATCGGCGAAATGGCGAAGGCGGTGGAGGTGTTCCGCGACAACGCGGTGGCCGCGCGGCAGCTCGAGGAAGAGCAACAGCGGATGAATGAAGCCCGAATGCAGCGCGCGGGCCGCATCGAAACGCTGACGGGCACCTTCGAGACCCAGGTCGGCGAGCTCGTGCAGGCGCTCTCGGCCGCTGCGACCGAGCTGGAGGCCACCGCTGGCACTCTCAGCGGCAATGCAGAGCAGAGCCGGGAGCAGGCTTCCGCGGTTGCCACCGCGTCGGAGGAGACGTCGAGCAACGTGGAGACGGTTGCGGCAGCGACCGAGGAGCTCTCCAGCTCGAGCCAGGAGATCGGCCGCCAGGTGGCTCACTCCGCGGAGATCGCGAGCAAGGCGGTCGAGGAGGCGAAGCGCACCGATGCGACGGTGCAGAAGCTTGCGGATGGTGCCGAACAGATCGGCGAGGTGATTGGGCTCATCCAGGCGATTGCGGCACAGACCAACCTCCTGGCCCTGAACGCGACGATCGAGGCGGCGCGAGCCGGCGAGGCAGGCAAGGGCTTTGCCGTCGTCGCATCCGAGGTGAAGAGCCTGGCGACGCAGACGGCGAAGGCGACGGAACAGATCTCCACGGAGATCACCGGTATCCGGGACGTCACGGCGGAGGCGGTGACGGCGATCCGCGGCATCGTCGGCACGATCTCCGACATCAACCGGATCGCCACGGAGGTGGCCTCCGCCATCACGCAACAGCGCGAGGCGACTCACGAGATCGCCCGCAGCGTCCAGGAGGCCTCGCGCGGGTCCCAGCAGGTGTCCGCGAACATCGTGGTCGTCACCCGGGCTTCCGGGTCGATCGGTGATGCTGCGGGTCAGGTGCTCGGTGCCGCAACCGAGCTCGCCGCGCAGTCCTGCCAGCTCCAGAAACGCGTGGACGAATTCGTCGCCTCGACGAAGGCGGTCAGGTATTCGTGACCGAGATGCGCTCCGTCGGCTGAAGAGACAGGTCAGGCCTGCGGGCGCGACCCCTGTCACCGGACCGTCCCGCTGTTGACAAGCACCCCCGCGTCCGCCACTCGGGGCGCATCGAAATCTGTGGCGGATTCTCAAAAGCGTGACCGGACAGGCAGTACCAGAGCGGCCCGTTTCAGCCCATCCGCCGGTCACGGCCGGCCAGCTTCTTAAGCACCGCGCCTTCCTGTTCTTCCTGCTCTCGCGCAGCCTGTCGCGCTTCTCCAGCCAGATCGCGGCGGTCGCGATCGGCTGGCAGATCTACGACCTCACCGGCTCGGCCTTCGACCTCGGCATGGTCGGCCTCGTGCAGTTCCTGCCCACGGCGCTGCTGGTGTTCGTCGCCGGCCACGCCGCCGACCGCTTCGAGCGCAAGCGCGTGGTCCAGCTCTGCCAGCTCGTGGAGGCCGCGACCGCGCTCTATCTCGGCATCATCACCTATGTCGGCGCGGTCGGCGAGGTGCAGATTTTCGTGGCGACTTTCGTGCTCGGCATCGCCGGCGCCTTCGAGAGCCCGACCACGGCGGCGCTGCTGCCGCTGATCGCGCCGCAGGGCTCGCTGCAGCGCGCCACCGCCGTGTCGAGCGGCGCGGCGCAGGTCGCGACCATCACGGGACCTGCGCTCGGCGGCCTTGCCTACGCGATCGCGCCGCATCTCGCCTATGCATTGATGCTGCTGTTCTGGATTCTTGGGATGATCCTGACCGGCTTCATCCGGCCGCGGCCGCAGGCGGTCGCCGGGGAAGGGACGGAGGCGGACAACATCTTTGCCGGCGTGCGCTTCATCCGCAATAGTCCGGCGATCCTCGGCACCATCTCGCTCGACCTGTTCGCGGTGCTGTTCGGCGGCGTCGTCGCGCTGTTGCCGATCTATGCCCGCGACATCCTGCAGACCGGCCCGGTCGGGCTCGGCGTGCTCAGGGCCGCGCCCGCCGTCGGCGCGCTTTTGATGACCATGGTGCTGGCGCGCCACGCCATCACGCGGCATGTGGGCCTGCGCATGTTCCAGGCGGTGATCGTGTTCGGGCTTGCTACGATTGTGTTCGCGCTGTCGTCCTGGATGTGGCTGTCGGTGCTCGCGCTCGCCGTGCTCGGCGCGGCCGACACGATCAGCGTCGTGATCCGCTTCTCGCTGGTGCAGCTTGCCACCCCCGACGAGATGCGAGGCCGGGTCGGCGCGGTGAACTTCCTGTTCATCAATGCCTCGAACCAGCTCGGCCAGTTCGAGAGCGGCCTCACCGCCGCCCTGTTCGGCGCCATGCCCGCCGCCGTGCTCGGCGGCGTCTGCACGGTGGCGGTGGCGCTGCTCTGGATGAAGCTGTTCCCGAGCCTGCGGAAGGTGGAGAGTCTGGAGTAGCGGAAGGCCTCGTGTCCCGGACGCGGTGCAGCGCGTAGCGGTGCGCCGCTGAGCCGGGACCCAGAAAGCCAAGAACGAGATCGCGGAGGCATGGGCCCCGGCTCAGCAGCGCGTCATTGCATGCCGCGCTGCGTCCGGGGCACGAGAGCGGCCGCTAGCCCCGGCCGACGAACGGCATCTTGCTCGCCATCACCGTCATGAACAGCACGTTGGCATCGAGCGGCAGGCCGGCCATGTAGGCGACGGCATCGCCGACGGCCTTCGCATCCATGCGCGGCTCGTGCTTGGTGGTGCCGTCCGGCTGCAGCACGCCGGGGCCGTTGACCATGCGGTCGGTCATGGGGGTGGCGGCATTGCCGATGTCGACCTGGCCGACCGCGATGTCATACATGCGGCCGTCGAGGTTGGAGGCCCGGGTGAGGCCGGTGATGGCGTGCTTGGTCGAGGTGTAGGCGGCCGAGAACGGCCGCGGCGCATGCGCCGAGATCGAGCCGTTGTTGATGATGCGGCCGCCGCGCGGGCTCTGGTCCTTCATGATGCGGAAGGCGTGCTGGGTGCAGAGGAACGGGCCGGTGAGGTTGGTGTTCACCACCGCCTGCCACTGCTCGAGGCCGAGGTCCTCGAAGTTCACGGGCGGGGCGCCCATGCCGGCATTGTTGAAGAGAACGTCGAGGCGGCCGTAGGTGTCCTTCACCTTGGCGAACAGCGCGGCGATCTGGTCCGGCTTGGTCATGTCGGCGGTGACGCACAGGCTCTTGCCCGCCGGACCGAGCTTCGCCGTCTCCTCCAGCATCTCCTTCCGGCGGCCGACCAGCACCACGGTGAAGCCGGCGTTCATCAGCGCCAGCGCGGCCGCGCGTCCGACACCGGTGCCGGCGCCCGTCACCACCGCGATCTTGTTTGCTTCGCTCATCGTTTCCTGCCTTTTCTGTTGTTGTCAGGTTTTTGGTTCTTTGTCGTTCTTATAGGGCGGGCGCGGGATGTTCTGGTGCGCCGCGCGCAACGCCGCCGACCAGCGCGAGCGCAGGTCGTGGAAATAGGGCTCGCCCGCCTCGATGCGATGGTTGAGATCGGCGTCGCAGGCGTCCGAGCGCACCACGAGCACGTCGATCGGCAGGCCGACGCCGAGATTGGAGCGCATGGTCGAGTCCATCGAGATCAGGCCGGTCTTCAGCGCCTCGTAGAGCTCGACGTCGTAATGCATGGCGCGGTCGAGCACCGGCTTGCCGTATTTGTGCTCGCCGATCTGCAGGTAGGGCGTGTCGGTGGTGCACTCGATGAAATTGCCGGCGGTGTAGACCATGAACAGGCGCATGCGCGCGCCCTTGATCTGGCCGCCGAACAGGAAGGAGACGTCGAAGGAGACATCCTCGGATTTCAGTGCCGGGCCCTCGGTCGCATGCACGGCCCGGATCGCGCGGCCGATGCGCTGGGCGGCCTGGAACATGGTCGGCGCGTTCATCAGCGTCTCGAGCTCGCCCGTATCGGGGTCTTCGAGGCCTTCGGTCAGCGTCGAGAGCACCGACTGGCTGATGGCGAGGTTGCCGGCGCTGGCGATGGCCATGATGCGCTCGCCGGGATTGGCGAAGATGTGCAGCTTGCGGAAGGTGGAGACGTTGTCGAGGCCGGCATTGGTGCGGGTGTCGGCGATCATGACCAGACCGTCCCGAACCAGGATTCCACAACAATAGGTCATTTCCGATCCCCGAACGCGTTAGCGCGAAATTACTAGCCAATTTCGCCGGCCGCTCCAACCCCCATTCCCGCGCTGACGCGGTTGAAACAGGGATTGCGAGTCCGGAATGCCGCTCTTCATGGTGAGGGGGAGCGTCTCTTGGC
This sequence comes from Bradyrhizobium diazoefficiens, assembly GCF_018131015.1. Taxonomy (GTDB): domain Bacteria; phylum Pseudomonadota; class Alphaproteobacteria; order Rhizobiales; family Xanthobacteraceae; genus Bradyrhizobium; species Bradyrhizobium diazoefficiens_B. The sequence continues at coordinate 473,868 of NZ_JAFCJJ010000002.1, forward strand.
TCCGCGGCTGCGACTGCCGAGTTTCAATCGGCGGCATCGACGAGAAACGCCTCGTCGACGGCTACGCCGAGCGCCGTGACCAGCCGGTTCGTCTCCGCGGCCATGCCGACGATGGCGAGCATCTCGCCATATTCCGCCTCGGTCATGCCCTTGGCCCGCGCGGCGGCGGTGTGCGAATGGATGCAGTAGCTGCAGCCGTGCGCGATCGAAACCGCGACATAGAGCATTTCCTTGACCTTGGGATCGAGCGCGCCCGGAGCCATCACCTCCTTGATGCTCTCCCAGGTCCGCCGCAGCGTCTTCGGATCATGCGCCAGCGCGCGCCAGAAATTATTGACGAAATCCGACTTCCGCACCTTGCGGATATCGTTGAAGACGGCGCGCGCCTCGGCGGAGAGTTCATCGTCCGAAAGCAGCTTTACGGTCGCCATGGGATACCTCGCGGGTCTGAGCTGGCCCTCCAACATAGCACGCCTCATGTGGTGGGCCGGTGGCGCCACGTGACAGGTGCGGCCGCGCCTAGCTCTGCCGCTGGGATTGCGACTGCGATTGCCCGCCGCGGCCGGCCTGCTCGACCTTGACCGCCACGCTGAGCGTCTCCGTGCCGCCGCCGTAGCGGGTGCCGCGCACGGGGGCTGCGCCGAGATAGTCGAGCCCGATCGCGACCCGGACATGGGCCTCCGTGGTGCAGATGCAGTTGGCGGGATCGAAGCCGACCCAGCCGAGATCGGGCACGTAAGCCTCCGCCCAGGCGTGGCCGGCCTCCTGATGCACCGTGCCGTCGGAGCGCAGGAAGTGGCCGGAGACGAAGCGCGCCGGCACGCCGCCGGTGCGGGCGCCGGCGATGAAGATGTGCGCGTAGTCCTGGCAGACGCCGCGCTTGAGCGAAAACGCTTCCGCCGCCGACGTTCCGCTGTTGGTCGGGTCCTCGTCGAAGGTCATGTGCTCGCTGATCTCGCTCATCAGCCTGTGCAAAAAGCCCAGCGTGTCGCTTCCCGCCTCGCCGCGCAGCTGGCGCGCCACCGTCGCCATCGCGGGGTTGGCGGCGGTGAGGTCGGTCGACCGCAAAAACATTCCGGCCGGAAAGCGCTCGTCGGCATCGCGCAGCACGCCGCCGGTGTCGTGGGTCTCGATCAGGCCCTCTGCGGTGATCTGGATGTCGCCGACGGGTCCGCAGGACAGCACATGGGTGACGTTGCCGAAGGCGTCCTCATGGGTGTCGAGCTTGGTGTCGGTCGAGACGTCGATCTGCCACTCCGCCACATATTGCCCGTCATGGCTGGACGGCGTCATGCGCAGGATCTGGATCACGCTGGTGGCCGGCGGCTCGTAGCGATAGGTCGTGGTGTGGTGGATTCGCAGGCGCATGGTGGACCGTGCAGTTAGTGGTTGGGCCCGAATGGCTACCGCGAGGGAACTCGTCATGCCCGGGCTTGTCCCGGGCATCCACGCTCTTTCCTGTACGCGGAAGCAAGAACGTGGATGGCCGGGACAAGCCCGGCCATGACGATATCCCGTTTCGTCAGTCGGTGGACATCAGATCAAGTACTGCTTCGTGATGATTTCGCCCAGCCTGGAATTGTCCGCGATGAACTCCTGGATGAATTCATGCACGCCATGCTGGAAGATGTCGTTCATGTTGCTGTGCTCGAGCCGGTTGCGGATGCCGCGGGCGTGGCGCTGGGCCGGGCCCTGGCGGCCATAGGCGACGCCGATCTGGTCGAGGTTGCGCACGAGATTGCCGTAGCAGCTTGCGAGCGAGCGCGGCAGCGTGTCGTTGAGGATGAGCAGGTCCGCGATCAGCCACGGCTTCAGCGTCTCGCGATAGACCCAGTGATAGGCCGTCAGCGCCGAGACCGAGCGCAGGATCGAGCTCCACTGGTAGAAATCGAGCGGGCCGCCGACATGCTCCGCTTCCGGCAAAAGCACGTGGTACTTCACGTCGAGAATCCGCGCGGTGTTGTCGGCGCGCTCCAGATGCACGCCCATCCGCGAGAACCAGTAGGCGTCGTTGCGCAGCATGGTCCGGTAGGCCGAGCCGTCGAAGCGCAGCGAGGTCTCCTGCACGAAGCGCAGGAATTTTGCGAGGTCCTCGCGCGTCGAGGTGCCCTTGCTCCAGACCGCCTGGAGCTCGATCCAGGCCGAATTGATGGTGTCCCACATCTCGCTGGTGAGCGCCGTGCGCACCGAGCGCGAGTTCAGCCGCGCCGCCTCGATGCAGTTGCGGATCGAGGACGGGTTGTTCGGCGAGAAGGAGAGGTATTCGACGACGTTGTCCTCGTTGGCTTCCTCATAGGCCTGGTAGAAGCTCGCGGCGACGCCGGCGGTAAGCAGCGCCGAGTCCCATTCATTGGTCTTGCCGACATAGGCGGCGGGCAGCGCGGTGACGCGCAGCGTCGCATCGATGGTGCGCGCGAGGTATTCGGCCCTTTCGACGTAGCGGGCGAGCCAGTAGAGGTTTTCGGCGGTGCGCGACAGCATCTCTCTACTCGTCCAGGATCCAGGTGTCTTTGGTGCCGCCGCCCTGGCTCGAATTCACCACCAGCGAACCTTCCTTCAGCGCAACGCGGGTGAGGCCGCCGGGAACGATGGTGGTGCCCTTGCTGCCGGTGAGCACGAAGGGCCTTAAGTCCACGTGGCGCGGGGCAAGGCCGGCCGCGGTGCAGGTCGGACAGGTCGAGAGCGCCAGCGTCGGCTGCGCGATGAAACCTTCCGGCTCGCGCTTGAGCTTCTCGCGGAAGGCCTCGATGGTCGCCTTGGTTGCGGCCGGGCCGATCAGCATGCCGTAACCGCCGGAGCCGTGCACCTCCTTGACGACGAGATCGCCGAGATTGTCCAGCACATAGGCGAGGTCCTTGGGCTCGCGGCAGCGCCATGTCGGCACGTTCTTCAGGATCGGCTCCTCGCCGAGATAGAACTGCACGATGTCGGGCATATAGGAGTAGATCGCCTTGTCGTCGGCGATGCCTGTGCCGACCGCGTTGGCGAGCGTGATGTTGCCGGCGGCATAGGCCGACATCAGCCCGGGCACGCCGAGCACGGAATCGGGGCGGAAGGTGAGGGGATCGAGGAAATCGTCGTCGACGCGGCGATAGATCACGTCGACCCGCTTCATGCCCTCGGTGGTCCGCATGAACACTTCGTTGTTCTTGACGACGAGGTCGCGGCCCTCGACCAGCTCGATGCCGAGCTTGTCGGCGAGGAAGGAGTGCTCGTAATAGGCGGAGTTGTAGACGCCGGGCGTGAGCAGCGCCACCGTCGGCTCGCTCGAGGCGCTGTGCGGGGCGACCGAGCGAAGCGCGGCGAGCAGTTCGTCCGGATAGCGTTCCACCGGCGCCACCCTGTGGCGGGCGAACAGATCCGGAAACAGCCGCATCATGATCTCGCGGTTTTCCAGCATGTAGGACACGCCCGAGGGGGTTCGTGCATTGTCCTCCAGCACGATGAAATCCTCGGCGTCGACGCGGACGATGTCGATGCCGGCGATGTGCACGTAGACGTCGTGCGGTACCTCTTGGCCGTTCATCTCGGGCCGGAACACCGGGTTCTGGAAGATCAAATCGTCCGGCACGATCCCGGCGCGGAGGATGTCGCGGCCGTGGTAGATGTCGCGCAGGAACATGTTGAGCGCGCGCACCCGCTGCTTCAGGCCCTTCTCCAGCAGCGTCCATTCCTTGCCGGACATGATCCGCGGGATCACGTCGAAGGGGATCAGGCGCTCGGTGGACTCAGTATCGCCGTACACGGCGAAGGTGATGCCGATCCGGCGGAACAGCAGCTCGGCCTCCTGGCGGCGATAGTCGAGCGCCTCGGGCGGCGTCTCCCTGAGCCAGCGCGCCAGCTCCCGATAGGCGGGGCGAAGGTCCCCGCCGGGGATATTCATCTCGTCGAACGCGACTGCCATAGATCCCGACTGTTCTCCCCAGGCATTGCGCCAATGGATAGGCCGGTGAGGTCCAGCTGCAGACCGCAACGTCCTGTGGTCATGCCCGCAAGAGTGCATGACTTTGTGAGGTGGTAGCAAGGGGCGGGCCAGCGCGATAAGCATGGGGAGAGGGCATTTGCCGGCGATGGCTGGCGGCTTGCCTGAAAAAATGGCTGAGGACTGCTTATTTCGGCAGCAAAACCGCGTGACTTCAACGCGTTACCTCGGCAAAGTCGGAGCATTGGTGAGGGACTTCGGGCATGAGCGAGATCGTCACGGCGGGCATTCTGGTCATCGGGGATGAAATCCTGTCCGGCCGGACCAAGGACAAGAATATCGGCTTCATCGCCGAATACCTGACCAATATCGGCATCGATCTCAAGGAGGTCCGGGTCGTCTCTGACGACGAGGACGACATCATCGCGGCGCTGAATGCACTGCGGCAACGCTACACCTACGTCTTCACCACCGGCGGCATCGGGCCGACCCATGACGACATCACCGCCGACAGCGTCGCAAAAGCCTTCGGGGTCGGCATCGACCACCATCCGGAGGTGGTCGCCCGTTTCCGCGAACGCTGGAGCGGGCAGGACCTCAACGAGGCCCGCCTGCGCATGGCCCGCATCCCCGACGGCGCCGAGCTGATCCAGAGCGCCACCATCCTCGCGCCGGGCTTCAAGATCGGCAACGTCATCGTCATGGCCGGTGTGCCCTCGATCATGCAGGCGATGATGGACATCGTCTCGCCCAAGCTGAAATCCGGCGTCCGCATGCTGTCCGAATCGGTCCGCGCCAACGCCCGCGAGGGCGACATCGGCAGCCCGCTGCGGGCGATCGCCGCAGCCCATCCGGACACCATCATCGGCAGCTATCCCTTCATGGATGAAGAGCAGAAGCCCAACACCAACCTCGTGGTGCGCTCGCGCGATGCGGGGAAGCTTGCCTCCGCGATGGCCGCGGTGAAGGAAATGCTGGCGGGATTGAACGTCACCCGCTAGCAGAGAAGTTGCCGGGTGAGATTGCAGGAGACGACGATGGCTGGTGACGAACTGAGTGCGCAGGAGCGGGCGGGCCGGCCCTTTCCGGTGTCGTGGGACCAGTTCCACCGGGATTGCCGGGCGCTGACCTGGCGGCTCAACGAGGTCGGTCCATTCCATGCGGTGATCGCGATCACCCGCGGCGGCCTGGTGCCGGCCGCGATCGTCGCCCGCGAGCTCGGCGTGCGCGTGATCGACACGGTCTGCATCGCCAGCTACGACCACGACAAGCAGGGCGATCTGCAGGTCCTCAAGGGCATCTCGGATGCCGCCATGAAGCTCGGCGGCGGCACCGGCAAGGGGCTCCTGATCGTCGACGACCTCGTCGACACCGGCAAGACCGGCAAGCTGGTGCGCGAGATGCTGCCCGATGCGCACTTCGCCACCGTCTACGCCAAGCCCAAGGGACGCCCGCTGGTCGACACCTTCATCACGGAAGTGTCGCAGGACACCTGGATCTTCTTCCCCTGGGACACCGCGCTGTCCTATCACCCGCCGCTGCGTGACGGGGCGGCGTGATCTTTCTTCACCTCGCCCCGCTTGCGGGGAGAGGTCGGCGCGAAGCGCCGGGTGAGGGGGAGCTTCCGCGAGTCCGTCTCTCACTTTATTTGTAGAGGCAGCCCCTCACCCCAACCCTCTCCCCGTAAGACGGGGCGAGGGAGCAGACCCACCCCATGCCCCTGCAAAACCGCGTCACGCCGACCGGCGACATCATCGCCACCCCGCATCGCGGCCTGTTCACCGGCAACCGCGGCATCATCCACGATCCCGCGACCAGGACGCTGCTCAGGAAGCGCTGGTCCTCGCCGGCCTGGATCACGTGCCTGTGCGAATTCCGCGGCTGGCGGCGGGCGGTGATGGCGCGCCGAAGCTGGACCGAGCTGTTCTTCCTCGATGAGGCCACCGCCTTTGCCGCAGGTCACCGGCCCTGCTTCTTCTGCCGCCGCGACGATGCCAACCGCTTTCGCGATGCGTGGCAGAGGGGCAATGGCGTGGGCGATGTGAGCGCGAAGGCGATGGATGCCGAGCTGCATCGGGAGCGGCTCGATCGCGGCAGGAAGCGGCTGCACGACTTGCCGATGCCGCTGGCGCAATTGCCCGACGGCGCGATGGTGCGGCAGGACGAGGAAAGTTTTCTGGTGGTGCAGGGCAGGGCGCTGAAGTGGACGCCGGCCGGCTACGTCAGCGGTGCACATGACCTGTCCCAGCCTATGCTGCTGACACCGCCATCGACGTTGCGTGCGATGCGTGCGGGTTACAAAGCCATGCTGCATCCCAGCGCGCAGCTCGCTCCCTCCCCCCTTGTGGGGGAGGGCGGGGGAGAGGGGTAGCCACAAGCGAGAGCGGAGTTCGCGGCCACCCCTCTCCCTAACCCTCCCCCACAAGGGGGGAGGGAACGCACCGAGCGTGGTGCTACTTCAGCGGCCGCCCTTGCTCGTCCACCGTCGTCCGCGCGTCACGCAGCGCCCATTCGCGGATGACCTGGCGGCATCGCGTCAGCTCGGCCTCGCTTGCGGAGCCCGGTCCCTTCTCGGCGCGTGCCACCATCGCCTTGCAGTTTTGCAGTACGGAGCGATCCTCCGCGCGCGCAGGCAAGGTGATCGCCGCAAGAGTGGCGGCGATCAGCATCGTCCGCATTACCATCATCATCCGAGCTTCTCGCGCGCGAGCGCGGCGCCGGCGCCGAGCGCCATCAGCTTGGCCTCGGCGATCTCGCGCCGCATCGGCGCCATGCCGCAATTGGTGGTGGCGATGATGTTGCTCTTCGGCACGAATTTCGACACCGCGTCGATCACCTTCACGACGTCCTCCGCCGTCTCCACGGTATCGCTGGCGACGTCGATCACGCCGGCCTGCACGATCTTGGTCTTGAGCAGCGCGAGCAGGTCGAGCGGCACCTTCGAATTGCGGCACTCGATCGCGACCTGCTGGATCGGGCTCGCATCGATCGCCGGAAAGATCTGCTCATACTGACGCCACTGCGCGCCCAGCGTCTCCTTCCAGTCGGTGTTGGCCTTGATGCCATAGCCGTAGCAGATGTGCACGGCGGTGGCGCAGGTCAGCCCCTGCGCGGCGCGCTCCAGCGCCTTGATGCCCCAGTCGTTGACCTCGTCCATGTAGACGTTGAAGGCGGGTTCGTCGAACTGCACGAGATCGACGCCGTCGGCCTGCAATGCCTTGGCTTCCTCGTTCAGCAGCTCGGCAAAGGCAAAGGCCATCTTGACCCGGTCGCCATAATAGCGGTCGGCGATGGTGTCGATGATGGTCATCGGCCCGGGCAAAGTGAACTTCAGCTTCCTCTTCGTGTGCGTGCGAGCGATGCGCGCCTCGTCGGCGTGGACGCGGCCCTTGAGCCGGAGCGGCGCGACCACCTGCGGCACCATCGCCTTGTAGCGGTCCTTCCGGATTCCCATCTCGACCCTGTGGGCGAAGTCGATGCCCTCGATCTTCTCCAGAAAACCGTGCACGAAATGCTGCCGGGCCTGCTCGCCCTCGGTGACGATGTCGATGCCGGCGTCCTCCTGGACCTTGACGGCGAGCATGGTGGCGTCACGCTTGGCGCGTGCAAGCTCCTCGCCCTGCGACTTCCAGGGCGCCCACAGCATGTTGGGCTCGGCGAGCCATTCCGGCTTCGGCAAGGAGCCGGCGATCGTGGTTGGAAACAGCATGGCGGCCCTCCCGGCGGGTTGTGTTGCGCCCCTTCCTGCCATGTCTTAACGTCGAGGTACAGAACAACAAAAGTCGCCTTTAAACGGCGAGAGCAACGGGGAAGGCCGAAGGCTTGAGATCATGATCGACCTCTATTATGCGCCGACCCCGAACGGCTGGAAAATCTCGATCATGCTGGAGGAACTCGGGCTTCCCTATACCGTGAAACCGGTCAACATCCGTGCCGGCGAGCAGTTTGAGCCTGAGTTTCTCGCGATCTCACCGAACAACCGGATTCCGGCGATCGTCGATCATGCGCCGGCCGACGGTGGCGCGCCGTTCTCGGCGTTCGAGACCGGCGCCATCCTGATCTATCTCGCGGAAAAAACCGGCCGCTTCCTGCCGACAGACCTGCGCGGCCGCTCCACCACCATCCAGTGGGTGATGTGGCAGATGGCGGGCCTCGGGCCCATGCTCGGCCAGCACGGCCATTTCGCGCTCTATGCGGCGGAAAAGATTCCTTATGCGATCGACCGCTACCGCGACGAGGCGGCGCGGCTCTACGGCGTGCTCGACCGCCAGTTGGCCAGGACCGGCGCCTATGTCGCCGGCGATTATTCCATCGCCGACATCGCGTGCTTTCCCTGGACCATGACCCACAAGGCGCAGGGCTTTACGCTCGACGACTATCCGAACGTCAAGCGCTGGTATGCCGAGGTGCGCGCACGGCCGCAGGTGCAGGCCGGGCTTGCGATCGGAAAATTCGTCAAGGAGCCGTTCGACGAGGAATCACGCAAGATCATGTTCGGCCAGCGTGCGAAGGAAGTGTTGGGAAAGACGTGACGGCAACGCTGCCATTCCGGGGCGCGCGCAACGTGCCCCGGAATGACAAGAGCAAAGGAAACGCCATGATCGAATTCTTCTTCGACTGTTCCAGTCCCTGGACCTATCTCGCCTTCCACAACATCCAGCCGCTGGCCCGGGAGCTGGGGGCCGAGATCGTCTGGCGGCCGATCCTGGTCGGCGGCATCTTCAACACCGTCAATCCGAGCGTCTATGCCCAGCGCGAAAAGCCGGTGCCGCTGAAGGCGCGCTACATGAAGAAGGACCTTCAGGACTGGGCGCGCTCGGCCGGCCTTGCGATCAAGATGCCGCCGACGGTGTTTCCGGTGAACAGCGTCAAGGCGATGCGCGGCTGCATCTGGTTAGCTGCGGACATGGTGCCGTTCGCGACCGCATTGTTCGAGGCCTATTGGGGCGACGACAAGGACATCTCGCAGGATGCGGTGCTGGCCGGGATCTGCCGCAAGGTCGGCGTCGACGAGCAAAAATTCTTCGCCGGCATCGCGGAGCAGGGGATCAAGGATCAGCTCAAGGCCAACACGGAAGAGGTCGTCGCGCGCGGCGGCTTCGGCTCGCCGACGATCTTCGTGAACAGGACCGACATGTATTTCGGCAACGACCGCCTGCCGCTGATCCGCGAGGCGCTTCTGCGCAGCAAGGCGAGTGCGGCCTGATGGTGCGGGCTGTCGTCTGCCGCGCCCTCGGCGCGCCCGAAAGCTTGCGGCTGGAGGAGTTTCCGTCGCGACCCGTGAAACCGGGCGAGGTGCGCGTGGCGATCCGCGCCGCCGGGCTCAACTTTCCCGACGTGCTGATGGCCGCTGGCGAATATCAGCTCAAGCCGGAGCTGCCGTTCACGCCCGGCATGGAAGCCGCCGGCGATGTGCTTGAGGTCGGCCCGGAGGCGCGCGGCGTTGCCGTCGGCGACAAGGTCATCGTCAAGATGCGGCACGGCGCATTCACCGACGAAGCGGTGGTGATGCCGTCGCAGCTCACGCCGATGCCGTCGAATTTCGACTACGCGGAAGCCGCGACCTATCTTGCGGGCCACGGCACCGCCTATCATGCGCTGATCGACCGCGGCCGGGTCGAGCCAGGCGAGGTGCTGCTGGTGCACGGTGCGGGCGGCGGCGTCGGCCTTGCCGCAGTCGAGCTCGGCAAGATGCTGGGCGCGACGGTGATCGCGACGGCCTCCAGCGACGAGAAGCTTGCAGTGGCGAAATCGCGCGGCGCCGACCACCTCATCCGCTACGACCGCGAGCCGTTCCGCGACGCCGTCAAGCGCATCACCGACGGCCGCGGCGCGGACGTGGTGTTCGACCCCGTCGGCGGCCAGGTCTTTGAGGATTCGATGCGCTGCATCGCCTGGGGCGCGCGGCTGCTGGTGATCGGATTCACCGGCGGCATCGGCGCGGCCAGGACCAATCTGTTGATGATCAAGGGCGCAAGCGTGCTCGGCGTGCGTGCCGGTGAAGCGGTGCGGAAAAATCCCGCGCTCGGCGAGGTGCGTCTGAAGGCGCTGCTCGCATGGGCGGAGGAGGGCAAGCTGCGCCCCAACGTCTCGCACCGCCTGCCGCTGCAGGACTATGCGAAGGCGATGCGGCTGTTGCTCGACCGCAAGGCGATCGGACGCGTAGCGCTGGTGATGGAGTGACGAGCGAGGTTGTATCAATCTGGCATTGAAGTCTGCGGGTATCGACGGGATAATCGTCAATTATCGATCCGGAGATCGACCCATGTCTCAGAAGTCTGACGCTGAAGCTATTGAAGAAGCCTATCGAGCAAAGCTGAATAACCTGTTTGATACGTTTGTTAGAACGATGATGGACTGGTCCGGCGAAGCAAATGGCGAGAAGAGGTCTCTGGACCAATTCACCAGGGGATTGAAATTTGCACGGCGGGCCAGGGAACTTGCGCTCGCGGCCGTTGGAGCGCAGGGCGATGTCGCGTAGGAAGTCGGGGCGGGGAATCCCGCCCCAATCGCCGCGTCACTTATACTCCCGTTCCGTCCACCACGGAAAATAATCCGGCATGTCGCTGGACACCTTGTTCTTGAACTGGGCCGGGCGCTTCTCCAGGAACGACACCACGCCCTCCTTGACGTCGTCGGAGCGGCCGCGGGCATAGATGCCGCGGCTGTCGACCTTGTGGGCTTCCATCGGATCGTCGGCGCCCATCATGCGCCACATCATCTGGCGGATCAGCGCGACCGACACCGGCGCGGTCTTCGCCGCGAACTCCTTGGCGAGGGCACGGGCGGTCGGCAGCAGATCATCGGGCGCGACGACCTTGCTGACGAGACGGCCCGCGAGCGCTTCCTGCGCCGGGAAGACGCGGCCGGAATAACACCATTCCAGCGCTTGCGAGATGCCGACGATGCGCGGCAGGAACCAGCTCGAGGCGGCTTCCGGCACGATGCCGCGCTGGGAGAACACGAAGCCGAAGCGCGCGGCGTCGGAAGCGATGCGGATATCCATCGCAAGCTGCATGGTGACGCCGATGCCGACCGCCGGGCCGTTCACCGCGGCAATCACCGGCTTCAGGCATTTGAAGATGCGCAAGGTCACCTGGCCGCCGCCGTCGCGCACCTGCGGATCGCTGTAGTCGACCGCGCCGCTTGCAAGGCGCTTCACCGGCCCGCGCCGCGCGTCGCGATCAAAGGTGTTGGCGCCCGAGGAGAGGTCGGCGCCTGCGCAAAAGCCGCGGCCGGCGCCGGTGACGATGATGGCTCGGACGTTGTCGTCCTTGTCGGCGGCGTCGAAGGCGTCGATCAGCTCGGCCTGCATCTGGCCGTTGAAGGCGTTGAGCTTGTCGGGCCGGTTCAGCGTGATGGTGAGGATCTGCTCGGCGACCTCGTATTTGATCGTCTCATACGCCATGGGTGGTTCCTTCCTTCGTGAGCGCGGTCTCGTGCAGAGACGTCATGCATGCACGCCATCGTCCGTCTTGCGCGGACTGGGCATGGCGTCGTCCTCAGTGCGCCGGCGGCCTTGGCCAGGGCCGCTGCGCACCGCGCAGGCCCTCGAACGTCTTGGCCATGCCGAGCACGCCGATGTCGTCGAAGCGGCGGCCGACGATCTGCACGCCGATGGGAAAACCCCTGGCGTCGAAGCCGCCATTGATGGAGACCGCGGGGTTCTCCGACATATTCCACGGCACGGTATAGCAGATGTGCTCGAACGGCTTCATCGGATCGTTCAGGGGCGAAGCGAACTCGGCCGGGTAATTCACGTTCGGCGCGGTCGGCGAAATCACATAGTCGAGCTCGCAGAACAGCTTTGCCGCGGCCGCGCGGATCGCCATGGTCTGGTTGAAGCCGCGCATCACATCCAGGCCCGACAGCTTCGCGCCGGACTCGCCCCATTTGAAGATATAGGGCAGCACCTTTGCCTGCTCGGCCGGCGTCAGCTTCGACAGATCGTCCCACATCCGCGCGCGCCAGAAATTGTCGAGGCCGTCGAGCATCTCGCGGGTGAGGATGCCGTCGACCTCGGTGACGACGCTGCCTGCGGATTCGAACGCCTTGGCGGCCTTCACCGCGACCTCGCGCACCGGCTTCTCCAGCGCCTGGCCGACGCCGGGATCGAGCATCAGGCCGATGCGCAGCTTGCGCGGCGATTTCTCGATCCCCTTCCAGTTGAGGGGCTCGGCGGGCAGGCTCATGCCGTCGCGGCGGTCGGGTTTTGCGATCACGCTCATCATCAGCGCGCAATCGTCCACCGTGCGGGTCATGGGGCCGGCGACGCGGCCGACATAGGGCGGATCGATCGGCACGCGGCCAAGGCTCGGCTTCAGGCCGACAAGGCCGCACCAGCCGGCCGGCAGGCGTACCGAGCCGCCGATATCGGTGCCGAGATGCAGCGGACCATAGCCGGCCGCCGCGGCGGCACCCGCACCGGCGCTGGAGCCGCCGGGGTTCTTGCTGAGGTCCCAGGGATTGCGCGCGAGCGCATGGAAAGAGGAGAGTCCCGAGGACAGCATGCCGTAATCGGGCATCGTCGTCTTGGCGAAGATGACCGCGCCGGCCTCGCGCAGCCGCGCAGCAGGCGGAGCATCCCTCTCGGCCGGCACGAGCTTGACGCTGGCAGCGCCCAGCGGCACCGGCACGCCCTTGGTCGCGATGTTGTCCTTGATCGTCACCGGCACGCCGTCGAGCGCGCCGGACGGCTCGCCCCCCGCCCAGCGTGCGGTCGAGGCCCTGGCGGTCTCCCGCGCGCCGTCGGGATCGAAAGCATAGAGCGCCTTGAGATGCGGCTCCCAGACTGCGACGTGCGCGAGCACGTCCTCCAGCACCTCGCTCGGCGAGAACTGCTTTGTGCGATAGCCCGCGATCAGGTCGACCGCGGAGAGATCGTGCAGCGAGGTGACGGCCTCCTCGGCGCTCTTCTTATGCATGGCTGCCTGCCGGCATACGCGTCTCGATGATCCGGGCGAACATGCTGGCGCCAATCGGCAGGATCTTGTCGTCGAGCACATAGCCGGGATTGTGCACGGGCACCGAGCCGTCATGGCCAACCCAGAAATAGGCACCGGGAATGCTCTGCAGCATGTCGGCGAAATCCTCGCTGCCCATCTTCGGCTGGCTGCGGGTGATGACCTTGGCGGGATCGACGACGGTGCGCGCGACGTCCTCGACCACCTTGGATTGCTCGACCTGGTTGACCAGCACGCCAAAAGTATCGCGGACGTCGGCCTCGATCTCGCACTTGAACGCGCTGGCGATGCCGGCACAGATCGTGCGGATGCGCTCGCGGATCAGCGCCCGGACCTCATCCGAGAAGGCGCGGATGGTGCCGCAGAGATGTGCCTCGCCGGGAATGACGTTGTAGGCGGAGCCGGCATGGATCTGGGTGATCGAGATGACGGCGGCCTGCAGCGGCTCGACGTTGCGGCTGACGATGGTCTGGATCGCCTGCGCCAGCGTGGTTGCGATGATCACCGCGTCCTTGGAGTGCTCGGGCATCGCGCCATGCGCGCCATAGCCGCTGATCCGCAGGTCGAAGAAGTCGGCGCCGGCCATGGCGGGACCGGGCAGGATCGCGATCTCGCCGAGATTGAGGTCGGGCGCGTTGTGCAGGCCATAGAGCTCGTCGCACGGAAATTTCTCGAACAGCCCGTCCTTGATCATGGCGCGGGCGCCGCCGAGGCCTTCCTCGGCCGGCTGGAAGATCAGGTGCACGGTGCCGTCGAAATTTTTGGTCTCGGCGAGGTAGCGTGCGGTGCCGAGCAGCATGGTGGTGTGGCCGTCATGGCCGCAGCCGTGGAAGCGGCCGGGAATGGTGGAGCGCCATTTCAGATTGGTGTTCTCCTCCATCGGCAGCGCGTCCATGTCGGCGCGCAGGCCGATGCGCTTGCCGCTTGCGCCCTTGCCCTTGATGACGCCGATCACGCCGGTGCCGCCGAGACCGCGATGCACCTCGATGCCCCAGCTCTTCAGCCTGTCGGCGACGATGCCGGAGGTGCGCACTTCCTCGAAGCCGATCTCGGGATGGGCGTGGAGGTCGCGGCGGATGGCGGTGAGTTCGTCGGCATAGCCGTCGATGCGGTCGATCGTGGGCATGTGTCCTGTCCGGTTAGCGTGAGGAGGGCGTGAAAACGGGGCCGTTCGGCTTGATGCGGATGCCCGGCCGCAGGCGCGTCCAGGGCAGCGAAGCGGTGTCGGCGAGCATCGCGCCGGGCGCGGCGCAGATCATCAGCCTTTCCGCGATCGGCTCGAAGTCGGCGCGGAAGTGCACCGAGCTCTTGTTGACGAGGATTTTCTGCGCCGTCGGCTCAATGCCGACATAGCGGTACATCGCCTGGTCGGCGAGCTGCGCCTTGTGCGAGGAGACGACGATTCGGACGTCGCCGATGCGAAGGCACGCGGAGGGGCCCATCTCCATCTCGCGGCCGCCGTAATAGGGGCCGGGCGCGACGAAGCGGCCGTCGGACAGGGTCTCGACCACGAAGCTCTCGCGATAGGGCGCGTCGCCGGGAATGCCGGACTTGCCGCCGAGCGCGAGCGTGACTGTGGCGCCGACACCGGCGGCGTGCGCGGCTCTCGCCGATTCCGGGTCGTAGATCGCGCCGGTCGCGGCGCTCGCCTTGTTGCGCACCAGCGCGCGCAGCATGCCGGTGGTGTCGGAATCGCCGCCGGCGCCGGGATTGTCCTGGGTGTCGGCGATGACGATGGGCCTGCTCGCGGTCCTGGAAAGCTCCATGGCATGGCGGACGCCATCGTCGGGCGACCAGATCTTGCCGTCGAAATCGTTCTCGTGGCTCTCGATCAGTTTTACGATCGCGTCGGCCGCTCGATCCGCGTCGGCCTGCGTCCTGCCATAGGCGAACACGCTCGGCCCGCAATCGCGGAAGTCGGCGGCGGGGAAGCCCGGCGCAAAGGACAGCGTCGGCACCGCATCGCCCTCCAGCGCGGCGAGCCGTTCGTAGATGCCCTTGGTCGGCTGGTCGTTGGTGCACTGCCAGCTGATGGGGATCAGGAACGGCAATTGCCGGAAGGCCTTTGCGAAGCGCTCCTTCGTCTTCAGCAGCAATGCGAGGTGCCTTGCGGAAGCCCGCCCGGTCTCGGCCATGTCGACGTGCGGATAGGTGCGGTAGGCAATCAGCGCGTCCGCATGGTCCATCATCCCGGGCGTGACGTTGGCGTGCAGGTCGAGGCTCGTGACCAGCGGAACATCCGGGCCGATGACGCGGCGTACCCGCGCCAGAATCTCGCCTTCGCCGTCGTCGAGATGCTCGGTCACCATGGCGCCGTGCAGGTCGAGATAGACGGCGTCGAGCCGGCCGGCGGCCGCGATGCCGTCGACCATGACCTTCACGATGCGCTCGAAGGCGTCCCTTGTGACATGCGCCGACGGGCTTGCGCCGCAGGCGATGGTCGGAACCAGTTCCCAACCGTTGGCCTCGGCGCTTTCGACGAAGCCGGCCAGGCCGACATTGATGCGCCGCATCACCCGCAGCACGTCGGCGCCTTCCGTCATCGCCGGCCAGCCGCCGCCATGCTGGAAGTCCGCAAAATTCGCCTTCGTCGGCGCGAAGGTGTTGGTCTCGTGCAGGAAGCCGCCGACGGCGATGCGTGTCATCAGTTCAAGTCCAGCGTTTGAAAGTGCGCGACGTTAGCCTTGGCCTTGCGGCGAGAGCAAGGGCGGGAAGCAATCGTGCGATGCATGGCCTCAGGCTGTTTTGGGAATGCTGCGGCTGCGCGTTGTGAGTGGAGGCGTTTGCCAAACCCTCGGTGTCGTCCTGGCGAAAGCCAGGACCCATACCGCGAGGTCCATCGGTGACACACCGTGCGCGTCCCGAACGACGAGTCTTCGCCAAACGTCTCCCTGGGGTGATGGGGTGGACGGCCCCCTACGGCATCAAGTGTGCCAGAATGAGGTTGTCACACACCCATTCACAGGAGCCGT
>NZ_JAFCJJ010000020.1 GCF_018131015.1 Bradyrhizobium diazoefficiens
CCGCACATATGGATGCAAGCGATCCGATCAAATCTCTCAAAGCTCTTGTGCCACGGGGGCCGTCCACATATGGGTCCTGGCTTTCGCCAGGACGACGTCAGGCACTCGCCCCCACGCCCTCCGACACCGGCCGGAAGTTGGCAAAATCCCAGTTGCGGCCGGGGGCGGCGTCCAGCAGCGACCTGGTGTAGGCCTCTTTCGGATGCGCCAGCACCTCGGCGGCCGGACCCTGCTCGACGACGCGGCCGTGCTGCATCACCGCGACCTCGTCGCAGATTTGCGCTGCGACGCGCAAATCGTGGGTGATGAACAGGATCGCGATGCCGAGCCGCTTCTGGATCTCGTCGAAGAGGTCCAGCACCTGCGCCTGCACGGAGACGTCGAGCGCGGAGACCGCTTCGTCCGCGACCAGCACGTCGGGATCGAGCGCGAGCGCCCGCGCGATGGCGATGCGCTGGCGCTGGCCGCCGGAGAACTGGTGCGGATAGCGCGATACCGCGTCGGCCGGCAGCCCGACCAGCTCGAGCAGCTCGCGGGCGCGCTTCATCGCATCAGTATGCGGGGTGCCGTAGTTGATCGGGCCCTCCGCGATGCTCTCGCCGACGGTGACGCGCGGGTTGAGCGAGCGATAGGGGTCCTGGAACACGATCTGGATCTTCTGCCGGTGCGGCTGCAGCAGGCGGCGCGAGATGTCGGCGATCTCGCGGCCGGCCAGGCGCACGCCGCCGGAGGTCGGATCGATCAGGCGCACGATGCAGCGCGCCACCGTCGACTTGCCCGAGCCGCTTTCGCCGACGATGCCGAGCGTGCGGCCCTTGCGCAAGGTGAGGGTGACCATGTCGGCGGCCACGACCTCGCGGCCTTTGCCGAGGAAGCTGCGCTCGCGATAGACCTTGCCGAGGTCGTTGGTCTCGAGCACCACCGGCTCGCGGCTCTCCTCGCGCGGCGGCCGCGGCACGAGACTCGGCACCGAGGACAGCAGGTTGCGGGTGTACTCCATCGTTGGATTGCGCAGCACGGTCTCGAGCGGGCCGGTCTCGACCAGGCGCCCCTGCCGCATCACCGCGACGCGGTCAGCGATCTCGGCCACCACGCCCATGTCGTGGGTGATGAACAGCACGGCGGTGCCGTGATCGCGCTGGAGGTCGCGGATCAGGGTCAGGATCTGCTTCTGCGTGGTGACGTCGAGCGCCGTGGTTGGCTCGTCCGCGATCAGCAGCTTCGGCTCCAGCACCAGCGCCATCGCGATCATGATGCGCTGGCGCTGTCCGCCGGAGAGGCGGTGCGGATAGGAGGCGAAGATGCGCTCGACCTGGGGCAGGCGCACCTGCTCCATCATGTCGAGGATGCGCTTCTTGCGCGCCCTGGCGTCGAGGTCGGTATGGGCGCGCAGCACTTCGTCGATCTGACGGCCGACCGGCACCACCGGATTGAGCGCGGTCATCGGCTCCTGGAAGATCATCGCCATCTGCGTGGCGCGGAGCTGTCGCAGGCGGCGGTCGGTCGCGGTGAGCAGCTCCTCGCCGACCAGCTTGATGCTGCCGCCGGTCGGCACCAGCGTGCCCTTCGGCAACAGGCCCATGGTGGTGAGCGACGTCACCGACTTGCCCGAGCCGCTTTCGCCGACGAGGCAAAGCGTCTCGCGCTCGCGCACCTGCAGCGAGATCCCGTCGATGATCTTCGGCCCGCCCGGCTTCCTGCCGACGGAGACGACGAGGTTGTCGATGTCGAGAACGGTGTTGGTCATCACTTGATCGCTCATCACTTGCCCTCCCGCTGCTTCATGCGGGGATCGAGGGCGTCGCGGGCGGCGTCGCCGATCAGGTTGATGCTGAGGATGGCGATCGAGAGCAGCAGGCCCGGCCAGAAGATCAGCGTCGGCTTGAGCTGAAAATACTGGCGGCCCTCGGCCATGATGTTGCCCCAGGTCGGCGTCTCCGGCGAGATGCCGGCGCCGAGGAAGGAGAGGATCGCCTCGGTGAGGATGGCGGACGCGCAGACATAGGTGCCTTGCACGATCAGCGGCGCGACCGTGTTCGGCATCAGATGCCGCCACATGATCTTGGGCAGGCTGGAGCCGACCGAGATCGCAGCCTCGACGTAAGGCTCCTCGCGCGCCGACAGCACGACCGAGCGCACCAGGCGCGCCACGCGCGGGATCTCCGGGATCGTGATCGCGACCAGCACGGTCCAGATGCCGGCCCCCGACAGCGACACCACGGCGATCGCGAGCAGGATGCTCGGCATCGCCATCAGGCCGTCCATGACGCGCATCAGGATGGCATCGACCAGCTTGAAGAAGCCGGAGACGAGGCCGATCGCAAGCCCGATGGCGATCGAGAGGATCGCGGCGCCGATGCCGATCAACAGCGAGATGCGGCCGCCATAGATGACGCGCGATAGGAGGTCACGACCGTAGGCGTCGGTACCGAGCAGGAACTGCGCCGAGGCGGGCTTGAGCCGCTGCGACGGCGCCAGCAGGATCGGGTCGTGCGGCGCGATCAGCGGGGCCAGGATCGAGATCAGCACGATCAGCGCGAGGCACACCGTGGCGGCCGCGATGATCGGCGTCGAGGTGAGGAATCCGAGGCGCGGCCGCAGCGGCGACGTGATCGGAATCGAGGACTGGGGAAGGCTATCGACCGACATTCTCGTCCTTCCTCAGTACCGGATCCGTGGATCGAGAAGCGTGTAGGCGACGTCGATCAGGAGATTGACCACGACATAGATCAGCGAGGTCAACAGGATCATCGCCTGGATCACCGGGTAGTCGCGCGCCAGCACGGCATCGACGGTGAGACGGCCAATGCCGGGGATGTTGAACACGCTTTCGGTGACGACGACGCCGGAGATCAGGAGGGCAAAGCCGGTGCCGATCACCGTGATTACGGGCACGGCGGCATTGCGCAGCGCGTGCCGCATCATCACCGCGACCTCGCCGATGCCTTTCGCGCGCGCGGTGCGGACGTAATCCTCGCCGAGCACGTCAAGCATCGCCGCGCGCGTCATGCGTGCGATCAGAGCGACATAGATGAAGGACAGCGCGCAGGTCGGCAGGATCATGCGCTCGAAGAACGGGCCGAAGCCGTTCGAGATGCTCTTGAAGCCCTGCACCGGCACCCAGCGCAGGTCGATCGCGAACACCTGGATCAGGATGTAGCCGACCACGAACACCGGCACCGAGAAGCCGAGCACGGAAAGACCCATCACGCAGCGGTCGATCCAGGTGCCGTGCTTCCAGGCCGCGATGACGCCCAGGGGGACCGCGACCGCGACGGCAAGGATGATGGTCGACAGCGCCAGCGAGATCGACGGCTCGACGCGCTGGCTGATCATCTTGATGACCGGCAGGTTGGAAATCAGGGAGGTTCCGAGATCGCCGTGCAGGAGCTTGTTCACCCAGGTGATGAACTGCACGATCAGCGGCTCATTGAGGCCGAGCGAGGCGCGGATGCGCTCCAGCCGCTCCGGCGTGGCGTTGTCGCCGGCGAGGATCGCGGCGGGGTCACCCGGGGTGAGGCGCAGCAACAGGAAGACGAACAGCGCGACCACGCCCATCACCGGGATGGCGGCCAGAATTCGGCGAAGCAGATATCCGAGCAAGTTTGTTCCGTTTCATGAGAGTCAATCGGCGGCTGCGGTCGGGTGCCTGCCGCCAGCCTAACATTTCAGCAATTCCTGTGCCATCACGGCAACGGCCGGGACATGGCCGTCATGTTCGGCGGCGGCCGGGCATCCACGGCTTTCTTGCACTGCCTTGCCCGGCCCTCACTCCAGCGTGGCCAGAAGTCCTGCCATCAGGCGGCCGCGCTCGGCGAGGCTGTCAACCTCGATGTGCTCGTCCAGCGTGTGCGCATTGGCGCCGCGCACGCCCAGGCCGTCGAGCGTCGCAATCCCCATCGCGCCGGTGAAGTTGCCGTCGGAGCCGCCGCCGGCGCTGGCATGCGGCAACTCGGCGCCGAGCGATTTGGCGATGCCGCGCGCCTTTTCATAAAGCGCCAGGGTGCCTGCGTCCGGCTCCCATACCGGACGCGTGACGCCGCGCGTCACCTTGAAGGTGACGTCGTTGCTGGTGCCCGAGAGCGCCAGCATCCGTTCGACGCCGCGGTCGAGATCGGCCTGGCGCTTGGCCATGGACAGCGCCTCGCCGATGCAGGTCGTGGCAACGCAATTGACCCATTGACCGCCATGCACGACGCCCACGGAAAAGGTGCAGTCCTCGGTCGTCATCGCGTCGATCGCGAGGACCTGCCGCGCCATCTCGCGGATCGCCGACCGCCCGGAGGACAGCGTCGCGCCGGCATGGCTCGGCCGGCCCGTGGCCTCGAGATTGAAGCGGGCGATGGCGTAGCGGCCGGTCACGACGCCGTTGTCGGCCCGGCCGGGTTCGGGCACCAGCACGTATTTGTTGCGCGCGGCCTCGGCCTCGATGATGTCCCGCGTCGAGGGCGTGCCGACTTCCTCGTCCGGTGTGAACAGCACGGTGACCGGCAGGGGCGTCGTGAAGGTGGCGCGGATCAACTGGCGGATCGCCTCCAGCGCAAGATAGTTCCCGCCCTTCATGTCGAAGATGCCGGGGCCGTAGCACTTGTTGCCGTCGCGCCGCCATTGCAGCTTCTCGATGGTGCCGACGGGATGGACGGTGTCCATATGTCCGGCGATCAGGATGCCCGGTTCGCCCTGCCGTGGATGCGGAAATCGCGCGCGGACCACGCCGCCAAAACCTTGCCGGCCCGCGATGCGCTCGATCGTCGCACCCATGATGGCCATATCCCGCGCCGCGAGATCGAGCATGCGGTTCACGGCGCTCGCGTCCCAGGTCGGGCTTTCGCATTCGACCCAGCCGCGCAGGCCCTGCAGCATGGTCTCGGAATCGAAGGGGAGATTGGCTGGATTCATGGGAGGCTCTCTCAGGCTTGCGAAAGATGGAACGTACATTGCATCTGCGAAGGCAGGACAAGCGGATAGGTGTTGTAGAGCTAAACCGATCCTTGTGGAGCCCGCGCACACGCCGCGACGGGCTGCAACGAAACCGGATTGACGCGCTCAAGACTGTCTGCAAGTCTCGAAAGATAAAGGCATTGCATGAGGTTAGTTCGCCCAAGGAACGAACCGAATGCTCAACCAATAACCCGCCTTTGAACAGTTTCACGTCAGGAGAAACTTTCTATGTTGAGCTTGATGCGCCGGGGGCGTCGCACCTTCGCCTCCAAACTTGCGCTGTCAGTCGCCGCGCTTTCGGTCGGACTGGCCTCACCGGTGCTTGCGGCTGGCAAGACCATCACCGCGGTGATGCATTCGGATCTGCGCATCATCGATCCGATCTTCACCACCGCCTACATCACGCGTGATCATGGCTACATGATCTACGACACGCTGATCGCCACCGACTCGAATTTCAAGATCCAGCCGCAGATGGCGGACTGGAAGATCTCCGACGACAAGCTCACCTACACCTTCACGCTGCGCGACGGCCTGAAATGGCATGACGGCGCACCGGTGACGGCGGAGGACTGCGTCGCCTCGCTGAAGCGCTGGGCCGCGGTCGACGGCATGGGCCAGAAGCTGATGGACTTCACCGCCAGCATCGAGGCGACCGACGCCAAGACCATCACGCTGAAGCTGAAGGAGCCCTACGGCCTCGTGCTGGACTCGATCGGCAAGCCCTCTTCCCGCGTCGCCTTCATGATGCCGAAGCGCCTCGCCGAGACGCCGCCGGACAAGCAGATCCCCGAGCAGATCGGTTCCGGCCCGTTCAAGTTCGTGCAGGGCGAATTCCAGCCGGGCGTGAAGGCGGTCTACGCCAAGAACACCGACTATGTGCCGCGCAAGGAGCCGTCGAGCTGGACCTCGGGCGGCAAGGTGGCGAAGGTCGACCGCGTCGAGTGGGTGACGATGCCCGACGCGCAGACCGCGGTGAACGCGCTGCAGTCCGGCGACATCGACTTCATGGAGAATCCGCCCTGGGACATGCTCCCGATTCTCGAGGGCAATGCCGACCTCAAGCTCGAGGTGCTGAACAAGTTCGGCTACCAGACGCTCGGCCGCATGAACTTCCTGCATCCGCCGTTCGACAATCCGAAGATCCGCCGCGCGGCGCTGCTGGCAATGAGCCAGAAGGACGTGCTCGATGCGCTGGTCGGCAATCCCAAGTACTACAAGGTGTGCGGCGCGTTCTTCATCTGCGACACGCCGTTCGCGACCGACGTCGGCTCCGAGACACTGGTCAAGGGCGGGGGCCTCGCGGAAGCCAAGAAGCTGCTCGCCGAGTCCGGCTATGACGGCACGCCCGTCGTGATCATGGCGCCGGGCGACGTCGTGACGCTGAAGGCGCAGCCGGTCGTCGCGGCCCAGCAACTGCGCGAGGCCGGCTTCAAGGTCGACCTGCAGGCGACCGACTGGCAGACGGTGGTGAGCCGCCGCGCCAGCCAGAAGCCGCCGAAGGAGGGCGGCTGGAACATGTTCTTCACCAACTGGGTCAGCGCCGACGTCTCCAACCCGATCTCCAATCTGTCGGTCGGCGGTCAGGGCAAGAAGGGCTGGTTCGGCTGGGCGGAAAACGCCAAGATCGAGAAGCTCAAGGAAGACTTCGTCCGCGCGGCCTCGCTCGACGATCAGAAGAAGATCGCGACCGAGATCCAGAAGGAAGCCTACGACCAGGTGATCTACGTGCCGCTCGGCCAGTATCTGGCGCCGAGCGCATGGCGGAAGTCGCTGACCGGGGTGCTCGACGGCCCGGCGACCCCGATCTTCTGGAATATCGACAAGTCCGAGTAAGGCGGGGGCACTTCGCCTCTATCTGCCCGTCAATCCCGCGGCGCCGCTGTCATCAGCGGCGCCGTTGTCATATGCCGGCAGGGCGAAAAGACGGGGGAGCCTTTAACTCTTTCAGTTTCCGGTTGTTGCTATTTGTTTCGGTCCTGAACTAAATGCGGCGTCTGCACGCATCAGTTTGAATTGACCCATTTGCCGTTCGATTTTGCATTCCAGGCCATGGCCGCACGCTCCGAGCGGTCGCCGGCAAGATGGCGCCGGCCGTTCCTGCATTGGCTCGACGGCGTCGAGACCGGCTGGGCCGTGCCGCTGCTGCTGGTTGCTTTCGTCGCGATCTGGACGCTCTATCTCGTCATCGCCTATGCGGGCGGCGGTCTCCACCCCGACACGCTCGAGGCCTGGAGCCTGGGGCGGCATTTTGCCTGGGGATCCTACAAGCATCCGCCTCTGATCGGGTGGACGACGGAGGTCTGGACCTCCGTCTTTCCGCTCCGCGACTGGTCGCTGCAGTTGATGGCGATGACGAATGCCGGGCTCGCGCTGTTCTTCGTCGACCGGGTCTCACGGCTGTTTACCACCGGGCACAAGCGCATCCTGGTGCTGCTGCTCCTGATGCTGACGCCGGCCTATCAGTTCCACGCGCAGCGCTTCAATGCCAATTCAGTGCTGCTCGCGGTCTGGCCGCTCGCGACCTGGTGCTTCCTGCGCGCGTTCGAGACCCGCAGCGCGTTCTGGTCGGCCGCGGCGGGATGCTCCACGGCGCTGGCGATGGTCGGCAAGTATTATTCGGTGTTCCTGGTCGCAAGCTTCGCATTGGCCGCACTGGCGCATCCGGTGCGACGCGCCTATTTCACCTCCGCCTCGCCCTGGATATCGACCGCCACCGGGCTCGCCGTGCTGTCGCCGCACCTCTACTGGCTGCTGACGACGGGGGCCTCGACCTTCACCTATGCGCTGACGCATGCCAACGGCGATGCCATGAGCGCGCTCGCTGAAGTCAGGAGTTTCCTGCTGGGGCTCGCGGCGGCGATGAGCGTGGCGGCGGTGCTGTGGGTCCTGATCGCAGGCACGCGGCTGAAGCAGTTGCCGGCCGACTTCGCCGCGATGAGCCCGGGCCTGCGTCTTCTCTTCTACGTCGCGGTCGGCACCGTCGTCTTGCCGGTCCTGACGTCGCTGGCGATAGGCACGGATCTGCCGTCACTGTGGGCCCTGCAAGGGCTGTTCCTGGTCGTCGTGCTGATCGTGTGCGGCACAGGCTATCCGATCGAGCGCTTCTACACCGTCAACCTCTCGGTGACCGTCGCCGCCGTCGCGCTTGCGGCCGTCCTGATCGCGGCCCCGATCCACGCGGTCCACCGCAACACACACGGCTATGAAGAGGGCCGGAATTTGTACGCGCAGGCGGCGACCGAGGCGACCCGGCAATGGCGCGAATTCACCGGCCAGCCGCTCGGCGCCGTGGGCGGCGACGATGCGCTGGCCTTCGCGACAGCCTTCTACAGCCCGGATCATCCGCATTACACGCCCCGGTTCGACGACCAGTACACCTGGGGATTGTCACGCAAGGACACACTCCACCGCGGCCTGGCCGCACTGTGCTTCAAGGGCCAGGACTACTGCATCAGATGGATGGACTGGCTTGAGCCGCGAACCAGCCGCTCGGTCAGGCGCGAGTTCACCGTTCAGGCGTCGCTGTGGGGCAGGCCCGGCCTCAGCCGGGAGGTCGTCGTGCTGATGGTTCCGCCGGGGTCAGCCGAAACGACAGTGCCGCAAAGCTCTGCGGACGATTTCAGCGCCAGCAAGCGCACCACCGAATAAAGCATGATCCGGAAAAGTGCGAAGCGGTTTTCCGAAAAGATCATGCGTAAACAATAGCCTAAAGCGCGATGACGATCTTCCCAATCTCATCGCGCTTTAGCTTGCGCTCAGCAGTGGCTGTCGCGCACCTGCTCGAGCCCGTCGTTTGCGAAGGGCGGGTTGAAGGCGGCATGTCCTTCATGCGGCTCCGCGCGTTTGGCCGGCTGCCGATCCGGGGTTTGGTCTTCTGTGCGATCAGGTTCCATGGGGGGCTCTCGATCTTGCTGCATGACAACATCAGGAGACGCCGCGAAGTTCCTCACGCGACGGGACGATGATGCGGCTTGAACAGCCGTCCCTTCTCCACCACCAGCACGATCGCGAGCGCCGCCAGCGTGGACAGGAAGAAGCCGGTTGCGAACGGCAGCAGCGTGCCGTCGAAACTCTGGCCGATGACCATGCCGACGACGATGCCGACGAGCGTCGTGATCGAGCCATAGAGCGATGAGGCGGTGCCGGCGATGTGACCCTGCGGCTCCATCGCGAGCGCGGTGAAATTGGCGACCATCATGCCGAACGAGAACATCATCAGGGCGGACAGCACCATGAACAGCGGAAGCGGCAGCATGTTCAGGCTCTCGGTGATGAGCATGACGCCGGCCACCACCGCGTAGAGCGTCAGCGCGCCGTGCGAGATTACGCGCATGCCGAGCCGGCCGACCAGCCGCGCATTGAGGAAGCCGGCGATCGCCGTGCCGAAAGCGATCGCGGCGAAGGCGAGCGGGAAATAGCGGCCGAGATGATAGATGTCGGTGAAGACCTGCTGCGCCGAGAACACGAAGGCGAACAGCGCGCCGATCACGCACCCTGCGGCCAGGGCATAGCCGATGGTCTGGCGATGGGTGATGGTCTGCCGGAACGCGCTCAGCACGTCGGTGGGCGCGAGCGAGCGGCGCTCGCTTTCCGGCAGGGTCTCGGGCAGCCGCAACACGCTCCAGGCGAGCGCGAGCAGCCCGTAGAGCATCAGTACCACGAAGATGCCGCGCCACTGCGTGACCAGCAGCACCGCCTGCCCGAACGAGGGTGCGATCACGGGCACGGCGATGAACACCATCATCGCGAGCGACATCACGCTCGCCATGCGGCGGCCGACATAGCAGTCGCGCACGATCGAGGTCGCGATCACGCGGGTCGCCGCGGTGCCGAAGCCCTGGAGCGCGCGGGCGAGCAGCAGCGTCTCGAACGAGGGCGCGGCGATCGCCAGCACGCTCGCCACCGCGTAGACCGTCATGCCGCCGAGCAGCACCGGCCGCCGGCCGAACCGGTCCGACAGCGGCCCCATGATGAACTGGCCCGCGCCGAAGCCGATCAGGAAGGTGGACAGCACGAGCTGGAGATGGTTGGCGACGGCAATGCCGAAGCTTGTCCCGATGTTGGGCAGCGCCGGTAGCATCATGTCCATCGCGAGCGGATTGAGCGCCATGATGGACGCGATCACGATGACGAATTCGAAAAAGCCCATCGGGCGGTGTCCCGAGGACACCCAGCTGTCGGCATTGACGTCGGACAAGGCGGCTCACCTGTGAATTTCAGGAGGCTTTATCTACGGTCCATGCTGCGTTGCACAACCCACGTTTCGGGATGGGAGCTAGGCAGGGGTGTGGCGGACACCATTCGGTGAGGCTGCCGTTCGGCACCGGCGCGCCGGGTGGGGGGCAGGAAACCCTGCGTTCACCATAAGACGGCCGCGCCATGGCCGTGGCCCATCGGAGAGATGAATCTGAAACGCCTCCTGTCCAATGTGCCTGATCCTGGCAGGCAGAAGGTATCCGTTTGTGTCCGATGTTTCCGCTACAGCACGATCGTGGGGGCCGTCCGCCGATTTCGGCACGACGCGAAACCTGTGGCTTGCCTGCCTGATCGCGCTGGTGGCGCTGCTGGCGCTCGGCAATCTCGCCAACGACGCCGCGCTCGACGTGAACTACGGCTGGGACGTCCGCGTCAACTGCGCCGCCGTCGATGCGCATGCCGGCGGGCTCGATCCCTATTTCGTGAAGAATCTGAAGGGCACGAAACTCTCCTATCCCTATTTGCCGGTGACGCTCGACGCCTTTCGCCCAATATGCGCGGGCGGCTTTCTCGTCGGTCACCACCGCGGCGTCTTCGTCCTGCTCGCTCTGCTTTGCGGCCTCGTGCTGCCCGGTCCCGGAGGCAGGCGCGCGAGCCTGCGCGAGGTCGGGCTGAGGTGCCTCTGGACGTTCGGCGCCTTCGTCGGCTTCGAATGGGTTTTGGCCTCGGGGAATTTTGCCATTCTCGGCGCCATGCTGACGGCGATCGCCCTTGCGCTGCTGCTTCGATCCGCCGCGCGCGAAGACCGGCCCGACGCCCGTCATGTCGCGGGCGCGGGCCTGCTGGGCCTCGTGATGTCGTTCAAGCTGGTGTTCTGCCCGCTGCTCGCCGCGCTCTATCTGCTGCCGCTGCCGCGCCGGCAGAAGCTCGTCCTGCTCGCGGTCGCGGGCGCCGCGTTCGTGCTCCCGATCCTGATCTCGCTGGCGTTCTATCCGGACCTGTTCGCGAGCTGGCTGCTCGCGATCACGGGTGGGATCCCCAATCAGCACGGGGTCCAGCTCGAGGAGACCAATCCGTCGCTGCTGCTGCTGGCGCAAAGCGTCGTCGGCCAGCTCGGACTTCCCGACAGCAAGCCGCTCGTGTTCGCGATCTACGTGTTCGTGGCGTTCGCGCTCGTGCTGGCACCGCTGGTCTGGTCGGTGTGGCCCGCGATCCGCGGCGGTGAAGGATCGTTACTCGTGCGCCTCGACCGCTGGCTGATCGATCATCCGCTGGATGCGATGCGCCTTACGGTGCTCGCGATGTACGGGCTCTATCTCTGCTCGCCGCGCCTGAAGGAATATGCCTTCCTCGAGCTCGCGGTCTATGCCGCCATCCTCATCGTCGATCTTCCGGCCGCAGCCCTTGCCGCGGTCCTGACCATCGGCATCGCCGTGCCGACAGGCCTGTCGCTCTCGGGGGCCTCGATCGAAGGCAGCTTCGTCCAGGTCGCGGTCGCGCTGATCTGTTTCTGGATATTGCTGTCAGTGGACTCCGCGCGGTCAGCTCTCGTGGTGCGGGCAGCCGGGGTCGAACCGGCACAGCGCTTGCGCACCGAGGGATTTTAAGTCCCTTGCGTCTACCAATTCCGCCATGCCCGCCGCGTTGATTTGTCTAGAGAAATTGCCATTTGCGGGCAAGTGTTTTGCAGCCATTCCCTCGCTGTTTTGCAAATGGCTGTTCATGGCTTGTCCTTCACACGCTCGAAGGCCCTGATCACGTTGACCTCACGCTCGACGTGCCGGGTGTAGTGCTTGCCCATGCTTTCGGATTCATCGCCAAGCAGGTCAGCGACCTCGCCGTCGCTGGCGCCGTTGCGCTTCCACCATGCCGCGTAGGTGACTCGTAGGCCGTGCAGGGTGGTTCCGGCGCCGATCACACCATCACGCTCGAAACCCCGCAGGAAGCGACTGACGCGGGTCTGCATCTCCTTTTCGGACTGCCAGGGCGTGCCATCGTCGCGCACGGCGATCAGGCCATCGGAGCGCTTCACCTTGAGGCCGGCTATAAAGGTCTGGAACTCAGGCAGCACCGGCATGAACACCCATTTGTTGTTCTTGCGCGCCCTGTAGCGCACAGCCTTGCCGGTGTGCTTGTGATCGAAGAATTGCTTCCTGTTCAGCTCGACGATGGTCTGCCCGCGGACACCGACATAGCGGGCCAGCATCAAGCAGATCTTGACCTCCATCGGCGCGCGCGCAAGTGCGGCCGGCAGCTCATCCGAAAACCACTCACGATTAGAGTTGGGATCGGCGGTGTGGGCCTTATCCATGCCGAGACAGGGATTCCTAAGCATCTTCCCGCGCTTTACGGCCTGCCGGAAGGCGGACGATAGAGCCGCGATCATTTGGTCGGCGAAGCGCGGCCACTTCCTCACGGCGCACCTGTCTCGCTGGTCGTAGAGATCTGGGGTGGTGATGTCGGCGAGCGGGTAGTCGAACTCGGGCCGCAGATACTCGAAAGCATCGAGGTAGTCGTCGCGCGTGGCCTTGGCCAGCTTCTGGTGCCACTTCGGGTAGCCATCCTCCAACGCACCGGCCTCGGCGAGAGCCTGCTTTCGGTTGCGATCGATGTCGCCGTTTGTGTACCAGTGAATGAGACCTCCGAGCGTCTCGGCGCCGAAGCTTGCGGCGGCACGCGAGAGTACTCGCGGACGGTTGTAGATCTGGATCATGTCGGGATCGGCGAGCCGTTGCAGCAACTGCTCGCGCGTGCCTTCAAAGCCCTTGATCAATGCCTCGCCACCTTTGCGAGGGCAGGGGGTGCGAGATCGCGGTTGCGGCTGAGGACGGGTATGGGCTATCAAAAGCGGCCGACGACCGGCGGCAAGGGGTTTTACGATTCAGCGGATTTGAG
This sequence comes from Bradyrhizobium diazoefficiens, assembly GCF_018131015.1. Lineage (GTDB taxonomy): Bacteria > Pseudomonadota > Alphaproteobacteria > Rhizobiales > Xanthobacteraceae > Bradyrhizobium > Bradyrhizobium diazoefficiens_B. The sequence goes on from NZ_JAFCJJ010000020.1 coordinate 13,036, forward strand.
CCAAGTCAAAATCCCGCGCACGACACCGGTTAGTATCCGGCGATAGGTAAGCTTCCAGAGTGTCCGGTGTGCCCAAATGCAAGAAACCGATGACATTCACGCCGGGGACAAGAACACTGATCTTGTCTGTGCGAGATGTGAGGAGGCAGAACGGAGTTAGATGGGCGCTAACCGGCAGCATGTATTGCTCTGCGGCTGATTACGTCGAATCGAATGAAATGAAGCGAAGCGTGCAGCAATGGAACGGATGGCCCTCCTACAGTTGCTGGCCGACGAGCAGGCTGCCCAAATGTGGCGCGGCAAAAAGAACTGATCGCCGACAGATCGGCAGGGCCACGACACTACCCAAGCTCGTGATGTGTTGGCCTCAATGACGGCTACGCACGAGCCGCATGCACAGTATAGAGAGCTTCTTCTGAAACAGCTGTCCAAGTGCCGTAGGCCGCGCGGGTGAGTGGGCGTCACGATGGTTTCAGCGTCGCCTTTCGCCACGGGCGGGTGGTGAGGCCCATCGCAGCGGGGTGCTTTCCAACACCTGTCCAGACTGCGACCTACTTGGTCGAGGCCTGGGGGCCTCCGCTCGTCAGTTGTCCTCTAGCATCAGTCGCAGGTAGATGTCAGTACTTGCAATGGCTCCATGATCGGGCGTCACGACACTCACGTCTATAACATGCAGGGATTTGGGTCGGTCATAAAAGTACTTGATATTCCAGACGAGACCGAAGTCGGGCGTGACGATGAAATCGACGGAACTAAGCGCCTGCGTGATCAACTTCACCGCGTCGCGATTGCTCATAGGCGGAAGCAACAAACTGTCGATCAGGACGGCCAGTGACAATCCGTCGTTCAACATGACCCGCGCGATGTCGTCGCCGTGGACTGTCCTGAGAGCAGTGACGATCCGTGCTACTGTATCGGGGTCCCGCATTCCGCAGTCTTACGCCTAACTTTCGCCGCGCCGTCGCTTACAGCGACCACCGCCGCGCCTTGGGCGGGGCTCTTCCTTATCGACGGCGGGAGGTCGGCCCCGACGCTGGGGCTGGGGACTGGATAGCGCCGGAGCCGCTGTCTCCCCTGCGCCGACGAACGGAGCTATTGGAGGTAGGACATCCGCCAGCGTCAGACGGTCAATGCTGCCTTCACCGGGCGGTTCCCGCAATGCAGTTTGTGCCGTTCGGTGTTGCCAAAAACGGAAAGCCCTTTGCCGCTGGTGGATTCGCTGGAACAGTTGTTGTGCAAAGGGAATTCAACCATAGTATGCGGGTGAATTAGTCCGAGGCGCGTGCCATGCTGTTCGACCGTCTCTTCGCGACGCTCGTCGTCCTGTCAGCCTTATTCTCCAGCGCGATGATTGGAGTCATCCTGATAGCGCTCTGATGTGGAAGGCTCATGTCCTGCGGTGCGGCCTACGCCGCGCCCGCCGGGTGATGTTGTAGAGGTTGCCCAATAGGCTGACTAGCGCTTCCTAAAAGTACTTAGCTTGCGCATGTAGTAGCCCTGCGCCTGAACGGCGAGCTCGATTTCCTCGCTAACACTCACCACCTTGCGCTTCTTCTTCCGCCATTTGCGCGATGTGTCAGAAAGCGGAATTGGCAAACCTTTGCGCACGACCAACATGGCGCGTTTGTCATTCAGGTAAACGTCGAACATTTTAGGCCCCCCGGCCGGATGTCACGATACCGCGAAGAGCAGAATTATTCCAGACCAAGGCGCGATCTGGGCTGCAACGCAGCAATCCAGCGGCGAATTGCAAGGTCGGTAAAGGCGGTCAAGCAGCGGTTGCGGCCGTGAACGTCCAGGACGCAAGTCGCGTCCTGCGCCCATGGCGGACGTTCGCAGTCGGCTCAGACCCGGATTGTTCCTGTTCAAAGTGGAAAGTCGGCCCCAGCTATTTCCGCAAAACCCAACTTATGACATGGCGATCAAGATCTATCGGGCATAGAGTTACTCCATCACAGCCCGGATCGTGGCTTTATCTGTGATGAGAACGCCGGTTGCGCTCCCGCCTTCCTCTAAGGGCTCCCGCCTTCCTCTAAGGGAAAGGAGTGCGCCATGTTCATACGGCGGCGTTTCAAGCAATCCCAATCCCTTGAAGAACGGCTCGCATCGTTCGCCAAGGAAGCGCGCGAAACGGCGAGGCTTCTTCCACAGGGCGCGCGGTGAAGGACGAGTTGCTTCGCAAGGCACGACAGGCCGAGACGGCATCTCATCTGAACGAGTGGGTCCACTCTTCAGGCTTGCATCCGCCGAAGTAAGGCACGCGATGACCCATTTCTTCTTTGACCTGCGCTCCGCGCACAACTTCTCGCGGGACCGGGACGGCATGGAACTGCCGGACGACGAAGCAGCGCACGATATAGCACTCGGCGCACTTACCGACGCCGCCCGCGAGGCGGTCACAGAGGGCGCGACGGGTCAGCAATTCGCCGTCGAAGTTCGCAATGGCGTCGGGCCCATTCTCGAAGTCAGCGCTGTGTTCAGTTCCAGGATTTTCAGAAGGCAGTAGCGCGGCCCCACTTCGGCCGCGGTTAGTCGTATGCCGTTGCCACACAGGCGGCGTAGCGCGAGTCACCGGTGCGTTTTTCGCATGCGGGCGGGCAGGTCGCGCGCGCTTGGGCGCGCCCGGGTGCTGATCGCGGAAATCCGCTGCAGGGACAGCACCAACTGCGCATTTTGACACCGAGCTGTACACCAGCGCAGCGAGTCTTTGAAAATATTGATGATTTTTGCCTATGTACGTCCCTGCGCAGGGGAATGCGAAAACCCCCAGAATGGACCTGGCTCGCCGGAAGGCTCAGTTGATCAGGCGGCGAGCCCTCGCTCCTCCGGTTTCAGGCAGTTCGCGTCAGGCGGCCCGATGATCCGCCTCAGCTCTGCGGCGACCCCTTCCAGCACCGCCCGCTTTTCCTTCATCCGCTTGGAGTGATTGTAGACCTTGCCGGTGACGGTCGGCACGATCACGTCCCCCTTCTTGCTGACGGCATGGTCAAGGCACTTTGCGATGGCGGCGTCATCGAAGCCGAGATCTCCCACAAGGGTCGCCGCCGTCCGGCGGAGATCGTGCGGCGTGAACGGCTTGAGGCCGAGCAGCTCGCAAAGTCCAGCAGTCTTGGTCTTATCCTTGTTCGTCTCGTACTTGGTGCCGCGCAGCGCGTCGGCCATCGCCTTGCGATTGATCGGCTGCCCCTTGTACATGGGGCTCTCAAAAACAAACTGCTGATCATCCGAGGCTGAAGCCGAGCGCGAGGTCGGTGAGATCGGACGGCGTGGCCATGAGAACAGCTATTGTCGTTCCGTCAAACACGAGTGCGACGGGACATTCCTCGGCAATGACGCGCTCGTCCCGCATGCCCCGCGATGTCAGCCGGGGCATCGTGATCCAAGCTGTCGGCGCGGAGGCGTGATCGCGTTTGGCGGAGCGGGAGCCGTGCATCATGTTCGTCCTGCGACGAAGTATCGACGCCTCAATGGGCGCAATGTTCCCATTGTGGAGGAACCAGCGCCGCTGCCTTCCGTTTTCGGTGCGGGGCTTGCAATCGAAGGGCCCGTCATGCGGCAAAAAGCAAAAGTCAAAATCTATGATGCACCGGCCGGTGGCTGGGGCTCGCTCAACGCCGTCATGCACATCCTCACGCAGGAAGAGGTTGCGATCCTCGGCAGCGAGATCCTGCTGAAGCAGAACAAATCCGGGGGTTACATGTGCGTGAGCTGCTCCTGGGCCAAGCCAGCACACCCACGTCCCTTCGAGTTCTGCGAGAACGGAGCCAAGGCGACCGCGTGGGAAATCACTGGCAAGACCGTCACGCCTGAATTTTTCGCGCAGCATACGCTGCAGGAGCTTCGAACATGGTCCGACCACCAACTGGAAGAGCAGGGGCGGCTGACGGATCCGATGCGCTACGATCCCGCCAGTGACAAATATGTCGCGGTCGACTGGAGTGAGGCGTTCCGGGAGATCGGCGGCGAGCTGAACAAGCTCGATCCCCGCTCGGTCATCATGTACACGTCCGGCCGGGCTTCGCTGGAAGCCAGCTACATGTACCAGCTGTTCGGCCGGATGTACGGCACCAGCAATTTTCCCGACAGCTCCAACATGTGCCACGAGACGACCTCGGTGGCGCTGCCGCAGGTGATCGGCGTTCCCGTCGGCACCGTCCAGCTCAAGGATTTCGACGACACCGACTGCATCTTCTTCTTCGGCCAAAACACCACGACGAACGCGCCGCGCATGCTGCATCCGTTGCAGGAGGCAGCCCAGCGCGGCGTGCCGATCGTGACTTTCAATCCGCTACGCGAACGGGGGCTCGAACGGTTCGTCAATCCCCAGAGTCCCGTTCAGATGATTGCGGGCGGTACCCGCATCAGCTCGCAGTATCACCAGGTGCGCGTCGGCGGCGATGCGGCGGCGATCGTTGGGATCTGCAAATGGGTGATTGAGGTGGACGATCGCGCAGTCAAGTATGGCGAGCCGCGCATGGTTGATATCGACTTCATCACGCAGCATACGAGCGGCTTCGATGAGTTCGCCGCGTTCTGTCGCAGCCAGGACTGGAGCGAGATCGAGCGGGCTTCAGGCCTCACGCGGTCGGCGATGCTCGAGGCGGCGAACGTCTACATGGCCGCCAAGGCGGTGATCGCCAATTACGGCATGGGCGTCACCCAGCACAAGCACGGCGTCGAGACCGCCAAGATGATCGTCAATCTGCTGCTGCTGCGCGGCAACATCGGCAAGCCCGGCGCGGGCATCTCGCCGATCCGCGGTCATTCCAATGTGCAGGGCCAGCGCACCGTCGGGATCTCCGAGAAGACGAAGCTCGTGCCGCTGGACAAGCTCGCCGAGCTCTACGGCTTCGAGCCGCCGCGCTGGGACGGGCTGTCGACCGTGGATGCATGCCAGGGCATCCTGAAGGGCGAGGTGCGCGGCTTCGTCAGCCTCGGCGGCAATTTCGTGCGTGCCATTCCCGAGCGCTCGCTGATGGAGCCCGCCTGGTCCGGCCTGCGCCTGTCGGTGCAGATCGCGACGAAGCTCAACCGCAGCCATATTGTGCCTGGCGAGGTTACTTATCTGCTGCCGTGCCTTGGGCGCATCGAGATCGACCAGCAGGCGAGCGGCGCGCAAGCCGTGTCGATGGAGGACTCCACCGCCTGCATCCATGGTTCGCGCGGTCAGCGCAAGCCGGTGACCGAACATGCCCTGTCGGAGCCCGCGATTATCGCGGGCCTCGCCAAGGCAACGCTGAAGCCCAATTCCAGGGTCGACTGGGACGGCTGGATCGCGGACTATTCGCGCGTACGGGACGCCATCGAACGCACCTATCCCGACCAGTTCAAGGACTTCAACAAGCGCATGTTAGAGCCCGGCGGCTTTCCGCGTCCCCTGGCCGCGCGCGAGCGCAAGTGGAAGACACCGAACGGCAAGGCGAACTTCACGGTCCCCAAGGCCGCCTTCGCGCCGCCAAAGGAGAGCGACGGCGTCTATGAGCTGATGACCATGCGTGCCGACGGGCAGTTCAATACCACGATCTACAACGAGGACGATCGCTTCCGCGGCATCGCAGGCAGCCGCTACGTCGTGCTGATGAACCCACTCGACATGGAAGCCGACGGGCTCAAGGCGGGCGATACCGTCACGCTGGTGACGGAAGCCGGCGACAGCGTCGAGCGCAGCCTGAGCGAGTTGCAGGTCGTGCCCTACGATATCCCGCGCCGGAGCATCGCCGGCTACTACCCCGAGTGCAACGGGCTGATTCCGCTATGGCACTACGCGGAAGGGAGCAAGGTGCCAGCGGCCAAATCAGTGCCGGTGCGGCTTTTCAAGGACATCCTCCCCGAGATCGTTGAGGGCGGCGAGATGCCGATCTCGGCCACCTAGCCGAATGCGTTCGACACCACAACCAACTGACAGGACCAACTGATCGTCAGGTCCGGGTCAAAAAATCCATCGAACCAAGCCAGAGCAGGATCCCGAGCCAGAACAGTCCTGCGCCGGCAAAGACGAGTGTCAGGCCGCCACGATGCCGCAGCTCCATAAAGATAGCGGCGACGAGGGCGGCCTTGATGGTACCGATAGCGAGCGACACGACGGCGTTGCCGGCTCCGAGCGGCACGTAGGCCAGCGTGACGGTCAGGGCCAGCAAAGCGAGCAGACCGAGCCAGGCTCCGACCAGGACGAGCGGTGGCCGCCAGTCCGTCATGACGATCTCCCGGGCAGGTAGATCAGCGCGAACAGGAAGATCCAGACCACGTCGACGAAGTGCCAGTACAGCGCCGCGCTGTGCAGGGCCGTATGGTGGCGCGTCGTCGGCGCTCTCCGGCAGATCGTTGCGAGCGTGACCAGGAGACAGATCCCGATCAGCATGTGCAATGCGTGGATTGCGGTCGCGATGAAATAGAAGATGAAGAACAGCTGCACGCCGTTGGCGAGCGGCCCCGCGAACTGGAAATCGATGCCGGGCACCAGATGCTCGTCATATTCCCTGCTGTATTCGATTCCCTTGAGCGCGATGAAGACGAGGCCGAGACAAGCCGCGCCCACGAGCAGCCAGGTGACGATCCTGGTGGTGGCGGGCGAGAAGATCTCGACCGCCCATGCCACGAGAAAGCTCGATGTGAGCAGAACGGCCGTGTTGGCCGTTCCAATCACTATCTCGGTGTGCCGGCTGCCCTCGGCAAAACCTTGCGGGAAGGCGTGCCGGTAGACGAAATAGGCGAGGATCAGGCCGCCGAACAGCAGCACCTCCGTGGCGATGAACACCCACATGCCGAGCTCCGCGGTGTGATCGCGGTGGGGAATCGATGCGTATTGGGGCGCGAACGCGGAGTTCTCAGGCATTTTGCGGCTTGGCTTCGAAGGCCTCGTTGTATTGATATGGAGCGCGCGTCACCAGCGGCTGCGTCGTGAAGTTGAATTCGGGGGGCGGCGAGGATGTCTGCCATTCGAGCCCGGGCGCGTCCCAGGGATTGGCCGGCGCGCGCTTGCCGAAGAACGCGGAGTAGCCGAGGTAGAACAGCGGCATCAGATAAGCCACCGCGAGGATCGCCGCACCGCCGGACGACAGCACGTTCCAGACCTGAAACTCCGGCGGATAGACGTGGTAGCGCCGCGGCATGCCCTCCGCGCCGAGGATGAACTGCGGGAAGAACGTCAGGTTGAAGCCGAAGAAGATCAGCACCGCGGCGGTGCGCGCCCAATATTCCGAGTAGAGCCGCCCCGTGATCTTCGGCCACCAGTAATGCAGGCCGCCGAAATAGGCAGTCACCATGCCGCCGACCATGATGTAGTGGAAATGCGCGACGACGAAGTAGGTGTCGGTCGCGTGCACGTCGAAGGCGAGGCAGGCGAGGAACAGGCCGGTGAGGCCGCCGATCGTGAACAGTCCGATGAAGGCCAGCGCGTAGAGCATGGGCGCGTCGAAATGGATCGAGCCCTTGTGCAGCGTCGCGGTCCAGTTGAACACCTTGATCGCGGATGGCACCGCGACGATAAAACTCATGAAGGAGAACACGAGGCTTGCGACCAGCGACTGGCCGCTGACGAACATGTGGTGGCCCCAGACCAGGAAGCCGACCGCGGCGATGGCGAGGCTGCACCAGGCCACAAATTTGTAGCCGAACACCTGCTTGCGCGAGAAGCAGGAGACCAGCTCGTTGATCACCCCCATGCCCGGCAGGATCATGATGTAGACCGCGGGATGCGAGTAGAACCAGAACAGGTGCTGGAATAGCAGCGGGTCGCCGCCGATCCGGGGGTCGAAAATGCCGACGCCGAAGAAGCGCTCCGTCGCCATCAGCAGCAGCGTGATCGCGAGCACGGGCGTTGCCAGCACCAGGATGACAGATGTCGCGTAGAGCGACCACAGAAACAGCGGCAATCGGTACCAGGTCAATCCCGGCGCGCGCAGCCGATGGATGGTCACGATGAAATTGAGGCCGGTCAGGATCGAAGAGAAGCCGGCGATGAAGACGCCGGCCGCCGCGACGATCACGTAGCTGTTGGAGTAGAGCGTCGAGAACGGCGTGTAGAAGGTCCATCCTGTATCGATCCCGCCCGCGAAGATCGCAAACAGGGTGGTGGAGCCGCCCAGCATGAAGATGTACCAGCTCATGAGGTTGAGCCGGGGAAAGGCGAGATCGCGCGCGCCGATCATCAGCGGCACGATGAAATTGCCGAGCGTGTTGGGAATCGACGGGATCAGGAAGAACCACACCATGATGATCCCGTGCATGGTGAAGAGGCGGTTGTAGGCGTCGGAGCTGACGAGGTCGGCCTGCGGCGTCGCGAGCTCGATCCGCATCGCGGTCGCGGCGGCGCCGCCGATGAAGAAGAAGAAGATCAGGCTCGCGAAATACAGGATCGCGATCCGCTTGTGGTCCGTGGTCAGGAACCAGGATCTCAGCGTGTAGTCCGTGGTGAGATAGTTCGTCTCACTCATGATGAATGTCCTGCGAGCGATTTGATGTAGGCGACGAGCCGCAGCAGCTGTTCTTCGCTGACCTTGCCCTCGAACGAGGGCATCAGCGGCTCATAGCTCGCGACCACCTGGCTGCGCGGCATCAGGATGGAATCCCTTATGTACCTGTCGTCCGCGATCACGGTAGAGCCGTCCGAGAGCGGGACTGGCTTGCCGTACAGGCCGTCGAGCGGCGGCGCGCGGATCGCACCGCGGCCGCCGTGGCAGCCGCTGCAGCCGAGCTCGCGGAAGAGCTGGCCGCCCTCGCTTGCGAGCGGGCTCGACGGCGCCTGCTCGGTCAGCCATCTGGAAAAATCGGCGGGCTCCATCGCGACGATCTCGCCGATCATGCGGGAATGATCGGTGCCGCAATATTCCGCGCAGAACAGATGGTAGTGGCCGGGCTTGTCCACCTCGATCTCGAGGGCCTGGTAGCGGCCCGGAACCACATCATGCTTGAGCCTGAGCGCCGGGATGAAGAAGCTGTGAATGACGTCCTGCGAGGCCATCACCAGCCGTACGGGACGCCCGACCGGGATATGCAGCGCGTCGATCTCCGACTGGCCGCCGGGATGCTGCGTCTTCCACATCCACTGCTTGGCGACGACAAAGATGTCGTGCTCGTCGGCCGGTGTCCGGTAGATCTGGAAATAGACGCTCGCTCCCCAGACGAACAGGCCGAGGAAGCAGACGAACGAGGCGGAGGTCCAGCTGACCTCCCAATGCCAGCTCTTCTTGACGCGGTGGCTGCGATCGGCCGGGTTACCCGCCCGATAGCGGGCGCAGAACAGCGCGACCAGAAAGAACAACAGGGCGAGCACGAGTGCGCTCGCAATCAGGAGTCCGGCGAACAGAAGATCGACGTCCCCGCTGTGCGGCGAGAGCCCGGGTTGCCAGAACGGAATCCATTGGCGCCACATCTAGGGCGACCTCGTTCGACGCGGTCTCATGGAGAGGGCCATCCCGGCAAGCCCTTCCGCAGCAGGATCTCGATCGCGCGGTCGATCGGGATGCGAACCTGTCCGTGATCACGATCGACCCAACCGTAGCCGCGCGCGATCCGCGCTTCACCTTGCCGTGACTGCCGAAGTGCCGCGCCGGGCGTGACCTCGAGCGGCGGCGCATTCGATCGCAGCGCGGGGCGGCTCGCGGGCGTGATGCGGCTGGCCGACGATGGGAATGCAAATGGGAGCGCGAGCGGTGTGATTACGACGAAAGTCGCAAGGCCTGCTGCAAGGCATCCGACGAGGCGGAGTCCGACCTCCGACCGCTCGTAGTCGAAGCGCTTGCTGTCCGCCATGATGCCGTCCTCGATCGCGGCGGGACAATGCGGTCTTGGGGATAGTGTTCCTACATTAGGAACCAACGCACCGGAATCAGATTGACGACCGACAGCTCGCTATCGGGTCGCAGCGGGAATGGTGCAGATATTCTCTCCTGTGGCGGACACGTGGTTGCGCCTGTTTCTGATCGGCGGCCTGTCGCTCGCCGGCGGCAGCATCGTGGCTGCGGTCGGCTTCGCCCACTCGGCTTACATGACCGAAACCGACATCCGGCCCCATCAGCCGGTGCCGTTCAGCCACCGTCATCATGCGGGGGAGCTCGGCATCGATTGCCGTTACTGCCACAGCAATGTCGAAGCCGGGCCGCGCGCCGGCCTGCCACCGACCGAGACCTGCATGACATGTCACTCCCAGATATGGACCAGCGCGTCGATGCTGGAGCCCGTGCGGAAGAGCCTTGCCGACAACACCCCGATCCCATGGACGCGCGTTGCGAAGCTGCCCGATTACGTGTTCTTCCGTCACGACATCCACATCGCCAAGGGGGTCGGCTGCGAGAGCTGCCACGGCCGTATCGACAAGATGGCGCTGACCTATCGCGCCAAGGCGTTCACGATGGAGTTCTGCATCGACTGCCATCGCGATCCGGTGCCGCATCTGCGGCCCAAGGATTACATCACCGACATGACGTGGAAGCCGCCGGCGGATGCGCGCAAGGAAGGCGAGACCATCGCCGCCCACGAGGGCATTCGCGTCGGCGAGCTGACGCATTGCTACGTGTGTCACCGATGAAGCGCCGCACCGACCATAAGGCGACGGACGGACGGCGGGTGTGGGCCGGCGTCGAGGAGCTGTCGGACGACCCGCGGTTTCAGGTCTTCATCGACGCGGAATATCCGTCGGTCCATGAATTCTCCAAGACCGCGCGCCGCGAATTCCTGAAGCTGATGGGCGCGTCTTTCGCGCTGGCGGGATTGACGGGTTGCGAGAAGAGCTCGTTCATCACCGCACTGCCTTACGTCGACCAGCCGTCGGGCGAGACGTTAGGCCTGCCGCGCTATTATGCAACGGCGGTGCTGCTCGACGGCTATGCGCAGCCGGTGATCGCCACCGCTCATGCGGGGCGGCCGACCAAGCTCGACGGCAATCCCGGCCATCCGGCGACGCAGGGCCGCAGCGACATCTTCATGCAGAGCGCGGTGCTGCAGCTCTACGATCCCGACCGCGCCGCCGCGCCGAGCCGTCATGGCCAGGCCGTGAGCTGGGCGGATGTAGAGTCGGCCATCGGCACGATGCGCGAGGGCTGGCGTGCCGATCAGGGCGAGGGCGTGCGGCTGCTCATGGGGCCCACGACGTCGCCGACGCTGCTGCGCCAGCTCGACGCGTTCCTGAAGCAGTTTCCGAAAGCGCGCGTCCATGTGCATTCTGCCACGGGGTTTGAAGCGAGACGCCAGATCACGACCGCGGTCTACGGACAGCCGGTCGATCTCCATTACGGGCTTGCGGACTGCGACGTTGTCGTCAGCCTCGACGACGACTTTCTGGGACCGGGACCCGACCAGGTGCGAAACGCGCTTGCGTGGTCGCAGGCCCGGCGGCGCTCCAGTGACCGGCCGGGCAATCTCCTGTTCATGGCCGAGAGCGTGCCGACGGCAACGGGCGCGATGGCGGCGCATCGGCTGATCGCCGGGACAAGGCGGATGCCATTACTGGCAGAGGCGCTGGCCAACGCGGTCGGTGTTGCCGGCGCCAAAAGGCCCGATGTGACGGAGACCGAAGCCCGCTGGATTGCGCGCGTGGTTGCGGCCTGCAAGGACCGCTCAGGGTTGTTCGTCTCGGGCCTGAGCGGTGGCGCAGCGACGGCGCTTTGGATTGCGCGGATCAACCAGCAGCTCGGCAACGCCGGCCAGACGCTGAAGTTGACCGCGCCGGTCGCCGGTCCCACCGATACGGGAACGCTGGCCGAGCTCGCCTCCGATATCGATGCGGAGCGCGTGACCTCGCTCCTCGTGCTCGATTGCAACCCCGCCTACAGCGCGCCCGGCGAGCTCAACGTCGGTGAAGCCCTCAAGCGCGCTCGCTCCTCGCTTCATGTCGGCCTGCATCGGGACGAGACCGGCGCGCAGTGCGAATGGCAGCTGCCGCTAGCGCACCCGCTGGAGAGCTGGAGCGACGCGCGCGCCGTTGACGGCACGGCAACGATCCTGCAGCCGGTGATCTCACCGTTCTACGATGTCAAAACGGCACATCAGATTTTCGCGATGCTGCTGGGCGAGGCGGATGAGGCGCCGGACGCCGCAGTCCGCGAGACCTGGCGAACGGGTTTTGGCGATACATTCGACGCACGCTGGAAGCAGGCCCTGCATGACGGCTTCGTCGAAGGTGCCGCGCCGTTCGTCACAGCCTCGCTCGCGAGCGAGACCATCGCGGCACCAGATGCGGCCGGTGATCTCGACATCGTGTTTCAGCCGGACCCGACGGTCCGGGACGGCCGGTTCGCCAATATCGGCTGGCTTCAGGAGCTTCCGAAGACGCTGACGACGGTGACCTGGAGCAACGTGATCGCGGTCAGCCCGGCGCTGGCGAAGCGCTTGGCGGCTGCGAACGGCGATCATGTCGACGTGTCCGTCGGCGAGCGTCGCCTCAAGGGGCCGCTCTGGATATTGCCGGGCCAGGCCGACAACACGGTCGCGCTGTATCTCGGCTATGGCAGAACCCGGGCTGGAAGGGTCGGCGACAACCTCGGCTACGATGCTTATCGGGTGCGGCCAGCCGCCGACCCGTGGCTGACGCGGGGAAGCCTGCGCAAGCTCGACAGCAGCGAGGAGCTGGCAGTGACCCAGCTGCATCATCGCCTCGACGGATTTGATCTTGCCCGCGAGGTCAGCCCGGGCGAGGTCGAGCGGACCAAGCCGGAGCAAGTCAGTCTTTATGCGCCCTGGCCGTCGTCGAGGAACGCCTGGGGCATGGTGATCGATCTCGACAGCTGCATCGGCTGCAATGCCTGCGTCGCCGCGTGCACGGCCGAGAACAATGTCCCCGTGGTCGGAGCGGACCAGGTGCGGGCCGGCCGCGAGATGCACTGGCTGCGGATCGCGCGCTACTACACCGGCGACATCGCTGAGCCGAAGAGCTTCTTCGAGCCCGTGCCCTGCATGCATTGCGAGGACGCGCCCTGTGAGATGGGGTGCCCGGTGCATGCGACGACGCACAGCCCCGAGGGCGTCAACCAGATGGTCTATAACCGCTGCATCGGTACACGGACCTGCTCGAGCTATTGTCCCTACAAGGTGCGGCGCTTCAATTTCTACGACTATCGCTCGCCAGCCGATTCACCGGAGCACGCCGCCCACAATCCCGACGTAACCGTGCGCGCGCGCGGCGTCATGGAGAAGTGCACCTACTGCACCCAGCGCATCGAGGCAGCGCATGTCGCGGCGGACAAGGAGAACCGCCCGATACGCGACGGCGAAGTGGTCACCGCCTGCCAGCAGGCTTGCCCCACCAGGGCGATCGTGTTCGGCGACATCAACGATCCGAATTCGGAGGTGTCGCGGCTGAAGCGCGACGGCCGCCATTATGTCCTGCTCGAGGAGCAGGGGACGCGGCCGCGCACCACCTATCTGGCGCGCTGGCGCGAAGACGACGGGGAATCGAGGCAGGGATGAACGAGCCGTCCGACATCCTGCCGACGCGCCAGAGCATGGGCGGCATCGCCGACCAACTCACCGGCATTCCCTTGCATTTTCCGGCGGACCGGCGCTGGGTGATCGCGATGGCGGTCGCGAGCGCGCTGCTGCTGTTGCTGATGGTCTCGGTGGTCGAGCTGTTCACCCGCGGCGTCGGCATCTGGGGCATCAACATTCCCGTCAACTGGGCCTTCGCGATCCACAATTACGTCTGGTGGCTCGGCATCGGCCATGCCGGCACGCTGATCTCGGCGCTGCTGCTGCTCACTGGAAGCGAGTGGCGCAACTCGCTCAACCGCTTCGCCGAGACCATGACGCTGTTCGCCGTGGTCTGCGCCGGCATCTACCCGATCCTGCATCTCGGCCGGCCCTGGTACGTCTACTGGATGTTTCCCTATCCGGCGACGATGGGCGTGTGGCCGCAATTCCGCAGCCCGCTGGAATGGGACATCTGGGCGGTGCTGACCTATCTGACGGTCTCGCTGGCGTTCTGGTACACCGGGCTGATCCCCGATCTCGCAGCGGCGCGCGATCGGGCGACGCGTCGCGGCTGGCAGATCTTCTTCGGCATCACCGCGCTCGGCTGGCGCGGATCGGCCCGGCACTGGCAACGCTGGCAGCAGGCGTATCGGCTGACCGCGGGGCTCGCCGTGCCGCTGGTCGTCTCGGTTCACAGCGAGGTGTCGCTGCTGTTTGCCGCCGGGCAGATCCCGGGCTGGCACTCGACGATCTTTCCGCCTTACTTCGTGCTGGGCGCCGCATTTTCCGGCTTTGCCGTGGTCTCGATCATCGCGGTATCGCTGCGCTCGTGGTTCGGGCTCGGGAATCTCGTGACCGACGATCATCTCGATCTGCTCGGAAAGGTCCTGCTCGCGACCGGTCTGATGACGGGCTACGGCTATGTCTTCGAGGTCTTCGACGCCGTCTATTCCGGCGAAGCGCACGAGATTCAAACCCTGGCGGACCGCTTTGCCGGTGCCTACGCCTGGACCTATTGGGGCGCGGTCATCTTCAATTTTATTCCGCTGCAGGCGTTGTGGTGGCGCGTCGTGCGGCGGAGCGGATGGATGCTGCTGCTGATCTCGGCGTCAGTCGTGGTTGGAATGTGGCTCGAGCGCTACATGATCCTGGTCACCAGCCTTTATCGCGATTTCCTGGTGTCGTCGTGGAGCCACTTCACCCCGAGTTTCTGGGACTGGTCGACCTATTTCGGCACGATCGGGCTGTTCCTGGTGCCGTTCCTCATCGCGATCCGTCTCGTTCCCATGATCTCGATCTTCGAGACCAAGGAGCTTCTCCACGAGGAGAAGGAGGAGCAGCAGCATGGCTGAAGAGCTCTATGGCGCGCTGGCGGAGTTCAGGAGCCCGGAAGACCTGCTGGCGGCAACGCGCAAGGCGCGGGAGGCCGGCTATCGTGATCTCGACGCCTTCACGCCGTTTCCGGTCGAGGGACTTGACCATATCCTGCGGTTTCCACGGCCGACCATTTCATTCGTCGGTCTTGGCGGCGCGATCACGGGGGCAAGCACCGCGCTCGCCATGCAGTTCTTCACCAACTACGATTACCCGCTCAATGTCGGGGGACGGCCGATCTACCCGATCTCGGCCTTCGCGGTCGTGACCTTCGAGCTCACCATCCTGTTCTCGGCGCTCGCGATGTTGATAGGGATGCTGTGGCAGAACGGGCTGCCCCGGCTGAGCTATCCCGTGTTCGACGCCGGGCGATTTCATCGCGCCAGCAAGGACCGGTTCTTCCTCTGCGTGCGGGCGCACGATGCGAAATTCGAGGCCGGCGAGACGCTGGCGTTCCTGAGCGGCACGGGCGCGCTCTCAGTGGAGCTCGTGCCCGGATGACGAGATTGCCGTTCATCATCGTGCTTGCCGGGCTGCTCGCGGCCTGCGACCAGAACATGGATTCGCAACCGCGCTACAGCGAATATTCGCGCGCGCCGCTGTTTCGCGGCAGCGTGCTGCGGCCGCCTCCGGCAAACACGGTCGCGCGCGACGATCTGGAACGGGAGAAGGCGGCCAGCACCAAGCCTGCGCTCTCGGCAGAACTGCTGGCGCGAGGGCGGGAGCGCTTCGGCATCTTCTGCTCGCCCTGCCACGGTGCCGGCGGCGACGGGACTGGCATCGTCGTCCAGCGCGGCATGCCGCGCCCGACGAGCTATCACGACGAACGGCTGCGCACCGCGGAGGATCAGTATTTCTTCGACGTCATCACTCTCGGCCACGGCGCGATGTATTCCTATGCGGCCCGCGTGCCGCCGGCCGATCGCTGGGCGATCGTCGCCTATATCCGCGCCCTTCAGCTCAGCCGTCACGCCTCCCTCGACGATGTGCCGGTGGACGAGCGCGCCCGGCTGGAGCGCCAGCCATGAGAGCTGCCAGCAGTGCAAGAGGCGTGGTTGCGGTTATAGCGGGCCTGGTCCTTATCGCCGGCTTCGTTGTCGATGCCCGCTCGACCACTGCTGCCTATCTCGTCGCCTGGAGCGCCTGGGGCGCCATTCCGATCGGCGCGCTGGTTGTGTTCATGACCAGCTATTTGGTGCGGCGCCGCTGGACCGGGACGCTGCATCCGACCTTCGTCGCGACGACCGGCATCCTTCCCGTTGCCGCGCTGACGTTCATTCCCGTCCTGCTCTTCATGAGGGAGATCTATCCGGCGATCGCCGACGGGGCGTCATTGCCGCCGTTCAAGGCGCACTGGTTCGTGCCGTGGTTCTTCGCGCTGCGGGCCGTGCTCTATTTTCTGATCTGGATCGGGCTCGCTGCATGGCTCCGGCGCGCCTGGCGCAATGACGAGGCCATGGCGCGCGCGGCCTCGGTCGGATCGATCGTGTGGACGCTGACCGTGTCGTTTGCCGGGGTCGACTGGCTGGAATCGCTGGAGCCCCGGTTTCATTCGTCGATCTATGGCCTGATCTATCTCAGCTTCCTGCTGGTGAACGGAACGGCCTTCGTCATCGCGGCCGGCCTTCTCTCGATGCGGAGCATCGGACCGAGCCGCGGCTATAGCGGCCTGCTGCTCTCGGTGCTCCTGCTGTGGTGCTACCTCCACGCCATGCAGTACATCGTGATCTGGTCGGGCAACATCCCCAAGGAGGTGACCTGGTATCTGGCGCGATCGGACAATGGCTGGCAATTCGTGCTGGCGGCGCTTTCATTCGGGCAATTCGTGTTTCCGTTCTGCGCGATGCTCAGCAGCCGGGTGCGATCGGACCCGCATTGGCTGCTGGCGTTGTGCGGGTTGACGCTGGCGATGCGCTGGCTCGAAGCCGCGATCCTGATCTTGCCGGCCATCCACGGGCTCTCCGTGACAGTCACCGGCGCGATGCTGCTCGCGGCCGCGCTCTTCCTCGGCACGGTGTTCTGGCTGGCGTTCGACAGGGCTCTCGCGCGGCAGACGGAGGAGCGGAAGCCGCTTGGTGCTATCTGGTGGCGCGCTCGCGCCGAAGCAGGAGCCCGATCAGCAGGGCAAGGACGATGACAGAGATCGAGGACGTCGCGATCAGCAGCCGCCGCGCCGCGAGCGTATAGGTGCCGCTGGCGGGATCGAAGCCGTAGCAGAGCAGATGGACCTGGTCGGTCCAGCGCCCGACATGCCCCTGGCCCGCTTCGACCAGGGCAAGGCGCAGGCTGGCGGCATCGACGGAGAGGGCCGAGAGCGCCCGTGAAATCCGCCCATCCCGCGTCACCACGAAGGCGGCAGCAGGATGGGCGAATTGGTCATGCTCGCGGTCGTAGACGGCCTGCACGCCGAATGCCTCGGTCAAGGTGCTGACATCCGCCGCTTCCGTTCGCAGGAATACGCTGTGATCGGCGAGCCCGCCCCTTGGGCTGAGCTGCGCAGTCTTCATGGCCAGCGCCTGAGCGGACGTGTCCCTGGGATCGAAGCCGACGACGATGAGCCGAAAGTCATTGCCGGCGTTCAGACCTGTATCGGCGAGCGCATTCGACACGATCGATATCGCCGGTCCGCACAGCGTTTCGCAGCTGTAATCGGCCAGGATCCAGACGGTTGCGACGCCGCGAAGCCAATCCTGCAGCTTCGCGCTGCGATCCGACAGATCGGTCATCCGGACTTGCAAGGGCAGTTGCGTGTTGACGCGAGGGGCGAGCGCGACCTGTGCGAGCTGCGAACTGGAAATCGCCGCTCGCGCCGGCAGCGGCGTGGCGATCCACGCGACAAGCGCCAGTATCCATCCAGCGATCTGCGCGCGGGGCGAACTCATGGGCTTGTCGATCCGGCAGGGGAACAGCAAAAATCTGCCTCGCATCCGACGATCGTTGGAACGAACCCGTGCGCTTGGTAATGGTTCCAGGAGGCAGCCCCCACATGGGATCGTCGCGGTTCCAGCCTCGTTATCCCCCTTACGGCATCGGTAGCGAATGATGGATGACAAGGTTTACAAGCTGGAACGGCGCACCGGGCAATCGGCTCCCGGCTTGGTCAGGGTGCGCGGCGCCCGCGAGCACAATCTGAAAAACATTGACGTCGACATTCCGCGCGACGCGCTGGTCGTGTTCACCGGCGTCTCCGGTTCCGGAAAATCGTCCCTGGCGTTCGGCACGCTGTACGCCGAGGCGCAGCGGCGCTACCTGGAATCGGTCTCACCCTACGCCCGGCGCCTGTTTCATCAGATGGCCGTTCCCGAGGTCGACGAGGTCGAGGGGCTGCCGCCGGCCGTCGCGCTCCAGCAGCAGCGGGGATCACCGACCACGCGATCCAGCGTCGGCAGCGTCACGACGCTCTCGAACCTGTTCCGGATGCTCTATTCGCGCGCCGGCGACTATCCGAAATCGCAGCCTCTGCTTTATGCAGAGTCCTTCTCGCCCAATTCCGCAGAAGGCGCCTGCCCGAAATGTCACGGTCTCGGCCGCGTCTATGACGTGACCGAACGCTCGATGGTGCCGGACGATACCCTCACCATCCGCGAGCGCGCCGTCGCGGCCTGGCCGACGGCGTGGCATGGCCAGAACCTGCGGGATATCCTGACGACGCTCGGCTACGACGTCGACACGCCCTGGCGCGAGCTTCCCAGGAAGGCGCGAAACTGGATCCTGTTCACGGATGAGCAGCCCACGGTGCCGGTCTATGCAGGCTACGACGCCGGGGAAGTCCGAAGAGCGCTGCGGCGGAAGGAAGAGCCGAGCTACCAGGGCACGTTCACCGGCGCTCGACGCTACGTCATGGAGACGTTCGCCAATACGACCAGCGCGATGATGAAGAAGCGCGTCTCGCAGTTCATGCTGAGCACCGAATGCCCGGCCTGCCACGGCAAGCGGCTGAAGCCCGAGGCGCTCTCCGTCAAGTTCGCCGGCATGGATATCGCCGACATGGCGCGCGTTCCCTTGAAGCAGCTGGCAGGGCTGATGGGACCCTATTGCGCCGGTACAGGCGGCAAACAAAGCGGCCACCCGGAAAAGGCCATCGTCGTGCAGCGGATCGCGCAGGACCTCACCGCGCGGCTTGGCGTGCTGCTCGACCTTGGTCTTGGCTATCTCACGCTGGAGCGGAGCACGCCGACCTTGTCTCCGGGCGAGCTCCAGCGCCTGCGTCTGGCGACACAGGTGCGCTCCAATCTGTTCGGCGTGGTCTATGTTCTCGACGAGCCGTCGGCCGGCCTTCACCCCTCTGACACCGAGGCGCTGCTGCGCGCGCTCGACAGGCTGAAGGCGGCGGGAAACTCGCTCTTCGTCGTCGAGCACGAGCTGGACGTCGTGCGCCGTGCCGACTGGATCGTCGATGTCGGGCCGGACGCGGGCAAGCATGGCGGCGAAATCCTCTACAGCGGCCCGGTTGACGGGCTGAAAGCGGTCGAGAAATCGCGCACTGCAAGATACCTGTTCAGAGCGGCGGTACAGCCCGAACCGAAGGGGCGGAGGCCGCACGGGTGGCTCAAGCTGAGCGGCGTCACGCGGAATAATCTGAGGAATGTCGACGCGGCGTTTCCGTTGGGTGTGCTGACGACGGTCACCGGCGTATCGGGATCGGGCAAGTCCAGCCTCGTCAGCCAGTTCCTTGTCGAGGCGCTGAGCGGGCATTTCGGACAGTCTCATGCGCCGGACGAACCTCACGAGGACGCCCTTGAACGCACGCCGGTCGGGACCTCGAGTGGCAAAATCACGGAAGGGCTCGATCGGCTGAAACGGCTGGTCGTCGTGGACCAGAAGCCGATCGGGCGGACGCCACGCTCCAATCTTGCGACCTATACCGGCCTCTTCGACGACGTGCGAAAGCTCTTCGCCCAGACCAAAGAGGCGCGCCGGCGCCGGTTCGATGCCGGACGTTTCTCCTTCAACCTGCCGAAAGGGCGCTGCCCGAATTGTCAGGGCGAGGGGTTCGTCTGCGTCGAACTGCTGTTCCTGCCGAGCGTCTACGCGCCTTGTCCCGAGTGCCAGGGCGCGCGCTACAATCGGGACACGCTGCAGATCAAGCTCAACGGCAAGTCGATCGCCGATGTTCTCGGAATGACCGTCGACGAGGCTCACGCCTTCTTCGTCGAGGAGTCCCACATTGCAAGATCGCTCGACGTGATCCGGCAGGTCGGGCTTGGCTACATTCGCCTCGGCCAGCCGGCGACGGAGCTGTCGGGCGGCGCAGCGCGTGAAGCTTGCCACCGAATTGCAGCGTACCCAGCGCGCCGGAAGCATCTATATCCTCGACGAGCCGACCACGGGGCTGCATCCCTCCGATGTCGAGAAACTGATCGTTCAGCTCAATGGATTGGTGGAGGCGGGCAGCACCGTCATCGTCGTGGAGCACGACATGAGCGTCGTAGCCGCAAGCGACTGGGTTGTCGACATCGGGCCGGGTGCCGGCGACGAAGGAGGCCGGATCGTTGCGGCGGGTCCGCCCGCCGACATCGCGCGGCACAGGTCGAGCCGCACGGCGCCCTACCTGGCGCGGGCGCTGGAAGGGTAGCAGCGCGAACGGCTATACGGCCGCACCTTCTGGTCGCCCGTACTCTCGATGACCTGGCTCATCGACTCCCACTCAGCCGCACGTCAGCACGACCTTGCCGGCGGTATGGCCACGCTCCACGGTCGCCAGCGCTTGCGCCGCTTGCTCGAGCGGGAACGTGGCCTGGATGTGCGGCTTCAGCTTGCCCGCGTCGGCCAGCCTTCCGATCTCCGCCAGCTCTGCGCCGTCGGGCTCGACGGTGTAGCGCATCGCGGTCACGCCGAGCGCGTTGGCGCGGTCCTGCGATGGCTCGGTCAAGGTCGAGATCAGGCGCCCACCTTTCCGGAGCAATGACCAGGAGCGCTCGCGGGTCTCGCCGTCGATCAGGTCGAAGACCATGTCGAGGCTGGCGGCGAGTTCCTCGAACCGCTGGGTCTTGTAGTCGATCACCATGTCGGCCCCGAGCGATCTTGCGAATTCGACGTGTTCGGTCGACACGGTCGTCAGCACGCGGGCGCCCACGGCCTTGGCGAGCTGAATCGCGAAATGGCCGACTCCGCCGGACCCGCCGTGGATCAGGACCGTCTCGCCTGCCTTGAGCTTGCCGTGCCGAAACAGGCCTTGATAGGCCGTTTGCCCTGCGAGCGGGATGGCAGCGGCATGAACATGGTCGAGCGCAACGGGCATATCGGCAGCCGCGCGTTCGTCGAGGACGACTTGCTCGGCATAACCGCCGCCGAATACGGGGACCATGCCGAAGACGGCGTCGCCCGGTCGAAACCGTGTCGCCTGCGCGCCGCATTTCTCGACGATGCCGCAGACGTCCCGGCCGGGCGTGTAAGGCAGCCGATCCTCCTGAACGGAGGGGTACTTGCCCGACCTGATCTTGAAGTCGACGGGGTTGACGCTTGCAGCGCGGACGGACACCAGGATCTGGCCAGCGTCGGGACCTGATTGTTCGAGCTGGTCGACGCGCAAGGCGTCGTTCCCGCCGAACTGGTGAAATCGAACCTTGATGAGTTTTGCCATACCGGCTGACGCCTCAGGGAGGCGAGCGTTCCTATTGATGTTCGCTGGCGGCGGGGTGATATCGTGATCGTGCGGCGTATGGTGAAGCTGGCTGCACGCGCCGGGAACAGGTCAGATGTCAGCGCGTACCGATGCGTTGGTGTCGTGGGCAGAAACCGGAAAAATGACCCACGTCCATCGTCCCCGTTGCGTCCGGTTGTCACCCGGCGGTGCGGGGGGCAACGTTGTTATGCGGCTTTGGTTCGTCCTAGTGGTCGATAGCTGGCGAGATCCTGCCCATGCAGGAACCGCTCGCCGCGCCGGGGATTGTTCCCCAGTTTCGACCGGACGTACTTGATAAGGCCCGGGACCTTGGAGCGTGCCTGCGATGCCGAGCCGGCCGGCTTCCGACTGTCGTTGATTGGCTGGAATATGACGGCAGAGGGATCGTCGAAGACCATCGTCTATGCCGCGCTCGTCGGCAACACCCTCGTGGCGGCGACCAAGATCGCCGCCGCCGTCTGGACCGGAAGCTCGGCGATGATGAGCGAGGCCGTCCACTCCATGGTCGATACGACCAATGAGGTCCTGCTGCTCTATGGCTATCATCGCGCGAGCCGTCCGCCTGACGAATCCCATCCGCTCGGCTATGGACGTGAGCTGTATTTCTGGAGCTTCATCGTCGCTCTGCTGATCTTTGCGCTTGGCGCCGGCGTCTCGCTCTATCAAGGCGTCCTCCACATCACCGCGCCCGAGCCCATCGAAAATCCCCTTGTCAGCTTCATCGTGCTGGGCCTGTCGTTCGTGTTCGAAGGCATTTCCTGGCTCTTTGCGCTGCGTCGCTTCCAGGCGGAGACCTCGCGTCTCGGATGGTACGAGGCCTTCGTCCGCAGCAAGGACCCTCCCGCCTTCATGGTGCTGCTCGAGGACACCGCCGCGATGGTCGGCATACTGATTGCGACTGCCACGACTGCCGCGGCGGTGATGCTGGCCCAGCCGGTCTGGGATGGTGTCGGCTCGATCCTGATCGGTGTTCTGCTCGCCATCACATCCATCGGGCTCGCGCGGGAGAGCAAGAGCCTCTTGATCGGCGAGCCCGCTCATTCGGAGCTCTCACGATCCATCCTCGACATCGCGCGGCATTCGCCGGGCGTGCTGCGCGCCAACGGGCTCCTGACCGTGCAGCTGTCGCCGGCCGAGGTCGTGGCGGCGTTAAGCGTCGAGTTTGCGGACGACAAGCGCGCCGACGACATCGAGCACTGCGTCGTCTCGATCGAAACCGAAATCCGCAAACAACATCCGAGCGTAGCAGCCCTGTTCATCAAGCCGCAGACGAACGCGCGATTTCACGCCGTCCGTGCCAGGCGCTGGCGCACCGGATCCTGAAGCTCCCCCGAGGAACCTCATGCGTCGCGTCGTTTTAAGGAGAGGGAGATCTTCGGGAAGGAAGATGCATGCTGGAAGAGAAGCTCAAGGAAGCCATCCTCGACGAACTCAAGCGTCAGGCGGCCAACCGGCCGCAGGCGCTGAAGGTCGAAGGCACCACGGAGGAGCTGATCGTCAACGGAAAGATCGATCTTGCGGACCTTGTCATGGTGATCGCCGGCTCGGTTGCCGGCGGGCCGTAGCGCCAAGCATCGCCTTCAGTTTCAGCGCATCGGCGGTGCAGCGCTCTTCTGGTCGTTGTCGGGGTAAATCCGATCCGAACCTGTTTGCTGAATTTTCGTGAACTTTAACCTATGTTCCTGCGAAGCCGCCGCGAGCGGCGCAAAATCCTTCCATCAGTGGAAGGAATGCATGATGGGATTGCGACGCAGACGATTCAAACAGACGGACTCCCTTGAAGATCGGCTGGCGAGGTTCGCGCAGGATATGCGCAATCGCGCCGGGAAGGAGCCGCCGGGACTCGAGCGGAACCAGCTTCTGAAGCGTGCCTACAGCGCCGATCAGGCAGTCGAACTCGATCGGCAGCTGCGCGAACGGCATCAGCAGTGAGAGGCTGGCTTCAAGACGTGGGATGAGGGAACCCGGCCTTGCGGGGTGGCCAGCGTTCTGATGGTCAGCGCCCGGCGTGTCCGTCGCAACGCCGCTGAGATGCTATTCAGCACCACGCTTCGCGGCGCGAGCGTTACGGTCAAGGTGGCCATTCCGGGTTGCTCAGGAACTGACACCGGCCGTCGCGTGCTGGATCATCTCCTTGGCTCGACTTTTCACGGCCTGGACCCCTTTTGGAAAGCCGCTGCGGTTCGGGTACAGCTTGCGTCGTGCATCCGGCATTGGACGTCGCGGCTTGGTCTCCTGCGCGGCGCGGTAATCGAGCATCGCGATGCCGCCGACCATGAGCAGCGCGAGCGCGATGTTGCCTTTCCTCGGGTTGTCCGGCGTCAGTCCGGACATCAGCGCGGCCGCATCGAGACCGTCGCCGCCGACGCGCGCCCAGAGGCCCGCATTCTTTTCTACCGAGAGCGTCATGATCCCGGCAAGAATTTCCCGGACGCCGAAGGCGCGGACCAGGGTCTCGCTGCCTTCCATGCCCAGCGTCTCCGTGACGCGCCGGGGGGCGAACAATTCCAGGGCTCCGAGGCCGATGCTGAACCAGCCGAGCGCGCGCGCGAGCTGGTCTTCCGGCCGCTTCAGGCTCGGGCCGCTCTCGATGAGCTTCGGGTCGCCCTTGGAGCGCACGAGGTTGGAGAAATGAAACATGGTTGCTCCTTCAGGGCTTCAGCACGACCTTGACGCAGGAATCGCGCTTGTCGCGGAAGACCTCGTACATTTCGGGGCCTTGCTTGAGCGGGACGGTGTGGGTGATGACGAAGGACGGATCGATCTCGCCTTCCTCGATGCGACGAAGCAGATCATCGGTCCAGCGGTTGACGTGAGTCTGGCCGGTGCGCATCGTCAGCCCCTTGTTCATGAAGGCGCCCATCGGCAGCATGTCGGAGAAGCCGCTATAGACGCCGGGCACCGAGATGATGCCGCCGGGACGGCAGACATAGATCATCTCGCGCAGCACGTGCGGCCGGTCGCTCTCCAGCATCACCATCTGCTTGGCGCGGTCCAGGATGGTGTCGGGCAGCGACGCCATCACGTGGGATTCCATGCCGACGCAATCGATGCACTTTTCCGGGCCCTTGCCATCGGTCAGCTCCTTGAGCCGCTCCAGCACGCTCTCGGTCTCGAAATTGATCGTGGTGGCGCCGGCGGCCTCGGCCATGCTCAGCCGCTCAGGCAGGCAGTCGATGGCGATGACCTGGTTGGCGCCGAGCAGGATGGCGCTACGGATTGCCATCTGGCCGACGGGGCCGCAGCCCCAGATCGCGACGGTGTCGGTCGGCACGATGTCGCATTGCACGGCGGCCTGCCAGCCTGTCGGGAAGATGTCGCTGAGAAACAGCAATTGCTCGTCGGGAATGCCGGCGGGGACCTTGATATGGGTAGCATCGGCGAAGGGCACCCGCAGATATTCCGCCTGGCCGCCGGGATAGCCGCCGGTTAAATGCGTATAACCGAACAGCCCGGCGGTCGAATGCCCGAACACCTTGTCGGCGAGGTGCTTCTTGCGGTTGGTGGTCTCGCAAACGGAGAAATTGCCGCGCTTGCACTGCTCGCATTCGCCGCAAATGATTGTGAAGGGGACGACGATGCGGTCGCCCTTCTTCAGCTTGCCGTCGATCCCGGAGCCGACCTCGACCACTTCGCCCATGGTCTCGTGGCCCATGATGTCGCCGGGCAGCATGCCGGGAATGAAATTGTGGAAGAGGTGCAGGTCCGAACCACAAATCGCGCAACTGGTCACCTTGATGATGGCGTCGCGCGGGTCCTGGATTTCCGGGTCGGTCACGGTGTCGCACCGGATGTCTTCCTTGCCGTGCCAGACCAGCGCCTTCATCTCTCTTCCTCCCGCTCAATCACGTCGCATCTAAATCCAGGAACGAACAATGGTTGCTATCGCCGGGTGCAAATCTTTGCGCCGAACCAGATCCTTGGAATAGGAACGGGGACGAGACGAAACGATCGAGCGTCATCGATGCGATCACCGGGGATCGAGTGCGATGATGAGTCTTCATTGCCGCGGAGCAGAATCGAGGCGGCGGGTCGCGGTCGCCGGTCCGGATGGGTGGACATCAGCAGGCGTAGGAGGCCTTGCCAATGCCATGTCCGCGGCTCGCCGGCGATGTCGAGGCGGTCAGCATTTCGCGCCCGCAAGAGATTACCGCGGCCTGCCCAATCTTAACAAAAGTGAATCCCGGCTTGCCGCCGTTGCTCTAGGCTAATCGCTTTGATTGACGGTCGATATTGGGGGCGGGGTGAATTTTCAGGTCACGGTTCTCAAGATCCTGGTGAGCTACCCGGGCGGGTTCGCCACGATGGAGGATCTCAAGCGGGACATGGCCATTCTCGCAACCAGCGGGCGTGACTGGACTGACCGCACCCGGCGGCTAGGTGCGCGCGTGCCGGGCCTCGACATCTTCTCGCAGGCGCTCATCGAGCGATCGCCCAGCGGCTGGCGGATCACCGAGAAGGGGCGCGCTGTGCTGGAGGTCATGGAGGTCGATCCGCCGACCCACCGCTCGCGGCTGACGAGCCATCCCCGGAATTGCAATCCACTGAGGTCCCGTCTCTTCCGGTTCCGGTGGAAAGAGATCGCCGTCAGTCGGGACGACGGCAACGGCGGCGCGCTGTACGCGAACAGGCTCGCGTGCGTGCTTCGTAACTTCGCGCGCTGAGCAGCCGTCACCAGCGCCGAGGAACAACGGCCAAACAGTGGTGACCGAGAGGTCTCACAAAAGCATGCCGACGCCGCTATTGCCCATGTGTGTGCTCCAGCTAGACATAGGGCAATGCAGGCGTGTTGCTGTCGTTCTTGGGTGGCATGGGCAGGATAGCAGGAGGTGAAATGCTCAAAATCGGAGTGATTTCGGACACGCACGGTCTGCTGCGGCCGGAAGCGGAGCGTTGCCTTGCCGGCGTCGCGCATATCATTCACGCCGGCGATATCGGTGCTACGGAAGTCATCGACGGGCTCCGACTGATCGCGCCTGTCACGGCCATTCGCGGCAATGTCGATGTCGGAAGCTGGGCGCACGATTACCCCGAGACGCAAACGGTGCGTCTGGGCTCGCGCTCATTCCATATCCTCCACGATCTGAAGCAATTGAAGCAACGGCCAGCGCCGGACGGGATCGATGCAGTGATTTCAGGTCACTCGCATGTGGCGCAGGTCGAGACCGCCGGCGGCATTCTGTACTTGAATCCAGGAAGTGCCGGACCGCGGCGGTTCAAGCTGCCGATCACGCTGGCGACGCTGGAACTGGATGAGGGCGGCGAGCTTCGACCAGTCATTCACAGGCTCCTCGATCGCTAGTGGCAATCGGCGTACCTGCGGCCGTCCGTGCAGGAACGACAACTGCGTCGGCACATTGCTCCCTCTGAAGTCGAAACGGAGCAATGCGATGCGCATAACCAGGTCAGGCCTGATACTGATTGCCCTCCTGACAAGTGCCACCACGGGCGCGGTCTGGGGTCAGGGAGGAGGCGGCAGTGGTGGAAGTTCAGGCGGAAGCGCGAGTAGCGCCGCCGGCACAAGCGGCATGTCCGGCACCACGGCTCCCGGGACCAACTCGGCCGGGACGGCTCAGTCGAGCGGTGCCGGCCCGCGTGGATCGACCACGGTCGGACGAGCCGGAAATCCGGCGGGCGGGACCAGCAGCGGCCGGATCGATGGAACCGTGACCCCCGGTCCTTCAATGCAGGGCGACGACCGGATTCGCTCGGAGACCTCACGGAATTCCGACGTCGATCGAAAGATCAAGAGCATCTGCAAGGGATGCTGACGGAGGATCAGGGTTTTGCCGTGTCGGGGTGCAGTCGAGACCGACATCACTTTGAGGCTCGGGATCGGGCGCGCATGGCTTGATCTCCAGGTCATCTTCCAGCGTCGGCTGCCCTTCGCCATGTTCGACCAAACCGGCCGTGCTGGCCGCTCCAGGAACACTTCAGTGGGCACTCCGTTAGCGGGGAGAATTCCCGGAGCCGTCTCATGACCGAATATCCCAAGCCGCCCTTCCCCTCGCAGCAGCAGCCGATGCCCGGTTCGACGGGCGCGATGAACCCTCGGCCCGATCATGGCGAGGAGAGCTACAAGGGCGCAGGACGCCTTTCCGGCAGGAAAGCAATCATCACCGGCGGCGACAGCGGCATCGGCCGGGCGGTTGCGATAGCCTATGCGCGCGAGGGCGCCGACCTCGCCATTGCCTATTTGAACGAGGATGAGGACGCCGCCGAGGTCAAGGCGCTGGTCGAGCGGGAAGGGCGCAAGGTCATCCTGATCCCCGGCGATATTAGCCGGCCCGACCATTGCCGCGCCGTCGTGCAGCGCGCGGTCGCGGAGCTCGGCGGGATCGACGTTCTCGTCAACAATGCCGCCCATCAGGCCAGTTTCAAGGACATTGCAGATATCAGCGACGAGGAGTGGCAGCGGACGTTCGAGGTGAACATCCATGCCATGTTCTATCTGACAAAGGCCGCCGTCCCGCACATGCAGCCGGGAGCCGCGATCGTGAACACGGCCTCGGTGAACTCGGACATGCCGAACCCGACCCTGCTCGCCTACGCCACGACCAAGGGCGCCATCCAGAATTTCACCGGCGGGCTCGCGCAGATGCTGGCCGCGAAAGGGATCAGGGTCAACGCGGTCGCGCCCGGGCCAATCTGGACGCCGTTGATACCGTCGACCATGCCGGAGGACTCGGTCAAGAATTTCGGCAAGCAGGTGCCGATGCAGCGCGCTGGGCAGCCGGCCGAGCTCGCGACGGCCTATGTCATGCTGGCCGATCCTCTATCGAGCTACACGTCAGGAGCAACCTTGGCCGTCACCGGCGGAAAGCCATTCATCTAGGGCGCCCAATAGCCTGGTTCGCCGGGGCCGGCTGGATGGTATGAGTGACATTAAAAAGGCCCCGCAGCGCGGGGCCTTTGCCATGTCGGATCTAACGAAGCCTATCGTCGCGTCCCCGCGCCGTAGAGCTCGCGCTCGCGGCCGATGTCCTCCGGAGACAAGGGCGGGCTTGCGGCGTCGAAGTCGCTCCAGCCCGCCTTTTGCCAAGCCGAGCTCCGCTCCTGAAGGTTGACGGACCTCTCATGGAGAAGTGCGTCGAGGCGTGCACGATCGTTGTCAGGCACCTTCGCGGTGACGAGGGTGCCGCCGCGGCGAACGCCTTCCGCGTAGCGCGATGCGTCTTCCTTGGAGACGCCGGCCTGGGTGAGTGCGCCGACGATGCCGCCGGTGGCCGCGCCCGCGGCCGCGCCGACCGCCGTCGAGGCGAGCCATCCCGCAGCGACGACCGGGCCGAGACCGGGAATTGCCAATAGGCCAAGGCCGGCGAGAAGACCCGCCGCGCCACCGACACCAGCGCCAATGCCGGCACCCGCGCCGGCCCCTTCGGCCCGATCGTCGACCCCGTCGCGGTCACGGTCGACCTTGCCGCGCTGTGAACCGTACCAATTGTCGGAATTGTTGGCGACGATGCTGATGTCGGAGTGCGGCACGCCGGCACTCTCGAGCCGGGTGACGGCCCGCTCGGCATCGGAATAATCGTCGTAGAGGCGAGAGATGGTGGTCGTCATGCTAACTGTTCCTTATTTTGCGGGATTGACGTTGCCCTGGAAGTCGACGCTGACGTCGGTCTTGGTGCCGGCCTTGTCGGCCTTGCCGCGCCAGACGCCTTCGTTGTCCTTCTGCAGGCCGGAGACGTTGGAATATCCCGCGTCCTCGATCCGGGATTTCGCCTGGCCCTCGGTGAAGCTGTTACGGCCCGCGACCGGAGCGTTCGAATTGTTCTTGTCGGAGCTGTTGACGGCGTTGTTGCCCGGCCCGCTTTGCGCCGGCTGCGACTGGGCCCCCGCGGGGGCAGACGCGAGCAGCAACAAGGTTGCGGCCAGCAGAGTTAGACGTGACATGTTTCTGTCTCCTGGTAGTGATTGTGCCGGCGACAACAACTGAGATTCGAATTGGTTGCTGCTTGTTCGAAGATGCGGAGTGTCGCAGCTCGCTCTTCCGCCCTTTCTAATAATCGGGAAAAAGTGGAAACTTTCCAAAGTGCCTTGAGTTGACGACGACGAGGTTCGTCTCCGGAGAATGAGCATGGTCGACGAAGTCGTGTTGACGAACGCTATGGAAACCGCCTGGACGGTGTATCGTGCCCGGCATCCCGAGGTCGGTGCCTGCGACAGCCGGCGCTGCCTGCTCCAGCGCCATCTGCACAGGAGATGGGAAGAGCGAGAGAGCGACACCGAAGAGCTCGCGAGCTTCGGGATCGCCTACCTGTACCGGCTTCCCCGTGACGAATGTTGACGAGCATAAAAATGCTCGTTGCGCGCGTAGCCCGCGGAAGCACAAGGCCCAGTTGGACGCTGCTCGCGATTTCGTTTCTCATTTCCGCAGTCGTCGTGATCGGCTTGCGCATCGTGTTGGGAGACTAGTTCGGTGCGGATCGCCCAGCTTGCCCCGTTGGCCGAGAGCGTTCCTCCCAAGCTTTACGGCGGAACGGAGCGGGTGATCGCGTGGCTGGTGGACGAATTGGTCTCCGCCGGACACGCCGTCACCCTGTTCGCGAGCGGGGATTCGAAGACGAAGGGAAACCTCCATCCGGTGTGGCCGCGAGCGTTGCGCCTGGGGCGCAGGGGCGTCGATCCGAACGCCGCCTGCGCGCTGCTGATTGAGGCTATCGCCGAGCGCGCGCGACTTCGATGTGATCCATTCCCATGTCGACTGGTTGCCCCTGCCGGTCCTGAGCCGGACCGGCGTGCCGTTTCTGACGACCATGCACGGCCGGCTCGATCTTCAGGGGCTATCCGACGTGATCGCTGCTTTTCCTGAAGCTCCCTTCGTCTCCATTTCCGACAACCAGCGCTGTGCGCTTCCCGACGCGAACTGGATCGCCACGATTTCGCACGGATTGCCCAAAGGCCTGTTTCGGCCCTCCTCTCAACCCGGTTCTTACCTGGCCTTTCTTGGACGGCTGACGGCTGAGAAGGGGCCGGAAGATGCGATACGCATTGCGCGCGCCGTCCGGATGCCGCTGAAAATCGCCGCCAAGATACCCCGCGCGGAGACGGCCTACTTCAAGAAGAAGCTGGAACCCGAGATTGACGGCGAGAACGTCCAGCTGATCGGGGAGGTGGACGAGATCGGCAAGCAGCCCTTTCTCGCCGGCGCCAGCGCCTTGCTGTTTCCTATAGATTGGCCAGAGCCGTTCGGGCTTGTCATGATCGAGGCGATGGCATGCGGCACGCCTGTGATCGCGTATCGCTCCGGATCGGTGCCGGAAGTCGTGGAAGACGGTGTCACCGGCTTCATCGTGGACGGTGAAGAGCAGGCGATCGAAGCAGTCAAGGAAGTCGTCCGACTGGATCGAAGAAAGGTCCGGTCCCGGTTCGAGGAGAGGTTCCTCGCGAGCCGTATGGCGAGCGAGTACGAAGACCGATATCGCGAGCTGATCTCTCGCGGAGGGTGTCGTACGCCATGAAGGATTTTGCGCACGCTGCGTTTTCGCCCGAAGTCGTCCAGCTCATGACGACTGCGCTGAAAGCCGCCGTGGCAACGCTGCCAGAGCCCGTTCACACGCGCCACGTCAATATGTTGGCCGAGTCCATCCTGCGGGCGGCAAATGCCGGAGAGCGGGACCCCGCCGTGCTTCAGCGGATGGCGATGCTGGAATTGCAGCTTGCGTCCGGTGATTGACAGGGGCCGGCCGCGGCCGCCGATCAGGCAAGCGCGCTGCGGTTTCCTGGACGCACTTTTAGCCTGTCCCGAGCCCGGAGGAACTTGACGGTGATCTCGGCGCCGTTGACGCAGTCAAGTTCGCACCTGCGATAGGCCAGGCCGGTCGAGGAGAGAACCAGGAAAAATTCTGTCACGGAGAGTCCCTCGATCGAAACCTCGAGCACCAGTCTTGCACCTGCCTCTGAGATCGTCTTGACCGCACAGCGACGCCGCCACGTTCCATCGATGGCCATCATTTGGGCCGGGAGCGCGGTTTCGAACGTAACTGATTGCTCGTCTTTGGCTCGCGGCACGGAAGAATCACCATCGATGATTGCGTCCCATATGCAATCTCGTGCTGCTGAGAGCTGCCCTAACATTTGTTAGAGAGGGGCGTGCATTTCTGCTGATGGCTCGCGTTCACGCCCAGAGATCCCGGCGGCGAGGCGTTGAGGAACTGAGAGGACGGTGGTCGCGATTCATCGGCGACTGTTCGTCGAGGCACATCATTCGCAAAGTGAGTGCGGCCCCGGCCCAAGAGAGGGTCCGTCGGGGCCGCTCTTACGCGCGCTGCTGGAAAGAAGCGAACTCAGGCGCGCAGTCGATATCGTCGGTCAGCGCCGGGGAGTCGTGCCGTTCGATGGTGGAGTCGTCTCGTTGCGCATGCCGGGAGGACTTGAGGCGCCTTGCCCGCCGCGCTCGACGTGGCTGATGCCGCCACCGCCGGATCCGCCTGCCGATCCTGCGCCAGTGCCACCGTTACCGGCTGCACCCCCTGCGCTCGCGCCCCCTGCACCCGCGCCGCCGGCTCCTGCACCAGCGCCTGCTCCCGCGCCTGCGCCTGCGCCGCCCGCACCTGCACCGCCCGCGCCCTGTGCGAGCGCGGCGCCTACTGAGGCACCGGCCAGCATCGTGGCCATGAAGATCGTCAGAATTGTCTTACGCATTGGGTTTCTCCTTGAGGTTTACTGTTCCTAGCGATGTATCCCAAACGGCGTTGATGGGAGGGAACGGCAACCAGGTCGAACCGCTCGGCAAGCGCATTCAAGCCTGCGCGCATTTCCAACCCTCGCATCGCCGCGCCATGACGATGCTCAGTCGATCTGATCGACTGACTGAGCCGCGATTATAAGCGCCGCCAAGAAAGGCGAGGGGTTGGGGCTAAGTCTGCGATTGACCATCTTAAGCTCGTGCGATGCTCCTTCGGAAAAACGATCGAGATCTGCCGGCTGTTCCGGGTAAGGGAACATCTGTCGCCTTATCTCGTTTTATGCCCGCGGGGCTTTAAAGAGGAAACGAGATGGGCGCGGCCATCGAACACGACGGCAAAGGCAAGGATGGCGCATTACGCCTGGAGGACGAGGTGGCCGCCTGGCGTAGCAGGCGAAGCCTGCGACAAGGGACCACGACAGGCAAAGTGCATGTGGTTCGTATCACGAAGCGTGTGATCCCCCCGTCCCGTCCGTCAGCGGACCGCGCGCTCCTTACCGCAAAACCGCAGCTGCGCAGCCGATAAACGTCGGAAAGGCGCATGACCGGCACGGCGAAAGCCACATCGAAGAAACTTCAATCGCGAGGCTCTCCCGCAGCGGCCAGGCCATCCGATCAAAAGCCGCTCCCTCTGGGGGCGGGAGCGCGCATGAATGCCAGGATCGCCCTGGCACTGATATTACTGGCGCTCGGACTTTGGACCGCCGCGAGCTTCCTGCCCGCTCTCATTTGGGCCACCATCATGGCGGTCGCCCTGTGGCCTCTCTATCTGGCGTTCGCCACGCGCGTCATGGGCGCTCCTTCCGGAGCAGCGGCTTTCGTATTCACCGTCCTCGTCGCGCTGATTCTGGTAACGCCAATTGCCCTTGCCGTGTATGAAGTCGCCCAGCAGAGCGATTTGCTGGCGGACTGGCTCAAGAGGGCGCGGGAGAGCGGCGTCGAGGTGCCGGACTGGATCGCCCGCCTGCCGATCGCCGCCGAGAGCATGGAGCAATGGTGGCGGGCCAATCTCTCGGATCCGAAGGCGGCCACGGAGTGGCTGAAGTCGGTGAATGCAGACAACCTTTCCGACCTCTTCCGGACATTGGGCGGTCAACTGGTCCACCGGCTGTTCCTCTTGTTTTTCTCCTTGCTGGCCTTATTCGCTCTGCTTCGCAGCGGCCGCTCAATTACGAGCCGCTTCCTAGAGACTTGCGACAGGCTCTTTGGAGACGCCGGAGAGGGCTTGGTTGAGAAGATGATCGAAGCGACCCGTGCGACCGTGAACGGCACGGTGCTGGTAGCCCTTGGCGAGGGAATAGCGATCGGCATCGGCTATTTCGCCGCGGGGGTCTCCAACGCGCTGATGTTCGTCATCTTCACCACGGCGTTCGCGATGATCCCATTCGGCGCTTGGCTGGCTTTCACCATCGCAGCCATCGTCACGATATCCGAGGGCGGAAGCGGAGTTGCTGCGGCCGGAGTATTCTTGTGGGGTTCGATCGTCATGATCGCTGGCGATCATTTCATCTGGCCGACGCTGGTGAGCGGCTCGGCGAGACTTCCCTTCCTGCTGGCATTCGTCGGAATTTTTGGCGGGCTGGCCGCGTTCGGCCTGATGGGCCTCTTCGTGGGGCCGGTCATCATGGCCGCGCTACTGGCGGTTTGGCGCGAGTGGATATTCCGGCCCGTTCCACCGGAATGACGGAAGGAGACTATCTGGCATTGAGGCAGCTGGGTTTCCGGGCTTGTCCTCGCCCCTTGCAGCGCTGCGGCAATGGCGAATGTCATACCCAACGAGCTGCTGGCAAAGCAACACCGCAAGATGGCCGAGCCGGGCACAGCAAAACAGTAGTGTGGCTCGACTGTTCTGAATCCTTACGGTTAGAGCAGGGCTTTCAACTTCAGGGCGTCGGCCGGGGCGGCGCTCTTTTGATCATTGTCGAAATAGACGTAGACGTCGCAACCTTGTCGCTTCCACGACTTGATACGCTTTGCCCATTGCGTCAGCGTCGGTCGCGTGTAGTGACCGTGATAGCGTCCACTCGGGCCGTGACCACGCACATAAACGAAGTCCGCTGTGCGTTTCCAGGGCGCAGGCGCATCGTGATGGTCCGACAAACATAGCGAGATGTTCTGGTCGGCGAGCATCCGGAGGATGCGGGGGTGATACCAGCTCGGATGGCGGAACTCGAAGCTGTACCGACGTTTCTTCGACAGCAGCTTGAAGAACGAGGCAAGCCGGTCGGGATTTGCCTCGAACTGCGGGGGAAGCTGGAACAGGATCGGGCCCACCTTGCCCCGCAGGTACCAAATGCGATCCTCCAGGAGTTCAAGGCTGTTTTCGGAGCGATCGGATAAGCGCTTCCAATGGGTAATGAATTTTGAGGCTTTCCAGGCAAAGACGAAGTCGGGCCCAGTCTGCTCGCACCAAGCTCCCACTGCTTCCGGCGTCGGGGTGCGATAAAAGACGCCATTCAACTCGGCGGTATCGAATCGGCCGGCATAGTAGCGAAGTTGTTCCTTCAGCGGTAAACCTTCCGGAAAGAATGGCCCTCGCCAGGAATCGTAATGCCAGCCGGATGTGCCGATCATGACGCGCGCCACTGAACTCTCCGTCGTTGAAGGCGGCAACGTAAGCCCGCCGTTCTGACGGAGAACGGTCGGGCGGAATCGTTGCTTGGTACACGCCGAGGCCCGACGTAGTGTCTACTCCGTCTGTTCGACCGCAGCCGGCATTTTTGCGACCGACATCAGTGACCGGGCCACCTGGTTCAGCAACTGGTCCGCATTTTCCTCCTCGGCGAGAGATTTCGACAGCAGGCTGACGATGGCGCTGTGCCGCAGCTGTTGTGCGAGGTTGCGCGCGGTGGTGTAGCCGGCAATCTCGTAGTGTTCGACTCGCTGCGCCGCACCGATCAGGGCAAGGTCGGCGGCCGCGTCCTCCTTCTTCTCGCCCTCGGCCATGATCTCCTGGCCTTCCTCGACCAGGCCCATCATACCCTTGCACGGCTTGGCCCGCGCGGACTTGCCAAGCATCTCGAAGCACTCATTGATGCGTTCGACCTGGGCTTCGGTCTCGGCGAGATGTTGCTCGAACAGCTCGCGAAGCTGATCGAAGCGCGCGGCTTCCGCCATCTTGGGCAATGCTTTGGTCAGTTGCTTCTCTGCATGAAGGATGTCGCGGAGTTCGTCGATCAGGAGCTCACCGAGCCCGGCCTCGTCGACCGGCGGGGAGCTCTCGGTCACGATGGCCGACGCCGGGCCCGGCTCACCCGCCTGGATCGCGGGGGAATCCGTGAAGACCCACTCGCCACCCTCGTTCCACGGGCCGCGGGTATCGATCTCGCCGTGGTCCCCAGTCCCGGTGGAATCATTGAAAAACTGGTCGACGAGACCCGGCGTCGGAGCTATGCGCCCGATGCTGAATGCCGGCTTCGCCATGCTCTCGAGCGCCAGCGAGAAAGCCTTCATGTGGGTGATCTCGCGGGTCATGAGGAACTGCAGCGCGTCCTTGGTGCCGGCATCGTCGGTGAAGTTGATCAGTCGCTCATAGACGATCTTTGCGCGAGCCTCGGCGGCAATGTTGCTGCGAAGATCGACGTCGAGTTCGCCCGTGATCTTGAGGTAGTCGGCGGTCCAGGGGTTTCCCTGCGAGTTGAACAGATTCACGCCGCCGCCGCCGGCGATGGCAATCAACGGATCCGCTTCGGCCGCCTCACGGTCGAATTTCGTCGGTTTGAGATGCATGCGCGCAAGCGTGCCGACGACTTCGAGATGGCTGAGCTCCTCGGTGCCGATGTCCATCAGAAGATCTTTCCGATCCGGATCCTCGCAATTGAGGCCCTGTATCGAATACTGCATGGCCGCCGCCAGTTCGCCGTTGGCGCCTCCGAATTGTTCGAGCAGCATGTTGCCGAACCGGGGATCCGGCGCATCGACGCGGACGGTGAACATGAGTTTCTTGACGTGGTGGTACATTCCGAATGCCCTCAGGGTACGAGAAAAGTCGGTTCTCGAACTGGCGGGCATCGGCCTTTGTTCCTAATGCAGATGTCAGCGACATCAGCTCCGCCAGGCGGCGACGCTCGCTCTTCCTACCTCGCTTCCTGCACTTGCGTGCGCTCTTTCTCGACTTCCTCTGCGTCCTTGTCGTCGATGCTCATCAACGAGTTGTCGGCGCCGCCGTGGACCTTCAGGAGCTCGTCGAGCTTGGCGTGAATGGCCTGGGTGTCGCGGTGCTCGGCTCGCTGAATGAGAAGCGTCATTCCCCACGTGGCAAGCGTAGCCATCGAATGCCACTCCAGGCCGTTTCCCAGAGTGAGCCAGCAAACACAATAGATGAGATAGACAACGAACGCGGCCGGACGAGACATCGCCACGCCGAGTTCCGTCAGCCAGCCTTTGGCATGAGTAGGAGGCATCCCCGCAAACGTCGGGTGAGCGATGGGGTTCCCTTGGAGCGACAGCCGGAGATTCCGGCGGCCGATGTAGGCGCCTTCCAGAGGATCCTTCAGCCCGGTGCGTCTGGTCATGCCACCGGCGGTGCCAAGCTTTGCGTCGGCAAGGCCGCCGCCCACATCGCCACGAACGGGACGGTCGATATCGCCGCAGCGTTGCTGAGCAGCACCATCGTCAGGACCGCCTGGGTCAGCATCGAGCCTGTCTCCGGAAGGCGGTGGCCCAGGGCCGCCGCAACCGCATGGGCACGCCGCCGCCGCGGGGCGGATCGTCGTCGCCGTCCAGCTTGCGTAATGCGGCAAGGATGTCTGCGAGCCGGATCGCGTGGCCCATCCCGGGAATTTCGCGCAAGGCGGGACAGGATTCGACGGCGAACATGTCGGATGCCCATGACGACAGGATGATGCGCTTCTCTGGAGGAGTGAGCTCCCTGTCGTTCAGGATGTCGTCCGGAGACGAGTAGTGCGCGGCTGGGTGGAAGAGTGGGTTGAGGTTGCCGCTGTCGGTGTTTGCGTTGGTCATCGTGGCCTCCCTGTACTCTCCTTTCGTGAGGGATGCGGTAGTCGGGCGGCGGCCGGAGCCGCCGCGGAGCGCGGCCACGCTTGCGCGGACCGCGCTTGTCGAACTGGAAGTAGCCTCAGGCGGCCTTCTTCTGCTCGATCTGCGTGGAGGGATTGCTGCCGCCGCTACCGATCTGGATCCGGCGCGGCTTCATGGCTTCCGGCACCTCGCGGACGAGGTCGATGATCAGAAGGCCGTCGCGGAAGGAGGCCTCCTTGACCCGGACGTAGTCGGCGAGGTTGAAGACGCGCCGGAACGGGCGCGCGGCGATGCCCTGGTATAGATACTCGCCGGCCGCCGTCTCGGGCTTGCGGCCTTCGATGGTCAGCGCGTTTTGCTCGGCGACGACCGCGATGTCGTTGGCGCCGAAGCCGGCCACCGCCAGCGTGATCCGATAGTGGTCCTCGCCGGAACGCTCGATGTTGTAGGGCGGGTAGTTGTCATCGGCCGCCTGGCGAAGCGCTGTATCAACGAGGCCAGCCAAGTGGTCGAAGCCGATGGTGGAGCGCCACAGGGGCGCGAAGTCGAAGGTCGTCCTCATACCAAGTCCTCCTAAGAGCAAGATGGTTACGAAGGAGCGCCAGACGGCAGTCCGGAAACCTCCGGCCGGCGCCCGCGCCGGACCCGTGAAGGCGCCCGGCACACCGCTCTCGCGGCGAAAAACGACTTAGAGAAACGCAAAGGCGATTCAAGAGGGGTGTAAAAATTTTTTCGAGCCCCGACTGGTTAACCCGCGGTGGTCGGAGTTACGCGCTGCACGACGGCCCTCTTGACAGGGATTTCGGCCTGAATATTTTTTGCCCGCGGGAAGTCGCTTCCCGTTTCTCGAACCGTAAAGGACCTTGGAAGACCGTCAGGAGTGGCGATGATGATCGATGAAGATCTTGCCCGTATCCGTGCGCACCGCAACAACATCCACCGCTATCGCAGCCTGCTGAAGACACAGCTCTCGGATCTCGAGCGCCAGTTCATCGAACGGCGTCTTTCGGAGGAGAGCTTGGCGCTGGAGGCGTTGAGTTCCCAGACCTTTCCCATCGCGTTCAACATGCCTCCAAGATCGCCCGCCCCAACAAGCGTGGGGGCGGCGTCATGACCGACGTCAGGGATTTGCTGATCCGTGGCAGCGAAAAGGTCATCGCCCACTACCGGCAACTGCTTGCCGGGGTGAAGACCGAAGAGGAGCGGGAGCTCTACCTGACCAGGATCGACCGCGAGCAGCGGCTGCTGGACCAGCTCCAGAATGGCTTATCCGGACGGTTCGCGGCATGAACTCCCCAACCGATGAGGATGACTACGCGGGCTTCGACATCGTGTTGAAGCCTCGCGGACGCGGGCGCTGGAAGTGGGCTGTCCGCGGAGCCGGAGGGGAAGCCGTCATGTCCGGGTCGGATTGCAGTCGGGCAGGCGCGAGATACAGGGCCGAGTGCGCCTTGTTTCTTCTGCTGCGCGCAAGTGCTTCACGGTCTGCGCCCGTCGGAGAGAAGCTGATTCCTGGAGAGGCCTGCCGAAACGCTGCCGCCGAGCGACCTCATCGTCCGGATCGGACATGAGGCCTGACCCTGGAAGGGCCTCATGGTCACCGTCTCAGGTGAGCAGCTTGTCCAACGTGATCGGGAAGCGCCGCACGCGTTTGCCGGTTGCATGATAGACCGCATTCGCGATCGCCGCCGGGACGCCGACGATCCCGATCTCGCCGAGGCCCTTGACGCCGAGCTTGTTGATACGCTCGTCCTGCTCCTCCACGAAGATCACGTCGATGTCGTGGATGTCGGCATTCACCGGAATATGATACTCGGCAATGTTGGCGTTCATGATGCGTCCGAAGCGGTGATCCATCACCGTTTCCTCATGCAGCGCCATTCCGATGCCCCAGACCACGCTGCCCATGATCTGGCTGCGGCCGGTCTTGGCGTTGAGGATTCGCCCGGCGGCGACGGCGCTCACCACCCGTGTGACACGGATGACGCCGAGCTCCTCGTCGACCTTGACCTCGGCGAAGACGGCGGAATGGGTGTTGCGCGCGTGTGACTTGTCCTCGGGGAAATGGTTGAGCTTTTCCTTCTCTATCCGCTCCAGTGAGCTGGATCGCATCGCGTCGGGGATGGAGACCGCTCGGCTCTTGTCACCGCGATGGGCGATCATGCCCTCGCTGAGGATCATATCGGCCGGATCCACGCCGGCGAGGGGAGAGCCGGCCATCGCGCCGGCAAGACGCGGGAGTTCCTGGCGAACGTCCTCGGCCGCTGCCAGCACCGCGTGGGCGCTCGATGCAGCCATCCAGGACCCGCCCTCGACGGGCGCTTGCGGCAAGCTCGAGTCGGCGAGCTTCACCGTGATGTTGTCCATCGGCAGTCCCAGCGCATCGGCCGCCACCTGCGCCACGATGGTGTAAGTGCCGGTGCCGATATCTGAGGCCGCGCAGGATACTTCCGCGTGGCCGTTTGTGGTCAGCACGATGCGGACGGCGACCGGCATCTGCAGGGCTTCCCAAATCCCCGTCGCCATCCCCCAGCCGACCAGCTCCTTACCATCGCGCATCGACCGTGGCGCGGGATCGCGTTTGCTCCAGCCGAAAGCCTCGGCGGCCTGGCGGTAGCATGCGCGCAGCTGTTTGCTGGTATAAGGCAGGTCGTCGCTCTGGTCGCGATCGGAGTAGCACTTCAGGCGAAGTTCGACCGGATCCAGCTTGAGGGCGACGGCGAGTTCGTCCATGGCGCATTCCAGCGCGCAGACGCCGGAGGCCGCGCCGGGTGCGCGCATGTCACAGGGCGTCGAGACATCGAGGCCAACGAGCTTGTGGGAATAGCGGCTGTTCGCGCTCTTGTAGAGCTGCTCCGCCCAGCCCGTGTCGTTGCGCGAAAAGTCCTCATAGCGCGAGCTGACCGCAATGGCCTCGTGCACGACCACATCGAGCGTGCCGTCCGGC
Source organism: Bradyrhizobium diazoefficiens (assembly GCF_018131015.1). Lineage (GTDB taxonomy): Bacteria > Pseudomonadota > Alphaproteobacteria > Rhizobiales > Xanthobacteraceae > Bradyrhizobium > Bradyrhizobium diazoefficiens_B. The sequence continues at coordinate 53,053 of NZ_JAFCJJ010000020.1, forward strand.
CTCGCGCCCAATCCGACATGCTCGATCGTCTCCGGCCGGTAGCCCAGCCCATACATCTGGCGCCGGGACAGCACGACACGAACGGGCCGCTTCAGCGCAAGTGCGGCGAGTGTGGCCAGCACCACCTGATATTGTGGACGCAGGCCGGACCCGAAGGCCCCGCCGACATAGGGAGAGATCACACGGATCTCCTCTGGCTTCTTGCCGAACACGCTGCACAGGAATTTCTGGACGTTCTGAACGCCTTGGGTCTTGTCGTAGACCGTGAGCTTGCCGGCGTCCCAAACGGCCGTCGTTGCATAGAGCTCCATCGGATTGTGATGCTCGGTCGGAAGCAGGTAGTCCGCCTCGTGGCGTATGGCCGCGCCGGCAAGCGCAGCGGTCGCGTCTCCCCGCGGCTCGTGCGGCTTCTGCGCCTCCTTTGCCTTTTCGCGCTCGGCTTCGAGATTTGTCGCAAACGGCTCTTCCTGATAAGCGACATCAAGCAGGGTTGCGGCGAATTTGGCGGTTTCCCAATCCTCGGCCACGACCAGCGCGATCGGCTGGTCGTTGAACTTGATGCTGTCGTCATAGAGCGGCCGGAACGGCGATCCCTTCTCCGGCGCCACCTCGTCCTTCCAGGCCTCGTCCTTGTCGGCGAGCGGGGGGCGGTGCGCGTGTGTGATCACGTCGACCACACCCTTCACCTTCAGTACCTCGCTGGCATCGAGGCGGGCAATGCGTCCGCGTGGGATGGTGGCCGTCACGACAAAGCCGTGCAGAAGCCCTTCGGCTGGAAATTCACCGGCATATTTGGCCGCCCCTGTGACCTTGGCCCGGCCGTCGACGCGAGATATTGCCGTTCCGACATAGGCGTTCATCGATGCCTCATGCGATCTTCTTGTGGGCTTGCGATTGCGGCGTGGCGTTTGCGGCCTGCACGAGGGTGCGCATGATCGCGCGGCGCGCCAGTTCGACCTTGAAGCCGTTATGGGCGTAAGTCCTGGCACCGTGCAGCAGGAGATCGGCGGCACGGGAGAAATGATCCATCGTTGCCGGTTGTCCCCGCAACGCCGCTTCGGCCTCGACACTGCGCCAGGGCTTGTGGGCCACGCCGCCCAGAGCCAACCGTGCTTCGCGGATGGCGTTGCCATCGAATTCGAGCGCGGCCGCCACCGAGACGATGGCGAAGGCGTAGGACAGGCGGTCGCGAATCTTGAGATAGCTGTAATTGCCGGCAAAGCCGCGCGGCGGCAGCTCGATCGCGGTGATGATCTCGCTGCCCTCGAGATTGGTGTCGACGTGGGGCGTATCGCCGGAAAGCCGATGGAAATCGCTCACGGCCATCGTGCGCTCGCCGGACGGGCCCGCGATATGGACGCGCGCGTCGAGCGCGGCGAGCGCCACGCTCATGTCCGAAGGATTGGTCGCGATGCAGGAGGCGCTGGTGCCGAGGATCGCATGATTGCGATTTAGGCCGTCGATGGCGGAGCAACCGCTGCCGGGAGTTCGCTTGTTGCACGGTGTCGCGGTGTCGTAGAAATACGCGCAGCGGGTTCGCTGCATCAGATTGCCGCCGACCGAAGCCATGTTGCGCAATTGCGCCGATGCGCCGGCCAAGATCGCGCTGGCGAGGAGTGGATAGCGCTGCTCAATCAGCGGATGATAGGCAAGATCCGAGTTCGGGACCAGCGCGCCGATGCGCAGGCCGCCCTGACCTGTTTCCTCGATCTGGCGGAGCGGCAGACGGGAGATGTCGATCAGCCGGGAGGGCTGTTCGACGTTCTCCTTCATCAGATCAATCAAGTTGGTGCCGCCTGCGATCAGTTTTGCGCCGGGATGGGCGGTGAGCAGGCCGATGGCTTCAGCGATGTCGCTCGCGCGCGAATACTGGAAGTTGATCATGGTCGGCTCATGGTCTGCTGGATGGCGGCGACGATGTTGGGATAGGCGCCGCAGCGGCAGAGATTGCCGCTCATCAACTCGCGGATCTCGTCGGCGTCCCTGGCACGGCCTTCGGCCAGGAGGCCAGCCGCCGAACAAAGCTGCCCCGGTGTGCAATAGCCGCACTGGAAGGCGTCGTGGTCGATGAAGGCCTGTTGCAGCGGATGCAGGTCGCCATCTTTGGCCAGTCCTTCCACCGTCGTGATCTCGGAGCCGTCCGTCATGACGGCGAGGGCCAGACAGGAATTGATGCGCCGGCCTTCGACCAGCACGGTGCACGCGCCGCATTGCCCGTGATCGCAGCCCTTCTTGGTGCCGGTAAGCCCGAGGTGGTCGCGCAAGGCGTCGAGCAGCGTGGTCCAGGGCAGGATATCAAGCATGCGCTTGACGCCATTGACGACGAGGCTGATCGGAATGCGGTCGGGAATCTGGTTCGCGGAATCGGCCATTGTGGTTTCCCCTGCGCGGCAGGCCGAGCCGAGAAGCGAAGGCGCGCCCTCGCTGGCCAATAGCGCCCAACTGGCGACTGTGGGCTTGGTTCCTGCGGGCCGTTCGGCCGGGCTCGTTGGAGAGTGCCGGGGCGCCAGTTACTTGCTCTCGGGTGCGCGCGGCTCACACCATGAAACTGGCTCATTATTCAAGTGGGACGTCCATTGCGCTCGATGGACCTCAATTCAAATTGGTGGCAGGCTCGCCTCCAATTACAACGTATCGGGCGTCCGCTTAGGATTGGATTTTTCCTCGTTGAGCAGTTCTTGCTCGGCAGCGTGCCAGTATTCTTCGTCCTTGCCCTCGGGCATGCCCGCGTCTTCCCACATCTTGTAGGCTCTGGCGGCGATTTCCTTGTCGCTCGGTTTTGCCATCTCAACCTCCCACATCCTCCTGGCCGCCAGGCGCGGTGCCGGAGCCCCGTCAAGAGCGCCAACTGAGTCCCGATCGGCGCGCCGGAATAATCAGTGCGCGGCGCGCGAGTTCCTTTCTTTGCCTCGCGCTCGGCACAACAATCTACGCACTCCGCCAGAGGCCCGCGATCGGCACTCCGCGGTGCCTGTTCTATCAACTCAGCTGGACGCTCCTTCTTCTATCACTACATTCGTGAGGAAGTGTGGCCGGCGCTGACCCCGCGCAGGCCGCCGCCTTCATCGGTACAGTCTTTGAACTGCCGGCATGTGGATTCGCGCTATACCTGCGTGAGATCTTGAGAAGCGGAGATGAGGCCTATGGGTCAAGTCCATGCATTCACCGAAACGCCGCTGGGGCTGCACTGCCTTTGCCTGTGGCCCCAGTGTGCAGCAATCGAGTTCATGCGTGAGGAATTTCGTGTCGGACCCACTGGGCAGCGGCGGAAGTCAGCGAGAAGATCGCCGGGATACGAGCGCGAGCGGCTCGGCTTCTCCAAGCTCCTGGTGCCAGTAATATTGCCTTCGGAAGAGCGCGACTCGTCTGTGGGCCAGCGCGCTCGGAGCACTACCGCTTCCGTCCGGCGCAAGGATACTCCTTGCGCGGTGTGAATAGGGCGGCAACGTGCTGAACGCGCTCAAGCGCGCTCATTCTTGCGGCGCGTCGTTATCGTCATCGGCCTGCCCGTGGTGTCTAGTGGGTTGGGTGTCCGCCAACCCGTCGGACCGAGCCGTGAGGGTCAGGGAAAGGTCGCGGCTGCCGATAGCGCGCGAATTCGGCTTCCTTCTGTCTTTCGTGGTCTACCGGCCCTCTAGGTGGACGCCCATTTGTCCGTACATCCAAGAAGTGCGCCGGTTCGGGAACAGCTCGGAGATCCGAAAGTTCCCGGTAAAGAGCTGGGACGCAGGACGCGCGGAAAGCGGAGCATCGGAGAGCAAATGTCCTCCTCCAGTGGCAGCAACAGGCAAGATATTCAGCGGAGAAAGTCGCGCTCTCTTCTGCTGCTCTTGGCCGCTGGGTTTGCGGTATTTCTGGCCGCTGCCGGGGCTCTGTACTACATCCTCCAGCCCACGACGCTTCGGGTCGCCGTGGGACCGACCGGCAGCGAGGACCACACGGTGGTAGAGGCCATGGCCGAGGCTTTTGCCGACGAAAGCCGTACCGTGCTGCTGTCCACGATTCCAACCGCTGGAGCGGAGGAATCGCTCGTCCTGCTCGGCAATGGCAAGGCTGACCTCGCGGTCGGTCGCGCTGATTTGAGCATGCCTTCGGACGCGCAGACGGTCGCCGTGCTGCGCAAGAACTACGTCGTCCTCTGGTCGTTTTCCGGATCAGGCGGCAAGGCGGCGAGGAGGAAGACTGCGGTGAAGGTCGCTGAAGTCGCTGATCTTGCCGGCCACAAGGTGGGCGTCATCGGCAGGACGGCAGCGAATGCGTCGGTTCTGCGGGTCATCCTCGAGGGGTCCGGCGTGGAGCCGGACAAGGTCGCCGTGGCGCAGTTCGGCACGGACGAGATCGAAAAACTCGCGCAGGATGGCACGATCGATGCGTACCTCGCCGTGGGTCCGCTCGACAGCAAAATCACAGCCGACGCGATCGCAGCGACAGCACGTGCGCGCGGCGCGCCGAAGTTTCTCTCGATCGATGCCTCTGAAGCCATCGCATTGAAGCACTCGCGTTATGAGGCCGAGGAAATTCCGCCAAGTGTCTTCAAGCCAAAACCGGCATGGCCCGAGGAAAAGGTCGATACGATCGCTGTCAGTCACCTTATCCTGGCCAGAAAAGAGCTTTCCGAAACCAAGGCGGCGGCCTTCTATCGGCAGCTTTTCGCAGTCCGGGACGCCATCACCCAGCATGCCGCCGGCGCCGCGCACATCACCAAGCCAGAGACCGAGAAGGAGGCTGAGCCGTCCGTGCATCGTGGCGCAGCCGCGGTCATCAACGGCACAGAACGGACATTCCTGGACAAGTACAGCGACTACATCTGGTTCGCATTGCTGCTTCTGTCGGGTATAGGTTCAGCGGCCGCATGGCTGCGTCGCTATCTGAACCGGGACGAAAGGGACGAAAACACCGTCCATCGCAATCGAATCCTTGCCGCCGCTTCTGAGGTTCGCGCCGCCCAATCCGAAAGCGTGTTAGCGGCGACCCAACGCGAGGTCGATGCCATCATCAAAGAGGCTCTCACCGGTTTCGATGAGGGTGCCATCGAACAAGAGGACCTGGCTGCCTTCGCTCTCGCCCTCGAACTTTTTGATCATGCCATGGCCGAGAGGCGCGCGGAATTGCTGGCCGGCATGATGGACCCGGCGCGGGGCCCTACCGGTGCGCCCACCCTGGCCTCTCGCCGATGAGCAACCGCGAGGCTAAGGGTCCCCGGGACTTGAACGGGCGGAATTCGCGATCTTGAGGCGCCTATGGACGACCTCCTCGCCGCGGCAGCTTGGCCGCAAACCTGCCCTCAGTCCCCGGGCGGAGCCTTCGGATCGGCGGCGGAAAGGTCTCCTTGAACAACCTCGAAATCGGCCGAGTTGACCGCCCGACAGTCCGAATCGGTGGTACACGGCGGTGGTCACAAAATCCGACCGGCCTCTTCGGGAATCCTGTTTTTCGGCGGTTTTCGGGCGACTTCGGCAAAGGGGGAGGGAGTCCCACTCTCTCTCCGCCATTTGGTGCAACGTGATCTGCGAACGCTCTAGACGTATTGGACTGCGAGCGGATCTTCCGGCGGCGGTGGGGGGACGCTCGCCGTTTCGTCGATCGTCTCCACTGGCTGCACCTCGGTAGTGGGCGCAGTCTGCGCATCGCCGCTGCCGATCAGAGAATCGGCATAGAGTTGATCCGCCGGAGGCGGATCCTGCGTAGCTGTGCCGGAATCTGTCGCCAGTTGCGCGTAGTCGGTGGTCGGCGAACTCAAGTCGGTTGAAGCAGAGGTCGTCTGCTCCGTCGACGAGGCGAGCGCCAGATAGGGATCCGTCGGGGATGCTTCAGTCGCCGTCGCTTCGGTGGTTTGTGCTTGCGGCTGGGCCAGTTCGAGATAGGGATCGGTTGCGGAAGAGGTGTCGGTGCTGCCCGGCTCGGTGGTCGAGTCAGTGGACGAAGGTGCCAACTCCGTTGTCGACGCATCGAGCGCCGGGTCGGTCGGTTCGGGGACGGCGGTCGCCATCAACATCGGCTCGGCAGCGAGCGGTTCCGACGCGGTCTGCGCAGCCAACTGGGTCTCCGGGGCATACTCGATGAAGATGTCATGCTGTTCCGTGACGATCACCGAATCCGTCGTCATGATCGGCCGGCCGTTGCCGTCGACCTCGCCGGTGTCATAGGGCGGTGTCGTGACGGTTGCCTCGAGCGTCATGGTCATGTTCGTCTTCAAGCCGTTCGGCAGGTCAGCGGTCAATTTGCCGAGTGACCAGTTCGTGATGTCGACCTTTTGGCTCGGGCTCAGCACGGTGACGTAGCGGATTCCGTCGGACAGTACGGTGCCGGCCAGGAAGCCCGAGATTTCGAGGTGAGTGACGGTATCGTTGGGATCCGTGGGCTGGAGGCCGACATCGAGATTCAGGACCGAACCAGCGGGAATTGCGCTCGTGCTGGTATCCACCGTCATGGTGTCGACATGCAGGCCGCCCTGGGGATCCAGATGCTGGTGACCGGTGGTATCGACGATTTGCCCGTTCACCGCGCGTATGTCGACCAGCAGCCTGGTCGACGAGACCTGGTCGGTCAGGGGTCCCGTCGCCACCTGCGTCGGCGTCTCGGCCTTGTTGGCCATCGTCACGTAGTAGATGTCGCCCTCGAAATGCTCCGACATCCGAAAGTTGCTGCCGTCCGGGTCGAACCAGTTCGGAGGCGTTCCGGGCTTCTGGGCGATCGAGATATAGAGGTCGGAGGGTGGTGGCCACATCCATGTCGTGTACACCAGCTCGCCGTTGTCATAGAGCCTGAGGTCGCCGCTCCAGATATCCCAGGTGGTGGTGAGGCGGTGGTCCTGGCCGTCGGTGAGGTCGATCCCGGTCTCCACGTTGCGATTGCCGCTGAATCCCAAGGTCAGATTTGCCGGATTCCACAGGGTCAGCACGTTGTTGTCGGTCGCCGAACCGACATTGACGATCACCGGCCCCACGCTGGACGTAGATTCGGGTACGTCCTCGGCCAACAGCATGACCTCGAGCGTGAACTCGCTGAGCGGCGCCGAGGTGATGGTGTCTTCGACAATCCGTCCGTAGTACGCCGGATCGCCGGTATCGATGACCTGACGCAGCGCGTCGGCGCCGAGCGAGACGTTGGCGGCATCGGCGACAGGCTGGACCTCGATGCTGGCGCGGGCCATCACAGTCGTCGTCCCATCGCTCACCGTGAAGTCGAACCGCGGCGAGACATTCGAGACGTTGGTGCCCGGCCGGTAGGTCCAGCTGCCGTTCCCGTTGTCGGTCAACGTGCCCGGCGGGCTCGCCGGATCCAGCACGACATTGGTGACCGTCAATGTGTCGTTGTCGACATCGGTGATCTGGGCGCCCCTCAGCAGATCGTCTGCCGTGAAGGTGAAGGTCCCTTCCTCCTTCATGGTGCCAAGCTCGCTCAACGATTGCCCGACCACCGGCGCATCGTTGGTGCCGGTGACGCTGAGGGTGACCTGCTGGTCCGTCGTGCCGCCCGCGGCGTCGGTGACGCGGACCGTGAAGGTCTCCTGGACCGTCTCGCCCGCCTTCAGCGACTGCGAAGCCTCATTGTCGAGCGAGTAGGTCCAGCGGCCCGTATCAGGGTTCACGAAGAATGTGCCGTAGTTGCCGGCCGTGTTGCCGACCACCGCCCAGGCGGCGGTGTCACCGACGTCGACGTCGGTTGCGGTGAGCTGGCCGGTGGCGGTCGGCGTCGAGTCTTCGACGACGGCGCCGGTCGTGGTGCCGGAGATCACCGGTGCGTCGTTTGTGCCGGAGATGGTGATCGTCACCTGCTGGTCGGTCGCGGCGCCTTCGTCGGCGTCGGTTGCCCGGACGGTGAAGACCTCTTGCACCGTCTCGCCGGCCGCCAGCGACTGAGCGGCCGCGTTGTCGAGCGTGTATGTCCATACGCCTGTGGTCGCATCCACCGTCAACGAGCCGTAGGATCCCGTCGTCGGGCCGGCGACCGACCAGGTGACGCTATCGCCGGCGTCCTCGTCCTCCGCGGTGAGCGTGCCGCTGGCCGTCAAGACACCGTCCTCTGAGGCGGTCCCGGTGTAGGTACCGGAGATTTCCGGCTTGTCATTGGCGCCCTTGATGGTGACAGCAATCTGCTGATCGGCCGTGCCGCCAGCCCCGTCGGTGACGCGGACGGTGAAGATCTCCTGCACGGTGTGGTCGGCCCGCAGTGACTGCGCCGCCTCGTTGTCGAGCGTGTAGATCCAGCGGCCGGTGACGGGATCCAGCGACAACGCGCCGTAGGGACTGTCCGGGTTGCTGACGATCGACCAGATGGCATCGTCGCCGATGTCCGTATCCGTCGCGTTGAGTTTGCCGGTGGTGGTCAGCACTGCGTCTTCAACGACGACTCCCGTATAGCTGCCCGAGATCAGCGGCGCATCATTGGTGCCAGTGACGGTGACCGTCACCTGCTGATCGGCCGTGCCGCCTGCCGCGTCGGTGACGCGGACGATGAAGATCTCCTGCACTGTGTCGCCGGCCTTCAGCGACTGTGCCGCCACGTTGTCGAGCTGATAGGTCCAGAGTCCGGTCGCGGGGTTGAGGTAGAATGCGCCGTAGGGACTGTCGGGGTTGCTGACGATTGACCAGGTGGCGCTATCGCCGATGTCGAGATCGGCCGCTGTCAGCTGGCCGTTCGCCGTGAGCGCGCTGTCCTCGGCGACGTTCGCGGTATGGCTGCCCGAGATCACCGGAGTATCGTTGGTGCCCGTGACCGTGACCGTCACCTGCTGCTGTGCAGTGCCCCCAGCCGCGTCGGTGACGCGGACGGTGAAGATCTCCTGCACTGTGTCGCCGGCCTTCAGCGACTGTGCGGCCTGGTTGTCGAGCGTGTAGGTCCACTGGCCGGTGGCCGGGTCCAGCACCAGCGCGCCGTAGGGGCTGTCCGGGTTGCCGACGATCGACCAGGCCGCAGCGTCGCCGATGTCGACGTCTGTCGCGCTGAGCGTACCGGTGGCCGTGAGAGTGCCGTCTTCGCCGACGGCTCCGCTATAGGTTCCCGTGATCAGCGGCGCGTCGTTGGTGCCGCTAATGGTGATGGTGACCTGCTCGTCCGCCGTGGCGCCCAAGGCATCGGTCACCCGGACGGTGAAGATCTCCTGCACCGTCTCGCCATCCTTCAACGGCTGTGCGGCCTCATTGTCGAGCGTGTAGGTCCACTTGCCGGTGGCAGGGTCCAGTGCCAGCGCGCCATAGGGACTGTCGGCGTTGCTGACGATCGACCAGGTGGCGCCGTCTCCAATGTCGGTGTCGGTTGATGTGAGCGTGCCGCTGGCGGAGAGGACGCTGTCTTCGCTGACGGCGCCGGTATGGCTGCCTCCGATCGTCGGTCCATCATTGGCGCCGTTGACGATGATGGTGACCTGTTGATCCACGGTACCGCCCGCGGCATCGGTCACGCGGACGGTGAAGATCTCCTGTACCGTCTCGCCTTCGGTCAGCGCCTGCGCCGCCTCGTTGTCGAGTGTGTAGGTCCAGCGTCCGGTCGCCGGATTGACGTAGAATGCGCCGTAGGGGCTGTCGCCGCTGCCGACAACCGACCAGGTGGCGCTGTCGCCGATGTCGGCATCGGCCGCGGTGAGCTGGCCGCTGGCGAGCAGGGTCGCGTCCTCTGTCACCGCGCCGGCATAGCTGCCGGAGATCACGGGCATGTCGTTGGTACCAGTGACGGCGATGGTGACCCGCTGGTCCGCCGTCGCACCGGACGCGTCGGTGACGCGGACGATGAAGTTCTCCTGCACCGCCTGACCGGCCTTGAGGGACTGCGCGGCCTGGTTGTCGAGCGTGTAGGTCCACTGGCCGGTGGCCGGGTCCAGCACCAGCGCGCCGTAGGGGCTGTCGGCGCTGCCGACGATCGACCAGGCGGCGCTGTCGCCGACGTCGAAGTCGGTCGCGGTGAGCGTGCCGGTGGCTGCGAGGATGCCGTCTTCGGCAACGGCTCCGGTATAGGCTCCCGAGATCAGCGGCGCGTCGTTTGTGCCGTGGACGGTGACGGTGACCTGCTGGTCCGTGGTGGCACCCTGGGCGTCGGTGACGCGGACGGTGAAGATCTCCTGCACCGTCTCGCCGGCCTTGAGCGATTGTGCCGCCTCGTTGTCGAGCGTGTAGGTCCAGTGGCCGACATCGGGATTGATCGACAACATGCCGTAGGCGCTGTCACCACTGCCGACGATCGACCAGGCGGCAGTGTCGCCGAGATCGGCGTCGGCCGCAGTGAGATGACCACTGGTGCTCAGTGTCGCGTCTTCGGTCACCGCGCCGGCAAGGCTGCCCGAGATCACCGGCGCATCGTTGGTGCCGGTGACGGTGATGGTGACCTGCTGGTCCACCGTGGCGCCTGCGGCGTCGGTCACCCGGACGGTGAAGATCTCCTGCACCGTCTCGCCGCCCTTCAGTCCCTGCGCGAGTGAAGCGTCGAGATGGTAGGTCCAGGAGCCCTCCGGATCGATGTACAACGTGCCGTAGTCGGCCTGGGTGACGAGCGCTTCCACCGTCTCGCCGGAATCCAGCTGGGCGTCGTTGCCGTTGGCGACGAAGCTCCGCTCGCCGTTGGCGCCGGTCACGATCAGGCCATAGGGTCTGTCGGCGATCGACCATGTCGCGGTATCGCCGAGGTCGGCATCGGCGACCGTCAACTGGCCTTCGGCCGTGGCGACGCCGTCCTCGGCGACGGCTCCCGTGTAGGTGCCGGAGATCACCGGCACGTCGTTGGAGCCCGAGACGATGATCTTGATCTGCTGCTGTGCCGTGGCGCCTTCGGCATCCTTGACCCGGACCGTGAAGATCTCCTGCACCGTCTGATCGGCCCTCAGCGACTGGGCCGCGTCGTTGTCCAGCGTGTAGGTCCACTTGCCGGTGGCAGGATCCAGCGCCAGCGCGCCATAAGGACTGTCGGCGCTGCCGACGACCGACCAGGTGGCGGTGTCGCCGACATCGAGGTCGGTTGCGGTGAGCTGGCCGTTCGCCGTGAGGGCGCTGTCCTCGGCGACGGCTCCGGTATGGGTACCGGAGATCACCGGCGCATCATTGTTGCCGCTGACGGTGATCGTGACCTGCTGGTCCGCGGTGCCGCCCGCAGCATCGGTGACGCGGACGGTGAAAATCTCCTGCACCGTCTCGCCCGCCTTGAGCGACTGCGCGGCCTCATTGTCGAGCGAATAGGTCCAGCGGCCGGTCGCAGGATTGACGACGAGGGTGCCATAGGGACTGTCGGAGTTGCCGACGACCGACCAGGTGGCGGTGTCGCCGATGTCGGGGTCAGCGGCAGTGAGCTTGCCGCTGGTATTCAGCGCTGCGTCCTCCATGACGGCGCCCGTATAGCTGCCCGAGATCAGCGGTAAGTCGTTGGTCCCGGTGATGGTGATGGCGAGCTGCTGGTCCGCCGTGCCGCCCGCCCCGTCGGTCACGCGGACGGTGAAGATCTCCTGTACCGTCTCGCCGCCCTTCAATTCCTGCGAGCTGGTATCGTTGAGATAGTAGCTCCAGTAGCCGGTTGAATCGATGTACACTGAGCCGTAGTCGGTGAAAACGACGAGCGCCTCAACTGTGTCGCCTGGATTCAACGGCGTCCCGCCGGGGACGTAGTCCCAGTTACCGTCGGCGTAGACGACGATCTGGCCATAGGGTTTGTCGGTGACCGACCATGTCGCGGTATCACCGAGGTCGGGGTCGGCGACCGTCAGCTGGCCTTCGGTCTCGGTGAGGCTGTCCTCGGTCACGTTCCCGGTCGAACTACCCGAAATCATCGGGAGATCGTTGGTGCCGATGATGGTGACGCTGACGAGTTGGTCGGCGGTGGCGCCCTCCGTGTCGGTGGCGCGGACGGTGAATATCTCCTGCACCGTCGCGCCGGACTTGAGCGACTGGGCCGCGTCATCGTCGAGCGTGTAGGTCCAGCGGCCGGCGGCATCGACGGCGAAGGCGCCATAGGTGCCGTCGCTCGGCCCAACCATCGACCATGTCGCCGTGTCACCGATGTCGACATCGGTCACCGCGAGAGAGCCGCCGGCAACGGGGGCGCGGTCCTCGATAACAAGGCCCGTCCGGCTGCCGCCGATCACCGGCGCGTCGTTGGTGCCGGTGATGGTGACGCTGACCTGCTGGTCCGCGATGGCGCCCGCAGCATCGGTAACGCGGACGGTGAAGATCTCCTGCACCGTCTGGCCCGCCTTGAGCGACTGCGCAGCCTCGTCGTCGAGCGCATAGGTCCAGCGCCCGGTATCGGGATTGACCACGAACGCGCCGTAAGGGCTGTCGCCGCTGCCCACCACAGTCCAGGCGGCAGTGTCTCCGACGTCGACATCGGCGGCAGTGAGGATGCCGCTGGCCGTCAAAGCTGCGTCTTCAATGAGGGCGCCGCTATAGCTGCCCGAGATCAGCGGTGCATCATTGGTGCCGGTGACGGTGACGGCAACCCGCTGGTCCGTCGTGCCGCCCGCAGTGTCGCTTGCCCGGACAATGAAGATATCCTGGACCGTCTCGTCCGCCTTGAGCGTCTGTGCTGCCGCGTTGTCGAGCACATAGATCCAGCGCCCGTCAGCATCGACGGTGAGCGTGCCGTGGCTGCCGTCACCGCCACCGGGCAGCGACCAGACGGCGCTGTCGCCGGCGTCGACGTCGGTGGACGTCAGGGCGCCGCTGGTGGTCAGGACCTCGTCCTCGGAGACGATCCCGGTCGAACTTCCCGATATCACCGGAGCATCGTTGGTGCCGGCGACCGTGACGGTGACTTGCTGGTCGACCGTGGCGCCCGCCTTGTCGGTGGCACGGACGGTGAAGATCTCCTGCACTGTGTCGCCGGCCTTCAGCGACTGGGCGGCGGCATTGTCGAGCGTGTAGATCCAGCGGCCCGCCGCATCGACGGTAAGCTTGCCGTAGGCTCCGGCGCTACCGGTGGGCAGCGACCAGACGGCGCTATCGCCGACGTCGACGTCGGCGGACCTCAGGGTGCCGCTGGTGGTCAGGACGTCGTCCTCGGAGACGATCCCGGTCGAACTACCCGATATCACCGGAGCATCGTTGGTGCCGGTGACGGTGACGGTGACTTGCTGGTCGACCGTGGCGCCCGCCGTGTCGGTGGCGCGGACGGTGAAGATCTCCTGCACCGTGTCGCCGGCCTTCAGCGACTGGGCGGCGGCATTGTCGAGCGTATAGGTCCAGTGGCCTGCGGCATCGACAGTGAGCTTGCCGTAGGCTCCAGCGCTACCGGTGGGCAGCGACCAGGCAGCGCTGTCGCCGGTGTCGACGTCAACCGCAGTGAGTTGCCCGCTTGCCGAAAGAATGTCGTCTTCGCTGACTGTGCCGGTCGTCACACCGGCGATAGAAGGCGGCGTGTTGGGTCGCGTTTCGGGTGAGGTCTCTTGCGGATCCTCCGACAGGATCGGCTGGCCCGGGAGCGGCACAAGGCCAACCGGATCCTGCTTCGTCCCGCCGCCGCGATCGGGGCCGGAAAGCGAGGCGTCAGACGGTTGTTGTATCGCTGGCCCGGGGGCGCCCGTTGAAACGGGTCCAGCCGGCCCTGCCGTGGACACCGAACCACTGCCACGCAGGCGACCGCTTTTCGGTTCGCTGACCAACTCGCTGGCATCTGGCTCGACCGTGCCGGTAACAATCTCCTCTCCGCCTCTGACCTCCGGCGTCGGCTGGTCGGCGCTTTCGGTGCGTTCGACGATGCGCAGGTCAGATTGTGTCTCGCGGTCACGCTCTTCACCTTCGTCGAGCAGTCCCGGGACGACGCGCGGGCCTTCGGGGCCCATGTCCCAGCCGATTGGCTGATCCTCGCGCGCACGTTCCGGCTGACCGATGGGCCGATCGATCGCCCTGTCGTTATCCTGTTCCTGCTTTTTCGGACGCAGCTCGTCGCTGACCGGCGGCCGACTGTCACGGCTCGTCTCGACAGGCTCCGCGGACTTCGCCATGGTCGCGCTCCCTAGCGCTCGCGCAATGCCGTATCCAGAGTGACGTAAACGGGCTTCAACAGATACTGAAAGATCGTCTTGCTGCCCGTCAGGATGTTGGCTTCTCCCGTCATGCCCGGCGTGACGACGTGCGTCGTGTTGGTCCCAACATACTCCCGTTCGAGTTCGATCTCGACGGCGAAGTACGGTTCCAGACCCTGGCCAGCCGATCGGCTCGATGGCGAGATGCGCACCACCTTACCCTTGATCGATCCGAAACGGCCGTAGTCAAAGGTATCGGCCTTGACCACCGCCTCCTGGCCGACATGCACAAACCCGATATCGCGCGGAGCAACCCTGGCCTGCATCAGCACGCCGCCTTCGGTCGGTACGACCTCGCACACGATTCCGCCGGCCACGATCACCGTGCCGATGGGCGTCTCCGACACTTTCTGGACGATGCCGCCGATCGGCGCCTTCACCTCGATGTCGGTTGAGCGGGCGTGGAGGGCCTGGCGCGCCACGACGGCCTCGCCCAGTTGTTCGATCCGCTCGGCCCGTTCCTTGCGCGCATCGCTGGCGGCCTTCGCAGCCAGCGCCGCCTTTTCTGCCTCCAGGCTGTTGATTCGCGCCTTGAGTTCGTCGAGCGATGTGACGAGCTCGATGTAGGTGCGCTCTGCCTGTGCAGCCTGCTCCTCGACTTGGGCAAGGCGGTTGCGGGCGATAACGCCGATCTCCACGCCCTCTCGCGTGCGCTCGCGCATCTCCGTCGTGGCATCCAGGCTTTGCTTGGCTGCCGGGATCTTCTGTTCGGCCGATCCGAGAGACGCCTTCACCTCCGTGATCGCCTGATCCTTTTGTTCCGTCTCGCGTCGCAAGGCGAGCGTCTGCTGCTGGTGCAGCTGTATGGCCTCCTCGACCATGCTTCCGAATGCGGCCCGGAATTTCTCGAGCTGCGGCTCACGACGATCGGCCAGGGCATCCAGGCGCTCGATCTCGATTTCCAGCCGCCCGACGCGGACGTCGGAAAGCGAGATGTCGCGCAGCAGGTCTACCGCCCGGAACCTGGCGAGCACTTCTCCCTTGGCCACGCGCTGGTCGTTGCGCACCAGGATGGCCTCGAGCGCACCTCCCTCCGGCGTCTGGATGATCTGAACGCGTTGCACCGGGATGAACTCGCCACGCGCCCGCGCGATTTCCTCAACTCTCACGAACATCGATAACAGGACCAGCACCCCTACCAACATGACGACGCCGATGAGCAGATTTCGCACGCCGCGGGTAACGCGCAGATAGTCGGCGTCGCTGCCGAGTTGCGCCATCGGCCGGCGGTCTCGGGCGATCGACATTGCGATACCCCGGGCTGCCTGGTCGCTGCCTACCTGATGGCTGTCCACCTTGGTATCCAAGATCTCCTCCCATCAGGCCTTGACCACCGGCGAAGCCGCTGGCCCGGCCTGCACGACGTTTCCGCGCTCCAGGACCACGACCTGCTGGCACGTGTGGATGTGTGCCGTCGTGGAAGGAGCCCAGATCACTGTAGTGATCCCTTTGATGCTATCGAGATAGCGCAAAATCCGCTTCTCCCATTCGGGATTGCCGCCAACGCCGTCGCCGTCGAGCAGGAGCACCGCGGGATTGCGCAGTGTGGCCGCGACGAACGCAACGAGGTGGCGAAATTGCAGCTCGGCGTGATCCTGAGTGAATGGATTGAGCTCTCGATCAAGCACCCTGTCTGCAGCGCCGGCGAACACTGGAAGCTCACGCCAGTCGGGTCCGACGACGCGTTCGAAGGCGGCCACCGCTTCATCATCCTCCAGCGTCGGCACGCGCAGACGCAAATAGTCGCGAACGGTCAGCGGCAATGCCGGAACAATTTGTGGTACGTAGCCCAGCCAGGCACGGTACTCGGTCGAATCGAACTGCCGGATGTCACGCCCTCCGATCAGGGCACGTCCCGACTGAGGCCGCCGCAGGCCAGCCAGACACTCCAGCAACGCGGTCTTGCCGCTGGCGTTGGGCCCGACTATGGCGACGCGGGTACCGGCCGGAGCGCTGAACGAAACGCCGTTCAGCGCCGCGTCGAAGTCGGGATGGGGGCGATAGTAGATCCGATCGGCCGCGATTGTGGCGTTCGCAAGTCCCGCCGGGCTGCTGAACTCGGCGCCGGAATGTTCGGCCGGCATTTCCATCAGCCGGTTCAACTGATCGACCGAGCTGCGGACCTGGCGCAGGCGGACCAGGGCTCCAAACGCTTGCTGGGCAGGCGTCGTGATGCGCCAGATCAGCATCATGGCCGCCACGAGACCGCCAGCGTTCATTGTTCCTTCGAGGACCAGCGCGATGCCGACGCAAAGGGTCGCCAGCACGGTCAACATGCTCAACGCCTGGCCGATGGTCTGGACGCGAGCGACGGCGATCGCATAGTCGCGATGGCGCGTGGCCGCATCGCGCGCCAGATCGGCGAACCGCGCCAGCCAATGGCTGTCGGCTCCGGACCGTTGAAATGCATTGATGGCGACGAACGCCGCAGTGGCGTGCTCCTCGAGCCGGCTGGACGCCACACCGGCCGCCGTCGACTTGCTCGAAACGTAGTCCGACATCGGAAAGGCCAGTGCCACATAGACCAGCAATGCAACGATGGGTACGACGACCAGCCAACCGCCGAGGATGGCGATTACCAGGAGAAAGATCGCGACAAACGGGTAGTCTATGAGGTTGAGGCCGCCGGCGCCGCTCAGCATTGTCCGCGCGCTTTCGAAGCTGCGCATACGAACCACATTATTCAGGATGCCGAGACTTGCAGACTTTTCGAGAGGCAACGCCAGCATCTTGCGCATCGTCGCTGCACCGATGCGCGAGCCCGCCCAACTGCCGACTTGCGCGGTCATGTGCTGGCGTCCGACCCGGAGTGCCCAGGCGCCGATTGTGGCAATTGTGGCGACCAACGCTATTCCCCAAATCGTCGAGGTCGTGCCGCCAGGAATGACCACGTTGTAGACCACCATGGAATACAAGGAGACGGTGAGGGCGAGCAGGTTGACGATGAAGCTCATTGCGAACAGCTTGAACAGCGCCTCGCGCATCTGTTCGAACAGCTCGCGGAACCAGCGACGTCGCGGTTCGTCAATGGGCTGGAAATCGATATCCGGTTCGACCGAGAGAATCGTATCGCCCGCGGACAGGAAAAGCGGATCATAGCCACCCGCGACCAGCCAGTGATCCAAGCCGTCCGGCCGGCCGAGGTAGATTCCGACCTTGCCGTCGCTCGCCAATGCCAGGCTACCGGCGCGCAGCGTTTCGGTGTCCGCCGGCGATCCGGAGGCGCGCAGCCGGTCGGAGCAGAAGCCAATCGCCGACAAAATGGTTTCGAGATGATCGAGCGTCAAAGCCACGTCGGCAGGAGGCAGCAGTGCTGCGAGCGCTCGTGCCGTGCCGGTCCAGCCCAGCGCCACGAGCATCGTCGGCAGTGCCGCAGCAATTGCCGAGGCGGCGCAGCGCTGGGGTCCAGTCGCATCTTCCAGGCGTGCAAGCCAGATCGCCTCGGTCCACGCCCGGGATCGCTTAGGGGGGAGCGGTGGCTTGCCGGAGCCGGCGTTTGGAACCACAACGTCCATCACCATGTCTACCTTGGTTCGAATCGAACTCTCGTGTCGGCGAGAGCCAGGAGCGTCGGGTTGCCGGACACCAGGAGCACCGTGGTATTGCCTTTCAGCTCCTTTAGAAGTTCGATCAAGCGCTTGATCCCGTCGAGGTCGAACGGCGCGTCGGCTTGATCGAGGCAGAGGATCCAGGGCTGCCGGACGAGAGCACGGATGAGATCGATGCGGGCCGCCATTCCCGGGCTGACGATCTCTGCGCCGGTCGGTCCAACCGGCGTCATGTAGCCTTCGCGCAATCCATCAACGAAATTGCTCAAGCCCAGCCGTTCGGCAAGCTGAAGCGCCTCGGCTTCGTACTGCGGACTGGCCAGGGTGAGATTATCCAGGATTGAGCCCCGGATCAGTTCGGCCCGTGAACTCGTCTTGGTGATACCGCGCCTCAGGCTCATTGGATCGTAAGCCTCGCTCGGCGCCGCGTCGAAGCTGACATCAAGCGCCAGCGAATCGTCCAGCCTTGCCACTGCCCGCAGCGCCGCCGTGGCCACCAGTGAGTTTGGCGCATCGACATGAACACACGTGCCCTGGGGGATCGACACGCTGCCGCCTTGCATCGCCTCACCGGACAGGACGAGGGTGCCACCCAGGAACTGTCGTTTTCCGCTGGCTTGTTCGCTCGCCCACAGCGGAGAGAGCGGCAGGTCGAGCACGCGGTTCAACTTTCCTTTGGCCTCCTCTTTCTCGGCGCGACGGCTGAGATACTGGAAGGCGCTCATCGTCGGTCCGAGTGAACGACCGGCGAGCAATGTGCAAGCCGCGAGACCGCCAGTGGTCAGTTCTCCCGCAACGACCATGAACGCGCCGAAAGTCACGACGGCGATCGTCGAGAGCTGGCCAAGCATAGCGCCGTTTTCGGCAATCAGTGCCCACCGGCTTTCGACCTTGGCGGTTCGCTCCATGACGCGGGCGACAGCATCACGATAGCGTGCGGTGAGCGGGATTTCCGCCGCCATCGCCTTGGCCTCATGGATCCCCATGAATATGCCCCAGGCAAGGTTGCGGCAGTCGGATTGGGCTGCTTCGAGTTCTCGGACAGTGCCTGCCGTCGAACGCACCACCGCGAGGGCACCGATCAGCGCCAGCAAGGTGAGCACAAGCGGAACGAGAGCGAGCCACAAACCGATATAGGCAATGAGAAGGATGTAGATCACGGCGAGAGGCAGCTCGTGCAATGCCGCAGCGGCATTGCCCGACCAATGATCACGAACCTGGCCGACCGCACGGATTGCATCGATGAGAACCGGCGTGCCGAGCCGGTGAACGGCCCGGGCATCGGCACGCATGACATGATCCATCAACTGCACCGTCGTACGGAAATCGAAGGACCAGCCGACATAGGCGAACAGCACGGCACGGCTGTACCGCAGGACTGCCTCGAGAAGGATGGCGATCGTGACGCCGACAGCGAGCACAAAGGTCGTGCCGTAAGCCTGGCTCGGCAGGATGCGGTCGTATGCCTGGAACATTGCGAGGGGAACGGCGAGCGCCAGGATATGAATGGCGATTGACGCGGCGATCGCCACCACGGGTGTCCTCTGAGGCACAGCCACTTCCGAACTCGCCACGGCCCGGTCCTCTCGATATACCTAATATAGCACGTCGCTTCGCAGGTTGCGTCCAGCGAATCCGGTTCCAAATCTCATCGCTTGGTCGACGCCAAATCCCTCGCTCAAATTTGTTCGCAACCGCATTTGCTATCGCCGGGCGTGGCCGCTTGCGACCCGCACCAATCCGAGACAAACGAAACGCCGCACTGCTCTCCTGTTTTCCACATGACACGGCAGGCGATGCTTCGATGAAAACCGTCGAACGATAGCTTAAACGCGCTGGCACAAAAATAGGGCGGGATAGAAATGCAAGCACCTGCGGGGCTGATGTTGCGCACGGTTGCCGGGTGGACACCTCGTATTCCATCGGAAACCACCAAGGCCAACTGGTTGAGTTGGATGCGCTCGAGTGCACGACGTTCAACCATGCCAGAACACTCCGGAACAGCTTACGATGAAACAGTCTAGGCACGCCGCTACGATGAGCCGGTGTTCCTGCTAAATTGTGCGTGCTCGCGGCGGGCTTGAAAAGGCGGTGTCGTAGCCTCGAAGAAGAGTTCTTGGCAAATACGGTGAACGCGATCCTATCATGATGCGCGAGACTATGATCGATACAAGAAAAGGTAGCGCAAATGCTCGAGCTGTATGCACCGCTTCGTGCAGAGAAGCGACCCGCGCGATCTTTGTTCCCATCAACGTGCATATGCGGGTTGACAGTGAGGGCCGGTTGAATTTGGGGCTGCGCGTGCTGTGGGTTTCGGTATCGATCCTGAAGACTTTGGACGGTCAGCCCCGCGGCCGGGCAACCCTTGAGGTGGTCAAACAGCACCTCGCCGATTCTATTCGAGCGGCTCAGAGTGGCCACAGCGAATGAAGCTGCCCGAAACGTTGACCGATCATAGCCGGGACCGCCAGCGCGAGCTTGGCTCGCATTCGGGTGCGTGGTTGCGCGTCCGGCTTGCGGTTCTGATTGCGCGCTTCACCAATCTGCGGTTGGTTGCGATTACAGGATGAGCGCGTACGATTCGGCTGATTTGCGGTGTGGAGGAACGGCTGATGGCAGTCCTCATATTCAAGATTACTACCGTTGGATTGGGTGCCTTTGCGACAGCTCTTGCCTACGTGCTGATTGCGGGCATTGCGTAAGCCGACGTCGAGAAGGACACGCAGTCTCTCGCGATCCTCGGGACTGGTCAGCTTTTCGAGTTCAGCCCGCGCCGGTGCGGTAGCCTGCTCGATCGCCTGCTCGCGGGCGAGCCAACCGGTTTGCAGCCGGCGTGAGATTGGACTGTCCCAATCGAACCGCTTGGACGCCGTCCGCGAACCAAACCGGGCGTGGGTGGATTTAGGCGCTGGCGGCCAGGCAATCCAATGCGGGCGGGCCGAACTGCACCTTCAGCTCGAAAGTTTCGAGACCATCGAAGCGGTCAGTCCCGAGGACCGCGGTAGCGTGCCGCGCAATTGGCCGTACCTGCTGGCGAGTTGTCGCCGCAAGATGACGCATAAGGAGCAGTCGGGCCATCGATGTGGTCGTTTCGGCAATTTTGCCGCCAGCCGGTGTCCGGCCCGCTCTGCGGAACCGACTTAGGCGCCGTTTTTCCTTACTGCGGTCGAGGACGCCGGCATGGGCGGCTTCTCCCGTTTCCACGGCGGCTGGGCTGGCTCGTCCGGCACTGTCGGCTTTTCATCCGGCGCCGTCATCGCTGGCTTCCTTCGGCGGACTAGGCCAACCATGCCGATGACCACCATCAAGGTCCCTACGATCACCAGCAAAACCCCTGCAGTCCCTGCGGCGGGCCTTCTTTTTTGACGACTACTCCGGCATGGACATCTTGCCCATGACGAGAAGGTTCGCCAAACCGTCTCCTACTTCCTCTTCCTGAGCGCGCAGCTCGTTGATGCGCTGGCGGACCTCGGCGAGCTGGTCGGCGGGTTCGCGGTTGGCCGGCGTGGTCATGAGCGTTTGAATGCCGGGTTTCCGAACGCGGAAATGTTTTGCAAACAGCCCGGGTCGTCACCGTTTCCCGTGGGTCTACTTCGAGATGTTTTGCAAGGAAGCTGAGTGATTGCGGGGGGCGCCGGGAATTTTAAGTCCCTTGCGTCTACCAATTCCGCCATGCCCGCTTGATCCAACGAGATCAAACACTTAAGTCCCCTCCGGCGCCTCTGGCTGGCGCTGTCGGGCCGGGCGGGTGGCTCTTCCTTAAGCGAGGCGGCCGCACAAGGCAAAGCCTCAATCCGGACAAGAGGCCCTGCTTTAGGCATTCTCAATCCACGGGGACTATCTTTCCCATATGCCTGTTTCGTTTTCCTCCCGCCTGCGCGCGCCCAGCGCGGCTGCCGCGCTGCTCGCCGCGCATCTCGCGCTGTCCGGCTGCGCCGGCATGAGCGAGACCATCGGACCGGCCTTCGCCGATCCCGCGCGGTACGATCTGTACGACTGCAAGCAGCTCGAGACCGAGCGCAAGAATCTCGCCGCCCGCACCGCGGACCTGCAGCGGCTGATGGACAAGGCAGAGACCGGGGCCGGCGGCGCCGTCGTCTCCGAGCTCGCCTATCGCAACGACTATGTCACCGTGCGCGGGTACGCGCAGCTCGCCGAAGACGCCTGGCGCCGCAACCGGTGCCGCGAAACGCCGCCGCCCGAGCCGGCGCCGCCGCCGGCTGCGCCAGCGCCCCCGGCCAAGCCCGCGCAAAAATCCGGGAAAACGAATCGCTGAGACAGCACCTCAGGGGCGCCAGCCGTAGATCCAGTCCTGCCGCGAAAGCATGCGCTCCGGCCCGAGCGCGCGGATCGCAACATCGCGCGCCAGCGCGAACGGACCCGTGAGATGGTAGATGCGTCCCTGCTGCCGGGCCGTCCGCTGCACGCGGCGGACGCGGGCCTGCCGGGCGAGGCCATACTGCGTCAGCGCCGCTTCGATGCCGGCTTCGCTCTCCGCGGCCTCGAGGCTCAAATGACCGGCGAGGACGGCCGCATCCTCGATCGCCATGCCGGCCCCTTGCGCCGCGAACGGCAGCATCGCATGCACGGCATCGCCGAGCAGCGCCACCGGTCCCGCACTCCACGGACAGCTTTCGGGAACGCCGAACAGCGCCCATTTGCGCCAGCTCTCGACCGCGCCGAGCATCGTCCGCGCCGCTAGCGGCCAGCGTGGCGCGGCGAAGGCTTCCATCACCTCGCGCGCTTCGCCCGGCGTGCTCCAGCCCGGGCTGTTCCAGCTGCCCGGCAGCACCGCGACCACGTTGATCTGGCCGCCGCCCGCGATCGGATAGGCGACGAGATGGGCGTTCGGGCCCATCCAGAGCTGCACCCTGCGCGCGCTGTACTCCTGCGGCAGCTCTGCGGCGTCGAACGTGCCGCGCCAGGCGATCAGCCCGGAGAAGCGCGGCTTCACGTCGGCGGCGATGTGCTGGCGCACCGCCGACCAGATGCCGTCGGCGCCGATCAGCGCGCAGGCGAGATCGCTGCGGCGGATCGTGCCGCTGCGATGGACCACCGTCAGGCCGTGGGCGTGGGGCGCGACATCCTCGAAGGCCGCGCCCAGCTTCAGGTCGATGTCGGGATGATCGGCAATTGCGCCGGCAAGCGCCGATTGAAGGTCGGCGCGATGCACCACCCAATAGGGCGCGCCGGCGCGCTTTGCCGCGGCCTCGCCAAGCGGCATGCGGAAGAGCTCGCCGCCGGCGCGCGCGCTTATGATCGAGACCGCCTCCGGCGTCACGGCGCGCGGCGCGAGCCGCTCGGTCAGCCCTAGCTCGACCAGCAGGCGGCTCGCATTGGGGGAGAGTTGCAGGCCGGCGCCGACTTCCTCGAGCCGCTCGGCCTTTTCCAGCACGACGATGCGAAAGCCGCGGGCCGCCAGCGCCAGCGCTGCGGTCAGTCCGCCGATACCGGCGCCGGCAATGACGATCGTTCGCGAGAGGGCCACCCCTGACCGGGGAGGGCCGTCAGGCCGCCTTGTCCTTCACGACGCATTCCGGCGGACGGGCTTCGCCCGGCTTCAGATCGGCGGCGAAGCGGTACAGCGTCGAGCAGTAGGGGCAGATGATCTCGTTGTCATTGCCGAGGTCGAGGAAGACGTGCGGATGATCGAACGGAGGGTTGGCGCCTACGCACATGAACTCTTGCGAGCCGATCTCGATGACGGGAACGCCGGCATCGTTGTGGAAGTGCGGGACGACATGGTCGGACATCGGAACTCATCCTGGGGTGGCAATGGCGGCAGACACAATCACGGTTGACGTGGCATCGTCGCGATGCCGCGGACCATACTGGGGGGTACAGATGATTGCTAGTCCAGTGGAACCGAAAGGTTGCAACTGCCCCATGCTCATTTGCTCATGCAAATTCGACACAATCTTGTCGCCTCAGAGAAGCCCTTCTTTCGTCGGGGACGTTGTGTCGCAATTTTTGGCATACTATGTCTGTGGACGTGGGAAATACCGTCGAAAGACGAACCATCAGGCACAATTGATCCTTCGAACGTCCAGGCTCCACAACATGAAATGGCTGCGAATCAGCACTGCGTTGACCGGCATTGCCGCATGCAGCTTCATGCTCGTGCAGGTAGCACCGCATGCCCGCGAGGCGGGCGCGATCTTTGCTGCCCAGGATGATCCGGCGGCCCTGTCCGAGCTGAGGCTCAATGCTGCTCTCGCGAAAGACGACCGCCTGGTCCAAGACCAGATCAAGGACCAGATCGAGGCCGCGCTCGCGGCTGGCGATGCCGATCTCGCCGACAGTTTTGTCGCGCTCGCGCGCGATCGCAATATCGCACTGCCCGACAGCCTGCTCAGCCGCGTCGGCGATGCGGTGAGGGAAGCGGGCTCGACTTCGTATTTGGCGAAGCGCTTCGCCACCGGTCTCGTCACCGGCACTGCCGACGATGTCGCGAGCCTGTCCGGCACGGTCGCCGGCGATCTGTTCGTGATCGGCGACGTCAGGGACGTCGTGCGCGAGGGCAAGCACCTCGTCATGGGCGAGGACACCGACCGCCTCGTGCTCGGCCTTGCGGCCGCTGGCCTGGCAGTGACGGCCGCGACCTATGTCTCGGTCGGCGGCGCCGCGCCGGTGCGCGCCGGGCTGACGCTGGTCAAGGACGCAAGGAAGGTCGGGCGGCTCAGCGAGGGTCTCGCCAGTTGGGCCGGCCGCTCCGCGCGCGAGGTGGTCGATACCCCGATGCTGCAGAACGCGGTCGCTTCTGGCTCGGTGCTGCGGCCGGGCGCGACCATGAGCGCGATCAAGGCTGCATTCCGCGCCGAGAAGGCCGGCGCCCTGATGCGGCTCGGCAAGGACGTCACGCGCGTCGCCGAGAGGACCGGCACGCGCGGCGCCATGGATACGCTCCGCATCGCCGAGGGCCCGAAGGACGTCGCGCGCGCCGCGCGCCTTGCGGAAGCGCAGGGCGGCAAGACCCGTGCGATCATGAAGCTGCTCGGCCGCGGCGCGCTGCTGCTCGCCACTGGCGCATTCGATCTCGCGCTGTGGCTGTTCAGCGCCGCACTGACCGTGTTCGGCCTCTTGTCCTCGATCAAGGCCACCACCGAGCGCCTGACCCAGGCCTGGTGCGATCGCCGGCGCGCGCGCCGGCTGCGCCGTGCGCAGCTCGCCGCCGAAGCCGTGCTGGCGGACGCGGCCGCCGCGGCGTAAGATCGCCTTTTCCCCTCAACATTGCGGAAGATGTGATGCCGAGCTTTCACAACGGCGCCGTTGAAATTGCCTATCTCGACGAAGGCGACGGCGATCCCATCATCCTCGTGCACGGCTTTGCCTCCAGCAAGAACGTGAACTGGGTCTATCCGACCTGGGTCTCGGAGCTGCGCAAGAACGGCTACCGCGTCATCGCGCTCGACAATCGGGGCCATGGCGAGAGCGCAAAGCTCTACGAGCCTGCGCAGTACTCGATCCCCACCATGGCCGGCGACGTGCTGGCGCTGATGGAGCACCTCGCCATCCCGCAGGCCGACATCATGGGCTATTCGATGGGCGGACGGATGACGGCGTGGCTCGCCCTCAACGAGCCGCAGCGGCTGCGCTCGGCGATCCTCGGCGGCATCGGCATCGGCGGCCTTATCGAGGGCACCGGGCCCGGCGAGCGCGTCGCCGAGGCGCTGGAGGCACCTTCGCTCGACGACGTCACCGATCCCGTCGGCCGCACGTTTCGTGCATTTGCAGACCAAACGCGTTCTGATCGTCGCGCGCTCGCCGCCTGCCTGCGCGGCACCCGCGAGCTCATGACCAGGGCGGAAGCCGCGCGTATCGAAGTGCCCGTGCTGATCGCGGTCGGCTCGACCGACGACGTCGCCGGCTCCGCCAGCGCGCTCGGCGCCATCATCCCCGGTTCGAAGGTGCTGGACATTCCGGGCCGCGACCACATGCGCGCGGTCGGCGACAAGGTCTACAAGGCCGGCGTGCTCGATTTCCTCTCACGCCGCGGCTGAGGTCTCGTCCGCTGGCGAATCGGCTTCGAGTGCAATGTCTGCTCCCTTGGGACGTTGCTGAGGACAAAGAGGCGTTGCTTAGCTCGATCCTTGAGATCAGGGGCAGTGGGCTGCGATCGATTTCTCTGGAGTCCGCTAAGGGCCAATAGCCGACGTGGCAACCGAGATGGCCAACAACTTAATCGTCAGCCGCAGGTAGATTTCTTTCCTCTTGAGGAAACGGGTCTTGGGTCTTTCGGCCTGCAAATGAATCCGGAGAGGGGTACGAGCGCAGGATAGCAAAGGAGCGGGCCGTTAACTGGCGAGTGAACTCAATTTGCTGCAAAACCTGAATAGTTGACGGCAGACGAAAATGTGGGGGCTTGCCAGACATGGCGCGCTCCTTCCGCTGGGGGGGGCGGGAGCGCAACTGGCGTTCTCATCACCGATAAAAGCCACGGTCCGGGCGGTGATGGGCGTAGCTTGCGCTCCGACAAATGAAAGCGCCAGCTACTTATTTGAAAGCGTCTGAGGAACTTCCTAGAATGCCGATAGCTTACTCAAATTACAAAACAGACTAACGAACAACAAAGGGCAGGCTGTCTGACTTTCCAAAGCCCGCTCCTGCCGTTGCCAGACAAATTGCGGAAGCTTGGCGACACGACCGGAAATCAAGGTCCATTCGTTTAGCCTTTGGGGCCGTCGATGGTTCTCATAATGAGTTGTCGGTGATCCCGCATCACCTGCAGATTTGCCTCGAACACTCGCAAGGTTTCTTCCGCAAGCTTGATGTCATGGCCGTTCCAGCGCAAGGACTCCACGACAGACATTTGGTCCTTGACCACTTGTTCGGCCTTCGCAACATGCCCTTCAGCAATCGCCAAATGACGCCGCTCAAGCTCCACGTGCTCGCGTCGCGCCTTTCTGTTGTTTCGAACGGCCTTTTGTGGCGTTACGCGAGGCTGAGAAAAAGGTTTCTTGGAGTGATGCTGAACAGTTGGAACGTTGGGTGGAGGATTATCCGCCAGCACTTTGCGTCCCACCGCAATAACCGCTCGCGCAGACTGCAAATCCCGGGCCTCCCGCTCCCTGTCGAGCAGTGACAGACGGAAAATGCGGACACCCGGCCACCACATGTTGGCGCGTCCCTGTCCCGGTTGGCAAAAGCGGCCTTCGGCGGCGCGACATTATCATAGGGGAGCGATCTGATGGAACTGATTTTAGCCTAGGTCAGTTGAGTGGCCATGGCACGCGAAACCAACGACCTCTTCGCACGCGCACAAGCTGCCATTGCAGAAGCAAGGCGACTAACAGAGATCAACGCCGCTTGGCAGGACTATATATCTCAGGCGGTTGACCGGATGTTTCTTCGCTCGCGGTTCGAGCCGTCGAATCATCCCACGCGCTATCCACAAGACTGTACGCCCCTGCACCCGAATGTGAACGCCTTGCCAGAATAAGTTGGTGGCAGCGAGCAGCCGCATGCCACGTCGTCAGCCGGCGGGCGGCAAGCTCCCCCTTAATGCGGCAATTTTCTTCAATCGCCCGGTCGGCGCGTCGCAAAAGCTCATCCATAGCGCTCAAAGCAACACAAATGCTTTTGTTCCAAACCTCCAATTGGTCGGTACTTCTGTCATTTCCTGAACCCTGAGGAGCTTGACAAGCGTCCTCACAGGCGGCACCGCCAAGTCTGCATTGGGGTCAAAGGCGGTACTTCCCGGCGAACTCTTTCGAGGACAGAATGCCCAGTGCGATGACTCTTCACCTCAATCGCACCGCGCTTTGCTGTCGTCGCCGAGGCGGCGCGTCAGCGCGATCAGCACCACGAAGGTCGCAAGCCACACCATCCGCGCGCCGTAGCGATCGTGCGGGCCCGAGATCACGCCGCAGATGAAGGCGTTGCCGAGCAGCGCCAGCGTGACGGTCGCCGCCAGCAGCGTCAAATCGTCGAGCCGGCGGTTGGCGGCCGCATGCGCCAGCAAGCCAAGTAGCGCCAGCATCGAGGCCAGCGCGACCGGGACGTGCAGCCAGTTGACGTAACTGAAATCAATGCCCCAATGCTGCTGCCGCGCGGCGCGCATCGGCGCAATCTGTGCCGGGATGTAGCGTTCGATGATGCCGTAGGTGTGCGGGATCCAGACGCTGGAGCCTTCGCCGGTGGCGACATGCAGCAATTGCTGGCCCAGCGCGCGGAGCGCCGCGCCGGCCTGCCAGGCCGGATAGTCGGCGAGCGAATCGACGACGATGGTGCCCATCTCGTCGCTCAGGCCTTCGAAGCGGCCGAGCGTGTTGAACATGCTCTTGCCCCACAAAAACTCGTCGGCGGTCGCAGGCAGCTCGTTGCGATACGGACAGAGCTTGTAGTGCTCGCGCGGGCAATGGTCGTTGAGGTAGCGCGCGACGATGCCGTCCTGCATCATGCGGCCGAAGGCAACGCCGTAGCCGCCCGGCGTCCAGGCCCATTTGCCGGACAGGGCATGATTGGCCGACAGCAGCAGCAGCGCGCCCGCAACGATGGTGAGGCTCGCCGTGCAAAGTCCGGCAACCGGCAGGCGGGGGCCAAGGAATGGCCGCATGATCCAGCCGGCGATGCAGAGTCCGACCAGCACGCCGAGCGTGGCGCTGTGGGTCGCTGCGGCAAAGGCGGTGAAGACGAACAGTGCGATTTTTTCGAGCGTGGAGGTCCGGCTGCCTGCGACGATCAGCAGGAACACGGACAGCACCGACAGTCCTGCAAAGATGTCGGTGAGCAGCATGCCCGCGAGCCAGGGCAGCGCCGTCGACAGGATCAGGAGCAGGCTGATCGCGACGAAGCGGACGCTCTGCATCAGGCCGAGCACGCGCAGGGTGAGCTGCAGCAACCACAGCGTCGCCAGCGACTGGACCGCGAGGTTGATCCAGAAGCCGAAGGGCTCGCCATAATGCAGATAGAGGCCGAACACGGTGGAGCGGCTCGGGACGAGATAACCCTCGTACCAGCGCGCCAGATAGCCGCCGGTGTCCCATTGCAACAGCGGATAGCCGTTCCAGAACGCCGGCGCGATCATCAGGAGGGGCAGGGCCGCCGCCGCCAGCCGCAGCCAGAACGTCTCAGCGGCGCGCGCGCGCAATTGGTCGGTGGTGATGCTCAATTCAGCTCCGTCGTCCCGCGCACCATGCCCGCAATGGCCGTCGGGACGGAATTCACCAATAGTTTGACGCTGGCCGCTTGAATTCCGGCGAAAGCCTGACCACCTTGAGCCGACCCCGGCTTTCGGGGGCGGCAGAATAAACTGTTGTGATTCAATGCCTTGACGTGCTTTCGCGGGGCAGGGAAGCGTTCACTCTCAGGCAAGCGCGTCAGGACTCCGTCGTTTAGTCTATGATATAGAGCCAGCCAAACCAGCCAATTCGAAAGAGCAGATCCCATGGCAGTGCATCAGGTCAATCCGGGAGGAAAGCTCGCATCGCTCGATCCGATCTGGGACCGGATCCGCGGCGAGGCGGAGGACATCGTCCACCGCGAGCCCGAGCTTGCGACCTTCATCTATTCGACGGTGTTGCATCACAGCCGCCTCGAGGACTCGGTCATCCATCGTCTCGCCGACCGGCTGGATCATTCCGCGCTGTCGGGCGATCTGGTGCGCCAGACCTATGACGAGGCGCTGCGCGACAATCCCGATCTCGGCAATGCCTTCCGCGCCGATCTCGTCGCCGTCTACGATCGCGATCCCGCCACCTCGCGCTTCATCGATCCCTTGCTCTACTTCAAGGGCTTTCATGCCATCCAGACCCACCGGCTGGCGCACTGGCTCTATCTGAAGGGCCGCAAGGACTTTGCATATTACCTGCAGAGCCGCGCCTCGGCGGTGTTCCAGACCGACATCAATCCGGCCGCGCGCATCGGCCGCGGCATCTTCCTCGACCACGCCACCGGCTTCGTCTGCGGCGAGACGGCGTTGATCGAGGACGACGTCTCGATCCTGCACGGCGTCACGCTCGGCGGCACCGGCAAGGAGAACGAGGACCGTCATCCGAAGATCCGCCAGGGCGTGCTGATCGGCGCCGGCGCAAAGATCCTCGGCAACATCGAGATCGGCCATTGCGCGCGCATCGCGGCCGGTTCGGTCGTGGTCAAGCCGGTGCCTCACAACGTCACGGTGGCCGGCGTACCCGCCAAGATCGTCGGCGAGGCCGGTTGCGCCGAGCCGTCCCGCACCATGGACCAGATGATCAACGCGATGGGACTTTGAGCGCGTGCGGTAAGGGCCGGATTATCCGGCCCTTTTCGTCCCCAAATTGTTTGGCAATTCATGCTGGCGGTTCGCCGCGTCTCGTCCTAAAACCCCGCCGACCAATTTCGATCGGAGACCTGCCGTGGACGTCAAGGAAGTCAGGAAGCTCGACGCGTATCTGAAGCGCGTATTCGGCAATCCCAAGATCCGCGTCGTGCCGCGGCCGAAGAAGGACGATTCCGCCGAGGTCTACATCGGCGAGGAGTTCATCGGCGTGCTCTTCGTCGACGACGAGGACGACGATCGCTCGTTCCAGTTCCAGATGGCGATCCTCGAGGACGATCTCGTCGATCAGGAGTAACGCGGCCCTCGTGTCCCGGACGCGCTGCAACGCTTTTTGCGTTGCTGCGCAGAGCCGGGACCCAGAAGCTGGATAGCGCATCTCCGCAGCATGGGCCCCGGCTCTGCAGCGCACCGTCGAACTGGACAATGCTCCGCATCGCCAGGGAGACGCTGCGCTGCGTCCGGGGCACGCATCGAACATCGAGGCGTGCACTCTCTACATCGTCATTGCGGGCGAAGCGAAGCAATCCAGAATCCCACCGCGGAAAGATTCCTGGATTGCTTCGCTTCGCTCGCAATGACGAACACTGTTGTCGCGGTCGCTAGGACGCGGACTCGTTGAGGCGCAGCCATAGCCTGATTGACGCGAGTTGAACGAATGCGAGGTAGTTGGCGGCGAGCCTATCGCAGCGCGTCGCCACCCGACGACATTGTTTGATCTTGTTGAAGAACCGCTCGACTTGGTTGCGAGCACGACAGAGATGAGGGCTAAAGCAGATCGGATCGCTGCGATTGCTTTTCGGCGGGATGTTGGCCCACGCGCCCTTCTTCATGGCAAGCGCTTCTATGATGCGGCCCCAAACACCGGCCCCGCGCCATCTGACGAAGCGGTTGAAGCAAGTGGTGTATGGGCCAAGCGCCGTCGGCAGATCACGCCAGGGTGCTCCTGATCGGAGGACCCGGAAGATGCCATTCAGGGCCCGTCTGTCGTTGACCCGAGGAACGCCACGCGGCTTGTTCGGCAGCATCGGCCTGACGGCGGTCCATTCATGGTCGGCGAGTTCGTAGCGCATGATTCGAGCCCCAGTTCGGAAGTTTGAATCACGGCAGTCCGGCCAAACGCAACGCTCCTGGCCCGCTCCTGGTACGGCGCTTGCGGTCAGGAGCGGACATCAACCAGCCCTCAATCTCTGCCAAATGCGCCGAAAATGGCCCGCTGCGGACATCGACCCGGCATTGCTCCTTTTAAAGCATTGACGAGGCGTTCTAGAATGCATATTCTAATGAAATGCGAGCCAAGTTTGCCGATGGCGACTTTCTTACCGCAGCATTGGCCATTGCCGTAGAGCACGGGCCGGCTGCCGCTACGGTGGCATCAATTAGTGATCGCCTCAAAGCCCCTATCGGCTCGTTCTATCACCGCTTTTCATCGCGCGACGTCTTACTCGGAAGCCTGTGGCTCAAGACGGTTCTGGATTTTCAAAAGGGCGTTTCCGTTGCCCTTGACGCTCAGAATGGATTGGAGGCCGCGCTGCATACGCCGAAATGGTCGCGACAACACCTCGACGAAGCCCGTCTCTTGCTGGTTTTTGATCGAGAAGATTTTGTCAGAGACGAATGGCCCGAGGAGTTGCGAGAGCAGGTTGCCGCGATGTCCCGACGAATGAAAAATGCGGCGTCACGCCGTGCCCATGCCGTCTTCGGCCGCGATGGAGCCGAAGAAAGGCGCCTCGCCGACTTCCTGATATCGAATGTGCCGGTGGCGGCTGTGCGTGAGCATATAAAGCGCCGCGAAGCGCCCCCGCCGATTGTTGATCAGATGATTTGCACGACGTACTCGGCGATCGTCGCGGACTACCGCGCTCGCCACGCCAACGACGACTAGGACTCGCTGAAAGCCGACGGCTGTCTGATCAAGCATTGAGTGCCTATGCGAAACGGACCTTTCTTCGTCGAAGACTAGCCAACGCAAAGGAGGGTTTTCAGTGTTCAGTCATATGACCATTGGTACTCGTGACCTGGCTCGAGCTGTCGTGTTCTACGATAGGGTGCTGGCGCCCCTGGGAATCGAGCGCCTTCCCGGCAAATATCCGTCGTGGGCATCGTGGCAGCGTCCGGGTGAGGCGCCAAAGCTGTGGGTCGGTTTGCCCTTCAACAAATTGCCGGCACATCAGGGCAACGGCTGGATGGCGGCATTCTGCGCCTCCAGCAGAAAAGCTGTTGACCAGGCATACGCTGCGGCAATCGCCGCAGGTGCTCAGGACGAAGGCGCGCCAGGTCTGCGACCCAACTTCGCGCCCAATTATTACGGTGCATATGTTCGCGATCTGGACGGCAACAAGATCCACTTTGTCTGTCGGGGGGAATAAGCGAACCGAAGCTGTGACGGAGGTCTAGCACATGAGCCAATCCGTACCCATCAGCGCGGCAGGCATGAGAGCGGCCTGCATCGAAGCAAAGGCTCTGTCCCTTGAGAGCGGCACATGCGACGTCCTGGTTGCAGGGTCCGGTGCAGGAGGGTTCGCTGCTGCACTGGCAGCCCGCCTTCACGGGCTCGATGTGATCATGGTCGAGAAGGAGCCGCTGTTTGGCGGGACCACGGCCTATTCCGCGGGCGTGATCTGGATTCCGGTCAACACCCATGAAAAGGCGGCTGGGATCCCCGATACGCGGGAGGATGCACTTGCGTATCTCGCGCACCATGTCGGCAACAGGCTGGAACGTGCCAAAGCCGAGGCCTTCGTGGACAACGCGCCGGCGATGCTCGACCAGTTTGAGCGCGAAGGTATTGCCGCCTTTACCCTGGTGCAAACTTGGCCCGATTACCATCCGGACGAACCTGGTGCCTCGAAGGGGGGACGCTCGCTGGGGTCGGACGAATACGATGGCCGGGCGCTTGGCCCGTGGTTCACCAAGCTGCGGCCCCCGATCAAGACCATGACTGCATTCGGCGGCATGATGATCGGCCGTAGCGATCTCCCGCATGTGTTCAGGATGACGAAGTCGCTGCGATCTGCGCTGCACGTCGGGCGCATGATGGCGCGCCACATCCGCGACCGTTTGAGCCACAGCCGCGGTACGCGCCTCGTCAACGGGAATGCGCTCGTAGCCCGCCTCGCGGTGAGCGCATTCCAGCGCGGCATTCCGCTGTGGCTCAATTCCCCTGTCGTGGAACTGGTTTGCGGCGGCGGCCAGGTCACCGGGGCGGTCGTGGAGCGGGACGGCAAGCGTTTGGAGCTCAAGGTTCGCCGCGGAGTCGTGCTCGCGTGCGGAGGCTTTCCCGCAAACGACGACCTCAAGCGACGCGTCTACGCGAACGCCGCGGCGAGCAAGAACCACGTTTTACTGGCGCCTCCTGGCAACACGGGCGATGGGCTGCGGTTGGCCCGGTCCGCCGGCGGCACGCTTCACGACGAGCTTCACCAGCCGGCAGCGTGGACGCCGGTGTCATTGGTGCCGCAGACGGATGGGTCATCCATCCCGTTCCCGCATTTCTTTGACCGCGGCAAGCCCGGTTATATCAGCGTCGACCGACGCGGCCGCCGCTTCGTCAACGAGGCCTTGTCGTATCACGTGTTCGTACCGGCCTTGGTCGAAGCCTGCCGCGGCGATCAGCAGGCGGAAGCGTGGATCGTGTGCGACCATCGCGCAATTCGTCGCTTCGGTCTCGGCGCCCTCGGCCCCGCGCCGCTGTCGGTACGGCCATTCCTGCGGTCCGGCTACATCCAGCGAAGCAACACCGTGCGGGGACTTGCGGAGGCTTGCGGGATCGATGCTGCCGGGCTTGAGCGCACAATCAGCGAATTCAACGGTCCCGCGCAACGGGGCGAGGACCACGAGTTCCAACGCGGCTCGGACGCCTACCAGCATTTCAGCGGAGCACCCGGCCACAAGCCCAACCCATGCATTGCCCCGCTGGATAAACCGCCGTTCTATGCCGTGCGCGTCATTCCAAGCGAACTGGGGACGTTCGCTGGCATTCAGACCAATGCCAGCGCGCAAGTGATTGACAGCGACGGCCAGCCGATTGCCGGTCTCTATGCGGTCGGCAACGATGCTGCGAGTGTCATGGGAGGCACGTATCCTGGCGCCGGCATAACGATAGGCCCCGCAATGACCTTTGGATACATCGCAGGGCGCCACTTGGCCGGCTTAGGGTCGGAAAGCATCGCGACTTGATGCCGAGCTGCGGATGATTTTACTAGCGCAGTCGGCTCTCAAATGCGTTCTGATTGTTGCTGATGACCACGTTGCCTCTTCTGTTCTTGGCCCATCGCGACATATTGCGCTGCTGCACGGCCTAATTCTACCTCTTCGCAAGAATGTGCAGCCGCGCCGTCGCGTCAGCGACGATGATGTCGTGCGCGTTGGCGAGCTCGGCATGCACGACCATGCCGCGATCCGTCCGCTCGACAATTCGCGCGCGTGCCGTGATCGGCCCGACCCCGGCCGGGGTAGTGTCTCAATTTGAAATCAATTGCTTCTAACCTCTCCCCGCCCATTGCACCGTTGGCACACCATCGTCCCGCTGCATCGAGGACAGGGTGCAGCGAAGAATTTTGATGGGTCATGGCCGCCGTTATGGCGGCAGTGCGAGCAATCACCCTTCCCATCACAAGCCGGACAATCCCTCATTGCCATGGCGTCCCTCCCTGATTGGTGCTATGCTTAGCGGCAAGCAGTCTATAGGTTGCGGAGCCAATGCCAAGAGGACCTAAGGGCGAGAAGCGCCCCGCTGATTCCATCCAGAACGCGTTTCTGGTGGGCAGGATCGCGACCGGAGAGGCTGAGGAAGAGTTCGACGCGAAGTCTGCCGCCGCTCAGCTCGGGAGCCTTGGCGGGAGGGCCCGCGCAGCAAAGCTGAGCCCAAAGAAGCGGAAAGAAATCGCAAAAAAAGCCGCCCAAAAGCGGTGGTCTGAACCTACTTGAAAAGGTCGGAGTGCGTCCCCGTTCTTGCGAGCAGAAGAACCTCCCCCTCGTCTCGATAGATCAAGCACCAATCCCCTTGGACATGACAGCCTCTAAAGCTATCCCACGGTCCTTTCAGGGGGTGGTCGTCGTCGATGGGGGAGAGCGGTTCCCCCATCTGTAGCTTCTGAACGATTGCAGCGAGCTTCTGAAGCCGGTAGCCACGGCTAGCGACCCGTTTCAGGTCCTTCTTGTACTGGGTCATGAGTCGGAGAGCTTTCATGCTCTCTCGATATCATCATTTAGTCCTCGTTCAAAACCTGAGCGAAAACATCCTCAGCCAACCCATGGTAAAGTTGTCCGCCGCCAGCCTCAGCCTCCTTGAGGGCTTCCACGGTTTCCTCATTGGGAATGCAGACGTCAAAGGGCAGCCCCTTTCGGAGAACCACTTGGCGGTAGAACATAGTGATCGCTTGGGACGTCGAAACGCCGACCTTGGCAAGGACCTTTTCTGCCTGGTTCTTTAGAGTCGGATCAATCCTAGCGTTGAGATAAGCTGTCTTTCCCATAGGAAACACTCCAGTAATCCACCTCTATTTGTAACACAAATGCGTTACGAGGCAAGCCGTTCCAGCGTCAAATTTGGGTGAATTATTGTTTACCATCAACAACTTACGCTATATATTCGCTCTGTGGCGATGTGCGGCCAACGCCCTGATGTGTCCTTGACTCTCCACCCGCATCCCGCGAAAAGAGCGGTGATGTCCGATGAACTTCCAAGCACCCTTGAAGCGTTGGAGCGCGAGGAAGCGCGGCTACGTGAGCGCTTGGCGAAAATAGCCCTAGTGAAAGACCTTTTGCGTGAATTGACGGGAGCGTCGCCGTCTCAAACGCAATTCAAGCCGGAACCGCCCCCACCCCCGGAGCCCCAGAACGCGAAAGAGTCCCCCACTGAGGAGCCGCCGAAAACACCACCTGCTTATGACGGAACATTCAACGGGTTGATTTCTGCGTACATGGATCACGAGCGATCACCGATCCACGAACTTAAGCATAGCGTGCGCCTCAATTACGAGCGTTCATTCAAGCGACTGAGAAAGGACATTGGCGACGAAAAGGTCATCGACTGGAATGCGAGGACCATCCAAGAGCGTTACGACGAGTGGGCTGCTCATGGCGATAAAATCGCGATGGGTCACGAACTTGTCGGCAAAGTCCGGATGTTGGCCGGATTTGGATCTACGGAGCTTAATGACGATGCGTGCATCAGATTAAGCACGATCCTCGGAAATATGCGCTTTCCTGTTGCAAAGGGCGATGGAGCCCCGCGCCTCACCAGAGATCAGGCGCGCGCCATTCGGATTGCAGCGCGTGAGCAATTCGGCTGGAATTCGATAGCGTTTGCGGTGGCTCTGTTATTCGATGTCCCCAAGCTTCGACAACTCGATGTAATCGGAGAGTGGGTCCCATTAAGCGATCGGAACCAATCCGACATCGTGAAGGGGGCAGAAAAGTGGATTAGAGGCCTGATGTGGTCTGATCTCGATGAGAATTTTGTTTTGCATCGGACGCTCCCGACCGGGAAGGGTGGGCGAAATGAAAAGAGGATGGAGTTTCGCCTTAGCAGATCGCAGATGGCGATGGAGGAAATCAACCGCATCTCGCCCGATAAGCGCAAAGGACCAATGATCGTTTGCGAGTTCTCAGGCCTGCCTTGGTCGGCCAACGAATTTCGAAGAAAGTTGAAAATCGTCGCGGAAAGGGCGGGCGTATCGCTCCGCTCTCAGCCTGACGACAGCCAAGGTGAAGCGGAATTGGAGGATGAGGAGGCCTCCTAAGTGGCTTTTCAGAGCCGCCCTAGCGACCTCTGGGAAGGCCTGGAGAGACTGGTTCGCGGCCAGTCTCTCCAGGAGATCGGTACCCCACGTAGCTCAATTGGATAGAGCGCTCGCCTACTAAGCCTGAGGTTACGGGTTCGAATCCTGTCGTGGGGACCTTACCGTATACGTTGGGACCGATGGCTCATAATATAAGCCTTTGGAATCTCGGTCAAATATTCAAAGTTGAGGAATTTTCTCAAGCAAAAGCAACGCTTTGAGTCAGGGGGCCCTTCCGCGCTCTTTTGTGCTTGACGGTAAGCATAAAATGTCATATTGAAACGGCATCAACAAGCTCGACGCCAAGACCCGGGTGCAAATCCTCACCATGCTTTGTGAGGGTTCCTCCATGCGCTCCATCTCGCGCGTGTGCGGCGTGTCGATCAACACCGTCACCAAGCTTCTGATCGACGCTGGTACTGTCTGCGCTGCCTTCCATGACGAGAAGGTCCGCAACGTTCCCTCCACCAAGGTCCAGTGCGACGAGATTTGGAGTTTTTCCTACGCGAAACAGAAGAACGTTCGTTTCGCGAAGGCTGCCCCGGAGGATGCTGGCGACGTTTGGACCTGGACCGGCATTGATGCCGACTCCAAGATGATCGTATCTTGGCACGTTGGTGATCGCTCGCAGCACACTGGCATCAGTTTCATGGGCGACTTGAAGGCCCGTCTCGCCAATCGTGTCCAGCTCACCACGGACGGTCACAAGGCTTATTTGAAGGCCGTCAGCGTGGTTGATTTCGATGCGGACTACGCGATGCTGAATAAGATTTTCGCCACAGATTACGCCGGTGCGGGACGCTACAGCCCGCCCAAGTGCATCGGCGCGATCAAGAGCCCCATTATGGGCAATCCTGAATGGCAGCACATCAACACGTCGTTTGCCGAGCGCCAGAACTTGACCATGCGGATGGCGATGCGTCGCTTTACCCGCCTCACTAATGCGTTTCCAAAGAAGTTTGAAAACCACTGTCACGCGCTGGCACTCTACTTCTTTTGGTACAACTGGTGCCGCGTCCACAAGACGCTTGGCGTTACGCCAGCGATGGCGTCCGGCCTTGTGGATCACGTCTTAAAAATGGAAACTTGCATTGCGCTGATCGACGCGAAGCAAGCTCCGAAAGTGCGCGGACCCTATAAAAAGCGGCAAGCCGCTGAAATTTCAAACTGAGACACTACCCCGGCCGGCTTCAGGAATCGTGTGTCGAGCCCCGTTGTCACCACGGTCAGATCAGGCGAGAGCGTCGCCAGCGCGCAAATCCCGGTGGCGGAGTCCAGCATCGCAGCGAGGAATCCGCCCTGGATCGTTCCATGCCTGTTGGTGAAGGCGAGCTGCGCCTGAAAGCGGCTCAGCGCACAGCCGCTCTCGTCGAAGCCGAGCCATTCGCGCCCCAGCAACTGGGCGCCGGGCGGCAGATGGGTTGACGCATCGTTCACATCGATCGCCCCATCCTGACATCATGCGCCTGTTTTGCCCGACGGGTCAAGTCAAATTTCGAAAAATACGAATTCATGAAAAATGCCAAGGCGTGACAGGAGCTTGGCATCAGTGCATGGGGTTGTTTTCGTATTTTCGTGGTGAGCGGCCGCGCTCAACCCTTCGGCCCGCGCAACTGCGCCGTCAGCCTGTCCATGGCTTCGGCGACCTCGCGCCATTGCGACAGCCAGCTCCGCGGGAAGCGGAAGGTGAGGTCCGCGCCGTCGACGCGGCGTTCGGACAGGCACATGCCCGGCGTGGCGGCATCGCGGGTGCAGCGCGCGGTCAGCGCGGGGCTGGTCGCGGAGTAGAGATCCTCGGCGCCGTAGGGCGTGTCGCCGCGGAACATCTGCATCGTCAGCCCGTCCTGCGGCATCGCCGCGGCCCGGTCGAGATAGCGCGGATAGATCGTGGCGGTGCGCTGCTCGGGCGCGAGCGCGTCGTGATGGGCCGCGATCGACAGGAAGATGCGGTCGATCGGCTGCATCGCCTCCTCGACGGTGTCGGCGGTGACGTGCTTCGGTGCGCCCGGCGGTTCCAGCGACGGATAGAGGAAGTCGAGGTCGATGCGCTCCTGCGGGCCGGAGTGCCGCTGGATCTTCATCCGGATTGCCGGTGGCGGCACGTTGAACAGCGTGCCGCCGATGCTCACCGGTAGCCGGTCCGGGGCGCTGGCGCCACCGCTGCCCCAGGTCGGCCACAACAGATACGCGACCAGCCCGATCGCACCCGCCGCGGCCGCGCCGCTGAGCAGGATCGGGACCAGATGCGCCCGTGCGCGCGTCGCGCGGGACCGAGGGGAGACTGCCGAAAACACCGTCATGATTGAAGCGCAAGAGAGCCGGGGAGAGAGCCGGGTCGGCCGGTGGCCGACGAATCAGCGGCGACTATGCCACGCGGCGGCGATTTCGCGGAGCGTTCCGCGGAAGCGGGAACGTAAGCAGCCCTGCGCGGGCCGGGTGGGATCGTTAACCTTCGCTTAAGGATAATGTAGCGTTAACCTGCACTTTTTGTCACAGGAAGGTCCCCGGCGTTGCGTAAGGGCGGACCGTTCCGATGACACCAGAAGCTCTCAATACCTTCTTCTCGATCACCATCGGTTTTGCGCTCGCGGGCGCCCTCGTGAACGGCTACCAGGCGGTGGCGCAGCGGCCCGCGGGTTTCGGCCTGCTGCAGGAGGGCGTTGCGCCCAGCACGTTCGCAGCGGTGCCGTTCCTGGTGTTCGCCGCGCCCTTCATCATCATGCGCAACACGCTGCGCGGAATGCGCGTCGAGAGCCGCCGCTTCGAATTCGTGATGATGGCGACCGTCATTGCCGGCTTCTGGAGCATGATGAGCGGCACCTTCTTCCTGATGACGCTGCGCGCGGCCGGCGTCCTGACCTGACCTGACCTTCGACCGCCGCCCGGACCTTTGCGTCGGGGCCGCCGTTTCGCTATGGCTTCCCCTGAGCGACAGGAGACCTCATGGCGATCTACGAACTCGACGGGCAGGCGCCCGATCTTCCCGCCGACGGCAATTATTTCATCGCCGAGACCGCGACCGTGATCGGCCGCGTGCGGCTCAAGCCGGGCGCCAGCGTCTGGTTCGGCGCGGTGCTGCGCGGCGACAATGAGTGGATCGAGATCGGCGAGGGCGCCAACATCCAGGACGGCTCGACCTGCCACACCGACCTCGGCTTTCCGCTGGTCGTCGGGACGAACTGCACCGTCGGCCATAACGTCATCCTGCACGGCTGCACCATCGGTGAGGGCGCGCTCATCGGCATGGGCTCGATCGTGATGAACGGCGCCAGGATCGGCCGCGACAGCATCGTCGGCGCCGGCTCCGTCATCACCGAGGGCAAGGAGTTTCCCGAGCGCTCGCTGATCATCGGCTCGCCCGCCCGTGTGATCCGCACGCTCGACGACGCCCAGGTGCAGCGAAAGGGGGGTGCGGCGAAGTTCTATGTCGCCAACGGCCCGCGCTACAGCAAGGGCCTGAAGCGGATCGGCTGAGATCAGCTTCCTTCGGATTCGCGCGCCTCGATCGCTCCGGCGATCCTTTCGTGGCCCGCAGCCCAGAGCGCATGCTCGTCGCTGCCGTTCTGGTAGGGGTTGGCTTCGGCCGGGATGTTCTCGCGCGCGGCGCGCTCGCCTTCCGCAAAGGGATCGCGATCGGTCATCGTGATTTTGCCTTTCTGCCGTGGGCGTCCCCGGGTCAAGCGGACCTGAAGGGATTTGTTCCGGAACCGGCCTTTACGGCGGCGGTTGGTCGGCAGAAGCGGGAGGGCGGCCGGCGGGGCCAATAAAGAACAAGGCCGTTGACGCAATATACCGTCAACGACCTTGCCAGCCCCGGATATTGAAATCGGCTCACGCCATCCGGTAGGCCGCAGCATCGCCCGGAATCACACGGATAAATGTGATCCAGTTCACAAGTGGAGAAATTAAGCGACGATCAGGTCAGCCGCGCGATCGGCCCTGCTTGCGGGCGCTGGCATGGGCGCGGTGGCGCGCCGGTTTCCTGCGTGTAACCGAGGGCGTCTCGGCCTCGGTCGCCCGCGCGCTGGCAAAGGATTGCCGCAGGCTGTCGATGGATTCGTTCAGCGTCGCGACCTGCTCCGACAGGCGCTTGGTGTCGGCCTGCTGCGCCGCCATCAGCCGCCTCATGGTCTGGAGCTGGTCCTGCACCACCTGGAGCTGGTCGATCGATTCCTGCTGGGTCGCTTCGAGCCCCTTGGCCTTCTCGACGAGCTGCTCGGAGACCTGGGCCGTGCGGGCCTGCAGCTGCCGGGAGGCCACCACCCGGTCGGTTTCGGGCGCGGCGCCGGTATAGGCGCGCCAGATCGCGATCGAGGTCACGCCGGCGATCAGCAGGAGCAGGGCCGCGGCGGTCAGCGCGATGGGCTGGGCGCCCAGGCGCAGAAGCGGGTTGGACGGTCTGTCCTCTGCGAGATCGATCATCGCTGGCAAAGCCCCAAATTGAAACCTGGTGAGTGGACCGACGACCGGACAGCCGCCGGGATGCCCCGAAAGTGTAACTGTTCGGCAACAATTGGGACTAAAAAGAGGCTGAAGGCCAAAAAGCGCTGGACATTTTAAGTCGCGCCTCCTCAGCGGCTGGCGAGTTCATGTTGAAACGGCGAGAACGGGCCGGAATAGGGTTTTGATCGTGGCGCCGCGTAGGGGCCGAGGCGCGACGTCTTGAGGCCGAGCCGGACCATGCCCTCGGCAAGCGTCACCGCCGCCGCGACGCCGTCGACCACGGGCAGACCATGCTTGGCGGCGAGCTCGGCGGCGAGATCGGCCATGCCGGCGCAGCCGAGCACGATGGCCTCCGCCCGGTCATCGCGGATCGCGGCGGTGATCTCCGTGGAAATCTTGCCCAGCGCATCAAGGTTGCGCTCCTCGAGCGCGAGCACGGGGACCTCGGCGGCGCGCACGCGGGCGCAGCGCGCCGCGAGGCCGTACGTCGTCAAATTATGCTCGATCGGCACGATGGAGACGCCAAGCGTCGTGACGACCGCAAAGCGCGCGGCG
Organism: Bradyrhizobium diazoefficiens; assembly: GCF_018131015.1. Lineage (GTDB taxonomy): Bacteria > Pseudomonadota > Alphaproteobacteria > Rhizobiales > Xanthobacteraceae > Bradyrhizobium > Bradyrhizobium diazoefficiens_B. Next base: position 94,642 of record NZ_JAFCJJ010000020.1, read on the forward strand.
ACAAGGGTCGCCATGTGGAAGGCGGCCTCGCCAATGCCGATCACCGGTGCCTTCGCCGCGGCGCGCGCGGCGTCGAGGCCGGTATCGTCGAAGCAGGCGATGATGTGGGCGTCCGCGCCATCGCGATCGGCCGCGCGGATGCAGCCGAGCATGCCGGGCACGGCGAAGGCCTCGTCGTAAAAGCCTTCGATCGAGGCCGGGCCCATCTCCGGCTGGCGTGCGTCGATGATCGTATCGGGCAGGGCGACGCTGCGCGCCGCAGCGGCGATCTTCGCCGTCATCGACGCGGTGGTGTTGGGATTGACGACGTGCAGCCGCATCGCGATCAGACCAGCCTCTTGTCAGACAAGCTCTCTTTCAGACAAGCCCTTGGCCGGCGTCCGAGCCCTTGGCCGCCTGCCGCCTGTTGAGCACGTGGATGGTGCCGAGCGCAAGCGCGATCACCGTGAACGAGACCGCCGAGATCACGGTGCCGAGCGCGTAGATGTCGGGATTCGTGACGGTGGTGGTGAGGCCCTGCAGATCCAGCGGCAGCGTGTTCACGGCCCCGATCGCCTGGCTGGAGCGGGCGAGTTCGTCCCAGGACAGCGTGAAGCCGAACAGTCCGATGCCGATCACCGAGGGCAGGATGATCGGCAACACGACATGGCGGAAGGCCTGCCATGGCGTCGCGCCGAGATCGCGCGCGGCTTCCTCGAGGCGCGGATCGAAGCGGTTGAAGATCGCAAACATGATGAGCAGGCCGAACGGCAGCGTCCAGGTCAGGTGTGCGCCCAGGCCTGACGTGAGCAGGCTCATCGAGGTCTCGAAGTTCTCGTTCCAGTGCGCCTTGATCAGGTCGTCGACGATGCGAAACTCGAGCGAGATGCCGAGGGAGGTGATGATCGAGGGCACGATGAGGCTCGCAATCGCCGAGTAGAAAAGGATGCTCTGCGCCCTGAACCTGCGGCGGAAGGCCATGCCGGCGGCGACCGACAGCACGACGGTGACGATCATCACGATGACGCCGAGCAGCAGCGAGCGGCGGAACGCCGCGCCGAGATCGACGATCCCGGTGCCCTGGAACAGTTTTGCGATCCAGAAGGTCGACACGCCATTCATCGGGAAGGTGAGGCCGCCCTGCGGTCCCTGGAACGACAGCACGTAGATCGCGATCATCGGGCCGTAGAGAAACAGCACATAGGCCGCGAAGAAGATCGCGAGCACGTAGAACGAGCGCGGGCGTCCTTCCTTCATCACAGCTCCTTCTTGATGTCGACGATGCGCGACATCATGGTGATGATCAGGAAGGTGATCGCGAGCAGGATCACGGCGTTGGCCGCCGCGGCGGGGAATTGCAGCGCGTTCACGCGCGTCTCGATGATCTTGCCGGCGGCTGCGATCTGCTGGCCGCCCATCACGCCGATGGTGATGAAATCGCCCATCACGATGGTGATGACGAAGATCGAGCCGATCACGATGCCGGGCTTCGACAGCGGAATGATGACGTTGACCAGCGTCTGCAAGCCGCTGGCGCCGGCGTCATAGGCGGCCTCGATCAGCGCCTTGTCGATGCGCACCATCGAATTGAAGATCGGCACCACCATGAAGAAGGTGAAGAGGTGGACCAGCGCCAGCACCACGGAGAATTCGGAGAACAGCAGCCATTCCACGGGGTGGTTGATCAGGCCGGTCTTCATCAGGCCCGAGTTCACGAGGCCATTGCGGCCGAGCAGCGGAATCCAGGCGATCATGCGGATGACATTGGAGGTCCAGAACGGGATCGTGCAGAGCAGCGACAATCCCATCTGCCAGGTCTTTGACTTGACGTGGAAGGCAAGGAAGTAGGCGACCCAGAAGCCGAGGAAGAGCGTGATGGCCCAGACCAGGAAGCAAAGCTTCAGCGTCTTCAGATAGGTCTTGGCGATGGTGCAGAGATCGGGGAGCTGCGCGATGCAGCCCTCGAACGTATCGGTGTAGCCGCGCCCCGAGAAGGCCGGCAGCAACTGATATTCGTTGTAATCCCAGAACGAGACGATGACGACGAAGACGAGCGGGATCAGGAAGAAGGCGAGAAACACCAGCATCATCGGCCCGGCCTGCAGCCAGGAGACGAAGGATGGCGACAGCCGTGCCGCCTTGACGGCGCGCGCGGTGTCGCCTCCCCGGACGAGGTCCGGGGAGGCCTGCTGCAGCACGTCCACTGACGTGTCCATCACGCCGCGATGAACTCGTTCCACTTGCGGACCATGTAGTCGTTCTCGTCCATCACGGCGTTCCAGCACGCAACGCCGCCCATGCGCTCCTCATAGGAGCCGCCGTCGCGCACGGCGCCGGCTTTTTCCAGCAGCGAGCCGTCGGGCGCCTTGATGTCCTTCTCGGCCGGCTTGCCTTCCATCCAGTAGGCCCACTCGTAGGGCTCCATATGCGCCTTCGCGGTCGAGAGCACGGCAGAGTAGTAGCCCTGGCGGTTGAGATAGGCGCCGGCATAGCCGGACAGGAACCAGTTGACGAACTCGTAGGCCCATTCGAGCTTGGCGCCCGAGACGCCCTTGGACACGCAGAAGCCGGAGGCCCAGGAGCGGTAGCCTTCCTTGAGCGGCTGGAAGGTGCAGGGGATGCCCATCGAGCGCACCTTCGTCACTGCGGGTGACCACATCGACTGGATGACGGTTTCACCTGACGCCATCAGGTTCACGCTCTCATTGAAATCCTTCCAGAAGGCGCGGAACTGGCCGGCCTTCTTGGCCTCGGTCATCACCTTCATGGTGAGATCGATCTCTTCCTTGGTCATGTTGCCCTTGTCGGCATATTTGTACTTGCCGGTGGATTCCACGACCATCGCGGCATCCATGATGCCGATCGAGGGGATGTTGAGGATCGAGGCCTTGCCCTTGAACTCGGGGTTGAGCAACTCGGACCACGAGTTGATCGGGCGCTTGATGATATCGGGGCGAATACCGAGCGTGTCGGCATTGTAGACGGTCGGGATCAGCGTGACGAACTCGGTCGCCGAGGTCGCGAACTTCTTGGAGTCCTTGCCTTCGAGGTAGAGCACCTTCCAGGGCGCGGTGCCCTGGTTGCCGATCTTCTTGCCGCCGGGCGTCTCGCCCTTGGTGAAGACCGGCGTGATGTTGTCGAATTCCTTGATCTTCTTGGCGTCGAGGGCGAGGATGTTGCCGGACGGCACCAGCTTCTTCAGCGAGAAATATTCGGTGTCCAGCACGTCGAAGGAGTTCGGCTGGGTCATCACGCGCTTGGTGACGTCGTCGGTGGTCGCGGTGATGTATTCGATCTTGATGCCGGTGTCCTTCAGGCACTGCTTGGAGATGTCGTCGCCTTCGTTCACGGCGGTGCCGAGATAGCGCAGCACCTTCGGCTCGGCCGACATCACATAGGGAAAGCCGGTGATGGCGCCGGAGCCGGCGGCAAGGCCGGCAAGCCCTGCGGTGCCTTTGAGCAGCGTGCGGCGGCTGACGCCGGTCTTCCCTTTGGTCTCGGTCATATCAGTCACTCCTCTGTTTGCGCATTGTCGTGAACGATTGGCGCGCTATTGTAGGCGCTGCGCCTTGGCGGGATCCCAGGTCGCCAGCACGCGATCGCCCGGACGGAACGGGTGGACGTCGAAGGTGGCCTCGGGAACGTGGGAGAACAGGGACGTGCCGTCGTCGAGCGTGAGCGAGACGGCGACATAGGAGCCCTGGTACTCGGTCTGGGTCAGCAGCGCCGGCGCGCCGAAGACGCCGTCAGTGATCGGCTTGATGCCAAGCTGATCGGCGCGCACGGCGATGCGGTTGCCGGCGTCGCTGAGCACGTTGTGGCCGCCGATGAAGCGGGCCACGAATTCGGTGCGGGGATGGTGGAAGATGTCGCGGGCCGAACCCTGCTGCTCGATCCGGCCCTGGTTCATCACCACGATGTGGTCGGCGAGCGCCATCGCCTCCTCCTGGCCGTGGGTGACCTGGATGAAGCTGATGCCGAGCTCGCGCTGCAGCCGCTTCAATTCGCCGCGCATCTTCACCCGCAGGAACGGATCGAGCGCCGACAGCGGCTCGTCGAGCAGAAGGATCTGCGGCTCGGTGATCAGCGCGCGTGCGAGCGCCACGCGCTGCTGCTGGCCGCCGGAGAGCTGGGCCGGGAGGCGGGCCGCGTAGGGGCTCATCGCCACCAGCTCGAGCAGCTCGCCGGCGCGCTTGTGCCGCGTGGTACGGTCGATGCCGCGCATTTTCAGGGCAAACGCAACATTGTCGAGCACGGTCAGATGCGGAAACAGCGCGTAGGACTGGAACATCATCGCGGTGCCGCGCTCGGCCGGCGGCAGGTCGGTGACGTTCTGCGCGCCGAGGATGATGTCGCCGACGCTGACCGCCTCGTGGCCGGCGATCATGCGCAAGGTCGAGGTTTTGCCGCAGCCGGACGGGCCGAGCAGGCAGCAATAGGTGCCGGCCGGGATCTTCAGGTTGACGTTGTCGACCGCGAGCGTGGTGTCGTAGCGCTTGGTGACGGCGACCAGTTCGAGAGCGGCGGGAGTGGCCATGGCGTGTCCAGGCGGAGGGCGATGGGCCTCTCTCCGCAAGGAGTGTGCCAACGCCACGCCGCGGGCCGAATTCCGGAACTGTGCTGCAGAGTCAGATCGTTAGACCGAATCCCCATTGTTTCGGCAACGCGCCGCACAGGAAGCGGTCTGCACACAAAACGGGCGCGGATTGTATAAAGTTTCGCCTGTGATTGGATACAGCTCGTCGACTACCATTGAAGGCGACGTCTCCGATCGAGCCCTCAAACCCATGGTCGTGAAAACCCGCCCAAAATCCGATACGCCAGATGCGAGCGATCGCGTCAGTCGCATTCGGGAGGGCGTGACCGCCGCGATCCTGGAGCACCGGCTGCTGCCGGGCACCAAGCTCGGCGAGGACGAGATCGGCGAGATCTATGGCGCGAGCCGCACGCTGGTGCGCACCGCGCTGCAGCAGCTTGCCCATGAGGGCATCGTCACCATCGAGAAGAATCGCGGCGCCTTCGTTGCACGCCCGACGCCGGCGGATGCCCGCGAGGTGTTCGAGGCGCGCCGGCTGATCGAGCCCAGCATCGTCGACCATGCCTGCGACAACGCCACGCCGGCCTGGCTCGACCGGCTCGGTCGGCACATTGCCGAGGAACGCGCGGCGGAGCTGCGCGGTGACGCGCGTGCCGCGGTGCGGCTCTCCGGCGAGTTTCACCGGCTCGTCGCCGAGATCAGCGGTCACAGCATCTATCTCGGCTTCCTCAAGGAGCTGATCGCGCGCTCCTCGCTGATCATCCTGCTCTACCGCCGCCACAACACGCCGGCCTGCGGCACCGACCATCACGCCGAGATCGTCACCGCGATCCGCAAACGCGACAGGGCGCGCGCGCGCGATCTGATGCTGTCGCATCTGACGGAGATCGAGGCAGAGCTGTTCTTGAAGGACGAGGCCGCCGGTGAATTGCCCCTTGCGGACGTGCTGGGCTGAACTGCGCGATGGATCCCCCAAAAAGGTTGCGCCCAGCCATTGGGGGATGGCTGGGCGCGCGCGAACCGGTCTGGGACGGGGAGGGGTGGGGATGTGACCGGGTCGCGTAACTCGTTCGTTTGTTCCTGCTGATCGACTTACTGATCTCTTGCGCTGGCGGTGGAGACCGCCGGCTTGGTATCGCCGAGCGACACCCAGACATTCTGATCGCTCTGCGACTGGCGCTTGACGAAGCGGTAGCCGGTCTCCGTCCAGGCCACGACGCTCTCGTTCTGATTGTCCAGAACGAACTCGCCCTTGTCGGTCTTCACCGTCAGCACCGCGTGTCCTTCGCCCTTCTTGTCGCGCACGACGGTGATGAGCAGGGCCTCGCGCGGCCATCCGGCATCGATCAGCATCTTGCGCTTCAACAGCACGTAGTCTTCACAGTCGCCGTAGCCGTCTGATGGCAGCGACCACTTCTCGATCACGCCCCAGTGCTCCTGGTCGGTCAGCGGCTTGATGGTCTCGTTGACCCAGCGATTGACCTTGACCAGGTCGCGCCACGCGGTCTGCGACATCACGATGTCGCGCGGCTGCGTCGGCCCGCCCTGGCACTGAGCGGAATTCTCGGCACAGAATTCGACCCAGCCGATCGGCGCACGCGTGGTGTCGCCGAGGCTCGCGTAGAGCAGACGGCCTTCGCCGGCCTGCGCCGTCGCGCTTATCCCGAAGAGCATGGCGGCCAGCGCCAGTCTCTTTCCCTGTCCCCTGAAATCGAACATTGCGATCCCCGTTTCTTGTTGGGACCACAATGCGCGCCGAGCATTTGAGTTGCCGCTAAGTCGGCCAAGTCAAGTCGAGTCGAATGCAAGTAAAACGCGCGGCTAATTCGATCTATACTTGAATCGAATTCGAATAAAATTCGACATGACTGCAATTGATTCAAATTTTATCGATTAACGCGGAAACGCTGGCGGAACCGCCGTTTCCGCCCGCCGACAGGCCCCCTGTTAACCGCGCAGGCGGGCCGTCACCACGCATGAAAAAGGCGGCGTCCGCATCGCGGAGGCCGCCTCAGGGCTGGAAATTACGGGTTTTCGGCGCGGTTTCGCTTTACCGCGCGGTAACGCTCTCTTCGAGAGTCTCGGCGGGCTGCTCGTGCATGAACTCGAGCGCGAAGCCGTCTTCGAGATTTCGCACCACGCGGCCCTGGACGCGGCCGAGCAGGACGATCGATTTCAGCGGCGGCCGGTTCTCCGCAGCAATGGCAGCGCCCGACAGCGAGAGATCGATGATGCGGCAGGTCATCTTGGTGCCGTCCTCGAGCGTCAGCACCGCGATCGGGTTGCGCGGCACGATACGGTCGTGGCGGCGGTCCTCCGGCAAATTGAGGATGTCGCGGTTGGCGAGCCAGGTCAGCTGGGCGGCGAGCTTGTCGCGCTTGCGCGGCGTCGCCCCGACCGTCATGGCGAAGCCATTGTCGATGATGCGGGCGATCTTGCCCTCGACGCGGCCGATATGGTCGAGATAGGCGACCACGCGGTCGCCGACATTGCCGATGCCCGGCGCCAGCAGCGCGAGCCCGCCCGGCGACATGTTGATCACCTGGCAGGGGAATTCACGGCGGTCCGGCAGCATGTAGCGGCCGAGCAGGTGGACTTTCACCCGCTGGAAACGCCGACGTTCCTCAGTGGCCGGAAGAAATTTTTTGTTCGCCAACGCCATTTTCAACACCCGACCCCCCGCCCGGGCGGAGTCCGCAAAGACCTTAGGGGGCACAGGGTTAATGCCCCGTTATGATTTGGCGTGGTGATTACGGACAGACACAATGCGCTCGAAAAGCCACAGCAGCGGCGGGCAGGCGAGCACGGCAAGCGCGCCGAGATCGAGGGCGACCGCCGCCGTCCCGGCCGATTTGGCGAGACGGCCCGCGACCGCCGGCCCCAGCATCATCGCGGCATAATAGAGCGTGTAGAACACGCCCATGCCGATCGCCCGCGTCTCCGGCGCGAGCACCCGGGCCGGCAGGCTCATCACCGGGCCGGCCGGATGGCCGCAGATCAGGCCGATCAGGACGAAGATCGTGATCACGGCGTCCGACCGGGGCAGCCAGGCCAGCAGCAGCGCGACGGCGAGGCTGGCTGCGACCGCAAGCGTCAGCGGCCGCCGGGTCCGGTCGGCAATGAATCCGCCAACCGGCACCGAGATCACCGACAGCCACAGCACGAGGCTGATCGCCGAGCCCGCCGCGGCAATGCTCCAGCCGCGCTCGGCGAGCAGCGAGGGGCCGAACGAGAAGACCATCGCAAAGCCGACATTGTAGAGGCCCCAGATCGCGCCCGCGACGATCACCGCCAGCAGCGCCAGGGGATCGAGCCGTGATGGTGCAGCCGTTGCCGCGACTGTCGCCGGCGGCGGCTGGTAGAACGCGACCAGCACGATTCCGGCCGCGGTCAGCGCGGCTGCCGACAGGAACACGGCGCCGGCGCCATAGGCGGTGCCGATCGCCGGCAGCAGCAGGAGCGAGATCCCGATGCCGGCGGGCCAGGAGTTGACGAAGATCGCCATGGCGGTTGCGATCTCCTTGCCGGCAAACCAGTCGGTGCCCATCTTGGTGAGCTGCACCGTCAGCAGCACGCCGCCGGCGCCCGAGGCGAGCCGGCCCGCCATCTGCCAGCCCCAGATGTCGGTGGTGGCCATGACGAGGCCGCCGGCCGTCATCAGCAGCAGCGCTGCGATCGTCGTGGGCTTGTCGCCGAGCGTCCGCCCGATTGCGCCGCCCGGCAGCGCCAGCACGATGCCGGGCGTGAAATAGAGCCCGATCAGGATGCCGATATCGGCAAGGCCGACGCCAAAGCTCTTCTCGAGCAGCGGCGCGACCGCAGCCACGCTCTGGAACTGGAACGCGATGGTGAGACGGACAAAGAACAGGATCGCAAGAATGGTCCAGCGATTGCGCAACGCCCGTCTCCCCATCCAATGCGGCGAAGCGTGCGGTGGCGGGGGACGAGAGTCAACCGGCGCCCTTATGCCTCCTTGCCGCACGTTGATTGAGAAGACACAGCAGCGCCAGCAGCACCGCGGCCGACAGGCCCAGCGACCAGTGAATGCCGATCGCGGCGCCGAACACACCGACTGTAATGCCGCTGAAGGCCCGCATCCCGAGCCCGGCCATGTTGTAGAGACCGACGGCGCGGCCGCGAATGTCCGCCGGCGCGTTCAACTGCACCAGCGCCTGCGCCATGGTGTTGAACGACAGCTCGAAGAAGCCCGCGAAGAACAGCAGCACGATCGCGACGGGATAGATCCGCACCATCGCGAAGCCGAGCAGCGCCAGGCTCCAGAGCATCGCGAGCACGATCGCCGTGCGCGGCGTGCCCCTAAGCCGCCCCCAGGATTCCAGCGCGATGCCGGCGAGCAGCGCGCCGGCCGCGTCCGCCGCGAGCAGCACGCTGTAGGAGACGCCGGGGTCGCCATGGCCGAGATCGCCGGCAAAGCCCGGCATCTGGGCGTGATAGGCATTGCCGATCATGAAAGAGGTGAGGCCAGCAAGCCAGATCATCGCCGACAGCACCGGCAGCGTGCCGACCGTTCGCATCGTCAGCACGATGTCGGCAAAGCCGCGCACGGCGAAGCGCCGCACCGCCACGCTTGCGTCGCGTACCGGCGCCCAGCACAGCCACAGCAGCATCGGCAGGTAGAACAGCGTGTTGAAGATGATGCCGTGCGAGGTGCCGAGCGTCAGCATGATGATGCCGCCGACGGCGGGTCCGGCCAGGATGCCGAGATAGCGCGCCATCGCGTTCAGCCGCACCGCGCTCGGCAGATCGGCCGGGCCGACGAGGTCGTAGAGCAGCAGTTGGTTCGGCGTCTGCCACAGCACGCCGGCGCAGCCGTGGATCACCAGCAGCAGCATCGCGTGCCACATCTGGATCGTGTCGGTGATGAAGAAGAATCCCCATCCGGCCGATGCGACGACGAACAGCAGCATGCCACACTGGATGATGCGGCGCGGATCGAACCGGTCGGCGAGTCCGCCGACCGCGACCGAGAACAACAGGAACGGCAGCCAGTGCGACAGCACCGCAAAGCCTCCCAGGGTCGGCGACTGGAATTTCTGGAACACCACCCAGTAGCTGATGACGTGCTCGATATTGTCGGCCATCATCGCCAGCACGAAAGCGATGAACTGGAGCCGGTACGGCACCGACTTCATCGCAGCGAACGAGCCGGACGCCGCCACGGGATTTTGGGGAAGGGGGTTCAAGCGATCACCTGGATGGGATTTGGCGCCGCCTTACACGTTTGCTGCAGGCGGCTCAAGATACTTGGCGGCCTGCAAACATCAGTCATGCAATGCCGCCACGACCACCGCCGTCATCCTGAGGTGCTCCATTGCGATGCATTGGCATCGCAATGGAGCCTCGAAGGAAGAGCCGCGCGTGCTTGCGGCCCATCCTTCGAGGCGCGCAAGAGCGCGCACCTCCAGCGACAACGGCTTTGCCGTTGCGCGGGGATGACGGCGGTGGTCGTGGCGGCGCTGATGCGGGCCATGCGGCTATGGCTACCCCAACGCCTTGACGTACACCGCATAAGGCACGCCCAGGATATCCGGCGCCTCGCGAACTTTCGCAAATCCCATGCGCAGATACATCTGCAGCGCGACCGTCATGATCGGCGTCGTGTGCAGCGCGACCACCGGAGCCTGGTCGCGCTCAGCGCGGCGCAGGCACTCCTCCGTCAAATGCCGGCCGATGCCCTTGCCGCGCGCGGCGGGATCGACCACCAGCATGCGGATGATCGGCCAGGACGGCTCGAAGAAGTCCGGTTTCGGGGCTTGCGGGCCGATATAGGCCACGGCGCCGACGATCCGGCCATCATCTTCGGCGACGATGATCTCGCCGGTTCTGGCAAGCCGCGGCATCTTCGCGACATTGGCATTGAACAACGGCCAGTCGGCGGAAAAATGCGGCTCGAACTCCGCGAACGCGGCCAGCGCGACGCGCGTGATGGCCTCCGCATCGTCGTCCCGATAGTCACGCAGCATCGGATGTCCCCCATGAGTCGCACCTTGGCACAGCCGCGCATCTCACATACGCTTCTCGTCGGCCCGCATCACCAACCATAACAAAGCGGGCTTTGAGGAAACAGCCATGCAACAGATCCGCGTCTGCACCCACGCAGGGCCGGGGAGCGAGCCTGTCATCCGCACCGTGCCGTGGCCGAAGGTCGGCCGCAAGGCCGCGCTGATCAAGGTCGGCGCCTGCGGCGTCTGCGGCACCGATCTGCATATCCTGAAAGGTCATTGGCCGAAGCCGCTGCCCTGGCCGTTCACGCTCGGCCACGAGCTCGGCGGAATCATCGTCGAATGCGGCGAGGAATTTTTCGAGGATTTCATGAGCAAGCCGCTGAAGGTCGGATCAAAGGTGATGATCCCGCCGCTGATGCCCTGCGGCCACTGCTACTACTGCATCCATTATCCGCAAACCGCCAACAAGTGCTTGACGCCGGTCTATTACGGCCGCTATCTCGGCTTCGACAAGGCGCCGCACATGTGGGGCGGCTGGGCCGAATATGTCTATGTCGATCTCGACATGCTGCCGGGCACCAAGATCTACAAGCTGCCCGACGACATGTCGTTGCGGCTCGGCGCGCTGTCGGAGCCGCTGACCTCCTGCATCCGCGCCTTCAACCGCGCCACCCGCGCCGGCGGCTTCAGCTGGGGCGACACGGTGGTGATCCAGGGCTCGGGCCCGATCGGGATTCTAGCGGTCGCGGCCGCAAAGGAGATGGGGGCGGGGCGCGTGATCTGCGTCGGCGCGCCGGAGGAGCCGCGGCTGAAGCTTGCGCGCGAGTTCGGCGCGGAGGCCACTGTGAACATCGAGGAGGTCAAGTCGCCGCAGGCGCGCATCGCGCGGGTGCGCGAGATCGTCGGCGGCTTCGGCGCCGATCTCGTGATGGATTGCTCGGGCCATCCGACCGCCGGCCCCGAAGGCATCGAGATGCTGCGCGACGGCGGCACCTATGTCGAGATGGGCCAGTTCACCGACGCCGGCTCGATCGACACCTCCTGGCACCGCATCTGCACCAAGGACCTCAACGTGCTGGGATCCTGGGGCTTCACCGGTAATGATCTCCCGCTCGGCGTCGACATGCTCTACCGCACGGCGGGCAAATATCCTTGGCTGAAGATGCAGACGATCTATCCGTTCACGGAAGAAGGCGTCTCGCAGGCAGTCAAGGATGCCATGGCCATGAAGACGGTGAAGTCGACCATCGTGCCGTGGCCGGAATTGGTGGAGTGAGGCTTACGTGCAGCGTTTGGAATGAGAACGACGATGACAACCGAGCCAGGCAGCGCGCGTTCGCCCTTCAGCGCCATTCGCGCGATCGACTACACCGTCATCTTCGTGCGCGACATGACCGCGATGCGGCGCTTCTACGAGGACGTTCTCGCAATTCCGCCGTTGCGCGAGCTCTCGCCGGGCTGGATCGAGTATAGTCTCGGCAGCAACACGCTGGTCCTGGCGCGGCCGAGCCGGACCGCGACCGACGCGCCGACGCCGGCGGGCAGCGCGGCGCTGCAACTGGCATTCAAGGTATCCGCATCCGAGGTCGATGCCTGCGCCGGCGAGCTCATACGACACGGCGTCGCGCCGTTGTCGCCGCCGACCAACCAGCCGTTTGGACACCGGACGTTGTTCTTCAGGGATCCCGACGGCAATCTGCTGGAGGTCTATGCCGAGATATGATTTCACAGAGCCGGCCGATGCCCGAAAAGTTCCACCGGAACTCCCCGAGTTATTCACGCCGTGGCGAAACTTAGGGCCATGTTTCGGCTTTCCGTTCGCGAGAGAGGTATCGTGAAGCGAATCCTGAAACCCTTCACTTACGTCCTGGCTGCCGTCTACTTCGTGGTGGACGCCGTGTTCATGACCGTGGCGCGGCCGATTGCGCGCTGGATCGGGCGCCATTTCGAGTTCAAGCGCTTGCGCGCCTGGATCAGGTCGCTGCCGCCTTATCCCTCGCTCGCCCTGTTCTCCGTGCCGGTGATCATCCTGGAGCCGATCAAGCCGGTGGCTGCCTACCTCGCTGCAACCGGCCAGTTCGTCAGCGGTGCCGTGACCTTCATCATCGGCGAGTTGCTCAAGCTCGTGCTGGTCGAGCGCCTGTTCCATCTCACGCGCGACAAGCTGATGCGGATTCCGGCGTTCGCGTGGGGCTATGGAAGGTTCGCCGAGATGAAGGCATGGCTGCAGGCAACCGAAGCCTGGCGCGCCGTCCGTGCCATCAGCCGGGCGGTGAGGGACGCGGTCGTGCGCGCGCGAGCAAGGCTCGCCGGCGGCCTCAGCAGGCTCGTGGCCTCCAGGGATTGATCCCGCCGGATTGCCGGTCTAAAGCGCGATGAGATTTGGATGGTCATCGCGCTTTAGCTTGTTGTCTGGGCATGATCTGTTCGGAAAACCGCTTCGCACTTTTCCGGATCATGCCCTAGGCGAACTTGCGCGCCGCGGCGGTGGCCTTGTCGCCCGTGTTCGGCGTGCCGGTCGGCTCGATCAGCAGCAGGTGAACCTCCTCGCGTGCCACCGGACGATGCTCGACCCCCTTGGGCACGACATAGAGCTCGCCCGGACCGAGCGTCACGGTGCGGTCGCGCAGCTCGATGTCCAGATGGCCTTTCAGTACCAGGAAGAAATCGTCGGTGTCGTCGTGCTTGTGCCAGATGAACTCACCCTTCAGCTTCGCCACCATCACGTCGCAATCGTTGAAGGTCGTGACCGTGCGCGGCGAAAAGAAGTCTTGAAAGGTGGCGAGCTTGTTGGCGAGCGATATGCTGTCGGCCATGTGTCCTCCCATCTCATTGTCAGGCACGATTTGGGATCGAATGGCCGGCGTGGCAAGGCCCATCAGGAATCACGCGCCTTCACCACCGTCGCGCCCACGACCCTCGTGCCCTCCAGCTCGCGCACGATGCGGTCATCCGGTCCGACGCTGCCGAGATCGAACTCGCGGTCCGCCGTGACGAGGATGATGCGCCGGCCCGCGATCACGACGACCGTCATATCGTTGGTTTCACCTTCCACCGCCCAGGCGCGGATATCGCCGGTGTAAGGTTCCCTGCGCCACGCGTCGGGAAATCCCGGATCGCAGCGGATCTCGATGCCGTCCTCCGAGGTGGTCAGGACCAGTTTTGCCCGACTCGGTTTCCATCGTTCGTCGAGAAGATCGTTGACGAGCCAGAGGCAGGCGAAGCTTTTGCATTCATCAGGCCGCGCGGGGTAGATCGCGCAGCCGCGGCCGGGTCCGCAGTGCGGGCACCACGCATTCGCGGGCTTGGCCAGCGCCTCGATGGCCATCACCTTGCAGCACAGCGTGCAGTCGCCGCAGGTGCGCCTTGCGTATGAGGTCACGCGATCATTCCCTTTGAAGCAGGTCGGCGTCAGGTTAATCGGGGTGGCGAAAAAAATCTTCTGCAACCTTCAGGCGCGGCACTTCCCGCCAAGCCATGCAACAAAGCCATGGTGATTTCCGGGCACTTGGCGTAAAGAGCGCCCAGATCAAATCCAGCGTGCGGCCGGGCCGATTGCCGCGCACGCGAAGCTCAGGTCCGCCGGTTCATCGTACCGCGCCTGAATTAACCAAGGTTCTCATCCCGTGTCCTTTCCGGCCCTGACCCCGCCGCTCGCCCGAGCTTTGGCCGAGCGCAATTATGATTCACCGACCCCCGTTCAGCTCGCCGTGCTCGCGCACGATGCCGCCCGCCGCGACCTCCTGGTTTCGGCCCAGACCGGCTCCGGCAAGACGCTCGCCTATGGCCTCGCCATGGCCAGGGACCTGCTCGGCGATGCCGAGCGGTTCGGGCAGGCCTCCGCGCCGCTCGCGCTGATCGTCGCGCCGACGCGCGAGCTCGCGCTCCAGGTCCAGCGTGAGCTCGCCTGGCTCTATGGGCATGCCGGCGGGCGCGTCGTCTCCTGCGTCGGCGGCATGGATCCGCGGCGCGAGCAGCGCGAGCTCGAGGCCGGCGCCCACATCGTGGTCGGCACGCCGGGCCGGCTCTGCGATCATTTGCGGCGCGGCCGTCTCGACATCTCGGAGTTGAAGGTGGTCGTCCTCGACGAGGCCGACGAGATGCTCAATCTCGGCTTCCGCGAGGACATGGAGTTCATCCTCGAGACCACGCCGGAGACGCGCCGGACGCTGCTGTTCTCGGCGACGTTTCCGCGCGGGATCGTGGCCCTGGCGAGGCAGTATCAGCAGGACGCCTTCCGGATCGAGGTCGCGGGCGACGAGGGCGGGCACGCCGACATCGAGTACCGCGCGATCCGGATCGCGCCTGCCGATGCCGAGCATGCGGTCGTCAACGTGCTGCGCTTCTACGAGGCGCCGAGCGCGCTGGTGTTCTGCAGCACGCGCGACCATGTCAGGCATCTGCAGGCGGCGCTGCTGGAGCGTGGTTTCTCCGTTGTCGCCCTGTCGGGCGAATTGACGCAGAACGAGCGGACCATGGCGCTGCAGTCGCTCCGGGACGGTCGCGCCCGCGTTTGCGTGGCGACCGACGTCGCCGCCCGCGGCATCGACCTGCCGAGCCTCGACCTCGTCATCCACGCCGACCTGCCCAACGACGCCGAGGTGATGCAGCATCGCTCGGGCCGTACCGGGCGCGCGGGCCGCAAGGGAACCAGCGTCCTGCTGGTACCGCCGGCGCGGCGGCGGCGCGCGGAGCTGTTGCTCGATCTCGCTGGCGTCGATGCGGCCTGGGGCACGGCGCCGCAGGCGGACGAGATCCGCAAGCTCGATCACGACCGCATGAAGGACGTGTTGTTCACGGAGGAGACGACCGCCGACGACCTGGCGCTGGCGCAGGCACTGCTGGCCGAGCGGTCGGCCGAGGACATCGCCGCGGCGCTTGCACGGCTCTATCGTGCGCGGCTGCCGTCGCCCGAGGACATCATCGATCCCGGCGAGCGGCCCAGCCGGCCGCGCGACGATCGCGGTCGCGACAGGTTTGAAGGCGGTGACGATCGTCCCGGCAAGCCGCGACCGAAGTCCGGCAAATCGTCGGCGAAGCACGCCATGGCGGAGGGCGGCGTCTGGTTTCGCGCCGCCATCGGAAAGCGAAAGAATGCGGAGGCGCGCTGGCTGCTCCCGATGATCTGCCGCCGCGGCGGCATCAACAAGCGCGACATCGGCGCCATCAGGATCATGGACACCACGACCGAGTTCGAGATTTCCGAGCGGGTCGCGGAGTCCTTCGCCGCCAAGGTCAAGCGGCCGGACAAGGAGGACAGCATCCGCATCGAGCCGATGGCGGATGCGCCGCAGCTGCCTGCGGAAAAGCCCGCACCGCGGCGTGAGGCCGCCGATGGCGATCATCGTCAACGGCGCGATGAGCGCCCGCGCGATGCAAGCGGATTCAAGGCACGCAAGCCTCACGGCGAGCGCGGACCGAAATTCGACGATGCGCCGTCGTTCGGAAAGAAAAAGAAACACAAGAACAAGCCGGCTCACGCCGAGCCTTCAGTGACGGCGTGGCCCTCGAAGGGTGGGCCCGGCAAGAAGACGAAGAAGAAGCATCGGGGCTGACCTGTCGCCGCAGGGCGAAAGACGCCGCCGGATCGCGCCGGCGGCATCTTCCGGACATCAGCTCTGCGCTCACTTGCCGCCACCACCACCGCCACCGCCTCCGCCGCCACCACCACCGCCGCCACCGGCGGCCGTGAGCGTGTTATTGTAGCGAGGATCGGTCTGCTTCATGTAAGCGGGCGAGATGTCATGGGTGAGGGGAGGCTGGCGCCGTGCGGATTGCGGCGTCGTCTCGGGCGTCAGGACGCCGCAACCATCGAAGGTGGCGACGTCGCAGCCATAGGCGCGATACCTGGCGGCGTTGGCTTGGGTCGCGGCGAAGGCGGTCGTCGCAACGAGTGCAGCGAGAGCAATTCTTGCGAATGTGGATTTCATGGAAGGTCTCCAGCGTTGGTCCGGCGAGTTCGAAAGGGCTCGCACAGACCTTCGACGGAGGCGCGTCGAAACCGGTTCGAGATTGGTGCTTCACGCCCGAGTGAGGCGTTCGAGCGCCTGTCCTCAAGAAGAACGCCGCCGGCGTGAGCCAGCGGCGTTGCTGTGAAAACTTCTGCAGGTCCGGATTGAGCTCAGCGGCCGCCTCCGCCACCACCACCGCCGCCTCCGCCGCCGCCGCCACCACCGGCGTCACGCAGCGATCCATTGTAGCGCGGGTCGGTCTGCTTCATGTAGGTCGGCGAGGTATCGGTGGAGATGCGAACCGCGCGGCGTCCGCCCGGGGTCGGCGTCTCGACCAGGCCGCTGCAGCCCTCGAAGAACGCATTCTCGCAGCCATAGGTCCGATATTGCACGGCATTGGCGCTGGTCGCGCTGAACGCGGTCGTCGCAACGACCGCAACGAAAGCAATTTTCGCTAATGTGGGTTTCATTGAAATTCTCCAGCCTCGGTTCGGCGAGACCGGAAACGGCTCGCACACACCTTCGACGGGGGCTGCGCGAAACCGGTTCGATGGATTTGGTTTCACGCCCGCGTGAGCCGCTTCCCGCCGGGACGGGGGTCTTACGCCGCGGTCAGGTTGCGGAGCATGTAGGTGGCGCCCGCACCATAGGATGCGAGTTTCGCACGCAGCTCCGCATCCGCCGCGAGGGCGCGGAAGCCAAGACGCTGCCACAGCGGCCGCGTGGCGTAGACGGAGACCAGCGCGAGCGTTGCGATGCCGCTTGAGCGCGCGAGGTCCTCGATCCCTGCGACATAAGCGCGTGCGGCGCCACCACGGCTACCGGCCAGCACGGCGACATCGTGCACATAGAAGCAGTCCGCATCATCGGGGAGAGCTTCGAGAAAATCGTCCAGCGGCGGAATCCGGTGCCGCATCCAGGGATGCGAAAGCCCATAGCCGACGATCTCATCGCCGGCGACGAGGACGCGGCAGCCATCGGGACAGAGCCGCATCTTCTCCGCAAGCACCTCGGCTCGCTCCGGCAGGTCAGGATGGATCTGCGTCGCGATCGCGCTGATCGCGTCCAGATCGGATGGTAGCGCGGGCCGCCAGTGCGGTTTGCTCGAATTGTTCGGGCTCATGCAGTCCAGTTTATTCCGCGGCGACGGGGCGCGCAGCGAAAAATATCCTGGCCATCGTTCCGGGAATACGATGCGCCGTGCGGCGTCTTACTCCTGCAAGCCAACTGCATCACAAGGAGACTGCATGACTTCCCCGATCCGCCTCGCGCTCGTGCTCGCCGCATCGCTCGCGATCATCCCTTCTGCCTTCGCCGCAGCACCGACCAAGACCGGCAAGACCGACAAGGGCAACGTTCTCACCGACGCACGCGGCATGACTCTCTACACCTTCGACAAGGATGCGGAGGGCAAGTCGGCCTGCAATGGTCCGTGCGCGACGAACTGGCCGGTGCTGAAGGCGGAGGCCGCCGACGCCCCGGGCGACGGCTACACCATCATCACGCGCGACGACGGCTCGAAGCAGTGGGCCTACAAGGGCAAGCCGCTCTACACCTTCGCCAAGGACCAGAAGCCCGGCGACGTCACCGGCGACGGTTTCCTCAACGGTGCCTGGCACCTGGCGATGCCGTAAGGGCGCGATGCTGATAGTCGGCATCTGAAAGTCAGTCTCGTGCCCCGGACGCGGCGCAGCGCTTCTTCAGCGGTGCGCTGCAGAGCCGGGGCCCATGCTACAGAATGATGTGTGGCTTCTGGGTCCCGGCTCTGCGCAGCAACGCAATAAGCGCGTTTACGCGCGTCTTCGACGCGCTATGCGCGTTGCAGCTTGTCCGGGACAAGAGATTACCTCAACCCCTCATACACCATCAGGCCGCGTGCGATCTGCAATTTGCGGATGGCGCGCGGCAGCAGCTTCTCCGGCTGGTGCAGATAGCGCCAGGAGGTGAGAGTGAAGGCGGAGAGGGTGCCGCACTGGTCGTCGAACGGGGCAAGCACGCCGGTGACGCTCACCGGCGTATGCGGGCGCGCATTGAACGGCAGCAGCAACAGCTCGAGATGCGCCTTGCTGCCATCCTCGCGCGCGGCGGTGAGGCCGGCGATGGCGCCGAGCGTCTCGTCGGCGACGATGGTGGAGATCTCCTCGATCTCGCTGCGGCTCGTGGCGGTGAACAGCGCCGCAAAACTCTGGTCCTTGAGGTCGCGGCCCGCGAGCGCGCAGACACGCGTGCCGGCGACACGGAACGGAAAGCCGAGCTTCGGCTCGCAGGACAGCACGAAGATGTCGCCGAGCAGGTCGCGCACGTCCGCCGGATCGATGTCGGCCCGGTCGGGGGCCCGCGCAGTGCCGCGCTTGTTGTCCCAATATGCGAAGAACGCGCGGCTCGATGGATGTTTCATGACTGAACGCTCGCCCGGGGTACATCCTCGCGGGACAAACCTGTCCCGCTTCAGTGCACCCGCGATCCCTTCTGTTGTTGTGCAGGAGGGGATTTGCAGCGTCCATGCCGCGAGGGCGTTTTGCGGTCCGCGCGGGGCGTCTTTGCGTCGTTAACGTTAAATTAACTGTACGCTTTGTCCGGCCGGCGGCCCTGTTATGGTGACCGCGGTCGCAAGCCTCGCCGCTCTGCTCCAGTTTCTCGGCGAGGCCTGTACGCAGGCGTCAAACAGTTTGGTCGCGGGCCGCGGGGAGGGGTGGGAATACGCCTTTTTCCTCCGGGTCCCGGAAGGCCGACACGGACAGGGAGGGCCTTTCCCAGGGGCCCTCCCTTTTCCTTTTGTGCACTCGTTTGTGCACTTGCACGGGATGGGTAAAGGCGACTATCTCCAAGGCCTGTCATTAAGGCCTGTCGTCGCGCCGAAAGCCAAGACCCTTGGACTCCCCGCAAGACTCCCCGCCGGACCTGCCGGCCACCATCGAGGAGGCTCCGCGCGAGCCGATCCTGACGCTGCCGCTGGCGCTGACGGCCTACGTCCTGCTGCTGGCGGTGATTCATCTGCGGGTGCTGTTGCCGCCGGAACTGGAGAACTGGACCATCGACGTCTTCGGCTTCATCCCGAAGCGCTACGATTCCTCGCTGCTCAATCTGCCGATCCCGGGCGGGTCCGGCGCGAAGGTCTGGAGCTTCGTCACCTATTCGCTGCTGCACGCCAATCTCACCCATCTCGGCTTCAACGTGCTGTGGCTGTTGCCGTTCGGCAGCGCGCTGGCGCGACGATTCGGCGCAGTGCGCTTCTTCGTCTTCCTGGCGGTGACGGCGGCGGCCGGCGCGCTCGCCCATCTGCTCACCCATGAGCACGCCGTGGTGCCGATGATCGGCGCCTCGGCCTCGGTGTCGGGGGCGATGGCGGCGGCGATCCGCTTTGCCTTCGTGCGCGGCAGCTTCCTGTCGTTCAACCGTTCGGATGCCGATACCGCCGCAAGGGTTCCGGCCCTGCCGCTGTCGCGCGCGCTGCGCGACGGGCGCGTGGTCGGCTTCCTGGCGGTGTGGTTCGCGCTCAACGTCGTGTTCGGCGTCGGCGCGATCGGGGTCGAGACCGAAGGCGCGAGCGTGGCCTGGCAGGCGCATATCGGCGGCTTCTTCGCAGGCCTCCTGCTGTTCGCGCTGTTCGATCCCGTACCGCGCGCGGGAAGCGATGCTGCGGATGCGTCATCACAGGACATTTCAAACCGTATCTGAAGCGGCGCTTGCGGGGCGGCCTGAATTCATCCATCATTCCCATGAAGAATGTTCCGAAGCGACATGCTGGCGGAGCATGGTCCGGAAAAGGGTAGCGGTTTTCCGGCAGGGCCAGGCTCATGACAACGGCGATGCTTCGCAAAGCGCAGAAGCGTGAAACCGGCGCCAAGCAAAACTGTTAGTTGAAGACCCGAAGAACAAGTCCGGACCGCCGGTCAGCGGGACGGCTCCGATTCAGGGAGGCGACAATGACGGTACGTTCCATTCTCAACACCAAGGGCCATCAGGTCATGAGCGTCGAGCCCGACGCCAGGCTCTCGGCCGCGATCAAGCTGCTCGGCGAGAAGAAGATCGGCGCGGTGCTGGTGATGAACCAGAGCCGGCTCGAGGGCATCCTGTCGGAGCGCGACATCGTGCGCGTGCTCGGTGAGCGCGGCGCCGCCGCGCTGGAGGAGCCGGTCGCCCAGGTCATGACGCGCAAGGTGGTGACCTGCAAGGAGACGGACACGGTCGCCGAATTGATGGAGATCATGACCACCGGCAAGTTCCGCCATCTGCCGGTGCTGGAGAACAACAAGGTGGTCGGCCTGATCTCGATCGGCGACATCGTCAAATGGCGTGTCCGCGAATACGAGTCCGAGCAGGAAGCCCTGCGCGACTACATCAAGACCGCCTGAGCGGCCTCACTCGCTTGCCTCACTCGCTTGCCTTGGGCCCGGCGCCCTCGGGCGCCGGCGCCAGCACCTCGATCGCCTCCTGGATCGAGTCCAGCGCGCGCTCCGCGGCGCGGGCGCCGAATGCGATCAAATCGTCGGCGCGGTGGAAATCGAACCAGCCGAAATGGCCGATCCGCGGCGTGATGAGCAGGTCCGGCGGATCGCCGGCGAGCCGTGCGCGGGTGATGCGGTCCTGCATGATGTTGAAGGCATCCACCATCACCGAGGAGATGCCGGGCCGGCCGGCGCTGCCGAAGAACTCCCGCTTCACGGCCTTCTCGGCCGAGAAGAATTTCGGAAAACGGCGCTTCGCCGCCGGCTCCTCCGTCACGGGCGCGGGCGGCTGCGGCATCGCGCCGTGCGAATGGATCGTGGTCGAATGGGTGAAGATGTCGGTGGAGAGATTGGCGGCGATGACGATTTCGGCGCCGAGCGCGCGCGCGGCCGAGACCGGCACCGGGTTCACCAGCGCGCCGTCCACCAGCCAGCGATCGCCGATCAGCACCGGCGAGAAGATGCCCGGCAGCGCATAGGAGGCGCGCATCGCGTCGACCACGCGGCCGCGCGTCAGCCAGATCTCGTGGCCGGTGCGGACCTCGGTCGCGACGGCGGCGAACTTGATCGGAAGGTCTTCGATCAGCGTCTGGCCGACCGCTTCCTCGATCCGGGTTGCAAGCTTCTCGCCGCCGATCAGGCCGGAGCCGTTGAGGCGGATGTCGAGATAGCCGAGGATGTTGCGCATCCCTTGCAGGCTGCGTCCCCATTCTTCGAGCGTATCGAGCTGGCTGGCCGCATAGATGCCGCCGACCACGGCACCGATCGAGGTGCCCACCACAACGTCCGGCACGATGCCATTGGCAATCAGGGTTCTCAGGATCCCGATGTGGGCAAAGCCGCGCGCCGCGCCCCCGCCGAGGGCGAGGCCGATGACCGGCCGGCGGATACTGCCAAGGCCGACCTTCTCGCCATTCGCCCCGTTCACGCCCCGACCTCTCAACATGTCCAGCACTTGAAAACTCTCCAACGTGGTGGCCAGCCGCACCACCAAGACTAAGGCAGCCCGTTCACCCTGCGCCAGAACCGGAGCGGAGCATGGTTTATGCCGCTTTGAGGAGGGCGCTGGGCGGGAATATGGCAGTGTTCCGTTGCCGTGGAACTAATCACCCAGGTGTCATCGGGGTTCCAAATCTCCGTAGTTCACGGGGTTCCGGAGGCTTGAATTTGCCGCGTTTTCGGTGAAAAGCAGAGGGCATGACTCTCGGGGGTGACGGCATCATCGGATGGCGGCGCAGCAAATTGCTGCTGCCGGCGGCCGTAATCGCGTCCCTCATGCTCGGCGGCCCGGTCCGGGCGCAGCTTTTCTCCGATCGTCCGCCACCGGTGCCGCCGGCCTCGGTTCCCGACCCCGGCGGAGCCGTCAGCCTGGCGCCGCCGCAGGGGCCCGCCAGCCTGCCGCCGACCATGACCCAGCCGGTCTCGCCGGTGATTCCGCCCGCGGTGACCACCGTGCCGCCGGCCGCCCCGCTCAATGCCGCCGCGCCCGGCCAGGCCGTGCTGTCGCTGACCGCCCGATACGGCAAGGACTCAGGCCCCATCACCAGCGGCCTGGTCTGGCGGGTGTTCGCCGACCGGCCCGACGAGAACGGCACCTTCAAGCTGATCCGCGAGGACCGCAACGCCACCCCCAATATCGTGCTGCCGCCCGGCAACTACGTCGTCCATGTCGCCTTCGGCCTCGTCAGCGCCGTGCGCACCGTCAGCCTGAAGGCGGAGACCGACCGCGAATCCTTCGTGCTGCCGGCGGGGGGGCTGCGCATCGAGGGCCGCGTCGGCACCAGCCGCATCCCGCAGAACCAGATCTCGTTCGCGATCTACAAGGGCAGCCAGTTCGAGGCCGGCGAGCGCGCCTCCTTGGTGCCGACCGTCGCCGCCGGCGACGTCGTGCTGCTGCCGGAGGGCACCTACTACATCATCTCGAACTACGGCGACGCCAACTCGGTGGTGCGCTCCGACATCCGCGTGCAGGCCGGCAAGCTCACCGACGTCACCATCACCCACCGCGCCGCCGTGATCACGCTGAAACTCGTCAGTGACCGCGGCGGCGAGGCGCTCGCCAACACCGCCTGGTCGGTGCTGACCCCCGGCGGCGACGTGATCAAGGAATCGATCGGCGCCTTCCCGCGCGTCGTGCTCTCCGAGGGCGAATATCGCGCCATCGCCAAGAACGAGGGCAAGGTCTATGAGCGCGGCTTCAACGTCGTCAACGGCGTTGACGGCGAGGTGGAAGTCGTCGCGCGCTGACGCCGTTCTCATCCGGTGCATGAAAGCACCACCTTCGGATACCGGGTCCTCACTCACTTGATAAATGTTGTGTTTGTCAGCGCTCCCAGCGGCGGCCGCGGAGCGCTCCGGAAACACCGGCAGTCACCGCTTATTCCCTGATGTCGTGATGTCGTCACAGCGGCGCGAGATACCTATTTCCGATAATCAATTTAATTCTCTTTCCGTCCTGCTGCGTTATATGTCGGGCGTCCGTCCAATGGGGGAAGCCGGAGCAGGCTGGAATGCCTGCCGGACCGGCAAGGAGCAGGGGACCAAGCTCGTCGGCATGTTCGAAGTGATCCTTACCAGACGCAAGCGGTTCGGCTGGCGCTGGCAGGTGTGCGACCAGTCCGGCAAGATTTTTGCCGATGGCTTCGAGCGCACCCGGCCGGCCGCCAAATATCATGGCGAGCGCGCCCTGTTCTTCCTGTTGTCGCAAGCCTATCTGCGCAAGCGCTCCGAGGCCTCGAGCGAGGACTAGCGCCGCGCCAGGCCGGTCGCCTCGAGCGGAAGATAGATCCGAAAGATCATTCCATGGGGGATATTGCGCGACGCCGAGAGTCGTCCCCCGTGCGCCTCGACGATCGACTTGCAAATCGCCAGCCCGACTCCGGTGCCCGTGGGCTTGGTCGTGAAGAACGGTTCGAAAATATAGTCGATGTCCTTGTCGTCGACGCCATTTCCGCAATCTTCGACCGTGATCACGACATCGGATTGGTCCCGGGTGACGTCCGATCCGATGCGCAGCACGCGCGGTAGATCGGTGATCTCTCGCATCGCTTCCACGGCGTTGAGGATCAGGTTCAGCATCACCTGCCGGAATTGCCCCCTGTCGATGACGATTTGTGGAAGCTCCGTGCTCAGGGAAAGTGCAGGCGTCACGCCCTGCATGCGCAAGTCGACGTCGGCCAGCGTGAGCACGTCCCGAATGAGATCGTTGGGATTGAGCAGAACTCTTCCGCGCAGGTCCTTGTGGAACATGTTGCGGATGCCGTCGATCACTTCGCGGACGCGGCGGGCATCGTTGCCGACGTCGACCAGGGCGGACTTCGCCTCCTCGATGTCGGGAGTCGAGCCCGACAGCATCGCCTCCGCCGACTCCGCGTTCAGCATGATCGCACCGAGCGGCTGATGGATCTCGTGCGCGATCGATGCTGCCATTGTGTCCATCTCGATGTGCCGCGTGTCGCGCGCCTGATTCCGCCCGAGCACGGATTGGGCGAGGTGCGCGTAGAGTCTCGTCGTCTCGGACAGCAGGATGACCAGCACCGAGATGGCGGCGGCGAGCGCGAATATCCTGCTGCCGTACCAGCCCACGCTGAAGCGGGCGCTTATGAAGGTCGTCGCCAGCAGGATTTCAAGCACCCAGGCGTAGCACATGACGAGGAGCCACGAATCGAGAACGGAACGTCGCTTCCAGAACAAGATGACCACGGCCGCCACACTCGTTGACAGCAACGCGGCGCCGTACCACGTGCTGATCGCCAGATTGATCCTGACGGGATCGTGCATGACTTTCGGAAGCAGATCCTCGCCTGCGGTGCAGAGCAGTGTCAGCCCGACGGCTGCCGTGACCACGATGCCGATGCTCCAGCGAATGGCAACAGCAGGTGGGTGCGATTCCCTGCTGACCCCCTCGTTCAGATCTTTCCGTAGCGCATAGAGGATGACGGCCACCGGCAATCCCGCGTGGGAAAGAAAGAAGATCC
>NZ_JAFCJJ010000021.1 GCF_018131015.1 Bradyrhizobium diazoefficiens
ACCAACAGGCCGCTCGCGAGCGCGCTTCCAAATCGCGCCGTAGCGAGCGGGCGGCCGGCCCGTTACTCCATCTACGGATTGCGGCGATGAAAGAGCTCTCCCTCCATCGCGGCATCTCGGTCCACCGCATCGGCGCGATGATTCTGCGCTACTGGTATCTGCTGATGTCGTCCTGGCCGCGGCTGCTCGAGCTGTTCTACTGGCCGCTGCTCCAGGTCATCACCTGGGGCTTCCTGCAGCTCTATATCGCCCAAAATGCCAATTTCTTCGCGCGCGCCGGCGGCACGCTGATCGGCGCCGTCATCCTCTGGGACATCCTGTTCCGCGGGCAGCTCGGCTTCTCCATCTCGTTCCTGGAGGAAATGTGGTCGCGCAACCTCGGCAACCTCATGATGAGCCCGCTCAAGCCGATCGAGTTCCTGCTGTCGCTGATGGTCATGAGCGTGATCCGTCTCGCGATCGGCGTGATCCCGATGACGGTGCTCGCGCTGGTCCTGTTTCATTTCAACATCTATGCCCTCGGCCTGCCGCTGATCGCGTTCTTCTGCAACCTGATCTTCACGAGCTGGTCGATCGGCATCTTCGTGTCCGGGCTGGTGGTACGGAACGGGCTGGGTGCCGAAGGCATTGTATGGACGCTGATGTTCGCGGTGATGCCGCTCGCCTGCGTCTACTATCCCGTCAGCGTGCTGCCCGCCTGGCTGCAATATGTCGCCTGGTCGCTGCCGCCGACCTATGTGTTCGAGGGGATGCGCGCGCTGCTGATCGAGAACACCTTCCGGGCCGACCTGATGCTGGCCGCGCTGGCGATCAATGCGGGGCTGCTGGCTGCATCTTTTGGGGCATTCCTTGCCCTCTTGCGCAGCGCCCGGAAACAGGGCTCGCTGCTGTCGAGCGGCGAATAGGTCCACTTTTCCGTGGATTTGGGGTGGTTTTACGGCCCCGGCCTCGTAGAGGTACGGGATGTACATTGACGCAATATTACGCATTCTGCACTATGCTGCGATGCGAAGAGGAATCGACCATGCCCATTGGTGAGTTTGGCGGCGTGCCGCCCCAGGCAGTAGAAGGCAGCCCGGCCCTGACGACGCCGATGTACTGGATGTACGAGATGGCGCATGCCTCTCTCAATCCGGCGCGAGCCATCTCCGACGCGACCAAGCTGCTGTTTCAGAATCCCCTCAATCCCTGGACGCGCACCGAGGTCGGCAAGTCCGTCGCCGCGGCCTGCGAATTGTTCGAGCGCACCACGCGCCGCTACGGCAAGCCGGAATGGGGTCTGCCCGAGACCGAGGTCAACGGCATCCGCGTCCCCGTCGAGGTCCGCTCGGTCTGGGAAAAGCCGTTCTGCCGGCTGCTCTACTTCGATCGCAAGTTCACCCGTCCGCTGCGGAGCCCGCAGCCGCGCGTGCTGATCGTCGCGCCGATGTCCGGCCACTATGCGACGCTGCTCCGCGGCACCGTCGAGGCCTTCCTGCCCGCGCATGAGGTCTACATCACCGACTGGGCCGACGCCCGCATGGTGCCCCTGAGCGAAGGCCGCTTCGATCTCGACGACTACATCGACTACGTCATCGAGATGCTGCATGTCCTCGGCGGCAACACCCATGTTCTGGCGGTGTGCCAACCCTCCGTGCCCGTGCTCGCTGCCGTCTCGGTGATGGAAGCGCGCCGCGATCCCTTCGTGCCGACGTCGATGACGCTGATGGGCGGCCCGATCGACACCCGCCGCAATCCCACCGCGGTGAATAATCTTGCCCAGGAGCGCGGCATCGACTGGTTCCGCAACCACGTGATCACCAAGGTGCCATTCCCGCATCCGGGCATGATGCGCGACGTCTATCCGGGCTTCCTGCAGCTCAACGGCTTCATCAGCATGAATCTCGACCGGCACATGGACGCCCACAAGCGTCTGTTTGCCAATCTGGTGAAGGGCGACGGCGACCTCGTCGACAAGCATCGCGACTTCTATGACGAATATCTCGCGGTGATGGATCTCCCCGCCGAGTATTATCTGCAGACGGTCGACACCGTGTTCGTGAAGCACGCGCTGCCGAAGGGCGAGATGACCCATCGCGGAACCCGCGTCGATCCCTCGAAGGTGACGCGCGTCGCGCTGATGACGGTCGAAGGCGAGAACGACGACATCTCCGGGCTCGGTCAGACCGAGGCCACGCACACCCTGTGCAGCTCGATTCCCGATCATCGCCGTGTTCATTACGTCCAGAAGGGCGTCGGACATTACGGCGTGTTCAACGGCTCGCGCTTCAAGTCGGAAATCGTGCCGCGGATTCACGACTTCATGGTCTCCGCTGCGAATCCGAGCTCGTTGCAAGCTCTCGCGGCTGAATAACTGCATATTTCGGCTTTCCCGTCGAAAATCTGGTCCCTGCCGGGCGCTCCGGCGGGGCTTCAAAGCCGCCAGATTCGAGGTATTTAGGTAGCTCTGTAGGAGTGAGTCTGACCTCACCTCTTGGGGGTGCCGCATGCGTCCGGGACAGGTGAAAATACGGGGTTCCAACCCCAGTCTGTAGGGTCTCCCGGACGGTCGAACCCCTGTATATTGGGCAAATGATTTGTTTTTGCGCCGAGCGCTTTCCCTGGCGGCGGTTATGGCAGAATCCGGGCGAACTCCTCCTCCCCGGACTGACAGACATGGCCACGCGCGCGCTCCTCTATCGGCGGCCCCACGAACCCAAGACCCTTCTCATCACGCATGGCTCGCAGTTCTTTGCGATCCGGCTGCGCCGTCATCGTCGCGCGAGACGCTATACGCTGCGAATTCATCCAAGTGACCGCGAAGCGATCCTCACCATGCCGCCGCGCGGCACGCTCGCCGAGGCAAAAGACTTCGCGCAGCGTCACGGCGCCTGGATCGCGGCACGCCTCGGCCGTCTGCCGAAGGCCGCGCCGTTTCAACCTGGCACAGTGATACCGCTTCGCGGCTTGCCCCATCGCATCGTTCATCGCGCCGGCGCGCGCGGCACGGTGTGGACCGAGATGCGCGAGAGCGGTGAACGCATTCTCTGCGTCGCCGGCGGGCTCGAATATGTCGACCGCCGCGTCGGCGACTTCCTCAAGCGCGAGGCGCGGCGCGAGCTGCAGCGTTCGGCGGAGGTGTATGCCGCCGAGCTCGGCGTCAAGGTCAAGCGGCTCTCGATCCGCGACCAGTCCAGCCGCTGGGGCTCCTGCACCTCGGCGGGCTCGCTGTCGTTCTCCTGGCGCCTGATCCTCGCGCCGCCGTTCGTGCTCGACTATCTCGCCGCCCACGAGGTCGCCCATCTCGTCGAGATGAACCACTCGGCGCGGTTCTGGCGGGTGTGCGGCAAGGTGTGCCCATCGATGGAGCGCGCCAAGAAGTGGCTCGACACCTACGGCAATGATCTGCACCGGTATGGGGTCGAGGATTAGGGCTTCGCTGCCAACATTGTCATCGTCCGCGAAGGCGGACGATCCAGTATCCAGAGGCCGTTGTTGTTAGACCGAGACGCCGCGGCGTACTGGATTCCCCGCCTTCGCGGGGAATGACAGTGGAGGATGCGGCGATTGCGCCGCGCGGCCGATTTGCCCCATCGCCTCAAAGCCTTCGCCCCATCCACCCAACATCGCGCGCGCGGTCGTCCGCATCAGTGCATGGGGTTGTTTTCGACATTTTTGTTTTGAGGCGCCGCGGACCTCGAGGCGAGCCTATCGATTTCCGCCGAACAGCCGGTCCATCAGCCAGCCATCGAGCCCTGCGGCTGCCTCCGGCCGCGCGTTGGTGCGCGTCGGCGGCGGGCGATAGCCACCGCTATTGGCTTGAGCCGGCGGCGGCGCGGCCGCCGTTGGCGGCGATACCTGCGAAGCCGCCTGCGCGAGGTTCGACAGGCCCCAGCTCGCCTGTGCGCTCGGCAGGGCGGCCACCGGCACGCCCTCGTGCGCGGTGCGCATGAAGCGCGACCAGACCTCGACCGGCAGGCCGCCGCCCGTCGCCTTCCTGGTCGGCGAGTTGTCGTCATTGCCGAGCCAGACGCCGGTGACGAGGTTGGCGGTGTAGCCGATGAACCAGGCGTCGCGGTAATCCTGGCTGGTGCCGGTCTTGCCGGCCGCCGGCCAGCCGGGGATCTCCGCCTTCTTGGCGGTGCCGCTGACCAGCGTCTCCCGCATCATCGCATTCATCATGCCGACATAGCGCGGCTCGATCACCTGGTTGCGCTCCTCCGCCTGGCGCATGTAGAGCAGCTTGCCGTCGACCGTCTTGATCCGCCGCACCACGTGCGGCGTGACCGCGAAGCCGCCATTGGCGAACGGCGCATAGGCACCGACCAGCTCGACGACGGACACTTCGGACGTGCCGAGCGCGATCGAGGCGTTGGGCTCGAGTTTCGAGGCGATGCCGAGCCGGTGCGCGGTACGCACCACGTTCTTCGGCCCGACCTCGAGGCCGAGGCGGATGGCGACGGTGTTGAGCGACATCGCCAGCGCCTGGGTCAGCGTCACCGGGCCGAAATATTCATGGGTGTAGTTCTCGGGCTTCCAGCCCTTGACCTCGATCGGCGCGTCCTGGCGCACGGTGTCGGGCGTCAACCCGGCCTCGAGCGCGGTCAGGTAGACGAACGGCTTGAACGAGGAGCCGGGCTGCCGCCTCGCCGTGACTGCGCGGTTGTACTGGCTGTCGGAATAGTTCCGCCCGCCCACCATGGCGCGCACCGCGCCGTCGGGCGTCATCGCCACCAGCGCGCCCTGGCTGACATTGAACTTGACGCTCTTCGCCGCGAGCTCGTCGATGATGGCGGCTTCCGCCACGCTCTGCAGCTTTGGATCGATCGTGGTCTCGACCGTGATGCTCTGGTCGATCTGGCCGACGAGGTCGTCCAGCACCTCGCCGATCCAGTCGGCGACATAGTTGACGGTGCCGGCGCCGGCCGGCTTCACATTGTACGAGGGATGGCCGATCGAGGCCTTGGCCTGGGCGTCGGTGATGAATTTTGCATCCGCCATCGCCGCGAGCACGACCTGCGCGCGGGCTTCGGCGCCTTCGGGGTTGCGGTTCGGCGCAAGGCGCGACGGCGATTTGACGAGGCCGGCGAGCATCGCGGCCTCCGCGACGGTGACGGCTCTCGCTGGCTTGCCGAAATATTTTTGCGCAGCCGCCTCGACGCCGTAGGCGCCGGAGCCGAAATAGACGCGGTTGAGATAGAGCTCCAAAATCTCGTTCTTGGAATGCTTGCGCTCCAGCCAGATCGCGAGCTCGGCCTCCTGCAGCTTGCGCTGCATGGTGCGCTCCTGGGTCAGGAACAGGTTCTTGGCGAGCTGCTGCGTCAGGGTCGAGCCGCCCTGCGACACGCCGCGATGCACGACATTGGTGACCAGCGCGCGCAAAATGCCGACGGGGTCGATGCCGAAATGCGAATAGAAGCGGCGGTCCTCGATGGCGATGAAGGCCTTGGGCAAATAGGGCGGCAGATCCTTCAGCGACACGTTGGCGCCCGCCATCTCGCCGCGCTGCGCCAGCAGGCTGCCGTCGATGCCGACGATCTGGATGGTCGGCGGGCGCTTGGGGATCTCGAGCGACTGGATCGGCGGCAAATGGGCGCCGACATAGATCACGACGCCGATCACGGCGATCATGCCCCACAGGCCGAGCACCGCGCCCCAATAGACCAGCCGGCCGAGGCCAAAGCCTCCGCGCGACTTCGACCGCCGCTTGGCGCCGCTGCGTCCGCTGGAAGCCTTGCGCTCGCGCGGCGGCTCGTCGTCGGGCTCCTCGCTCTTGCGCCTGGCGGATGGCTTGCCGGACTTTTTCGGCTTGTCCTCGGCGTTGGGGATGCGGTCGGCCGCGGTCAGGCGCAGGTCGGCGAGCGCGGCAGGCAAGCCGAACAACGGCTCCTTCCGCCCAGCCTTTTTCTTTCCCCACGCCATACGAAACGCCCGGTCAGCCCGCCCCGCCGCACGCTATCCTTCGCTGTTTAAGGCCCGGTTACCCCGTGCTTAACGCTTGGTTAGGAGATGCGGCATTCGCCGGCCGCAGTTCCGCTGATCGCGTGCCGGGGTTAGGATCACGGGCAACAAGGGAGAGGCGCATGGGCCATATCGATCCGACCAAGGAAATCTTTGCGCAATTCCGGGACAACGACCGCCCGGGGCCGATCCACATGCTCAACCTCGTGCGCCTGCGCAAGGACGCCGCCTATCCTGACGGCCGCAAGGCGAGCGGCGCGGAAGCCTATGCCGCCTATGGCCGCGAGAGCGGCCCGGTGTTCGAACGCTTGGGGGGCCGCATCGTCTGGCAGGGCAAGTTCGAGCTGATGCTGATCGGCCCGCAAGAGGAGCGCTGGGACCATTGCTTCATCGCCGAATATCCGAGCGTTGCCGCCTTCGTCGAGATGATCCGCGACCCCGTCTATCGCGAGGCGGTCAAGCACCGCCAGGCCGCAGTCGAGGATTCCAGGCTGATCCGGCACGCCGTGCTGCCGGTGGGCAAGAACTTTGGTGAGATACCGGCCTGAACGCCGTGACGTGGGTCTCTCTCCGCCGTCATGGCCGGGCTTGACCCGGCCATCCACGACTTCCTTTGCAGCTCCAAGAACGTGGATGCCCGGGACAAGCCCGGGCATGACGTCGTTGAGGCATTTTTTCGAGAACTAACCCGCCGGACCCGCGTCCTCCAGGATCGGGCCGAACAGCTCCCAGCGCTCGCCGTTGAACTTCATCATCTGAAGCTGCTTGTTGACGCGGTAATCGGTCGGAGAGGTGTTGGCCTTGATGCCGGGCAGCGCGAGGTCGCCGGTGACGTCCTTGAGTGACGCCGCCTGCTTCATCACGTTCTCGCGCGTCAGGTCGTCGCCGCACTGCTGCAACACATGGACCAGCAATTGGGCGGTCGAGTAGCCGTAGGTGTTGAAGTTGGAGTCCTTGTCGCCGTCGGGATAGTACTTCGCCATGAACTCGAAATACTTCTTCATGCCGGCGTCGTCCTTCCAGGTCGGATCGAGCGGATCCTTGCCGTAGTTGGTCGAGATGACGCCCTTGGCGGCCTCGAGACCGGCGGGCTTCAGCACCGCGCCGACCGAGGTGGCATTGATGTCGACGATCTGCACGGGATGCCAGTTGAGCTCCGCGATCTTCTTGATCGCCTGCGCGGCCTGCTTCGGCGTGGTGGCGCTGAAGAACAGGTCGGCGCCGGCATCCTTGATCTTGAGGATCTGCGAATCGACGGTCGGGTCGGAAACTTCATAGGACGCTTCCATCACGATCATCTTGGCCGCCTTGTCGCCGAGGCCGTCCTTGATGCCGTTCAAATAGTCCTTACCGAGGTCGTCGTTCTGATAGAGGATGCCGATCTTGGCGTTCGGATGCTCCTTCAGTATGTACTGGCCGTAGATGCGGCCTTCGACGAAGTAGTTCGGGTTGTAGCCCATGGTCCACTTGAAATTCTTCGGATCGGTGAACCGTGAGGCGCCGGTGGCTGCGAACAGCTGCGGCACCTTCTTGGAATTGAGATATTTCTGCACGGCGGCGTTGGGCGGCGTGCCGATGAGCTGGAAGGTCAGGAGCACCTCGTCGCCCTCGACGAGCTTGCGCACCTGTTCCACGGCTTTCGGCGGCGAATAGGCGTCGTCATACTGGATCAGGTTGATCTTGCGGCCGTTGATGCCGCCCTGGTCGTTGATCATCTTGAAATAGGCGGCCTGGGTCTTGCCGATCGACGAATAGGCCGACGCCGGTCCCGAGAACGGCACGGTCTGTCCGACCTTGATCTCGGTGTCGCTGGCGCCCGCATCGTATTTCTTCTGGGCATAGGCCACGGATACCGACAGCGCCAGGGTCAGCGCCGTCGTCGCGGCCGCATGCAGAATCCCAATCCTCATTCGCAATTTCCTCGATTTTGTTCTTTGCGGATGTCTGCCGGGCACGCTGCTGCGCGCCCCGACGCCATCGCTGCGCGGGAGTGTGGAGGAACGATTGCTGCAACGCAAGCTCGGGAGGTGTCCGTAGTTCGTCGGGTGGGTTACGGTTCGTTAACCCACCCGACCAGATCGGCCCTAAAACTAGCCGGACGGACCGGTGTCCTCGATGATCGGTCCGAACAGCTCCCAGCGCTCGCCGTTGAACTTCATCATCTGCATCTGCTTGTTGACGCGATAGTCGTTCGGGCCGGTCGTGATCGACATGCCGGGCAGCGCCAGGCTCGGAACGTGGCCCTTGATGCTGGCGACCTGCTTCATGACGTTCTCCCGCGTCAGGTCGTCGCCGCACTGCTTCAGCACCTGGGTCAGGAGCTCGGCGACCGAATAGCCGTACGTGTTGACGGTGTTGAGCTTGTCACCTTCCGGGAAGTACTTGTCCATGAAGGCGAAGAAGGCCTTGACGCCGGGATCGTCCTTCCACTGGGGATCGCCGGGATCCTTGCCGTAATTGGTCGAGATGATGCCCTTGGAGATGTCGAGACCGGCGGGCTTGAGTGTCGCCGACACCGGGCTCGCATTGATGTCGAGGATGTGCACCGGCGTCCAGCCGAGGTCGGCGAGCTTCTTGATCGCCTGCGCCGCGAACTTCGGCGTCGAGGCGTCAAAGAAGAGGTCGGTCCCCATCGACTTCAGCTTGACCACCTGTGAATCGACGGTGGGGTCGGTGACCTCGTAGGACACCTCGCCGACGATCATGCCCGCGGCCTTGTCGCCGAGGCCGCTCTTGAGCCCCGCGAGATAGTCGCGCCCCATGTCGTCGTTCTGGTAGAGCACGCCGATCTTGGCGTTGGGGTGATTGGCGAGAATGTATTTGGCGTAGATCCGCCCCTCGGACACGTAGTTGGGATTGAAGGCGATGGTCCAGGGATAGTTTTGCGGATCGTTGAAGCGTGCAGCGCCGGTCGAGGCGAGAAGCTGCGGCACCTTCTTGCCGTTGAGATATTTTTGCACGGCGGCGTTCGCGGCGGTGCCGATGAGCTGGAAGGTGAAGAGCACCTCGTCGCCTTCGACGAGCTTGCGCACCTGCTCGACGGTCTTCGGCGGTGAATAGGCGTCGTCATACTGGATCAGGTTCACCTTGCGGCCGTTGATGCCGCCCTGGTCGTTGATCATCTTGAAGTAGGCGGCCTGAGTCTTGGCGATATTGGCGTAGACGGAGTAGGGGCCGGAGAACGGAACGGTCTGGCCGATCTTGATCTCGGTGTCGGTTGCGCCGACATCGTATTTCTTCTGGGCAAGGGCCTGGCTGGAGAACGCGAAGGCGAGGGCCGTGGCAGCTATGAAGGCTCTGCGATTGTTCATGTTGATTTGTTCCTCCTGACGGAATTTCCGGTCGACGGTCTTTTCCCCGTTGATTGCAACGGTCGCCATCGCTGCCGAAGATTGTGGAGGAAGCTCAGGCGCCGCGCAAGGATCGCGGTGCCGCATAATCGGGCTCCGCCGCAGCGTCGGCTTTCGGGTGGACGCTGATAGGCCGGGCATGGAAAGTGTGATCCGTGCTTTCTGACGATGGTGCCGCAATGGCCGCTCGATCCGCCGCTCCGCCCCTGAGTTTTGGTCTCGATCGCCTGCCGACGCCGATCGGGACCGCACTGCTCGTCACCGACGCCGAGGGCGCGCTACGTGCGCTCGACTGGGAGGATTACGAACCGCGGATTCGCGAACTGCTGCGGCTCCAATATGGCGCGGTGAACCTGAGCGACCGGACGGCCCCTTCGAAGATGCGCACCGCCTTGTCGGGCTATTTCGATGGGGATCTCGGCCAGCTCTCGGCGATCGCGTGGCGCATCGCCGGCACGCCGTTCCAGCGCCGGGTCTGGACCGCGCTCGCGCAAATTCCCGCCGGCACGACGTTGAGCTACGGCGCCCTCGCGGCCCAACTCGACATGCCCAGGGCCGTGCGCGCCGTTGGCCATGCCAACGGCTCCAATCCGATCAGCGTGGTGCTGCCCTGCCACCGCCTGATCGGCGCGGATGGCTCGCTGGTGAAATATGGCGGCGGCCTCGAACGCAAACGCTGGCTGCTGCGCCATGAGGGGGTGGAGGTTTGAAGGCGTAGCGTGCCGCACGCCTCACGCCGCCGGTTGGATCGCCTTGTCGTCGGTCATCACGCGGGTCAGCGCGCTCTTGATCGCGGACTGCCGGGTCGGCGCGTCGATCTGCGCGCCGAGGAGGTCGGTGACGTAGAACACGTCGCGGGCGCGCTCGCCGAAGGTCGCGACATGGGCCGAGGCGATGTTGAGGTTGAGCTTCGATATCGCGGTGGTCAGCTCGTAGAGCAGGCCGGGACGGTCGAGGCCGGACATCTCGATCACGGTGTAGCGGTCGGACCACTGGTTGTTGATGATCACTTCCGGCTCGACCACGAAGGGCCGCACCTTGCCGCGCACGGTGCGCCGCGCCACCACTTCCGGCAGGCGCAGCTTGCCTTCGAGCACGTCCTCGATCATCTCGCCGATCCGCGTGGCACGGCGGGCCTCGTCCTCGTCGCGGTCGTATTCGCGCGAGATCGAGATCGTATCCAGCGCGCGGCCGTCGGTCGTGGTGTAGATCTGGGCATCGACGATGTTGGCGCCGGCGGAGGCGCAGGCGCCCGCGATGATCGACAGCAGCCAGGGATGGTCGGCCGCGAAGATCGTGAGCTCGGTGACGCCGCGCACCTCGTCGAAGCCGACATTGATCGCGAGCTTGTGGCTGGCCTGCTCGCTGGAGCGGACGAAGCGGGCGTGGCGGATCTTTCGCGGCAGCTCGACCTTGAGCCAGTAGGCCGGATAGTGCCGGCCGATATAGGCGTCGAGCTCCTCCTTCGGCCATTCGGCGAAGGCGATGCGGAATTCGGCCTGCGCGGCGGCGAGCCGCTTGCCGCGATCCACCTCGGAAAAACCGCCGGTCAGGACCGGCTCGGTCTCGTAATAGAGCGAGCGCAGCAGCTGCGCCTTCCAGCCGTTCCACACGCCGGGACCGACGCCGCGGATGTCGGCGGTGGTCAGGATCGTCAGCAGCTTCATCTGCTCGACCGACTGCACCACGGCGGCGAAATTCTCGATGGTCTTGTGGTCGGAGAGATCGCGCGACTGCGCGACCGTGGACATCGTCAGGTGCTCCTCGATCAGCCAGGCCACGAGCTCGGTGTCGGCCGGGCTGAAGCCGAGCCGCGGGCAGAGCCGCCGCGCCACCTTGGCGCCGGCGATCGAGTGGTCCTCGGGCCGGCCCTTGGCGACGTCGTGCAGGAGCGTCGCGATGTAGATCACGGCGCGGTGCTCGGGCCGGGTCTTGCGCATCAGGTCGCTCGCCAGCGCGAACTCCTCGATACCGCCGCGTTCGATGTCCTGGAGGAAGCCGATGCAGCGGATCAGGTGCTCGTCGACGGTGTAGTGATGATACATGTTGAACTGCATCATCGAGACGATCTTGCCGAAGGCGCGGATGAAATGCCCGAGCACGCCGGTCTCGTTCATCCGCCGCAACACCGTCTCGGCGTCGTTGGAGGTCAGGATCTCCATGAACAGCCGGTTGGCCTCGGGATTTTCGCGAAGCTGGGTGTTGATGAGGTTGAGCGAGCGCGTCACGGTGCGCATCGCGTCCGGGTGGAAGGCGAGGTTGTTCTTCTGCGCGAGGCGGAAGATCCGGATCAAATTGACCGGATCGTGCTTGAAGACGTCGGAGGCTGCGATGTTGATGCGGTTGTGGTCGACGATGAAGTCGTCACTCTCGGGCACGCGCCGCTTCGCAGGCGTCGGGCGCAGCCGCGCCATCATCCGGCTCAGGACCGGCGCGGGCTTGGCCTGCTGGTCCTCGAGCTTGGCGCAGAGGATGGCGGTGAGGTTGCCGACTTCCTTGGCGACCAGGAAGTAGTGCTTCATGAAGCGCTCGACGTCCTGCATCCCGGGATGCGAGGTGTAGCCGAGCCGGACCGCGATCTCGCGCTGGAGGTCGAAGGACAGGCGCTCTTCGGCGCGGCCGCAGTGGAAGTGCAGATTGCAGCGCACCGACCACAGGAAGTCGGCGCAGCGGCGGAAGGTGCGGAATTCCTGCGCATCGAACACCCCGCGCTCGAGCAGCTCGTCGGTGTCGCGGACGCGGTAGACGTATTTGGCGATCCAGAACAGCGTATGCAGGTCGCGCAGCGCCCCCTTGCCGTCCTTGACGTTGGGCTCGACCAGATAGCGCGACTGGCCGCCGCGGCGGTGCCGCTCCTCGCGCTCGGCGAGCTTGGCGGTGACGAATTCCGACGCGGTGTCCTGCACCACCTCCTTGTCGAAGCGCTCGACCAGCTCGTCATAGAGCGGCCGGTCGCCGGTGAGGAAGCGCGTCTCCAGGATCGCGGTGCGGATGGTCATGTCGCCGCGCGCCTGGCGGATCGATTCGTCGACCGAGCGGGTGGCGTGACCGACCTTCAGCCCCATGTCCCAGAGGCAGTAGAGGATCGCCTCGGCCACCTGCTCACCCCAGGCGGTCTGCTTGTAGGGCAGGATGAACAACAGATCGATGTCGGATTCCGGCGCCATCAGGCCGCGGCCGTAACCGCCGGTCGCCACCACGGCCATGCGCTCGGCGCCGCTCGGGATCGGCGAGCGGTAGAGATGGCGGGTCGCGGCCGAATACAGGATGCGGATGATCTCGTCCTGCACGTGGCACAGCCGTTCGGCGCAGCGTCGGCCGTGGCGGTCCTTCAGCAGGATCTTCTGGGCCGCCGCGCGGGCGGCGATCAGCTCGGCCTTGAGCAATTGCGCGACCGCAGCGCGGAACGTGTCCTCGCGTCCCTCGTGCTTTTCGGCGAGCGCGTCGACCGCCGCGGTCACCCGCTCGGTGTCGAAGCGGTCATCCGCCTCAGCTTTGTGCTCGGTCGCGATGCTGTCCATGTCTCACCGGATATAAGAGGCGACAGGCGCTGTCACCCGTCATTCGCAGGCAATAGGCGTTCCATGCTCGAAAACGGCTTCTTTGGGCAAACTTGTTCTCGGCGCCGGCGTTTACAAGAGTGGGATTTTCTTGTTGACCTCTAGATATAACTCCTTGAAAAACCATGAAGTTTTGAAGGAGGCTGGGCATGACCAAAATTTCTCGACGAATTCTGCTGGCGGGGGCCGTGGCGCTCGCGCTGACGCCTGCGGCGCGTGCCGCCGACCCGCTCAAGGAAATCCGGATCGACTGGGCGACCTACAATCCGGTGTCGATGGTCCTGAAGCAGAAGGGGCTCTTGGAGAAGGAGTTCGCCAAGGACGGCATCAGCGTCGTCTGGGTGCAGTCGGCCGGCTCCAACAAGGCGCTGGAATTCCTCAACGCCGGCTCGATCGATTTCGGCTCGACCGCGGGCTCGGCGGCGCTGGTCGCCAAGATCAACGGCAATCCGATCAAGTCGGTCTATGTCTATTCGCGCCCCGAATGGACCGCGCTGGTCACGGGCAAGGATTCCAGGATCGCGAGCGTTGCCGATCTGAAGGGCAAGCGCGTCGCGGTGACGCGCGGCACCGACCCGCACATCTTCCTGGTGCGCGCGCTGCTCAGCGCCGGCCTCACCGAAAAGGACATCACGCCTGTGCTGCTCCAGCACGCCGACGGCAAGACCGCGCTGATCCGCGGCGATGTCGACGCCTGGGCCGGCCTCGATCCGATGATGGCGCAGGCCGAGATCGAGGAGGGCGCAAAATTGTTCTATCGCAAGGCCGATGCCAACACCTGGGGCATCCTCAATGTGCGCGAGCAGTTCCTGAAGGACTATCCGGACGCCGCCCGCCGCGTGCTCGCGGTTTATGAGGAGGCGCGCAAATATTCGCTCGCCAACTATGATGACCTGAAGAAGACCTTCATCGCGGTCACGAAACTGCCCGACGCCGTCGTCGACAAGCAGCTCAAGGAGCGCACCGAGCTCACCCACAGCCGGATCGGCGCACCGCAACGCGAGTCGATCCTCGCCGCGGGCCTCGCTTTGCAGCAGGCCGGCGTCGTCGACGCCAAGGTCGACGTCAAGGCGACGCTCGATGCCCTGATCGACGACCAGGTCCCGCTGCCGACGAACTGAGGTAGGCAAGCGCGCGGCACACTCCATTGTCGTCCCGGCCTAGTGCGCAATTGCGCACGGGGGGCCGGGACCCATAATCCCAGGGCGTAGCTTGGCGCCAAGTCGATCACTCCGAGTCCCCATAACCACGTCTCCCTGTGGCTATGGGTCCCGGCCTTCGCCGGGACGACAGCGGAAGGCTTGGCAATAGTAGTGTTGCATTCCCGCGCAAGACGCGCTTCCTACCGGCCATGATCTCCGACGCTCCAGTTCTGCAGCAGACCTCGGAACCGGCCGAACGCGCCGCCGCGCCCTCGCGGTTGTCGCGCTATGCCGGGCCGGCGCTCGGGCTGGTGCTGCCGGTCACGCTCGCGGTCGGCTGGGAACTCGTGGTCTGGTTCGGCTGGTCCAATGGCCGACTGGTGCCGCCGCCCTCGCGCGTCTTTGCCACCATCACCGAGCTCGCCCGTTCGGGCGAGCTGGTCCGCCATATCGCCGCAACGCTGTGGCGGGTCGGGCTCGGCTTTGCCTTCGGCGTGGTCGCGGGCACGCTGCTAGGGGCCATCTCCGGCTACTGGTCGCTGGCGCGCCGGCTGCTCGATCCGACCGTGCAGGCCCTGCGCGCGATTCCCTCGCTCGCCTGGGTGCCGCTGTTCATCCTCTGGCTCGGTATCTTCGAGACGTCGAAGATTGCGCTGATCGCGGTCGGTGTGTTCTTCCCGGTCTATCTCGGCGTGATGGGCGCGATCCTCATCGTCGATCGCAAGATCGTCGAGGTCGGCCGCACCTTCCGCCTCTCCGGCTTCGCCATGATCCGCCGCATCCTGCTACCCGCGGTGCTGCCGGCCTATGTCGTGTCCCTGCGCGTGGGCCTCGGACTCGGCTGGATGTTCGTGGTCGCCGCCGAGCTGATCGGCGCCTCCGAAGGCCTCGGCTATCTCCTGCTCGACGGCCAGCAGCTCGGCAAGCCCGCGCAGATCCTGGCCGCGATCGTGATCTTCGCCATTCTCGGCAAGCTCACCGACTGGCTGATCGAGGTTGCCGCCGCGCCGTTCCTGCGCTGGCAAGACGCCTTCGGCCGGGCCAAGGGAGCCTGAGGCGATGCTGGCACTCGAGCGGGTCAGCAAGACCTATCCCAACGGCGCGCAGGCGCTGGCGCGCTTCTCGGCCGACATCAGGCAGGGCGAGATCGTCGCCATCATCGGCGGCTCCGGCTGCGGCAAATCAACCTTGCTCCGCGCCATCGCCGGTCTCGATCGTGCCAGCTCCGGCACGGTGACGCTCGACGACGAGGCGATCGCTTCGCCGCACGCCAAGATCGGCATCATCTTCCAGGAGCCGCGGCTTTTGCCCTGGCTCAGCGTCGCCGACAATATCGGGTTCGGCCTTGCCGAGCTGCCGGCAATGGAACGACGCGAGAAGGTGGCGCGCGCGCTCGCCCGCGTCGGCCTCGCCGACAAGGCGCAGGCCTGGCCGCGCGAATTGTCCGGCGGGCAGGCGCAGCGGGTCGCGATTGCGCGCGCGCTGGTGCCGCAGCCCGAGGTGCTGCTGCTCGACGAACCCTTCTCCGCGCTCGACGCCTTCACCCGCCGCGACCTGCAGGACCATCTGCTCGACCTCTGGGCCGATACGCGGCCGACGCTGATCCTCGTCACCCATGACGTCGACGAGGCGGTGGTGCTGGCCGACCGCGTGCTGGTGATGCGGCCGCGGCCGGGCCGGCTGTTCGACCAGATCGAGATCAATCTCGGCCGGCCGCGCGACCGCAACTCGCCGCTGTTCGAGAATTTCAAGCGCAGCGTGCTGACTTCGCTCGACCGTTCGCTCGATCGCAGCGTGCCCGACCGTGACGCAACCCAGGGTCCCGGCCAGGCCATGTGGTGGTGACAATTCACCCTTAAGCCGGTACATCGCAAGCCTGTAAATCGTTGAGGCGATTTTTCCGGGAGAGAACAACATGGACGCCGCAGAACTGCGCCAGATGCAGGCCCCGATCAAGGAACGCTACAAGACCGATCCCAAGACCGCGATGATCACGCTGAAGGCCAAGGGCTCGACCGACAGCGAAGGCATCGCCTGCAAGGTCGAGACCGGCCGGGCGATTGCCATGGCCGGCCTGCATCCGGCGACCGGTGGCTCCGGCCTCGAGCTCTGCTCCGGCGACATGCTGCTGGAGGCGCTGGTCGCCTGCGCCGGCGTCACCCTGAAATCGGTCGCGACTGCGATCGAGGTGCCGCTCAAGACCGGCAACGTCTATGCCGAGGGCGATCTCGACTTCCGCGGCACGCTCGGCGTCGACAAGGAGACCCCGGTGGGCTTTGCCGAGATCCGCCTGCGCTTCGAGGTCGACACGCCGGCGCCGCAGGACAAGCTCGATCTGCTGCTCAAGCTCACCGAGCGCTATTGCGTCGTCTACCAGACCATCAAGAACGGCCCGAAGGTCTCGGTGTCGATGCAGCGGATGTGAGGCGAAGGCCGCAATCCAACAACGGTGTCGTCCTGGCGAAAGCCAGGACCCATTACCCCTGAGGCCGATTGTCTTGTGGTACTGGTAACTACGACCGTCTAACACAGCCAAGCCTGTGGTTATGGGTCCTGGATCTGCGCTTCGCTTGTCCAGGACGACGAAGAAAAAATGTCCCTCGACCTCCACCTCATGCTCTTTCTTCTCCTGCGCATGGCGGTCGCGGCGGCGTTCGTGGTGACGGCCTCTGTTATCACCGAGCGCTCCGGTCCGGTGATCGGCGCGCTGGTGGCGACGCTGCCGATCTCGGCGGGGCCGTCCTACGTCTTCCTCGCCATCGACCATGACGCCGCCTTCATCGCGCAGGGCGCGCTGTCGAGCCTTCCGGTCAACGCGGCGACGATCTTCATGGGCCTGACCTATGTCGTGCTGGCGCAGCGGCACGGCTTTGCCGCCAGTGTCGGAACCGCGGTCGGCGTGTGGATCGTGCTGGCGTCCATCATCCGCCTGTTCGACTGGACGCTCACCGCGGGTCTCGCCGCGAACCTCGTCGCCTTCGGCATCTGCATTCCACTGCTGGCACAGTATCGCCATGTGAAGATGCCGCTGGTGACGCGGCGCTGGTACGACATCCCGTTCCGCGCCTCGCTGGTGGCAACGCTGGTCGCGATCGTGGTCTCGACTTCGGGCTGGGTCGGCCCGCGGGTGAGCGGCGTCATGGCGCTCTACCCGATCGTGTTCACCAGCATGATGGTGATCCTGCATCCGCGCATCGGCGGCCCTCCGACCGCCGCCGTGCTCGCCAACTCCGCCTGGGGTCTGCTCGGCTTCGGCATGGCGATCGCGGTGCTGCAGGTCGGCGCCGCAGACTTCGGCTCCGCGATCGGGCTCAGCCTGGGCCTTGCCACCTGCATCGCGTGGAATTTGACACTGTGGTGGATGGGGCGACGGAAGCGGGTGGCGCGCTAACCCCCGTCATTGCGAGGAGCGAAGCGACGAAGCAATCCAGACTGCCGCTGCGGAGATATTCTGGATTGCTTCGCTTCGCTCGCAATGACGATCGCGGAAAGACCGTTCACTGCTTCGGCAGCTTGGCCTTCAACGCATACAGCGCATCGAGCGCCTCGCGGGGCGACATCTCGTCGGGGTGCAGCGCCTTCACCGCCTCCATCAACAGCTCGGCTTCGCTTGGCGGCGCCGCTTCCGCGGCGGCGCGCGAGGGCACGGCGAACAGCGGCAGGTCGTCGGCGAGCGCGCGCGCGGTCTGGCCGCGGTCCTGGGCCTCCAGCTTTGCCAGCACCGATTTGGCGCGCGCAATTACGGCGGGCGGCAGGCCGGCGAGCTTGGCCACCTGGATGCCGTAGGAGCGGTCGGCCGAGCCCGGCAGCACCTCGTGCAGGAACACGACGTCGCCCTGCCACTCCTTCACGCGCACGGTGGCGTTGAACATCCGCGGCAGCTTTGCCGAGAGCGCGGTCAGCTCGTGATAGTGCGTGGCGAACAGCGTGCGGCAGCGGTTGCTCTCGTGCAGATGCTCGATCGCGGCCCAGGCGATCGAGAGGCCGTCGAAGGTCGCGGTGCCGCGGCCGATCTCGTCGAGGATCA
This sequence comes from Bradyrhizobium diazoefficiens, assembly GCF_018131015.1. Lineage (GTDB taxonomy): Bacteria > Pseudomonadota > Alphaproteobacteria > Rhizobiales > Xanthobacteraceae > Bradyrhizobium > Bradyrhizobium diazoefficiens_B. The sequence goes on from NZ_JAFCJJ010000021.1 coordinate 18,020, forward strand.
CCAGCGCGCGCTCGCCAGCCTGGTTGAGGATCGCGGCGGTCTCGACCATCTCCACCATGAAGGTGGAGCGGCCGCGGGCGAGATCGTCGGCGGCGCCGACGCGCGAGAACAGGCGGTCGATGATGCCGATCCGCGCGCGGGCGGCCGGCACGAAACTTCCGATCTGCGCCAGCAGCGCAATCAGCGCATTCTGGCGCAGGAAGGTCGACTTGCCGGCCATGTTGGGACCGGTCAGCAGCCAGAGCTGGCCGGATTTTTGCGCAGGTGCCGGTGACAAGTCGCAGGCATTGGCGATGAACGGCTCGCCATTGCGCTTGAGCGCCTGCTCGACCACGGGATGGCGGCCGGCTTCGATCGCGAAGCCGAGCGAGCCGTCGACCTCCGGCCGCACATAGTTCTCGTCGACCGCGAGCTTGGCGAGCGAGGTCGCGACGTCGAGCAGCGCAAAGCCGTGGGCGGCGGCGCGCAGATCCTCGCTGATGTCGAGCGCCTTGGCGCAAAGCCGCTCGAAGATTTCGAGCTCGAGGCCGAGCGCGCGGTCGCCGGCATTGGCGATCTTGGCCTCGATCTCGCCGAGCTCGGCCGTTGTGAAGCGCACCTGTCCCGCCAGCGTCTGGCGGTGGATGAAGGTCGCGTTCAGCGGCGCCGACATCAGCTTGTCGCCATGCTGCGCGGTGACCTCGACGAAATAGCCGAGCACGTTGTTGTGCCGGATCTTCAGGCCCTTGACGGAGGTGTCGTCGGCGTAGCGCGCCTGCATCGAGGCCACGACCAGGCGCGAGGCGTCACGCAGGTTGCGGGCTTCGTCCAGCGCGGGCTCGTAGCCCTGGCGGACGAAGCCGCCGTCGCGTTTGATCAGCGGCAGCTGCTCGTCGAGGGCTGCGGCAAATTCGGATGCCAGCTCGCGCGAGGGCCGCTGCAGGGCCGCCATCACGGCGGCGATCTCGTGGGGCGGTTGATCGAGCTCGGAAAGTCGCGCCAGCGCCTGGTCGGCGGCGACGATGCCGTCGCGCAGGCCGGCGAGGTCGCGCGGGCCGCCGCGGCCGACCGAGAGACGGGCGAGCGCGCGCGACATGTCGGGGGCGCCGCGCAGGATGCTGCGAATGTCCTCGCGCGTCGCCGAATCCGCGACGAAGGCGCCGACGGCATCGAGCCGCCGCGCGATTCCCACCGCGTCCGTCAACGGTGCCGCGAGCCGCTGCGCCAGCAGGCGTGAGCCGGCCGAGGTCACCGTGCAGTCGATGGCGTCGAGCAGCGAGCCGCGGCGTTCGCCCGCAAGCGTCCGCGTCAATTCGAGATTGGCGCGGGTGGCCGGATCGATCGCCATGGTGGCGCCCGAGGCTTCGCGCGCGGGCGGCGATAACGGCGGATGCTTGCCGACCTGGGTGCGGTCCACATAGGTGACAGCGGCTGCTGCTGCCGTGGCTTCAAGGCGCGTGAGCTGCGCGAGACCATCCATGGTCGCGACCGCAAAATAGTCGCACAGGCGCTTCTCGGCGGTGGCGCCGTCGAAGACGTCGCGGGTCAACGGCGTCACCGCCGGCAGCTCGCGCAAGGTCGGCCCGAGCTCGCTGTCGTTGTAGAGCGCGTCGGTGACGATGGCCTCGTTCGGGTTGATGCGCGCGAGCGTCGCGGCGAGCTCGCCGCCCGAGCATTCCGTCACCATGAACTCGGCGGTCGAGATGTCGATCCAGGCGAGGCCGAAACGGTCGCCGCCGGCCGATGAGCGGGCGCGCGCAATCGCGAGCAGATAGTTGTTGGCGCGCGCATCGAGCAGCGTGTCCTCGGTCAGCGTGCCCGGCGTGACCAGCCGCACCACGCCGCGGCGCACGACGCTCTTGTTGCCGCGCGCTTTCGCGGCGGCCGGATCCTCGGTCTGCTCGCACACCGCGACCCGGTGGCCGGCGCTGATAAGGCGGTGCAGATAATCCTCGGAGCGCTCGACCGGCACGCCGCACATCGGGATGTCGGCGCCCTGGTGCTTGCCGCGCTTGGTCAGCACGATGCCGAGCGTCTTCGAGGCGATCTCGGCGTCCTCGAAGAACAGCTCGTAGAAATCGCCCATCCGGTAGAACAGCAGCAGGCCCTGATGCGCGGCCTTGATCTCCAGGTACTGTTCCATCATCGGCGTCACGCGTGCGATGGCTTCCGCCGGAGCTGCGGGTGCGTCGTCGGGGGGCGGTACAGGGATCGGCTGCTGCATGGTCATGAGAGCGTTTTCGAGTGAAGTGGGTATCGGTTCGCGTGAAGAAAACGCGTCAAAACAAGAATCTTGGAGCGCGGTCCTGACCGCGCTCCAAGGCGGCGCAACCTACAAAATTTCGCCTCCTGCTCCTATCGCTTTGGCCGGGGCGGGGAGGTTTTCCACGTTGTCCGCACCGCGCCATGCGCTACGGGCGTCCGCACCCCCCGGAACAAGCGCGCATCCGTCAATTGACCTGCCGCGGGAGCCCTCCTAAAACTCCGCCGTCATTGAAGAATTTTGGCCGAACCGCGGCATTCAGGGAGAACGACCATGCGTGACGTCTTTATCTGCGATGCCGTGCGGACCCCGATCGGCCGCTTCGGCGGCTCGCTCGCCAAGGTGCGCGCCGACGACCTGGCTGCCGCCCCGATCAAGGCGCTGATGGCAAAACACCCCAAGCTCGACTGGGCGCAGGTGGACGAGGTCTTCTTCGGCTGCGCCAACCAGGCCGGCGAGGACAACCGCAACGTCGCGCGCATGGCGCTGCTGCTGGCGGGTCTGCCGGATTCGGTTCCCGGCCAGACCCTCAACCGGCTCTGCGCCTCCGGCCTCGATGCGGTCGGCGCGGCGGGTCGTGCCATCCGATCCGGCGAGATCGAGCTTGCGATCGCCGGCGGCGTCGAATCCATGACCCGCGCGCCCTTCGTGATGGGCAAGGCGCCGGAAGCGTTCTCGCGCTCGGCCGAGATCTTCGACACCACCATCGGCTGGCGCTTCATCAATCCGCTGCTGAAGGCACAGTACGGCGTCGACGCCATGCCGGAGACCGGCGAGAACGTCGCCGAGGAGTTCCAGGTCTCGCGCGCCGACCAGGATGCCTTCGCCATCCGCTCGCAGCAGCGCGCGGGCGCGGCGATCGCCGCCGGCTATTTCGCCGAAGAGATCACACCGATCACCATCCCCGGCGGCAAGGCTGGCCCGATTACGGTGGACAAGGACGAGCATCCGCGTCCCGAGACCACGCTGGAGGGTCTCGCCAAGCTGAAGCCGATCGTGCGCAATCCCGGCACCGTGACTGCGGGCAATGCGTCGGGCGTCAATGACGGCGCCGCGGCGATGATCCTCGCCTCGGAAGCGGCGGTAAAGAAGCACGGCCTGACGCCCCGCGCGCGCATCCTCGGCCTTGCCTCGGCCGGCGTGCCGCCGCGCATCATGGGCATCGGCCCGGTGCCCGCGACCCGCAAGCTGATGGAGCGGCTCGGCAAGAAGATCAGCGATTTCGACCTGATCGAGCTCAACGAGGCCTTCGCCTCGCAGGGCATCGCCTGCATGCGCCAGCTCGGCGTCGCTGATGATGCCGATTTCGTCAATCCGCATGGCGGCGCCATCGCGCTCGGCCACCCGCTCGGCATGAGCGGCGCGCGCCTCGCGCTCACCGCCGTGCACGGCATGGAGAAGCGCGGCGGCAAGCTCGCACTGGCCACCATGTGCGTCGGCGTCGGCCAGGGCGTCGCGGTCGCGATCGAGAAGCTGAACTGATCTCTCTCCTCCCCCTCTCCCCGCTTGCGGGGAGAGGGTTGGGGTGAGGGGGAGTCTCCACGAGGACGGTGACAGTTGGATTCGCGGAGAGTCCCCCTCATCCGGAATTTGCTGTCGCAAATTCCGGCCTCTCCCCGCACGCGGGGAGAGGCGAAAAGCCCGGAGTCGCTCGCTTCTCTCGCGTCCCGGAATGATACGGAGAGATAGTCCCATGATCATCGCGCGCGAGCAGGACGTCACGGAAGCGGCGCTGGCCGTGATGGAGCGGACCTCCGATCCGCGGATGCGCCAGATCATGATCTCGCTGGTGAAGCACCTGCACGGCTTCGTCCGCGACGTTCGCCTGACCGAGAAGGAATTCCGCGACGCCACCGCCGTCATCGCCGAACTCGGCAAGCTGACCACCGACACGCATAACGAAGTCGTGCTGATGGCGGGCTCGCTCGGCGTCTCCCCGCTGGTGTGCCTGCTCAACAACGGCGACCAGGGCAATACGGAAACCGATCAATCGCTGCTCGGGCCGTTCTGGCGGCTGAACTCGCCGCGGGTGAAGAACGGCGGGTCGATCGTCCGCTCGAACACCCCGGGCGCGCCGCTGTTCGTGAGCGGCCGCGTGGTCGACCGCGATGGCCGCCCCGTCGCCGGCGCGGAGGTCGACGTCTGGCACGCCTCGCCGGTCGGTCTCTACGAGAACCAGGACCCCGAGCAGGCGGACATGAACCTGCGCGGCAAGTTCCTGACCGACGAGGATGGCCGCTTCTCGTTCCGTTCGGTGATGATGGTCGGCTACCCGATTCCGACCAACGGCGTGGTCGGTCGATTGCTGGAGATGCAGAGCCGCCATCCCTATCGTCCCGCGCACCTGCACGCCCTGATCTTCAAGCCGGGCTTCAAGGTGCTGATCTCGCAGGTCTACGATCCCAACGATCCCCATATCGACAGCGACGTGCAGTTCGGCGTGACACAAGCGCTGATCGGCAAGTTCCTGCGCCACGACCAGCCGCATCCAGCCGCGACCGACGTTTCGGCGCCCTGGTATTCGCTCGATCATACCTACAGGCTGGAAGCCGGCGAGGCCGTGCTGCCGCGTCCGCCGATCAAATAGGCTTGGGGGAAATGCCGGGTGCGGGAGCACGCTAATCCCACTTCCCTAGATTAGTTATATTCTATAATGATCGGCGGAAAGCGGAGACCGGCCAGAGGTTACGGCCGGGGAAGGAGCCCGGCATGACGTTCATCTATCCAACTGACAGCAACAAGGCGCATCCGCTGCCGCTGTCACCCGAGTACAAGAGCTCGATCAAGCGTGCGCCGAACAAGCCCTTGATCCCGATGCGCCACACGCTCTCGGAACTCACCGGCCCGGTCTACGGCCACGAGACCGTGCGCGAGGGCGACAACGACCTCACCACCCAGCACACCGGCGAACCGCTCGGCGAGCGCATCATCGTGCACGGCCATGTCCGCGACGAGGACGGCCGCGGCGTGCCGAACTCGCTGGTCGAGATCTGGCAGGCCAATTCCTGCGGTCGCTACGTCCATGTCCGCGACCAGCATCCCGCGCCGCTCGATCCGAATTTCACCGGCGCCGGCCGCGCTGTGAGCGACGCCTCCGGCTACTACCGCTTCGTCACCATCAAGCCCGGCGCGTACCCCTGGGGCAATCATCACAATGCCTGGCGCCCGGCACACATCCATCTGTCGGTGTTCGGCCATTCCTTCGTCACGCGCCTGGTGACCCAGATGTATTTCCCCGGCGATCCCTTGTTCCCGTTCGACCCGATCTTCAATTCGGTGCCGGACGAGAAGGCGCGGATGCGCATGGTCTCGTCGTTCGACCTGGAGAACACCAAGCCTGAATGGGCGCTGTGCTATCGCTTCGACATCGTGCTGCGCGGCAAGAACGCCACCCCCATGGAGAACCATTAAGTGCAGGATAATGGGATCACGCCATCGCAGACCGTCGGCCCGTTCTTCAAATACGGCCTGACGCCTTCAGGCGAATACGCCTGGAACGACGCCTTCACCAACTCGACGCTGACGCCTGATGTCACCGGCGACCGCATCCGGATCGAGGGACGCGTCCTCGACGGTGACGGCGTCGTCGTGCCCGACGCCATGCTGGAGATCTGGCAGGCGGATGCACAGGGCCGCTTCGCCGACCCGCAGGACAAGCGCGCGCTGCCGAATGCGAGCTTCCGCGGTTTTGCCCGCTGCGGCACCGACAAGGACGGCAACTATTCCTTCGACACCGTCAAGCCGGGCGCGGTGCCCGACCCCGACGGCAATCCGCAGGCGCCGCATATCGTGCTCGCGGTGTTCGGCCGCGGCATGCTGCGGCATCTCTACACCCGCATCTATTTCAGCGACGAAGCCGGCAATTCCGCCGATCCCGTGCTGGGCCTGGTGCCGGCCGACCGCCGCGCCACGCTGATCGCCGTGCGCGAGGCGGGCAAGCCGGTCTACCGGCTCGACCTGCGCCTGCAGGGCGGCGACGAGACGGTGTTCTTCGACGTCTGAGGTTGTGAACTCGGCCGGGCGCCGCTGGCGCCCGCCCGCGCGAATCGGGCAGAATGCGCGCGGCACCCGGGGCGCGCGCGTCATGACATCTCCACACCTGCCGGCGGTCGTCGAGCCTGCGACGCTCACGGCTGCGTTGCGCAAGGCCGGCGTGCTCGACGCCGGCGCGGTGCGCGAGGTGAAGGTGCTGCACGAGCGCGACACCGTCCTGTCGCACATCACCCGGCTCGGCCTGCGCTATGTCGGGCAATCCGACGGCGCGCCGCAGTCGCTGATCCTCAAGGCGCCGCACGCCGCTTACGCGAAGACGCTGGCCCATGGCGGCCGGCGCGAGGTCGCCCTCTACACCCGGCTTGCGCCGCAAATGCCGCCGGGGCTGGTGCCGCAATGCTTCGATGGGCATTTCGACGAGGAAGGCCCGACCTGGCACCTGCTGCTCGAGGACCTCACCGACAGCCACGAGATCGCGGCCCAGCCGCCGCTGCCGCCCTCGCGCGAGCAGATGATCGCGATCGTCACGACGCTCGCCCGCTGGCACGCGGCATGGTGGGATCATGCTGGCCTCGGTGATACCGTCGGAACCTGGGCGAGCGAAGAGGACAGCGCGCGGCACATGGAGGCCTTCGCCGGCCATTACGACCGCTTTGCCGACCTGCTCGGTGATCGCCTCAGCGAGGAGCGGCGCATCCTCTACCGCCGACTGATCGAGCAGTCGGCCAGGCTGTCGCAGCGCTATCATTCACGCCGTCATCTCAGCATCATCCATGGCGACGCCCACGCCTGGAATTTCCTGCTGCCGCGCGCCGGCGTCGCCGATGCCGCGCGCATGTTCGATTTCGACCTGTGGGACATCAATGTGCCGGCCACAGACCTCGCCTACATGATGGCGATGCAATGGTACCCGGAACGCCGGCAGGCGCTCGAACGCCCGTTGCTCAACCTCTACCATCAGACGCTCACCGCGCACGGTGTGACCGGCTACACGCGCGGTGCGCTCGACCAGGACTATCGCTGGTCGGTGCTCTGGCACATCACCCGGCCGGTGTGGCAGTGGAGCATCAACATCCCGCCGGTGATCTGGTGGAATAATCTGGAGCGGGTGATGATGGCGGTCGAGGATTTGGGGTGCGAGGAGTTGTTGTAGGGCTCGCGCTGCTTACTCGGTGTCGTCGCCCGGCTTGACCGGGCGACCCAGTATTCCGAGACGTTCGTGGGATGCGGAGAAGCCGCGGCGTACTGGATGCCCCGGTCAAGCCGGGGCATGACACCTGTGGCTACCCCTACTCCATCACCGCGTGTTCCGGCCCGGCCGCCTGCTTGCGCAGCATGGCCTTGGTCGAGCCGATCATCAGCGCGAGCGGGATGGTGCAGAGGATGAAGACCATAACCAGCATGTAGTCGTGCGCAAAGGCGATGATCTGCGCCTGCACGCCGACGAGCCGGTCGGCCATGGCCCGGCCGGCGTCGGTGGAGAGGTCGAGAATGCCGCGCACGCTCGGCATCTGCAGCGCGTGGTTGAACGGGTTGATGTGTTCGGACAGGATCGCGTAGGTCTTTCGCGTGCCCTGCGTCAGCTCGGCGATCACGATCGAGATGCCGACCGAGCTCGCGACGTTGCGGAGCAGCGTCAGCATCGAGGTGCCGTCGGTGCGCAAATGGTTCGGCAGGGTCAGGAACGACACGGTCGAGAGCGGCACGAAGACGAGGCCGAAGCCAAATCCCTGGATCACGCTGACGGTGACGATCTCCGGCACCTGGGTCTGGTCGGTCCAGCCCGTCATCTGGAACAGCGAGGCCGCCGTCAGCGTCAGGCCGGAAATGATCAGCGTGCGCGCCTCGATGAAGCGCATCATGCGGCCGACCAGCATCATCGCGAAGAAGGTGCCGAAGCCGCGGCTGGCGAGCAGGCCGCCGGCGGTGATGATGGGGTAGCCGATGACGTTCTGCAAATAGGGCGAGGCCAGCGCCATGGTCGAATACAGCACCAGCCCCATCACCGTCATGAAGATGCAGCCGGTGAGGAAGTTGCGGTCCTTGAACAGCGCGAACTGGATGAACGGCCGCGAGGTCGTGAACGAGTGGACGAAGAAGTAATAGAAGGCAACGCCCGAGACGATGAACTCGGTCACGATCTCGACCGATTCGAACCAGTCGAGCTGCTCGCCGCGGTCGAGCGCGAGCTGGAGCGCGCCGATCCCGATCGCCAGCGCGCCGAAGCCAAACCAGTCGAATTTGAGGCTGTGGTTCTTGTCGGTCTCGTCCATGAAGATGGCGAGCCCGAGCACGGTGACCACGCCGAACGGCAGGTTGACGAAGAACACCCAGTGCCAGGAATAGGTCTCGGTCAGCCAGGCGCCGAGCGAGGGCCCCATGATCGGGCCCATCATCACGCCCATGCCCCAGATCGACATCGCCTTGGCGCGTTCGGCAAGCGTGTAATAGTCCAGCATCACCGCCTGTGACAGCGGCACCAGCGCCGCGCCGAACACGCCTTGCAGCAGGCGGAACAGCACCATCTGGTTGATGTCCTGCGCGAGGCCGCACAGCACCGAGGCGATGGTGAAGCCGGCCGAGCAGATGATGAAGATGCGCTTGCGGCCGAAGCGGTTGGCGATCCAGCCCACTGGCGCGGTCATGATCGCGGCGGCGACGATGTAGGAGGTCAGCACCCAGTTGATCTGGTCCTGCGAGGCCGACAGCGTGCCCTGCATGTAGGGCAGGGCCACGTTGGCGATCGTGGTGTCCAGGGCCTGCATGATGGTCGCGGTCATGGCGCAGATCGTCACCATGTTCCGGCGCAGGCCGGGGACCATCAGGCTGGCATTGGGGCCGGACATCGGATCAGTCCTTGTCCTGACCAGCCGTTGCCGACAGGCCGAGCAGGCCGGCGAGCGAACGCTGGTGGCCGGTGTCGATCGTGGCATAGACGCTCATGCCGGCCTTCAGCTTGCGCACGTATTTGTCGGTCTCGTCGAAATAGATCCGGACCGGCACGCGCTGCACCACCTTGACGAAGTTGCCGGTGGCGTTCTGCGGCGGCAGGATCGCGAACTGCGCGCCGGTGCCGGGCGAGAGCGAGCCGATCTTGCCCTTGAAAACATGGTTCGGGAACGCATCGACCTCGAGCGTGACCGCCTGGCCTTCGGTGACGTAGGTGAGGTCGCTCTCCTTCGGATTGGCATCGACCCAGGGATGGGCGATGTCGACGATGGAGAACACCGCCGCGCCGGCCGTGACGAAGCGGCCGAGCTGGATCTGCTCGACCTGGGTTGCGACGCCGCTCATCGGCGCGCGCAGCACGGTGTGGTCGAGATTGCGCTCGGCCGTCTCGAGCTTGGCCTTGGCCTGGGCGTAGGGCGGGAATTTTTCCAGCGGCAGGTTGGGATCGCCGAGCAACTGCGTCCTGGCGTTGGACAGCTGCTGCTTGACGAACTGGGCCTGCGCACCGGCCGTGACCAGGGCCGTGGAGGCGTTGTCGAGGTCGAGCTGCGAGCCGTAATTGTTCTTCACCAGCGCCTGCTTGCGCTCGACGTCGCGCTGCTTCAGGTCCATGCCCTGCTGCGCCAAATCGACCATCTGGCCGTAGATCTTGATGTTGGCGACGAGGTTGTCATAGGTGGTGCGCGCCTGCTCGAGCTGGGCTCTCGCCTCGTCCACCGCGAGACGGAATGGCACGGGGTCGATCTCGAACAGCACGTCGCCCTGCTGCACGGTCTGGCCTTCCCGGACCACGACCTTCTCGATCTTGCCGGAGATGTCGGGTGTCACCAGCACCTTCTGGGCGCCGACATAGGCATCGTCGGTGCCGACGTAGCGGCCGCCGTTCAGATAGAGCGTGAGGCCGCCGATGGCGACGACGACGGGCAGCACGACCATGAGCAAGAAGCGGCGATACCGGCGCAGGCCGGCCACCAACCGTCGGCGCGGGTCGGTGCCGGCCTTCTTGGTGGGCTTGCCGCTGTCGATCTTCTGCTCGGGCTGGAATTTGAGGACTTGCTCAGCCATAGCGCTGCTCCTTACGCGCCTGCTCCGCTCCGCTGGTCTGGATCGCGTTACGCACGTTTTCCTTGATCGATTCGAGTTGGGTGAGGAGACGGTGGGCGTCCGCCGGGTTGATGCCGTCGAGCGCGTTCGCCGTGAGCTCCGACTTCAGGCCGCTCATCTTGCCGAGCAGTTGCCGCCCGGCCTTCCTGAGGTAGAGGCGCTTGACGCGGCGGTCCGAGGCATCGCTGCGGCGCTCGATCCAGTCATTGTCGCAGAGCTTGTCGATCAGCCGCGTCAGCGTGATCGGCTGCATCTCCATCAGCTCGGCGAGCTCGGACTGGTTCATGCCCTCGCTGCGTTCGACCTTGGCCAGCACCGCCCATTGCGCGCGGGTGATGCCGAAGCGCGATGCCTCCTTGTCGGCATAGACGCGGAGCAGGCGGTAGAGCTCACCGAGCGTGAACAGGAAGTTCTGGTCGACGGACCCGCGGGTCATAAGCTTGGTCTCCAATAAGCTTGGGATATAATAAGCAAGCTTATGATTATTTCACGCCGGGTTAATGGGATGCTGTCCCGCAGGATGAGCATGGCTGGCAGCCGCATCGGCCGCCGCGCTTTGGGTTCCATCGCCGAAATGCTAGAAGGCTGCCCGCATGACCCTCGCAAAACCGGCCTTTCCCGCGCCCGACCATGATCACGGCCGCTGCACCGCGGACGCGCTGGCGCATGCCGAGGAGGTTTGCGAGCAGCGGGCGCAGAAGTTCACACCGATACGCCGCCAGGTGCTGGGTGCGCTGCTGTCCAGCCACCGCCCGCTCGGGGCCTATGAGGTGATCGACGAACTGGCGAAATCGATGCCGCGGCCGGCCCCGATCACGGTCTATCGCGCGCTCGATTTCCTGATGGCCAACGGCCTCGTCCACCGCATCGAAAGCCGCAACGCCTACCTCGCCTGCGCCGCCCACGACCACGACGCGACCTCGGCGGTGGCGTTCCTGATCTGCGAGCGCTGTGGCCTGGTCGGCGAGATCCCGTCGGGATCCTTCGCTGGCGACCTCAACGCCGCGGCGCGAGCGTCAGGCTTCGCCCCGAAATTGTCCGTGGTCGAGATCACGGGCGTCTGCACCCATTGTCAAAAAACCTCTTGAAGCAACAACGGCGCAAAGCCGGATCCCGGGAAGACATGTCCGCACCTCAAGCCTTACCGTCCGCCGGCCGCCCCCTCAGTGCCGGCGCCATCGCCCTGATGCTCATGCTGTGCCTGACCTGGGGCTTCAACCAGATCGCGGTGAAGCTGGTGCTGCCGGATGTGCCGCCGATGCTGCAGGCGATGATCCGCTCGATGGGGGCGCTGCCGGTGCTGTTCCTCGTCGGCACCCTGCGCGGCGTCAAATTCTTCGAGCGTGACGGCACGTGGAAGCCGGGCGTCGTCGCCGGGCTGATGTTCGGCATCGAGTTCGTGCTGATCTATCAGGGCATTCGCTTCACCTCGGCGTCCCGCGCGGTCGTGTTCCTCTACACGGCGCCGTTCTTCGTCGCACTCGGCTCCTACCAGATCCTCGGTGAGCGGCTCACCGGTACGCAATGGCTGGGCCTCGGCGTGAGCTTTGCCGGCGTGGCGCTGGCGATCGGCGTGCCCCAGCCCAATGTCGATTCGTATGTGCTGCTCGGCGACCTCATGATCGTCGGTGGCGCCGGGCTGTGGGCGGCGACGACCCTGGTCGCCAAGTCGACACGGCTTGGCCTTGCCGCACCCGAGAAGGCTCTGGGCTATCAGGTCGCGATCTCGGTCCCGATCCTGGGGCTGGCGGCCTGGCTGTTCGGCGAGACCATCACCCATACGCCGTCGCCGCTCTCCCTCGGCTTGATGGCCTTTCAGGCGGTCTGGGTGGTCGGAACCACGTTCACGCTTTGGTTCGCGCTGGTGAAGGCCTATTCGGCCAGCAAATTGTCGGCCTTTACCTTCATCACCCCTTTGTTTGGCGTGGTGGGTAGTTATTTCATCATGCATGACAGCCTGAGCCTGACCTTCGGGGCGGCTGCCGTCCTTGTAATTGCAGGGCTTTTTCTGGTTAACCGTCCGAGTGCGGCCGTTCAGGAGCTCCCTCTCCCGGTGCCGCAAGCTCGTAAGGGAGCTCCTGAACCGGAGGCCGCACTCGATTCATAAGTTCTTGGTATCCCTTTGAATTCGAAGTTCGCTCAGTGGCGCCCCGAGGGAGGCGAACTTCGAATTCAAAGGGATACCGCCCAACGGCCGCGGCGCCGCGCGATGCATTGCTGAACGTCACCAAAACCTGATATCTGGACCCCATGAACAAGCTCGAAAATCCCCTCGATTCAGACCTCGCGGGCCCGGCGCCCCGGCACCGGACCACCCAGGTCAAGGTCGGCGACGTCGCCGTCGGCGGCGGCGCGCCGATCGTCGTGCAGTCGATGACCAACACCGACACCGCCGACATCGACGGCACCATTGCCCAGGTCGCAGCGCTCGCGCGCGCCGGCTCCGAAATGGTCCGCATCACGGTGGATCGCGAGGAGGCCGCAGCCGCCGTTCCGCACATCCGCGACGGCCTCGCCAAGCGCGGCATCACTACGCCCCTGATCGGCGACTTCCATTACATCGGCCACAAGCTGCTGGCGGCCTATCCGGCCTGCGCCGAGGCGCTCGCCAAGTACCGCATCAATCCCGGCAATGTCGGCTTCAAGGACAAGCGCGACACCCAGTTCGCCGACATCATCGAGATCGCTAACAGGAACAGCAAGCCGGTGCGCATCGGCGCCAATTGGGGCTCGCTCGACCAGGAGCTTCTGACGAAGCTGATGGACGAGAACGCCGCATCGGCCAATCCGCGCGACGTCCGCGCGGTGACGCGCGAAGCCATGGTGCAGTCGGCGCTGCTCTCGGCCGCGCGCGCCGAAGAGCTCGGCATGCCCAAGGACCGCATCATCCTGTCGGCCAAGGTTTCGGCCGTGCAGGACCTGATCGCGGTCTATCAGGATCTCGCCTCGCGCTCCGACTATGCGATTCATCTCGGCCTCACCGAGGCCGGCATGGGCACCAAGGGCATCGTCGCGTCCTCGGCCGCGCTCGGCATCCTGCTGCAGCAGGGCATCGGCGACACCATCCGCATCTCGCTGACCCCGGAGCCCGGCGGCGACCGCACCCGCGAGGTGCAGGTCGGCCAGGAGCTCTTGCAGACCATGGGCTTCCGCACCTTCGTGCCGCTGGTTGCGGCCTGCCCCGGCTGCGGCCGCACCACCTCGACCACGTTCCAGGAGCTGGCCCGCTCCATCCAGGATTTCATCCGCGACGAGATGCCGGCCTGGAAGACCAAATATCCCGGCGTGGAAGAGCTCAACGTCGCGGTGATGGGCTGCATCGTCAACGGCCCCGGCGAATCCAAGCACGCCAATATCGGCATCTCGCTGCCCGGTACGGGCGAAGCGCCGGCCGCGCCGGTGTTCGTCGACGGCAAGAAGTTCCGCACGCTGCGCGGGCCGACCATCTCCGCCGACTTCAAGGCGCTGGTGATCGACTACATCGACCAGCGCTACGGCCAGGGCGCGAAAGCGCCGGTGACCGCGGCGGAGTGATTTCACTCCGTTAGCGCGGCACACTCCGCTGTCGTCCCGGCGAAGGCCGGGACCCATACCCACAGGCCGTGGTTATGGCGCGAGCTAGTAGCTCCGAGCCCTCGCCAAATTCCGTTCGGTGGCTATGGATCCCGGCTTTCGCCGGGACGACACCGATGTTTGCTGCGCAGATTGCACATCCATAACCGCGCGCTACGATGTCTCCAATCAAGAATGATCGGGAGACAACATCCATGAGCTCACTCGCCGGCAAGCAGGGCCCGCGCTACCGCCACATGGCGGAGGACGGCGCTCCTTACGAGACCATTGCGGTCGAGAAGCTCACGCCGATCATCGGTGCGGAAATCTCCGGCGTCGATATCGGCAAGCTCGTCTCGGACGACGCGCGCTCCAACCGGCAGATGGACGAGATCCACCGCGCGCTGGCCGAAAACCTCGTCATCTTCTTCCGTGACCAGAGCATCACGCCGAAGCAGCATCTCGCTTTCGGCCGCAGGTTCGGCGAGCTGCATTTCCATCCCGCAGCTCCCCACGAGGACGAAGATCCGGCCTTGATGAAGATCTACGCCGACAAGAACTCGCCACGTGCCAATGGCGAGGGCTGGCACTCCGATGTGTCCTGCGACCTCGAACCGCCAATGGGCTCGATCCTCTACATCAAGCAATGCCCGCCGCGCGGCGGCGACACGCTGTTCGCCAACATGTACGCGGCCTATGAGGCGCTGTCGGATCGCATGAAGGCCTATCTCGACGGGCTGACGGCGCTGCATGACGGTGAGCCGATCTATCGCGGGCTCTATGCCAATTACGGCGTCGCCGATCGTCCCTCCTATCCGAGCGCGGAGCATCCGGTTGTGCGCACGCATCCCGTGACGGGGAAGAAGGCGCTCTACGTCAACCGCGGCTTCACCCGCCACATCAACGGTATCCCGCGCGACGAGAGCGACGCGATGCTCGCCTATCTCTACCAGCACGCCGAGAACCCGTTGTTCCAGTGTCGCTTCCGCTGGACCGAGAACGCGATCGCCTTCTGGGACAATCGCTGCACCCAGCACCGCGCGATGTGGGACTACTGGCCGCACACGCGCTCGGGCACGCGGGTGACGGTGAAAGGCGAGCGGCCGGTGTGAGAAGCCGTTCTTGCGTTGACGTTCTGCCGCCCGCGCGCCAATCTTCCCGAAAACAACGCCGGGAGAATTCGCCATGCTCCGCGCCGAGGACAACAAGTTCCTGACCGAAGCCGGGCCCGGGACGGGAATGGGCGAACTGCTGCGGCGGTTCTGGATTCCCGTGGCTCTGTCCGAAGAACTCCCCGAGCCCGACGGTGCGCCGAAAAAGATCGTTGTCCTCGGCGAGGAGCTGCTCGCCTTTCGCGACACGCGCGGCGTCGTCGGGATCGTCGACCAGTACTGCCCGCATCGCGGCGCCAATCTCTGGCTCGGCCGCAACGAGGAATGCGGCATCCGCTGCGTCTATCACGGCTGGAAGTTCGACACCGACGGGGCTTGCGTCGACATGCCGACCTCCTATCCCGATCTCAACGCAAAAGACCTGATCCGCATCAAGTCCTATCCGGCGCGCGAATGGGGCGAGATGATCTGGGCCTATATGGGCCCGGCGGAGGCCATGCCCGACTTGCCCGATCTCGAAATGGCGCTGCTGCCGGCCTCGCACCGCTACGTCAGCAAGAAATGGCAGGACTGCAACTGGGTGCAGGCGCTGGAAGGCTCGATCGACACCGCGCATTTCACCTTCGCCCATCTCGCCTTCGACAAGGAGGAGGACGAGATCCTGGACATCAAGAAGCATTTTGTGAATCCGCTGGTGCGCATGAGCACGGATCACATGCGCTGGATTGCCGAGGATCCGCGCCCCGTGATCAAGGTCAGCCCGCACGAGGCGGGGCTGACGATCGCCGGCGGCCGGCTCACGGGCAGCGACAATATCTACTGGCGCATCGCGCAGTTCCTGATGCCGTTCCATGCCTACGCTCCGAGCGCGATGCCCGGCGAAAACATCTTCGGCCAGACCTTCGTACCCGTCACCGACACCAATTGCTGGATCTACACCTATGTCTGGCATCCGGAGCGGCCGTTGACGCAAGGAGAGCGCGACGCCTTCGATCGCGGCAACGGCGTCATCGCCGAGGTCGACGACAATTACCTGCCGCTGCGCCACAAGGGCAACGACTATCTGATTGATCGCAAGCTGCAGAAGACCAAAAGCTACACCGGCATCAAGGGCGTGTCCGAGCAGGACGCCGCCGTGCAGGACAGCCAGGGTCCGATCGCCGACCGCACCCGCGAGCACCTCGGCCCGACCGATCTCGGCATCATGCATTTCCGGAAGGTCGTGATGGAATTGGCGCGCGCGCTGCAGCAGGGCGAGCCGCCGCCGCAGGCCGCGCATCAGGATCGCTGTGCGGTCCGCTCCGGCGCCTGCGTCACCCACAAATCGAAGGACCTGCCCGCGGTGATGCTGGAACGCTTCGGCGACGTCGCGGGCTTCGTCGGCCGCCCGCAGATCGCGGCTGCGGAGTAGCGCTTGCGGCTCAACCGAGCCATCGTTGCGACGGTCGTGCTGTCGCTCGTCGCGTCGTCGCTCGCGAGCGACGCAGGCGTCGCCGCGCCGGCCCGCAAGGCCGCGAAGGCGAGGCACAAGGCGCCGGCGACATGCGAGCCGCGCAGTTTCCGGATCATTCTCGACGTCGGACACACATCCGAATCGCAGGGCGCGACCGGCGCGCGCAACGACGTGGAGTTTGGCTTCAATTTGAACCTTGCGAAGCTGATCGGCGAACGGCTGAAGTCGGCAGGCTTTGCCGCGACGCGGGTGCTGGTGACCGAAGGCAAGGCGAGGATCAGCCTGCTCAGGCGCGTCGCCGCCGCCGACAGGCTCCATGCCGATTTCTTCCTGTCGATCCATCACGATTCCGTGCCGGACAAGCTGCTCGAGGAATGGGAGTTCGACGGCTCGAGGAGCTTCTTCAGCGACCGCTTCAGCGGCCATTCGCTGTTCGTGTCCGAGCGCAATCCGCGCTTCCGCGCCAGCCTCGCCTTCGCCCGGCTGCTCGGCCGGGAGCTGAAGGGGCGCGGCCTGCAATATGCGACCCAATATACAATGCCGGTGATGGGTCGCTATCGCCGCCAGCTTCTCGACAAGGATGTCGGTGTCTACCGCTATGACGGGCTCGTCGTGCTGTCGCAGACGAGAAGCGCCGCCGTGCTGCTGGAGGCCGGCTCGATTATCAACCGCGACGAGGAGATGGCGATGAACTCGCCGGAGCGGCGGGAGCTGATCGCGACGGCCGTGACGGCGGCGATGGGGGAGTATTGCGAGAGGCGGTGATTTTGCTCGGCATCCAGGCAATGACGAGAGGTTACAGCGGCATTCCGCGGTACTCCCGGTTGGCCAGGCTCGCCTCCTCCAGATCGAGGTCGCGCTCGATCCGGCGCCGTGTCTCGTCGGTGATCTGGCCGTCGCGCAGGAGGTCGTGGATGAACTTGCGCTCGGCGGCGATCAGGTCGCGGGTCAGCGCGGTGCCGGCGGCGGAGACGTCGTGGCGCGCGGGATCGAGTGAATCCGGCAGCTGGGTGACGCGGATTTCGTGGCGCGCGCGCAGGAGCCGCATCACCTCCTCGGACACTTCTTTTTCCTCGCTCAGCGCGTCGAGCGATTTCAGCGCCGCATCGAGCGCCTGGCGGCGTGCCGCGATCTCGGCCTCGTGCTCGCTGACATGCTCGTTGCGGCCGGCTTCCGCGACGCCGAGCCGGCGCACCACCGGCGGCAGCGTCAGGCCGACACCGATCAGCGTGATGAAGATGACGCCGAAGGCGACGAATAGGATCAGGTCGCGATAGGGGAAAGCCTCGCCGCCCGGCAGCGTGAACGGCAATGCCAGCGCCGCGGCGAGCGACACCGCGCCGCGCACGCCGGTGAACGCGAGCACGAACGGCCATTGCCATGGCGGCGACGGATCGCGCTCCCGCAGCGACCTGCTGAGCAGCCGCGGCAGATAGGTCGCGGGGTAGAGCCAGGCGAAGCGCGCGATCACGACGATGACCATGACCACGGCGGTCGCGATCATGATGTCGTCGAGCGGAAACGCCTTCGACTTCTCGTAGAGCGCGCGCATCTGGAAGCCGGTGAGCAGGAACAGCAGGCCCTCGATCAGGTAGATCACGAGATCCCAGAAGAAGATGCCCTGCAAGCGTGTGGCCGACGAGATCAGCAGCGGCCCGTTCCAGCTCACATAGAGGCCGCAGGCCACCGTCGCGATCACGCCGGAGCCGCCGACATGCTCGGGCAGCCAGTAGGACACGTAGGGCGTGATCAGCGACAGCGTCAGCTCGACCCGCGGATCCCCGGACCATTTGCGGAAGCGCAGCGAGAGCCAGCCGACGCCGACACCGAAGGCGATCTCGCCGGCGACGATCAGGAAGAATTCGCCGGCCGCCAGCGGCAGCGAGAGATGGCCGACCATGATGGCGGCCAGGGCGAAACGGTAGAGGATCAGCGCGGTGGCGTCGTTGGCGAGCCCTTCGCCTTCGAGGATTACCAGCAGCCGGCGCGGCAGGTTCAGCCGGTGCGCGATCGCGAGCGGCGCCACCACGTCGGGCGGGGCGACGATGGCACCCAGCAGGAAGCCGATGGCCCAGGGCAGGCCGATCAGATAATGCGTGGCGGCCGCCACCATTGCCGCGGTGAAGATCACCGCGCCGACCGCAAGCAGCACGATCGGCCGCAGATTGTTCTTGAACTCGCGCCAGCTCATGGCGACGCTCGCCGAGTAGATCAGCGGCGGCAGCACCATCAGCAGCACCAGTTCCGGCGGCAGCTCGACCGGGGGCATGCCCGGCACGAAGGCGAGGCCGACGCCGGAGAGCATCAGGAGAATGGCGGGCGCGATGTTGAAGCGGCGCGCGACCAGCGCCGCGCCTGCAAGCACGGCGAGCAGGATGAGAAAGGTCTGAAATTTCGCTGCGATCATGACCTGTCTTGGCCCGGAAGCGGCCACAAGGTCAATGCAGCGCGGCTCACGCCAGCCGTTCGGCTACCATGCGGCCGACGCGGGCGAACACCGCCTCGAGCTGCGCGGCACCCGGCGCGCCGCCCTGGGTATAGGCCGCGATCAGGATCGGCGTGTCGGATTTCGGCCAGGCAACCGCGATGTCGCCCGATGCGTCCTTGCCATTGTTGCCGGTCTTGTCGCCGATCGTCCAGCTGGCCGGCAGGCCGCCACGCAGCCGGTTCGCGCCGGTCTTGCAGCCCACCATCCATTCGGTGAGTTGGCTGCGCGAGGCCGGCGACAGTGCCTCGCCCGCCAGCAGCCGCCGCAGAATGCCGGCCATCGCCGCCGGCGTCGTCGTATCACGGGGATCGCCGGGCGGCGAACGGTTGAGCTCGGGCTCGTTGTGGTCGAGCCGCGAGGTGGTGTCGCCGAGCGACCGCCAGAACGCCGTGAGCGAGCCGGGGCCGCCGATCCGCGCCAGCAGCAAATTGGCGCAGGTGTTGTCGCTGAGCTCGACAATCGCCTTGCACATATCGGCGACCGACATCGCGCCGGCGGTGAGGTTTTGTTTGGCGACCGGCGCGTAGTCGAGCAGGTCGGCCTGGCCATAGGGGATCATGGCCGCAAGCCGCTCCTCGCCACGATCGACCCTGGCCAGCACGCAGGCTGCGAGCGAGGCCTTGAATGTCGAGCACATCACGAACCGCTCGTCGGCGCGCCAGGCAAGCCTTGCGCCGGTTGCGAGATTTTCGGCATAGAGTCCGATCCGCCCGCCGCTCTCGCGCTCGTAGGTTTCGAGTTCGGGCGGCGCCTCCGCTGCGAGCGCGGGGGACGCAGCCATCCAGCACAGCGAGGCGAGCAGCGAGCGGCGGTCGAGAGGCATTGAAGAAAACTCCTCACTCCTTCAAATCATAACGGTACGACTTCGACACGATCTGCCAGCCGTCGGCGAGCTTCATCGCGACCAGATAGTCGGTGAAGTAGCGCGGCGGCAGCTGGCACTTGACCTTGATGAAGGCGGTCTTGTCGTCCGAACGGTCGATGGTGACGATGAAATCCTCGCGCGGCTTGCCTTCGGCCTTGGCGGAGGCGCGCTTCTTCACCCAGGCGAGCCAGTCCGGCACGGTCAGGATCTTCAGCTCGCCCTTTTCGACCCAGCGCAGATCGGCGGAAGGGTGAAACACCGCGCCGAGCTTGTCGGCGTCGCCCTCGTAAAGCGCATCGAAATAGCCCTGCACCACGGCCTCGACGCTCGAACGGTCATAGCCCATCGGTCATCCTCCCGAATGTTTGTTCGCGACGAACTTAGTCGTGCGCGCATAATTGCGCTATGGGTGACTTCGCCGCTCAGCTGAGGATTTCATCATGGCCGCATTCCAGGAATCGAACGCTCGCATCCTGATCGGCGAATGCTATTGCCGCGCCGTGCGCTATGAGGTCGTGGACGCGTTCTCCTATGCCTTGAACTGCCACTGCTCGAACTGCCGCCGCACCACCGGCGCCGCCTTCAAGCCATTCGCCGGGATCGAGCAGGACAAGCTTCGCCTCGTCCGGGGCGCGGACCAGCGCACCATTTTCGGGGACGACGTCACCCATGACGCGCATTGCGCCCGCTGCGGCTCGCTGCTCTATTCCCGGGTGCGCGATGGAAAATGGGTCCATGTCGCCATGGGAACCCTGGTCGGCGCCCCTTCGATCCGGCCCACCGCTCACATTTTCGTCGGCTCCAAGGCTGCGTGGCACGAGATCACCGACAATCTGCCGCAATATCGGGAACATATCGGGTGACCTAGAGGAACCTCACTCGCATGGCTGTGACCGGACCCGGCGAACCCTCATCGTCCTGGAACGACTAACAAAAGGAGGACTCGGCATGTGGTGGACGCGGTCTTCGTGACCTTCCTCACAGGCGCGAACGGCGGACCTTGCTAACGCAATCCCGGAGGGCGCGAACCGCCCCGAACTTCTGGAAGTCGTGTCATGCGCAATCTGCTCAGACTCAGCCCGTTTCTCCTCACTTTGGCGCTGCTGTTCAGTGCGGCCGGACCCGCTCTCGCCGAAAAGCGCGTGGCGCTGGTGCTCGCCAATTCCGCCTATCAGAGCGTGCCCCCGCTTGCCAATGCCGTGAACGACGGTGCCTTGATGGCGAAGGCGCTGCAGGATGCCGGGTTCGACATCGTCGATGCCCGGAACGATCTGACCGCGCCGCAGACGCGGCAAGCGCTGCGTTCCTTTGCCGATTCCGCGCGCGATGCCGATGTCGCGGTGATCTATTATGCAGGCCACGGCATGGAGGTCGATGGCAGCAACTATCTGATCCCGGTCGATGCCAGGCTCGAGCGCGACACCGATATTTTCGATGAAGCGTTCTCGCTCGACCGCGTCCTGGTCACAATCGAACCCGCCAAGCAGCTCCGGCTGGTGATCCTCGATGCATGCCGCGACAATCCGTTCAGCCGGACCATGAAGCGCACGGTGGCCTCGCGCGGCGTCGGCCGCGGGCTGGCCCGGATCGAGCCCAGCAATTCCAATACGCTGATTGCCTATTCGGCGAAGGCCGGTTCGATCGCGCAGGACGGCAATGGCAACAATAGCCCGTTCACGATCGCGCTGTCGAAGTATCTGACCAAGCCCGGCCTCGACGTCCGCCGCGCCTTCGGCTTCGTGCGCGATGACGTCCTGAAGGCGACCAACAACAGCCAGGAGCCGTTCGTCTATGGCTCGCTGGGGGGCGAGGATGTGCCGTTGGTTCCAGGCAAGGTCGCCGCGATGGCCCCCGGCCGGCCCGCCGATCCGCAGGTGGATATCCGGCGCGACTACGAGCTCGCGCTCCAGCTCGGCAACAAGGCCGCGTGGGACGCCTTCCTGGCGCAGCACCCCGACGGCTTCTATTCCAATCTTGCCAAACTGCAGCTCGACAAGATGTCCGCCGAGCAGGCCCATGAGGCCGCGATCGACAAGGCGAAGCAGGCGGACGCCGAGCGCGATCGTCTCGCGGCCTCTAGCACCCAGAAGGATGCGCCGGCCACGGCCGCGGCCGAAGCCGCGGCAAAGCTCGCCGAGCAGGCGCAGCTCGATGCGCGCAGGACCAAGGAACAGGCCCAGCAGCAGGTGGCTGCCGCCGAAACGGGGCGGGCCATTGTCCTGGTCCCCGACAATCCGGGTGTGCCGGTCCCCGGTCCGGCCAGCACTAACGTCGCCGCGCTGCCGCCCCCGACCGCGCCGGCCGCAACCGGGCCGGCCGCACCTGCGCCGGCCGATCTCAGCCGCCTGGTGCAGAGCGAGCTCGTTCGCGTCGGCTGCCTCTCCGGCGCCGTCGACGGCAATTGGGGCGCGGGTTCGCAGCGCTCGCTGTCGCAGTTCAACCGCTATGCCGGCACCAGCCTCGACGTGAAGCTGGCGAGCACCGATGCGCTCGATGCCGTCAAGTCAAAGCAGTCCCGTGTCTGCCCGCTGGTCTGCGAGCACGGCTTCAAGGCCGACGGCGACACCTGCACCAGGATCGTCTGCGGTGACGGCTATATGCTCAACGACGACAATGAATGCGAGAAGAAGCGTGCCGCAAAGCCGGCGACGCCGAAGACCTCGCGGCGCGATGATGGCGACGACCGTCCGGCGCGGCAGCGCCGCCAGTCCGACGGTCCGGCTGCTGGAGCGGCGACCGGCTTTGGCTATGGAGCCGCTTCGGGAATTGCTGCGCCTCCTCGTGCCGCCCGCGCCAAGGGTGGCGGGCAGGTGTTCTGCAACAGCACTGGCTGCCGTCCGGTCAACCGCGGCTGCCATCTCGAATATCGCGGCGGTGGCGGCCCCGGCAACGACGCCAATGCCGAGGTGTGCAACTGACAGCTCTGGGATCGTCAGTTCGAGATCGCGCTCGCCGCGATGTTGACCATGAGCGCCAGCAAGGCCGTGTTGTAGATGAAGGACACGATGCCGTGCGCGGTGGCGGTGCGGCGGATGGTCTTGTCGGTGATGCCGACGTCGGAGACCTGCGCGGTCATGCCGATGACGAAGGAGAAATAGACGAAGTCCCAGTAGTCGGCGTGGTCTTCCTTGTCGCCGCTCGGAAAATGGAGCCCGCCGGGCTTTGCCTGCCGATAGTAGTCATGCGCGTAATGCAGCGCGAACGTCGTGTGCACGGCGGCCCATGACAAGGCGATGGTCGTGATCGCGACGGAGAGCTCCAGAACGCCGCGATGCGGCGTGCCGAGCTCGGAGACGATCGCCGCGATGCCGGCGAAGGCGCCGATCGCCGTCACCAGAAGGATCACGAAGCGGCCGTCGTCCTGCATCGCCGCGGCGCGGCGGATGTGCTGGTGGTCGTTGCACAGCATCATGGCATAGACCAGCACCAGGTAGACGGCGATCAGCGCATCCCAGCCGAACAGCAGCCGCGTCACCAGCCGGTGCGAGCCCGGCACGAGCAGGCAGACCAGGACGCCGGCCGTGAGCGCGATGAAGGTCCGCGGCCGCGCATAGATCAGCCGCACCGGTCGCGACATCTGGCGGAAGCGGACGAGGACGGGGTCTTCTTTTCCGCCGGCCGTCATCGGTTCGCGCTAGTTCTTGCGCTCGGCGACGAAGCGCGCGGCGGCCTGCAGCACGGCGGCGCGATCGCCGAAGATCGACACCGCGCTGTCGGCGCGCGCGAGCAGGTCGCGCACGCGCTGCTTGGCGCCTTCGATGCCGAGCTGGGTGACGAAGGTGGTCTTGCCGAGCGCCGCATCGGCGCCGGCTGGCTTGCCGAGGGCGGCGGCATCGCCTTCGACGTCGAGCAGGTCGTCGGCGATCTGGAAGGCTTCGCCAAGCGCGCGGCCGTAATCGTCGAGCGCCTGGTATTCCCTTTGCGAGGCCTGGCCGAGGAGGGCGCCGGCGATGCAGCCGAAGCGCAGCAGCGCGCCCGTCTTCATCTGCTGAATGCGCGCGACATCGATCGGCTCGTTGCCGCCGAAGCGGCCTTCGCCAGCGAGGTCGAGGATCTGGCCGCCGACCATGCCGCCGATGCCGGCGCAGCGCGCCAGCGCGCGCGTCAGCAGCAGCCGCACATTGGCGTCGCGATGGATTTCGTCGCGGGTGACGATGTCGAACGCGATCGTCAAGAGACCGTCGCCGGCAAGGATCGCCGTCGCGTCGTCAGTCTGCTTGTGCAGGGTGGGGCGGCCGCGGCGCAGGTCCGAATTGTCCATCGCCGGCAGATCGTCGTGGATCAGCGAATAGCAATGGATGCATTCGAGCGCGGCGCCGACGAGCAGCGCGGCCTCGCGGGGGACGCCGAACACGGCCGCGCTCTCGACTACAAGGAACGGCCGTAGGCGCTTGCCGCCGTTCAGGCTCGAATAGCGCATTGCGTCCATCAGTCGCTTGGGCCGGGCGATTTCATCGGGCAGGATGTCGTCCGACAGCAGGCGCCCGAGCAGGGCCTCGGTGTCGTCGGCGGTCTTGTCCAGACGCTTGGTGAAATCGGACGGGGACGTGCCGGTCATCAAGAAGGGCTCCAGAACAAAAATTCGGCCGGACAATCCTTTATGCGCCCGCCCCAGTCAATCGTTTGGACGGCTTAAAAAGTGCTGGAAAAGAGCCGAATTATCACAGACTTAATGGCCGGACCCGTGGCCGTAGTGGTTTTTGCGCCGGAAAGGTCGCTTTGCGCGTCGTTAAGATCCTGCTGGTGATGCTCGCGGTCGCACTGCTCGCGCCCTATGTGATCGCGCCGTTCTACCGCACCGGCCATCCCGTTTCGACGTTGATGGCCTGGCGGTCGCTTCGCGGCGCGCCGATGCAGCGACAATGGATCGATCTGGCGGCGATGTCGCCCTCCCTGCCGCGCGCGGTGGTGGCGGCCGAGGACGCCCATTTCTGCAAGCATCGCGGCATCGACTGGGGTGCGCTGCGCGAGGCGATCGACGACGCCAGGGAGGACGGCACCCCGTTCCGCGGCGCCTCCACCATCACCCAGCAGGTCGCGAAAAACCTGTTCCTCTGGCAGGGGCGGGATTTCATCCGGAAGGGTCTGGAATTCCCGCTGGCCCTGTGGATCGACCTGGTGCTGCCCAAGGCGCGGATTCTCGAGATTTACCTCAACATCGCCGAACTCGGCCCCCAAGGGCAGTTCGGCGTCGAGGCGGCCAGCGCCTATGCCTTCGGCAAATCGGCCGCCAACCTCTCCCCGCGGGAGGCCGCGCTGCTGGCCTCGATCCTGCCGAATCCCGTCAAGCGCAGCGCCAGGACCCCTGGTCCCGGCGTCCGGCGGCTGGCCGCGACCTATGCGGCAAGGGCGCAGGCGGGCTCGCTTTTGACCTGCTGGCGGGAAAATCGCTGATTTTTGGGCCCTTTTCGGGCGCATTTTCCGGTCCAAGAGCCTAGCTTTACGGCCAGCCTTCCTCTATAAGCCCGGCCTTGATCGGCATTCAGCTCGCCTCGTTATTTGCGGGTGCTGAGCCGTCCCCACGCGGACGATGCCCTGATGACACCAATCCCTAGAGGATATTGAAATGGCCGTTCCGAGAAGAAAAACCTCGCCGTCGCGCCGTGGCATGCGCCGCTCGGCAGACGCCATCAAGAAGCCCACCTACGTGGAAGACAAGGACTCGGGCGAGCTCCGTCGTCCGCACCATCTCGACCTCAAGACCGGCATGTACAAGGGCCGGCAGGTCCTGAAGAAGAAAGAGTCCTGAGGACGGCCATCCTCGGGCGGGCATGGCCCGCCTGATTTCGGCCACTCCCTGAGTTATGACGGTGACGGCGGCGGAGCAAATGCTTCGCCGCCGCATTGTCCTGCCCGGACCTCTTCATCGAGAAGGCACTCCGCCGATGGTCGGTTTCCCGCTGCTTCTGATTCCGCTCGCGGTCTACAACATCATCGCCTTCCTGATGCCCAGCGTGTCCTTCACGGACGTGCTGTTCAAGGTGCCGATGATCACGGGCGAGGCCTGGCCGGTGACGCTCGCCGATCTCTTGCTCGCGCTCGGCGTGCTGTTGCTGCTGCTCGAGGTGGTCAAGGGCGCGCGGCCCGGCGCAAAGTTCCTGATGGATCACCTGCTGTCGCTGATCCTGTTCGGGGCGGCCGCCGCCGAATTCGTGCTGTGGCCCAAATTCGGCAACTCGACCTTCTTCCTGCTGGTTCTGCTCTCAATGGCCGATTTCCTCGGCGGCATCGCCCAGCGGAGCCGCCGCCGCATCGCCTATGTCGCCGCCGAGACGGCGCCGGCGTCGCGCAAGGCCAGGCGGCAGCAGGCCGAGACGCCGCCGGAGGATGCGATGTTCGAGCCCGCACCGGCCGCGCCTGCGTCATCGGCGCGATCGGTAGCCGAATCCGTTCTGATGGATCACCCCGCGCCGAAGCCTGCTCCGGGCACCGCGCCGGAAATTCCCTCGTCCGAAGCGCCGCGCTGAGGCTTCACACCACTTGCCGCGTGCGGGCAGCAACGCTCTCCAGCGCGCGCTTGCCGGTATAGGCCTCTTGCGCATCCTCAGGCCTGGCGCGGCGCAGCCGGCTTGTCTGGGGGGCGTGCTCGGCAGTGGCGATGAGTTGGGCGACGAAGCTCGGATCCGGGCGCGGCAGCGGCGCCTTGTGGATCCACTGCAATGTCGGCGTCATCGGCACCAGGGCCGTGCCGGTGCCGCCGTCCGTCTCGTCCAAGCGATCAGTACCCAACATCGCGATCACCGTTGATCCGGCCTGTCGCGTTTCGGGACGCGGGCGCCGGTGCGTGTCATGTACTCGCAAGGCCTATGCCGCGCGGGTCGGTTTGGTTCCCAGCTGGTTTCGCAACGTGGTTTCCAAATTGTTTATGAACTTTGCCTAGGGTCGGGAGCGAATCTGGCCGTATCCTGTGCCAGCACAGGACTCACCGCTGTCCCGAAACGAGGCGATTTTGACCCCTGCATTGCCGCAAGCCTCCGACATCCTCGCCGTGCTCGGCCAGGCCGTGTTCGCCTGGGATATCGCCAGCGATGCCATCGTCTGGGGTGAGCAGGTCGGCGCCGTCTTTCCCGGCATCCCGGCCGAACGGCTCGCGACCGGCGCCGAATTCGCCAAGCTGATCGAGCCGGGGCAGTCGGTGCGGTCCGCGGCGCTGGCGCAGACCTCCGCCGTCCATGGTGCCGACGGCACGCCCTACCGGGTCGAATACGGCGTGCGCATGAGCGCCTCCGATGCCGTGATCTGGATCGAGGAGACCGGCCGCTGGTTCGCCGGCCCCGATGGCCGTCCCATCCGCGCGATCGGCTCCGTCCGCATCAACAACGAGCGTCATGTGCGCGACGAGGAACTGGCGAAGCAGGCCCGGCTCGATCCCCTGACCAGCGAGCTCAACCGCTCCCACCTGATCGCCGCGCTCGCCGAAGCGATCGAGGAGACGACCCGCTTTCGCTCGACCGCCGCCTTCATGCTGGTCGGCATCGATCATCTCGCCCGCGTCAATGACGCCTTCGGCTTCGACGTGGCCGACGCGGTGATCCTCGACATCGCCGGGCGCATCCGCGCGCGGCTGCGCGGCGGCGACGTGCTCGGCCGTTTTTCCGGCAACAAGTTCGGCCTGATCCTGAAGAACTGCACCATCGACGACATGAACGTCGCCGCCGAGCGTTTCCTTGCCGGCATCCGCGACGAGGTGGTGCCGACGAAATCCGGCCCGGTCTCGGTCACCGCTTCGATCGGCGCGGTCAGCCTGCCGCGCTATGCCCGCAGCGCCGACGAGGCCGTCAATCGTGCCCATGAGACGCTGGACGCGGCCAAGCGCCGCCGTGCCGGCTCGTTCGCCGCGTGGCGTCCGGACGCCGCGCGCGACGCCCAGCGCCGCGTCAACATCCGCGTCACCGACGAGATCGTCACCGCGCTGAACGAGCGCCGCATCCGCCTCGCCTACGAGCCGGTGGTTTCGGTCGCCTCGCGCGAGGGCGCGTTCCACGAATGCCTGGTGCGGATGGACCAGGGCAACGGCCAGGTGCTGCTCGCGCCCGACATCGTGCCGGTCGCGGAGCGGCTCGGCCTCATTCGCCTGGTCGATCACCGCGTGCTCGAGCTCGTGGTCGCCGAGCTCGCGGCCGCGCCCGGCGTCCACCTCAGCCTCAACATCTCGCCGGACACGACGATGGACCCGGACTGGTGGGCCAGCATCGAGTCGCTCATGCGTGCCCATCCCGGCGTCGCCGAACGCCTGATCGTCGAGATCACCGAGACGGTCGCGATCCAGGACCTCGATGACGTCCGCGCCTTCGTCGGCCGCCTCAAGCATTTCGGCAGCCGTATCGCCATCGACGATTTCGGCGCCGGCTACACCTCGTTCCGCAATCTGCGCAAGCTCGGTGTCGACATCGTCAAGATCGACGGCGCGTTCGTGCAGAACATCGTCCATTCCGCCGACGACCGCGCCTTCGTGCAGACCCTGATCGACCTCGCCCGCCGCCTCGACATCAAGACGGTCGCCGAATGGGTGCAGGACGAGGAGGCCGCCGGCATGCTGCGCGACTGGGGCTGCGACTACATCCAGGGCCGCCTGATCGGGCTGGCGTCGGCAGAACGGCCGTGGGGCGCGCCGCCAGACAGCGTGCTGCCTGCAGCGGGCTAGGATTGCGGCCCCAGCGGGCATGACGGCCGAGAGCGTGGCCCGGTCACGCCACGCAAATGCCGGGCACCGACGCCGCCGGCCGCTTGCAGGTTCCGTGGGGCAGCGGCCTGTCGGATGAAATGTCGGCGAAGGAGATCGAGGTCGCCCATCGCGTGCTCAACGTCCTGCGCGATCGACCCGCGGTGCTGCCCTAGTGTTCGATCGAGCGAAGGAACTGCCGCACGATCTCCCTCGATTGTCTGGTGGCGGATTCGCTAAATTCAAAACGGCGTTCGCGCGTCTCGACCGACTCTCCGAATGCCGGAATATCGAATCCGGAATAGGCGTCGGAGAGAGCGACAAACTTGATGGGAACGCCCTGCCCACGCTGCCGCGAAATCCCTATGTCGTCGTCCCCCATCGCCATCCTGCGACAAGCCTCCGACGTGCTCTCGTCGCGCGCACCGACGATGACCAAGCTGGCCACGCGCATGATTCCGATGTCGGCGCCGCAGGAGGGATAGAGCGCAATCGCGCCGCGAAAGTGGTGCCTGGCCTTTAATTCCGTGTCTCGCTCGACGGCCGAAAGTGCAACGGAGCCGCTTCGCCCGAAACCCATGACGAAAATGCGACGTCGGTCGACACTTTTCTGCGCGACCAGCAGGTTCAATGCTCGATAGACATCCTCGTCTGTTTCGGGAGGCGCAGGAAGAAGACAAGACTTTCCGCCCTTGATGCCCCGCGCTGTAAACACATCCAGCGTCAACACGACATAGCCCCAGGATGAAATCGTGCCTCCCCAGCCGAGATCGACGGAGGCGAGCAGGGCGCCACACATGGGAAGGAGCAGCACCGCCGGGAAAGGGCCATCTCCATCCGGTTCTCTGAGATAGCCTTTCAAGTCAAAGGGCAGCGGGTCGAGCGGAATAGTCACCTCCCGCGACGGCTTCGAGGCCCGTTGCTCCGCCAGCAACGGCACTGGCATCTGCAAGACAAGCAGAGCGACCACCGCAACGGTCAGGCCCTTCAAGTGCTTCACTGGCATTCCTCTGGCGCGCTGATCGACATTCGATCGGGCTTGGCCCTGAACGGACGCCACCGGAAGTTACAAGTTTACGATCCCTGGGGGCGGACGGCAACAACGGCCCTGTGAGACAGTGGACCACGCGTTACGGAGCGGGTGTGGCGCAACCGCGTCACGCCGGACGAAAGCAGGCTTCGGGAAGCTTACGCCACGCGCCGCACCGCGTTCAGCGTCTCGATGGTGCGGCCGACCTCGGCCGCCGGGCACGGCCTGCCGAAATAATAGCCCTGCACCGCGGTGCAGCCGCATTCGCGGACGAAGTCGAGCTGCTCGATGGTCTCGACGCCCTCCGCCGTGGTCTCGACGCCGAGCACGGAGCCGAGGCTCGCGATGGTGCGGACGATCGCCACGCTTTCGGGGCTTTCGCCGAGCGTGCCGACGAAGGAGCGGTCGATCTTGATGCGGTCGAACGGAAACTTGCGCAGATAGCTCAGCGAGGAATAGCCGACGCCGAAATCGTCGAGGCTGACGCGCACCCCGAGCGAGCGGAGCTGGTGCAGGATCTCGATCGTCGCCTCGCTGTCGTCGAGCAGCGCCGTCTCGGTGACCTCGAGCTCGAGCCGTTGCGGCGGCAGGCCGGCCTCGGCAAGCGCGCTCGTGACCATCGCCACCAGCCCGCGCGCGCGGAACTGCACCGGCGACAGATTGACGGCGACCGTGACATCGGGCCAGGCGGCCGCGCTGGCGCAGGCCGTGCGCAGCACCCATTCGCCGATCGGAACGATCAGGCCCGTCTCCTCGGCAATCGGAATGAAGTCGGCCGGCGACACCAACCCGCGCGACGGATGCTTCCAGCGCAACAGCGCTTCGAAGCCGGTGAGCCCGGACGTGTCGAGCCGCACCTGCGGCTGGAACACCAGGTGGAATTCGCCCTTCTCCAGAGCGACGCGCAGGTCCTGCTCGAGTGCGTGCCGGCTGCGCGCCTGCTCCTCCATCTCGGGCTCGAACAGCTGATATGCGCCGCGGCCCCTGGCCTTGGCCCGGTAGAGCGCGAGGTCGGCGCATTTCATCAATTCGTCGGCGTCGAGCCCGTGGTCGGGCGCAACCGCAATGCCGACGGACACGCCGATATGGATCGACTGGTTTTCCAACGGCGGCGGGCGGCCGATGATCTCGACCAGACGGCGCGCAAGTTGCTCGGCCGATTGTGGCTGCGGGCCGCGCTGGAGCACGGCGAACTCGTCGCCGCCGAGGCGCGCGACGGTGTCGTGCTCGCCGGCATTCTCCTTGAGCCGCGCCGCCACCCAGCGCAACAGGCGGTCGCCGGCGGCGTGTCCGAGCCGGTCATTGACGGTCTTGAAATTGTCGAGGTCGAAACACAGCACGGCCATGGCGCCGCCCTCGGCCGCGACCTCCTCTAGCCCCTCGCCCATCTTCTCGCGGAACAGCGTGCGGTTGGGCAGGTCGGTGAGCGAATCGTGACGCGCCATGTGCGCGACGCGGGCCTGGGCCTTGTGGCGCTCGGTGACGTCCTCATAGGTGACGACCCAGCCGCCATGCTCCATCCGCTTGTGGTTGAGCTTGATGACGCGACCGTCAGTGAGATGGCGGTGCAGCGTATGCTCGCCCTCGCGCAGCCGTTCGACATAATCGGCATAGAGCCTGGCCGCGGTGGTGTTGGGGTGGATGCCGAGCTCGCAGCTATGCTCCATGATCTCGAGCATCGAGACGCCGGGCTTCACGATTTCGGGCGACAGGCCGTACATCTCGATGTAGCGGCGGTTGCAGACGATGACGCGCAGGCTCGCATCGAGCATGCACAGACCCTGACCCATGTTGTTCAGCGCCGCGTCGAAGCGGCGATACTGCTCGCTCAGCTCCTCGATCGCGCGCTCGCGCTCGGTGATGTCCTCGTAGGTGGCGACGAAGCCGCCCTCGGCCAGCACGCAGTAGCGGATCGAGATCACGGTGTCGTTCGACATGCGCCGCCGGATCGGCGAGGAATCGCCGATCGCGATCCGGGCGCGGGCCGCTTCCAGGATCTGTTGCGGGCTGTATTCCGAGGCGAAGGCGCCGTTGGTGATCGCCCGCTCGATCAGCTCGGCGAGATGTGTGCCGGGCGCGGTCTCTTCCGGCGACAGCCGGTAGATCGTCCTGTAGGTGGTGTTGCAGATCCGCAGGCGCATGTCGCTGTCGTAGAAGGCGAGACCGTGCGCCATGTTCTCCATGGCGGCGTCGAGGATGAAGTTCTTCTGCTTCAGCCTCTCCTCGTATTGCAGCCGCTCGGTGACGTCCTCATGCACCGTCACCCAGCCGCCGTCGGGCAGGAAGCGGGACGCCGCCTGCACTTTGCGGCCATTGTAGCGGGTGACGAGAGCGACTTTCGGTCGCCTGTTGCGGATGTCGTTCATTCGGGCGTTGCGAAACTCCTCCGCCGACACGTCCGCCTTGTTGCCGCGCGCGAGCCAGTGATCGAGGGTTACGCTGTGCGTGACGCCCGGTTTCACGATTCTGGGGTCGAGGTTGTACAGGCGCAGGAAACGGTCGTTGCAGACGACAACGCGGCTGTCGGCGTCGTACATCACGAGGCCGTGCGACATGTTGGCGAGTGCGTGCTGGCTGCGTTCGATCTGGAGGCGCAGCTCCGTCTCGAGCCGGGCAAGGCGGCTGAGGTCGTCGCAGACCATCATCCAGCCGCCGTCGGGCAGCGCCTTCAATTCGAGCGCCAGGACGAGGCCACTCGCGACCGTCCGCTGGATCCGGAACGGCTTGCCGGCCGCGATCTGCGCGAGCCGCGAGGCGAGGAGTGCATCGAGATCGTCCGGCGGGATATTGCCGAGCCTCATGCTGTGAGCGAGCACGTCGCGGTACGGCGTGCCCGGCAGCACCATGTCGGCCGACATGCTGGACAGTTCGAGAAAGCGGCGGTTGTGCAGCACGACGCGGTTGTCGGCGTCGTAAACGCAGACGCCCTGCTCGATGCCGTCGAGCGCGAGCTGGCTCAGCGCAAGCAGCGCCGCGGGGGCCAGCTCGCGGCGCGCACCGAACTCATTGTCGCGGGTCGATGACATGGAAACTCGTCGGGCAACACACTTAACGCAACGTATCGGGGACGCCGAGCGTAGCGAAGAGGCCGGAAAATTCCCTTAAGCGCCGTAGTTTACGGAGCGTGACTGGGTACTGCGTCCCGCGTGAGATGAGCCAAACCGCAACCGCTGGCATTGCGATGCCTTGGCAATGGTCCGATACCGTGTCACCTATGCGTCCCGGGATGTGCCGAACGGAGGTGACTGCCGTGTATCGCTGCGCCGTCTTGCTGGGGGCGGTTGTGATAGCCGCCACGGCCGTTTCGCCGGCCGCCGCCGCCGATGCCGTGCGCTGTCGGGAGCTGACCCGCCAGTTTCAGAGCATCCGGGCGCAGGTCACGGCCATCGAGGTGTCGCTATTGCTGTTTTCGGCCGCCGATTCCGGTTGCCTTGCGCTGGAAGCCGAACTCCTCGACGCCGGCGCCTCCGTCGACGCGCGCGACCGCCTTGGGGCACGGCCGCTCAGCCACGCGGCACGCTTTGGTAACCTTGATGTGGTCGACCTGCTTCTGGCGCGCGGCGCGCCGATCGACGCGCGCAATCTTGCCGGCGCGACCGCGCTCTATGCTGCCTCCGAGCGCGGCCATGCCGCGGTGGTGGCGCGCCTGATCGAGCGTGGAGCCGACGTCAAGCTCACCGGCCGCAGCGGCATTTCTCCCATAGCTGCGGCGGCCTATGCCGGCAGCGACGCGACCGTCGAGATTTTGCTCGCGCACGGCGCCGACGGGCGCATCGCGGACGAGACCGGCAAGCCGCCGATCGTCTATGCCGCAGCCGGCGGCCGGCTTGACATCGTGAAGCGACTGCTTGCGCGCAACATCGACGTCAACGCACGCTATCCGCACGAGTTGACGCTGCTGATGTGGGCGGCCGGGGCGGACGAGAAGGTCGAGCAGGGCGAGGTGGTGAAGGTCGTCACCTTTCTGCTCGACGGCGGCGCACATGTCGACGACCGCGATGCGCGGGGTCGCACCGCGCTGATGATCGCCGCAGAGGGTGGCCGGGCCGACGTCGTGACGGTCTTGCTCGCGCGAGGCGCCGATCCGTCCCTCCGTGACAGTGCCGGCAAGCGCGCCGCCGATCTCACCGCGCTGACAGCGCTGCGCGAGCGCCTGCTGACGCATTGACGGAGACGGAACGGCTTCTTACAGCCCGGCCAGGAACTCCGCCAGCGCCGCCAGGTCGCTCTCCGGCGTGGCGATCATCAAGTCGGACATGCCGGGATTGTTGCCGCGGGCGCGGGTGCGGAAGTCGGCCATGGTTTTGGCGAGATATTCGCGGCTCTGGCCGGCAAGCCGCGGCGCGGTGCTGGTGCCCTGAAATTGCTCGAGATGGCAGCCGGTGCAGCCGACCGAATGTTCGGCGTCGGTTGCCTTCCTCGAAACGTCCTTTGGCGCACGGGGCTGCCCCAGGTCCGGCCACTTCTTCTGCGAAAAATATTCCGCAATCGCCAGCATCTCGTCCTTCTCGAAGGCCGATGCGATAGGCTGCATGATTTCGCTCTTGCGGTCACCGCGCTTGAAGTCGCGAAGCTGGATGTAGATGTAGCCGGTGAGCTGGCCCCAGATGACCGGCGTTGTCTTGTCGACCGGTTTGCCGTCGGCGCCGTGGCAACCGGCACAGACCTCGGTCTTTTCGGCGATGCTGTCTGCCGCCGCAGGCGCGACACCTGCGCTCAGCGCAAGTCCGAGCAGGATGACTGAACGCAATTTCATCGCCATGAAAACAATCCGTATGTTCCAACGAAAACGGGGCCGCGTACGGCCCCGCCTGGTTCACGATAAAGCTCGCCTGTTGGTTCAATCAAGCGTGAAGGCGATGATGTTGTTGCCGCGCTTGAAATTGACCTGGGTGTTGCCGCCCGCGCCGACCACGATGTACTGCTTGCCGCCCACCATGTAGCTCGACGGCGGCGCGTTGACGCCGGCGCCGGCGCGGAAGCTCCAGAGCTCCTTGCCGTCGGCGGAGTTGTAGGCGGCGAACTTGCCGTTGCCTTCACCCGTGAAGACGAGCCCGCCCGCGGTCGCCAGGATGCCGCCGATCATCGGCTCCGGCGTCTTCACCTGCCATTTGATCTTGCCGGTGTTGTAGTCCACGGCGGTAATGTTGCCGGACTGCTTTTCGCCGGGAATGGCGGTAAAGGCACCCCCGAGCCACAGCTTGCCGTTCGGGTAGGGCGAGTTCTCGACACGGTAGGTCATCGGCTGATGCAGGTTGATGGCATATGCCAGCGACTGGCTCGGATCGGTCGCGATCGGCGACCATTCGACGCCGCCGTTCGCACCCGGCAGCATGCGGGCGCCTTCCTTGGTCGGCAGCACCCACATGTTCTCCTGCGGCACCATCGCCTCGGAGAAGCGGATCAGGCTGCAGTCCTTGCGATCGTGCACATAGATGTGCCCGGTCTTGCCGGCATGGAGCACGCCGGGGACCACCTTGCCGCTCT
This sequence comes from Bradyrhizobium diazoefficiens, assembly GCF_018131015.1. Classification (GTDB taxonomy): domain Bacteria; phylum Pseudomonadota; class Alphaproteobacteria; order Rhizobiales; family Xanthobacteraceae; genus Bradyrhizobium; species Bradyrhizobium diazoefficiens_B. Next base: position 52,957 of record NZ_JAFCJJ010000021.1, read on the forward strand.
TGTCCTTGACATCGACCAGCACCGGCGGGCTCACCGCGTCGAGATCCCAGACATCGTGGGCGATGTACTGGAAGTGGCAGACATACTTGCCGGTCTCGAGGTCGAGCGAGACGAGCGAGTCCGTATAGAGATTGTCGCCGGGACGGGTCGAGCCGTCGAGGTCGGGCGAGGGATTGCCGACCACGAAATAGATCCGGTTGGTGGCCAGATCGACGGCCGGGTTCTGCCAGACGCCACCGCCGAGTTTGGCGAAGGGATCGCCGTTCTTGGCGAGTGCTTCCTTTTCCGCGGCGATGTCGCGATGCATGTCGCGTCCGGTCGCGTCCTTGGTGGCCCAGACGCCGACCGAGCTGTCCGGAATGGTGTTGAAGTTCCAGAGCTGCTTGCCGGTCTTGGCGTCATAGGCGCGTACAAAGCCGCGAATGCCGTACTCGCCGCCATTGGTACCAATCAGCACCTTGTCCTTCACCACCGTCGGCGCCATCGTCTCGCTGTAGCCCAACTCGGGATCGGCGATATCGGTCTTCCAGACCACGTCGCCGGTCTTGGCGCTGAGTGCGACCAGCTTTGCATCGAGCGTCGCCAGATAGACCATGTCGTTGAGGACCTGGACGCCGCGATTGTTCGGGCCGCAGCAGTAGGTCGTGATCGGTCCCATCTTGTGATTGTAGTGCCAGAGCTCGCGGCCGGTCTTGGCGTCGAGCGCATAGACGTGGCTGTAGGAGGTGGTCACGAACATCACGCCGTCGACCACGATGGGCGAGGTCTCCAGCGATTCCTTGACGTCGGTCTGGTAGATCCAGGCGACGTGCAGGTTCTTCACGTTCTTCTGGTTGATCTGCTTGGCCGGGTGAAACCGGGTCTGCGCGTAATTGCCGTTGGTCAGCAGGAAATTCGTCGCGTTCTTGTCGGCGGCATCGAGCATCGCCTGCGTCACCGGCGTGACGTTGGCCGTGCCCACCGGGCCGACGGAGTCCTGCTTCACTTCCTGTTGTGCGTAAGCGGTGGCTGGCAGATAACAAGCCAAGCCAAGCAGCGCGGCGTAGCCGCCGATCGACAATCTATTCATCCGTTCCGCCCCGATTATTGTTTTGGTTTAACCGGCCGAATATTGCGCGGTGTGATGGAACTCTGACTCCGCGATGGCCGCTTTGACAAGGAGAAAGAGTTCCGGCCTCTCTTCTCACGCAGCGCAATCAAGCGTTCGCTGTTGCGGAATGAATTGTTGCTCTGCGATGACGTGTGTGCCGGTCGTGATCTGCCTTAAGGTCCGTACAGCACTAATTCCGTATCGGTGAGATCAGCCAGATGCGGTCGGTGCGGGCCCTTGAAGTATTTCCGTCCGCGCCGCTCGGTATAAATGCCGACCAGGCCGGGGACGGGCTCGTTGGAATCGACGATCACGGCGATCTTGCCGAGCCGGAGCAGGAGCCGGCCGATGCGGCCGGCGCAGGCGACATATTCGGCGACATTCCGGCAGTAAATCAGCTGCATCGCGGGCGGTGCGATGAAACCGCGGCGGATGCGGACGGGCTGCAGAATGAACGGGAAGGTGCCCTTCGGGGTACGGCACACCAGGCTGAGGCAGTTGTAGCGCGCATGCCGGATCAACAGCTCGGTCTCGGCCTCGTTCAGGCCCTCGATCTGCTTGGTGTGCTGTGAGATAACCTCGATCTTGCTCCAGCGGGCGGTGCGTGACAAAGCGGGCACCGAGAAGAACAGGCCGCGGCAATAGGCGCGAAATCCCTGCGTCTCGATGATCGGCCAGGTCCACACAGCCGGGCTGATGTTGAGATAGGTCACGTGCTTGTGCCGCTGTGCGATCTTGGTCAGCAGCGGCGCATAGTTGCGATGGGACGGCTCGACATACCAGCTCGACAGGTTGCACTGGATGGCGGTCTCCTCGCCGACCTTGCGTGCCGTGTAGATCAGCAGTAGCACGCCGACCGCTTCACCGTCATTGTCGAGCATGTAGCCGAAGCGCGGATAGCCCTCCGGCACCGGCCGGAAGGCCTGCCGGCGCAGGCCCTGGATCCAGTAATTGCGCGAGCGGCCGACGAAGCCGCGCGTCAGCAAGTCCGCGATCGCCTCGACATCGGACTCGGTGATCTCGCGGCATCGGACCTTGGTGTGGATCACGCTCGTCTTGCCCGTGGAAATGGTCGGCCCCTTGCTCTAGCGCCAGCCTTCGCCATGGGCGTCAGCCAAGGCTTGCGGCTGCAGCCCAAGGATCTCCCGCACCTTGGCGGGCCAGGCGGAAAGGTCGGTGCCGTGGGTGTGGAACATGGCGACAGCGAGCCGGTCCATGCCGAAGGCGACGCAGCCGGTGTGCGCCGGTTCGTCATTGGCGTCCTGGATGCCCCAGGTCGTGCCGAAATGCTCGCGATGATAGTTGAAGCTCATGCAGGCCGTGGGCTGCTCCTCCGAGCGCAGCGGGATCAGCAGCTCGAACTTGAGCTGCTGCTGCTTCTGGCTCACCGCCTTCATCTGGCCGACGCGGCCGAAGAAGGGGTCGCTGGCATAGTCGACGCGGAAGGTGAGGCCGAGGTCGCGGGCGACCGCCTGCGCACGCACCATCCAGCGCTCGCGGAAATCGGCGACGTCGTCGGGCGTGCCGATGCAGACATATTCGCGCATGCGGAACGATTGCAGCCGGTCGAGATGCTTCGAGGGCTCGCGGCGGAAGCAGTCGGCGGCGACGTCGAAGCGCAGGCCGCCCTTCGGCAACCGGCCGCGGCCCGCCGCGATCGGATAGACCGGGTAGCAGGCGGCCGGCGACAGCACGAGGTCGGCCGGCGACAGCGAGCTGGTCCAGTCGCCGCCTGCATCGAAACGGCTCACCGCGGCGTTGATCTCGCGCTCGGTGCCATGCAGGCCGCAGACGCAGCCGAGCAGGTTCGGAAAGCTCTTGAGATAGCCGGACTTCTCGAGCTGGGCGCGGCTCATCACCGGCGGAAAGCGCATCACCTCGGTGCCGGCCTCGCGATGGCGGGTAATCAGTGCGGCGAGGCGTTCGACGACGCCCTCATACAGCGCGGTGCGGGCATAGACGCCGTCCGCACCCATGCGGTGGAACAGCGTGTCGGCGAGGTGATCGAGCGGGTCGACAGCCTGCGGGGCGGTCTCGGGAGAATCGGGGAGCACGGCAATGTTCATGGTTCGATATCCTGCTGTCTGAAATGTTGATCGTCAGTCGCGAAGGCTTGCCGGCACGCCGCTCATCAGCGTCGAGGTGGCGGCATTGGCGAGAATGCGGTCGTTGTTGATCATGATCGGCGACGACAGCACGTCGCGCAGGTGGCGGCCCATGGTGAACTCGCCGTCGTTGCGGTAGCCGGAGAGGCCGTTGGTGCGCATCGCATGCATCACGGTCTCGACCGCAAGCTCGGAAGCCTGCACCTTCAACAGCGTGATCGACGACTGGAAGTCGAGCGAGCCCAGCGCCCGGTCGTCATGCTCGGCGCGGGCGAAGGCGTCGAGATTGGCCGAGATCAGCGCCCGCAGCTTGGCCAGCGACATTTTCGCGGCGGTGAAGTGCGCCGCCGCCGGCGGCATCTGTCCGCCGGACGAGCGCGCCGCCTTGCGGATGAAGGCCTGCGCCCGCGTCACCGCGGCGGCGGCAATGCCGGCCCAGGCCGACGACCAGCACAGATGCGCGAACGGCGTCATGGTCTGGGCATGGATCTTGTCATAGGATTCCGGGAAGACGCGGTCGGCGGGACAATCGACCCGGAGCTCGAAGCCGGTCGAGCAGGTGCCACGCATGCCGAGCGTTTCCCAGCCCAGCGTCCGCTTCAGCGAATAGTCGTCCTTGGCGAGCGCCAGCAGCACCTGGTCGGAGGCGGCGGCGTCGGTGGCGCGGCGGGCGATGGTGACGAGGCCGTCGGCCTCGGCGCCGTAGGAGATCACGGTGGCGTCGCGCACCAGCGAGACGGTGTCGCCGGCCTGGTCGACGGCAGCGGCGCTGGCGCGGATGTTGCCGCCGTTCTGGCCTTCGGTGGTGGAGGAGGCGAGCAGCCACTGGTCGCGGGCGACCCGGCGCATCATGGTCTCCATCCAGGGAATGCCGTGGCCGTGCCTGACGACGCAGGCGACCTTGGTCTGGTGCATCGCGTAGATCATCGCGGTGGAGGCGCAGGCGCGCCCGAGCGTGTAGCAGATGTCGGTGACGTCGTGGATCGAGGCGCCGAAGCCGCCGAACTCGACCGGGATCATGACGCCGAGCAGCTTCTGCTCGCGCGCGACCTCGAAAGCCTTGTGGGGGAAGCGGGCATCGCGATCGACCCCGTCCGCGTCGGCCGCTGCGACGGCGGCGGTGCGGGCGGCGCGTTCGATCAGGGAGGGGCCCTGCTCGAGGAAGCTCGTTTGCGTTTCGTCGACAGTGAGGACTGCTTCACGCACGTTCATGCTCGTCCACCTCCGGTTCGTCGTTCAGGATCGCCGGCATCATTCGCGATGCCGTGTCAGCGATCCTCCGACCATCTTTGCTTGTGGGACGAGGCTACGGATTTAATTCAAATTCGTCGATGAAATAGAGGGTAAACGAAGCCCAATTCCGAACGAACAGTTAAGGTCCGGTTGTTTGCATCGGCGGAATTCTTGCGATCGCGTTAGGGATCTGGAAGAGGCCTGATTTTTAGTCAATGTGAGTCATCGTTTACTAAGAAAGGGGAAGTAATCCTCACGCCCATTGCGGGATCGGCAGACCGTGCCCATCGTAGCCGTCAGCCCGGTCCGAACCCGATCAACAGATGGAAATTTGCCGATGCAGGCTTTCGATATTGAATTGCGCAATCGCATCATCAGGCTGGTGAAGGGCATTCTCGAGCAGAATTCGCTGTCGGCGGACGTCACGCCGCAGTCAAAGCTTGTCGACGTTGGGCTCACCTCGATGGACATGGTCAACCTGATGCTCGGCGTCGAAGCCGAGTTCGATTTCACCATCCCGCAGTCCGAGATCACGCCGGAGAACTTTCAGTCGGTCGAGACGCTCGAGCGGATGGTCGCGACCCAGTTGCAGCCGGCAACCGCGGCCTGAGCTAGTTCTATCGGGGTCGTCCTGGCGAAAGCCAGGACCCATTACCCCAGGGAGTGGTTTGGCGAAGACTGGTCGTTCGGGACTAGCACCGCCTCTCATCGATTGACCTCGCGGTATGGGTCCTGGCCTTCGCCAGGACGACACCAAATGTGTGGCGCGCACGCACTCTCCTGACGATCCCACCCCCGTTCCAAAACCGCCGCAAAGCTGGCATAGCTTCTCCCCTAGATCGCAATCGCGCCAAGGGGCGGAGCAGGCATGACGCAGGCGGTATTGGGCATCATCGGCGGCTCCGGCATCTATGACCTGCCGGGACTCGAGGGCGCGCAGGAAGAGGTGATCAGGAGCCCTTGGGGCGAGCCGTCGGCACCCCTGCGGCGCGGCACCATCGCGGGCCTGCCCATCGTGTTCCTGCCGCGCCACGACAAGGGCCACCGGCTGTCGCCCTCCGACATCAACTACCGCGCCAATATCGACGTGCTGAAGCGCGCCGGCGTCACCGACCTGATCTCGCTGTCGGCCTGCGGCTCCTTCAAGGAGGAGATGCCGCCCGGCACCTTCGTTCTCGTCGACCAGTTCGTCGACCGCACCCACAAGCGCGAGAGCTCGTTCTTCGGCAAGGGATGCGTCGCGCATGTGTCGATGGCGCATCCGGTCTCGCCGCGACTGCGCATCCACCTCGCCGCCGCGGCCGAAGCGGAAGGAATCGCGATCGCGCGCGGCGGCACCTATGTCTGCATGGAGGGGCCGCAGTTCTCGACCCTTGCCGAGAGCATGACCTACAAGACGCTGGGCTATTCCGTGATCGGCATGACCAACATGCCCGAAGCCAAGCTCGCGCGCGAGGCGGAGATCTGTTACGCCACCGTCGCGATGGTGACCGATTTCGACTGCTGGCATCCCGACCACGACGCCGTCACCGTGCAGGACATCATCCGCGTGCTGACCTCCAACGCCGACAAGGCGAAGGCGCTGGTGGCGCGGCTGGCCAAAGATTTTCCGCGCGAGCATGAGCCGTGCCCGATCGGTTCGGACCGCGCGCTCGACACCGCGCTGATCACCGCGCCCGAGGCGCGCGATCCCGAGCTTTTGAAGAAGCTCGACGCGGTAGCCGGACGCGTGCTGCGCGGTTGAAGTGAAAGGCAGAATTCCATGAAGGTCGACGGCAAGCATTTCCGCAGCATCTGGCGCGAGCGCGACGGCTGGTCGGTCGGCGCCATCGACCAGCGCCGGCTGCCGCACGAGTTCGTCGTCGCCCGCCTGACCTCATGTGAAGATGCGGCTGTCGCGATCCGCGACATGCTGGTGCGCGGCGCGCCGCTGATCGGCGCGACCGCCGCCTACGGCGTGGCGCTCGCGATGCGCGAGGACGCCTCCGATGCCGGCCTGAAACGCGCTTACGAGACGCTGGTGGTGGCGCGGCCGACCGCGATCAATCTGAAATGGGCGCTCGACGAGATGCGCGCGGCGCTGGCGCCGGTCGATCCGCTCGAACGGGAGGAAGCGGCCTATGCGCGCGCCGACGAGATCGCCGAGCAGGACGTCGAGATCAACCGCGGCATCGCCGCCAATGGCCTGAAGCTGATCGAGGCGATCGCCGCGAAGAAGCCGGGCGAGACCGTCAATGTGCTGACCCATTGCAACGCCGGCTGGCTCGCCACTGTCGACTGGGGTACGGCGACCGCGCCGATCTATCTGGCGCATGAGCGCGGCATCAAGGTCCATGTCTGGGTCGACGAGACCCGCCCGCGCAACCAGGGCGCCTCGCTCACCGCCTGGGAGCTTGGCCATCACGGCGTGCCGCACACCGTGATCCCAGACAACACCGGCGGGCACTTGATGCAGCACGGCATGGTCGATCTCGCCATCGTCGGCACCGACCGCGTCGCCGCCAATGGCGATGTCTGCAACAAGATCGGGACCTATCTGAAGGCGCTTGCCGCGCACGACAACAGCGTGCCGTTCTACGTCGCGCTGCCGTCGCCGACGATCGACTTCGCCGTTCATGACGGCATCCGCGACATCCCGATCGAGCAGCGCAGCGGCGCGGAGGTCACCGACATGACCGGCCGCACCGCCGACGGAAGGCTGGAAACGGTGCGCATCGTGCCGGAGGGATCGGCGGTTGCGAACTACGCCTTCGACGTGACGCCGGCACGCCTCGTCACCGGCCTGATCACCGAGCGTGGCGTGCTGAAGCCGGACCGCGCCGCGCTGGCGGCCGCATTTCCCGAGCGGATCGCGGCTGCGGCGGAGTAAAGCTGTTCTCGTAGGGTGGGCAAAGGCTCTCGCGCCGTGCCCACCATCTTCATTCCGCGCGCCGAGCTTTGGTGGGCACGCTTCGCTTTGCCCACCCTACTGTTCTGCGGCGGAGTAGGGGGAGCTAGCTCAGCTTCAGCCCGGTCGCCGCCTCGAGTTCCGCGATCGCCTGCGCGCCGCTGGCGACCTTGATCGTGGTCATGCCCATCTCGCGTGCGGGCTTGAGATTGACGCCGAGGTCGTCGAGATAAACACACTTCGTCGGGTCCACGTTCAACGCCTCGACCATCATCCGGTAGATGCGGGGGTCAGGCTTGCGCAGGCCGATCTTGGCGGATTCGATGACGTGGTCGAACAGCACCATCACCTCGGCGACGTAGAGCGAGCGCCCGGTCATGCTGCCGATGGCGTTGGCGGGCAGATTGTTGGTGATGCAGCCGGTCTTGAAGCTGGACTTGATGCGCTTCAGGGCGTCGACCATTTCAGGGCGCAGGTCGCCCTGCAGCAGCGGCAACACGTCGCGTCCGCGCACCTCGGCGCCCAGCGCCCTCGATTCCTCTGCGAACAAATGATCGAACGCCTCGATGTCGACCTCGGCCCGCTCGAACTTCGCCCAGGCATTCTCCAGATGGTTGGCCGCATTGGTGCGCCGGATGATGTCGATGGGAAGCCCCCGCTCCGTCTCGAACCGCGCGAATGCCTCGAACGGCGAACTCGTCAGCACGCCGCCAAAATCAAAGATCACTGCCTCGATCATCAGCCCTTCTCGTCGCTATCTGCCTTCGGACCTCGCTTAGCACGCCAATCCTGATCCCGCCAACCAGCGCCATCGCGCGGTCACGTCGCCGAAATACCGCCTTGAAGCAAATCGAGGCGCCTGAGATGATCGATGGCCGGCTGCTGGAGAGGATGCGATGCCACAATTGCCCGACTTCGAGGCCTGGGCGATCTTCGCGAAAGTCGCGGAGAAGGGCTCGTTCAGCCAGGCCGCCGAGGAATTGGGCCTCGCCAAGACAACGGTATCGAAAGCGGTGACGCGGCTCGAGGAGCGCATGCGCACGACGCTGCTCCATCGCACAACCCGACAACTTTCGCTGACGGAAAGCGGCAGGCTCTCGCTCGAGCGTGCCATGCGCATCTTTGCCGACGGTACGGCGGTGGAGTCCGAAATCCTGGAGGAGGCCGCGGTCCCGCGCGGCCTCGTGCGCATCGCTTCCACCATCGCTTTTGGCTCCGATCAGCTCGCGCGCGTGCTGCCGGATTTCATGCAGCGCTATCCGGAAGTCGACATCGATCTCTGCCTCACCGACGATCGCGTGGACCTCGTGGCCTCGGGCTTCGACGTCGCGCTGCGCGTTGGGCCGGTTGCGGATTCGTCCATGCGCATCAGCCGGCTGTTCTCGTTCCGGGTGCCGGTGGTGGGCGCGCCGGCCTTCTTCGACAGGCACGGCAGGCCCGAGCATCCGACCGCACTCGCCAAAATGCCCGCAGTCATCTTCACCCACATCATCGGTGCCGATGTCTGGCACTTCAGCCATCCGAAGCACGGAAACTGCGATGTCGAGGTCGATGGTCGCGTTCGTGTCAACAACGGCATTGCGGCCGTGCCTGCATTGGTGGCCGGCATCGGCATGACCGCGCTGCCGGAAGCTTATGCGACGCGCGAGCTCGCGGACGGGCGGCTTGAAGCCGTGTTGACCGAGTGGACGGTCGCGGCGCCGCCGCTCCACGTCCTGACCCCGCCCGGCAAGGCCCGCCCGGCTCGCGTCCGCGTGCTCATCGAGTATCTGCGCCAGCACTTTGCCGCACAGCCCTGGGCGGTCGGCATCGAGGTGTAGGTCTCAACTGACCAGTTCGACCCTGACGTCAAGATTGCCGTGCGTGGCGCGGGAATAGGGACATGTCTCGTGCGCGCGCCGGATCAACCCTCGCGCAGCATCGCGTTCGATGCCGGGCAGGTCGATCAGCAGGGAGACGCTGAGGGCAAGATGACCGTCCCGGTCATGCAGCGCGACCGTCGCCGTGACATTCGTGTCCGAAGCGATCTCGACCCGGTCTTGCGCGGCGACTTGCCTGATCGCGGTCAGGAAGCATGCCGCGTAGCCCAGGGCGAAAAGCTGCTCGGGGTTGACGCCGTCACCGCCGTGGCCACCAAGCTCGCGTGGAATGGAGAGATTGAAGCGCCACTTTCCATCTGCGGTGGCGGCGGCGCCGTCGCGTCCGCCGACGGCGGTCGCCTGGGTTTCGTAAAGTGCGTTCACGGAAGACCTCGTTTCGCAAATCCGGTGCCGAGAGGGGCTGCATCTCCGACCCCTCTCGTCACGGCGGGCCGCCCCGCGCTTAGGCCGCCACCTTGCTTTCAGCCAGGATGAAGTTGCCGAGGTCGGGGGCCTCGTTCTCGCTGCGCTCGGTCCACAATACGAGGAGCTTGCAGCCATTCCTGGTGGAGTGCGGACCATGGACGTGGCCGGCCTTGATGTGGAGGGAGTCGCCGGGTCCGTAGGACCTGCCTTCGTTGACGAAATCGCCTTCGACGACGTAGAGAACTTCGGCAACGCCCTCGTGGATATGCGCCGGGATCGAGGAGCCTGGTTGCATCGACAGATGCAGCATCACGGGACCGAGCGTGTAGTCGGCGGCGCGGACAGCCAGCGAAATGTCGCCCTGGCTCGGGAACGGAAAGCGGTCGGCCTTGACGGTGTTGGCGAAAATCTCTTGGTCGATCATGATCTTCTCCTCTGTTGTCTCCGCGGCGGTGATCGCCTTGGCAGGTGGGAGAATGCGGCAGGTACCCGTTTGTGATAATCCGCCAAGGCGTGGAAAGACTGATGCCGAAAACGAACCAATCGGGCGCGCGCCCATGAAGACGCTGGCGCATGCGGGCGCGGCGGCTGCGCTCCTCTTTGCAAGCCCCGCCCACGCTATTGTCGGCGGCGGCACGCCGCAGGCCGAAGGCGTGGCGCGCGCGGTCGTCACCATCGTCGGCTCGCGCGGCAATTTCTGCACCGGCAGCCTGATCGCCTCGAAGGTGGTGCTGACGGCCGCACATTGCGTGCAACCCGGCGCCGACTACAAGATCGTCGCCTATGGCGCCGACAACACGCCGCAATTGCAGAACGTGCGGACGGTCGGCATTCATCCGAACTTCAACGTGCAGGCGATGGCGGCGCATCGCGCCACCGCCGACGTGGCGCTGCTGCAACTCGAAATTCCACTCAAGGGAAAATCGACCGTGCCGGTTGGCATGCCAAAGATTCCGATTCCCGTCGGCGGCCGCTTCACCATCGCAGGTATCGGCGTCACCGTGCGCGGTGACGGCAAGAGCGGTGGTACCACCCGCGTGGCCGGCCTCGTCACGACCGGCCAGCCCGGCACGCTGCAAATCCGGCTGGTCGATCCCGTAACCAACGGCGTTCGCGACGGAATCGGCGCATGCACAGGAGATTCCGGTGGTCCCGTGTTCGAGGACACGCCGAACGGCCCCATGATCATCGGCGTCATCAGCTGGTCAACGGGACCGAACGGTGCCGTCGGCTGCGGCGGATTGACCGGCGTCACCCCGCTCACGCTCTACCGCGACTGGATCTTGCAGACCGCGCGGAGCTGGGGTGCGGCGCTGTGAATTGATCGCGATTTGATCTATGTCATTTTAACGCGGAAGCGCGATGGGCGACCATGCCTGTCGCAGAGGAAACGCGCCGTCCGGTCAAGGGCGGCCACAAGAACGAGCAAGGCAAGAAGCAACAATGAATGTCGCGGTTCGCAGTCACGCCACTTCCAAGCAGGCTTCGGAACATTTCGATGTGCTGATCGTCGGCGCCGGCATTTCCGGCATCGGCAGCGCCTATCATCTGACGAAGCAGCTTCCGGGCACGAGCTACGTCATCCTGGAAACGCAGGCGACGTTCGGCGGCACCTGGACCACGCATCGCTATCCCGGAATTCGATCCGACAGCGACCTCCACACTTTCGGCTATCGCTTCAAGCCCTGGGTCGGGCCGCCGATCGCCACCGCCGAAGAGATCCTCGCCTACATGAACGAGGTGATCGAGGACAACGATATCGCCCGCCACATCCGCTACAGTCACAGGATCAATTCGGCGAGCTGGTCGAGCGAGCAGAATCTCTGGACCATCGAGGCGACCACGACCGATACCGGCGAGGCAAGGTCCTTCACCGCCAACTTCCTCTGGATGTGCCAGGGCTATTATCGCCATTCCGAAGGTTACACGCCGGAATGGAAGGGGACGGATCGCTTCAAGGGCCGCATCGTCCATCCGCAAACCTGGCCCGACGACATCGACCTCACGGGCAAGAAGGTGGTCGTGATCGGCTCCGGTGCGACGGCGGCAACGCTGGTGCCGAACATCGCGGACACCTGCGCGCACGTCACCATGCTGCAGCGCTCGCCGACCTATTTCCGGCTCGGCCGCAACGCGATCGAGATCGCGGAGGAGCTGCGCAGGCTGCAGGTCGACGAGGAATGGATCCACGAGATCGTCCGCCGCAAGATCCTGTTCGAGCAGGACGCCTTCACGAAGCTCTGCATATCCAGGCCGGAGCAGGTCAAGAAGGAGCTGATCGGCCAGATCAGCGCGGTCCTCGGCCCCGATTACGACGTCGAGACGCATTTCACGCCGACCTACCGTCCGTGGCGCCAGCGCATCGCCTTCGTGCCGGATGCGGACCTGTTCAACGGCATCGCCAGCGGCAAGGCCTCCGTCGTCACCGACGAGATCGAGTGCTTTGTCGAGAACGGCATCCGGCTCAAGTCCGGCAAGCTACTGGAGGCCGATGTCATCGTCACCGCGACCGGCTTCAACCTTGCAGCACTCGGCGACATCGCCTTCGAGATCGACGGCAAGCCGCTCGCCTTCGGCGACACCGTCACCTATCGCGGCATGATGTTCACGGGCGTGCCGAACATGGTCTGGGTGTTCGGCTATTTCCGCGCGAGCTGGACGCTGCGCGTCGATCTCGTCGCAGACTTCGTCTGCCGGCTGCTCGGCCACATGAAGGCGAAGGGAGCGAAGAAGGTCGAGGTGGCCTTGCGTCCCGAGGATCACAACATGCCGATCCTGCCCTGGATCGATCCGGAAAACTTCAACCCCGGCTACATGATGCGCAACATGGACCTGCTGCCCAGGCGCGGCGAGAAGCCGGAATGGCAGCACAGCCAGGACTACTGGACCGAGAAGGACGAGATCCCGAAGGTGGACCTCGACGATGCGGCGTTCGTTTATGGGTGAGGTGCTGTTCCGATCGGGAACTTGATCGCCTCATCCTCCACGATCGTCCCGGCGAAAGCCGGAACCCCATCCCATAGGCCGATTGGCGCACTGAATCGTGCTCTGGTTGCGGGAACAGCCAAAGCAGCGTTGCGCGGGTGCAACACCGGGCCTGAAAGTTCGCGTTTTACGAGCAACGCGGCAAGATTCGGAAGCGCGACCGCAAAACTACGGGACACGGCGTGCTAACCATTGTCCGGCAGCGCCGGAGAGCGCGCCGGGGAATGGGGCTGGGACGTGCGTTTCCAATTCACCAGGCTTGGCCGGATCCAGCCGGCGACGATATCCGCGGCGACCGTATCGGCGGCGCTCCTGGTGATCGCGGTCCGGCCGGTCTCGGCAACGGATGCCACCTGGGTCGGCGGCTCACCCAGCCCGGCGAGCAGCGATTATAATGCGCCCTCCAACTGGACCCCGAGCGGGGCGCCGACCGGCACCGCAACCTTCGGCGCGTCCGCGAATACCAACATTTCGTTGGGGGGGCTTGGGACTACCGTTGGCGGGTGGACCTTCAATCCGGGCGCCTCCGACTACACCGTCTCGGTTGGCTCTTCCAGTCAACTCGATTTCACCGGCGCCGGCATCACCGTCAACGGCGGCAGCGTCGCCATTACCAATAATTTTATCACGCAGTTTCATAATTCGAGCAGCGCCGGTGACGCCAGCATCACCAACAATTTCGGACTGTATTTCTGGGACACGAGCAGTGCCGGCAACGCCACCATCACCACCACGCACGCCGTCGAGTTCTTCAATAACAGCTCGCCCGGCAACGCCGCCATCACAGCCACAGGACCGCTTGCCAACGTCCGCTTCGATTTCACGTCTGGGCCCAACGGCGATTACAAGCTGACCGTTGGCTCGATCGCTGGAGACGGCACCTTTGATATCGGCCACAATCAGCTCACCGTCGGCGGCAACAATTTCTCGACGGTCGTCGATGGCCTCATCAGAGACGGCGGATTCGGCGCCAACGGCTCGCTGGTCAAGGTCGGTGCCGGCACGCTGACACTGACCGGCGCCAACACCTACACGGGCGGCACCACGATCTCCGACGGTATCCTGCAGGTCGGCAACAACAACGCGGTCGGTACCGGCGTGGTGACGCTGGATGGCGGCCTGTTTCAGGCCGACGGCACCAAAGATCTGACCGTCGCCAATCACTTCAAGATCAACGACACGCCGGCCGGCGGCGCGATCGACGCCAACGGCGTCGTACTGACCATCGCCGGCAACATCACCGACGGCAATGGTCCCGGCAAGCTGACGGTGCTGGACAGCTCGGTCAGTGGGCCCGGCGCCGTCGTGCTGCTCGGCGCCAACACCTATACCGGCGGGACCCTCATCTGCAATTGCGGATCCCTCCAGCTCGGCGACGCCACCCACACGGCGAGCATCATCGGCGATGTCACCAACGAAGGTATCCTCAATATCGTCAACGCCAACACGACTGGCATAACGTCGATCGTCAACGACGCGAGCTTCGGCCCCGGCTTCACGACCTTTCACAACGCAACCACCGCCAGCTCGATCGCGATCACGAATATCTACGGCGGCGAGACCTGGTTCGGTACGTTCGGCGGCACGGACACGGCGACCGCCGGCAACGCAACCATCGTGAACAGATATGGTGGATTAACGTTCTTCTTTGCGCAGACCGATGCAGGCGCGGCCAGCATCACCAACCGCAGCGGCGGCGCGACCGTGTTTCTCGAGCAGTCTTCTGCCGGTTCGGCCAATATCGTCAACCGCTATTTGGGCACGACCAGCTTCGGCCTGCCCTTCGGAACCGATACTCCGACGGCCGGCAACGCCACGATCACCAACCGGTATGGCGGATTGACGGAGTTCAACGCGTTTTCCACCGCGGGCAGCGCCACGATCACCAACAGGTTCGGCGGAACGACGGAGTTCTTCGACTCCTCCACCGCCGATAACGCCACCATCATCACCCGGAATGGCGGCGAGACCGACTTCTTCGACAACGCCACCGGCGGCAACGCGCGGTTCATCACCAACGGCAGCGGCATCGTCGACTTCAGCGGCAGTGCCGGTCCGAACGGCGACGGGCGCATCACGGCCGGCTCGATCGAGGGCTCCGGGTTCTACTACATCGGCGCCGGCAACACGCTGGTGGTCGGCAGCAACAATCTGTCGACCATTGTCAGCGGCGAGATCGCGGATACCAATCCCTGCGGCTGCGGTGGGCCCGGCCCGGGCAGTCTCGAGAAGGTCGGGCCGGGCACGCTGGCCCTGTCCGGCGTCAACACCTATACCGGCACCACGACCGTCAATGGCGGCATCCTGCAGGTCGATGGCTCGATCGCGTCGTCGGTCCTGACCACGGTGAATGCCGGCGGTGCGCTGACGGGCGTCGGCATCGTCGGCAATACCATGATCGCCAATGGCGGCATTTTCCTGCCGGGCAACGGTACGCCGGGCACGTCGATGACAGTGTCCGGCAATCTCGCCTTCCAGTCCGGCGCGCTCTATCTCGTCAGCATCAACGGCACGACATCGAGCCTTGCCAACGTGACCGGGACCGCGACGCTTGCCGGATCCGTCGGCGTGAGCGTGGCGCCCGGCACCATCCTCGCGAAGCAATATACCATCCTGACCGCAGCGGGCGGGCGCAATGGTACCTTCAGCGGCGTCGCGACGTCCGGCGCGACCAACTACACCGCGAGCCTCAGCTATGATGCGGGGAATGTTTACCTGAACTTTGCCCTCGACTATGGCGCGAAATCGGCACTCAACGTCAACCAGACGAACGTCGCCAACACGCTGGTCAATTTCTTCAATGCCAACGGCGGCATCAACAGTACCTTTGCCGGGCTCGCGCCGGCGGGCCTGACACAGGCCTCGGGCGAATCGGGCACGGGGTCGCAACAAACGACCTTCAACGCCATGAACCTGTTCCTCAGCCTGTTGACCGATGTATTCGGCTCGGGGCGTAGCGGCGTGCCCGGCGCGACGCCCTTTGCCGATGACACGAGCGCGAACGCCTATGCCGCAACCGGCAAGAACGCACCTGACAAGAGCGCGCGCAGCGCCTTCGCCTCGATCTATCGCAAGGCGCCGCCGCTGACATTCGAGCAGCGCTTCGATGTGTGGGCGGCCGGCTATGGCGGCTCGCAGGCGACCGACGGCAATGCCGCGCTCGGCTCGAACAACACCACCAGCAGCATCTTTGGCACTGCGGTCGGTCTCGACTATCGCTTCTCGCCTTCGACGATCGCCGGCTTCGCGCTGGCTGGTGGCGGCACCGGCTTCAACGTCAACGGGCTCGGCTGGGGCCGTTCGGACCTGTTCCAGGCCGGCGCCTTCGTTCGTCATACGACGGGACCTGCCTACATCACGGCCGCATTGGCCTATGGCTGGCAGGATGTCACCACCAACCGAATCGTCACTGCCGCCGGCACGGATCAATTGCGCGCGCAGTTCAACGCCAACGCGTTCTCGGGCCGCGTCGAGGGCGGTTACCGCTATGCCACGCAATGGATCGGGCTGACGCCCTATGCTGCGGCCCAGGCCACCCTGTTCAGCCTGCCGAACTATTCGGAGTTCGCCGTGGTCGGCGGCAACACCTTCGCGCTCAACTATGCCGCCAAGGACGTGACCAGCACCCGCACCGAGCTCGGCCTGCGTGCGGACAAGTCGTTCGCCGCGGCCGGCGGCCTGGTGACCCTGCGCGGCCGCCTCGCCTGGGCGCATGACTTCAATCCGGACCGCAACGTCGGCGCGGTGTTCCAGACGTTGCCGGGCGCGGCCTTCGTCGTGAACGGCGCCGCGCAGGCGCACGATTCCGCGCTGACCACGGCCTCCGCCGAGGTGAGATGGCTGAACGGCTGGTCCGCGATGGCAACCTTCGAGGGCGAGTTCTCGAACGTGACGCGGTCCTATGCCGGCAAGGGCGTCGTCCGCTACGCGTGGTAGCTAGTGCGGCCCTTCGGGAAACAATGACGGCTCACTGCCGCTTGGGCGGCTGCCGCGGCGGGCGCGGCGGCACGGGCGTGCCGGCCATCTTGTTGGCGGCCTCGCTGACGTCGAGCAGCGCGCGGCGGGTCTCCTCGATGAAGCTTGCCGACTTCTTCTTCATCGTGTCGGCGAGCTCGTGCAGTCCCTTGACCTTCTCGAACAGCTCGTCGGCCTTGCCGTCGACGAAGCCGGGCACCGCGCCCTCGATCTTGGTGACCGCCTTGTCGAAGCCCGCAAAGGCGCCGTCGACCTTGGCCATGACGGCGTCGATCTCGTCGCCCTTGCCCCTGAGATCGGCGGTGTAGTCCTCGAACGTGCGCAGACCCTCCTTGATCGCGGGGGCGTTGCTCACGATCGTGCGGTCGACATTGTGCAGGGTGTCGACGATGGATTCGGCGTCGCTGAGGTCGGCCGTCAGCACGGGGATGCCGTCCGCGTCCAGCGGCACCGGCGGCGCGGAAGGTGCGCCGCCGATCAACGAGATCGCGGCGACGCCTGTCAGCCCCTGGAATTCGATGCCGGCCACCGTGTCCTTGCGGATCGGGGCCGTGTTGTCGAGCATGACGAGCGCCACGATCTTGCGCGGATTGTCCAGCTTGATCGACACGATCTGGCCGGCAGGCACGCCGTCGAAATTGACCGGTCCGCCCTTGCGCAATCCGCTCGCGGAACCGCCTTCGAACACCACGCGGAGCTGGCTGCGGCTCTGGATGGCGCGCCATTTCTGCACGCCGAGCAGCCCGCCGAACGCCACGGCGATCACCGTCAGCGTCGCCGTTCCGATCACCAGATTGCTCGCGCGTGCCATGCGGGTCGATTTTACGGCCAAAGCGGGGAAGTTGGAAGGAGCGAATGTACGTAGGGCGGGTTAGCCACCGGGTCCGCGCTATGCGCGGCCCGATGACAGGCTCCGCGTAACCCGCCAACGTAGCGCGCTGCGCTCATCCGCCCTACGACACCTCAATGCCCGGCCGCCCGTTTTGCCGCAGCATTGTTCAGCACGATCAGGGCATCGACGGCAACGCCGGTCTTGCTGTTGATCAGGAAGGGATTGATGTCGATCGAGGCGATCCGGTCGCCGGCATCCGCGATCAGGTTCGACAGGCCGACCAGCGCTTTCACCGCTGAGGCTTCGTGCAGGGCCGGCTTGCCGCGATAGCCGCGCATCTTGACGCCGGCCTTGGTGCGGCCAATCAGGAGCCGCGCCTCGGCCGCGTCCAGCGGCGCGCCGGCGAGCGCCACGTCCTTCATCAGCTCGATGTCGATGCCGCCGGTGCCGAACAGCACCACCGGCCCCATCTCGGCATCGAGGGAGGCGCCGATCACGAGCTCGAGGTCGGCCTTGACCTGCTGCGCGATCAGGATGCCGTCGAGCTTCGGCTTGCCCTTCAGCCGCTTCACCCGCGCGGTGATGTCGGCGAATGCCTTCTTCACCTCCGCGGCGCTGTTGAGGTTGAGCACCACGCCGCCGATGTCGGACTTGTGCAGGATCTCGGCACTGACGACCTTGGCCACGACCGGATATCCGATCTCTTTCGCGATCTTGACCGCTTCCGCCGCCGTCTGGGCGGTGCCCTCCTTCGAGACCGGGATGCCATAGGCCTTCAGGAGCTTCTTCGAGGCGACCTCGTCGAGTGCGGCGCCGGAGGCCGATGCCAGCGCCTTCTCCAGCACTGTGCGTGCGGCCGGCTTCGAGCTCGAGAGGATGTCGGGCACCTCCTTGCGCAGTCTCGCATAGTCGAGCAGGGACTTGATCGCGGTGACCGCGCGATCCATGCCCTGCATGACCGCCAGATGCGGCAGCGATTTGCGCAATCCCTTGGTGAACTCCGTGAATCCGATCGACATCGCGCTGATATAGATCACCGGCTTTGCGGCCCGGCTCGCCATCTCGTTGACGATGCGCAAATTGCGCTCGCGCTGCTCGTGCGGCGCCTTGGGCAGCTCGGAATCGATGATGACGATGTCGATGTCGGGATCGTCGATCATCAGCTTGATCGACCTCATGTAGACGGTGGGATCGACCACCGCGGCAAAGCCGGCGTCGAGCGGGTTGCCGACGATGGAGCCCGGCCCCAGCATTTTCGCGAGCTCGGAGCTGACATGCGGGCTCAGCGGCGCAAACT
Source organism: Bradyrhizobium diazoefficiens (assembly GCF_018131015.1). Classification (GTDB taxonomy): domain Bacteria; phylum Pseudomonadota; class Alphaproteobacteria; order Rhizobiales; family Xanthobacteraceae; genus Bradyrhizobium; species Bradyrhizobium diazoefficiens_B. Next base: position 71,646 of record NZ_JAFCJJ010000021.1, read on the forward strand.
TCAGGCCGGCGCTGTCGAAGGCGTCGATCAGCATGCCGCGCTTGCCGCCGGACAGCGTGACCGCAGCGAGGCGGTCGCTTTTCGGCACCGCAGCGTGGACGAAGCACTCGGTGGTCTCGATTAACTCGTCGAGCCCGCGCACCCGGATGACGCCCTCGCGGGTTGCGATCGCGTCGAAGGTCTCGATCGAGCCGGCGAGGGCGCCGGTATGCGCCATCGCCGCGGCGCGCCCTCCCTCCGACGCTCCGAGCTTGAGCGCGATCACGGGCTTGCTTGCGGCGCGCGCGGCCTTGCAGGCGTCGCGAAACGCCCTGGTGTTGCGCACGCCCTCGAGATAGACGACGATCACCCTGATGCTCGGATCCTCGGCGAAATAGCGCATCAGGTCCGGCGTCTCGAGCCCGGCCTCGTTGCCCGTCGTCACCATGTAGCCGACCCCGACGCCGCGATCTTCCAGCGCCTGGCGGATCGCCATGACGATGGCGCCGGATTGCCCGGCAATCGCCACCGCCCCCTGCTCCATGGTCACGATGCGGTCGTCGATATTGGTGAAGAGCTTTTCGCCCGCGCTCAAATTGCCGAGGCAGTTCGGCCCGGTGACGGCGAGCCCCGTCTCGCGCACGGCCGCCTGCAACTCGGCGGCGAGCCTCTGGCTCTCCTCGTCCTGCAACTCGCTGAAGCCGGAGGTGACGATAGTGGCCGAGCGCGCGCCGGCGGCGGCGGCATCGCGGATCACCTGGACCGCAAAGCGCGCCGGTACCAGCACCAGCACGTGATCGGGCTTTTCCGGGAGGCTCGCAAAATCCTTGTAGCAGGGCACCCCCCAGATGGTCTCGCGCCTGGCGTTGACCGGATAGAGCCCGCCTTCGAAGCCATACTTGACCAGGTTGTTCCAGATGCGCTCTGCATAATTGCCGGGCTTGTCGGTCGCGCCCACCAGCACGATGTTGTGCGGGTGCAGCATGGCATGGATGCCTTTGACGACGTCGCCGGCGTCGGGCGGCGGCGACCATGGGCGCGGCGAAGCCGACACGGCGGAGAGCTGAGCTTCCATGGCGAGACCTCACCCTTTGTTGTTCTTGGCCCTGTGCCGTCTGTTTTAGGGGGAGTTATTCAGCGTCGCAACCGGCACCGGCGCATACCGTGCCGCGACACCGCGCGTTGCGGCCAGCCGCATCGAAATGACATCTTTTTATCGTAGACGGATGCCGCGTGAGGTTGCACTTGTGAAGGAACTGGCATCACCTTAGGTCCGGCGAAAGCGCCGACCCGCAGCGTACCCCGATTGATTCATGCCCCTTCTGTCCGTCATCGTTCCCACGCTCAATCGCCCCGATACCTTGCTTTACGCCCTTGAGACGATGGCGAGGCAACCACCTGAGGCAGATTGCGAGTTCATCGTCCAGAACAATGGCGGCAATCCCCGCGTCGCTGAGATGGTCGCCGGCCTTGACGACAAGCGTTTCAGGTATTTTGCCAGCGATGCCGTCCTCACCATGAGCGACAATTGGGAGGTGGCGCTGAGCCATGCCTCGGGCGAGTACATCACCTTCATCGGCGACGACGACGGGCTGATGCCCTATGCCTGTGCCACCGCGGCGGAGATGCTCGCGGAGCGAAAGATCGACCTGCTGAGCTGGAGCGCCTTCAGCTACTACTGGCCGAGCTACCATAACGCGGCCTTCCGCAACCGGCTGCTGGCCGAGATCGACCTCGCCTCGTCGGCAGAGCGCGTCTCTTCGCGCAGCGAGCTGGCGCGGGTCTACGGCTTCCAGGCGCAGTATGCCCGGCTGCCGATGATCTACAATTCGTTCGTCCACCGCCGCGTTGTCGAACGCATGCGCGCGATCGCCGGTCGCTATTTCGTCGGGGCGTCGCCCGACGTGGCGTCAGGTATCGCCAATGCCGCGCTCACGGACAGTTTCGTGCGGCTTTCCCGTCCACTCGGCATAGCCGGCTTCTCGGGACACAGCACCGGCCACGCGATGTTCTTCGAGATGGCCGACCTGCTCGCGTCCCCGACAAGGCCCCGCGATTTCGGGGTCATCGAAAGTGAGCCGCAACTGCCGAATCTCAACGCGCTCCAGCTCTTCATCGCGCGCGACATGCTCGTCCTGAAGCGACTGCTGCTGGCGGACGACGACAGGGTTCGCGTCGACTTCAAGGCGCTGGCACAGTCGCTTGCGACCGGCATCAACGATCGGCCGCAACTGTATGAGCGGACCCTGGGGACGATCGGAGACCTCGCCCGCCTGCATGGGTTCGACCTTGCAGACATCATCGTGCCGTCACGCCTTGCCGACCGGCCCGCGCCGGGAGCGGGCGTCCACGTGACCGGACCGAACCGTGTGCTCTACGAGCTGGATGGCGCGAAGCTTGGGGTCGATTCGATCGCGGACGCGACGCGCCTGATCGCGCAGTTCGTCCCGGATCAGGCCACGTTCGATCCGGTGGATAGCCGGCACTCCGCGCCGTCGCCGATCCTCGGCGCGCAGGAGCTGCGCTTTGCGCGCGACGCGGCTGGCGCGGCGGCGCTGCTCGAGGGCTGGAGCGAGCCCGAGGAGTGGGGCACCTGGTCCATTGCCAGGAATTGCAGGCTCCGGTTCGAGGTCCGTCCCATCCCGGCGCGGCCGGTCGAGATCGTCCTGTCGTGCCGTGCCTTCGTATCGGAGGGACATCCGGACCTGCACGCGGTCTGCCGCATTGGCGACGGGGCGCCACAGGAAATGGTTTTCTCGCTGAAGACGTTTGCGGGCCTGCGCAGGTTGAGGCTCGATCCCACCGCGATCGCTGCCGATGGAACGTTGGCCATCAGCTTCACGTTGCGCGATCCGCGCTCGCCAGCGGATATGGCGCTGAGCTCCGACGTGCGGCCACTCGGCATCGGTATTGAACGGATCTGGCTCGAAGGGTGAAAGCCCGGACAGAGGGGCCTGTTGCCCGCGCTGCCTGCGCTCAGTACCGCAACAGGCCGAGCTTGTAGCTGTAGTGATAGGCCAGCTGCTGCGCCAGGAAAGGTGCGATGGCGCGCCTTATATCGGTATGCGTCGGGTCGAAGCCGAGAACGCGTCGTCGCAAAATGCCCATCTCCTTTACGCCGACCGAGTAGGTTGCGGCGGTCTTCTGGGCGTCATGGATGCGGAAGCAGGCGAGAAAGCGCGGCAGCCTCGTGAAATTGAACCCGGCAGCCTGCGCGCGCAGGATGAAATCCCAGTCCATCGCATAATGGAAGCTTTCGTCGATCTGGCCGACGCGGTCCCACACGCGCTTGCGCCAGAACATCGTCTCCTGCGGAATGTAGTCGGCATATTGCAGCGTCTTGTCGTCGTGAGGCGGCAGCACGGCACGGCCGACCTCGAGGCCTTCGCGATCGATGAACACGCGATGTCCGTAAACGATATCGACCTTCGGATGCGACAAGAAATAATTCGCGATGTAGGCGAGCGTCCCCGGCAGCAGCATGTCGTCGCTGTTGAGATAGGCCATGATGTCGCACTCGACCCCGGCAAAGCCGAGATTGATGGCGTTGGACTGGCCTTCGTCCGGCTCGCTCTTCCAGCTGATCGTGTCACCGCGCCGCTTCAGCAGATCGACCGTTCCGTCGATCGAGGCGCCATCCTGCACGTGATAGTGCAGGTTCGGGTAGCTCTGGCTCACGACGCTTTCAATCGTGGCATCGAGATATTCCGCATGGTTGTAGCTCGGCGTGACGATCGCGATTCGCGGCGCGTTCGCGGGAACGGCGGGCGCAGGCTGGCGGGCCTTCAGGTCGAGCTGGCGCGGCGGGTATTGTTCAAAGGTCCACATCGGGGGGCGCCGCCAGAGCCCGCGAAGGGACGAACGCCTTTGGCCGGCGGACGCAAGAGCCTGGTTCCTTTCCAGCAGGAAGAGGCGCTTTTCAAGCTGCTCCAACCGCTGTTCGAGACTCTGTCTAGACTCGTCGTCCATCGTTAAGGGTTCTCGTCCCGCCAAATCCGGCATCGGAAAGGCAACCGGGCACCCTTCTACAGGCCTGCGGTCGACGGCGCCAGTTCATGAATTCCACCAAAGTGGGGTTTTGTCTGATTGTGCGAATTGACGGGCCTGCACCACTTCCGCGCGAAAACGGAACCTCGCCGGGCGCTGGACCTCGGACGTCGGCAACCCGCGCGAGCCTCGAGAACAAAAACTACCCGCCCGGGTGAATCAGGGTGGCATGGAGAATGTAACGCTCGGGGCCGGAGACCATCGCGTCGAAGGGCCAGCAGGTCGTGAGCACGAGTTCGACATCCGGCGTCGCCGCGACGATCTCCGAATTGTCGAACCGGACCACGCTTGAGGCGTCCGCGCGATAGCGAAAGAGCCTGCCATCGCGGCGAGTGATCTCGATGACGTCACCGATGATCACATTTCGCAGGAAGCGGAAGTGGGTGTCGCGATGTGCGGCATAGACGGCGACGCCGCGCTCGCCCGCATCAACCGTTTCGTCGAGATGGCCGGGCCCGAAGGCGAGCGACTGTCCGCTCGTGCCTGCGAGCACGATCGCGCGGGCGCCGATCCGCTTTACCTCGATCCGCGCGACCGGCCAGGTGTCGGCCCAGGACCATGGCTTGACTGGCTCACCCGCCGCGACGCTCCTCTCGAACGCACGCGCCAGCAAGATCTGCGCGAGCCATGCCTTGGCGTGGATATAGGCGCCGTCTCCGAACAGGATGAGGCCGACGATAGCAAGGACGAGCGGCGGGACCAGTCGGGGCACGATGTCTCTCGCGGTCTGTTCAAAAAAAGGCGCGCGCGGCCGTTGAAGCGGGGACGGGCAGCCGCGCGCGCTAACAGAGGAGTTCGGGGGCTCCTCCTCTCAAGCGGCGTCGGTGAGCAATGGCCGACGCCGGTTGAACACGAACAGGATCAGGGCGAGCACGATCAGGATCAGGCCTGCGATCATCTTCAATCCGGCCGGGGTTGCGGTCTTGGGCAGACGGATCGCATCGGGTGCGGCAGGCGTCGGCCTTCTCGCGGCCGGCTGGTCGCGCGCGTCGGCGCGGCGCTCGCGGAGCTGCGCCGGTGCGTGCGGCCGTTCGCCGAACACCTTCGCGAAATCCCACCCCGCAGGCAGGTTGATCGGCAATTCACTGAGCTTCAGGGGCTCGCCTTCGGGACGGCTCGGCGTCTTGTCGACCGCGACGAGGCTGGTGAACCGCGTGACGATCTGATGGTCGAGCGCCAGCGCCAGGATGGCCTTGTCGGCGTCTTCCGGCGTCAACTCGCGCATGGTGCGCGCCACTTCGGCGTCGCCGATCTTGCGCCTGGCCCAGAGCTTTGACAGGCCCTTGCCTTCGGCGGCGCCTTGCAGCGGCAGCGTCAGCGACCACGGGCGATCGCCGACGCGGCCCTTGATCTCGAGCGAGCCCGCGAGCTTGTCGAGCCTTGCGGCGAGCACCAGCGGCTCGTCGCGATAGACGTCGGGGATGATCGCTGGCGTCACGTCGGCCTTCGCCTCGGAGAATTTCGCGGTGAGGCCGGTCACGGCCGGGTTCTCCAGCTTGGCGAACAGGCTGCGCATGCGCTCCTCGACCTGCTCGACCGAGCCGATATGGGTGAAGGCGCCGCGGCCGAGCTCGGCGGCGCGCGTCATCAAATGCGTGTTGGGCGCCGATCCGATGCCGACCATGAAGACACGGGAGCGGCCGCGCATCGCGGTGATCGTCTCGAACAATTGCTGCTCGTTGCCGATCGCGCCGTCGGTCAGGAACACGACCTGGCGCACCATGTTCGTGTCGCCCAGCCTGTCGGTCAGCGCCGCGCGCATCGCCGGCACCATCTCGGTGCCGCCGCGGGCCTGCAATCCATTTACGAAACCGAGTGCTTCGCCGAGATGCGGGGGGTCGGCCGGCACAGAGGTCGAGAACAGCACGTCCATGGTGTCGTCGAAACGGATGACGTTGAAGCGGTCGTTGGGCTGGAGGCGGCCGAGGGCATAGAGCAGGCTCGCCTTGGCCTGCTCCATCGAGGTGCCGCCCATCGAGCCGGAATTGTCGATCACGAACACGACCTCACGCGGCAGCGGTTTTTGCGTCGCCTGCTCGGCGCTCGGCGGGGTAACGAAGGCGAGCAGATAATCGGCATCGCCGACGTGCTCACGGAACAGGCCGACCGACGGCGCCTTCTCGGCGGCGGGCTTCCAGGTCAGCTCGAAATCGCGGTCGGCGGGGACGGCGCCGTCGGCGAGCGTGACGATGCGCGTCGTGCTGTCCGGGTTCTCGATCTTGACGCGATGGTGATGGCTCTTCACCTCGCCGAGGGCAAACCCCGCCTTCAGGCGCACCGTGATGCTGGTCGGATTGACCGGCGCGTTCTTCGCCGGATCGAGCACAGGCGGCGAGATGCGGTCGCGGTCCGGCACCGGGTCCGAGTTCGTCGCGCCCCAGCCGGAGCCGTCCCGGCGGAAGTCGACGCTCTGCACGATGGGCGCGGGATTATAGCGGGGACCGACCACCAACGGCAGGCGCAGGGAATATTCGTTGCCGGATTGATGCACCGGCTCCTGATACTCGATCTGCACCAGCACGGTTTCGCCCGGACCGATATTGGCGACGGAGTTGGTGAAGATGTTCGGCCGCTCCTGCTCGGTGAGCGCAGCCTTCCGGCCGGTGCGGCGCGCCTCCTCGTAGATCACGCGCGCCTGCTGCCGCTCCTTGATGTCGCCGACGATGACGCGGTCGCCCACCACCATCTTCAGCGTGTCGACGGCGCCGCCGGTTGCGAGCGGATAGACATAGGTCGCCTCGACCCAGTCCCTGGTCGGGTTGCGGAAGACCTGGGTGACGCGGGCACGCAGCGTCGGGCCCGACACCGTGATGTCGACGTCGATGCCGAGGCGGATCGCCTCTGCATAGCCGTCCTCCTGTTTCAGCAGGAGGGTGCCCGAACGGGCATCGCCGGGCTGGAGCAGGCCCGCCTGTTCCGTCGTCGCCGACCAGGCCGACGCAAAACTCACCAGCAGGGCGATGGAGCCGATCAGCATCACGGCAACGCCCTGAACGAGGAGAAACAGCCCGAGCTTGATCAGCCTGCCCAGCAGGGGATGTTCGCTGCTGCCGGCGGCGTCGTAGGTGTCCATTTGGCCCGCTCCCGAAGGATGTTTGACGGGGCCGAGCTTCCTCCTGGCGGGGCGGATTTCGCGAGCAGAATGATCGGCAATGTTCCGCCTCGGCCGGTGTGGGCGCGCCGGACCCGGTACGTCCTGTGCGGTTTTGTGCTGGTTTGTCCGTCCTGCTAGACTGGCCGTCCTGGAGCAGGGGCAACGATGCAGACGCAGGACAAACTCACCGACGGGCAGCTTTCGGAGGAGCAGAGCCGCGAGATCGCGGAGACGATCCGCGAGGAATTGGCCAAACGGCGCATCTCGCGCCAGGCGCTCGCCGCGCAGGCCAAGCTCAGCCTGTCGACGCTGGAGAAGGTGCTCGGCGGCCGCCGTCCGTTCACGCTAGCGACCACGGTCCGCCTTGAGCAGGCGCTCGGCGTGTCCTTGCGCAAGAGCACGGTTGCGCCGGCGCCCGTGGCGGGCAACGATGTCGCGCCAGACAGTCTCGGCTCCTATTCGCATCGCGCGGTGAGCTGGCTCGAGGACGTCTACATCACCTTGCGGCCTTCGTTCGGCGACAAGGACGCGATCTTCGCCTATCGCACCGAGATCGTCTGGGAGCCAAAAGTCTCCGCGCTGGTGTTCCGCGAGGGCGAGCGGACCGATGCCGCCTACGAGCACACCGGCGAGGTCGCCGTCCCCCATCAGTCCGGCTTCATCTATCTCGTCATCAACCGCCACGGCCAGCACCGCGTGATCACGGTGTCGCGGCCGACCGTTGCCGGGGAAATGTACGGCATCATCTCGACGCTTCGCGCCGGTCCCGGCTCGCAGCTGACGCCGATTGCCGCGCCGATCGCTTATGTGCCGTTCGGCAACGTCCAGCAGCCATCCTTGGGGCGGATCGGCCCGGCGGACGCCAACCACGCTCTGTATCGAAGCCACCTGCGCCGCACGGTGGAGGAGCCGTTCGCGCTGTTCCTGCCGGGATAGTTCGCTGCCGCGTGCAAAAAAATAGCGGCCTTCCGGCCGCTATTTCGTCGAGGTCGTCGCGCGCTAGCCGCTGGGCTCGGCGCTGATGATGTCGCCGAACAACTCCCACTGCCCGTTCTTGAACCGCCACATCTTGAGCTGCTCGATCGGCGCGAAGTCGGTGGGCGAGGTGTTGATCGTGATCCCCGGGATCAGCGTATCCGGCGTGAAGTCCTTGAGGCTCGCGGCCTGCTTCATCACGTTCTCGCGGGTGAGTTCGTCGCCCGCCTGCTTCAGCACCTGCACCATGGTCTGGGCCGCGGCATAGCCGTAAACCAGGTTGGCGTCCGAGATGTTGGCGCCGGGCATGTACTTGTCGATGAAGGCCATGAACTTCTTCATGCCCGCATCATCCTTCCACTGCGGGTCCGACGCATCCTTCAGGTAGCCGGCCGAGAGCACGCCCTCGGAGGCTTCGAGGCCGGCGGGCTTCATCACCGCGCCGATCGACACCGATACGTCCGTCATCAGGTGCATCGGCTTCCATTCGAGCTCGGCGATCTTCTTGATCGCCTGCGCGGCGAACTTCGGCGTTGCGATGTTCACGAAGACGTCGGCGCCGGTGCCCTTGAGCTTGACGATATGCGCATCGATCGAAGGCTCCGAGGTTTCGTAGCTCTCCTCTGCGACGATCAGCTTGGTGGCCTTGTCACCGAACACGTCCTTGATGCCGGCGACGTAGTCCTTGCCGAAATCGTCGTTGGCATAGAAGATCGCCACCTTCGCGTCCGGCCTCTCCTTTAGAATGTATTTTGCGAAGATCCGCGCCTCGACCCGGTAGCTCGGCTGGAAGCCCATGGTCCAGGGGAAGTTCTTCGGATCGTTCCACTTGCTGGCGCCGGTGGCGAGGAAGAGCTGCGGCACCTTCTTCGAGTTGTGATATTTCTGCACGGCGGTCTGGGTCGGCGTGCCCAGCGCGTTGAAGACGAGGAACACCTCGTCGCTCTCGATCAGCTTGCGAACCTGCTCCACGGTCTTGGGCGGCGAATAGCCGTCGTCATAGGAAATCCAGTTGATCTTGCGGCCGTTGATGCCGCCCTGCTCGTTGATCATCTTGAAATAGGCCTCTTCGGTCTTGCCGATGACGCCGTAGGCGGACGCAGGCCCCGAATAGGCCTCGACATTGCCGAGCTTGATCTCGGTGTCGGTCACGCCAGTATCGTATTTCTTCTGCGCTTGGGCGCCCTGGGCTGTGAGCAGCGTGAACGCCGCTGCTGCGGCAAGCAGGGATAGTTTCTTGTTCATGGAAATTTCCTTGGGGTTTCTTGGTTGGCAGGCACGTGAGAAGAACAGGCACGTCAAAAAAGAAGCGCCCGGAGGCGGGCGCTTTGGTCAGGCTTTGGCAGCTGTCTTGTCGACCTCGGACGCCACCGAAAATTCCTTGCGCAAGGTCGGCTTGTGGATCTTGCCGGTGGCGTTGCGCGGCAGCGCCTCGACGAAGCGGACCTGGCGCGGGCATTTGAAGCGCGCCAGATTGGCCGCGCAATGCGCGAAGACATCCGCCTCGGCCAGCCTTTGGCCCGGCTTGACCGCGACGATGGCGAGGCCGACCTCGCCCCATTGCGCATCGGGAACGCCGATCACCGCGGCCTCCGCGATCGCCCCGATCTGGTGCAGGACGTTCTCGACCTCGGCCGGATAGACGTTCTCGCCCCCGGAGATGTACATGTCCTTCCAGCGGTCGACGATGTAGTAAAAGCCTTCCTCGTCGATGCGGGTCGCATCGCCCGTGTGCAGCCAGCCGTCGGTGAAGGAGGTCTTGTTCGCCTCCGGCCGGTTCCAGTAGCCCGGCGTGATGTTCGGCCCCCGAACCCAGAGCTCGCCGAGCTCGCCGACATCGGCATCGCTGCCGTCGGGCCGCACGATCCGCACCTCCGTGTGCAGCACGGGCTTGCCGGCGGAGCCCGCTTTGCGTGCCGCATCCTCGCGGTCGAGCACCAGCACCGCCGGCGAGGTCTCGGTCATGCCATAGCCCTGCTGGAGGGCGACGCCGCGCGCCTCCCAGACCTTGAGCAGCGGCACCGGCATCGGTGCCCCGCCGACGCCACAGACGATCAGCCGGCTCATGTCCGTGGTCGCGAAGGCCGGATGCTGCGCCATGAACTGGTAGATCGCGGGCACGCCGAAGAACACGTTGATGCCCCGCGCGGGATCGTCGATCAGGGCGAGGGCCGCGCCGGGATCGAAAGCGCGCATGACCATCACGGTGCCGCCGGCATGCAGCACCGGATTGGTGTAGCAGTTGAGACCGCCGGTGTGGAACAGCGGCAGCACGGTGAGCAGCACCGATCCCGGCCCGACGCAGGCGGGCCCGCCGAGATTGACGCAATTCCAGAAGGTCATGCCGTGGGTGATCGTCGCGCCCTTGGGATGTCCCGTCGTGCCCGAGGTGTACATGATGGTCGAGACGTCATCGAGCGTGACCTCCTCGATCGCATCGAGTGGCTTTGCGGCGGCGATGCCGGACTCGTAGCCGCTGCCTGGGCCGAGCAGCAGGCTGGTTGCGACGCCGCACAGTTTCGCCACGGCAAGCGCCGTCTCGGCGAGATCGGTGTCGTGGATCATCACTTTCGGCGCGCAGTCGCCGGTGATGAACTGGAGTTCGGGAACGGTGAGACGCGTGTTCAGCGGCACGAAGACGGCGCCGAGCCGGCCGCAGGCGAACTGCACCTCGAGCGTATCGGTGGTGTTCAGCGCCAGCACCGCGACGCGGTCGCCGCGCGAGACATTCAGCGTGTGGCGCAGGAAGGAGGCGAGGCGTGAGACACGCGTGTCAAGCTGCGAATAGGTGAAGCGGCGCTCGCTGGCGAGGTCGACGACCGCAATCTTGTTCGGTGCGCGGCGGGCATGATGGGCGATCCAGTCGTAGTAACGAACGGCCACAAATCCTCTCCCTCGGCGGTCTTGCGCCGCCTGCATTTTATTGCCGTGCACCATGCCCGGCGTGGCCCTGGGAGGCCAGCCGGAGTTTTGTGCATCGACGTTTTTTATTTCCGAGTTGGCCCGCGAGGGGCGAAAATCGTCTTGCGTTGAGATGCTAGATGGCGGCGTGTGCGGAGTGGCGTCCCCGGCCAGCCACTCCGCGCAAGTGAGCCGCCATGGTTCCAGCCATGGTGCCCGCGATGAATCGCCGGCAGCGAGGCGAAAGCACGATGAAAAGCCCGTTCTACACCGCCGAGCACGACGCCTTCCGCGACGTGATGCGCCGCTTCGTCGAAAAGGAGATCGAGCCGTTCGCCCATGAATGGGACGAGGCCGGCGAATTCCCCCGCGCGCTCTATCGCAAGGCGGCCGGGATCGGGCTGTTGGGGCTGGGATTCCCCGAGGAATATGGCGGTGTCGCCTCCGATCAGTTCATGAAGATCGTCGCCAGCCAGGAACTGGCGCGGGCCGGTGCCGGCGGCATCAGCGCGAGCCTGATGAGCCATACCATCGGCTCGCCGCCGATCGCCCGGGCGGCGCGCCCCGAGGTCAAGGCGCGTGTGCTGCCGCAAGTGCTGTCGGGTGAAAGGATCTCGGCGCTGGCGATCACCGAGCCGGGCGGCGGCTCCGACGTCGCGAACCTGCGCACCAGGGCGCGCCGCGACGGCGATCACTACGTCGTGAGCGGCGAGAAGACCTTCATCACCTCCGGCGTGCGCGCCGATTATCTGACCGTCGCGGTGCGCACCGGCGGCGAGGGCGCCGGCGGCGTCAGCCTGCTCCTGATCGAGGGCGATACGCCCGGCCTGTCGCGGACGAAGCTGAAGAAGATGGGCTGGTGGGCCTCCGATACCGCGACGCTGCATTTCGACGATTGTCGCGTGCCGGCCGCAAACCTGATCGGCGAGGAGGGGCACGGCTTCAAGATCATCATGCAGAACTTCAACAGCGAGCGCATGGGCATGGCGGCGGGCTGCACCGCCTTCGCGCGGGTCTGCCTCGACGAGGCGATTGCCTATGCCAGGGAGCGCAAGACTTTCGGCAAGCCGCTCGCCCAGCACCAGGTGATCCGTCACAAGATCGTCGACATGGCGCAGAAGGTCGCAGCATCCCAGGCGATGCTGGAGATGCTGGCCTGGCGGCTGGAGCAGGGCGAAAGCCCGGTCGCCGAAATCTGCATGATGAAGAACCAGGCGACCCAGACCATGGCGTTCTGCGCCTCGGAAGCCGTGCAGATCTTCGGCGGCGCCGGCTTCATGCGCGGCATCAAGGCCGAGCGCATCTACCGCGAGGTCAAGGTCAACGCCATCGGCGGCGGCACCGAGGAGATCATGAAGGACCTGGCGAGCCGGCAGATGGGATTGTGAGCACTCCGCCGTCATGCCCGGGCAAAAGCGCGAAGCGCGTCTTCGCGCTAGATGTCCCGGGCATCCACGTTCTTGCTGCCGGGCGGCAGAGGCGTGGATGGCCGGGACAAGCCCGGCCATGACGGGCACAAGAGAGATACCGAAAGCTGAGCTGACCAAAATGCTATTCACCGCCGACCACGACGACATCCGCCGCTCCCTGCAGAAATTCATTGCCAACGAGATCAATCCTCATGTCGATGAGTGGGAGAAGGCCGACATCTTCCCGGCGCACGAGCTGTTCAAGAAGATGGGCAGCCTCGGCTTCCTCGGCCTGAACAAGCCGGTCGAGTTCGGCGGCTCCGGTCTCGATTATTCCTACGCGCTGATGATGGCCGAGGAGCTCGGCGCCATCACCTGCGGCGGCGTGCCGATGGCGATCGGGGTGCAGACCGACATGGCGACGCCGGCGCTGGCGCGGTTTGGGTCGGACGAGGTTCGGCGCGAGTTCCTGGCACCCTCGGTCGCGGGCGACTTCGTCGCCTGCATCGGCGTCTCCGAGCCGGGCGCGGGCTCGGACGTCGCCTCGATCAAGACCAGCGCGCGCTCCGACGGCGACGACTACGTCATCAATGGCGGCAAGATGTGGATCACCAACGGCACCCAGGCCGACTGGATCTGCCTGCTCGCCAACACCGGCGACGGCCCCGTTCACCGCAACAAGTCGCTGATCTGCGTGCCCATGAAGAGCAAGGGCGTCACGGTGGCGCGCAAGCTCGACAAGATGGGCATGCGCTCGTCCGACACCGCGCAGATCTTCTTCGACAATGTTCGCGTGCCCAAGCGCAACCGGATCGGCGAGGAGGGCAAGGGTTTTACCTACCAGATGATCCAGTTCCAGGAAGAGCGGCTCTGGGGCGCGGCCGCCTGCCTCAAGGCGCATGAATACATCATCAACGAGACCATCGAATACACCCGCAACCGAAAAGCCTTCGGCCAGAGTATCCTCGACAACCAGGTCGTGCACTTCAAGCTCGCGGAGATGCAGACCGAGGTCGAGCTGCTGCGCGCGCTGATCTATCGCGCCGCCGAGGCGCTGGTCGCGGGCGAGGACGTGACAAGGCTCGCGACCATGGCCAAGCTGAAAGCCGGCCGGCTCGGCCGCGAGCTCACCGACGCCTGCCTGCAATATTGGGGCGGAATGGGCTTTACCAACGAGACGCCGGTCAGCCGCGCCTATCGCGACAGCCGCCTGACCTCGATCGGCGGCGGCGCCGACGAGGTCATGCTGATGGTGCTGTGCAAGATGATGGGCACGTTGCCCGGCAGCAAAGGAAACTCTTGATGATCACTCTCTATCACTGCGACGCCGCGCGCTCCTTCCGCCCGCTCTGGATGCTGGAGGAGATGGGGCTGTCCTACGAACTGAAGATGCTGCCGTTCCCGCCACGCGTCTTCGCCAAGGAATATCTCGCGCTCAATCCATTGGGCACGATCCCCTTCATGATCGACGGCGAGACGAAGATGACGGAGTCCTCCGGCATCTGCCATTATCTCGGCACCAGATACGCCCCGACGCCGCTGATGGTGGACGTCGAGGATCCCGCCTATGGCGCGTTCCTGAACTGGATGTATTTCAGCGACGCCACGTTAACCTTCCCGCAAACACTGGTGCTGCGATACACCCAGCACGAGCCGGACCAGCGGAACAACAAGGTCGTGGGCGACTACGCAAAATGGTTCCTTGGCCGGCTGCGCGCCGTTGAGGCCGCAACTGCGAATGCCGAAACCTTGTGCGCAGGCCGCTTTACCGCCGCAGACATCGTGATCGGTTTCGCGCTCCGCCTTGCGGAAACCACCGGCTTGGCGAAGGAGTTCGGGCCAAATGTCGCGGCCTACTGGGCCCGCCTGCAACAGCGCGAGGGTTACATTCGGGCTGTCGCTGCGGAGCGGAAGGCCGCCGTCGAACAGAATGTTGCGGCGCGGGTAAGAGCGTAAGGTTTTTCCACGCTCCGGCAAATACGATCGACGGTTCCCGGTTCGGCTCATGGCCGTTCCGGGCCCATCGTGCATTGCGGTCCATGACAGCGCTACCGCGTCGTGACAGCGCCCGAATTTGCGCTAAGGTGTCGCCCGTCCGCAGCGGCCTGAGAGCCGCGCGAGGAGGGCCGCTTATGGAAGACAAGGGTCGCGAATCCGACCATCTGATGCTGATCACGCCGGAGCGGGTGTTTTATGCCGGCCTGCTTGGACGCCCGCGCAAGCGGACGCCCGGTTGCTGCCATGTCTATGTTGCGGTCAAGGGCAGCCTGCATCTGACGATCGACGATGCCTTCGCCACCGGCGAGCTGTTCGTGACCCTGCCGAACCAGCGGCATTCCATCGCCAGCGACTACCGCACCGCAATCAGCGTGACGCTCGAGCCCGAGAGCATGCCGGATGGCGTGCTGGAAGCTCTAGCCCAGCGGCTGATGGGGCCGGATCGCGCCGTCTATGCCCGCAAGATTCTCGCCGCCTACGCGCTGCTGCGCCAGCGCCGCTACGGCGACATCACCACCGCCGAATTCGACGAGATGTGCTTTGGCGAGGCGCTGCCGCGCCGCGTGCTCGACCCGCGCGTGACGCGCGCGGTCGCCCGCATCGAGCGTTTCTCCGGCGAGCCGCTGACGGCGGATACGTGCGCGGCGGAAGCCGGTCTTTCGGCCTCGCGCTTCCTGCATCTGTTCAAGGAGGAGACCGGCATCTCGTTCCGCTCCTTCCGCGCCTGGAAGCGCGCGCGGTACCTGCTGCACTTCGCCAACCAGGACCTCAATCTCGCCCATCTCGCGCAGGACATCGGTTATCCGGACAGCACCCATTTCAGCCATTCGATCCGCCGCTTCTACGGTCTGAAGCCGCGCGCGATCTTCGTCGGCTCGCGCGACCTTGCAATCTATCGCAGCAGCGAGACGGTGAGGGAGCTCGCGGAAGCGAGCTAGCGTCAAGTCGTAGGGTGGGCAAAGCAAAGCGTGCCCACCATTCTCTCCTAGCGTCTAAAACATGGTGGGCACGGCGCAGAGCGCCTTTGCCCACCCTACCATTTCGCCCATTTTTCCAGCTTCTCCGCGCAAGAAGCCGCATGTCGCGCGTCACATGATCGCAGGCGTTGAATTGTCAACCTGCGAGACATCCAGGACATGAGCGTCAAGGCATGAGCGACAAGGCCGTCATCACCTGCGCGCTGAACGGCGTGCTCACCGACCCGAAGCAGCACAACGTGCCGGTCACGCCGGAGCAGATGGCGCGCGAGGCGAAGGCTGCGTTCGACGCCGGCGCCTCCGTCATGCACATCCATCTGCGCCAGCAGGTGCCGAACAAGGGACACCTGCCGTCCTGGGAGGTCAGTGTCAGCAAGGAGATCCAGCAGGCGATCCGCGAAGCCTGCCCCGGCGTCATCATCAACCACACCTCGGGCGTCTCCGGGCCGAACTATAGTGGCGCGCTCGACTGCATCCGCGAGACGAAGCCGGAGATCGCGGCCTGCAACGCCGGCTCGCTGAATTATCTGAAGGTGAAGGCCGACAATACCTGGGCCTGGCCGCCGATGATGTTCGACAACGCGGTCGAGAAGGTAAAGGACTATCTCGACGTCATGAACGCGGTCGGCACCATTCCCGAGTTCGAATGTTTCGACGTCGGCATCGTCCGCTGCGTCGGCATGTACCACCAGGTCGGCATGTACAAGGGGCCGCTCGAGTACAACTTCGTGATGGGGGTCGCCTCCGGCATGCCGGCGGATGCGGAGCTGCTGCCGATCCTGATCAAGCTGAAGCGCCCCGAGGCGCATTGGCAGGTCACCGCGATCGGCCGCGAGGAGATCTGGCCGCTGCATCAGCGCTGCGCCGAGCTCGGTGGCCATTTGCGCACCGGTCTCGAGGACACCTTCTATCTCGCCGACGGCAAGAAGGTGACGTCGAACGGCCAGCTCATCGAAGCGGTGGCCGCCTGCGCCCGTCGCGCGGGCCGCGAGATCGCGAGCCCGGCGGAGGCGCGGAAGATCTTTGGGACGAATCGTTAAACACACACCGTCATTCCGGGATGGCCCGAAGGGCCAGGCCCGGAATCCATACTCCCGATGGTGGTTATGGATTCCGGGCTCGCGACTTCGTCGCGCCCCGGAATGACGACTGGGGAAGAGTCATGTCCATTCTCGAAAACACCATTTTCCCCGGCAGCGCGTCCTACCACGCCAATCGTGATGGCATGCTCGGTCTCATCGACCGCATGCGCGCGCTGGAGGAGCGCACGCGCGCGGCATCGGCGGCGGCAAAGGACCGCTTCCACAAGCGCGGGCAGCTTTTGCCGCGCGAGCGCGTCGCGCTGGTGCTCGATCCCGGCGCGCCCTTCATCGAGCTGTCGACGCTCGCCGGCTACATGTTCGACGTGCCGGATGCGAACAAGAGCGTGCCCGGCGGCGGCGTCATCGCCGGCATCGGTTTCGTCTCTGGCGTCCGCTGCATGGTCAGCGCCAATGACGCCGGCATCGACGCCGGTGCGCTGCAGCCTTACGGCCTCGACAAGACACTGCAGGTGCAGGAGCTCGCGCTGGAGAACAAGCTGCCTTACGTCCAGCTCGTCGAGAGCGCCGGTGCCAATCTGCTGCGGTACCGCGTCGAGGACTTCGTTCGCGGCGGCAACATCTTTCGCAATCTCGCGCGGCTCTCGGCGGCGGGCCTGCCGGTCGTCACCGTGACGCATGGCTCCTCCACGGCGGGCGGCGCCTACCAGACCGGCCTGTCCGACTACATCGTCATGGTCCGTGGCCGCACCCGCGCCTTCCTCGCCGGCCCGCCCCTGCTCAAGGCCGCGACCGGCGAGATCGCGACCGAGGAGGAGCTCGGCGGCGCCGAGATGCACACGCAGATCTCGGGCCTTGGCGACTACCTCGCCGAGGACGACCGCGATGCGCTGCGTATCGCCCGCGAGATCATGGCGGCGCTGGAATGGGAGCGGCCGGGACGGGTGCCTTCGCAGTTCAAGCCGCCGCGCTACGATCAGGACGAGCTGCTCGGCATCATGCCGATGGACCACAAGCGCCCGGTGGACATGAAGCAGGTCATCGCGCGCATCGTCGACGATTCCGACTTCACCGAGATGGCGCCGAATTACGGCCCGGCCACCGTCTGCGGCCATGCCCGCATCGAGGGCCAGGCCATCGGCATCATCACCAACAACGGCCCGCTCGATCCGGCCGGCGCCAACAAGGCGACGCATTTCATCCAGGTCTGCTGCCAGACCCGCACGCCGCTGCTCTATCTCAACAACACCACCGGCTACATGGTAGGCCGAGCCTATGAAGAAGGCGGCATGATCAAGCACGGCTCGAAGATGATCCAGGCCGTGACCTCGGCGACGGTGCCGCAGATCACGATCTATTGCGGCGCCTCTTTCGGCGCCGGCAATTACGGCATGTGCGGGCGCGGCTTCCATCCGCGCTTCTGCTTCTCCTGGCCGAACGCCAAGACCGCCGTGATGGGCGGCGAGCAGGCCGCCGAGACCATGGCGATCGTGACCGAGGCCGCCGCCGCGCGCCGCGGCAAGCCGATCGAGAAGGACAAGCTGGACGCCATGAAGGCGCAGATCGTCGGCGTCTTCGATGGCCAGATGGACGTGTTCTCCACCAGCGCCCGCGTGCTCGACGACGGCGTCATCGATCCGCGCGACACCCGCGCGGTCCTCTCCGAGGTTCTCGCGATCTGCCGCGAGGGCGACAACCGAACGCCACAGCGCATGCAATTCTCGGTGGCCCGCCCATGAGGAACGGATCTGTGCAACACCGCCCGTTCTTCAAGGTCCTGGTCGCCAATCGCGGCGAGATTGCCCTGCGCGTGATGCGCAGCGCGCGGCAACTGGGCCTTGGCGTCGTCGCGGTCTATTCGGATGCGGATCGCGATGCACTGCATGTTCGGCAGGCCGATCAGGCCGTGCGCATCGGCGAAGCGCTGCCCGCGCAGTCCTATCTCAACATTCCGGCGATCATTGCCGCCGCAAAAGCCAGCGGCGCCGACGCCGTCCATCCCGGCTATGGCTTCCTCGCCGAGAACGAGGAATTTGCGCGGGCCTGCAAGGATGCCGGCCTCGTCTTCATCGGCCCGTCGCCGCAGGCGATCGAGGCGATGGGTAACAAGGCCGGCGCCAAGGAGATCATGAAGAAGGCCGGCGTTCCTATCGTCCCCGGCTATCAGGGCACGGAGCAGGGCGACGAAATCATGCTCGCGGAAGCCAAAAAGATCGGCTTCCCCGTGATGATCAAGGCGGTTGCCGGTGGCGGCGGCCGCGGCATGCGGCTTGTGACCGATGCGGCGTCGTTTCCGGATGCGCTGCGTAGCGCGCGGTCGGAGGCGAAGGCCGCTTTTGGTGACGCAAGCGTCATCCTCGAACGCGCGATCAAAAGTCCCCGCCACATCGAGATCCAGGTGTTCGGCGACAGCCACGGCAACGCCATCCATCTCGGCGAGCGCGACTGCTCGGTGCAGCGGCGGCACCAGAAGCTGATCGAGGAGGCGCCGTCGCCCGCTGTCACGCCGGAGCTGCGTGCGAAGATGGGCGAGGTCGCGGTCGCTGCGGTGAAGGCGCTGCGTTACGAGGGTGCGGGCACGCTGGAATTCCTGCTCGATGACAGCGGTGAATTCTACTTCATGGAGATGAACACGCGCCTCCAGGTCGAGCATCCCGTGACCGAGGCGATCACCGGACTCGATCTCGTCGAGCTGCAGTTGCGCGTCGCGCGCGGCGAGCCGCTGCCAGTGAAGCAGCAGGACGTCAAGTTCTCTGGCCACGCCATCGAGGTCCGGCTCTGCTCGGAAGACGCCGCGCGCGATTTTATGCCGCAGTCCGGACGCATGGCGCGCTGGCAGGTGCCGGATGGCATCCGGGTCGAGCACGCGCTGCAATCGGGCTCGGAGATTCCGCCGTTCTACGATTCCATGATCGCCAAGGTGATTAGCCACGGCGCCACGCGCGAGGAGGCGAGAGGGCGGCTGATCGCCGGGCTGGAGCAGCTCACGGCGCTCGGCGTGACCACCAACCAGGCATTCTTGCTGTCGTGCCTGCGCCATCCCGGTTTTGCGAAAGGCGAGGCGACGACGGCGTTCATCGGTATGCATCGCGACGAGTTGCTCGCGCCGCGGGCGGACATCGCATTCGACACGGCACTGGCTGGCCTGCTGCTCTACGTCACCAATCCGCGCGCGCCGTCCTGGCAGGGCGGCCGAAGCCTGGCGGCGACGTTCCCTCTGCCCGCGAAGATCGAGATCGCAGGCGAGGCGCATGAGTTTGAAATCACGCGCGAGCGCGACGGCAGCTACACCGTTGCCACGGACGGTCGCCAGGAGCGGTTCGAGATCGAGCAACTCGATCCCGACGCCATCCGCTTCCGCCACGACGGCGTGATGGACAACGCAAGATACCTGCGCGACGGCGAAAGGCTCTACGTCCAGCACCGCGGTATCCCGCTCGCTGCGAGCGATCTGACGCTCGCCGCGCCCAAGGCTGCTGCGGCCAATGGCGGCGACGGCAAAGTCCGCGCCGCGATGAACGGCCGCGTCGTCGCCGTGCTGGTCAAGCCCGGCGATCGCGTCACGGCCGGCCAGCCGGTGCTGACGCTGGAAGCGATGAAGATGGAGCACGTCCACAAGGCCGGCATCGACGGCGTCGTCGCCACCATCGACGTTGCCGAGGGCGAGCAGGTCACGACGGGACGGATCGTGGTGGAGATCGGGGCTGAGTAGCGCCGCAACCGCGGTCTCGTAGGGTGGGCAAAAGCGCGGAGCGCCGTGCCCACCTTTGCCCGTGATGGATACAGATCGTGGGCACGCTTCGCTTTGCCCACCCTACGGGACTGGCACGCTCGGCGTGCCGCTCGGCGGCGTGGTGCTCTTCTACGTGCTGGCCAAGCTGTTCGAACTCGGCGACGCGACCGTGTTCGAAGCGACAGGGCACCTTGTCTCGGGTCACACGCTCAAGCATCTGACGGCCGCGCTGGCGGCCTGGCCGGTGATCCCTGCGCTCCGGCCTACTGGCTTCGCCCCGTTCCCTCATTGAGCAGGCACGCCACCTGGTGCCCGTCGCCCGCATCCACCAGCGCCGGCCGCTCCGTCTTGCACCGCTCCATCGCAAACCGGCATCGGGTGTGAAATGCGCAGCCGGGCGGCGGATTGACCGGGCTCGGGACGTCGCCATCCACCAGCGGCGCGAGCTTCTTCGCCAGCGGGTTGGCAACCGGCACAGAGGCGAGCAGGGCCTGTGTGTAGGGATGGCGCGGATTGCGGAACAGCTCGTCCTTGCCGGCGATCTCGACGATGCGGCCGAGATACATCACCGCGACGCGGTGGCTGATATGGGCGACCACGGCGAGGTCGTGCGCGATGAAGAGATAGGAGAAGCCGTGCTCGCGCTGCAGGTCGATCAGGAGATTGATCACCTGGGCCTGGATCGAGACGTCGAGCGCGGACACCGGCTCGTCGCAGACGATCAGGCGCGGCTCAAGTGCGAGCGCCCGCGCGATGCAGATGCGCTGGCGCTGGCCACCGGAGAACTGATGCGGAAAATTGCGCATCTGGTCGGGCCGCAATCCCACCTGCTCGAACAGTTTCGCGACGCGCGCCTCCAGCGCCTTGCCGGTGGCAAGGCCGTGCACGGCAAGCGGCTCGCCGACGATGTCGCCCGCGGTCATACGCGGGTTGAGCGAGGCAAAGGGGTCCTGGAACACGATCTGCATCGAGCGGCGGTGCGGGCGCAGCGCCGTCTTGGAGAGGTGCGTGATGTCCTCGCCTTCGAGCCAGATCTGTCCCGACGTCGGCTCGACCAACCGAAGCACGCTGCGCGCCACCGTCGACTTGCCGCAACCGGACTCGCCGACGAGGCCGAGCGTCTCGCCGATGCCGACCCTGAACGAGACCCCGTCCACGGCATGCACGGTGCCGACCTGCCGACGCAGCACGCCGGCACGCACCGGATAATGCTTCTTGAGTTCGGTGACTTCGAGCAGCGGCTCGGTCATGCCACCTCCGCTACGTCAGCCGCGCGCCAGCAGGCGGCGAGATGCCCGCCGCCCCGGTCTTCAAGCGGCGGATATTCGGCCTCGCAACGCTTGATGGCGAGACGGCAGCGCGGCGCGAAGGCGCAGCCCTGCGGCAGCCGCACCAGCGACGGCACCGTCCCGGGGATTTCGTTCAGCCGCGGCTGCGCCGCGACCCCGGTCGCTGGCACGGCCGGGATCGAGGCCATCAGGCCGCGCGTGTAGGGATGCTTCGGCGCGGCGAACAGCGCCTCGACGCTGGCCTCCTCGACCTTCCGGCCCGCATACATCACGATCACGCGCTGCGCCGTCTGCGCGACGACGCCGAGATCGTGCGTAATCAGCACGAGCCCGGTGCCGAGCTCCTTTTGGAGGTCGAGGATCAGCGCCAGGATCTGGGCCTGGATGGTGACGTCGAGCGCGGTGGTCGGCTCGTCCGCGATCAAGAGCGCCGGCCGGCACGCCAGCGCCATCGCGATCATCGCGCGCTGGCGCATGCCGCCGGAGAGCTGGTGCGGATATTCGCGCGCCCGCCGCGCCGGTTCAGGAATGCGCACCAGGCGGAGCATCTCGATCGCGATGTCCCCGGCCGCTTTCGAGGACAGGTTCCGGTGCAGCCGCACGGCCTCGACGATCTGGTCACCGATCCGCATCACCGGATTGAGCGAGGTCATCGGCTCCTGGAAGATCATGGAGATGCGGTTGCCCCGGATCGCGCGCATCTCCGCCTCGTCCAGCGCAAGGAGATCGGTGCCTTCGAGCGACACGGAGCCGCCCACGATGCGGCCGGGCGGGTCGGGCACGAGCCGCATCAGCGACAGCGCGGTCACGCTCTTGCCGCAGCCGGACTCGCCGACGATCGCGAGCGTCTCGCCGCGCTTCACGGTGAAGGAGATGTCGTCGACGGCCTTGAACAGGCCGGAATTGGTGAAGAACACCGTCTTCAGGTTCTTCACGTCGAGCACGAGATCGGAGGTATCAGCCATCAGCCGCGCTGCCGGGGATCGAGGACGTCGCGCAGGGCGTCGCCGAACAGATTGGCGCCGAACACAGCGAGGCTGATGGCGATACCTGGGAAGATCACGAGCCACGGCGCGGTGCGGACATATTCGGCGGCGGATTCGGAGAGCATGCGGCCCCAGGACGGATATGGCTCGGGAATGCCGAGGCCAAGGAAGGAGAGCGAGGCTTCGGTCAGGATGGTCGAGCCGAGCTGGGCGGTCGCCAGCACGATCAGCGGCGCCAGCGTGTTCGGCAGCACATGACGGAGCGCGATGCGGGTCTCGCTCATGCCGATCGATTTTGCGGCCTCGACGAATGGTTGCTCGCGCAGCGCCAGCGTGTTGGCACGGATGACGCGCGACACGGTCGGAATCAGCGGAATGGCGATCGCGATGATGACGTTTGGCAAGGACGGGCCGAGCGCCGCGGTCATGATCAGGGCCAGCACCAGCAGCGGCAGCGCCTGGAGAACATCCGAAACGCGCTGGAACACGAGGTCGACCCAGCCGGAGAGATAGCCGGAGGTCAGCCCCACGATCACCCCGATCGTGCCGCCGAGCGCAGTCGAGCCGATGCCGACCGCGAGCGAGATGCGCGCGCCGTGGATGATGCGGCTGAACACGTCGCGGCCGAAGGAATCGGTGCCCATCCAGTGGGCCGCGCTCGGACGCGCCAGCGCGTGTGCGGCATCGACGCTCAGCGGATCGAAGCGGGCGAGAAAATCGGCGAAGACCGCGGTCAGCACGAACAGCGTCATGATGACGAGCCCGGCCGCCCCCAGCACGTGCCGCTGCGCCAGGAACAGCACGCGCCGCCAGCCGCCGGTCGCGTGCGCCCCTGCCCGTCTCAGTTCAACGTCGAAGTCGATCGCGGCCATATCGCTACCTTTCCCCTCTCCCCGCCTGCGGGGAGAGGGTCGGGGTGAGGGGGGCTCTCCACGGGGAAGGTGAGAGATGGACTCGTGGAGAATCCCCCTCACCCGGATTGCTGCGCAATCCGACCTCTCCCCGCAAGCGGGGAGAGGTGAAGGAACGCGCGGGCGCTGTGTGAACGAAAATCATTCCATCAGTCCGTGTACCGGATGCGCGGATCGAACACCGCGTAGAGCATGTCCACCGTGAAGTTCGCGAACACCACCACCACCGCGATGAACATCACGAGGTTCTGCACGATCGGGTAGTCCCGCCAACGGATCGCCTCGACCAGGAAGCGCGCGACGCCGGGGATGTTGAACACGGTCTCGGTGACGATCAGGCCGCCGATCAGGAACGCCGCCTCGATGCCGATCACGGTGATGACGGGCAGGATCGCGTTCTTTAGCGCGTGGTGATAGTTCACCGCGGCGTCCGAGGCGCCCTTGGCGCGCGCGGTGCGGATATAGTCCTGCCGCAGCACCTCCAGCATCGAGGAGCGGGTGATGCGCATGGTCAGCGCCGAGCTGCGGAAGCCGACCACGGCGGCGGGCACGGCATAGGTCGCGAAGGCTTCCAGCCAGGTCTGCGGATTGGGATTGAAGATCGGCATCTGCCCGAACATCGCCACCGAGGCGGTGAGAATCAGCAGGCCAAGCCAGAACGAGGGCAGCGACAAGCCGCTGAGACTGACCACGCGCAGCGCATAGTCGAGCCGCGATCCCTGCTTCACCGCGCTGATGACGCCGAGCGGAATGCCGATGGAGGCCGAGAACAGCAGCGCCAGCCCCGCGAGCCGCGCCGTGATCGGGATCCGCGGCAAGATCTCCTGGAGCGCGGGTTTCTCGGAGACGTAGGAGTAGCCGAAATCGCCGCGCAGAAAGCCGCTGATCCAGTGCCAGTATTGCACGATCAGCGGCTGGTCGATGCCGAGCTCCTTCTCCAGACTGGCCTTGTCGGCGGGATCGACGTAGCCGGCCGCGGCAAACAGGATGTCGACGATGTTGCCGGGGACGATGCGCAGCAGGAAGAAGATGACGACCGAGATCCCGAACAGGGTCACGAGCATCAGGAACAGGCGCCGCACCAGATAGGCAAACATGCATCGCCTCCAGTCGAACCCGCCCGCCGCGCGCCGCTACTTGTCCATCCAGACATCCTCGTAGCGGTAGCCATTATAGGAGCTGTTCGACATCACCGTCACGCCCTTGACATAGGGCTTCCAGCAGGTGCCGGTCCGCGCATGGAAGATGATCGGGCGGGCGACGTCCTCCTGCAGCTTCTTGTCGATGTCCCAGACCAGCTTCTTGCGCTTGGCGATGTCGGTCTCCTGCGACTGCACGTCGAACAGCTTCTCGATGTCCTTGTTGCAATAGTTGGTGTAGTTGCGCTCCGAGCCGCAGGAATAGTTCTCGTAGAACGACTGGTCGGGGTCGTCGACGGCGTTGCCGGTCAGGTTGAGGCCGAGCATGTAGTCCTTGCGGGCGACCTTCGGGAACCAGTTCGCGGTCTCGACCACGTCGAGCTCGCCGTCGATATAGATGCTCTTGAGCTGGTCGATCAGGATCACCGCGGGGTCGCGGTAGACCGGGATGTTGCGCGTCGAGACCTTGACGGCAAGATGCTTGTCCGGGCCGTAGCCAGCCTTCTGCATCAGCTTCCTGGCCTCCTCGCGGTTGGCCTTCACGTCGGGACCGTAACCCGGAATGCTTTCCAGCATGTCCTTGGGCATCGCCCACAGCCCGGCCGGCGCCGGCTCCATGGTGCCGCCGATGTCGGCCTGGCCCTCGAACAGGATGTCGACGAACGCTTTCCGGTCGAGCGCCAGCGCCATGGCCTTGCGGATGTCGGCATTGTCGAAGGGGGCTGCGGTCGAGTTGACGATGATGTTGGTCGCGACGTTGTTCGGCTCGACCACGCAGACCGCGGACGGATCCTGCGACTTCACGTCCTTCAAGAGCGGAATCGAAACCTCGGTCGGAAAGGTCATGTCGAACTTGCCGGCGACGAAGGCGAGGATGGCGGTCGAGCGGTTGGTGATGATGGTGAACTCGATCCCGTCGAGGTAGGGCCGGCCCTTGCGCCAATAGTCGGTGTTGCGCGTCAGCTTGATCGATTCATTGGCCTTGAACTCGACGAACTTGAACGGGCCGGTGCCGATCGGATGGGTGCGCATGTCGCCGGGCGAGACATGGCAGGGATAGACCGGCGTGTAGCCGGAGGCGAGCAGCGCCAGCAGCGACGGCTGCGGTCGCTTCAGGTTGAACGAGACTTCCGAATCGCCGTTGACGGTGATGTCGTTGACCTCGTTGTACCAGGACTTGCGCGGGTTCTGCCGGAACTTCTGCTGCGACTTGCCCATCAGCATGTCGAAGGTGCATTTGACGTCGGCGGAGGTGAAGGGCTTGCCGTCATGCCATTTGACGCCCTGGCGCAGCTTGAAGGTCAGCGTCTTGCCGTCATTGACCCAGGCCCAGCTCTCGGCGAGCTCCGGAACGATGTTGGTCATGCTGTTCTGCGGCTCGTCCTGCTTGTAGATGACGAGGTTGTTGAACACCGGCATGAAGGGGACGTTGATCGAATAGGTCGCACCCTCGTGGATCGAGGCGTTGCCGGGGCTGTCGCGGTGGTACATCCGCAAAATGCCGCCCTGCTTGGCCTCGCCGGCGGCTGCGACGGTCGACAACGAAAGCAAAGATAGCGCCGCCATCGCGGCGAGCGCCCGCACGCTCCGCATCCTCGTCCTCCCTGGACTCTGGCCATTTGTGGCCTGTTTGTCAGGACGATAGCGATGCGGGGAGGGCGAGGCAACCGGCAAGGCCTTTGGTCCTCTCGGCAATTCGGATGACGGAAAGCCGCAGGGTGCGTTCTCTCACAATGTGAGAGAAACCGCTCAGCGTCGTCCTGGCGGAAGCCAGGACCCATTACCCCAGGGAGGTGTTTGGCGAAGATTAGTCGTTCGGTATTCCTACTTTTCACAATCGACAGATCACGCGGTATGGGTCCTGGCTTTCGCCAGGACGACGGCGGGGCTCACACGATCCTCGACGTCTTGTTGCCCCAATACCGGTCCCGGAGCAGCCGCTTGTACAGCTTTCCCGTGGGCAGCCGCGGCAGCTCCTTCTCGAAATCCACCGAGCGGGGAACCTTCTGCCGCGACAGCGACTGGCCGCAGAAGGCGATCAGCTCCGCGGCGAGCGCCTCGTCGGGCATCACGCCCGGCATCGGCTGCACCACCGCCTTCACCTCCTCGCCGAGATCGGGATTGGGCACCCCGAACACCGCGGCGTCGGCGACCTTCGGGTGCGTGATCAGGAGATTCTCGCATTCCTGCGGATAGATGTTCACCCCGCCCGAGATGATCATGAAGGTGGCGCGGTCGGTGAGATAGAGGAAGCGGTCCTCGTCGACATAGCCGACATCGCCGACCGTGCTCATGCTGCCGTCGGCCGAGCGCGCCTCCTTGGTCTTCTCCGGATCGTTGAAATATTCGAACGGCGATCCCGTCTTGAACCAGACCTGGCCCGGCGTGCCGGTCGGGCATGGCTGCATGTTCTCGTCGAGAATGTGGAGGTCGCCGAGCAGCACCTTGCCGACGGTGCCGCGGTGGCTAAGCCATTCCTCGGTGTTGCAGGCGGTGAAGCCGAGGCCTTCGGTCGCGCCGTAATATTCGTGGATGATCGGTCCCCACCATTTGATGATGTCGTCCTTGACCAGCGCCGGGCAGGGCGCGGCGGCATGGATCGCGATCTCGAGCGAGGACAGGTCGTAGCGGTTACGCACCTCCTGCGGCAGCTTCAGCATGCGCGAGAACATCGTCGGCACCAGCTGGGTATGGGTGATGCCCCATTGCTGCACGAGCTGCAGGTAACGCTCCGGATCAAAGCTCTCCATGATGATCACGGTGCCGCCCATGCGGATCGTGAGATTGACCGCGGCCTGCGGCGCCGAGTGATAGAGCGGCGCCGGCGACAGATAGACCATGCCCTCGCGGTATTGCCAGAGTTTGGTCAGAAAATCGAACAGCGGAAGATTGTGCTTCGGCGGCTCCTCCGCCAGCGGCCGCAGGATTCCTTTCGGTCGTCCCGTCGTGCCGGATGAATAGAGCATGGGGGTGCCGAGCCACTCATCCGCGATCGGCGTTGCGGGCAGACCGGCGGTCGCCTCGGCAAGGCCGACGATGCGCTCGCTCTCGCCCGGGCCGTCGGCGACGATGCAGAGCTTGATGTCGGGACAGCTCTTGATCGCCTCGCGCGCGATGTCGAGCTTGGCAACCGAGGTGATCAGGATCTTCGACTGGCTGTTGACGAGGAGATAGGCGAGCTCGCCCGCGGTCAGGTAGGAGTTGATGCAGGTGTAGTAGAGCCCCGACCGCTCTCCCGCGCCGCAGGCTTCGAGATAGCGCGAATTGTTCTCCATGAAGATCGAATAATGATCGAGCCGCTGCAAGCCGTGCTTGCGGAACAAATGCGCCAGGCGGTTGCTGCGCGCCTCCAGCTCGCGATAGGTGACGGCTTCGCCGGTCGCGGCCATGATGAAGGCGGGCTGCAGCGGGCGTAGGCGGGCGTGTGTACCTGTGTACATCAATCCTCCGGCTTGATTTATGCGGCGAGTTGCAGGATTTCGCGCACGTCGGCGGGGCCTTCGATCTTGCGCGGGTTGCGCGGGATCCAGTTCGTGCGCATCGCAGCTTCCGCGATGGCATTGAAATGCTCCGGCGACACGCGCACATCCGACAGGCTGCGCGGCATGCCGAGCGCGCGGATGAAGGCATCGAGCACGTCGGCGGCGTCCTGATTGGGATATCCCATCGCCGCTGCGACGACCATCTGGCGGTCGGCGGTGTCGCGCGCGTTCCAGCGCATCACCGCGGGCAGCATGATGCAGGAGGTGTGGCCGTGCGGCACGTCGAACGCCGCGCCCAGCACGTAGCCGATGCCATGGCTCGCGCCCATCGGCACGCCGGCCGCCAGCGCACCCATCGACAGCCATGTGCCGATCTGCGCATCCATCCGCGCGTCGAGGTCGGAGGGATTTGCCTTCACCCGCGGTAGCGCGTCGGCGAGCATGGCGAGGCCCTTCACCGATTGCGCGTCGGCATAAGGATGCGTCTCGCGCGAGCAGATCGCCTCGACGCAATGATCCACGGCGCGGATGCCGGTGGAGAGGAACAGCCACTCCGGCGTGTGCACGGTGATGGCGGGATCCAGAATGGTCGCGCGCGGAACCGTGAGCGGGTGGCGCAGCATCTCCTTGACGTGGATGCGGCGGTTGGTCACCCCTGCGATCGAGGAGAACTCGCCGCCCGCGATCGTGGTCGGCACGCTGATCTGGCGCACGGTTGGCGCCGCCATCTCCGGCGCGACACCCTTGTGCACGCGGATGCGCTCGATGCCCTCGATGTCGTCGATGCCGTTGGCGAGGCAGAGCTGCACCGCCTTGGCGCCGTCGGTGATCGAGCCACCGCCGACGGTGACGATCAGGTCGGCGTTCACGTCGCGTGCCGCGTTGGTCGCAGCGATCACCGCTTCGCGCGGCGTGTGCGCCGGCATGGCGTCGAACAGGCCGGCGCAGCGCGCGCCCAACGCGGTCCTGATCTTTGTGATTTCGTCGGTCTGCCGGTTCAGTGTTCCCGAAACCATCAGGAACGCGCGCCGGGTTCCCAGCCGGTCCATCTGCGCGACAATGGCCTCGGCCGCAGGATGGCCGAACACAACCTCCTCGATCGCGCCGTAAACGACACGCCCTTGATGCACGTCTGTCCTCCCGGACAATTCGTCTTGTTTTTGTTGTCGTAGTCTAGCCGGGCCGGCCGCGCCCGTCATGTGCGAAGACGCTGGCGCTCCTGCCCCTCTCCTGGCCGGAGCGGGGCGTCAACCGACGTGAACCGCGCCAGGCCTTCGTCAGACCAGCCAGCCGGAATGCTGGTGTTCGAGGGCGGTTGGGCCGAACGTCCACCCGCCGATCGTGACCGTATGGACGGGCTGCCCGCTGCCGGTGTCGCCTTGCGGCGCCGTGTGCGCGGCCCCGAATTCCTCGAGCAGCCCCGCCGCGGCATGGAAAATGGGCGACGCGGAGAAGTCGAACCCAAGGCCCTTGAAGAGGTCCGTCAGGTGGGTGAACGATGACAGCACGGGAGCGTTGAATGGCTGGAATACGAAGCTGCCACCTCCGAACAACGTTCCGGCGGGTTGGACCACAGTATCCGTATGCGCAGGCCCCGCGGCGACGACGGGCTGCAGCGCGGGCGCAGTAGCCTGTTGCGACGGCGTCACGCCCGTCAGCGCGACATCGGCCGCATCCGGAAGCCTCCGCTCGCCGTCGGCGAGGTAGAGGTGCATGAGGTCGTGGGTGGAATTCGTGGTATCCGGCAGGCCGATCACATGCCCGAGCTCGTGCGCCACGGTGGTCAGGAGATCGAGGTGGCCTGCAGCAGTGCTGGCCGGATCGGCATAGAGATCGGTACCCCCGGCGTTCGCGGCATGGGCGAACTCGAAATTGTCCCAGGGCGAGGGATCGATGAACCAGCCGTGGCCCGCAGCATCGACGTCGATCGTGATGTGGGCGGGCGAGGATTCGTCGCCGATGATCTTGCCGGCAAGGTCGGCAACGCTGAAGGTCGTGGCGTGCATCGCCGCGAGCTGGCTCGCGGAGGCGCCGGCCGCCGCCCACTGCGCGATCGCCGCCGAAACCACGCCGTCGAGCTGCGCCTGGGTGAGATGCATCTCGCCGGGCGCCCCCGTGCTGCTGGCGATGCCGCCGTCGGCCGCCAGCAGCGGCGAGGAGACGTGCATGGTCGTGGTCGCCACCGCGCTCGCCGTGGTGCCGTCGTTCACGGTCACGTTGAAGTGACGGTCGCTGGTGTCGACGCTGTTGCCGCTGTTGGCGAACACCACCTGGTGCAGGGCCGCCTGGTAGCTCGCCACGGTGGCCGACCCGCTCAGCGTCACCGTGAGGGTGCCGGCGCCGGGCGTGATGACGGCCGAGATGCCGTTGGGCAGAGAGCCCGAGATTGCGAGGATGTCGCCTGCCTTGGCATCGGTCAGCGTGATGGTGGCGGAGGCGAGGGTCTGGTTGTCGACGTCACTGACGCTGTCGTCGCTGTCGGCGATCGCGACGAACGGGCCATTGGCGGTATAGCTCGTGGTGTAGCTCGTGCCGCCGCTGCTGCCGTCGAGATCGAGCACCGGCGCGTCGTTGACGTCGGTGATGGTGAGCGTGGTGGTCTTGGTATTGGCACTGCCGAACAGATTGCCGACCGCGCCGTCGTCGAGGTGCCAGACGATGCTGCGCGTCGTGTGGGTGTCGCCGAAATTGGTCGGGTTTTCGCCGGAGCTGAAGGTCACCGACTGCAGCACCTGCTGGTAGTGCGCCACGGTGTCGATGCCGGTGAAAGTCAGGGTGAGGTTGCCGTTGGAACTCGTCAGGTTGCCGACGATCGAGGTGCCTGCGGTGCTGAAGGTCAGGGTATCGCCGTCACCGGCAAAGCCGCCATAAGTGTTGAGGGTGGCGCCCTTGAGGCTGCCGGTGTCGGTGATCGTCATCGTCGGCGCCAGCTTCGCCGGTGTGCCCTCGGTGTAGGTGGAGTTGCCGACGTTGGGCACCGGCAGGGCGTCGAACGCCATGCCGCCCAAATTGGCCGCGTCCTGCGTGAAGACCGGATTGGTTACGCTGATCGTGTTGACCAGCGATGCCGAGTGACCGTCGGCGCTGAGCTGCAGGACGTAGATCACATCGTCGATCGTCCCGTTGGAAGTGGTGGTCTCCTCGGACACCACGTAGAGCTGGCGGAGCGTCGGGTCGAACGTCATATTGCCAGGATAGAAATGATTCCCGCCCGGCAGGCCGGTGATGGTCAGCGCCACCGCCGCGGTGCTGCCGGTCGCGGATTCGCTGATGTAGTAGATCTTGTTGAGTGCCGCATTGTAGGTCGCATCCGGCGATGGATGCTGCGAATAGGTGGCGAAATAGACCGTCGTCGTGCTGGGATCGACCTCGATGCTCTGGATGTAGCCGTTCGTCCAGGCCGAGGCGGCCGAGCCGAAGGGAAACTGCGACTGCTGGATCAGCTGATGAACATTGGTCGGATCGGACAGGTCGATCCAGTAGGCCCCGTTCGCGAAGGCGCTGCCGTTCGACAGGGTGTTCCAGAACAGTTTGTTGGTCGAAGGGTCGAACGCGAAATCGGTGGTGATGAACAATGGCCCCGAGAGAGGCGCTCCATAGTTCGGAATGGTGCTCTGCTGGTTGGATTTGAGCAGGTACCCGCCGTTGCTGCTGACCGCCGTCAATGCACCGGTCGTCGTATTGTAAGTGAAGTCGAGGATGCCGGTCGTGGCGGGGTTGGCCGCTGTCCCTTCCGTGGTGCCCACATAGAGATGGTGTGACGCCGCATCGATCTGGATGGTGTTCAGGATGTCGTTGGGGTTCGGGGAATAAACGACGGTCGGCGCTGCCGAGCTGCCAATGTGCCCCATCAGCAGCGTGGCATGGTCTCCAATGCCGCCATTGGAGAGGACATAATAAAGGCCGGCGGCCCAGTCGATCTGTACATCAACGGGAACCGCCGTGCCCAGATCGAGGCCGGGATTGTTGTCGATGAGCACCGTGGTGGCGCCCTCGGCATTGCTGCCGCTGGCGGCGCTGATGTTCATATAGGCGAGGCGCGCGTCGGTGGGATTGCCCTGGCCGAGATACCAGAGCTGGCCGCTCAGTGCCGGCGGGTTGACGTAGAGCGACACCGTGTCGGTGTCGGACAATGCGCCGCTCGGCGAATGGCCGTTGTCGTTGGTGGTGACGGTCAGCGTCGCGGCGCCGGTCGTGCCGGTGGTGGGGTGGTAGACGACATTGTTGGCGGCGGCCAGCGTCGTGTTGATCTGGGCGATGGTGCCGGTCAGCGTCACGGTCGCGGTACCGCTGCCGCTGACCGAGGCGCCGCCGGCCGAAGCGACCGTGAGCGTGCCGTTGGTGACCTGCAGCGTGGTGGTCTCCGACGACCCTTGCGAGTCGACGTCGCTCACCGACAGCCCCGTGATCGTTAGGTCGGTGTTCTGGTTGGTCGACAGCATCGCGGTCGGCACGGTGTTGACGGGTGCGTCGTTCAACGCCGTCACGTTGACGGTCTGGCTGACGGTGTCGGACGTCGCGCCGTCGCTGAACGTGAAGGTGACGGTGCGCGCGGCCGTCGCCGGGTTGTCGGTCGAGTTCTGGAAGCCGAAGGCCTTCGCCATGTCGCTGAGGACCGTCGCGGTGGCGGCTGCCGTGAAGCTGGTGACCGAAACCGAAGAGGTGCCGAGGCCGCTGATGGTGCCGACGACGTCGCCGGCATAGAGCAGCGACGAGCCGCTGAGCGCAAACTGCGACGATCCCAACAGGAGGATCTGGTCTCCGGCCGAGGCGTTGGCGGTGATGACGACGGTATAGCTGCCGCCGGCGATATCATTGTCGCCGGCGCTGATGGAGCCGGTGGACAGCAGGGCGCTGGCGGCGGCGTTTTCGGTGTAGGCCGCGGAGGGGGGCGAATTGGGCGTGATGTCCAGCGCGTCGGTGATGCCGTTGATGGTCACATGCAGCGTCGCGGTCGAGGTGTCGCCGGCCTGGTCACCGTGCAGCGTGTAGTCGACGTCGAAGGTGACGGTCTCGCCGGTCTTCAGGCGCTGGATATCGGCGCCGAGGTTGACTACGAGCTGGTTCGAGCCGTTGACGCTGACGCTGATGTCGCTGACATCGATGTTCCTGCCGGCGGGCGCGGACAGATTGGTGATCGTGCTCGTGGTCGTGACGCTGTTGGCGGCGCCATGATCGATATCGAGCGTGTCGTTGGTGAGCACCGTGAAGGCCTGGCCCGACTGGTCCTCGGTCATCGCGCCGCTGTCGTTCACCGCGGTCGGCACGTCGTTGGCGCCGTTGACGGTGACGACGAGATTGGCTGACGAGGTTTCGCCGGTGTCGCCGGTCAGGGTGTAGGGCACGGTGACCGTGGCGTGCTCGCCGAGCGCCAGTTGCTGGAAGTGCGCGTTGTTGAGGGTGACCTGGATCTGGTTGCTGACGATCGATGCGGTCGCGTCGGTGTTGACGAAAGTCTCGCCGGCTGGTCCGGTGACGGTGATGCCGCCCGCCAGCGTGATGGCGTTGGTGGCGGTCGAATCCGGATCCTGGTTGTCGTTGGCGATGACGTTGAACGAGGTCGGCGCGTCGGTCGCGCTCATGGTGCCGGTATCGGCATTCGCCACCGGCAGGTCGTCGGCGCCGTGGATGGTGAAGGTGATCGTGGCGGTGTCCTGCAGCCCGCCGGTGTCCTGGATGGTGTAGTTGAACTGGTCGGTGATCGTGTTCGCCGGGCCGTGCAACGCCTGCACCTGCGCGTCAGTTTGGTTCACCGCGTAGGTGTAGGAACCGTTGCTGTTGAGGTGCAGTGTGCCATGGAGCCCGATCAGGTCCTGGCCGACCGTGCCGGTGCCGGTCGAGGCGCCCTCCGCGCCAGTATGGACCGCGACCACGGTCAGCGCGGGCGAGGCATCCTCGGCGTCGGTGTCCTGCACGGCGCCGCCCGACCCGGTGCCGAGGATGACGTTGCCCGACGGATTGACGCCCGCGACGGTGTTGTTGGCGCCGCCGGCCTCGGTCGCCGACAGCGCATCGTCATTGGCGACGGGCGGCGCGTTCGGGACGATGGTGATGGTGAAGGTCTGCTGCGCCGACAGCCTGCCGTCGCTCGCCTGAACCGTGACGTCAAAGGTCGGACTGCCCGCGTTGTAGGGGATCTTGGTGGAGTCGGCGACCGTGACCCGGCCGGTGGTCGGATTGACGGTGAAACCGCCACCGGAGGTGTCGCCGACCAGCGAATAGGTCACGGCCGGCCCGTTGACGTCGGTGGACGATGCCGTGATGCCGGCATAGAAGCCCACAGGGGCGTTCATCGCCACGATGTTGCCGGCGCCGTTGCTGTCGACCGGCACGGAGGGCGCGACGTCGGAGACGGCGATGGTGAAGGTATTGGAGTTTGTCAGCGTGCCGTCGCTGGCCTGCGCGGTCACGGTATAGCTATGGGTCGGGCCCGAGGTCTCGAAATCGATCTTGGTGGAATCCGCGATGCTGACCACGCCGGTCGTGGCATTGATGGTGAAGCCGCCGCCGGAGGTGTCACCGGTCAGCGAATAAGTGACGGCCGGCCCGTTGACGTCCGTCGCTGACACCGTGACACCGACGGTCGAGCCGTTGGCCGCGCCTTCGGCGATGGCGTTAGCGGTGACGTCGGCATCGACAGGCAGCGACGGGGAAACGTTGGCCACGTTGATCGTGAAGGTATTGGAGGTCGCCAGCGTGCCGTCGCTGGCCTGTGCCGTCACGGTGTAGCTGTGGGTCGGGCCCGAGGTCTCGAAATCGATCCTGGTGGAATCGGCGACGGTGATCACGCCGGTCGTGGAATTGATGGTGAAGCCGCCGCCGGAGGTGTCGCCGGTCAGCGCATAGGTGACGGCAGGCCCGTTGACGTCGATCGACGATACGGTGACGCCGACGGCCGAGCCGTTGGCCACGCCTTCGACGACGCTGTTTGCCGTCGCATCGCTGTCGACCGGCAAGGACGGGGCTGCGTCGGTGACGCCAATGGTGAATGTCTGCGAGCTCGTCAGCGTGCCATCGCTCGCCTGCGCCGTGACGGTGTAGGCATGGCCGGGCGTTGTGCTCTCGTAGTCGATCTTGCTGGGATCGGCGACGGTGACGACGCCGGTTGCCGCATTGATGGTGAAGCCGCCGCCGGAGGTGTCGCCGATCAGCGAATAGGTGACGGCCGGTCCGTTGACATCGGTCGACGAGGCCGTGATGCCGACGGTCGAGCCTGCGGCCGCGCCTTCGACGACGCTGTTGGCGCCGGCGTCGGAATCGACCGGGGTCGAGGGCGCGACGTCGGAGACGGCGATGGTGAAGGTGTTGGTGCTCACCAGCGTGCCGTCGCTGGCCTGCGCCGTCACGGTGTAGGAGTGGGTCGGGCCCGAGGTCTCGTAGTCGATCTTGGTGGGATCGGCGATGCTGATCACACCGGTGGTGGCATTGATGGTGAAGCCGCCGCCGGAGGTGTCTCCGATCAGGGAGTAGGTGACGGCGGGTCCGTTGACGTCGGTCGCGGACACCGTGACGCCGACGGTCGAGCCGTTGGCGGCGCCTTCGACGATGGCGTTGGTGGTCACGTCGGCGTCGACGGGCAGCGAGGGGGCGACGTCTGCGACATTGATGGTGAAGGTGTTGGAGGTCGCGAACGTGCCGTCGCTGGCCTGCGCCGTCACGGTGTAGCTGTGGGTCGGACCCGAGCTCTCGTAATCGATCTTGCTGGAATCGGCGACGGTGATGACACCGGTCGCCGCGTTGATGGCGAAGCCGCCGCCGGAGGTGTCGCCCACAAGCGAATAGGTGACGGCCGGTCCGTTGATGTCGGTCGAGGATACCGTGACGCCCACCGCCGAACCGTTGGTGGCGCCTTCGGCAACGCTGTTGGCGGCGGCATTGCTGTCGACCGGCGGCGAGGGCGCGACGTCGGCGACGGCGATGGTGAACGTCTGCGAGCTCGCCAGCGTGCCGTCGCTGGCCTGCACCGTGACGGTGTAGGCGTGCCCGGCGGCGCTCTCGTAATCGATCCTGGTGGCATCGGCGACGGTGATGACACCGGTTGCGGCGTTGATGGTGAAGCCGCCGCCGGAGGTGTCGCCGATCAGCGCATAGGTGACGGCGGGACCGTTGACGTCGGCCGACGCAACCGTGATGCCGACCGTCGAGCCATTGGCCGCGCCCTCAGTGACGACGTTGCTCGCCGCGTTGCTGTCGACGGGCGTCGACGGCGCTGCATCGGTGACCGCAATGGTGAAGGTCTGGGAAGTGCTGGTCGCGCCCACGGTGGCTTGCACCGTGATGCTGTAGGCGTGGCCGGGCGCGCTCTCGAAGTCGATCTTGGTGGCATCGGCGACCGTGACCACGCCGGTGACCGGATCGATGGCGAAGCGGCCGTTGGAATTGTCGGTCAGGGCGTAGGTCGAGGCCGGGCCGTTGGGATCGACGCCGGAGGCGGTGATCCCGAGCGCCGTCCCGTTGGCGGCGCCTTCGACCACGGTGTTCGCGCTGGCATTGGTGTCGACCGGCGTCGAGACGGCGACATCCGTGACCGCAATGGTGAAGTTTTGCGTGCTCGTCAGTGTGCCGTCGCTGGCCAATGCGGTGATGGTCAGGCTGTGGCCGGGGCCCAAACTCTCGTAGTCGATCTTGGTGGGATCGGCGACCGTGACCACGCCGGTGGTGGCGTCGATCTTGAATGCGCCGTTCGCATTGTTGCTCAGCGAATAGGCAACGGCGCCGCCATTGATATCGGGCGCCTGAACCGTGATGCCCACCAATGTTCCGGCCGCCGCGCCTTCGGCGACGTTGGCCGCACCGTTGGTGTCGGCTGGGGCGGCGGGCGCGACATCGCTGACGGCAATGCTGAAAGTCTGGGCGGAGGTGAGGATGCCGTCGCTCGCCTGCACTGTCACGCTGTAGGCGTGGCCCGGGGCGGATTCGAAATCGATCTTGGCGGGATTGGCGACGGTGACCACGCCGGTCGCCGCGTCGATCTTGAAGCCGCCGCCGGACGTGTCGCCCACCAGCGAATAAGTGACGGGAAAGCCGGCGCTGCTGGTGGCGGACGCCTTGAGGTTGACCTGCGTATTCGCCGGAGCGCCCTCGGCGACGCCGTTTGCCGCGGCATTGCTGTCGGTTGGCGCCGAGAGCGAGATGGCCACCGGCGGAAACGGCGTGCCCGCAGGCACGCCGATATAGAGTGCTTTTATTCCGTAGGTGGCGACAAAGGCCTGCGCCGCCGGCGTCAGCACGATGTGGCCGGTCGCATCGAGGTACAATTGCGGCCGCGTGACGCCACCGAAAGTGTAGGCGGGAATCGTGGTCATGGGCACTCCAATGACCGGCACTGCGCCGGTCCACGTCACGGCTGCCGAAACGACGGCGCTTCTATCGGCTTGTTCGGGGGATGAAGAGGTGGGCTTTGCCGTTCAGAAGACGGGCGATCGCTATCGTCGAGCCGGGGCGTAAATCCGCGGCAACAAATATGCACGTCATTCGCGACGCCTCATTTCAGGCAACAGGGACAGAGCTTAGGAATGCCGCAATCAAAATCTATACCGATTTTCAACCATGTCCCCATGACGGGGTCAATGGTGCCGGAACTTCGCTCCGGATGCGCGGGCGATTCCATTTCGGAGTTTAGTAAACGTGCGGCGTTGCGGGCGTCGCGTGCCTTGTGTCGTCGCCTGTCATCGTCGCGTCATGTTTGCGCCGGCGAGCCTCGTTCTATCGCGGCGACAATCAGCGGCTGCGGTCAATGCACCGCGAGCCCTGCGGACGTCCGTCGTGCGATTTTGAAAGACGCAAGCCTTTCACAATTCATAGCTATTTTGGTTGATCCGGGCTGCCTCTTGAACCGACAATAGGGCGGTCACATCTTTGCCCTCCGCCGCGACAGCGGCTGGTTCGATCGCGATGGTTCACGTCAGGGGAGACCGAATGAGCGCGACTGCGGGATTGGGACGTCTGATATGGGCCGAGAATCGAAAGATATCGGTCGAGAATCTAACCATCCGCCGCGCCGGCCGCCTGGCGCCGCTCGGCGTCCTGCTCGCGCTGACCCTGGCCGCCTGCGGGGATAAGCCGCAGCAGCAGGCCGCAGCAGCCCCGCCTCCCGTCACCGTCGCCCAGCCGGTCAAGCGCACCGTCACCGATTGGGACGAGTTCACCGGCCGCTTCGAAGCCGCCGAGGAAGTGCAAGTGCGCCCCCGTGTCGGCGGCTTCGTCAACTCCGTCGAATTCCAGGACGGCGCGATCGTGCACCAGGGCGATCTGCTCTACGTCATCGATCCGCGTCCGTTCGAGGCGGTGGCGGAGCAGGCCGACGGACAGTTGTCCGACGCGCGCGCCAAGGTGGAGCTTGCCAAGCGCGAGCTCGACCGCGGCCTGAACCTGGTGCAGACCAGCGCCGTTTCCGAGCAGGTGGTCGACCAGCGCCGCCAGGCATTGCAGACGGCCCATGCCGCAGTGACCCAGGCCGAAGGCGCGCTGAAGGTCGCAAGACTCCACATCGAGTTCACGCATGTGACCGCGCCGCTCACCGGCCGCGTCGGCCGCCATCTGGTCAGCCCGGGCAATCTCGTGCAGGGCAGCGACACCGGCACCTCGACGCTTTTGACCTCGATCGTCTCGCTCGATCCGATCTACATCTATTTCGACATGGATGAGGCCACCTTCATCAAATACAGCAGGCTGTGGTTCGAAGGCCGCCGTCCGAGCTCGCGCGACACCGCGAACCCCGTGCAGATCACGCTCGCCGGCGAGACCAAGCCGTCGCATGACGGCGCCATCAACTTCCTCGACAACCGCCTCGACGTCTCGACCGGCACGCTGCGCAGCCGCGCCGTGGTCAAGAACACCGATCTCTCGATCCTGCCCGGCCAGTTCGGCCGCGTCCGGCTGATCGGCAGCGCGCCCTATGAGGCGCTGCTGATTCCGGACGCCGCGATCGCGACCGACCAGTCCCGCAAGATCGTGTTCGTGGTGAAGCCCGACGACACCGTGGAAGCGCGTCCCGTGGTGCTCGGGCCGCTCGACGATGGCCTGCGGGTGATCCGCGAGGGGCTCAAGGCAGATGACCGCGTCATCGTCAACGGCATCCAGCGGGCCCGCGTCGGCGCCAAGGTCGCCCCGTCTGTCGCGCCGGCGCCGGCCGGTGGCAAGTCATGAATCTCGGCCGTCTCTCCATCAACCAGCCGATCCTGGCGATGGTGCTGTCGATTGTGCTGCTGATCGTCGGCGCGATCGCCTATACGACGCTGCCGGTCTCCGAATATCCGCAAGTGGTGCCGCCGACCGTCGTCGTCACCACGCAATATCCGGGCGCCTCGGCGCAGACCGTGTCCGACACGGTCGCCGCGCCGATCGAGCAGGAGATCAACGGCGTCGAGGATATGCTGTATCTCTACAGCCAGGCCACCTCGAACGGCCAGCTCACCATCACCGTCACCTTCAAGCTCGGCACCGATCTCGACAAGGCCCAGGTGCTGGTGCAGAACCGCGTCGCGATCGCGCAGCCGCGGCTCCCCGAAGAGGTGCAGCGCAACGGCGTCACCACGCGCAAGAACTCGCCCGACATCCTGATGGTCGTGTTCATGCTGTCGCCCGACGACACCTTCGACCAGCTCTACATCTCCAACTATGCGCTGCTCCAGGTCCGCGACCAGCTTTTGCGCCTCGACGGCGTCGGCGACATCCAGATGTTCGGCGCACGCGACTATTCGATGCGGCTCTGGCTCGATCCTGACCGGATCGCCAATCTCGGCCTGACCTCGACCGAGGTTCTGGCCGCAATCCGCGCCCAGAACGTGCAGATCGCCGGCGGCCAGATCGCCGAGCCGCCGATCACGGACCGCGCCTTCCAGCCGAACCTCGTCTTCACGGGGCGCCTCAAGGACCAGAAGCAGTTCGAGGACATCCTGATCAAGGCGGGCTCCGACGGCCGCATCGTCCGCCTGCGCGACGTTGCCCGCATCGAGCTCGGCGCGCTGGCCTATTCCACCAACAGCTTTCTGCTGCGCAAATCCGCGGTCGCAATGCTGGTGACCCAGCGGCCCGGATCGAACGCGCTCCAGACCGCGAAAAACATCTCCGACACCATGACGAGGCTGAAGGCGAGCTTCCCACGGGGGCTCGACTACAATATCGGCTACAACCCGACCGAGTTCATCGCGCAATCCGTCCACGAGCTGATCAAGACCATCTATGAGGCCATGGTGCTGGTCGTCATCGTGGTGCTGGTGTTCCTGCAGGGGTGGCGGCCCGCGATCATCCCGATCATCGCGATCCCGGTCTCGCTGGTCGGCACCTTTGCGGTGATGGCCGCGCTCGGCTTCTCCATCAACAATCTCACTTTGTTCGGTCTCGTCCTCGCCGTCGGCATCGTGGTCGACGATGCCATCGTGGTGGTCGAGAATGTCGAGCGGCATCTCGGGCATGGCCTCAGCCGGCGCGATGCCGCGCTCAAGACCATGGAGGAGGTCGGCGGCGCGCTGGTCTCGATCGCGCTGGTGCTGTGCGCGGTGTTCGTCCCGACCGCGTTCCTGGGCGGCATCTCCGGGCAGTTCTTCCAGCAATTCGCCGTCACCATCGCGGTTGCGACCGCGATCTCCTGCTTCTGCTCGCTGACGCTGTCGCCGGCGCTGGCCTCGCAGATCCTCACTCCGCACGAGGAGAAGCGGCCGCCGGCCGCCTGGAACGTCATTGCGCGCGGCTGGGACGCCTTCACCGGAATCTTCAACCGCCTGTTCGACCGGCTCTCGCACGGCTATGCGGGCCTTGCCAATTTCGTGATCCGGCATTCGGTGGTGATGCTCCTGTTCTATGTCGTCCTGATCGGCAGCGCCGGGTGGCTGATCGGCACGACGAAGCAGGGCTTCATCCCGGCGCAGGATCGCGGCTACGTCATCGTCTCGGTGCAACTGCCCGGCGCGGCGTCGCTGGCGCGCACGACTGAAATCGTGCGCGAGATCGAGAGAATCGCGCTGGACACGCCAGGCATCATCCGCGTTGCCGCTTTCGCCGGCTTCTCGGGGGCCACGCGCACGCAAGCGGGCAACGCGGCGGCGCTGTTCCCGGTATTTGACGAGCCCGAGGTCCGTCTGAAGAAGGGC
The DNA here is from genome assembly GCF_018131015.1 of Bradyrhizobium diazoefficiens. GTDB lineage: Bacteria > Pseudomonadota > Alphaproteobacteria > Rhizobiales > Xanthobacteraceae > Bradyrhizobium > Bradyrhizobium diazoefficiens_B. The sequence goes on from NZ_JAFCJJ010000021.1 coordinate 112,697, forward strand.
CTGACCGCCAGCGCTATCACCGGCGAACTACGAAAACGCCTTGCCGCGATCCAGGGCGCGTTCATCATCGTCATTCCGCCGCCGGCCGTGCCCGGCATCGGCACAGGCGGCGGCTTCACCATCCGCATCCAGGATAGGCAGGGTCGCGGGCCCGAGCTGCTGGCGTCCGCAACCGACGAGCTCGTCGCCGCCGCGCGCAAATCGCCCGCGCTGTTTGGCCCCACGGTGTTCTCGCCGTTCTCGGCAAGTACGCCGCAGATGTTCGTCGAGATCGACCGCACCAAGGCGCAGAAGCTCGGCGTGCCCATCGCTGCCATCAACGACACGATCCAGACCTATTTCGGATCGACCTATGTCAACGACTTCAATCTGTTCGGCCGCACCTATCACGTCACCGCGCAGGCGGACTTCCCGTACCGCAAGGAGCCGGCCGATCTCGAACGCCTGCGCACGCGCAATGCCGCCGGCGACATGGTGATGCTCGGCAGCGTGGTGGAGTTCAAGGACGTCTCGGGCCCCGACCGCGTCGCCCGCTACAATCTCTATGCGGCCTCCGAGCTGCAGGGCGAGCCGGCGCCGGGCATCAGCTCGACAACCGCGCTCAACACCATCAAGAAGCTCGCGGACGAGACCCTGCCGAGCGGCTTCACCTTCGAATGGACCGACCTGTCCTACCAGCAGGTCACCGGCGGCAATGCCGGCCTTTATGTCTTCCCGATCTGCGTGCTGTTCGTCTATCTCGTGCTGGCCGCGCAGTATGGCAGCTGGACCCTGCCATTCGCGGTGATCCTGATCGTGCCGATGTGCCTGCTCGCCGCCACCATCGGCGTCCGCATCATGGGGCAGGACGTCAACATCCTGACCCAGATCGGCTTCGTGGTGCTGGTCGGACTGGCGGCGAAGAATGCGATCCTGATCGTGGAATTCGCCCGCGACATCGAGAACGAAGGCAAGCCGCGGCTGGAGGCGGTGATCGAGGCCTGCCGGTTGCGCCTGCGGCCGATCCTTATGACGTCCTTCGCCTTCATCCTCGGTGTGCTGCCGCTGGTGATCTCGACCGGCTCGGGCTCGGAGATGCGCCAGGCGGTCGGAGTTGCCGTGTTCTTCGGCATGATCGGCGTCACCCTGTTCGGGCTGCTGTTCACGCCGATCTTCTACGTCGTGGTGCGGAACCTGGCCGAGGGCCGGAACGAGGGGAAGAAGGCGGAGGCGGCGGCCTGACGGTCGTCAGTGTGGCCACTCGCGCATCAAAACCACAGTGTCGTCCCGGCGCAGGCCGGTACCCATGCCCCCAGGGAGTGGTTTTGGGGCTAGCTAGCAACCACTAATCTTCGCCAAACTCAATTCGGTGGCTATGGGTCCCGGCCTGCGCCGGGACGACACTATTCTTGTGGCACGCACCTGCCCATACTAACGGCCAACATGAAATGGATGGGCAGGCCCGGGGTTCTTCACTAGTATCCGCCCGATTTCAAAACAGAAAAACCGCTGGGAGCTAACGAATGAAATCAGCACTTTTGGCTGCTGTCGCAACCTCCGCCCTGGTCATGGCCGCGCCCGCCACCGCGCAAGGCGTCAAGATCGGCATCCTCAACGACCAGTCCGGCGTCTACGCCGACTACGGCGGGAAATGGTCGGTCGAGGCCGCCAGGATGGCGATCGAGGATTTCGGCGGCGAGGTTTTGGGCCAGAAGATCGAGCTCGTCACTGCCGACCACCAGAACAAGCCCGACCTTGCGACCGCGATCGCGCGGCGCTGGTACGACGTCGAGAATGTCGACATGATCACCGAGCTGACGACCTCCTCGGTCGCGCTCGCGATCCACGAGCTCTCCAAGGAAAAGAAGAAGATCGACATCGTCGTCGGTGCGGCCAGCTCGCGCCTTACGGGCGACGCCTGCCAACCCTACGGCTTCCACTGGGCCTATGACACCCGTGCACTCGCGGTCGGTACCGGCGGCGCGCTGACCAAGGCCGGCGGCGACACCTGGTTCTTCCTCACCGCGGACTACGCCTTCGGCTACGCGCTGGAGAAGGACACCAGCGAGATCGTCACCGCCAATGGCGGCAAGGTGGTCGGCTCAGTCCGCGTTCCCCTCAACTCCTCGGACTTCTCCTCCTTCCTGCTGCAGGCGCAGAGCTCGAAGGCCAAGATCGTCGGCCTTGCCAATGCCGGCCTCGACACCACCAACTCGATCAAACAGGCGTCCGAGTTCGGCATCGTCTCCGGCGGCCAGAAACTCGCCGGCCTCTTGATGACGCTGGCCGAAGTGAACGGCCTCGGCCTGCAGGCGGCCCAGGGCCTGGTGCTGACCGAGGGCTACTATTGGGACCTCAACGACAAGACGCGCAATCTCGGCGAACGCTTTCTCAAGCGCACCGGGCGGATGCCGAGCATGATCCATGCCGGCACCTATTCGGCGACGCTGAGCTATCTCAAGGCGGTCAAGGCCGCCGGCACCAAGGACACCGAGGCGGTCGCCAGGAAGCTCAAGGAGCTGCCGGTCAACGACGACTTCGCGCAGGGCGGCAAGGTGCTCGAGAACGGCCGCATGGTCCACGACATGTATTTGTTCGAGGTCAAGAAGCCGTCGGAGTCGAAGAAGCCCTGGGACTATTACAAGCTGCTCGCCACCGTCCCCGGCGACAAGGCGTTCTTCGCCGCCAAGGATAGCGGCTGCCCGGCGACGAAGTGACGCGAGGCCGTTTCAACACACAATGTCGTCCTGGCGAAAGCCAGGACCCATTACCCCAATAGCCGATTGTTGTGGCAGGTCGGAGTTGCCATCGCGCCCATAACCACGCCCTGTGGTGATGGGGTGGACGGCCCCCTACGGCATCAAGTGTGCCAGAATGAGGTTGTCACACACCCATTCACAGGAGCCGT
>NZ_JAFCJJ010000022.1 GCF_018131015.1 Bradyrhizobium diazoefficiens
AATCGACCAATCCAGTCCAGTTTGATGTGTCAGCTATGTCTCCGAACACCTGTCAGTGATCTGTCCGGTCTAAACAGAAAGCGGGTGATCCAGTATTCCAGAGACCGGGCTTGAGCCGCGAGGCCGCGGCGTACTGGATTCCCCGCCTTCGCGGGGAATGACAGGGTTGGATGGGGCGAGATCTACCGAAAATCCTCTTCCCTGAGCTCAATCGGCTTGCCATGCGGCGTGCGATCTGCCGCGTGGTCCCAGGCGTCGCGATAGCGGTGCAGCGTTTCCGTCGATGCGACGCCCTTGCTGGCGACGAGGCCTTCCAGCGTGGCGAGCCAGTGCAGATAGTACGTCTCGCCCGTATCGGGATCGCCCGCCGCCTGCGCGCGCTTGATCTCGGCGGCCAGGGCCGTGGCCCATTCCGGCCAGGTGAACACGCCGCGGTCATGCAGGGTCAGCGCCATTGCAAACGCGTGGGCTTCCCAGGGCGCGCTGAACACCGGGCCGTCCTCGTCGCGCGGAATGCTCGGAATGGCCGCCGTCGCGGCCGCAGCACTGCTGCTCATCATGCCGGGTCCAGATAGGGCTCGAACGCGTCGATCGAGACCTTTAACGTTGGATCGCCATCCGCGCCCCAGAGATCGCGGCCCTCGAATACGACGGTGTAGAGCCATTGCGGATTCTCGCCGAGCTCCATTGCAGCCGAATCCGGAAACACGTGGCAGCCATGGTTCAGCTCGACGATTCCGGCATGGCCGCGCACATAGCGCGGCAGCCTTGTGTGCGTCGTCGGATGGATGTTCTTCGCACGCACGCGGTCGCCGATCTCGAATCTAGCGGGTGCCGGGGCAGGGCGGGCGAACTTGCCGCGCACCATGACGCGTTCGACATTGGCGAGATCGAACTTGCCGTGCTTGAGCGCCTTTGCCGGCTTCATCGCGTGGCCGGCGGCGACCTCCTCGCGCGTGAGGTAACCCTTCTCGATCAGCATCTCCTCGAGCCCGAGAAACCATTTCTTGTAGTAGGAGCTCGACAGATACACATCCGGCGGCAGCGTCTCGCGGTAGAAGCGGGAGGTGTCGATGTTGAAGGCGCCGGCCGCGCCCATCGCGCGCACCATCGCAAGAACGCGGGATTCCCACTCCTCGTGGAACATCGGCTCGTTCGGCTCGGGCTCGACCTTGCCGAACCCGTCCATGCCGCCCATGTCGTGCACGCCATTCATGACGGCGCTCCCGGCTTCCTGGGAAAGCCGGTCCCGATCATGGAATCGCGCGTCACGAGCTCGGCGAGCTGCTCCTCGCTCCAGCCCTCGGTACCCTCGGGACGCATCGGCAGCACCAGGAAGCGCGTCTCGGCGGTGGAGTCCCATACCCGGATTTCAATGTCCTTCGGCAGGCTGACGTCGAAATCGGCGAGCACGCCGCGCGGGTCCTTCACCGCGCGCGAGCGGTAGGGCGAGGCCTTGTACCAGACCGGCGGCAGCCCCAGCATCTCCCAGGGGTAGCAGGAGCACAGCGTGCACACGACCATGTTGTGACGCTCCGGCGTGTTCTCGACCACGACGAGATGGTCGCCGACGCGGCTGACATGGCCGAGCGTACCGATGGCTTTCGAGCCATCCTCCAGCAGCGCCTTCTTGAAGGCCGGATCGGTCCAGGCCTTGGCGACGACGCGGGCGCCGTTGTGCGGGCCGATCCTGGTCTCGTAGGCCTGGATGATGGCATCGAGCGCAGCCGGCTCGACATAGCCTTTTTCGGTCAGAATCGTCTCGAGCGCGCGCACGCGCAGCTCGGTCTCCGACAGCTCCGAATGGTCGTGATCGTGGTGGTGATGATGCTCGCTCATGGCGCGAAGATAGTCCCAGAATCCGGGCGTTGTCGAGGCGAAGACTCTGCTAACATCATGCCATGGGATGGGCTGCGAAACGAACCGGAATAGCCATCGCGATCGCGGCAATTGCCGTGCAGCCCGCGCGGGAGGCGCGCGCCGCGAATGGCGCCTATGCGGTCGACGCCGCCGATATCTCCGACGTCGGCTCCTGCAAGGTCGAAAGCTGGATGTCGGCTGCGTCCAACACGGATTTCGCTGCGGTCGCCAATCCTTCCTGCGTGGTCGATCCCTTCAGGCCGATCGAGCTCAGCCTCCAGACCATCCGCGCCCGCAGCGACGGAGACTGGAGCACGACCATCGCCCCCAAGGCCAAGACGAATTTCATTCCTACCGGGGTCGGAAAGTGGGGATTGTCGGCCTATGCGGGCGGATCGTTCGATGCGGCGACCGGCGAGGCGCTGTCCGCCTTCGCGGTCATTCCCGCAACCTTTCGCCTGTCGGAGAATACACGCATCAACCTCAATGGCGGCTGGCTCTGGGACCGCACGGTCGACCGTCACTACCTGACTTACGGCATCGGCTTCGACTGGAAGTTCACCGAAAAGCTGCAGTGGACGATCGAGGCGTTCGGGCTGGCCGGGGCCTCGGAGATCGCGAGCGTGGTGCAGCCGCGCTTCCAGACCGGCGTTCGCTATCGGCCGAACGAGATATTTTCCGTGGACGTGATCTACGGCCGCAACATCACCGGTGAAAACGCCAACTGGATCACCATCGGCACCACCATCCGCTTTCCGGTTCAAGGCCGCGAGCCGGAGCACCGGCGCACCGGGCATTTGTGAGCTAGCCAAGAACAACAAGAACGGGGAGGTTGCGTTGGCTGACTACGTCAAGATCGAGAAGGGCCTCGGGCCCGAGGGGCGGATTGCAGTCGTTCGGTTCGACCGCAATGACGGCATCAACGCGCTGTCGCCGGAGGCGCTGCGCCAGCTCACGGCGGCCGCACGCAGCTTCGAGGACGATGCAGCTACCTCTGTCGTGGTGCTGACCGGCAGCACGAGCGCGTTCAGCGCCGGCTTCGACCTCAAGGATGCCGAAGGGCGCTCGCGCAAGGAGATGGATATCGGCGCGCTGCGACGGCATCTCAAGTTGGGCCCGCGCCTCACCCGTGCCTGGCAGGAGATGGAGCAGATCACGATCGGGGCGATCGAGGGCTTTTGTGTCGGCGGCGGCGTCGCGCTGGCGGTCGCACTCGACTTCCGCGTCATGGGGAGCGATGCGCACTTTCGCGTGCCCGAGATCGGGCTCGGCATGAACATGAGCTGGCAGAGCATTCCGCGCATGCTGCATCTGATGGGGCCGGCGCGCACCAAGCAAGCCGTGATCCTGGCCGATCAGCGCATCAGCGCGGCAGAGGCCTATGAATGGCGCCTGGTGGAGCAGGTGGTCGACCCCGGCCATGCCTTCGATGCCGCGATGGATCTCGCCCGCAAGGTCGCGGCTCAGCCGCCGCTGTCGGTCGCGATGACCAAGCTGACCGTCAACCGGCTGGCGCATGCGCTGGACGATCTCGCCAGCCACATGGATGTCGACCAGTTCGCGCTTGCAAGCCTCAGCGAGGACCACAAGGAGGGTGTCGAGGCGTTTCTCGGCCGGCGCAAGCCGCGCTTCAGGGGACGCTAGCCGCGAGCAGGATCCTTGGGGGGAGAGCTCTTCGGGGAACCTGCGGAGGTTGATACCTCCGGCAGACGAATTTTCCTCCCAACCGGCGGGATTTGGAAAACTTCGTCCAACTCCCGCTTTTATCTGAAATTGCAAGGAAGGCCGGATCGGGCGATGGTGATTGCTGCACTGCAGCGCGCCCGCAGCGGTCTGCTCCTGCTTCACCCCGCTCGCACAACGCGACCTGGCCCACCGGACATGAAAGCCGCTTCCATAAACGTGCACCCATCTTTCGTGGCCGCAGCGCCGGCGCGAAAACCGATCGCCGCCGAAGCGGACGCGATGGTGCGGTTCGAGGGCATCGCGAAAACCTATCCGGCCTATCGCGGCAAGCCGGGCGTCAAGGCGCTGCAAGACATCGACATCGCGATTCCACGCGGATCGATTACCGGCGTAATCGGCCGCTCCGGTGCCGGCAAGTCGAGCCTGGTCCGTCTGATCAACGGGCTGGAGAAGCCGACCATGGGGCGCGTCGTTGTCGACGGCCGAGAGATCTCGGCGCTCGCAGGCCGCGACCTGCGGCTGGCGCAGCGGTCGATCGGGATGATCTTCCAGCACTTCAACCTGCTGTCATCGCGCACCGCCTTCGACAATATCGCGCTGCCTCTGGAGATCGCTGGCTGGGCCAAGTCCGACATCGAGCTGCGCGTTGCCGAACTGCTGGCGCTGGTCGGCATCTCCGACAAGCACGACCGCTATCCGTCAGAGCTCTCCGGCGGCCAGAAGCAGCGCGTCGGCATTGCCCGGGCATTGGCCACATGCCCGAGCGTGCTGTTGTCGGACGAGGCGACCTCGGCGCTCGATCCGCAGACGACGCGCGCGATCCTCGATCTGCTTGCGAACATCAACCGCGAGCTTGGGGTGACCATCGTGCTGATCACCCACGAAATGTCCGTCGTGCGCCAGCTTGCGAAGGAAGTCGTCGTGCTCGATGCCGGCCACGTCGTCGAGAAGGGACACGTCGCCGACATCTTCACCCATCCCAGGTATCCGATCACGCGATCCTTCCTGGCCGAGGTGACCGGCGACAGCCTGCCGGTCTCGCTGGCGAGCCGGCTGGTGCAGGAGCCGGCTGCCGGTGGCCAGACCGTGGTCCGCGTCCACGTGCGCGGTGCGGGCGCCGGCGACACGCTGATCGCGCGGCTTGCGCGCGAGCTCGGCCTCGACGTCTCGCTGCTGTCGGCTCGCGTCGACGAAATCGGCGGCCAGCATGTCGGCTCGCTCGTACTCGGCATTCCCGGCGGCGAGGACGCCGCGGCACGCGTTCTCACCTGGCTGTCCCAGTATCGATTTTCCGCGGAGCGTCTCGGCTATGTCGCCTGAACTCATCAACCTGATCATCCAGGCCACCGGCGAAACCCTGTTCATGGTAGGCACTGCTGCGCTGCTCGGCACCGCCTTCGGCCTGCCGCTCGGCGTCTTCCTCGCGACCAGCCGGAAGGGGGAGCTGTTTGCCGCGCCCGCGGTCAATGCTGTGCTCGGCATGATCGTCAACGCGACGCGCTCGACGCCCTTCATCATCCTGGTGGTGGCGATCATCCCGTTCACCCGGCTGATCGCCGGCACCTCGATCGGCTCGACCGCGGCAATCGTGCCGCTGACGATCGCATCAGTGCCGTTCATCGCGCGCCTCGTGGAGGCCGCGATCCGCGAAGTCGATGCCGGCCTGATCGAGACCGCGTCCTCGTTCGGCGCCTCGCCGATCCAGATCGTGTTCAAGGTGCTGATCCCCGAGGCGCTGCCCGGCCTGCTGCTGGCGCTGACGCTCGCCGTCGTCAGCCTGCTCGGCTACTCCGCGATGGTCGGCGCCGTTGGCGGCGGCGGCCTGGGCGATCTCGGCATCCGCTACGGCTATCAGCGCTTCATGCCGGAGATGATGCTAGCCGTCGTCGTGGTGCTGATCGCGCTGGTCCAGCTCGTCCAGAGCGCCGGCGACTATCTGGCGCGCCGGGTCAACCGCCGGCTGCGCCATCGCTGAGGCGGGATCGGCCGCCGCAGCGACGCTGAACTTTGCCGACTGGCCGTGAGCGCCCATGTGGATGAACCTCCCGGCGAAGGCGCGGTACTAAGGCTGAGGACAGTTTTTCGCGTTGGGATCCCAATGAAGTGGCTTGCCTCGTTGTGCCTGCTGGTGTTCGCCACCATCGCGCATGCAGCCTCACCCGAGCAGCATTATCTCGATCTGCGTGATCGCTACATCGCAAAATTCTCCAAGGCTCCGGAGAACGATGAGACCTACAAGCAGCATGACGCTGCGCTCAGGGAACTGGCCGACGTGCTGCGCGGCCTGGTCGGGCCGGTCACGATCAAGGGTCTGCCGGCGGAGGCCAAGTCCAGCGTGGACACGCTGTACAAGGGTGATTCCGGTTTCGGTCATCTCGACGGACTGGCCTTTGCCTCCGAAGGCGACAGGATGCAGGCGGTCGTGACGACGACGCCACTCCTGAAGCACTGGCTGGCCGAGCACCGGAAGGACGGCATGCCGCAGGAGACCGGCGCCGCGCTCCTGTCGGACCGCTTCTACTACGCCGCGATCCAGGACTCCGCCTTCGCAAAATACGCCGAGCTGCCGATCGCAAAGCCCGCATCAGTGAGTGCCGCGGTTGCCGTGCTCGGCGTGCGCGGCAATGGCGATCTCAAGGGGATGCCCGCCGAAATCGATGTCGTCGCGATCCAGGGCGAAAGAGTTTACTTTCTCGCAGCAAGCCGCGCAGTCAAGACCGCTGAAATCCCGGCTTGCGAGAAGGTCTGGAAACAGATGATGGCAAGAAAGGTCCCGCAAGACGCGATGGCGCGCGAAGACCAGGCCATGGACGCCTACACCAGGTGTTTCGCGAAGGAGGCTCCGAGCCAGGGCTGGTTCGCGGCCGCCGTCAGGAAGGCGCAAAGCCAGCTCGACCTGCTTCCGCTGCGCTAACGCTAGGCGGAACCGATCGAGAAGCGGTGCTCGGGAAGACCCTGCGCGACGCCGTGAATGGCAAGAACATGACCGGCCTGGGGCTCGCTGTTCAATTGCCCCCGATCCAGGAATTTTCGAGCCGTGGTGACATACAGCGTCTTGAGATCACTGCCGCCGAAGCACAGGCAGGTGGGGTTGGTCACGGGCAGGGGGATGACCATGTCGATCGGCCCGTCCGGCCGGTAGCGCACCAGCCGGCCGCCCGAGAAGAACGCCGTCCATAACCCGCCGTCGACGTCGACGCAGGCGCCGTCGGGCCTCTCCTTCGAGGCGCTGTAGTCCGCAAACAGGCGTCCGTTGCGGATCACGCCGTCGTCAAGATGGAAGTCGAACGCAAAGGTGCAGTAGCGCCGTGTGTCCGTGAAATACAGCGTGCGGTTGTCAGGCGAGAACGCAATTCCGTTGGTCACGATGATGTCGCTGAAGGTGAGCGCCACCTCGCCATCGCCGGTCACGCGATACAGCGCGCCGTTCGGACGGTGCAGCTGGTTGTCCATGGTGCCGATCCACAGCCGGCCGCGAGCGTCCACGCGGCCGTCATTGAGGCGGTTATCGAGCCCGCGTTCGACCTCGATGATTTGATCCGAGAGCTCGCGACCGGGCAGTTGGTGGCGCAGGGTCAGATCCTGCGCGAGCAGATGAGAACCGTCTGTCGTCAGCGCATGGCTGCCGAGGAATTGGCAATCGTAGGAGGAGACCTCGTGAGCCCCCGTCGCCGGATCGAAGGACTGATGCAGCCTGCCGTCGATGTCGACCCACCACAGCTTGTTCGACCGGTCGCACCACAACGGCGTTTCACCGATAATATCTGCCGTGGCGACTGCGGTTTCGACCCGCTGCGCAGGGATCGAATGCGCAGCCATCAGTCCTCCTTCCAGGAGGCGAGGGCATGGGCGACGCAGCCGTTGATATGGTCGGTGAGCACGGACCTGGCCTTGTTGATGTCGCGCTTCAGGGCGCATTCCAGCAGCGCTTTGTGCTGGTTGATGGTCTCCGCGCCCCGGTAGCGCAGCGCATAGCGAAAGTACTTGTCGAATACGATCGCGTGGGTGTGCATCAATTCGCGCGAGCCGCAAGCCGAGATCAGGGCCTGGTGGAATTCGCCGTCATAGCGCTTGCGCAGCTCGGGATCGTCGCCTTCGGCAAGCACCGTGCGCTCGGTGGCCGCGAGCTTGTGATGGGCCGACACCACGCGGCCCTCCCACTCGACATCGCCGGCACGGAATGACTCGGCCATGGCGTGGTGCTCGAGCAGGATCCGCAGATCGGCGAGTTCGCGCAGGTTCTGGATCGAGATCGGCGCGACCTCGAAGCCGCGCTGGCCTTCGGCAACCACAAAACCCTCGGACGTCAGCCGATTGAGGATCTCGCGCAGCGTCGAGACGCTGAGGCCGTAGTCCTCCTTCATGGCATCGAGCTTGAGGCGGCCGGATGGCGTGAGCACGCCGAAAATGATGTCGGAGCGGATGCGCCGATAGCCGCTGTCGCCCGCCGACAGAACCCGTTCCTCAAGTGCCGTCATGCTCTTCGATCCTGCCTGTCCGGGTCCGCGGCTCCCCGCAACGGGGCTGAACCACCAATGTTGCCAGCAATATAGCAGACTGTTGTCGTCTGACGTCTACAGAAATCTCATATGAAATAGAGAACATCATTTGACATAGAAATATAGTTATGATGTGTAAATAACCCGAGGGTACCGAAAATAAGGGCTTAAGCCGCCGTTCGTGCCCCGATCGAACAGGGAGGAAACGATGAGCTTGTTGGTACGGGCGCTGTCTGCGACGGCGATCTGCGTGGCGCTGACGGTTGGCGCATCCGCCGCTGATGACATTCAGGAGCGGACGATCAGGTGGGGGCACCTGAACAACACCGATCACCCCGTCAGCATGGGCGTGCAGAAATTTGCCGAGATCCTGCTGGCGAAGAGCGGGGGCAAGATGAAGGTCCGCGAATTCGCGGCCTCGCAGCTCGGCAACGAATTGCAGCAGCAATCCGCGCTGCGCGGCGCCACGCAGGAGATGCTGTCGGCCTCGACGACGTCGCTTGCGACCGTCGTTCCGGAATTCGGCCTGATCGACTTTCCGTTCCTCTTCAACACCGTTGAGCAGGCTGACGCGCTCGGGACCGGCGCCTATGGCAAGGCGATGATCGATGGCCTGCCGCCGAAGGGGCTGATCGGTCTCGGCTATTGGGGCCTGGGCTTCCGCAACGTCACCAACAGCACCCGTCCGATCACCAAGCTCGAGGATTTCGCCGGTCTGAAGCTCCGCGTCATCCCGAATCCGGTCTATCTCGAAACCTTCGGCGCGTTCAAGGCCAATCCGGTCCCGATGGCGTTCGGCGAACTCTATTCGGCGCTGGAGACGCGCACCGTCGACGGGCAGGAAAATCCCTACACGGTCATCCTCTCCAACAAGTTCTACGAAGTGCAGAAATACGTGTCCGCCACCAACCACACCTTCACGCTGAACATCATCCTGGTCAGCAAGGCGTTCTGGGACAAGCTGTCGGCGACCGAGCAGCGCCTGATGCGCGAGGCCTATGAGGAAAGCCGCTCCTATCAGAAGGAGCAGACGCGCATCCAGACCGAGAAGGCGCTGGCGGAGTTGCAGGCCAAGGGCATGCAGTACAATGCGATCGCTCCCGAGGAGACCGACCGCATGCGCAAGGCCGCGCAACCGGTCGTGGAGAAGATTGCCGCCAATCTTCGCCCCGAAACGGTGAAGCTTTTCAACGACGAGATCGAACGCATCCGCAAGGATGTAAAGTAGCGATCTTTTCACCACGCAGGTGGCGCAGCCGGCCGGCGGCCGGCTCCGTCCCTCATTTGCCGGGACGGCATGGCCATGGCGCGAATTCTCGATCTCTACTGCACGTTCCTCAAGGCCGTCATCGCCGCGTGTCTCGTGGTCATGGTGGTGCTGGTATTCGGCAACGTCGTTCTGCGCTACGGATTCAACTCCGGCATCACGATTTCCGAGGAGCTGTCGCGCTGGCTGCTGGTCTGGCTGACCTTCCTCGGCGCGATCGTGGCGATGCGCGAGCACGCCCATCTCGGCGTCGACACCCTGGTCCGGATGCTGCCGGCGTTCGGCAAACGCATCTGCTTCGTCATCAACTACTGCCTGATGCTGTTTGCCGACTGGCTGCTGCTCTCGGGCAGCTGGCGCCAGACCCTCATCAATCTGGATGATCGCGCGCCGGCCACCGGGCTTTCGATGGCGATCTTCTACGCGGTCGGCGTGATCTTCGGCGTCTCGACCGCGATCATCCTTCTCTACGACCTGTACCGGGTGCTCAGCGGCCAGGCCAGCGAAGCCGACATGGTGGCGGTCAGGGAATCGGAAGAGCACTCATGACGATCGCCGTTTTCACCTTCTCGCTGCTCGGCGCCATGGCGCTCGGCATGCCGATCGCCTTCGCGCTGATCGTCTGCGGCGTGGCCCTGATGAGCACGATCGACATGTTCGACGCCCAGATCGTGGCGCAGAACGTCATCAACGGCGCGGACAGCTTTCCGCTGATGGCCATTCCCTTCTTCATGCTCGCCGGCGAGATCATGAACAAGGGCGGCCTGGCCAAGCGCATCGTCAACGTCGCGCTCGTGGCCGTCGGGCATTTCCGCGGCGGACTTGGCTATGTCACGATCCTGGCGTCCTGCATCCTCGCATCGCTGTCGGGCTCGGCCGCGGCCGATGCCGCGGCGCTTGCGGCGCTGCTGGTGCCGATGATGGTGGCGGCGGGACACAAGAAGTCCCATGCGGCGGGTCTGGTGGCGGCAGGCGGCATCATCGCCCCCGTCATTCCGCCCAGCATCGGCTTCGTCATCTTCGGCGTCGCCGCCGGCGTCTCGATCTCAAAGCTGTTTCTGGCGGGCATTGTGCCCGGGCTGCTGCTCGGGGCGGGACTGTGCCTGGCCTGGGCGTGGGTGGTGAGGCAGGAGGATCTGACGCCGCCGCCGCGGGCCTCGCTGTCCGAGATCATGAAGGCCGTCGTCGACGGGTTCTGGGCACTGATGCTGCCGGTCATCATCGTTGTCGGCCTGCGTTTCGGCATCTTCACGCCCACGGAAGCCGCGGTAGTTGTTGCCGTCTATTCGCTGTTCGTGGCGACCTGCATCTATCGCGAGCTGAAATGGTCGGAGCTCTACGCGGTGCTGGTGTCATCCGCCGTGACGACCAGCGTCGTGATGTTCCTCGTCGCCGCGGCGCTGGTGTCGTCCTGGCTGATCACGGTCTCCGAAATCTCGATGCAGGTCGTCGATCTCCTGAAGCCTTTCATGGGCAACAACACGATCCTGATGCTCGCGATCATGGTCGTGGTGGTGATCGTCGGAACGGCGCTCGACATGACGCCGACGATCCTGATCCTGACGCCGATCCTGATGCCGATCATCAAGGCGGCGCATATCGACCCCGTCTATTTCGGCGTGCTCTTCATCATCAACAATGCCATCGGCCTCATTACCCCGCCGGTCGGCATCGTACTCAACGTCGTCTGCGGCGTCTCCAGGATCAGCATGGAAGACATCATCAAGGGCGTCTGGCCCTTCATGATCGCACAGCTGATCGTGCTGTTCGCGATGGTGTTGTTCCCCGGACTGGTGACAATCCCGGCTAAATGGTTCGGCGGCTAGCCGCGCAGGAAACAAGGAGAGCGAAAATGGCCGCGACGATCATGATCCTCAATGGACCCAATCTCAATTTCCTCGGCATCCGCGAGCCCCATATCTACGGCCCGACGACGCTGAAGCAGATCGAGGATTCCTGCCAGGCGCTGGCCGACCAGCTCGGCGTGACGATCTCGTTCCACCAGTCCAACATGGAGGGCGAGCTCGTCAGCCTGATCCAGTCCGCCCACGGCAAGGCGGATGCGATCATCATGAACCCGGCTGCCTATTCCTTCACCTCGATCGCGCTGATCGACGCGTTGAAGATTTTCGAAGGGGTGAAGATCGAGGTGCATATCTCCAACATCCATGCGCGCGACGAGCTGCACCGCCACTCGATCACGTCGAGCGCCTGCACCGCGGTGATTTGCGGCCTTGGCCCGTACGGCTATATCGCCGCGATGCTGGCGGCCGTCCAGCGGCTCGGCCAGTTGCCCGACGCGATTCCGCCGTCCCTGCACGGGCTGGCGGCCGCCGCCAAGGCGTAAGGGGAGAGCGGGATGCGTGGAGCGGGATTTCTCGCCATCTGGAGCGACGTCGCGGCGCACGACCTGACCGACTACCGGCACTGGCTGACGCGCGAGCACACGACCGAACGGGTGACGACGAGGGGCTTCCTCGCATCACGGGTCTTCCGCGCAGCACGCGACGACATCAACCGCTTCTTCATCCTGTACGAGCTGGAAGCGCCCGAAGTGCTCGACGGCGAAGCTTATCTGGCCCGCCTCAACGCGCCGACGCCATGGTCGCAGCGCATCATGCCGAAACTCGGCAACTTCATGCGCGGTGGCGGCGTCATGGTCGCGCGGGCAGGGCGGGGCGAGGGGGCTACGATCACGGCGCTGCGTCTCGAGAAATTGCCTGGAGATCCTGCGGAGTTCGCGCGCTCGCTCGTTGCGTGCGACGGCATCGCCGCCGTGCAGATCGGAGCGACCGACGAGGCGCGGACATCGGTGCCGACCGCTGAAAAGGGCATGCGGAAGGACGAAGGGTTTTTCGCAGGCCTCTTGCTGATCGAGGCGCTCGACGCGGCTTCGTTGCAGGCCGCCTTGCAGCAGGCGCGCGCAATCGCGCCCGACGTTCTCAGCGGCGCGAGCGAGCCGGAAATGTATCAGGCCATGTTCGGGCTCGATGCCCGCATCGCGGATTTCGGCTGATCGCAGCGGGGTCTGCAGGTTAATTTGGGCGGAGGAGGTCAGGGTGCCTCAGGCCGGTCGGTCCTTTGACGTCGAGACGGATCTGCTGGTCGTTGGCGCCGGTGCAGCCGGCATGACGGCCGCGCTGGTCGGCGCCCTCGAAGGGCTCGACGTCGTCCTTTGCGAAAAGTCGGACATGGTGGGCGGAACGACCGCAACCTCCGCCGGGACGGTCTGGATCCCGGGCAACCGGCAAGGAGAGCGCGCGGGAACGCCGGATACGGTCGAGGCCGCGCGCACCTATCTCGCCGCGATACTTGGCGAGCACGCCAATGACGAACGGCTGGACACGTTTCTGAAGATTGGCCCGATCGTCCTCGACTATCTCGAAGCGAAGACGCCCGTGCGTTTCGCGGCCCCACCGGTCCATCCCGACTACAAGCCGCTTCCGGGGGCCGCGACCGGTGGTCGCGCGCTTGGGGTCGTTCCGTTCGATGGCCGTAAGCTCGGCGACGATTTTGCCCGCATCAGGCCGCCGCGCCGCGAATTCATGGTGCTCGGCGGCATGATGGTCGGAAAGGGCGACATTGCGCCGCTGCTGGCGCCCTTCCGCAACTGGACCAACTTCAGGCACGTCGCCGGTCTTCTCGCCCGTCATGCGCTGGATCGCATCAGCTACAAGCGCGGAACACGCCTGATCATGGGCAACGCGCTGGTCGCGCGGCTGCTGGCCGGTGTCCGCCGCGCTGGCGTCAGCCTGCGGTTCGAGACGGGGCTTCGTGACATCGTCTGCAATGGCGAAGATGTCATCGGCGCCGTGCTGTCGTCTCCGGGCGGAGAGGTGACGATACGCGCCCGCAAAGGCGTGGTGCTGGCCACCGGCGGCATCGGCTGGAGCCGCGAGCTTCGCGAACGGTTGTTTCCGGAAGCCGCGCGCCGCTTTTCGCTCGCGCCGCCGTCCAACACCGGCGACGGGATCCTGGCGGCCGAGCGGATCAACGCCGTCATCGCGCGTGACCTCGACAGTCCGGCCTTGTGGATGCCGAGCTCGGTGATGGCGCAGGCGGACGGCCACGTTTCGGTGTTCCCGCACATCATGCTCGATCGCGCCAAGCCGGGACTGCTCGCCGTCAACAAATCCGGCCGCCGTTTCGTCAATGAAGCCGATTCCTATCACGACTTCGTGGCGGCGATGTTGCGCACCAGCGCGGCGGGATCGTCACCGGCTTCCCTGATTTGCGATCGTACCTTCATCCGCGACTTCGGCATTGGCCTGGTTCATCCCGGCACCAAAGACCTGAGCGAGTTCCTGCAAACCGAATATCTGATCGAGGGCGAAACCATCGAAACGCTGGCGCAAAAAATCGGTGTCGCCGGCGACGAGCTTGCCCGGACTGTCGCGCGTTACAATCATTATGCCGAAACAGGGGTCGACGAAGATTTCGGCCGTGGCTCCAGCGAGTTGAACCGCTTCAATGGCGATCCCCGGAGCAGGCTGAACCCGTGTCTGCGCCGGATCGGGCCGGGACCGTACTATGCAGTCGCCGTGTGGCCGTCGGACCTCGCAAGCAGCACCGGCCTTCGAACCGATGCGTGCGCGCGCGTGCTGTCTCGCGACGGCAAAGTTCTGCCCGGGCTCTACGCCGTCGGCACCGATGCATCCTCGATCTTCCGCGGCACTTACCCGGGACCGGGCACCATGATCGGCCCGGCCATCGTGTTCGGCTGGTGCGCCGCGATGGATGCGGCAGGAACGTTACGCAAGTTCGTCTAGAGTCGCGCTCGGCTCAGGCACTCCCGCCCAGATTCCAGCCGCGGCCGTCCTCGCCATAGATCTCGTAGCCGGTCGGCGTCACCACGACCGTGTCCTCGAGCTTGATGAAGCCGCGCTTCGGATGCTTCATCGTGGTCTCGATCGACACCACCATGCCTGGCTCGAGCGGCAGGCGGGCGTCGGCGTCGTCATAGGGCACCGGACCGTGGGCGGTGAGGTGAGGGACCTCGTGGCTGACGAGGCCCATGCCGTGGGCGAGGAAATCGGTGCAGTCGCGCTGGCTGATCCGGGCAAGCTCCCGCTCGGCCGCGACGTAGATGTCGCCGCCCGGCGCACCCGGCCTGACCGCGGCAAAGGCGGCGCGCTGCACCGCCTCGATCTCGGCAAGGCAATCCTTCAGCTCGCTGTCCGGCTCGCCTAGCACGGCCATGCGCGCGAGGTCGCCGATATAGCCATGATAATTGCCGCCGGAATCCAGCGACAGCACCTCGCCTTGCTCCCATCGCTGCGCCGACGGCGCCCGGTTGTGGCTGCTGCCGCAGGCAAGCAGGCAGTATTCGAAAGTGAGCCCGCGATTGACCTCCGCAACGCGCAAGGCGTCTGACAATTGCTGCTTGGTGGTGCCCGGCCCGTGCCTGGAGATGACCTCCAGCATGGATGCGGTGACGAGGTCGGACGCAAGCTTCAGCTTGGCGAGCTCGTCGGCCGACTTCACGGCGCGTAGCCGCTCGAGCACGAACAGCGCATCCTTGAACTCGGCGCCGGGCAGGGCGTCGGCAAGCGCCTTGCCTGCGTCCATCGGCAGGAACGCCATCTCGATCCCGACACGCTTCAGGGGCACGCCGGCATCCCGGATCAGGGCTGCCGCCCGCGCCACAGCGTCGACCGAGCCGCTGGACTCGGTCCGGACCTGCGCAACCCAGGGCGGCGCCACCGCGCGCTGATGGGATTCCAGCCGGTGTCCGACATAGACGGCCTTTTCCGGCGCGCCCCTGGGATAGACCAGGACCGGAAGGTAGCGGCTGACGCCCATGGCATCCATGTAGTCGAAGAAGATCGCGCGCTCGGCGCCCAGCAGGTACTGCACATTGTGCTTTGAGGTTGCGACCAGCAAATCGAGGCCGGCGGCCTCCATCAGGCGGTCGAGCTTGGCGGCGTCGAATGGAATGGCGCGCGAGGCGGTCGTGCGGCCCAAATTCTCCTGCATGACGAAACCTCCCAATTGTGCCCCGGCGCGAGGCTACGTCCGTTGTCACGGATTGATTGTGGGCCGGGAGAGGGATCATGGGTAGCCCCGGCGTTGGCGACCGTGCATTTTTTCACCAAGGAGTGAAGCCCCTCGCAGACGATCGCGTTCCCGGGTGCAATCGTCATGCGATTGGAGCGCGGTAATGCTACGTCGCGCTGGGGCCCAGATGAGCTGTGTTCCCCGGCGCACCCAGGACCAGAGAGACCAAATGGCGTTGAATGCGGATGACATTTTCCTCAATCCCGCGCTGGAAGGCCGGGTGCGCGGGCAGGCCTGGGCGCTGCTGCTCCTCAACGCCGCCGATACAAGGCTGGGGTCATTGTTTGCGACGCAACAGCGCTGGCTGATGGCCCACGCGGCCCTGGCGCAGTTCTTCCGCGATGTTGCCGCGGCCGGAGCAGGCACAGGCGTGCTCGCCGCACGCGTTCTCGATCTCGTCGAGCAGCACCGGATCGCCAGCCGCAACACGGCGGCCGCCTTCCTCAGGGAGATGCTGAAATACGGCATCGTTCGGCATGTCTCGGGGAGCGAAGGCAGGCGTCTTCGTCCGGTCGAGCCTGCGCCTTCGGCACTCGAGGCGCTGCATCAATGGCATCTGCTGCATCTGGCCACGCTGGATGGGCTCGATGGCGGCGGCCGCTCGGCGGCGCTCGCCGCCAGGCCGGAGATGCTCCCACGCATGCAGCCGCTGATCGCGGATGGCCTGCTCGGGTCCAACATGGTTCGCGAGCCCGAGCCGACCTTCAAGCTGTTCACCTGGGTCAACGAGGGGGGCGTGCTGATGGATCGCCTGATCGTCGGTTGCGCGGAAGGAGACGCTGGCGGTGATCGCATCACGACCGATGTCACGTCGGTGTCGGCGCTGGCGCAGCGGCTGAAATTGTCGCGAACCCAGCTTGGTCGCAAGCTCGCCGAGGCGGAGGCCATGGGAAGCCTCGGCTGGGTCGGCGCACGCGGCAAGTCGGCGCTATGGGTCTCCAGGGGCTTTCGCCGCGAGTATCACAAGGCGCAGGCCGTCAAGCTGGCGATCATCGATAAGGCCTTCGATGCCTGCTTCCCCGCCTGATGATCCGCAGCGTTGATCGACCTGCCGTAGCCTGACCATTTTTGGTGGTCGACCTTTCCGGGCCAGTCTCGATCTTTACCGGAAATCTCGGGACGGATACCGAAACATCAGATGATGATTCATGCGGCTGCGAGTAGCAGCGCCGCACTTCGATTTTCTGCGCGGAATGAGGAGTGGCCCATGTCGCGATTTATCATGAACGGCGTTTTCGGTCTTCGCTGCGGAAAGAACATGGCTCGTGTGAATGGCCATTCGCAGCCCTCGGCGTCTGAATACCGTACCAATAAGCGGCCGTCCTTTCGGCGGCGCGGAATCAGGGTGGCGCTGGAAGCAGAAGCAATGAATCCCGGAGATTGCATGACGAGGGTTGATCCTGTCCGTCGGTAGACGGAGCGCGCGACCTCAGCGTCATTCGATGCGTATTCAGTGGTGAACTTCAATCATTTTCTACGGCCTGTTTCCCGAACGGTATGATCAATGCTGCATGTCGGAAATGACGAACGGCATTTTTCGCTCTCGATTTCGCAAGAGCTGTCGATCGAGGACGGCGCGTCCGCCGTCGCGATTCCGGACACGCATCTCCTTTTGAATGGCGATTTCAAGCGCGCTGGCGATGATCTGCGGCTGATCTCGGCTGACGGAAAGATTCACGTCATTGCCGGCTATTTCAAATCGGACAACCTGCACGCGCTGCGGTCGCCGGACGGCGCGACGCTGACCGGCCGGATCGTCGCGGCGCTGGCGGGCCCAGGCGCTCCCGGACAGTACGCCGCCACAGATGCGCCATCGCCCGCGATGCAGGTGATCGGGCACGCGGTGCGCATCGAAGGCCAGGTCACGGTGTTGCGCAATGGGGTCGTCGTGGCGCTCGACAATGGCGCCGTGGTGCTCAGGGGTGACGTGGTCCAGACCGGCAGCGATGGCATCGCGGGCCTCGTTTTCAACGATGGCAGCGCATTCCAGATCGGGCATGGTTCTCGCCTGTCCCTGACTGAATTCAGGTTCGACCCGCAGAGCAGCGCCAATGTCGAGACCTTCGATCTGCTCGAGGGCTCCTTCAGTTTCGCCTCGGGCAAGATTGCCCATTCGGGCGAGATGCGGATTGGAACGCCGGTCGCATCCGCCAAGATTGCGGGCTCCGTCGGCGGTGCCCAGGTGTCACCGGACGACGGGTCGTTCACGCTGTCGATTTTCGATCAGCATGACGGGCAGCATCAGGCAACGACCTACGATCGAAACGGCAACGCCATTGCGACGGTCAGCAGTGACGGCGGTCGATTGACGCTGAAACCCTCAGGCACCGACCAGTTCACCACCAGCGAGCAGTTCAAGACGGACGCAGACAAGGCGGGTGAGCAGGATGCGTTGAACAGCATTTTGCAAATCCAGAACCTTGGCGATCGCAATGGCAGCGCCCCGCGCGACGGTACCGGCAAGCCCGGTTCGTCGTCTCCGCCCGGCCCGAGCGATCCGGGGTCTGGAGGGCCGTCGTTTCAGCCGGGGTCTCCTGATCACGGCCCGGCGTCGAACGTCGCCGTGGATGCCGCGTTCCAGCCAGGCAGCGCAGGCGCTGGAGGAGGAGGTGGGCCACCGGCCAACCGGGCGCCGGTCATCGGCGCCGCACAGACGGCGGTTACGGTCCAGGAGGACGCGGCGCTCGATATCCACGGGCGGTTGCACACCGACGGCACGATCGCGTTCACGGACCTCGATCCCTCCGATGCGCATGTCGTCTCGGTCAGTTTCGTCGGCTCGACCCGCGCGGGCGGCTTGCCGCTCGGGACCATGGACGCGCATCTGGCTTCCGACACCGCCAACGGCCTCGGTGGCCAGGCGACCTGGCGATATCTCGTCGACGACGCCGACGTCCAGTTTCTGCGGGCCGGCCAGACCGTCACCGAAACCTACGCGGTGACCATCGGTGATGGCCATGGCGGGCTGGCAAGCCGGAACGTCACCGTCACGATCACCGGCGAGGAGGATGCCCCCGTCCTCGCCGCTGCATCGGCAGGCACAAGGGAAGAGACCGACGCTGCCGCGCAGCACGCCACGCTGAGGGGCGCGCTGGCGGTGACCGATCCCGACATCGGTGACACCCTGACGGCCTCGATCGTGAACGCACCCGTGGTGACGCTCGACGGCCATGCCTTCACCTTGCCGGCGGGTGCAGCATCGCTGATCGGCAACGCGCTGTCGTTCCACCAGACGACGTCGAACGGCGGCACGGCCGGCATCGACTGGACCTACGATCCATCCGCGGCAAATCTGGATTTCCTGCGGGAGGGGCAGAGCCTGGTCGTGACCTACACGGTCGAGGTCAGCGACGGCCTTCTCACCAGCCAGCAGACGCTGACGATCACCGTCACCGGCACCAATGACGTCCCCGTCGTGAGCGGTGACGCCGCGGCCACCGATGAGGCGGCGGATGCATCGGCGCAGGCCATCTCGCTCACCGGCGCGATCTCGGTCAGCGATCCCGACGTCGGCGATACGCTCACGGCCTCGGTGGTCGGCGCGCCCGTCGTCAGCCTCGATGGTCACGCCTTCACCCTGCCGGCCGGTGCGCTCGCGCTCACCGACAGCAGCGCCTTTGCGCTCGATGCCGCTCCCCACCTGTCCACGGGCGGCACGACGTCGTTCGGCTGGACTTACCAGCCCGGTGCGGCGGATCTCGACTTCCTGCGCGAGGGGCAGACGCTCACATTGACCTACGCGGTCGCGGTCAATGACGGCACCGCGACCAGCGCCACGCAATACGTCACGGTCACCATCAACGGCAAGAACGATGCGCCCGTGGTGACCGGCGACAGCGCGGCGACCGACGAGGCGGCCGACGCCCATGCGCAGGCAATCTCGCTTTCGGGTGCGATCTCGGCAAGCGACCGCGACGTCGGCGATACGCTGACCGCCTCGGTGGTCGGCGCTCCCGTGGTCAGCCTCGATGGCCATGCCTTCACCTTGCCGGCCGGGGCGCAAGCGCTCGCCGACAGTGCTGCCTTTGCGCTCGATGCCACCAGCCAGCCCTCCACCGGCGGCACCACGACGTTCGGCTGGACCTACCAGCCCGGCACGGCAGATCTCGATTTCCTGAAAGACGGCCAGACTCTCACGCTGACCTATGCGGTCGCGGTCGGCGACGGCACCACGACCAGCGCCACGCAATTTGTGACGATCACAATCGACGGCAAGAACGATGCCCCGGTCGCCGTCGGGCACAGCTATGTGACCGACGAGGACCATCCGCTGGTGGTGCCGGCCACGGGCGTGCTCACCGGCGCAAGCGACCTCGACGGCGATGCGCTCCACGCCATCCTCGTCAATGGTCCCGCGCACGGCACGCTGACGCTGAATGGCGACGGCTCGTTCAGCTATGCGCCGGCCGCGGACTACAACGGCAACGACAGCTTTACCTACAAGATCAACGACGGCCTCGCGGACTCGGACGTCGCGACCGTCGACATCGTCGTGCAGGCCGTCAACGATCCGGCGGTGATCGCGGGAACGACCAGGGGCTCGGTGACGGAAGCGGGCGGCGTCGGCAACGCGGTGGCGGGAACGCCGAGCGCGACCGGCACGCTGACCGACAGTGACGTCGACAATCCCGCCGACACGTTCACGGCAGTCACCACGCCTGCGGCCAGCACCGGCCATTACGGCACTTACACGATCGATGCGGGCGGGGCGTGGACCTACACGCTCGACAACGACAATCCGGCGGTGCAGGCACTCCGCGCCGGGGGCACGCTGACCGATACGTTCACGGCGGCGACGGCCGATGGAACCCCGCAACAGGTCACGATCACGATCACCGGCGCCAACGACGCCGCGGTGCTGTCGGCGGATACCGTCAATCTGGACGAGACCGATGCCGTGCCGTCGACCGGCGGCACGCTGACGATCCACGATCCCGACAGTCCGCAAATCTTCGTCGCGCAGCCGGGCACGGCCGGGCACTACGGCACCTTCACCATCGACGCGAATGGCGCATGGACCTATGTCGCGAGCTCCGCGCATGACGAGTTCGTGGGCGGCCAGACCTACACCGACACCTTCTCGGTCGCGAGCGCGGACGGCACAACCTCGTCCGTCACCATCAATATCCTCGGCAGTGACGATCCCGCCAGGATGACCGGGACGACCACCGGTACGGTGACCGAGGCTGGCGGCGTCGCCAACGCCGTGGCGGGCACGCCGACCGCGACCGGCACGCTGACGCTGGTCGACGTCGATACGCCTTCCGACACCTTCGTGGCGGTCGCCACGCCGACCGCCAGCACCGGCGGCTACGGCACCTACACCGTGAGCCCCGCGGGCGCGTGGAGCTACACGCTCGACAACGACAATCCGGCGGTCCAGGCGCTCGCCGCCGGCGCGACCATGACCGACACCTTTTCGGTGATGGCAACCGACGGCACCGCGAAGCCCATCACCATCACGATCACGGGCACCAACGACGCCGCGGTGCTGTCGGCGGACACCGTCAATCTGGACGAGACCGATTCCGTGCTGTCGACCGGCGGAACGCTGACGATTCATGACGTCGACAGCCCGCAAACCTTCGTCGCGCAGACGGGCACGCTCGGGCAATACGGCACGTTCACCATCGGCACCGACGGCGTATGGACCTATGTCGCGACCTCGGCGCACAACGAGTTCGTGGACGGCCAGATCTATACGGACACGTTTTCCGTGGCGAGCGCAGACGGCACGACATCATCCGTCACCATCAACATCCGCGGCAGTAACGACGCGGCCTCGATATCGGGCAGCAGCAGCGGTTCGGTGACGGAAGCAGGCGGCGTCGCCAACGCGGTGGCGGGAACGCCGAGCGTGACCGGCACGCTGGTGTCCATCGACGCCGACAATCTCAACACTTTTGCAGCCGTCCTGACCCAGACCGGCAGCACCGGCGGCTATGGCACCTACACGATCAATTCGGCCGGCGTGTGGACCTACACGCTCGACAACGACAATCCGACGGTGCAGGGGCTGAATGCCGGGGGCACGCTCACCGACAATTTCACGGTGACGACGGCTGACGGCACTCCGCAACAGGTCACGATCACGATCAACGGCGCCAACGACGCCGCGGTGCTGTCGGCGGCCACCGTCAATCTGGGCGAGACCGATGCGGTGCTGTCGACCGGCGGCACGCTGACGATCCACGACGTGGACAGTCCTGAAACCTTTGTCGCGCAGACCGGCACGGTCGGGCACTACGGCACCTTCACGATCGACGCCGATGGCGCATGGACCTATGTCGCGAGCTCGGCGCACAACGAGTTCGTGGGCGGCCAGACCTACACCGACACGTTCACCGTCGCGAGTGCGGACGGCACGGCCACCTCCGTCACCATCAACATTCTCGGCAGCAACGATGCAGCCTCGATTTCCGGCACCAGCACGGGCACGGTCACGGAAGCCGGCGGCCTCAACAACGCGGTGGCGGGAACGCCGAGCGCGACGGGCACGCTGGCGGCGAGCGACGTCGACAATCCCGGCACGTTTACGCCGGTCCTGACGCAGACAGCCAGCATCGGCGGCTACGGCACCTACACCATGACTGCCGCAGGCGTGTGGACCTACACGCTCGACAACAGCAATCCGACGGTACAGGGGCTCAATGCCGGGGCCACGCTGACCGACACGTTCACGGTGACGACGGTCGACGGCACGGCCCAACGGGTGACGATCACCATCAACGGCACCGACGACGCCGCGGTCATCCCGGCGGTGACGCTCAACCTGGCCGAAACCGACGCGCCGTTGTCGACCGGCGGTACGCTGACGATCCAGGACCCCGACAGTCCGCAATCCTTCGTCGCGCAGCCGGGCACGGCCGGACTCTACGGCACCTTCACGCTCGCCACCGAGGGCACCTGGACCTATGTCGCAAGCTCCGCCCATGACGACTTCGTCGGCGGGCGCACCTACACCGACACATTTTCCGTGGCCAGCGCGGACGGCACCACCTCGTCCGTCACCGTCAACATCCTGGGCACCGACGATCCCGCCTCGATGACCGGACCGTCGACCGGCTCGGTCACCGAGGCGGGCGGTATCGCCAATGCGGCGCCGGGAATTCCGGGCGCGACCGGCCGGCTGACGCTGTTCGACCCGGACACGTCCACGGTGACGTTCGTAACGGTGCCGACGCCGACAGCCAGCGCCGGCGGCTACGGCACCTACACCGTGTCGGCGGGCGGGGTGTGGAGCTACACGCTCGACAACAACAATACCGCGGTGCAGGCGCTCAAGGCCGGCGCTGTTCTGACCGACACGTTCTCGGTGGCCGCAAGCGACGGCAGCACGCAGCTCGTGACCATCACGATCAACGGCACCAACGACGCGCCCGTGCTGTCCGGGGACGGCGCGGCCGCATTGCTGCAGGGCCTGTCCACCGCGATCACCACGGCCGACATTAGCCTGTCCGACGTCGACAACAGCGCGAGCGAGCTGACCTTCAACGTCAGCGGCACGTCCCACGGTTATGTCGCGCTGTCGAGCGCGCCCGGCGTTGCGATAACGAGCTTTACCCAGGCGCAGCTCGCCGCAGGCCAGGTGATCTTCGTCAACGACGGCACGCTCGACCCGTCCGCGAGCTTCACGGTGTACGGGACCGACGGCAGTGCGGTCACCGGATCGCTCACGGTCAACGTCGCCGTCACCAATGATTTCGTGCTGCCGGGAAACATCGACCTCGGCGGCGTTTCCGAAACGATCCATAGCCTGACGCAGTCCGGCGGCACGCTGTCCGGTACGGGCACGCTGACCGACGCCAACGGGGCGACCTTCACCGGCGGCACCGAAAGCGGCAGCGGCACGACAATCGTCAACGGGCTTGCAAAGTTCTTCGATGCCAACAACGAGACCTTCACGCTCGACGGCCGGGCGCTGGTGCTGCACGGCTCGGGCCAGACCGGCGTATTCTCCGGCGACACGCTGCGGCTGAACAACGGCGCGAACTTCAAGATCGATGCCGGCGTCACCTTCACGGATTCGACCGCGAGCGGCACCGGCTTCAACATCGCGTCCAGCGCCGGGACCGGCTCGGTCACCGTTGCCGGCAACTATGACAAGGCGGGACCCGGCACCACCATCATCAGCACCGCGCTGGCCAACAGCGGCGTCATCGACGCCAAGGCGGGGACGCTCGATCTTGCCGGCAACGTCACCAACACCGGCACGCTGCAGGCGGAGGGCGGCGGCAAGCTGCTGGTGGCGGGCAATCTCTCCGGCAGCGGCGCGGTCACCGTCGGCAACGGTGGCACCGTCGAGTTCGGCGCGAGCGTTGCGTCCGGCCAGACCGTGACCTTCAACGGCGCATCGGCGACGTTGAAGCTCGATGCGCCCGCGAGCTTTGGCGGCACCATCGCGGGTTTCAGCAGCGCAACCGACGCGATCGATCTCGCCGGGATCAACTACAATTCAGGTCAGTTCTCGCAGTCGTTCAATTCGGCGACCGGCGTCCTGCATGTCACCGACGGCACCCGCAGCGCCGACCTGCATTTCAGCGGACCGACCTACGGCTTTGCCTTCTCGTCCGACGGCGCCGGCGGCACCCTGATCAAGCCGTCCAACGTCTACGTCGTCCACAACGCCGCCGAGCTCAACACGGCGCTGCTTGCGGTCAGCGTGGGCGGCGCGGCGTCGGCCGCCAATACCAACTATTCGATCGAGTTCGCCAACGATATTTCGGTGACCTCGCTCGGCTCCAATCTGACGGCGATCAATCTCGCAAGCGGCAGCTCGCTCGCCATTCATGGCGCCGGACATGCGCTCGATGGCGGCAACGCCTATCGCGGCCTGTTCGTCTATGGCGGCAATGTCACCATCGACAATCTTGCCATCAATCACATGGTCGCGCAGGGCGGGGCGGGCGGGAAGCAGGGTGGCGGCGGCGGTGCCGGACTGGGCGGCGGCCTCTTCATCGCGTCCGGCGCCACGGTCGCGATCAGCAATGTCAGCTTCAGCGCCGACAAGGCGATCGGCGGCGCCGGCGGCGGAAACGGCGGTGGCGACAATCTGGGCGGCGGCGGCGGCGGCATGGGATCGGCCGGAATCGCCAACACTGGGCAATACCGACACACTTATACGCCTCCAGATCCGGCTCACATCTCCTACATCGCAACCGCGGTCGACGGGACCGCCGGCGGCGGTGTCGGATTGAACATTCCGGGACGGGCCTACCTTTTGAATGGCGGTACGGGAGCCCACTGGTTTGGCCAGTACGACGGCTTCCGCAGCTCTGCGCCGGCCGGAACTGGTGGCTTTGGCGGTGGCGGCGGCGGTGGCTTCTACGGCTACACGGACAACATCACGTTCGCCCAAACCGGCAGTGTCGACCACATCGCCGTGGTGGGCACCAACGGCGGCGCCGGCGGCTTCGGCGGTGGCGGTGGCGGCGGATCGAGCGGCCACGGTTCTCACATCACACACAGCACCGGCGGTGCCGGCGGGTTCGGCGGCGGTGGCGGCGGCGGATATTTTGGCGGTGGCGGCGGCTATGGCGGCGGCCAGGGCGGTGGCCGCAACGGGCAGTACGGCGCGCTCGGCGCCGGTGGCGGCGGCTTGGGTGCCGGCGGCGACATCTTCGTTCAGGAAGGCGGCCACCTGGTCGTGGGCGCGGGATCGCTGTCCGGGGGGAGTGTCACCGGCGGCGCCGCAGGTGAGATTGCCACCACGGCCCAGGCCGGCAAGGGGCTCGGCTCCGGCATCTTCATCCAAGGCAACCAGACCATCACCTTCGCCCCGGCGGCCGGCGACGATTTGACGATCGCGGACGTCATCGCCGACCAGCACGGCAATGGCGGCACCGGCAATGTCCTGATCACTGGCGGTACCGTGCATTTTGCCGGCGCCAACTCCTATGTCGGCACCACCGTCGTCAATGCCGGCGCGACGCTCAACATCGACGCGGGCGGGGCGCCCGGGACCGGCACCGTCACCGCCAATGGCGTGCTCAACGTCAACACCGCGACGACGTTCGCGGGAGCGGTCAACGATGGCGGCGTCCTCAACGTCAATGCGGCGACGACGTTTTCGGGCGCGGTCAACGACAGCGGCATCCTCAACGTCAATGCCGCGACGAATTTTGCGGCCGCCGTCGTCGACACCGGCGTCCTCAACGTCAATGCGGTGACGACCTTCGCAAGCACGGTCACCAACAGCGCCACGCTGAACGTCAATGCGGCGACGATTTTCGCGAGCACGGTGACCGACAACGGCACGCTCAACGTCAACGCGGCCGCGACCTTCCAGGGGACGTTCGTCGACAACGGCACCGTCAACGTCAATTCCGGCGTTGCGGATTTCGGCGGATCGTTCACCGGCAACGGCACCATCTATTTCGGAGCCGCCACCAGCGGAACGGCCGTGTTCGAGCAGGGCGTTCCGACCCAGACCATCGTCGGATTTTCCAACGGCGACGTCGTCGACCTCCGCACGGTCGTGGCCACCACGGTGTCGGTCGGCGCGGGCAACGTCGTGACGCTGAAGGACGCCGGCGGCGCGACGGTCGCGACGCTGCATTTCGATCCGGCCCAGACGCTCGGACCGTTCGGCGTGACCAGTGACGGTCATGGCGGCACCAACCTCGCCGCGATCCAGACCACCTTCAATGTGGGCACCGCGGCCGAGCTCAGCGCAGCGCTCGCCGCGATCAGCCAGGGCGGCACGTCGTATGCAAAGAACATTGCCTACACGATCCACTTCACCGGCGACATCTCGCTGGCTCCGCTCGCGGCCAACGCGCAGCTCGCCGCGATCAATCTCGACACCGGCAGCTCGCTGCTGGTCGACGGCGCGGGCTTTACGCTCGACGGCGCCAACGCCCATCGCGGCTTCTTCGAATATGCGGGGAACGTCAAGATCCAGCACCTGACCATCGCCAACATGCTGGCGCAGGGCGGCAATGGCGCCATCGGCGGGGGCGGCGGCGGTGCCGGGCTTGGCGGCGGCCTGTTCGTCGCGGCCGGTGCGACAGTGACCATCTCCGACGTCGCCTTCCGATACAACGCTGCGCATGGCGGCAATGGCGGTGGCGTGAACCCGGCCGCCGGATTCGTTCAAGGCGGTGGCGGCGGCGGCGGCATGGGCATCGACGGAGCACCAGGCTCCACCACCTCGGTGTCCCATCAGAACGGCCGGGGTTATGCAGGTGGCACCGGCGGCGGCCTCGGCCTGTCGAATCTTGCGGGCGGAAGCGGGGCGGGGGCGACGTCGTTCCGCGGATCCTTCCCGTCATCCGGCACCTTCGGCGGCGGCGGCGGCGGGGGTGGCGGTTATATCGCGGGCCGGATCGACGGAAGCCCCGGTGCACAGGGCGGATTCGGCGCTGGCGGTGGTGCTGGCGGTGGGTATTTTCCTCTCTACACTTACGGCTCGGGTGCTAACAGTGCCGGCGGCAATGGCGGCTTTGGCGGCGGCGGTGGCGGCGGCGGACTGCAAGGTCGGATATGGGCTGGCCAGGGCGGATTTGGTGCCGGCAATGGCAGCGTCTCCATCGCGTATCGCGCCGGCGGGTATTACCAGGCAAAGATCGGCAATGTCGGCGGCGGCGGGCTTGGCGCCGGCGGCGGCGTCTTCGTCCAGGAAGGCGGCTCGCTCATCATCGAGAGCGGGTCGCTGTCCGGCGGCTCCGTTGCCGGAGGCGCTGCGGGTGCCATCCAGGCGGCCCATCAGCTGTACATGCCCGGCGCCGGCCAGGGGCTGGGCAGTGGCATCTTCCTCCAGGGCAATCAAACGCTGACATTCGCGCCGACCTTGGGCGCGACCGTGACGGTCGCCGACGTCATCGCCGACCAGGGCGGCAACGGCGGGCGCGGTGCGGTGGACGTCAAGGGCGCGGGCATCGTCGAGTTCGACGCTGTCAACACCTATTCCGGCGGCACCACAATCGAGGCCGGCGCCACGCTGACGCTCGGCGCCGGCGGCACGATGGGCACGGGCACGATCACCAACTACGGCACGCTGCACCTCGCGCACGCGACGACGGTGGCGAACGCCATCGCCGACAACGGCGACATTCTCGTCGATGGCTCCGAGTCCTACACCTTCACGTCCGCCATCTCGGGCTCGGGAACGATCACGTTCGGTAGCGGATCGACCACGCTGGCCTTCAACGGCAATGCGCCGACGCAGGTCATTCACGGCTTTGGTGTCGGCGATGCCGTCGACCTCAAGACCGTGGCGGCAACCGGGATCGGCTCGTATGCCAACGGCATTCTCACGCTGACCGATGCGGGTGGCGCGGTCGTCGGCACCCTGAACTTCGATCCGGCCCAGGGCGATCTGGTCACGACCGGCTTCCGCGTCGTGCCGGACGGCAGCGGCGGCACCTATGTCGTGCTCAACGGCATCCAGACCACCTTCGAGGTCTCCACTTACGCCGAATTGCAGACCGCACTGAAGTCGATCAACAATGGCGGCACCAATTCGGCCACCAACACCGCTTACACGATCAACATCCACGCCAATCTGGCGCTGACCCAGTACATCCCCGCGATCGACCTCGCCGCCGGCGACACCCTGGCGATCAACGGCCTTGGCCACACCATCGACGGTGGGGTCAACGGCGTTGCGACCTATTCGGGATTCTATCTGCGCTCGGGCGACGTCACGCTGTCGGACCTGACCATCCAGAACACCGTTCAGCGCGGCGGCGACGGCACCGGCGATCCGCATTCGAGGAACGGGGGCGGCGGAGGCGGCCTCGGCGCCGGTGGCGGCCTGTTCGTCGGCGCGGGCGCTTCGGCGACGCTCGACAATATAAGCTTCATCGGCGACCAGGCGATCGGCGGCAATGGTGGCAGGGGCTATGGCGCAGCGCCGCCCCAAGATACCGATGTCGGCCGGGGCGGCTTGTTTCAAGGACGCTACAATTACAACAACGGCTATGGCGGCTTCGGCACCGGTGGCCGGGGCAGTAACGGCTTTATCGGTGCGGGCAATGGCCACTTCGGCGCCGGCGCCGGCGGCGGAGCCAGTCGTTTCAGCAACAACCCGTATGGTCTTCACTCGCCTGGCCAGGATGGTGGCATCGGGGGCTACGCTGGGGGCACCGGCGGCACCGGGCAATGGCCCGGCAATCTGGGCGGTGGCGGCGGCGGCGGTGCCGGCCTCGGTGGCGCCATCTTCGTCATGGCCGGTGGTTCGCTGTCTGTCAGCAACGGCAGTCTTTCAGGCAATAACGCGATCGGCGGCGGCGGCGGTAGCGGCGGCCTTAGCGGAAGTGCCGGACAGGGCCTTGGTGGGGCGTTCTTCAACAACGGCTCCGAGATCGCACTGACATCGACCGCGGGCAAGACGCTCCGGATCGAGGACTCCATCGCCGGCACCGGAACCCTCGACCTCGAAGGCCCCGGCAACTTCACCCTGCTGGGCGCGATCTCCGGCAGCCAGACCATCAATATCTCCGGCTCGGGCGATGTGATCCTCGCAGGTCCAATCTCGGGCAGCGAGATCATCAACATCACGGGCTCGGGCGACGTGACCGTGACCGGCTCGATCACGGGCAGCGAGACCATCAACGTCGCAGGCTCCGGCGACGTGATCCTGCAGGGCCCGATCACGGGTACTGAGCATATCACCTACACCGGCACGGGTTCGCTGACGCTGCCGATTGCCAACGTTGCTTCCGGGGGCGATCTCGTCGTCGCGATCACGGACATCAACATCGGCGGCAAGCTCTCGATTGCGCGCGTCCACTACCACGAGATCGACCTGACGCAGGATGTCCCGCTGCAAGGTGGAATCCCGGCGCTCAACCTGGCCGCGGGCGATACGCTCACCGTGAAGACCGCGGGTCATCTCCTGGATGGGGCCCATAACGGCGCCGGCGGCGACTTCAATTTCGCAGCAACCGCGTCCGGCGGCGGCGCCGTGCTGCTCGGCAATGCGATTCCGACATTCGACGTCGCAAACGTCTCGCAACTGGTGACGGCATTCAACACCATCAATGTCGGCGGCCTGTTCTCCTCGCCGAACATCAACTACGTCATCAATCTCGGGGGAGATACCGCGCTCGGCAGCCTGTCGGCGGGGATGCTGAATTTTGCCGCCGGCGATACGCTCACCATCAATACCAACGGACACACGCTGAACGGCGCCGTCAACGGCAACGGGTCGAGCTTCACCTTCGCGACCGGCGCGTCGATGGGGCCGCCGGCCTTCACCGGCCATCCCGTCGCGGTCTTCACCGTCGGGTCGATTGCGGAATACAATGCGGCGCTCGCAGCCATCAATCCCGGCGGCTTCTACTACGGCACCAACATCGACTACGAGATCGACCTGACCGCCGATCTGAAGCTGACCGGCAACATGGCGCCGATCCAGCTTGCCGCGGGTGACACGCTCACCATCAAGGGCGGCGGTCACAGCATCGACGGCTCGGTCAATGGTGTCGCGACCTATTCGGGATTCGATCTGGAATCCGGCAATCTGGCGCTGAGCAATTTGACGATCAAAGGCACCGTTGCGCACGGTCACGACGGCGGGTCCGTCGGCCACCGTTATGCCGCCGCCGGCGGCGGCGGTGCAGGTCTCGGCGGCGGCCTCTTCATTGGCGCAGGCACCTCCGCAACGCTCGACGGCGTGGCGTTCACCGGCAATTCCGCGATCGGTGGTTCCGGCGGCACCAGCGGCGTCGGCCCCGGCTATAACAGCTATGTCGGCGGCGGTGGACCGGGGAGCCCTTCGAGTGGCTTCGGCATAGGCGGGGCGGGCGGCTGGGGTCGCCAGCCGGCCTTCTACGCGCACTCCCGAAGCAACGGTCTGGCCGGAGGATTTGGCGGCGGCGGCGGCGGCGGGTCCAGCGTCTATCGGGTGATCCCCAAGACTGCGCCTTTCTTCGCCGGCGAACTATATATCGGCATCGGCGGCAGCGGTGGTTACGGCGCGGGCAACGGCGGCAACGGCGGCCTCAAGACCGCGTCCGGAGGCGGTGGCGGCGGCGCAGGTCTCGGCGGCGGCGTATTCGTCTCACCCGGCGCGACGCTGACGATCACGGGCGGTTCGATCGCCGGCAACTCGGCTGTCGGCGGCAGCGGCGGCTTCTCCTACGGCAATCCGGGCAGCAGCGGGCAGGGCATCGGCTCGGGCCTGTTCACGGCTTCGTCGAGCGTCACACTCGCGCCTTCGCTCGGCAAGACGCTGACCATCTCGGACACGATCGCGGGCGGCGGCATCGGCGTCGTCCACGTTGCGGGCGCCGGCAATGTCACGCTGTCGGGCGCCATCACCGGCACGACGATCGACATCTCCAGCACCGGCACGGTGCTGCTGCCGACGGGCGATCTCGTCAACGATTCCTTCTCGACGTCAGGCTCGGCGCATTTCACGCTGGCGAACAAGATCACGGGCGGCGGCAGCATCAGCGCGTCCGGCACGTCGGTGCTGACGATCACCGGACTCAATCTGCTGACCGGCGGCATGGTGCTGAGCGGCAGCAGCACGATCGATCTGACCTCGGTGAATTCGATCGGCAGCGGCGTCATCACCTTCGCGCCGAATGCGGGCGCGACCCTGGTCATCGAACAAGGCGTGACCTTCTCCAACCAGATCAACAGCTTCAATCCGGGCGATGCGATCAAGCTGGTCGGGTTCGGCGCCAATGCGACGGCGACGCTCGGCGCGGGCAACGTCCTCACCGTCACCGACGGCGTCCATTCGATCGATCTGCATCTCAACCCCGGGGCCAACTATTCACTGTTTACCTTCAACGTCACGCCCTACAGCGGCGGCGTCACGGTGACGGATAGCGTGCCGTTCGGTATCACGGGCTCGATCGGACAGCCGGTCTACGGCACCGGTGCCCATCTGATCGGCACGGCCACGCCGGGATCCACGGTGACCATCATCGCCAATGGTGGAACGACCGTGCTCGGCACCGGCATCGTCGACGGCAACGGCAATTTCGATCTTATCACCTCGCCGCTCACTGATGGCATCTACACCTTCCAGGCGGTGATGCAGACGGGAACGACGTCGCAGACCTCCGCCGGCTTCGTGGTCAACGTTATTCCGACCGCGCCTGCGATCACGACGCAGATCGGCGCGCCGCTCAACGGCGACACGGTCGAGCTCAAGGGCACGGCGCTGCCCGGCCAGACCGTCAAGCTGTATCTCGACGGCAGCTCGACCGCGTTCGCGACCGGGGTCGCCGATGCCAACGGCAATTTCGACATCGTCACGCCGGCCCTGATCGACGGCAGCCATACCATCCGGGCAACCGACACCAACAGCCAGGGCCTGACGAGCGCGCTGTCGGCGGGCTTCACCGTCAACGTCAATCCGACCGCGCCCACGCTCACCGCGGTGGTGAACAGCCCCTTCAATGCCGGGCCGATCACGGTGAAGGGAACGGGCGAAGCCAACCGGATCATCAAGATCTACGCCGACGGCGGCGCGACCGTGCTCGGCACCGGCTCAACCGACGGCAACGGCAATTTCAGTTTCTCGACAAGTTCGGGGCTTTCCAACGGCGTCCACACGCTGACAGCGGTCACCGTCAACGGCTCACTGTCGAGCACGGTCTCGAACAATCTTTCCGTCACCGTCGTTCCGTCGGCACCGGCCATCACCACGCTGGTCGGCCAGCCCGACAATGGCAGCACCATCGAGGTGAAGGGCACCGGCCAGCCCAACCAGACCGTCACCCTGTACGCCGATGGCGGCACGACGGCCGTCGGAACCGGTACCATCGACGCCACCGGGCATTTCGACATCACGACGACGCTGACCTTCGCCGACGGCGTGCACCGCCTGACCGCGACCGCGACGGATTCCTCGAATTTCGTAAGTCCGCTCTCGTCGCAATTCACGGTCAACGTGATTCCGGACGCGCCGGTCATCTCCGCGGTCATTCCCGTGTCGGGCACGACGCAGCGTATCGAGGTGCAGGGCACCGGCGAGGTCGGCGAGACCATCAAGCTGTATGCCGACGGCAGCACGACGGTGCTCGCCACCGGCGTGGTTGATGCGACCGGCCATTTCGACATTTTCGTCAACATCCTCGGCGGCACGCACACCATCCGCGCCACCGAAACCAACTCCGCCAACCTGGTCAGCGTGATTTCCACGGGCGTGTCGGTCAACGTGACGCCGACGGCGCCGGTCATCACGGCGCTGATCGGCCAGCCGATCAACGGCACCACCGTGACCGTGAAGGGCACGGCCCAGCATGTCGGCGGCACCATCACGCTCTACGCCGACGGCGGCACGACGGTGGTCGGCACTGGAACGGTGGCCGCGAACGGCACGTTCTCGATCACCACAAGCGTCACCTTCGCGGACGCCGTGCACACCTTCACCGCGGTCGAGACCGATGACGGCATTGCGAGCGCGCCATCCTCCTCGTTCACCGTCAACGTCAACCCGATCGCGCCAACGATCACCTCGCAGGTCGGAACGACGGTGGAGGGCGGGGCGCTCGAGTTCGTCGGCACCGGCGAAGTCGGCAACGTCGTGACGATCAAGCTCGGCGCCGTCACCATCGGATCCGGGACCGTCGATGCCACCGGGCATTTCGACATCACGACGAGCCCGGTCGCGAACCCCGGCGCGCAAATCGTGACGCTGACCGAGACCAACGCGGCAAATCTCACCAGCACCGCGTCGAGTTTCGTCGCGACGGTTGCACCGGTTGCGCCCGTCATCACCTCGGTGGTCTCGGTCACCGATCCCGGCGGGCGCGTCGAGGTGTTCGGCACCGGCAAGGCCGGCGACGTCGTCAAGCTCTATGCCGACGGCGGCACCACCGTGATCGGCACCGGAACGGTCGATGTAACAGGCCATTTCGCGATCTATTCGACAATGGACGTCGCGCTCGGCGCCGGCACGCACGGCATCACCGCGACGCAAACCCTGGTGAACGGCGTGGGCTCGGCAACCAGCCCGGCGTCGGCGGCCTCGAACGTAAGCGTGGTGACGACCCCCAACAGCTTCACGATCACGTCCGCCGCAGACCTCTCCGCCGCCATTGCGGCGATCGACCTGACCGGCGCCCATTCGCATCCCGACACGCACTACACGTTCAACATCGTCGGTGACCTCGCTTTGACCGACCAGCTTCCGGCGTTCAACCTTGCGTCGGGCGATACGCTGACCATCCACGGTAATGGCCATACGCTCGATGCCAGCGGCTTCCCCGGCCTGTTCGTCTATGCAGGCACGCTGGACATCGACAATCTCAGCGTCGTCAACGCCGTGGCCAAGGGCGGCGATTCCGCCGGACAGTCCAGCTATGGCGGTGGTGGCGGCGGCGCCGGACTTGGCGGCGGCCTCTTCATCGCCTCCGCCGGCGCGGTCAACCTCGACAATGTCAGCTTTGTCCATGACAGCGCGGTTGGCGGCAATGGAAGTTATTTCAGCTATGCCTACGGCGGCGGCGGCGGCATGGGCGGCGCCGGCAACCTCACCGGCGGCGGCGGCGTAGGCCGGAGCGCATTCGGCGGCTACTTCCAGTTTGGTTACGTTGGCCGCGGCATCATCGTCGGCGCGGCGTCCGGCGGCTCGGTGCCGGGAGGCTCGGCCGGCGGTGCCAACGGTGGCGGCGGCGGCAGCGCATTGGGCTACAACGGTCGCTATACTGACTTTGGCGGTGCCGGCGGCGGCGTCGGCGGCAGCTCGAGCATCTCTTCGTCGGGTGGCGCCGGTGGCTTTGGCGGCGGCGGCGGCGGTGCTGTCATCAACGGCGCGCATGGCGTTGGCGGTGCCGGCGGGTTCGGCGGTGGTGGTGGCGCGGGCAGGTACGGCGGAGGCGCCGGCGGCTTCGGCGGCGGCGGCGGCGGTGGCGGCGCCTACACCGGCGGGGCGGGAGGGTTCGGCGCCGGCAACGGCATCGGCGGCTATCGGGGCGGCGGCGGCGGCCTCGGGGCTGGCGGCGCGATCTTCGTCCAGGAGGGCGGCTCGCTGACCTTCGGCGGCAGCGGCGGCGCGCAGGGCGGCAGCGCCACCGGCGGGGACGGCAGCTCGGTCTACTACTACCACAATTCCGGCTCGGGCCTCGGCAGCGGCATCTTCCTGCAAGGCAACCAGAGCATGACCTTCGCGCCGGGCGCGGCGCGCAGCATCACGATCAGCGACGTCATCGCCGACATGACCGGTTCGCACGACGCCAGCGGGCAGACCGGCGAGGGCCGCCTGGTGCTCGATGGCGAGGGAACGCTGGTGCTGGGGGCAACCAACACCTTCACCGGCGGCGTCACCATCGAGAACGGCACGCTCGACCTCACGGCGAGCGGCGCGGCCGGCTCCGGCGCGATCGACTTCTCGGCGTCACACCACGCCACGCTGGAATTCAGCGCCACCAAGGCGCCGGTCAATACGCTCCAACATTTCGGCACAAGCGACCAGATCGTCATCGACGGCTTCCATGCCACCAGCGAGAGCTACAGCGGCGGCGTGCTGGTCCTCAACAGCGCGACCGGCTCGGTCAGTCTTAACGTGAGCGGTGAGGACATCACCTCGCTGTCGGACTTCCACTTCGCTTACGACTCGGTGGCCAACACCACGACCATCACGGCCGGGCCCGATCGTTCTGGCAACGACGTGGTCCATTACGGCGCCGGCGCACACAGCCTGACCGGCGGGATGGGCGACGACGTGTTCTTCTTCCGCGACACCGATCTGTCCGCCGGCGTGACCAACAGGATCACCGATCTTTCCTGGGCGACCGGCAGCGGCGAGCACGACCGCATCCATCTCGAGGGCGTCGATCCCAACGCGGTGACGGTGACCTCGGTCAATGGCGGCCACGACACCGACATCGCGATCTCACTCGCCGGCGGCGGCACGTCGCATATCCTGGTGCAGGGCACAGGCTCCGGCCCGCTGCAGATCGAATTCCAGAACACGAATCCGACGGACGATGCCCATCTGAACAACCTGCTGACGCCGTCGAACGCGAGCGAGACGATCGCCAGCTTCTATCTCGGCGCCAATGCACCGTACGCGGAGTCCATGGTCAGCTATGACGCCAATGGCGCCGTGATCGCACAGGACGTCACCAATAATGATGGTTCGCATACCGTCACGGTGCAGGGAGCCAATGCCGCGCTCGCGGCCTCGGCCGCGGCGGACACGTTCGCGTTCCAGTTCAACGCGCCGTCGGCGGCGGCCGCAGTGACCATCGACGGCTTCGACGTGGCGAGCGACGTCCTGAAGCTCAGCCAGTCCGTCTACGCCGACGCGGCAGCGGCCCTTGCCGCGATCGCCGCCGATCCCCACAATGCCGGCAACCCAGCCGATACCTTCATTGCGCTCGATGGCCTGCACTCGGTCACCCTGGTCGGCGTCGACCCGCATTTGCTGCAGCAGCGGGATTTTCTGGTAGTCTAGTTCTCGAATCCCCGATCAGGCCCGAAGGAATCATGCAAGGCGACATTCATTTCATCTCCGGACTTCCGCGCGCGGGCTCGACCCTGCTGTCGGCCATCCTGCGCCAGAACCCGCGCTTCCGCGCCGGCATGACCGGGCCGGTCGGCTCGCTGGTCGACGCCATGCTGCGCAGCATGAGCATGAACAACGAGACCGCGATCTTCATCACCGACGAGCAGCGGAGGGCCCTGCTGCAGGGCATCTTCTCGACCTACTACGCCGACCTGCCGAAGGGGCATGTGGTGTTCGACACCAACCGCAACTGGTGCGCGCGGCTGCCGCTCATCACCGAGCTGTTTCCGCGCGCCAAGGTGATCTGCTGCGTGCGGCACATTCCCTGGATCCTGGACTCGGTCGAGCGGCTCATTCGCAAGAACAAGTACCAGCCGTCGGGCATCTTCAATTTCGAGCCGGGCGGCACGGTGTATTCGCGCGTCGACGGGCTTGCCGCGCCGAACGGCATGGTCGGCTTCGCCTGGAATGCGCTGCGCGAGGCCTTCTGCGGCGAGCAGTCCGCCTGCCTGCTGGCGCTCACCTACGAGACGCTGACCAGCCAGCCGGAGCGGGCGATCGCGGCGGTCTACGAGTTCATCGGCGAAAAGCCGTTCGCGCATGACTTCCAGAACATCGAGTTCGACGCCGAGGAATTCGACCGCAGGATCGGCACGCCGGGTCTGCACAAGGTCGGCCGGAAGGTGGAATCCCCCGGCCGCAAGACCGTGCTGCCCGGCGATCTCTGGCGCAAATACGAGAACGACGCGTTCTGGGGCGACCCCGCCCGAAATCCGAACGGGGTGAGGGTGGTCTGAAGCGGAATGGCTTCAACTTGAAGCGCCCGAGCAGCGGCACACTCGGTCAACCTCTCCCGCTTGCGGGGGAGGTCGGCGCGAAGCGCCGGGTGGGGGCTCTCTCCTCATCGGGAGTGTCCATTGCGGAGACACCCCCACCCCAGCCCTCCCCCGCAAGCGGGAGAGGGAGCGCATCTGAATGCGTGGTGGCTATCGAGCCTGATCTCATCGCGCTTTAGACGACCGGCGCAGCGTCAGACGTTGTCCGCCTCGGTCGAGCCGGCCGGCGCGGACGCCGCCTCCTGTCCCCACCGCCAGCCCGTGATCTCCGGCATGTCGTCGCCGTGCCTGGCAATATAGGTCCTGTGATCGAACAGCTTGTCCCGGATCGCCTGCTTGGCATAGGCGGCCCGTGGCCCGAGTTTCGGGACGCGATCGATCACGTCGGAGACGATGTGGAACCGATCCATCTCGTTCAGCACGCACATGTCGAACGGGGTGGTGGTGGTGCCTTCCTCCTTGTAGCCGCGCACGTGCAAATTGTCGTGGCCATTGCGCCGGTAGGTCAGGCGGTGAATGAGCCAGGGATAGCCGTGGAAGGCGAAGATGACCGGCTTGTCGGTGGTGAACAGCGCGTCGAAATCATGATCGGAGAGGCCGTGCGGATGCTCGCTCGGCGGCTGCAGCTTCATGAGGTTGACGATGTTGATGACGCGCACCTTCAGTTCCGGCGCATGCCGCCTGAGCAGGTCGACCGCTGCGAGCGTCTCCAAGGTCGGCACGTCGCCGCAACAGGCCATGACGACGTCGGGCTCGCCGCCGCGGTCGTTGCTGGCCCACGCCCAGATGCCGAGGCCCGCTTCGCAGTGCTTCATGGCTTCGTCCATCGTCAGCCATTGCGGGGCAGGCTGCTTGCCCGCAACGACGACGTTGATGTAGTTGCGGCTGCGCAGGCAGTGGTCGGTGACAGAGAGCAGGCAGTTGGCATCGGGCGGCAGATAGACCCGGATTACCTCCGCCTTCTTGTTCACGACATGGTCGATGAAGCCGGGGTCCTGGTGGCTGAAGCCATTGTGGTCCTGCCGCCAGACATGGCTGGACAGCAGATAGTTCAGCGACCCGATCGGGCGCCGCCACGGAATGTGGTTGCAGAGCTTCAACCACTTGGCGTGCTGATTGAACATGGAATCGATGATGTGGATGAAGGCCTCGTAGCACGAGAAGAAGCCGTGCCGTCCGGTCAGGAGATAGCCTTCGAGCCAGCCCTGGCACTGGTGCTCGCTGAGCATTTCCATGACCCGCCCGTCCGGCGCCAGGTGATCGTCCCACGGATAGGTGTCGGCCATCCAGGCGCGGTTCGTCACCTCCAGCACGTCCTGCCAGCGGTTCGAGTTGTTCTCGTCCGGACTGAACAGGCGGAAATTCTTCTGCTCCAGGTTCAGCTTCATCACGTCGCGCAGAAACCGCCCCATGACGCGCGTGGACTCCGCCGTCGCGGCGCCGGGTTCACTCACCTTGACCGCATAGTCGCGGAAATCCGGCAGCCTCAGCTCACGCAGCAATAACCCGCCATTGGTGTGCGGGTTGGCGCTCATGCGACGCGCGCCTCGCGGCGCGAGCTCGGCCAGCTCGGGGCGAAGCCGGCCGCCCTCGTCGAACAGCTCGGTGGGCCGATAGCTCTTCATCCACTCTTCCAGCAAGCGGACATGGGCGTCGTTGCCGTGCATCTCGCCCATCGGAACCTGGTGCGAGCGCCAGTAGTCCTCGGTGCGCTTGCCGTCGATCTCCTTCGGGCAGGTCCAGCCCTTGGGGGTGCGCAGCACGATCATCGGCCAGCGCGGGCGCTCCAGCGGCCCGCCGCGATGCGCCTCGGCCTTGATCCGCTGGATCTCGGCAACGACCTGATCGAGCGTCGCGGCCATCAACTCGTGCATCTTCTCGGGATCACTGCCCTCGACGAAATAGGGCGTGTAGCCGTAGCCGCGAAACAGTTGATCCAGCTCCTCATGGCTGACGCGGGCGAGGAGGGTGGGATTGGCGATCTTGTATCCGTTGAGATGCAGGATCGGCAGCACGACCCCGTCGTCTCTTGGGTTCAGGAATTTGTTGGAATGCCAGCTCGTTGCCAGCGCACCCGTCTCGGCCTCGCCGTCGCCGACGACGCAGGCCACGATCAGGTCGGGATTGTCGAAGGCCGCGCCATAGGCGTGCGACAGCGCATATCCGAGCTCGCCGCCCTCGTGAATCGACCCCGGTGTTTCCGGCGCGACATGGCTGGGGATGCCGCCGGGAAACGAGAACTGGGTGAAGAGCCGCTTCATGCCCGGCTCATCCAGCGAGACGTTCGGATAGACCTCGCTGTAGGTCCCCTCGAGCCAGGCCTGCGCGACCAGGCTCGGGCCACCGTGGCCGGGGCCGGTAATATAGATCATGTCGAGATCGTGCGTCTTGATCACCCGGTTGAGATGGACATAGACGAAGTTGAGACCGGGCGAAGTCCCCCAGTGACCGAGCAGCCGCGGCTTGATGTGATCCCTGGTGAGAGGCTGCTTGAGCAGCGGATTGTCGTAGAGATAGATCTGACCGACCGAGAGGTAGTTGGACGCGCGCCAATACGCGTCGATCCTGGCCCGCTCCGCATCAGACAACGCGCTTGCCATCAATGCCCCCTCTGTTGCTTCAACCGCCGCACCGGGCGAGCCGATCCCCGGTCGGAATCAACGGTCGCCGAAACGCCATAGCTGAACAAGTTGACATCTGATTGCGGCGAAGGCTAGCGCGCGTCTATTTCAACCCGATTTTGGCGCTCGGTTCCTGCCGGCGGCGGCGCAAGGCAAACGACCCGGATTCTGGCGGAGAGGGACTATCTGGACACGTGCAGCTTGGTGATCTCGGTCCCGATCGCGGAGAACGCGTTCGAGATATCGGCTGCGTTCTTCAGCAGGTAGAAGCGCTCACGGCCGGCGCAGTTCGGCAGCACCTTCGACTCGCCGGCGCCATCGGTGTCGACCTGAACCGCAAACAGCGTGATGTTGGCCGCCTGAACCGCGCTGCAGAGCAGCTGCATCCTGGCATCGACGTCAGGGTCGCTCGTGGTGCCGCTGCCGCTGCCGGTCCACCGGTTGATCGTGTTCAGACCGTCGGTGAACAGCACGATCACGCGCTGGTACTGGAGCTGGGGGTCTTCCGCCGGCGCGTTCATCGGCGACTGCTGCAGCAGCGAGAGCCAGCCCCATTGCAGGCCAATCGTCTGATTGGTCGCGCCGCTGGCGGTCATGCTGTCGATCCTGCTGTTGATCGTCGACCAGTTGTAGGTCAACGGAAGCAGTGCTGCATCAGGACAGTACGAGTCCTGATCGGCCACGAAATTGGTGGCAGTGGAGCTTGGCGCGACTGAATTGACGTCGTTGGGCTGGTCGCGATCGGAAACACAGCCCGTCCACTTCGTCTTGTCCTGCGTAAAAGAGGTGTGGTTCCAGTTGTAGCCGTGGCCCTTGCAGATCGCCCTCGGGAACCAGGAGTTGCTGCCCTGGCTGCAGTAGCTGCCCGAGGAGTTGCTGTTGTTCTGGTCAAACAGATCCCAGCGCAGCCAGCTGTCGTCCTTGTGGGAGGTGCCGACGTTGACCTCCGAGGCGAACGGCACGACCGAAATGTAGACGTCGCCCGGGGTGCCCTCGAGCGCCGACAATTGCGAGACCAGGCTCTTCGAGGCGCTCTGGAGCGAGGGGAGCTTGTTGAACTTGTCCATCGAGCCGGAATTGTCGAGCACGAGCGCGACACGGAGGCGGTTGTTGCCCCAGGTCGTCGTCGCACTGGCGGACAAGGCCAGCGAGGGATAGCCGGCGATCTGCATGAAGTTGGTCCTGATCGAAGCCGCGCCGTTGATGACCACGCTCGGCCGCGTGGCGCCGTTCGGCGGGTTGTACGTCGTCGTCACGGTGACGTTCTCGGCCTCCGGGTGCCCGGCGTAGAGCGCCCTGAAATATTTCTCGGCAGTCGTCGGAATATCCGCCTGCAAGACCTTCTTGGACGAGAAATCCTTCGCCACCATCAGGGCCGCCGAGTCGAGCGCGCCTTGCATCGCGGTACGCGCGTTGGTCGCGCGGCTGTAATCGACGGCCGCGCCGACGAAGCATAGTATCGGCATCAGCGAGAGTGCGAACAGGATGGCGATGTTACCGTCCTCGGAACGAGCGAAACGCTTCGTGGTCGAAGCAAGAGACTTGCAGATCATCAAACGCAGAACCCTTTTGTTGCGTTGATGCTGTGTCTCGCCGAATGAAGCCCGGGTAAATCGACGAGTTCAAATTTAAGCGTCATCGAGCCCGTAAAAACCACGTATCGGACGCGCTCGGCGGGGGCCGGGAGGCGGACGGATGAGGGCGATCCAGGCTTCTTCCGCCGGTCTTCCGCGAATATCGCGCGCGGCAGCGGCACATCCGGCAGCCCCGGGCAAATACGCATGACTTGCGATCCGCCAGTGAAGGCCGCGTTAGTCACGACGAGGATTTGGGCGGAGTCCGGCAGCAGGATCAGATCCTGCTCGCGCTTGTCGAAGTTCTGCGGTGCGCCGCTCGCG
Source organism: Bradyrhizobium diazoefficiens (assembly GCF_018131015.1). Taxonomy (GTDB): domain Bacteria; phylum Pseudomonadota; class Alphaproteobacteria; order Rhizobiales; family Xanthobacteraceae; genus Bradyrhizobium; species Bradyrhizobium diazoefficiens_B. Next base: position 41,141 of record NZ_JAFCJJ010000022.1, read on the forward strand.
ACGCATAGAGCAGCAACCGACCAACAATTTCATCCTGATTGGAAGGCTTCCTACTCGATCCGATCAGGAGATCTCCGCTCACGGACCTTCAGCGCGCTCTGGAAAAACGGCTCGGCCTTGGCGTAGTCGCCAAGAGCGAAGTACAGGCCGCCCCAAATTATTAAGCGATCTCGCGTGAGTGGGCCTTCCAGAGCGGGGCGTCCGTGGGGGAAGGGTCCAACACCGGTTCAGCAAGCCAGGTTCGCAGGGCAATCACGGCGATGTCGTCGGCAGCGATCCGGAGAACGTGCCCGGACTTTCAGATACTGCGCTTGGTTGGATAACTCATACAGCGAGGCACCGCCGGACCCCGCTACTTGGTACGGCTACGGCATCCTTGTGCGCGAGCGCTCCTTCAAGCTCACCTCCGATCGGCGCGGCCCGGCACGAGCAGTCGGGGTCAGCAGGCGTGCATTTGGCTCGGCTTCCTTTGGAGGGGACTGCGGCAAGGCGCGCGGCGATCGGCGCCCCGCACCCCATGTCGTCAATTCGCATAAGGTATATTATGGAATATATTTATATCAAATTGGATCAATTGTTTAGGCGATATTTCTGCCGTGACGCCTTCACTCGAAGCTCGTTTTCGGGCGTTCGCCCGGCCGTCTTGATGGCCACGGCGCAACGGGTTGTTTTCGGCATTTTAAATCCGGCCCGCTTGTCCAAAGCCGATATTGCCGCGGCGTCATGCGGCTGCAATAAGCGTGGCCTCGCGAGATCGCAGATGACCTCTGGGCCTTCCGTCCGTATAGGTTTGCGTCTCAGAACAACAACAAACTTCCGAGGAAGCAGACCCATGAGCTTTTCCCGACGCACGCTTCTCAAGGCCTCCGCCGCGACCGCCGTCTTCGGCGGCATCAGCGCGCCCCATGTGGCCCGTGCCCAGGCCGCCGAGTTCACCTACAAATACGCCAACAACCTGCCGGACTCGCACCCGATGAACGCCCGCGCCAAGGAGATGGCGGCGGCGATCAAGAGCGAGACCAAGGGCCGCTTCGACCTGCAGATCTTCCCGAACAACCAGCTCGGTTCCGACACCGACATGCTGAGCCAGATCCGCTCCGGCGGCGTCGAGTTCTTCACGCTGTCCGGCCTGATCCTGGCCACCCTGGTGCCGGCGGCCTCGATCAACGGCATCGGCTTCGCATTCCCGGACTACGACACGGTCTGGAAGGCCATGGACGGCGACCTCGGCGCCTATGTGCGCGGCGAGATCAAGAAGGCTGGCCTCGAGGTCATGGACAGGATCTGGGACAATGGCTTCCGCCAGACCACGTCCTCGACCAAGCCGATCAACGGTCCGGACGACCTCAAGGGCTTCAAGATCCGCGTACCGGTGTCGCCGCTGTGGACCTCGATGTTCAAGGCCTTCGACGCCGCGCCCGCCTCGATCAATTTCAGCGAGGTCTATTCCGCGCTCCAGACCAAGGTGGTCGAGGGCCAGGAGAACCCGCTGGCGATCATCTCGACCGCAAAGCTCTACGAGGTGCAGAAGTACTGCTCGCTGACCAACCACATGTGGGACGGCTTCTGGTTCCTGGCCAACCGCCGCGCCTGGAGCAGCCTGCCCGAGGACGTGCGCGCCATCGTCGCCAGGAACATCAACGCCGCCGCCCTCAAGGAGCGCGAGGATACCGCCAAGCTCAACGCCAACCTGCAGCAGGAGCTCGCGTCCAAGGGCCTGACCTTCAACCAGCCCGCCGTGGCGCCGTTCCGCGACAAGCTGCGCTCCGCCGGCTTCTACGCCGAGTGGAAGGGCAAGTATGGCGACCAGGCCTGGGACCTCCTGGAAAAGGCCGTCGGCAAGCTGTCGTAATGCGTAGGGGCCGCCGAGGTTGATATCGAGATGGCTCATGTTGGGGTTGAGGTGAACGAGGCGGCGGGCGAGGTGGCTGGACAGCCCCCTCGCCGGTCCTCGCTGCTGTCGTCGCTCGAGCACATCCTCGGCCTCGTCGTCGAAATCCCGGCGGCCATCCTGGTGGTCGCCGAGATCGTGATCCTGTTTGCCGGCGTGGTGGCGCGCTACGGCCTGCACCGACCGCTGATCTGGTCGGACGAGCTCGCCTCGATCCTGTTCCTGTGGCTCGCAATGCTGGGCGCGGCCGTGGCGTTCCGCCGCGCCGAGCACATGCGCATGACCGCGATCGTCGCCAGCGCCGGGCCGGCGATGCGTGCCTGGCTCGACCTGGTTGCGACCTGCGCGGCGCTGGCGTTCCTCGTGCTGATCGTCTGGCCGTCCTGGGACTACGCCTACGAGGAAAGCTTCATCACCACGCCGGCGCTGCAGATCTCGAACATGTGGCGCGCCGCGGCGCTGCCGGTCGGCATCTGCCTGATGGCCGCGTTCGCGCTGTTGCGGCTGGTGCGTGCCGCCGACTACCGGATGGTCGCGCTCGCCGCGCTGTCGGTCGCATTGGTGATCGGCCTGTTCTGGCTGGCGCAGCCGACGCTGCGGCCGCTCGGCAATCTCAACCTCGTCATCTTCTTCGTCGGCGTCGCCGGCTTCTGCGTCTTTGCCGGCGTTCCCATTGCGTTCGGCTTCGGGCTTGCGATCTTCGGCTATCTGGCGCTGACCACGCGCACGCCGCTGATGGTGCTGGTCGGCCGGATGGACGAGGGCATGAGCCACCTCATCCTGCTCTCGGTGCCGCTGTTCGTGTTCCTGGGCCTCCTGATCGAGATGACCGGCATGGCGCGCGCCATGGTGGCGTTCCTGGCCAGCCTGCTCGGCCATGTCAGGGGCGGCCTGCATTACGTTCTGGTCGGCGCCATGTACCTGGTCTCCGGCATCTCCGGCGCCAAGGCGGCCGACATGGCGGCCGTCGCCCCGGTGCTGTTTCCGGAGATGAAGCAGCGCGGCGCCAAGCCCGGCGATCTCGTCGCCCTCCTCGCCGCCACCGGCGCCCAGACCGAGACGATCCCGCCGAGCCTCGTGCTGATCACCATCGGCTCGGTCACCGGCGTCTCGATCGCGGCGCTGTTCACCGGCGGCCTCCTGCCCGGCGTCGTGCTCGCGATCACGCTCTGCATGCTGGTGTGGTGGCGCTATCGCCACGAGGACATGAGCGGCGTCAGCCGCGCCACGGCATCCGAGATCGGCAGGACCTTCATCATCGCCCTGCCCGCGCTGGCGCTGCCCTTCGTGATCCGCTACGCCGTGGTCGAGGGCATCGCGACCGCGACCGAAGTCTCCACCATCGGCATCGTCTATGGCGTCCTCGTCGGCCTCCTGATCTACCGCCGCTTCGACTGGGGCCGGCTGTTTCCGATGCTGGTCGAGACCGCGGCGCTGTCCGGTGCGATCCTCCTCATCATCGGCACCGCCACCGGCATGGCCTGGGGCCTGACCCAGTCGGGCTTCTCGCGCTCGCTCGCGGCCGCCATGACCGGGCTGCCCGGGGGCTCCGCGACCTTCATCGCGGTCTCGATCCTCGCCTTCACCATCCTCGGCAGCGTGCTGGAGGGCATTCCGGCGATCGTGCTGTTCGGGCCGCTGCTGTTTCCGATCGCGCGGGCCGTCGGCGTGCACGAGGTGCACTACGCCATGGTCATCATCCTGGCGATGGGCATCGGGCTGTTCGCGCCGCCCTTCGGCGTCGGCTATTATGCCGCCTGCGCCATCGGACGCGTTGACCCCGCCGAGGGTATCCGGCCAATCTGGGGCTATCTGCTGGCGTTGCTGGTGGGATTGATCATCGTCGCGATCTTCCCCTGGATCTCGATCGGATTCCTGTGAGGCGCGACAAGGAGGGTGTCGATGAGCGAGCGGTCAAACCAGTACGAGATCGGCCTCGACAAGACCCCCGCCAACTACGTACCGCTGAGCCCGCTGAGCTTCCTCGCGCGCAGCGCCGCCGTCTATCCGGATCACGTCTCCACCGTCTACGAGGGCCGCAGCTTCACCTGGGCACAGACCCATGAGCGCTGCCGGCGTTTTGCCTCCTGGCTCGCCGGCAAGGGCATCGGCGTCGGCGACACCGTGGCGGCGATGCTGCCGAACATCCCGGCGATGAACGAGGCGCATTTCGCGGTCCCGATGACGGGCGCCGTGCTCAACGCGCTCAACATCCGGCTCGACGCCCCCTCCATCGCATTCCAGCTCGACCATGGCGGCGCAAAAATCATCCTGGTCGACCCGGAATTTTCCGGCGTGATCAGCGACGCGCTGGCGCAGATGAGCGGGCCGAAGCCGTTCGTGATCGACGTCGACGATGCCGCCTTCAAGGGCGGCAAGCGCATCGGCGAGATCGAATACGAGGCTGCCGTTGCGCAGGGCGATCCGACCTTCGCCGCGGTGCCGCCAAGGGACGAATGGGACGCGATCGCGCTGAGCTACACGTCGGGCACCACCGGCAATCCCAAGGGCGTCGTCACCCATCACCGCGGCGCCTATCTGAACGCCGTCAGCAACATCCTGGCCGGCAATCTCGGCCAGCATCCGGTCTATCTCTGGACGCTGCCGATGTTCCACTGCAACGGCTGGTGCTTTCCCTGGACCATCGCGGCATCCGCCGGCATCAATGTCTGCCTGCGCAAGGTCGAGCCGACAAAGATCTTCGAGTTGATCAGACAGCACCGCGTCACGCATATGTGCGGCGCGCCGATCGTCTACAACACGCTGATCAACGCGCCCGACGCGCCAAAGGGCGATGCCGCCCGCCGCGTCGTCGGCCTGATCGCCGGCGCGGCGCCGCCGGTCGCCGTGCTCGAGGGCGCGGAAAGCATCGGCATCAAGCTCACCCATGTCTATGGCCTGACCGAGGTCTATGGCCCCGCCTCCGTCTGCGCCGAGCAGCCGGGCTGGGACGAGCTCCCGCCCGCCGAGCGCGCGCGCATGAAGCGGCGGCAGGGCGTGCCCTACCCGCTCGAGGAAGCCGTCACCGTGATCAACCCGCAGACGATGCAGGAGGTGCCGCGCGACGGTGAGACCATCGGCGAGGTCATGTTCCGCGGCAACATCGTGATGAAGGGCTATCTCAAGAACGAAAAGGCGACCAGCGAGGCGTTCGGCGGCGGCTGGTTTCACACCGGCGATCTCGGCGTGCTCGACGAGCACGGCTACGTCATCATCAAGGACCGCTCCAAGGACATCATCATCTCCGGCGGCGAGAACATCTCGTCCGTCGAGGTCGAGGACATCCTCTACAAGCACCCGGCCGTGCTGTTTGCCGCGGTGGTCGCAAAGCCCGATCCGAAATGGGGCGAGGTGCCCTGCGCTTTCGTCGAGCTGAAGGACGGCGCGAGCGCAAGCGAGGCCGACATCATCGCCTTCTGCCGCAGCCAGATGTCGGGTTTCAAGACGCCGAAAGCCGTCGTGTTCGGACCGATCCCGAAGACCTCAACCGGCAAGATCCAGAAATTCCTGCTGCGCGACCAGGCCGGCTCGGCGAAGGCGATCTCGGCCTGAACCTCAGCGCGTCTCCAGCCGCAGGCCGTCATAGGCGGGCACCACGCCTGCGGGCAGCGACTGCCGGACGACCTCGTAATCGACGTCGGCCGTCATGTTGGTGATGACGGCGCGCTTCGGCTTGAAGCGGTCGATCCAGGACAGCGCGTCGTTGATGCTGAAATGGCTGGAATGGCTGGTGTAGCGAAGGCCATCGACGATCCAGAGATCGAGGTCTTCCAGCGCGGCAAAACTCTCGGGCGGGATGTCGTTGAGGTCCGGCGTGTAGGCCGCATCGCCGATACGGTAGCCGAGCGCGGGGATCTGGCCATGCTGGACCAGGAAGGCGGTCATGGTGACGTCGCCCCCCTTGCCGCTGATGATCTGGCTGCCGCCGGCCTCGATCGAATGCCGGTGCAGGATCGGCGGATAGTCGCTGCCCTCGGGCGAGATGAAGCAGTACGAAAACCGCGCCATGATGTCCTTGGCGGTCGACTGGTTGAAATAGACCGGGATGCGCCTGCGCATATGAATCACAACCGAGCGCAGATCATCCATGCCATGGGTCTGGTCGGCATGCTCATGCGTCAGGAACACCGCGTCGATGTGATCGACATTGGTGGAAAGCAACTGCTCGCGCAGGTCAGGCGAGGTGTCGATCAGGATGCGCGTGGTGCCGTGGCTCGACGTTTTCTCGACCAGCAGCGAGCAGCGGCGGCGGCGATTCCTTGGATTATTGGGATCGCAGGCGCCCCAGCCGAGCGCCGGGCGCGGCACGCCTGCGGAGGAGCCGCAGCCCAGGATCGTCAGCGTCAGCGTCATGCGGCGTCTATCCTCAGGCTTTCACCTTCGAGAACAGGCGAAAGAAGTTTTCGCTGGTCTGGCGCGATATCTCGTCGAGCGACACGCCGCGCGTTTCGGCGAGCACCTTTGCGACCTCGACCACATAGGCCGGCTCGTTGCGCTTGCCCCGGAACTTGCCCGGCGCAAGATAGGGCGAGTCTGTTTCAACCAGAATACGGTCGGCCGGCAGTTCGGCCGCCAGCGCCCGCAACTCTTCCGACTTCTTGAAGGTCAGGATGCCGGTGAAGCCGATATAAAGGCCGAGCGACACCGCCTTCAGCGCCAGCTCGCGCCCACCGGTGTAACAATGCAGCACGGCGCGAAACGATCCTTTTGCCGTCTCCTCCTCCAGGATGCGCCCGCAATCCTCGTCCGCCTCGCGGGTGTGGATCACCAGCGGCAGGCCGGTTGCGCGGGCCGCCGCGATGTGGGCGCGAAAGCCCCGCGCCTGCGCCTCCGGCGAGCCGTTGTCGTAGAAATAGTCGAGTCCGGCCTCGCCGAGCGCGACGATCTTCGGATGCTGAGTCAGCGCGATCAGCTCGTCCGGCGAAATGCCGTCTTCCTCGTCGGCATTGTGCGGATGGGTGCCGACCGAGCAATACACGTCGTCGTAACGCTCGGCGATCGCGAGCAGGTTTTGCAGCCTCCGCACGCGCGTCGAGATCGTGACCATGCGGCCGATGCCGGCCGCTCGCGCGCGCGACACGATCCCGTCGAGATCCTCCGCAAAGTCCGGAAAATCCAAATGGCAGTGGCTGTCGACCAGCATTTCCGAGTGACGCTTTCCAAGATGGCCCTGAGACCGGCCGGGACCGGCCTGTCACAGGTAGGGGAAGCGTGCTGGGACGTCAACGGCATCGCCCATTCGGCCGGTTCCGAAGCACGTCCAACCGAGCGCCGAAAATTATGGATTGCTGCGTGATTCGAGGTCCAAGACTTCACGCACCTTGTACGCGAGCCTGTCGCTCCTGTAGGGCTTTTGCAGCAGATGCACCCCGGGGTCGAGCCGGCCATGATGGACGATCGAGTTCTCGGTATAGCCCGACGTGTACAAGACCTTGATGTCGGGGGCGATCTGCCTCACCTGCTCGGCCAGTTGCTTTCCGCTCATGCCGCCGGGCATGATGACATCCGTGAACAACAGATCGGGGGCACCGGAACGCGACACCTCCTGCAGCGCCGAAGGTCCGTCGCTGGCCTCCGTTACCCTGTAGCCCAGCCGGCGCAATTGCAGAACCGCAAACATTCGCACATCGGGATCGTCCTCAACGACGAGGATCGATTCAGCGCCGGTCGCAAGCCTTGTAGAAGCCGGGACTGTCTGAACGGCAGTTGTTGAATCGGTTTTGGCGCGCGGCAGGAGGATCTTCACGCAGGTTCCATGTCCGACCTCGCTGTAGATCTGGATGTGTCCGCCCGTCTGCTTGACGAAACCGTGCACCATGCTCAACCCAAGTCCCGTTCCCCTGCCGACCGGCTTGGTCGTGAAGAACGGTTCGAAGATTCGATCGAGCAACTCCGGTGCTATCCCACTTCCCGTATCGGACAAGGCCATCGTGACGTATTGGCCCGGAGTGACCTCCACGTTGTCGACGGCATACTCCTCCGACAATTCGACGTTATCCGTCTCGATCGTCAGCTTGCCTCCTTGCGGCATCGCATCACGCGCGTTGAGGACGATATTGACGATCGCGGTCTCCATTTGACGGATATCGGCAGTGACGGTCCACAACGGCTTCGTCAGGTGGAGATCGACTTCGACATTTTCGCCTATGGTCCGCCGCAACAGAGTATTCATGCGCGTCACGACCTCATTCAGATCGAACGTGCTCGGCTCAAGCGCCTGGCGTCGGGCGAAGGCGAGCATCAGCTGCGTCAGGCTTGCGCCGCGTTCTGCGGCAGCAAAAATCGGCTCGACCAGCTTGCGATGCGGATCGTGGCTCTTCATCTCGTCCAGCAGGATCTCTGCATTGCCGAGAATGACCGTCAGTAGATTGTTGAAGTCGTGGGCGATGCCGCCTGTCAACTGACCGATCGCCTGCATTTTCTGGGCCTGCAGCAATTGTGTTTCCACCCGCTTGCGATGGGTGATGTCCTCGGTAAGGAAGGCAACGCCACCAATGTTGCCGAGGTTATCGAACCATGGCCGCACCTCCCAGCGCAGCCATTGCACGCGTCCGTCGGCTCTCGAAAAATGGTCCTCCTCGGCCTGAAGCGTCTCGCCCGATAGGGCGCGACGATGAATGGTGCGCCAGCGATCCGGTATTTCGGGAAAGATCTCATAATGTGACAGCCCGCGCAAATCCCGGCCGACGAGGTCATAGTCCGCGAGCCAACGGTCGCTGTAGACGAGGTAGCGCAGGTCTTTGTCGAGGATCGCGATCGCGGCCGGAGCGTACTTGATGAAATATCGCAGCCGCGCCTCGCTCTCACGCAGGGCTTCAACTGCCTTTTGCTGGAGAGTCTCGAGGGCCTTGCGGCCTGTAACGTACCTCACCGCGGCGATCGCCGCGGACCGATCGGCCAATGCAACTGGACTGAAGCTGATCTCGACCGGGAATTCCGTCAGGTCTTTGCGGCGCCCCCATAGCGACAGCCCACCGCCCATCATTCTCGTCTTGGGTTCAGTGAAGTAGGCGCGCAGATGGTCAACATGTCCGCTGCGAAACCGCTCGGGGATCAGGATCTCGACAGGTTTGCCCACAACTTCTTCGGGCGCGTACCCAAAAATCTCCGAAACACGGTCGCTGGCGAACTCGATCACGCCGTCGTTGTTGACCATCAGGACGGCGTCAGGACTTGCGGCGAGGACACCTCTGAATCTCGCTTCGCTCGCCTGCAAATCGGCCGCTGCCCTGGCATGTGCGAGCCCCTTGCCGAGTCCCAGGCTGCGCAGTCGCCGTTGCAGTCCGAGCCACAACGAGGGTCTGATCTTTCCGGAAGCCTCGCCATCGTCGCCGGTATCCGGCTGACCTACCATGCGGCTTTGAAGAGCACTTTCAGGCAAACGACGTGACATCGAGCTGACCGCCTCCCTTGGCACGTTGCAATTCTTGCGATGGCTGCCACGCAGGAGCGGCAAAAGCGACGGACCTGCCATTGACACGTATCGGGTCACCGCCGCGATCCGTGCGGCGCCCAACGAACGCGAAGCGACGACGCTCACTTCATCACCGCAGAAGCGGAGACTTGCGATGATCTGGATCAATGACGCTGATCACGTCTCGCGCATGACGCTGGTCGTGGGCCACAGCGCCTATCTCGATACCGACTGGATCCGACTGTGGCACGATCCGGTTTTCGGATCGCGCCACCACCACAAGGCGGCGGCGCTAGGCCGCCGGCTCGATGTAGCGCGGGAACGCCGGTGTCGGCGCCGGCAGCGTCGAGCCGGGCGTGATTCGCGTCTCGCCGCCGAGCATCGCGAAATTGCGCTCGCCCGCGGGGACGCCGAGGCTGTCGAGCAGCAAGCCTGCGGCGGTCGGCATCGCCGGCTGGGCCAGGATCGCGATCTGGCGCACGACCTCGGCAGTGACATAGAGCACCGTCTTCTGCCTGACAGGATCGGTCTTGGCGAGCGCCCAGGGCGCCTCGCCCGCGAAATAGCGGTTGGCTTCCGCGACCACGGCCCACACCGTGTTGAGCCAGTGATGGATCTGCTGGCTCGCCATCGCTTCGCGGCTCGCCGCCACCATGCCGTCGGCCATCGCCAGGATCGCCTTGTCGTTGTCGCTGAACGCGCCAGGCTCCGGCAGCACGCCGCCGAGCTGCTTTGCGATCATCGACAGCGAGCGCTGCGCGAGGTTGCCGAGATCGTTGGCGAGATCGGCATTGATACGCGCGACGATGGCCTCGTGGTTGTAGTTGCCGTCCTGGCCGAACGGCACCTCGCGCAAGAAGAAATAGCGCATCTGGTCGACGCCATACTGGTCGGCGAGGTTGAAGGGGTCGACGACATTGCCGACCGACTTCGACATCTTCTCGCCCCTGTTGAACAGGAAGCCGTGGGCGTAGACCCGCTTCTGCACGGGAATGCCGGCCGACATCAGGAACGCGGGCCAATACACCGCGTGGAAGCGGATGATGTCCTTGCCGATGATATGCACGTCGGCCGGCCAGTAGCGCCAGTTCTTGTCGCTCTCGTCGGGGAAGCCGACGCCGGTGATGTAGTTGGTGAGCGCATCCACCCACACATACATCACGTGCTCCTCGTCGCCGGGCACCTTGACGCCCCAGTCGAAGGTGGTGCGCGAGATCGAGAGATCGCGCAAGCCACTCCTGACGAAGCTCACCACCTCGTTCTTGCGCGAATCCGGCCCGATGAAGTCGGGATGATCCGCATAGAGCTTCAGCAACCTGTCCTGATAGGACGACAGGCGGAAGAAATAGCTCTTCTCCTCGACCCATTCGACCGGGGTGCCCTGCGGACCGAGCCGCACGCCATCGTCGTTCAGGCGCGTCTCGTCCTCGGCGTAATAGGCTTCGTCGCGCACCGAGTACCAGCCGGAATAGACGTCGGCATAGATGTCGCCATTCGCCTCCATGCGCCGCCAGATCTCCTGGCTGGAGCGATGGTGCTGCTCTTCGGTGGTGCGGATGAAGCGGTCGAACGACACGTTCAGGCGCTCATCCATCTCCTTGAAGCGGCCGGCATTGCGGGCCGCGAGCTCCGCCGCCGTCATGCCCTCGTTCTGCGCGGTCTGGACCATCTTCAGGCCGTGCTCGTCGGTGCCGGTGAGGAAGAACACGTCCTTGCCGTCGAGCCGCGCAAAGCGCGCCAGCACGTCGGTCGCGATCGCCTCATAGGCGTGGCCGATATGCGGGTTGCCGTTGGGATAGGCGATCGCGGTCGTGATGTAGAAGACGTTGTCGCGCGCAGGCGCGGCAGCGGGAGCGGCGGCTTGCGGAGTTGCGACGGGTTTCGGCGCAGGCGGCGCCTTGGGTTTTGACACCTTGGGCTTCACGGCCTGCGGCGGCGTGGCGACGGGAACTGGCGCCGCGACCCCGGCGGGCGCTGTCACCTTCGCCGTCCTGGCCACTTTCTTCGCTGGAGCCTTGTTCTTCGCCGGAGACTTGGCCGGCTTTTGGACCGCCGTCTTCACCGTCTTCTTGGCGACGACCTGCTTCTTCGCAGCCTTCTTGCCGGCCTTCTTCGTAGCCCTCTTCTTCGCAGCGCTCTTCTTCACGCCCTTCTTGACGACGGCCTTCTTGGTCTTCTTGACCTTCTTGGCAACCTTGCGCGCGCGCACCTTGGTCGCCTTGGCGGCTTTCTTCGCAGCCTTCTTCTTGCTGCCTTTGCCCTTGGCGGTTTTCTTAGCTCGTGTTGCCACGACGAATTCCTTTACCGGCTTCTTCAAAAATCTGGAAACGAACCTGCGCCTAGCGCGTTGCGTCCGCCAGCCAGCCGAACACCGAGAAAACCAAGGGCTTTCGCTCCAGATTGTAGGTTTCGGTGTCGCGCGCGGCGCGGACGATCTTTTCCCATACCTCAGCTAGACGCGCAAGGCGCGGCAGGTTCTGGTTGAGGTTGGGCTCGTCGGAATGCAGACGCTCCGCGATCCAGCGATCGATGCCGTCGATGAAGGCGGCCAGCGCGACGCGGTCGCTGGTGCCGAGGGAATCGCCGAGCGTGTGCAATTCGCGCGGATCGACTTGTGGCAGGCGCGCCAGCAGCGCCGCCGTGCGCTGCTGCAGCTTCAGCGCGTCGCCGCCGAGCAGCGTCAGCGCCCGCGCGACGCTGCCCTCGGAGGCTTCTGCGGCCTCGCGCAGCGCCGGATCGTTCGGATCGAGATCAGCGGCCGTGGCAGCGGCCGCAATCACGTCATCGGTTGCGAGCGGACGCAGGCGCAGCTTGCGGCAGCGCGACTGGATCGTGGCGAGCACGCGCGCGGGCGCATGGCTCACCAGCAGGAACAGCGATCGCTGCGGCGGCTCCTCCAGGATCTTCAGCAGCGCGTTGGCCGCATTTGGATTGAGCTCGTCGACCGTGTCGACGATGCAGACGCGCCAGCCTTCGGCCGCGGCCGTCGAACCGAAGAAGCCGATCGTCTCACGCGTCTCGTCCACGGTGATCACGGTGCGCATCACGCCGCGGTCGTTGGCGGTGCGCTCCAGCGTCAACAGGCCGCCATGCGAGCTCGCCGCCACCTGCCGCGCCACTGCGTTATCCGAATCGATCGCGAGATTTTCGGCGCGCTGCACCGAAGGCGCCAGAGGCTGGCCGTGGGCGAGCACGAAGCGCGCCATGCGGTAAGCGAGTGTCGCCTTGCCGATCCCCTGCGGTCCCCCGATCAGCCAGGCATGCGGAATGCGCCCGCTGCGATAGGCCGCCAGCAATGCGCTCTCGGCCTCGCGGTGGCCGAACAGCACGCTGGTCTCGCGCGGATGCGGGGTCGTGCTCTCACTCTCGGTCTGGCGTTTGCTCATGCCGAGACCACCGAGGCAGGCGTCGGAAGCAGGCGCTCGCACAGCGCGGTCCAGACCCGGCCAGCGACGGTGTCCGGGTCGGAATCGGCGTCGATCAGCACACAGCGCGCAGGATCGTCCGCGGCGATCTTGCGATAGGCCTCGCGCAGCCCCTGGTGGAACCGGAGGTTCTCGCCCTCGAACCGGTCGGGCGCGCCGCTGCCGCGGCGCACGGCGGCGCGCTTGAGGCCGGTCTCGACCGGCAGATCGAGGATGATGGTGAGGTCCGGCTTGAGATCGCCGATGGTGACCCGCTGCATCGCGTTGATGAGGCTGTCGGGCACGCTGCCGAGACTGCCCTGATAGGCGCGCGTCGAGTCGGCAAAGCGATCGCACAGCACCCAGATGCCCTGCTTAAGCGCGGGCGCAATCACGGTGCGGACATGATCGTCGCGCGCGGCGGCAAACAGCAGGGTCTCGGCCTCGGGGCCGAGCAGCTTGCCCATTCCGGACAGAACCAAATGGCGCATGATCTCCGCGCCGGGCGAGCCGCCCGGCTCGCGCGTGACGAGGGTGCGGAGGCGTGCCGCATTGAGACGATCGGCGAGCTTCCTGATCTGGGTCGACTTGCCGGTCCCCTCGCCGCCTTCAAAGGTGATGAAGCGCCCGCGTCCGGACGGCTTCTGGCTCGCGCTCTCGGTCATGATCAGAGCTTCTCGGCGCCTGCGCGGAACATGCCGATCACGAGCTCGCTGGCCCCATCGATGGCACGGCGCATGGTCGAGCCGGTGCCGACCGCCTCTGCCGCATAGACCGGCGTCTCCACCGCGATGTTGCCGCTGCGCCAGACCCGCACCACGCCGACCCGCTGGCCCGCCTCGATCGGCGCGCGCACCGGGCCGCTATAGACGACGCGCGCGATCAGCTTGTCGCCGCCGGCCTTGTGCACCATCACCTTCACGGGCTCTTTCGCGACGAGCTTCACCGAGCGGCTGTCGCCGCCGAACACCTTCGCGTAGCCGACCGGCTGGTCGGCCGCGATCAGCGCGCGGGTCTCGAAATTGCGAAAACCCCATTCCAGCATCTTCTTGGCTTCGGTGGCGCGATCCTCGGAATCTTCCAGCCCGTTGACGACGACGATCAGCCGCGTGCCGTTCTGCACCGCCGAGCCGACCATGCCGTAGCCGCCCTCCTTGGTGTAGCCGGTCTTCAGACCGTCGGCGCCTTCCATCGAATTGAGCAGCGGATTGCGGTTTTGCTGGCGGATCTTGTTCCAGGTGAACTCCTTCTCGCCGAACAGTTTGTAGAATTCGGGGAAGTCCAGAATGATGTGCCGGGCGAGGATACCGAGCTCGCGCACCGTCATCTTGTTGCCGGGGTCGGGCAGGCCGTTGGAATTGCCGAAGGTCGACTTCTTCATGCCGAGCTCGCGGGCGCGCTTGGTCATGAAGTCGGCAGCAAAGATCTTCTCGCTGCCGGCAATGCCTTCGGCCAGCGCGATACACGCGTCATTGCCGCTCGGGATGATCGCACCATGCAGGAGATCGTTGACCGAGACCTTGCTGTTGATCGCGGCGAACATGGTCGAGGTGCCTGAGGGCGCCCCGCCCTTGCGCCAGGCGTTCTCGCTGATCCGGTACTCGTCGGTCGGCTTGATGTCGCCCGTCTTGATGGCGTTGAAGACGACCTCCGCCGTCATCAGCTTCATCATGCTGGAGGGCGCACGCAGCTCGTCGGCATTCTTCTCCCACAGCACGCTGCCGGAGGAGGCCTCGATCAGGATCGCGGTCGGCGCGTCGCCGTCGAAGCCGTTATCCTCGGCCTTCTTGGCGCCCTGGACGCTCTGGTTGGCGGCGTAAAGCACCCCGCCCCAGCCGAGACTCGCGACCAGAACCGTCGCCAGCAGCCCGCGCAGCAGCGCGCCGGCTGGAAGCCGGGTCTGACGCAGCGAAGCGGTAAAAAATGCCATGGCGGTGCCTTGAGAATGGCGTTCTAACAGTTGGAACCGACGCGAACAACACGATGCTGGCGGCTCTTCGCGAGATTGCACGATTCGCCTCACGCCCCTATCGTAGAACCTTATATTTCTCCACCAAACCCCTGAAACAAGGCGGAAAAGCGAATGTCCTCCACCCGTTCGATCAAGGCCAATGGGATCGACCTCTTCGTCCGCGAGGCCGGCCAGGGTCCGCTGGTGGTGCTGTGCCATGGCTGGCCGGAGCTCTCCTACTCCTGGCGCCACCAGATCGCGGCGCTGGCCGACGCCGGCTTCCACGTCGTCGCCCCCGACATGCGCGGCTATGGCGGCAGCTCCGCTCCGGCTGAGGTGAGCGCCTATTCGATCTTCGACAACGTCGGCGATGTCGTGGGTCTCGTCCAGGCGCTCGGCGAGACCAAGGCGATGGTGGTCGGCCATGACTGGGGCGCGCCGGTCGCCTGGCATGCGGCACTGTTCCGGCCCGACATCTTCACGGCGGTGGCGGGCCTCAGCGTGCCGCCGCCGTTCCGCGGCCGGGGCAAGCCGCTCGACCTGCTGCGCCAGAGCGGCGTCACCAATTTCTACTGGCAATATTTCCAGACGCCCGGCGTCGCCGAGGCCGAGCTCGAGCACGACGTCGCCCGTACCATGCGGGTCGTGCTCGGCGGCCGCGGCCTCGCCGACCCGACCGCCGCCATGTTCGTGCAGGAGGGCAAGGGCTTTCTCGGCCACGCGGCCGCGGACGAACCACTCCCGGACTGGCTGAGCGAGGCCGATCTCGCCTATTTCACCGAGGCCTTCCGCAAGTCCGGCTTCCGCGGCGGTCTCAACTGGTACCGCAACCTTGACCGCAACTGGGAGCTGACCGCGCCCTGGCAGGACGCGCAGATCCACCAGCCCTCGCTGTTCATCGCCGGCTCGCGGGACGCCGTCATCACCGGCCTGATCGGCGCCAAGCGCGTCAACGAGCTCGAGCGCGTGCTGCCCAATCTGACGCGAAAGCTGATCATCGAGGGCGCCGGCCACTGGATCCAGCAGGAGCGGCCGGACGAGGTCAATGCCGCGCTGGTGAAGTTCCTGCGCGAGGCTAGCTAGTAGAGGCCGCGGCCGCTCAGGATGTTGCGGGCTTCGGCGGCTCCGTCCGAGGAACCGGCCTCGGCTGCGTAGCGGCCGTCTTCGTCATAGGACACGGCGCGAGCATTTTGCAGCGCCCGGCCGCGGCTGCGGCTGGAGGCCGACATTTCCGAGGTCGCATTGAGTGACGCCATGTCGGCCGAGGTGTTACCGAGATTGTAGGGCCGCCCTTCCGGCATCGGAACGTCACCCCGGATGACGCCGCGATGCGATGAGGACAGGTCCGGGACGAACGGCCTGGCCGAGGCCACCCGGACCATGGACGGCGATGGCGCCGGAACTCCGGTCCGCAAGGTGGCCAGCAACTGGCGGTCGTCGGAGCCTTCCAGCGGCGCCCGGCCGACATATTCGACGCGCACCTTGGCGACACCATTGCCTTTGAATTCAAGCAGTTCGGCGGCCTTGTTCGAGACGTCGATGAGCCGGTTGCCGTGGTAGGGCCCGCGGTCATTGACGCGAACGATCACCGATTTGCCGTTGGAGACGTTGGTGACCCGCGCATAGGACGGCATCGGCAGGGTCGGATGCGCCGCCGTCAGCGAGGTCATGTCGAACACCTCGCCATTGGCGGTCAGGCGGCCGTGGAAGTCATCGCCATACCAGGACGCCAAGCCCTCGGCGCGATAATTGACGTCTTCCTCCGGCACGTAGGTCCGCCCCGCCACCACATAGGGCTTGCCGACGCGGTAAGTTCCGCCGCCCTTGGGGACCGGGTCGCCCCAGGCGACAACGCGCGGGCTGGAGGAGACGCCGTATTTCGGATCGACGCGGCCGGCGTATTTGCCGGACGAGGCACAATTGGCGAGCGCAAGGCAGGTCGCGGCGACCGCAACACCTCGCGCGGCCCGCATCATCGAATCTGACCGTCGGATCCCCATTCGCCCCAAATACCATTCCGCCGGACGCGGCCCCAATCCGCCTTCCCTTGGCGAACTGGCCTTCGACCGGTCTTTGCCCGAGGCGGCCCACCACCGCGTCGGAAGTCGTGACGATATCGCAACCCGAACACGGCGGAAATGGGGAGCGCGCGCCGTTCACGCCGGAATGGTAAACGCCGCGTTCGCTTCTCCCCGTTGATCTACGGAGCCGCGGCCGCACTGCGGTTTGCTCGCGTGTGTCACTCCTGCACAGGCTGTTGCATTGAAGCCTCACTCCACCTCCATTGTCGGCGCTCCCCCTGGAATTCTTTTGACTGTGCAAGGCCGCCCGCGTCTTGTCGCGTGCAGGGGCGAACTGGAATTTGAAGATGATCGAGACGGTTTCGGCACTGATGGGTCTGGTAAGCGCGGGGATCTTCCTGGCCCATGCCTTCGAGGGTTACCGCACGAGGGCGTAACGCACTCGCGCGGGCGGCAAGCATCACCTCTTTCAAGACGGCACGTTCGGACAATCTTAATCAATCCGACCGAGCATCGAACACGAGAGCGGCAGGTGTCCCATGCGCAACCATGACCTCGTATCCGATGGCTTCCTGGCATTGACCGCCGGCGGCTTGTTCTTGCTCTGCTCGAGCCTCGTGGCGCTCGCCTTCGGCTGAGCACCACGCCCACTCTACCGCTCCCGAACCCCGCTCTGCCGCAGTGCGGCACGCGCCCAAGATCGGGATTCTGGCTCGGGATTGCAGTTCTCGCTTTTTGTTGATTGAATTTCCGCGTCGGCGCCTCGACCCATTTCAAGAGGCACTCACCAATGAGGGTGACGCAGATGTTGGCCGAGAAATTTTTTCTGGTTCTGGAATCGCTGATCCGCGGCAGCCGCACCTATCCCGACGGAGCTCCCCGGGTTATCAGCACCTCCCCGCACGTGCCGGTCAAGTTGTCGGACCAGAAGTAACCGGGCGGGCCTTCAACCTCTTCCCGCTTCAGCGCACCCCCAGCAGCGAGCGCCGATAAAGACTGCCGCGGGCCTCCTTGAGGCAAACGAAGCTGCCATCAAAACCCTCGCCGTAGCGCTTCTGGCCCTTGGCGTAGTAGATGCCCTTCCTGAAATCCAGCCACACCACCTTGTCGCCCGGGCAATAGCGTTGCGCCTGCGCCTCGTCGCGAAACGGCGTCAGCGGCACCGCGGACACCTCGGCAACGCCGGCGCCGAGCAGCATGGCCGCGGCGATCGCGATGGCACCACCCCTTGCGTAAATTCCTCTGCGAGACACCTGCCAGCCTTCCGATCCGAGCCGCCCGCGCCGGGCCATGGTGCGGCACGATAGCACGGGACCTCGATCTCCAGACAACAAGCTCCATCATGTCTTCCGCCAGCCAACTTGCCGGGGTACATCGAGCCCGGATCGCCTCGATGCATGGATGTGACCTGAATGTCGGTTGAGCCTGAACCCAGGACCGAACCCAGCACCGGACTCCGCCCAACGCCGCGGCTGGGGCTGCTGCCCATGATCATCTTCGGCTCGCGCTGGCTGCAGCTGCCGCTCTATCTCGGATTGATCGTGGCGCAGTGCGTCTACATCGTGCTGTTCATCAAGGAACTGTGGCACGTCTCGTGGCACATGCTCGAGCTCACCGAGCAGCAGATCATGATGAGCGTGCTGGCGCTGATCGACGTCGTCATGATCTCCAACCTGCTCGTCATGGTCATCGTCGGCGGCTACGAGACCTTCGTCTCCCGGCTCGACCTCCAGGGCCATCCCGACGAGCCGGAATGGCTCGGCCACGTCAATGCCAGCGTGCTGAAGATCAAGCTCGCCATGGCGATCATCGGCATCTCCTCGATCGCGCTGCTGCGAACCTTCATCGAGGCCGGCAATCTCGGCTCGAACCGCGCCGGCTATACCGAGACCGGCGTGATGTGGCAGGTGCTGATCCACCTCACCTTCGTGATCTCGGCGATCGGCATCGCCTTCGTCGACAGGCTCGGCGAGAGCGCCACGCGCAAGCACGAGGATTGAGGCGGTTGCCCTGGTGAAGGCCTAGCGAACTCCCGTCGCGGCGGCATCGAGCTGCGCCACGGCTTGGCCAAGGCACTCCCGGAGTTTCTGCGCGACCTGCTCGCGCGAAATTTCCGTGGCAGCGAGATCTGCGGATACCTTGCTCAGGGTCTCATCGAGGGTTCGGCCGTCCAGACCGTCCGACACCAGCGCCGTGGCATAGCTGGCCGCAGCATCGCCGCTGAGCCCAAGCTCGCCTGCGATCCAAAGGCCGAGCAGCTTGTTGGCCCGGGCCGTGGCCCTGAACATGAGCTCCTCGTCCTGGGCGAATTTGGCCTCAAAACCCTGCTCGCGCTTGTCGAACGTGGTCATGGTCAGCTCCATGGCGGACGTGAAGTCCGGCCGGATCAGGCCTTGCCTGCGGCGGCCTCGCGCGCAAGGCGCTCGGCCCTGAGTCGCTCGCGATTGGCGTGAAACGCCCGCTGCGTCTCCTCGTGGTCGCGCATGGCTTTTTCCGCCTCGACACGGCGTGCCGCATCGCGGGCCTGGCGCTGTTCAGGGGTCAGGGGTTTGCGTCGAAAGGAAAGGTCTTCTGTCATGCCTCGACAACGCGGCCGCGAAGAAAGGGTTCCACGGCGGGAGACCTTCGCGGAACCCAATGACCGATCGGCCGCTTACCATCGAATTCAGCGGCCAGATTGAATCCGGCGCAAGGCCAGATTGAATCCGGCGCAAGGGAAGGCTCGAGGGATGCCGGCGCTGCCAGAACGGCCGCCCGGCCCAGCGCGATACGCTTCCGTAATGCTCGCCCAGCGCCGCGACGTGGACCGCGGCTTCGCGCGCCACCCAGGCCTCGTATCGGCGAAGCGCGCCGGCGTTGCCGCGCGCAAGACAGTCAGAGGCCGCATAGGCGGCGAACAGGCCCGAGCGCATCGCCTTGGCGACGCCATGCCCCCAGATCGGATCGAAGGCGCTGGCCGCATCGCCTGCGCACAGGAAGCGATCGCCTGTGGTGATGGCATGGTAGCGGCCGCCCGCGGGGATCAGGCGCGGTGGATCGAGACGATCGATCCTGCCCGCGAGCAGACAGACGAATTGGGTCTTGGCGAGCGCCGCGCGCCAGCCATCCCGGGTGTTCAGCGCAAGGCCGCGGGCGAGGTCGGTGTCCGTCATGCAGGCAAACACGCGCCTGCCCTCGTCCAGCGCCATCGTGTACCACCAGCCATCCTCGAACGCCTCGACCAGCAGCTCCGGCGCGGACTGTCCGCAACCCGTCGCCTCGGCATAGGCCGCAACCAGGCGGTCCTGCGCCCGCGTCCGCCAGCCGAGACGGTGCGCGAGCGCACGGGCGCGGCCGGTCGCATCGATGACCAGCCGGGCCGTATGGCGCTGGCCGCCGTCGCAAGCGACCGACCAGCCGTCCGCATCGGGTTCGAGTCGACAGACCTTTGCATGGACGCGCTCGGCAGCGCCGCAGGCTTCGCGCGCGATCCATTCGTCGAACGCGGCGCGGTCGACGCGCCATGACGGTCCGCGGGCCTCGAGCAGCAATTCGCTCGCCTTCAGGCCCGCCTCTTCCCAGCAGGCGAGCGTGCGATGCGATGGCGCAAATCCCTGCGCCAGGAAGGCGGACCACAGGCCGAGCTGGCGCAGCACCGGCTGGACCAGTGGCGACAATACCTCGCCGCGCCCGCGCCCCCGGGCCGGTGCGATCACGGCCACCCGGAGTTCCGGAACATTTATCGCCAGCGCACGGGCCGCGGCCGAGCCGGCCGGCCCCGCCCCTGCAACGATGATGTCGAACGCCGCCAAGGTCAGTCGGCCCGAACGGCGTAGAAGGACGCAACCACACCGGCCGGCGCAACCGTGCCCGGCGAGCCGCCGCTATGGGGAATGGTGCGGATCACCGAGCCGACGATGGCAGGGCGCTGATCGACGCCATTGGGCCAGGCCGGCACCAGCGCGCCCCAATAATCGTAGATCCATTCCTCGCCGCTGACGACGCCGGTGCCCTGGAAGCGCACCTGCATCGGCGAGCCGTAGGCACGCGATCCCTTCAGGGCGAGCGACCAGCCCGGGCCGCCGATCGTCCCGGACAGGAGCTGCATCGGCCCGTCGACGATGTCGATCGTGCCGCGGCCGAATTCGAGATTGTTGAAGACGGTGCTGACGTCGGGATCATTGAGCAGGCTGCGATAGGTCCAATGTCCCACGAACGGATTGTCGCTCATGATGCCTCACTTTTGGGAGCGTCGCTGCGCTCGACGCTGATGTACTTGGCATTGAAATTATCGGCGGGCTGTGCACCCGGCTCGTAGGGATTGCGCACGATGAAGCCGAGCCTGGACCACTCGGTGACCATCTTGAGATCGCCGACCGGGGTCTGCGGAACACCGCGGCTCCACGTGGTCCATACATAGCTGGGCTGGCCATTGACGATGGCGGCGATCTCGAACGACTGCAGAGGCCGATGCGCCGGCCACCACAGGGTGGTCCAGGTCTTCTCGTCGCGCCGGAGCCGATCGTCCCTGTCGCTGCCGGGCCAGATGTTGTTCCAGTCGGCATAGGTGATGTTGATCGGCTGCGTGGTGCACTCGTTGAAATCGGACTGCCAGGGCAGAGCCATGTATTTGGTGAGGTCGCCCGGCTGAAGGCCGGTGGCGAAATCGTTGTTCTGGCTGAGCGAGGACTCGACGTTGAAGGTCGGGTCGGCGATCACCGTGCCGCGGTCCTGATTGGCCTGGGCGGCGCTCTGCAGGAAATCCGAGACGCTGCGATCGGCATTGATGCGGTAGGGCGCCCAGTAGATCGAGGGGTTGCGCATCACCCAGCCGAGCTCGGCGCCCGGACAGAAGGCGCCGCCGAGCACGTTGCTGAGCACGCCGCGGTCGAGCTCGCGACCGGTCTTCGGTGGCGCCGTCGGGTAAGGCGCGAACGGCGAATAGCCGTCAGCCAGCCAGCCCTCCTCCTTCTCGTTGATGAACCAGCCACGCGCCCACTGGCCGAGGATGAAGAGCTGGTACTCGGTGAGATGGAGGAATTTCGAGGGGGTCTCGTTGGTCAGCGGATTGTCGCCGCACAAGAGCGGCATCAGTGGCAGCGAGTGGACGCGCGAGGACGCGCGGTCCTGGACCTGGAACGCGTTGGCCTCGCCGGCGCGACGCAACAGGTCGAACAGGAAGCGGCGCATCGGTCCGTAGGGATCCTCGGCCTTGACGCGACGGGTCGGACCGGCCACCGCGGCCACCTCCACGACCGCCTCGCCCTGGCTCGCGTCACGTAGCGCGGCTTCGGCCGGCATCTCCGTCGGCGCAGGCCGCGTCGGTCGCTTCGGCGTCTGCGAGAGCTTGTCGGGATCGAACGTGCCACGCTGGGCCTGGTCGTGCGGATAATTCGACTGCTGAAGAATGTCGGCCAGGAACCGAAACTCGTCCGGCCGGAACAGGATCGGCCAGATGTCGCGATAGAACCAGGGCCGGTAGTTGCGATTCCAGGCAAGCCGCCCTGCCCGCCAGTGGCGCAGCGCGGCGGCGTCGTCGAACGGGATGTGCTCCGGATTATCGTAGGTGCCGAGCGTGCCGTAGAGGCCGGTGTCATCCGCGAACTGCCGCACATAGAGATCGTGCAGCACCTCGTCCATGGTCACCATGTCGAGGATCTGCGGGGCGAAGCGTGGATAGCCGACCACCACCCATGCCGGAAACTCGACGTCGATGTAGCGGGTCTGGCCGACCTGCTTCGAAAACATGATCAGCCGCGCCATCACCGGACCGTCGGAGATGTCGTCGTACCAGCCGTCGGTGTTGGCGTAGTCCTCGATCTTGGGATCGAGGGGGCTGCTGACGTCCATGCCTGAATTGCCGTGACCGCCGAGCACGATGAGACGGCCCTTGTTGTCGGTCATCATCTCGCCGAGCGTGTCGATGTCGAACGGCTGGAGGCCCCTCGGCGGAAAGGTGGTGGCATAGCTGCCGGGTCCGCCCGAACGGTCGAACTGCGCGCGCCGGTTTGTGGTCGCGTTCACGCTGCGCGGGCCGGGATCGATGATGAGGAGATCGCGATCCTGGCCGGTGATGTCGGCGTTGCGGCGCGGGCTGCCGGGGGCGTAGCCATGCTCGCCCTTGAGCTCGCTGAACGGATACCAGGAGGCCTTCTTGTTGGCGACGTAGACGCGCCACTGGATGTCGATCAGCACGCCATGATTGCCGCCGCCCTCCACGGCATCGCCGAGCGAAAGCGGCCGGCCTTCGGGGGAGGCCTCGTCATAGACGAAGATCTGGAAGCGCGCAGCCTGGCGCTTCACGCGGCCCTGCGCATCCTTGAACGTCTTGACCGGCACGGGCGTGACGCCGTCGGGGCCGTACAAGGAATTGCCAAAACCGTCGCAGGCCAGCGGCATCGCCGCGGGCGTCTCCGGCGCGAGGTAGAATTCGCTCTCGCTGTTGCCCAGGCGTGCGATGCCAATGCCCGGATGGATTCGATACGTCGCCATGACTTCCCTGCCGCTTTCTCAATCCAGGAAATTGATCGACACGCCTTCCAGCTTCAGAAGCTCCCTCTCCTCCTGGTAGTCGCCGCCGATCACGACGAGCGTGATCTGCAAGGGCCCTTTCTTCTTCAGCGCCTCCCTGGCGGCCGCCGTGACGTCGATCCGGTGATTGCGCGGCGTGTTGTGGCTGCGTCCGCGCTGGTCGAAGGGTCGCGGCTGGGCCGGCGGGATATCGCAATGGCCGGGACCGCCGTAGCAGGCGCCGTGTCCGAAGATCGAGATGTAGCCGGCGTAGTGCGGGTTGCCCTTGATCGGCGTCGAGGCGTCGGCGCCCGGCTCGTTCAGGAACGCGCGCACGAAGCAGGAGCGCATCAATTGCGGGACCTGGTGCAGGCGGATCTCGGCGCGCTTGAAGCTGCGCGCTGCTTGCGGGACGGTGATCGGCTGCGACACGAAGCGGCTGACGGTCGCGTCGAGGCCAACCGGCATGAAATGCGAGCTCTTGACGTATTCGTAGCCGAACGGCGCGATGTCGAGCGTGTCGCGAATGGTGTAGTTCCAGGGCGACAGCACCGAATCCAGATCGGCCGGCACCGCATTCGGATTGAGCTTCTGCCATTCCCACCACAGCCGATCGATGTTGACGTGGATCGGCCAGAATACGGGATCGTAGGACGCGGTCAGATTACTGAACATGTCGCCGACACCGGGCTGGGAATAGAGATCCGAGCGGGCATGGAAACGGCGGCCGCCGACCTGCGCGGCACTGTTGCGGCGTCTGGCGTCCAGGGGTGCGGCGTCCGATTGCGACGCAGCCGTCGCGGTCTTGCTGTTCTTGCAGACATAGGCCGCCTGCCCGGCGTCGGGATTCTGCCCGCCGGTCCAGATGTGCATGGTGTTGTGCGGATTCTGGTCGAGGAAGCCGAACGCCGCGTCGTAGATGCTGCCGCCGCCGAAGTCGCGGAAATTATTGAGGCTCAGGATCTGGGCAATGTCGTCGGCGGACGGGTAGTGATAATGGATCGCCTGGTTGATGGTCCTTCCCTTGGGATATTCGGCCGGATAGCGCAGCGGATACCAGAGCGAATTCGACTCAAGCAGCGCGTCGATGAAATGGCGGCGGTTCACGTTCTTGGGATCGGGCGTGACGGAGGAGTAGCCGATCACGTTGATCAGATTGCAGAAGAATGCGTTCTGCGACGTGAAGGTGACGCGCTCCCGCGCCAGCGCCAGGATCGCCTTCTTCTGCGCCGCCGTCGGCGCCGGATCCAGCGCCGTCACCAGTTGCTCGGCCGCCTCCTCGGTGAGATAGGCCTTCAGCGAGTTCGGAATGATGCGGCCGTTCTCCGGATCCTCCGGATGGTATTCCGGCATCGTGAAGTCCCAATAGGGCAGCATCAACCCGGGCTCGAAATCCTGCAGGTTCTGCTCGAATTCGTAGAGATAGGCGCGGTGCCAGGGCAGGAAGCGCTCCCATCCGTGCTGGCAATGGTTTTGATGGATCAGCGCCTGGTTGTTGTAGCTGCGCCGATCCTCCGGCCAGCGATTGAGCTCGTAGAGTTTCCGGAAGCCGCGGCGCAGCCGCTCGTGCTGCGGCTCGCTCATGCAATCGATGTTCATGCGCCGTCGCGGCTCGCCGACGCCTGCGGCCGGCGGGCAGCCGTCCGCGCTCTCCGCGAATTCGGCGATCTCGCTCACCTTGACCGTCACGGACTTCGCGCCCTTGCCGGGCGCGAGGTCAACCGCGAAGCTCGTCGTATCGTCGGGGCAGCCGGCATCGATCCAGTCGGCAATGATTTCGATATCGGCGGGCGAGACCTGCTTGCCGCCCCATGGCAGCGCCGGGAAGCGGCCGCCATCGAACGGGGCTTCACCACGCAACCCCTTGATCAATCCGGATGCGTCGCTGCGCGCATGCGCCGGTACGCAGCAGGCGTGACCTGCCGGCTGCGGCGCAACCATCCTGACGCCGAAGATTTCGGCCTCCTGCAGCGCCTGCGCCCCGTTGTCCCAAAACCGCCCCGCCCCGCCATAATCGGCGGTGCTGGCACCCGCGGCCCCATCAAGGATTGCCTTCACGCGCGCATAAGCGACGGTCGGTGCTTCGGTGTCCATTCTACCCCCCGGGGCAAGCAAGACGAAGAAGGCGGGAGAGACTAATCACAACTTGGGGGTGCCGTCATCTAAACACGCACCTTCGGGCCCAGGGCGGAAGGATTTATTTTTCGGGTTGCGTGACTTGGTTCATACATCCGTCGTCGAAGCAGAGGCCGGCACACGCTTGCGGCGAACGGCGCGAGTGGTTCCCCCGAATGACGTGCAACTTGCGACGGCGCACAGGACCGCGTCCGCAAGATCAGCCCAGGTGCGATGACGAACCGCCGCGATCTCATCGCTGTTTCGGCGAAGCCGCCCGCCAACTTCGCGTTGCCTTGCGCGGCCGACTGCGTTAAGCGACAGCCATTCGCGCTTGGAAGGGTGGCCGAGTGGTTTAAGGCACCGGTCTTGAAAACCGGCGTGCCCGCAAGGGTACCGTGGGTTCGAATCCCACCCCTTCCGCCAAAAAGCCAGCAAAATCAGTAATTTCGGCCAAGCGAGGCCAGCCAACACGCAAATCAGCGTACAAGGCTTTTCGTCAGGGTGCGTTGCTTCGCTCATAAGCGAGCTGATGGTGTTTGCGCGCGGTCATTCCGGCCGCAGGAGCACCACCGCCATGACGACCGAATTCAAGTGCAAGGAATGCTTTGGAACGAAGCAACAGATCGTAATGCGTCCTGTTCGATGGTGCCAGAAAATCCGAACCCCCGATCCATGCCCTCACTGCTAGGGCACCGGCAAGGAGCTGGAATAGTCGAAGCAGAGAGGCCCGCCAGCGTGAACCGGCGGGCCTTGTGTCCACCGGAGCCTTACGGTGAGATGGCGGAACCAGAATGCAAGGAATTCCGACATATCTTGGCCTCGACGAATCGAGGAAGCCGATGGCCAAGATGACTCCGAGAGAAGCAGTTGCCCGTATTTTTCCGGTCCATGATCGCCGCGAGATGGCAGATCGTGTCATCGCTTGGCTGGATCACTGCGGTTATCAGATCGTAGAAAAGGACCAGGTGAGCATCGTACCGCCTGAGCCCGCCGACGAAGATCAGCAGCGGACCCCGGAATTCTTGAGTTCACCGGCCTAGCCACTCAGCCGGCTGCTTCGCTTCCTCCGGATCGTCGTCCTCCCGGTCGGAGTCGTGCTTCTCGCGATCGATTCCCCAAGCGGCCGCCGAGTGCCACGCACGATCTTCAGCGGGACATTGGCAATGGACGCCGAACGGCTACCTAGCCTCTCTCCTCGGTGTGGGGTTGGTTTTTCTGGTAACAATCGCTGTGAACTGGTTGCGGCACCGATCCTTAGTGCCCGCCGCGCTCGTGACTAGCCGTTTCTGTTTTTGCCAAGCCCCCAAGGCCCTTCCGATCTATGCTTATCTCGCTATCACCCGCCTTCAGCTTCACCATTGACGCATTGCCGACAAGTGCCGACGCGAGATCATCAGCCGCAGTGGACTTGTCCGGCAGATTTTCCCGTTCGCTGAATAGATTTCTGGTTATGCCCTCCAGCAACGCGTTCGGAATCTCCGTTTTTTGATCTCGCCGCCATTCCAGCGCGGATTCAACTACCCAGCTCGCCCGATCGAAATCCAGTTCGAATTGCT
Source organism: Bradyrhizobium diazoefficiens (assembly GCF_018131015.1). Lineage (GTDB taxonomy): Bacteria > Pseudomonadota > Alphaproteobacteria > Rhizobiales > Xanthobacteraceae > Bradyrhizobium > Bradyrhizobium diazoefficiens_B. Next base: position 67,985 of record NZ_JAFCJJ010000022.1, read on the forward strand.
TCAACCAGAATTCATGCGAAGCGTGTTGCTCGAACCATCGATTCATCCATCGCAGATAGTAGAGGACTGCACCAATGAGTACCGCCGTTGCAACGCCCTGCTTCACGAGCAGAGGACCAAGCGTTGACCAAGTAGCACTTTGAACATCAACGTTCCATGTCTGATGAAGGAACACAGAGTTAAGCACCAAAAGGAAGCCGATCAGCAAAATCATAACGGCGTGCATAGGTGAACGAAGCCCTCGAGTATCGGTCGTCAATCGGAAGGTCTGTTGACGATCCTTTATTGTTTGCTGCATGTCGCCGCGTATCGCGCGGCGTGCATGCATGTAGTCTCGATCGTCGAGCTTCTTTTTTAGTTGGTCAAACTCGTCCCTGTCCTGCTGAAGCTTGTCGAGCTTGGCTTGATGCTCAGTATGCAGCGCGTCTCGTTCAGCTTGAGTTTCGGAGGCCAGCTCTAGCTTTCGGGATTCAAAAGCTGTCGTCTGTTCGACGGTCCAGGAGGTAATTTTTTCGATCTGCTCAGCAAATTTCGCTTCCAGCTTCAGAATGGTGGATCGATAGCTCGTCTCAAGTGCAGAAAGCTCATTGACCTCGTCGATGTTGTCTGCCGTTGGAAAACCGCTTCTAAGGAGAAAATGGTTGATGGCTTCCAGGATTTCGAGCCTAGCGTTTTGTGAAAGGCCGCCGGCCTGAGTGCCATTCACAGAAATGGTGTCAACGTAGATATTCTTGTGCTCCGGGTTCGCACCCCTGGCATACGTGACGTTAAATTGCGGGTATCCGATATTGATGCTAGCGATCAGATAGGTCCCTGGCAGCGCGACTCTTTCAAGTATTCGCTTTCTATCTCCCTCTGGCGGCTCTCGGAGATTGATTACTTCTAAGCCAGCGATGTCGACGTTAAATCCATCAGACTTGTGCTTCGCGAAAATGTCGTGAAATAATATCAAAGCGGTTGCGTCGTCGATCCTCGGTATCGCAAATGATTTATTCGCCATTTTGGACAGCCCTCCCCGTCCAAAATCATGGCGTTGAATCAAGGACCAATCAATCCAAAAGAGTGTCCTCCGGGTACTCTAAGCAAAACCCTTGCCACGGTATCGAAGCGGCCTATTGAACCCGCCTGAAGCATTCCCGCCTGTCTTGCTACGCCAAATGGTCAGAATCAGCCGCCTCGCGACCACGCTCGGATCATCGCCAGCCGCTAGCTCTGCGTGTACAGTTCGCCGCCGTAGCAGCGCCTGGTACGTCGCCGTCTGCCATGGTGAGCAGCCATCTTTGAAGACGTAATATCCGTACGCGACTCGGCCGGTGTCGGTCGGATCGAGCCCGCTCGGATTACTGTCGACCACGGGACTCTGCTTGACCTCGGGCACAGGCGCACCCCGGATATTCGATCTTACGATGGAATCCTGAAGAGGCGGGGAATGGGCTGCCCTCCGGCTCCGCCGAAATCATTTGGCACGCGCTCCATCGAGGGGCTGGCAGACCTTTCACGCCCGCTATTTCTTGGGTTCGACGGTTGTCTTTGTCGATCCCTCCGGGGCCGCCTGCATCCCCGGCGGGCTTTGTCCCTGGGGACTTTCCGCCGGCGCACCGCCCGATTTGGTGTCGATCGGTCCGGTCCAGCCTTGCGGCTGCAATTGGCCTTTATCCTCGGGCGCGGAGCGCCCCATGGGCGCGTTGCCGTCCCCCTTTGTGGCGGGCTGCGCTACCGCCAGTCCGCAGGATAGCATGAGGCATATCGGGGCCAGTCCAGCGCGCATCGAGTCCTCCGTCTGTTCAGGCGGCTCAACAAACTGTCACGCGCGACAGTTCCACGCCGGGCGGCCGGAGTTTGTGTCGAGGGGGAGCAGCTGGGCTGATGCGCCGGCCTCTATCGGCATCGATGATGCGGCATGTTCGATGCGCCGAACGGACTTCGGAATAATAGCATTATGCCGGTGTTTTGCCCGACATGTCAAATGGCTTTTGCGCACTGTGCGATGGAATGCGCAACCCCTTGATCCGACACGCCCGGCCATCAGTGCATGGGGTTGTTTTCGACAATTTTGCCTGCGGCGCGATGTCAGCGAAAAACCTGTGGCCGCTGGCCGCAAAACAAAACGCGGCGCCCCCCTCAGGGAGCGCCGCGCAGAGGCGTTGTGAGCGTCAGCTCAGTAGCCGCAGGAGGCGCAGCGCGTCACGGGGGCGTAGTAGGAATAGCCGGGCGAGACCATCTCGACGCGCTGGCGCGTCGCATATTGCGGCGGGATGTGCTCGTACTGGACGCTCGGCGGCGCCACCATCACGGTCTGCGGCACCATCACGGTGCGGTACTGCGCCGGCGTGCGGTGCGCGACCGTCGAACCGGGCGCCACCATCACGGTCTCGTCGACGGTACGGTACTGCGGCGGAACGTATTGCGGCTGGTAGCAGGTCGTGCACGGCGGCGGCGCGTAGCAATTGTAGCAGCCGGCCGAGGCCGCTGATGTCATCGAGATCGCGGCGACCGCGGTGGCGAATGCAATAGCGAGAGTACGAGACATTGTGGTGGTGCCCCAGTTGCCCGAAATGAATTTGCGAAGGTCGCAGCATTATACGCCGCAAATCCCCGGCCTGCCGAAGTTCGTGGGAGCATCCTTAATGCGAACGGCCGGCTTTCGCCGGCCGCTAAACACTTGTTGACCATCCGCGCGCGCCGTGAACGGCGCCGCGCTCAGTTCGAGCGCCGCTTCACCTCGCGCACCGCGCCGCGCGCGGCGCTGGTGGTGAGCGCGGCGTAGGCCTGCAGCGCGGTCGAGACGTTGCGCTTGCGCGCTTGCGGCTGCCAGGCGGCGTCGCCCTTGGCCTCTTCCGCGGCACGGCGGCTCGCGAGTTCCTCGTCGGAGATTTCGAGGTTGATGCTGCGGTTCGGAATGTCGATGGCGATGCGGTCGCCGGTGCGCACGAGACCAATGTTGCCGCCCTCGGCCGCTTCCGGCGACAGATGGCCGATCGACAGGCCGGACGAGCCGCCCGAGAAGCGGCCGTCGGTGACGAGCGCGCAAGCCTTTCCGAGGCCCATCGATTTCAGATAGCTCGTCGGATACAGCATCTCCTGCATGCCCGGTCCGCCGCGCGGGCCTTCATAGATGATGACGACGATCTCGCCGGCCACCACCTTGCCGCCCAGGATGCCCTCGACGGCCGCGTCCTGGCTTTCGAACACGCGCGCGGGGCCGGAGAATTTCAGGATCGAGGCATCGACACCCGCGGTCTTCACGATGCAGCCGTCCTGCGCGAGGTTGCCGTAGAGCACGGCAAGACCGCCGTCCTTGCTGAAGGCGTGTTCGAGGTCGCGCACGACGCCCTTCTCGCGGTCGGCGTCGAGCTCGTCATAGCGGCGCTCCTGGCTGAAGGCGACTTGCGTGGGAATGCCGCCGGGCGAGGCGCGATAGAAGGTGCGCACCGCCTCGCTCTTGCTGCGCTTGATGTCCCAGCGCTCCAGCGCCTCGTTCATGGTAGGCGCGTGCACGGTCGAGACCGAGGTGTCGATCAGGCCGGCGCGGTCGAGCTCGCCCAGGATGCCCATGATGCCACCGGCGCGGTGCACGTCCTCGACATGCACGTCGGCGACGGACGGCGCGACCTTGCAGAGCACGGGCACGCGGCGCGACAGGCGATCGATGTCCTGCATGGTGAACTTGACCTCGCCCTCATGGGCGGCGGCCAGCAGATGCAGCACGGTGTTGGTCGAGCCGCCCATCGCGATGTCGAGCGTCATCGCGTTCTCGAACGCCCTGAAGTTGGCGACGTTGCGCGGCAGCACGGAGGCGTCGTCCTGCTCGTAATAGCGGCGGACGAGATCGACGATGGTGTGGCCGGCCTCGACGAACAGGCGCTTGCGGTCGGCATGGGTCGCGACCACCGTGCCGTTGCCGGGCAGCGCAAGGCCAAGCGCCTCGGTCAGGCAGTTCATGGAGTTGGCGGTGAACATGCCCGAGCAGGAGCCGCAGGTCGGGCACGCCGAGCGCTCGATCACCTTGACGTCCTCGTCGCTGACCTTGGAATCGGCGGCGGCCACCATGGCGTCGATGAGGTCCACGGCCTTGGTCTTGCCGGCCAGCTTGACCTTGCCGGCCTCCATCGGCCCGCCCGAGACGAACACGGCGGGAATGTTGAGCCGCAGCGCCGCCATCAGCATACCGGGCGTGATCTTGTCGCAGTTGGAGATGCAGACGAGGCCGTCGGCGCAGTGCGCGTTGGCCATGTATTCGACGCTGTCGGCGATCAGCTCGCGCGACGGCAGGCTGTAGAGCATGCCGTCATGGCCCATGGCGATGCCGTCGTCGACCGCGATGGTGTTGAACTCCTTGGCGACGCCGCCGGCCTGCTCGATCTCGCGGGCGACCAGCTGGCCGAGGTCCTTCAGATGGACGTGGCCGGGCACGAACTGGGTGAAGGAGTTGACGACCGCGATGATCGGCTTGCCGAAATCGGCGTCCTTCATGCCCGTCGCGCGCCAGAGGCCGCGGGCGCCCGCCATGTTGCGGCCGTGGGTGGTGGTGCGGGAGCGATAGGCTGGCATGGCGGTTTCCGTCCTCGGGTTTGATGGCCGGGCGGGAAAATCGAGCCGCCTCAGGCCTTTCTGGCCGGATACCGCAGGGGTCGCGCGCATGCAACGGGAACTTGGCCCGGAGCCGGCCGGATCGGGCTTTCGCAGCCCTCCCCTGCTCCCGGCGCGGCCTTATTGCAGGGTCGGCATCGCAGTCTCCAGTGACCGGGAGCATGCAGGCGCGGGAGCGCATCGACTGAGAGAGGTGGATGCAGGTGAGCGGCGAAACTCAAGCTGCCCGATGTCGACGCGCTTCGTGCGCAGCGTCAAGCTCATCTCCGCCCGTAGTGACCCGGAATGAAATCGAACGCGCTTTGGTCTACATCACCTTCATCGATCGGCGGCCTTCCAAGGGCATCACCCTCTGATCGCGCACCTCGGGGTTGGGGAACTACGTGGGCGGGGGATCACAGGCTGGGGCAAGGTGAGAGGTCCGGACTCCTAGGCACTCCGGACCTCTTGCTTTCTTTCTACTACATTCGAACGCGATATCGCGCCGCCGGCCTTGTGGGTCGCGCGGCGCGATTTCGTTATGGGCCGCCCTGCCCGGTCAATCCGGCACGTTCCGCTCGAGATCCTCGAGCCAGGCCGCCGCGCTCGCATCCGACGGCGCGCGCCAGTCGCCGCGCGGCGACAATGAGCCGCCGGCCGAAACCTTCGGCCCGTTCGGCATCGCCGAGCGCTTGAACTGGCTGAAGGCGAAGAAGCGGCGCAAGAACACCTCCAGCCAGCGGCGGATCTCGGGAAGGTCATAGGCCTTGCGCCGGTCGCTCGGGAACGCCGGCGGCCACTCGCCCCTGCCGACATCTTGCCAGGCCTGCAGCGCCATGAACGCGATCTTGGACGGCCGCATGCCGAAGCGCAGCGTGTAGAACAGGTTGAAATCCTGCAGCTCGTAGGGCCCGACCGAGGCTTCCGTGCTCTGCGGCTTCTCGCCCGGCTTGACCGGAACCAGTTCCGGCGAGATTTCGGCCGACAGGATCGAGGCCAGCGTGCGGTTGACGTCGTCGCCGAATTGCTTGGAGGCGATCACCCAGCGGATCAGATGCTGGATCAGCGTCTTCGGCACCCCGGCATTGACATTATAATGTGCCATCTGGTCGCCGACGCCATAGGTGCACCAGCCGAGCGCGAGCTCCGAGAGGTCGCCGGTGCCGATGACGATGCCGCCATGATAATTGGCGAGACGGAACAGATAGTCCGTTCGCAGGCCCGCCTGCACGTTCTCGAAGGTGATGTCGTAGACCTTCTCGCCCCGGCCGAAGGGATGGCCGATATCCCCGAGCATCTGGGTTGCCGTGGCGCGGATATCGAGCTCCTGCCAATTCGTCTGCAACGCCTGCATCAGCGCCAGCGCAATGGTCTTGCTCTCGCTGCCGGTGGCGAAGCCCGGCATGGTGTAGGCGAGGATGTTCTGGCGCGGCAGCCCGAGAAGATCGACGGCCTTGGCGGCGACGATCAGGGCGTGGGTGGAATCGAGGCCCCCGGAGACGCCGATCACGACGCGTTTCGTCCCGGTCGCGCGCATCCGCTGCACGAGGCCCGCGACCTGGATGTTGTAGGCCTCGTAGCAGTCATGCTCGAGCAGGCTTTCGTCGCTCGGCACGAATGGAAAGCGCTCGACCTTGCGCAGGAAGCCGATGTCAGCGCCCGGCGCGTCCAGCGCGAACGTCACCTTGCGGAAGAACGCCTCGCGCTGCCGGCGGTTGTCGTCGAACGTGCCCATCAAGGCGCGCTCCTGCCTCAGCAGGTCGAGATCGACATCGGCAAACGTGATCTGGCCCTCCTGCCGGAACCGCTCGCCCTCCGCCAGCAGTACGCCGTTCTCGTAGATCGAGGTCTGGCCGTCCCACGCGAGATCCGTGGTGGATTCCCCTGCCCCGGCGGCCGAATAGACGTAAGCGGCGAGGCAGCGCGCCGAGGTCGATTGGCACAGCAGCGCGCGCGACCGTGCCCGGCCGATCGTGATCGGGCTGCCCGACAGATTGATCAGCACGTTGGCGCCGGCAAGCGCGAGCTCCGAGGCGGGCGTGACCGGGATCCACATGTCCTCGCAGAGCTCGACGCCGATGGTGAGGCCGGCGACGTCCTCGGCCGCGAACACCAGATCGACGCCGAACGGCGCGCTGAGCTTGCCGATCGTGATGGCCTCGCCGGCGATGCCGGCGCCGGAGGCGAAGTGCCGCCCCTCGTAGAACTCGCGGTAGGTCGGTAGGTAGGACTTGGGCACGACGCCGAGCACCCTGCCGCGATGGATGACGACGGCGCAATTGTAGATGCGGACCCCGAAGCGGAGCGGGGCGCCGACGATCAGGACGGTCATCAGCGCCGCGGAGGCCTCGACGATCGTGGCAAGCCCGCGCTCGACCGCATCGAGCAAGGGGTCCTGCTTCACGAGGTCTTCGATCGCGTAACCGGACAGGCACAGCTCCGGAAACACCGCGACCGCCGCCGAGCGTTCGTGGCAGGCGTTCGCCGCCGCCAGGATGGCCTCGGCGTTGGCGGTGGGATCGGCCACATGGGACGTGGTGACGCAAGCCGCCACCCGCGCAAATCCATGGGCGTAGATCGAGTGGAAACTCATCGTGCGCTGTACCCTTGATCTCTCTGAAGCCGGCTGCAGCCATCAGCCTACATGCTCGTATGTAGCCCATCGACCGGGCTCCGTGCAGGCCATCCGCCATCATGCATAACGGATTTGCATGTTCGCCGACCGGTCCTTCCGGACAGTGTCAGGCGCTGCGCGCCAGCACGCCGGACAGGTCGCTGCGCAGCCACTCGGCGATCCGGGGCCAGGCATAGGCGTGCGTCCGCGCGCCGATAAACAGGCCGAGATGATTGCTCGGCTCGGACGCCGCCGCGACGAACGCCGCCGGCGTGCCGAGCAGACCGGCCGTGGCGAGCGCCTGGGCCGCCGGAACGACCTCGTCGTCGAGCCCGGCCAGCAGGAAGATCGGCGCCCTGACGTCCCTGAGATCGATCGCGCGGCCGAGCGCCGTGAAATTGCCGCTGGCGATCCGGTTCTCCCGAAAGATCCAGTTGACGATCTGGAGGTAATAGGCCCCCGGCAGATTGAGCGGCTGCGCGTTCCAGCGATCGAAGCGCGCGAGCAGCGCCGCGCCCTCCTCGTCGGCAAGGCTCCTCTGCAACGCCGCCGCGATGTCGTCGCGGCTCAGTGCCTTCGACCAGAACCGCAGCATCTCCTCGCCGCTGACATTGCCGCCGCCGCGCGTGACGAGTTGCTCATAGACCAACTCGGGCGTGCCACGGACGAGCCGCGAGAGCGCGGAGTCGATCGAGAGGTCGACCGGCGCGCCGACCAGCACCAGGCGCCGCACCTTGGCCGGAAAGCGCGCCGCAAACAGCAGCGACAGCCAGCCGCCCTGACACAGACCGACCAGATCGACCGGCGCGCCGATCTCGTCGACGGCGACGTTGAGGTCGCCAAGATAATTGTCGATCGACAGATAGCACATCTCGGGCGAAGCCGAGCGCCAGTCGGTGAGATAGACCCGGTCGATGCCGCCGCTCTGCAGGGACTGCACCACGCTGTGCCCGGGCGCAAAGTCGGCGATCAGCGCGCGATGCAGCGCATAGGGCGCGCAGACCAGCGCCGGTTGCCCGGACTGGCCCGTCGCGCAATCTCGCAGGTGCATGGTGGCAAGTTCGAGCGCAACCCTGCCGGGCGTGGTCCATGGCAGGTTGTCCTCGTCCGGCTTCGCCGACTTGCGTTCCTGCCACCAGAACAAGGAGTCCATGGCAAGCCGCGCTGCCGCGAACGGCCACAGCAGCGGATCGTCCGGGGGCTTGCTGGCTTGCCTCGTCATAGCAACGCCTCGAAGCTCACGACCGAAATGCCGAGCTCGGCGAAACTCCGATGGGCGGTTGCACAGGAGCCGTCGAGGTCGATGCCGCGGCAGGCATCCTCGATGACGGCGACCTCGAACCCCGCCTTGCGGGCATCCTCCGCCGAGAAGCGGACGCAGAAATCGAGCGCGAGGCCTGCGACGAAGATTGTCTTCAGCTCGCGCTCGCGAAGATAGCCGAGCAGGCCGGTCGGCGTTTTCCGGTCGTTCTCGAACAGCGCCGAATAGGAATCGATGCCGCGACGAAACCCCTTGCGCACCACGAGATTGGCCCGCGCGACCTCCAGATCGCGGTGGAATTCGGCGCCCGAGGAGCCCTGCACGCAATGCGACGGCCAGAGCACCTGGGTGCCATAGTCGAGCTCGATGGTCTGGAACGGCTGCTTGCGCGCATGGTTCGGCGCGAACGACACGTGGTCATCCGGATGCCAGTCCTGGGTCAGGACCACGTTGGCGAATTTTTGAGCGATGCGGTTGACGGCGGGGACGACCTTCTCGCCATCGGGAACGGCGAGCGCTCCGCCGGTGCAGAAGTCGTTCTGCACGTCGATGACCAGCAGCACGTCGCGATCGGAAATCTTCATCGCAGGTCTCGTACCTTCCGTCCGGCGCGACAGGCGCCGAACGCTTCTCCCAGTGTCGATCTTCCCGCGCCGCTTCGCAACCGCATGCAACGGATTGGCGCCGACCGTGTTGACTAGCCGCACCTGAGGACGGATTCTCGGAGGTCCGCGCCTTGCGGACCGGATCGAAGCAGCGGAGGCAAGGGTTCCCGCAGCCGGCAAGGCCGCGGCAGCCGGATCGTCATGAGTGTCGTCAGGACAGGAAACATTCTTTTCGCCGATATCGGCGGCACCAACGCACGCTTTGCGCTGGGCAACGGCGACCAGCTCGGATCGATCGACTATGTCAGGGTTGCCGACGTCCCGACGGTCAGGGAAGCGATCAGCGACGTCCTGCGGCGGTCCGGCTCCGAAAAACCCAGAAAGGCCGTGCTGGCCGTCGCCGGCCCCGTGACCAACAACCGCTGCGTCATGACCAACAGCCCCTGGATCATCGACGGCAACGAGCTGCAGCCGGCGCTCGGCTTCGACAGCGTCCATGTCCTCAACGATTTCGAGGTGCTGGCCTGGTCGCTGCCCGCCCTGCAGCCCGCCGACATGATCCCGCTCGGCGGGCAGTCCGGAATGGCGGGGGAGCCCCTTCTGGTGGTCGGGCCCGGGACCGGCTTTGGCGTCTCATGCCTGGTCGAGCGCCATGGCGCCCGGCTCGCCGTCGTCACCGAGGCCGGCCACGCCACGCTACCGGCCGAAAACGACCGCGAGGACCGGGTGATCGCGGTTCTGCGCCGGCGCTTCGGCCATGTCTCCATCGAGCGCGGCGCGCTGTCCGGCTCCGGCCTGCAAAGCCTGTACGAGGCCTTGGCGGAGGTCGACGGCGTCCGGGTGACCCAGCGCGACGCCGCAGGCATCACCAAGGCGGCGCTGGATGGCAGCTGCGAGGTCAGCCGCGCGGCCCTGGAGATGTTTTGCGCCATCCTCGGCTCCGTCGCCGGCAATCTCGCCGTGACCTTCGGTGCCCGCGGCGGCGTCTACATCGCCGGCGGGATCGTGCCGCGCTTTCCCGAGTTCCTCGCGGCCTCGGCGTTCCGGGCCCGGTTCGAGGCCAAGGGACGCTTCCAGGACTATCTGCACAACGTCCCGACCCGGCTCGTCACCAAGCCCGATGCGAGCTTTGTCGGGTTGAAGATGTTTGCCGACCACAATCCCGGTTGAGCCAGCCGCACCGGTATTAAGTATTAACAGGTGTTTGCGTCGCGCGCGCAGTTTCACCCCGGAATGACCTTGCCCGCCTGGGTCCGATGCTAGACAATTCGGTCTGGCGTCGTTGCGGGGGCGTGACATGCAAGATGAGAACGTCGGCAAGCAGGACCCGGCCGACACAACCAAAGCCGACATGACCAGGGCCGACACAACCAGGCAAGGCTCGGGCTTCGATCATGATCGCTATCACCGCCTGCTGCGCGAGGCGGACGACGAGAGCAAGCGGCTCGCGCTGATCGAGCTGTTGATCGAGGAAAAGGCCAGGGACCGGCTCGCCGCCCAGCGCGCCTCCGACCGCGCGGCCATGACTGCCCAAACCATCGCCACGGTGTTGCGAGCCGGCCGCAACTGAGGCTTGCAGCCTGCTTTGTCGCCGCGGACATGCGACCGATTGCGATTCCGTTAAGGACGCATCGCAATCCTGTGTAAAACTTTTTGCTCTAAGATTTCCCCCGTACCTGATGCAATTCAGGATCAACACAGGGGGGAATGAACATGAGCATGATTTCACTGGTCTCGGCACCCGTCAGCATCGAAGCCCGCGCGACCGACCATTCGTTCGCAACCATCATCCTGATCTGCTGCGTCGGCCTCCTCGCGTCCTTCGGCCTGATGGCGCACGGCATCGACCTCAGCGCCGGCCTGATGTGAGACCTTCGAATATCACTGCAATCGAATGGCCGCCCTCGGGCGGCCATTTTCGTTTCAGCGCGATCAGCCTCGAGCCGGTGTTGCCGCATCCGGAAACAGCGTGTTGATCATGGCCTTGAGCTCGTCGAGGGCAATCGGCTTGCGCAGGATCGGCCTGCGCCGCAGCAGCGACGGCAGCAATTCCGGCCCGTAGCCCGTCGCGAACAGGAACGGCTTGCCGCGCCGCTCGATCAGGTCAGCGACGGGATCGACGTAGAGGCCCATCAGATTGATGTCGAGGATGGCGAAATCATACTCGGCGGTCATCGCGAAGGCGCTCGCGTCGCGCACATTGTCGGCCTGGGCGACGACATGGTGGCCGAGTTCCTCCACCATGTCGGCGATCATCATCCGGATCAACGCCTCGTCTTCGACAAGGAAAACGGCGAGTTCGTCCGCCATATCAACTCCGCAATCATCTCGCGAAGCAAAGCATAGCCGAACTGCGCAGAGAATTCACCAATTCGTGGCGAGCGACATTCCCTGAACGCGCGCAATCCGATTCAAGTTCGATCAATCCAGCCCGCGCTCGTGGCTGAGATGCACCATCTCCTGGATGAACACCTGCTTCTGCTTGTCGTCGAGGCTCGAAAAGAGCGGCTCGGCGGCATCTGCGACGTTGCGCTGGTCGGCGGCGCGATCAATCAGGAACTGCGCTTCGTTGCGCATCTGCTCGATGATGTCGTCGGGCGGATCCCGCTTCGCCCGCGAAATCCGCAGGTTGAGCCGTTCCGCGCCGTTGTGTCCCAGGTAGTGCATTGCGCTGGAGAAGCCGAACCAGTGCTTCTCCTGATCGGGCGTGAGGTTGAGCTGGGTCTTGATGCGCTCGATATAGGCGTCGCTGTTGGAAACGATCTGCTCGGCGGTGAGCTGCGGCGCACCGTTCTGGGTCAGAACCGTGACATCCTTGTCCTTGCTCTCCTGAGGCACGTTCTTGGCTTCCTTGGTCGCCTTCGCGCCCTTGCCGGCCTTGGCGCTCTTGGCATCCTTGTCCTTGCCCGTGCCCGGTTGCTTGGCATCCTTGCTAGCATCCTTGGCATCCTTGGCATCCTTGCCGTCCTTGCCGTCCTTGGCAGGCGGCGGAGTGTTGTTGTTGCCGACCCCGAGCACGCCGGTGAAGACGCCGACCACGCCTCCGATCGCGCCGCCGAGAACGCCGCCAACCGGACCCGCCGCCTTGTTGCCGGCCGCGGCCCCGTCCTGGACCCCCTTGACCAAACCTTGTGCATTCGCCACCGCGGCAGCGCCGACCAGAATTGAAAGCACGGAGCCGAGCACGAGCCATCTTTGCAGGCGACGCGGCGCTGGCGTCGCCGGGTTGATCTTTCCAGTCTGCATCTCGATCCGCTTGCCCCTGTTTGAGAACGGCAGCCGCCCTGCCCGTTGCAACTCTATCGTTTTCGCCGCGCCGAGGTCCAGCCGCGAGCAATTGCCCTTCCGCCTTCCGAAAAGTCTTGCGCAGGAAGCGGTTATGCAAGCTTGTTCGGAACTGCGGCGTAATTGCGCGCGGCGCGTCTCAAGCCCGGCCCGCCGCGAAGTGTGCGTCGCAAAAAGAGCGCCCCCGGTTCAAGACCTATGCGCAGGCGGCTGCCGTCCATACGCAACGTTAGTTTTAGGCAGAGCGCTGTTCGGCTTTCTCGACAGACGCAACCAATCATGATCTGATCGCGCTACCAATTCGCCGCGGCTAGACGTGGAATTTTCACGCCGGACGACGGTTCCAACAAGAAACGCCAGAACGAGAAGTGCAAGAAGACTGAGGAAACTCCAACAACAAACACCCAAGCGAGGAAACGAGATGTCACGCAAGAGACTGACGCGACGTCAATTTGTGGCTGCCACTGCAATGTCCTCCGCGGCGCTGATCACGGCGCCCTATGTCCGAGGCGCTTACGCCGCCGGCAAAGTATCGATCGGCTTCTGGGACCACTGGGTGCCCAACGCCAACGACGCCTCCACGGCCATGGTCAAGGAATGGGCCGAGAAGGAGAAGGTCGAGGTCTCCATCGACTACATCACCAGCAACAACAACAAGATCCAGCTCACCGTCGCGGCCGAAGCCCAGGCCAAGTCCGGCCACGACATCTTGCAGATGCCGACCTGGTGGCCGCACGCCTATTCGGAGAATCTCGAGCCGGTCAACGACGTCATGGAGCCGCTCATCAAGCTGAACGGCGAGGTGAACGGCACCACCAAATATCTCGGTCAGGTCGGCGGCAAATGGCTCGCCGTGCCCGCGACCCCGGGAAGCCAGATCAAGGGCCCCTGCTCGCGCATCGATCTGATGAAGAAGCACGCCGGCATCGACGTCCAGGAAATGTACCCGGCGGGCGCGCCTGCGAAGGCGGATAACTGGACGATGGAGACGTTCCTGAAGGCGGCCGAGGCCTGCCACAAGGGCGGCAACCCGTTCGGTATCGGTCTTGGCGAAACCACCGACAGCGTGGACACGGCCGGCGCGATCTTCCAGTCGTTCGGCGCGGAGCTCGTCAACGCCAAGGGCGAGGTCACCGTGAAGACCGACGCCGTTCGCCAGGCCCTCGAATACTACAAGAAGCTGATCGCCTTCCTGCCGCCGGATGCGCCGTCCTGGGACGACGCCTCCAACAACAAATGGCTGATCTCGGGCCGCGGCGCGATGATCCTCAACCCGCCGAGCGCCTGGGCCGTCGCCAAGCGCGACGCACCGCAGGTCGCCGAGCAGTGCTGGACGCATGGCTTCCCGGCCGGCCCGAAGGGGCGCTTTGCACCCTTCCTGCCGTACTTCTGGGGCCTCTGGAGCTTCAGCAAGAACAAGGAGGCGGCCAAGAGCCTGCTGACCCATCTGTCGCAGCCGGACTCGATCGCGAAATTCGTAGCGGCAAGCGGCGGCTACGACCTGCCCGCCTACGCCAACATGACGACGCTGAAGACATGGGCGGAGGAAGGGCCGCCAAAGGGAACGCTCTATCACTATCCGAACCCCAACAACCACCAGACGCTGTCGATCGCAGCGTCTCCGGCGCCGCCCAAGATCGCCCAGCAGATCTACTTCCAGGCGACGCTGACCAAGATGGCTCTGCGTTTTGCGCAGGGCGAGAAGATGGAAGCCACCCTCGCCTGGGCTGAAGGCGAGTGCGAAGGCTTCATGCGGAGTTGATGCCGGGCGTGTGCCAGGCGGTTCACGCTTGATGCGTGAGCCGCCAGGCGCCCGTGCCGCTCCCATCGCAGGAAGCCGACCGAATTGGGCCGGCTTTGCCATTCCTCTCCAAGAAAGCGACACCATGGCCGACGTCGTCGTTGAGCAAGGTCACACAGTCAGCGCGGCGCGCGCGCGCAAGCCGACGAGCCTCCGCAACATCCTGGGACGAAAATCGACCGTCGCGTTCATGCTGACGCTGCCGCTGATCCTGTTGGTCGGGCTGCTCGTGCTCTATCCCGCGCTCTACTCCGTCCATCTCGCGACGCTGAACAAGTCGATGCAGAAGTTCGTCGCGCTCGGCAACTTCCAGTTCCTGTTCAAGCGCGACACGTTCTGGATGGTGGTGAAGCAGTCCTGCATCTTTGCCCTCACCGCGGTGTTCTTCAAGGCGCTGATCGGCTTCATCGTCGCCCATTTCGTCCACAACATTCCGGGCAAGAAGCAGCGCAAATGGCGCGGCATGCTGCTGGTGCCCTGGGTGATCCCGCCCGCGATGAGCACGCTCGCCTGGCTGTGGCTGTTCGACCCCTCCTACAGCGCCTTCAACTACACGCTCTCCCTGTTCGGTATCGGTCCCGTCAACTGGCTCGGCGACACCTTCTGGGCGCGATTCTCCGTCATCCTGGTCAACGTCTGGTACGGCGCGCCGTTCTTCCTGATCATGTACCTGGCCGCGCTGAAGTCCGTGCCCGACCAGCTCTACGAAGCCGCGGCGATCGACGGCGCCAACTGGTGGCAAAAGATCTGGTACGTGACGCTGCCGATGATGCGCAACATCATCGCGATCACGGCGCTGTTCTCGCTGATCGTGACCTTCGCGAATTTCGACATCGTCCGCATCCTGACTTCGGGCGGCCCCCTGGACAAGACCCACCTGTTTGCAACCTGGGCCTTCAAGGTCGGCATCGAAGGCAGTGACATTCCGCTCGGCGCGAGTGTCTCGCTGTTCATGGTGCCGATCCTGGCCATCGCCGCGATCTTCATCCTGCGCGATGTCTCCAAACGCGGAAATGAAGCATGAGCACGCTTACGATCGACAAGGCCGGACCGACGCGCAAGGTCAAGTACGGCAGCATGAGCCGGGACCGTGCCTGGGCGCTGCGCTGGTCCTACTTCTTCCTCGTACTGTTTGCGATCTTCTTCCTGACACCGCCGCTCTACATGCTGATCACCTCGCTCAAGAGCAGCGCGGAGATATCGGCGGCGACCAACCCGTGGTGGGTGTTCCACCCGACCCTGTCGAACTATGTCGAACTCCTGACCTCGAACCAGTTCCTGCGCTTCTTCTGGAATTCGTCGATCGTGGCGATCGTGGTCGTCGTCATCACGATGCTGATCAGCATCCCGGCGGCCTTTGCACTGGCCCGCATGAAATTCTGGGGCTCGGCGACGCTCGCCACCGGCGTATTCCTCACCTACCTCATCCCGGACAGCCTGCTGTTCATCCCGCTGTTCAAGATGCTCGCGGTGATCCAGGACGTGACCGGCATCACGCTGCTCAATCGGTGGTACGTCCTGCTGTTCATCTATCCGACACTGACGGTGCCGTTCTGCACCTGGATCATGATCGGCTATTTCGCCTCGATCCCGAAGGAGCTGGATGAAGCCGCCCTCATCGACGGCGCCTCCTGGCTCCAGACGCTGACGCGGATCTTCATTCCCGTGGCGCTGCCCGGCCTGATCGCCGCGACGATCTTCGCCTTCACGGTCTCCTGGGCCCAGTTCCTCTATCCGCTGGTGTTCACCACGTCGGTGGACCAGCTGGTGCTGCCGGTCGGCATCACCACGACGCTGATCAAGGGTGACGTCTTCAACTGGGGGCAGATCATGACCGGCGCGCTGCTCGGCGCGGCCCCGCCGCTGATCATCTACGCTTTCCTGATGGACTATTACATTGCCGGCCTCACCGCCGGTGCGACCAAGGGTTGAGATCGAAAGGTTCAGGTTTTATGGCCGACGTTTCCTTGCGTAAGGTGGTCAAGCGCTACGACGACGTCGAGGCGGTGCGCGGCATCGATCTCGACATTTCCGACCACGAGTTCATCGTGCTGGTCGGCCCCTCCGGCTGCGGCAAGTCGACGACGCTGCGCATGATCGCGGGCCTCGAGGACATCAGCGACGGCGACATCATGATCGGCGGCGACATCGTCAACGACGTGCCGCCGAAGGATCGCGACATCGCCATGGTGTTCCAGAACTACGCGCTCTATCCGCACATGACCGTCGCCGAGAACATGTCGTTCGGACTGCGGCTCAAGCACTACCCCAAGGCGGAGATCAAGGCGCGGGTGACGGAAGCCGCCCGCCTGCTCGACATCACCGACCTGGTCGACCGCAAGCCGAAGCAGCTCTCCGGCGGCCAGCGCCAGCGCGTGGCGATGGGACGCGCCATCGTGCGCAATCCAAAGGTCTTCCTGTTCGACGAGCCGCTGTCCAATCTCGACGCAAAACTGCGCGTGCAGATGCGGATCGAGATCAAGAAGGTGCACCAGAAGGTGCGCACCACGACAGTCTACGTCACCCACGACCAGGTCGAGGCGATGACGCTCGCCGATCGCGTCGTGGTCATGAACAGGGGACGCATCGAGCAGATCGGCACGCCGAACGAGCTCTACCACAAGCCGGCGACGCGCTTCGTCGCGGGCTTCATCGGCTCGCCCGCGATGAACTTCATTCCCTGCCGGCTCGAGGATGTCGGCGGCTCGCTTCAGATTCGCCTGACCGACCGCATCGCCTTTGCGCTGCCGGCCGCCCGCGCCGCCCGCTATAATGCGCTGCCGCGCACCGACAAGCTGCTGCTCGGCCTCCGGCCCGAGCATCTCACCGAATCGCATGCGCATCACGGACCGGGGATCGAGAGCTTCGACACCGTGCTCGACGTCACCGAGCCGATGGGCATGGAGACCCTGGTCTATTTCGGGCTCGACGGTACGCCGGTCTGCGGCCGCGTCGATCCCAATGCCGGCGCCACCGACGGGGCACCCATGCGTTTGGCGATGGACCTCAACAACATGCACCTGCTAAACGAGGAGACCGGCGTCGTCTTGTGACCGCCGGTCAAGAAACTCGTGCAGGCAGGGGACAATGGCGACCAACAAGAAGAAGATTTTTGTTACACAAACCTTGTCGCAAGGGGCACGCGCCCTCCTCACCCAGCGGGATGACATCGAGCTCGTCGAGTTTCCGAACCTGATCTCGGCGAAGGATTTCGAGGCGATGCTGAAGAGTCATGCGCCGGTGCACGGTGTGGCGCTCGGTGCCACCGCCTTCGGCGAGGCCGAGCTCGAAGCGTCGAAAGACATGAAGGTGGTGACGCGGATCGGCGTCGGCTACGACGCGGTCGATGTGCCCGCTCTCTCCCGCCGCAAGGTGCCCCTGATGGTCGCGGGCAGCGCGAACTCGCCCTCGGTCGCCGAGCAGGCCCTGTTCATGATGCTGACGCTGGCCAAGCGCGCCCAGGAGATGCATGCCTGCGTCAAGGACGGCCAATGGGCTAACCGGCTCGGCATGCTGCCGTTCGATCTCTACGGCAAGACCGTGCTGATCATCGGCTTCGGCCGCATCGGCAGCCGCACCGCCAGGCGCTGCCTGGCGATGGAGATGAACGTCATCGTCTACGACCCCTACAAGAGCGCGGCCGAGATCAAGGCCGCCGGCTGCGAGCCGGTCGCCGATCTCGACGCGGCGCTGCCCCGCGCCGAGTTCGTCACCATCCATTGCCCGAAGACGCCGGAAACCGTCGGCCTGTTCGACGCGAACCGGATCGGCCGGATGAAGCCAAAATCCTATCTCGTCAACACCGCGCGCGGCGGCATCGTGAAGGAGGCGGCGCTGTACGACGCGCTCGTCTCCGGCAAGCTCGCCGGCGCCGGCATCGACGTGTTCGAAGTGGAGCCGCCACCGGTCACCAACGCGCTGTTCGCGCTGCCCAACGTCATCATGGCGCCCCATGTCGCCGGCGTCACCGTCGAGGCCGTGGACCGCATGAGCGAGCAGACGGCCCGCAACATCCTGAGCGTGCTGGACGGGGATCCGATCCGGCAGAACATCATCAACCAGGATATTCTCGGCTGACGCGAATCGCAGGCCGGCTGGCTGGCCGCCCCAGGGGCGCCAGAATGCGTCCCATTTTGGTGCAGATGGGGCCCCAACTCAGCCTTAATCAAACCCGCGTAATAAGGTCGGCCGCGCTGGCAGTGGGACAGATATGCCGGCGGCCTCGAGCTGGAGGATGACCGTTGTCAGAGATCGATCCGACCGACCATGCGCTGGCGACCATCGCCAGCATTTTGGAAAACCCCGAGGCGGCCCTCGTCGTCCGGGATACCGGGACTGACTCGGCGGTCGCCGATGAGCATCGAGCCGTTGCCCAGCATTCGCGCGCCGACGAGCATCAGGCCGCCGAAGAGCATCCGGTTGTCGAAGAGCAGCCGCTGGCGCCGGAGCACGCCGATGCCGAGGGCTACAGCAAGGTCGGTCCCGGCCCGATGGTCGCGATCCGTCTCAAATGGACCGTCCATCGCGGCGACGACGGCCAGTACTATGTGCACGAGACCATCGGCGAGCAGTCCGCGCCCGTGGTCAGCGGCCCGATGACGAGCGAGGCCGCCGTGCACTTCGTCGATTCGCGCGAGGACGAGGCGCATCGGCGCTTCGAGGCGCTGCGCAGCGAGATCGCCGGCCGCAGCTCGCTCGCCGATTTCGAGCGCAAGGGCGAATCGTAACTACCTGCGTCCGAGATAATCCTTCTTCACGAGCTCGACGCCCGCGTGCCGCAGCAGGTCGTAGGCCGTCGTGACGTGAAAGTAGAATTGCGGGACGCTGAAGGTCAGCAGCAGCGTTTTGCCGGTGAACGGCAGCTCGGTCCCGTTCTTCAGCCTGAAAAAGACATTCCGTTCCGCCGAAGCGTCGATCTCGGCGCGCGGCAGGCCTTCGATGAATTCAATCGAGGTCGCGATGCGCGCCTGCAGTCCGGCCATGTCGTGCTCGAGCGCCGGCAACGCCACCGGCTCGCGCTCCGCCAGCAACGCGGACGCCACCGTGGCGTGTCGGCAGGCCTCGCCGACCTGCTGCGCCAGGTCGTACATGTTCGGCGCGAGCCGCATGCCGAGCAGAACGGCAGGATTAAACTTGCGTGTCTCGGCATAGGCGACGCCCTTGTCGAGCAGCGCGGACAGGTTGCGCAAGTACGGCACGAAGTGGCCGACCGAGGCCTCATACATCGAGATCGTCACCTTCAAAATTCCTTTCAATTCCGCCTCGCCAGCGACGGGCATCTGGTCTAAATCGACCCGACAAGGGCTGCACAATGGCAGCTCGGGCATGGGTGGAAAAGAGATGATCGTTCGAATCCTGGCGGCCCTGGCCGTGGCGTTGCTGATGAATTTTTCGGCCCATGCGCAGCAGGCGCCGTCACGCCTCGACGAGATCATCAAGCGTGGCAGCTTGCGCGTCGGCATGACCGGTGACTACAAGCCTTTCACCTATCTGGACAAGACCACGCAGCAGTTCTCTGGCTTCGACGTCGACATGGCGCAGGCGCTCGGCAAGGCTCTCGGCGTCAAGGTCGAATTCGTGCCGACGGCCTGGCCGAAGCTGATGAAGGATTTCGAGGCCGACCAGTTCGACATCGCGATGGGCGGCGTCTCGGTCACGCTCGACCGGCAGAGGAAGGGTTTCTTCTCCACGCCGATCATGCGCGAGGGCAAGACGCCGATCACCCGCTGCGCCGACGTCGGCAAGTACCAGACGCTTCCCGACATCGACAAGAAGGGCACCCGCGTCATCGTCAATCCCGGCGGCACCAACGAGCGCTTCGCGCGCGCCAATATCAAGGACGCCGAGATCACCGTCTTCCCCGACAACACCGTGATCTTCGACGAGATCGCCAAGGGCAATGCTGATCTGATGATGACGGACGCCTCCGAAACCCGCTACCAGCAGAAGCAGCACGCCGGCGTGCTCTGCGCGGTGCATCCCGAAAAGCCGTTCGACTTCTCCGAGAAGGCCTACTGGCTGCAGCGCGACGTGGCGCTGAAGGCCTTCGTCGACCAGTGGCTGCACATCTCGATGGAGGACGGCAGCTACAAGAAGATCTACGCCGCCTGGTTCGACTAGGTCCCTGCCGCCCCGGCCAAACTTTGGACCCGCACCTAGCGTATTGAACCCGGAGCCGCGGGAACACGACTCATACCGAGGACAGTGATCTAGATCACTTTTCGCGATTGGGCCGGGGCGTAAGCCTCGTGCGGGGATCACCTCTCAGGAGACGGAAATGAGGAAGCTGTTGGCCACGGCCGCATTCCTTTTGGCGAGCACCGCCGCGCAGGCGCAGTACCAGTTCGAATATGGCGGTCGCACCATCCGCATCGATCCCGACCGCGGCACGGTGCAGATCCCGGGTGTCTACGACAACACCGGCCAGACCAAGGCGAAGAAGGCGAAGAAGAACGAGTCGAGCCCGCAGCCGCCGCAACAAGCCAGAACCGATCCGCAGGCCCCGGCCGCTCCCGCCGCAGCGCCGCCGCCAGCACCCGAACAGCCTCCGGCGGCCGCTGCAATCGCGCCGCCACCCGCTCCGCCACCGACCACGACCGCCAACAGCGCGCCGGCCGAGACAGCCGTGCTGCCGCCGCCCCCACCGCAGCCAGCGCCTGCGCCTGTCGAACAGCAGCAGGCGGCACCTGTCGCACCGCCCCCGACTGTCGCCGTGGCCCCGCCCCCGGGGCCGCCGCCTGCGACTGTCGCCGTCGCTCCGCCAGCGCCCCCGGCGTCACCTCCGCCTGCCCCGGCGCGTGCACCTGTTCAGGCCGCCGCAGTCGCGCCGGCTCCGGCCGCCGCGCCGACGCGCGAACCCACCTCGCCGCTCGGCATCTGGCTCACCGAAGAGAAGGAAGGCAAGATCCGCATCGAGCAGTGCGGCACCAATCTGTGCGGCTATTCGGTCGACGCCAAGTCGAACCAGAACGGCGAGCAGATCCTGATCAACATGAAGCCCGGCAAGGACCAGAAATGGTCCGGCCGCATCCTCGATCCCAACACCGGCTCGACCTACGATTCCACGATCGCGATGAAGGGCACGGATCGCCTGCGCGTGCAGGGCTGCGCCTTCGGCGGCATGTTCTGCGGCGGCCAGACCTGGACGCGGGTGAACTGAGTTTCTTTCCCGACGATCATAGAAAGAGGGGCCGCGATCTGCGGCCCCCTTTATCTTTGTCTTTAGCCCAGTGCTGCGCCGTATTCCGCGTCCGTCACCGGCTCGAGCCAGGTCGAGAACACGCCGTCGAGCGCTTCCTGCATGGCGATGTGGCACATGCTGTTGTTCGGCGAGGCGCCGTGCCAGTGCACTTCATTCGGCGGGATCCAGACGGTGTCGCCCGGACGGATTTCCTTGACCGGGCCGCCCTTGGTCTGGACGCGGCCGACGCCCGAGATCACGTAGAGCGTCTGCCCGAGCGGATGGTGATGCCAGTTGGTGCGGGCGCCCGGCTCGAACGAGACGCGCGAGCAGTTCAGCCGCGCCGGTGCCGGCGCCGTGTTGATGGGGTCCTGCAGCACGGTGCCGGTGAAGTTTTCCTTGGGCGCGCGGCGGGTCGGCCGCGTGCCGGCGACGGTGATCTCCATGGGGGGTCCTCGCTTGCTGTTACTTCTTGCTGGCGGCGTAGCGCGCCTTGGTCTCGGCGTTCATGGGATAGAGGCCCGGCAGCGCCGCGCCGTTGTTCACCTCGTTGACGATCCAGGCTTCCATCCGTTCCTGCTCGACGCCCTCGGCAAGCACGTGGTCGAGCATCGCCTGCGGGATCAGGACGCAGCCGTCCTGGTCAGCGACCACGACGTCGTTCGGGAACACCGCGACGCCGCCGCAGCCGATCGGCTCGCCCCAGCCGACGAAGGTGAGGCCCGCCACCGACGGCGGCGCGGCATAGCCGTCACACCACACCGGCAGGTTGGTTCCGAGCACGCCCTCGACGTCGCGCACCACGCCGTCGGTGACGAGCGCGGTGACGCCGCGCTTGACCATGCGGGCGCAGAGAATGTCGCCGAAGATGCCGGCATCGGTGATGCCCATGGCATCGACCACGGCGATGCAGCCCTCCGGCATCGCCTCGATCGCGGTGCGGGTCGAGATCGGCGACGACCAGGATTCCGGCGTCGCCAAATCCTCGCGCGCCGGCACGAAGCGCAGCGTGAAGGCCGGTCCCACCAGGCGCGGCAGGCCCGGGCGCAGCGGGCGCGCGCCGCGCATCCAGACATTGCGCAGGCCCTTCTTCAGCAGGACCGTGGTTATGGTGGCAGTGGTGATGCCGGCGAGGGTCTTGCGGGCTTCGGGGGACAGCGACATGGAAACAGACGAGCTCCGGAGGGGCGAAAAGGATGCCGCGCATCTTGCGAGCCGGGCGCTTGCCGTCAAGGGCCAAGAACGGGGACCGCAGGGCTGTTATGCGACGCGATAACAAGGCTTTATCGGACGGTCTTGCATTGCGGGCGCATCTAGGCGAAGCAGAGATGACGCGGACCTCAAGGCTGGGCCCGCGCTTGTCCCCGAGGCGCAGTTTCGACAGCTCATGGCCGCGACGCTTCCCCCGCTCCGCCTGCTCGCCAGTGGCGACAGTGCCGTCACGGTTGAGTTCAGCCGCACCATCGACGACGAGGCCAACCAGCGCGTGCTGGCGCTCGACAAGGCGCTCGCAGCCGCAGGCATCGACGGCATCACCGAGGCCGTGCCGACCTATCGCTCGCTGCTCGTGCATTACGATCCCAACCAGATCGGCTTCGACGCGCTCGGCGAGAAGCTGCTCGCGCTCGCCGGCGAGCCGCTGCCGCCGGCCACCAGGGCGCGCCGCTGGCGCATCCCGGTCGCCTATGGCGGCGAGCACGGCATCGATCTGGAGGATGTCGCAAAAGCGCTGAACACGACGCCGGACGATATCGTGGCGCGCCACACCGGCGGCGACTACCGCGTTGCCATGATCGGCTTCACGCCGGGCTGGTCCTATCTCAGCGGCCTGGATCCATCGCTGCACATGTCGCGGCGGCAGTCACCGCGGCTGCTCACGCCGGCCGGCACGATCTCGATCGGCGGCGTCCAGGCCGGCATCCAGTGCCTGGCTGCCCCCAGCGGCTGGCATCTGCTCGGCCGCACGCCGGTGCGGACCTATCAGCTCCACCGGAATCCGACCTTCCTCACCGAACCCGGTGATCGCGTGACGTTTTTCGCCATCGACCATAAGACCTTCGAGGAGCAGGACCGCGCCGCCGAAGCCGGCGAGATCGTCGCCGAGCAGGTGGTCGCATGAGCCGGCTCGTCGTCGCCAGCATCGGGCCTGCGAGCTCCGTCCAGGACGGCGGACGGCACGGCACGCAGCGCTATGGCCTGACGCCGAGCGGGGCGATGGACCGGCTGGCGCTGGCAGCGGCGAACACTCTTGTCGGCAACGAGGCGTTCGCGGCCGCTGTCGAGATCGGTCCGTTCGGCGCCGCGTTCACCGCGCGTGACGGCGCCGTGCGCGTCGCGATCGCGGGCGCGCCGCGCAACGCCGACGTCGCCGGGAAACCGGTGGCCATGGACACCTCCGTGACGCTGCAGGATGGCGAGACGCTGACGCTCGGCTTTGCCCGCGGCGGCGCCTTCAGCTATCTCGCGATCGAAAGCGGGATCAGGGGCGAGGCGGTGTTCGGCAGCCTCGCAGTCAACGCCCGCGCAGGGCTGGGCAGCCCCTACCCGCGCCCGCTGCAGGCCGGCGACGAATTCAGCGTCGATGCCGCGAGCGGCGCGCCCGACCTGCGCATCGAGCTGCCGAAGCCGGCAACAGGCCCGATCCGCGTCGTGCTGGGCCCGCAGGACGACGAGTTCGACGACGCCAACAAGGCGCTGTTCCTGGAGAGCGAGTGGAAGATCTCGGCGACCTCGGATCGCATGGGCTACCGGCTCGAAGGCCCGCCGATCAAGCATATGCACGGCCACAACATCGTCTCCGACGGCACCGTCAACGGCAGCATCCAGGTGCCCGGCAACGGCGCGCCGATCGCGCTGATGATGGACCGCGGCACTTCCGGCGGCTACCCGAAGATCGCAACGGTGATCACCGCGGATGTCGGCCGGCTGGCGCAGACTTCGGCGGGAACGGCGTTCCGCTTCGAGGCCGTCAGCATGGCCGAGGCGCAGGACGAGGCGCGCAAATTCGCGCAGCTGATCCGCAGCCTGCCCGATCGCTTGCGCCCGCTCGACAGCACCGCGCTCAACATCGAGGCGCTCAGCGATGCCAATGTCGCAGGCTATGCGGTGAGCGCCATGGATGCCGGGACCTGGCAGGTCACGGCGGAGCCGTAAGCGACAACAAGACCGGAGGAGCACCCATGAAGACAGTCGACCTCAACTGCGACCTCGGCGAAGGTTTTGGCGCGTGGGAGATGGGCAACGACGCCGCGATGATCGAGCTGGCGAGCTCGGTCAACGTCGCCTGCGGCTTCCATGCCGGCGATCCCGACATCATGCGGCGCACGGTCGAGCTTGCAAAGGCGCGCGGCGTCTCGGTCGGCGCCCATCCCGGATACCGCGACCTGCACGGCTTTGGCCGGCATCCGATCGCGGGCCTGAAGGCCTCCGAGATCGAGAACCTCGTCGCCTACCAGATCGGCGCGCTGCAGGCGATCGCGATCGCCGCAGGCCACAAGGTGACGCATGTGAAGGCGCATGGCGCGCTCTCCAACGTCGCCTGCGAGGACGACATGACGGCGAAGGCGATCGCCGCCGGCATCAAGGCGGTCGACCCCAGCCTGATCTTCGTCGTGCTCGCCAATTCAAAACTGGTGAAGGCCGGCGAGGACGCCAATCTGCCGATGGTGCACGAGGTGTTCGCCGACCGCGCCTATGAGGACGACGGCAACCTCGTCTCGCGCAAGAAGCCCGGCGCGGTGCTGCACGATGCCAGGGCGATCGCCGATCGCGTGGTGCGCATGGTGCAGGACGGCGCCGTGGTCTCGGTCACCGGCAAGGTCATCAAGATGCGCACCGACACGGTCTGCATCCACGGCGATACGCCCGGTGCTGTCGATATCGCGCGCGGCCTGCGGAAGGCGCTGAAGGATGCGGGGATCGAGGTCGCGCCGTTCAGGCGCGGGGCGTGATCAGAACGGATGCACCGACAGCGTGCCGAACACGATGGCGGTGATGACGGCGAAGGCGCTGTAGAGGGCGACGTGATTGAGGCTCGCCCCGGTCCGGCGCGAGAGCGAGCGCGCGTAGAAGTGTAGTCTCGCTTCCGCCGACAGTTCGCGCATCGCCGATCTCCAACGTTCCATTCGGCAGATTATGAAGGGACGCCCCCGGGCGTAGGCAAGACGGCGGCAGAAATAGCGATGCGAGTTCTCCGCAAGGCGCCCATCGCAGGCTCAGATTTCTCCGATCGGCCGGTTCCGAGAATCTTATTCGGTAGAATCCGAGGCGATTGGAACCGGTTCCGGTTCCCGGAATCAAAAATGTCGAAAACAACCCCATGCACTGATGCCGGCCTGTGCCGGCGAGCGGCCTCGCGGTTGCGCCGCGAGACCGATTAAGCCTGATCAACCCGTGCCTTAGTACACGTCAGCCTGGAAGCGCCCCGTCTTCTTGAGCTCGGCGACGAAGCTCACGGCTTCATCGGTCGAACGCGCGCCGAACTGGGCGACGATGTCGACCAAGGCGCGCTCGACATCCTTGGCCATGCGCTTGGCATCGCCGCAGATGTAGAAATGCGCGCCCTCGGCAAGCCACGTCCACACCTCGCGGCCGACCTCGCGCATGCGGTCCTGCACGTAGAACTTCTTCTCGCCGTCGCGCGACCAGGCCAGCGACATCCGCGTCAGCAATCCCGAGGTCTTCATGGCGTTGAGCTCATCGCGGTAGAAGAAATCGCAATCGCTGCGCTGGTGACCGAAGAACAGCCAGTTCTTGCCCGCCGCCCCGGTCGCCTTGCGGTCGAGCAGGAAGGCGCGGAACGGCGCAATCCCGGTGCCGGGGCCGATCATGATCACCGGCGTCTTCGGGTCCTGCGGCAGGCCAAAACCGTGCGCCTTCTGCACATAGACCTTGAGCTTCTCGCCCTCGTTGATGCGTTCGCCGAGGAAGGTCGAGGCAACGCCGAGCCGCTTGCGCTTGCCGATCACGTAGCGCACGGAGTCCACCGTCAGCGACAGTTTTCCCGGCGTCGCGTTGTGCGACGAGGAGATCGAGTAGAGCCGCGGCTGCAGCGGCTCCAGCGCCTCGACGAAGGCTTCGGGATGCGGCCGCGTCCCGGAAAATTTCTGCAGCGCCGCCATCACGTCGAGCGTTGCGGCGTCGCCGTCGGGATCCTCGCCTTGCGCCAGCGCTCGCGCCTTCTCGCGCTGCGCGCCGCCGGTGATGAAGGAGATCAACTCGAACAGCGTGTCGGGTGCCGGCGACAGCGAGACGTCATCGGTCAGCGCCTCGCGCAGCGTCTTGCCGTTGACTTTTGTGGTGTGGGATGCGCCGAGCAGCGCGATGATCTGGTCGACGAGGCCGACATCGTTGCGTGCGAACACGCCGAAGGAGTCGCCGACGACATAGTCGAGCTTGCTCGCGGAAAGATCGAACTCGACATGGTAGGTCTCCTTCTCGGAGGCGCCCTTGTTGAGCAGGCGCCGGGACAGGAAGGTCGCCTCGGTCGGGTTGTCGCGCGAGCGGCCGGGCTCGGCGATGGTCACGGTGACGGCGGGGGCCGCCACCGTATCGGCCTTGTCACCCGCCTTCGGCGCCGGCGCCTTGTCGAGCTCCTCGTAAAGCGACTTCAGCATCCGCGCGGTCTCCTTGCCGCCGGGAACGCAGAGGTTGAGCCGCGCCTCGCTACGGCCCGCGATCGCCTCCGAATAGTCGTGGCAATTGTAGCCGCACTGGCCGCAATCCTGCTGCGCCATCGCCGCCATCATCTTGCGGCGCACGGGACGGCCCTCGGCGAGCTTCATCCGCTCGGTGATCGGCATGGTCTGGTCGTGCCACGGCGCTTCGCCATCGTCGCCATCGCCAGTCGGCATGACGGCGGCGCCCTGCTCCGGAGACAGCGGCGCGGCCACATCGGGCGACAGCAGGCCAGCGAAGAAGCCGTTCAGCCAGGAGCGCTGCGCCTCGGAGAACGGGGCGCTGGTCGGGATGATATCGAGCCTCGGCGGGGGCGTGATCTGGTTCATGCGGTCACCTTGGCGTCAGTCGATTGGGCGTCTGCAAGCTTGCGCAGCGTCTCGCCATCGTGGCGGCGTGCGAAGGACAGGAAGGTTTCGTCGGGCGAGGCTCGGTGGGCGATATAGGCCTTGAGCAGCGCCTCGACCGTCTTCGGCGCGTCCTCGGCCTTGAGGTCGTGATAGACCTCCTGCCCGACATCGGCATCGGGGCCGAAGCCGCCGCCGGTGAAGAGGTGATAGCCCTCGACCGTATCCTCCTCGCCGACCGGCACGCGCGCGCCGATCAATCCGATGTCGCTGATGTAATGCTGCGCGCAGGAATGGTGGCAGCCGGTGACATGGATGTTGACCGGCTTGTCCATGGCGACGCGCGGCTCGCACCAGTCACCGATCTCGGCGGCGTGGCGCTTGGTGTTGGAGGCGGCGAAGCGGCAGCCGGCATTGCCAGTGCAGGCGATCAGGCCGGCACGGATGTGGGAGGCCTCGACCGCGAGCCCAATCGCCTTGATCGCGGCAATGGCGAGCTCGACATTTTCGTCGCGCACGCCCGGGATCAAGAGGTTCTGCCAGACCGTCAGGCGGATCTCGCCGTCGCCGAGGTCGCGCGCGACCTTGGCGAGGCCGCGCATCTGGTCGCAACTGAGCTTGCCGAGCGCAAGCGACAGGCCGATCCAGTTCAGTCCCTCCTGCTTCTGCTTGTGCACGCCGATATGGGCCATGCGGTCTGCTACGGGGCGCGGCGCGAACGCCTCCTCGGGCACGCGCGCGAACGGGGTCTTCAGGCGTTCCTCGACGTGCCTGAGGAAGCCGTCATGGCCCATCGTATCCAGTACGTATTTCAGCCGCGCCTTGTTGCGGTTGGTGCGGTCGCCATGCTCGATGAACACGCGCACGATGGCGTCGGCCACCGCGGTCGCCTGCTCCGGCCTCACGATGATGCCGGAGTATTTTGCGAAATCCCTGTGTCCGGTGATGCCGCCGAGACCGAGGCGAAACCAGACCCCGGGCTCGACGCCAAAGCCGTCCTTCACCTCGAAGGCGGTGAAGGCGATGTCGTTGGTCTCCTCGAGCACCGCGATCCGGCCGGCGCCGTCGAAGGCGACGTTGAACTTGCGCGGCAGCCCGTAGAGCGAGCGGTCGTTGAGGATGTGATAGTGCCATTCGCGCGCGAACGGGCGCGTGTCGATCAGCTCCTGCGGATCGATGCCGGCCGTTGGCGTGCCCGTCACGTTGCGGATGTTGTCGGCGCCGGAGCCGCGCGAGCACAGACCGAGGTCCTGGATGCCCTCGATCAGTTTCGTCGCGTGCTTCGGCGGCAGCTCGCGGAGCTGGAGGTTGGCGCGCGTCGTGACGTGGCTGTAGGGACCGCAGAGTTCGTCGGCGAGATCGGCAAGCCCCGACAACTGCCAGTGCTTCATGATGCCGTTCGGGATGCGCAGGCGGCACATGTAGGAGTCCTGCGTCGGCGCGACGTAGAAGATCCCGTAATAGCGCCAGCGGAAATTGTCGGCGGGACTGGGCGGCGCATTGTCGAGCGCCTGCTGGCGGAGCCGCGGCCAGGCATCGAAGGGATGTTCGTCGCGCTTGAACTTCTCCTGGTCCGCGAGCTTCTTGCCCGACGCGACGACCTTGTCCTGCGCCTTGATGTGCGCGGCGTCGGGACCGGTCGGCTCGGCATTCGCCTTCCCGGCGCCGCCGAAGCCGCGGCCGACCCGGCTGATCTGCAGGCCGCTCGTAAAACCTTCGAGATAACGCTTCTGCTCGTCCGTAAAGTCGACTGCGACGGATTCCAGTTTCATGGTCGGTAACGAAGCTCCTGACGGAAAACGGGTAGAGCCGCGGAGACCTCGGCTGGCCCATGAGGCCGGCTCTGTCACCCGACGGTCCGATCAGCTTCGTTGCTGTGGGACTTGGCTCAGCAGGCGCCTGTGACAAGCTGGCCGCACTGCAACATACAAGTCCCGTGCCAGCTTCGACGAAATGAAAGTATAAGATATTTCAATCGATTAGATGCGGCGTCGACCAAATCAGACCCCGGCCCCGCTCATGAAATTCGAGCACTCGGCTTAAAATTTAGCCTATGCTCGCAATTGCCCAAGAATGATGCAGATGACGAATCAGCTCTTCCAGCGCCCGACCTCGAAGGCCTCGAGATGCCCCCTGATGTCGTCGGCATTGAAGGCCGGTCCGACGAACGCCCTGAAGGGCGCCGCCGCTTCGGACTGCTGGCGGCCGAGCGCCGCGTCATAGAGGTCCGGGCGGAACACGGCCATGGCCGTCCTGACGCCGTCGGGCGTGAGCGGGGCCTGCCCCCAGCGCACCATCTGCGCATAGAGCCAGGCGGCCTGGGCCGGATCGGGGCGCCCTGCCCCTTCGCGTCCGACCAGGAGATAGCGGCTGCTTTCACGGAACGTGCCGTCCGGCGAGATCTTCAGCCGCCCGGTAAGGCTGCGCTGGATGATTTCGGCATCGACGCCGATCCGGTCCGGCTGCGCCAGAATCCGCGCCGCCTCGGCGAGGTTGGCGGCATTGCCGATGAACTCCGCACCCCTGAGCGCCGCGCGAACGAGGGCAGCGACCACGTCCGGATGCTTGTCGCCCCAAACCTTTCGCACGGCCAGCACCTTCTCGGCCGCATGTTCGAGAATGTCGGAGGCGAAATGCAGGATGTGGCCGATGCCGAGATCGACCGCGACCGAATTCCAGGGCGCACCTACGCAGAACGCATCGACATGGCCGCTCCTGAGGCTGTCCACCATGTAGGGCGGCGGCAGCACCACGAGGCGCAAATCCTCGTCGGGATCGACGCCGGCCGCGGCCATCCAGAACCGCAATTGATAATTGTGGGTCGAGAACGGGAAGGTCATGCCGAAGGTGAGCGGCTCGGTGCCCGCCTTGCGCCGCTTCGCGACCACCTTCGCCAGCGCCTTTGCGGTCGCAAGCGGATCGAAGCGGTCGCCGTCGATCTCGTCCATCAGCGCGGCATGGAGCACCGGCGACACCGTGATCGCGTTGCCGTTGATGCCGAGGTTGAAGGGCGCGGCGATCGGCACCTTGACGTGGCCGAGCCCGAGCGAGGACGCGATCGCCACGGGCGCGAGCAGATGCGCGGCGTCGAACAGGCCGATATTGAGCTTGTCGCGGACGTTGGACCAGGACACCTCGCGGACCAGCTCGACCTCGAGCCCCTCGGCGGCGGCAAATCCCTTGTCCACGGCGACGATGAGGGCGGCAGCATCGACCAGCGGGATGAACCCGATGCGCAAGGGAGCGGTCATTTCAGCATCTCCGCAGCGGTGATGATCGACTGCGCGATCTCGCCGATTTTCTTCTTCTCGCGCATGGCGGTGGAGCGCAGCAGCACATAGGCCTCGTCCTCGTTGAGGCCCTTCATCTTCATCAGGATGCCCTTGGCCTTCTCGATGATCTTGCGGTCCTCGAGCTGCGACTTGGTGCGCTCCAGCTCCTCCTGCAGCTTTGCGAAAGCGTTGAAGCGGGAGACGCAGAGATCGAGGATCGGCTTGATGCGCTCCTTCTTCAACCCGTCGACGATGTAGGCCGACACCCCCGCCTCCACGGAGGCCTGGATCGAGGCCGTGTCGCTCTGGTCGACGAACATCGCGATCGGCCGCCGCACCGCGCGGCTGACCTGGAACATCGCCTCCAGCACGTCACGGCTGGGGTTTTCCAGATCGATCAGGATGATGTCGGGGTCAACGGCATAGATGCGCGCGAGCAGGCTCTGCATCTCGCGGATGTGGACGACCTGCGTGAAGCCGGCTTCCCGCAGCCCCTCCTCGAGGATCGCGGCCCGGATCGGGCTTTCGTCGACAATCACGATTTTGGGCGACTGTTCGGCGCTCATAGCTCACTCACGACCCGGCGATTCATCCATAGCACGCCGGAGGACAATGCAAAGGGTTGTTATTATGGGCAATTGGGACTAGCCGGAGCCTGTCGATCAGGCAGATCGGACCCTATGCGGGGTCATCGAGCAGTCGCTCCATGATGATCGTGCGCTCGTCGCCATGGTAGCTGTCGCGCACGGCTTTGAACCCAAGCCGAGCGTAAAAGGTTTCGGCGGTGACCGAAGACGGGACTGTCAGCACCGGGATGTTGCGCTCACGCGCCGTGCGCTCGATCTCGGCCATCAGCAATTTGCCGACGCCCCGGGCTTGCGCATCGGGAGCCACGAAGACGGTGCGGACCACGCTTCCGTCAAGGCTCGCCGTTCCGACGACGCGGCCACCATTGGTCGCGACGAACACGGTGCGCCTGCCGAGCAGCTGCAGCACCGCGTCCGGACTGAAGCTGCGCTCGACCCGTTCGATGATCTCGGCCGTATAGTCCTTCGCATTGGTTTCGCGCAGGGCGCGCAGGATGACGGCGCTGATGTCGCCGGCGTCATCCTCGCGCGCGGAGCGGACCGTGCATTCCATGTGTCCCAACCAATCGTCCTACACTCACAGCAGGCAGTTACGGAATCTTCGCGCCAGCGATCATCTTGTCGAGAAGCGGCATGGCGGCCAGCACCGCCCTCTCGTTGAGGCCGGAGACCGCCAACCGCACGACGTAGGAATTGCCATCCTTGTCGACATCGGCGTAGTGAGCAACCACTTCGAACGGCTGGTCCTTCAGGGACGGATTGTCGTAGCGATTGATTATGACCTTGGGGTTGTCCGAGGGAAGCACGGTGATCCTGGCATTCTTGCCGGATGTCGCCGCCCATTTCTGATCGCTGTTTGCGACCCATTGAACCAGTTCGGTTCGATCCCTGTTATAGCGGCCATCGGCATAGACGATTGCTTCGGCGTTACCGAACCTCTTCCCGTTGGGCACAAACATGGTAGCGCCGTATTTGAGGCTCGCGGCTTCGTCCTTCGCCCACCCATCGGGCGCCTGCACACGCGGCCTGAATTCCGGACAGAGGCGTTTTTGCCCGTCGCAAACACGTAAGAACTTGTCGACTTCAGCCCGCGCCGGAAACGTCGCGCTCCAGGAAATGACAGCGAAAACCATGCCGAAGATGAAGCGGCGCATCGCAGTGAAGCTCCCAGCAAGGATATCCAAAAACGTCAATCTACGAGGTAGAGCCCGGCGGCGCTCACCCTCATGCGCTAGTTTGGTGCCCAGTCGTCCGGATAAGGTTCATGAGCGGATCATCGGGATGATTTCATCGAGTTGGCCCACGTTGCATTTTACCACCGCGGGAACCCGCCGGACGGTTGAATTTTCCCTTGGGATCAATTACTTGGATCCCAAATCCGGACAATTGAGCTGAACAGGTCCCAGGCGATATGGACAGAGCGCCGCGCATTTCATTCACGTCACTCGGCTGCCCCAAGGCATTGGTGGATTCCGAGCGCATCATCACGCGCCTGCGCGCCGAGGGCTACGAGCTCGCCCGCAAGCATGACGGGGCCGACATCGTCATCGTCAACACCTGCGGCTTCCTCGACAGCGCCAAGCAGGAATCGCTCTCGGCGATCGGCGATGCCATGGCCGAGAACGGCAAGGTGATCGTGACCGGCTGCATGGGCGCCGAGCCGGAAGCGATCGAAGCGGCCTACCCGAGCGTGCTCTCGATCACCGGCCCGCAGCAATATGAGAGCGTGCTCGAGGCCGTGCATCGCGCGCTGCCGCCGGCGCACAATCCGCATCTCGATTTGGTGCCGCCGCAGGGCATCAAGCTGACGCCGCGGCACTACGCCTATTTGAAGATCTCCGAGGGCTGCAACAACCGCTGCACCTTCTGCATCATTCCAAAGCTGCGCGGCGACCTGGTCTCGCGTCCGGCCAACGACGTGCTGCGCGAGGCCGAGCGGCTGGTCGATGCCGGCGTCAAGGAGCTGCTCGTCATCTCGCAGGACACCTCGGCCTATGGCGTCGATCTCAAATATGCCGAGAGCCCGTGGAAGGACCGCCAGGTCCGCGCCAGATTTTTGGACCTCGCGCGCGAGCTCGGCGAACTCGGCGCCTGGGTGCGGCTGCAATATGTCTACCCCTACCCGCATGTCGACGAGGTCATCGCACTGATGACCGAGGGCAAGGTGCTGCCCTATCTCGACATCCCGTTCCAGCATGCGAGCCCCGAGGTGCTGAAGGCGATGAAGCGCCCGGCGGCGCAGGAGAAGACGCTGGCCCGCATCAAGCGCTGGCGCGAGGAATGCCCCGATCTCACCCTGCGCTCGACCTTCATCGTCGGCTTCCCCGGCGAGACCGATGCCGATTTCGCTTATCTGCTCGACTGGCTAGAGGAGGCCGAGATCGACCGCCTCGGCTGCTTCAAATACGAGCCGGTGGCGGGCGCCACCTCGAATGCGATCGCAAACCCTGTGCCGCCAGAGGTCAAGCAGGAGCGCTACAACGCGCTGATGGCGCGCCAGCAGAAGATTTCCGCGCGCAGGCTGAAGCGCAAGGTCGGCACGCGCCAGCAAATCATAATCGACGAGGTCGGCCCGACCGTTGCGAAGGGCCGCTCCAAGGCCGATGCGCCGGAGATCGACGGCGCGGTCTACCTGTCGAGCCGCCGCCCCTTGCGCGTCGGCGAGATCGTCACCGCAAAGATCGAGCGCGCCGACCAGTACGATCTGCACGGCAGCGTCGCGGGATTTTGAGGCTCACGACGCGGCCTGCCGTCCGTAATGCGCGGAAAACGCTTCCTTGGCTGCGAACAGCCCGTTCACCGCCGCCGGGAAGCCCGCATAGACGGCCATCTGCATGATGATCTCCACGATCTCGTCGCGGGACAGCCCGACGTTCAGACCCGCCTCGATATGCACCTTGAGCTGAGGCGCGGCATTTCCGAGCGCCGTCAGCGCGGCGATCGTCGCGATCTCCCGGTCGCGCAGGCCGAGGTCCGGGCGGCTGTAAATGTCGCCGAAGGGAAACTCGATCACGTATCGTGCGAAATCCGGAGCGATGTTGGCGAGCGAGGCAACGACCTTTTCGCCGGCGCTGCCGTCAATGCGTGACAGGGCCCGCTGGCCGCGATCGAAGCGGCTTTCGGCCTGTGATTGGGCGTGCGTCATTCTCCTTCGTCCTCTGTTCGTCGCCGGCATAGCCGGCGATCTTGGTATCAAGGACGAGCAGGCATTCGCTGAGTTCGGCAATCTGCGTGCGAACCAGTTCGCGGTGGACTTCCAGCATCTGCCGCCGGGCTGGCCCGGTGGCTTCGCCTTCATCACGAAGCGCCGCATAACGCAACATGTCCCGGATCGGCATTCCCGTGGTCTTGAGCCGACCGAGGAATGCGATCCATGTGAGGATCGATGCGTCAAAGTCACGCTGGCCGGAACGATCCCGGTCTGCGTATGGCAGCAGCCCGATGCGCTCGTAATAGCGCAGCGTGTGGGTCGACAGGCCGGTTCGCTTTGCGAGGTCGCCGATCTTCATGTGTGCCGTTCTCGTACTGACGCACGTACAGATACCCCTTCGAGCGCGCTCTAGGTCAAGGGGTATCGAAGGTGCCGCGGGATTTGGAGCTTCAGGCCTCCGCCAGCCATTTCGGCACCCAGCGCTCCGGGCGCGGGGCGCGGGCGAGGTCGGTCCTGGCTTCGGACAGTTTTGCCGGCTCGCCGTCGATGGTCGGGCGCGCTTCGTAGTCGAAGCTCGGCATGATGCGGCCATCGCCATAGAGTCCGAAATTCATCCCGTACCACAGCCCGAGCTCGGGCTGGGCGCGGCGCATCTCCTCGCGCAAATCGCGCAGCAGGGATTCGATCGAGGCCGCTTCCTCGAACGGCTGCGGCCCGCGGGTCAGGACGCGGGCCTGGTATTGCGCACCGACGATCGCGACCGCGAAACGGGTCTTGTCCCAGGGGTTCTTGCCCTTGGGCAGATGGGCAGCGAGCCGCCAGCCGAGCTCGGCCATCAGGCGGTGATTGGCCCAGTAGTCTTCGCGATCCCTGCTCCACTTCTCGACGAAGCCGCGGAAGTCGGGCAGCTCCGATGACGGGTCGTCAGGCACCGGCTTCTCGCCGATGGGACGTCCGGCGAGCCACTGCGCGAGCTCGACCGTCTGCGGTTCGACCTCCTCATCCGGCAACAGATCGTGCCAGGCCTTGTCGAACTGCTGCGAGGTGAGTTTTTCGAGCAGGCCGTCGAGCGTCGGCGCGAGGAGCTCATAATCGCCCTCCGAGCCCAGCCCGACGATCGGCGGATCGTCGCGATCGAGGCCTGCGCCGTACCAGCCGCCGACGGCCGAGCCGTCCGGCAGGCGCATGAACAATGCAAAGCGGTCGCGCAGCGGACTGCCGTCGACGATCGGCGCATGATCGGAAAACTGGCCCTGCAGGGAGAAGCAGCCGACGCTGCCCCAGGGACGGCCCCTGAGCCAGCCGGCGAAGTCGAGCAGCAGCGGCGGCGCCTCGACGCCCGGCGGAAACGCGCCGCGGACGCTGTCGAGATCGATCGGGTAAGGCGTGTCGGACAAGGCTGAATCTGTCTGGTTGGTCCCGCTTCTCTTGGTCCGGCCGACCAGCGGTCCGGTTCGAACCAATCCCTCCCTGCCGATCACAAACGCGCTAGAGGCCCGATGGTTCGCTTGGAACGCGCGATCGGTGCGATGCAACAACGCGACCTCGGCGAGCATGCCCGCTTGACAAGCGCAGGCCTTCGCATGTATGTGCGCGCCCCATGATCGATTTCCGGACCAACCGCCGCGCAGCTTTCCGTCGTCGCACCCGCGACGATGATGGGTTGCGCCATGTCCGACGACGCCGCTGAAGCACTGACATTCAGCTAAGTTCTCGAGAAGGCCGCACCCGCAAAGTGCGGCCTTTCTGCTTTTCGCGACGCTTTTCTTCACGCAAGCCCCAGAGGAGTTCGACATGACGACGCATGCCTACGACGCGCTGATGGACATCACCGCACGGCCCAGGGCCGTGTTCGTCCGCGGCGCGGGCTCCTACCTCTGGGACGACAGCCGCAAGCGCTATCTCGATTTCGTGCAGGGCTGGGCCGTGAACTGCCTCGGCCACTCGCCGCCCGCGGTGGCGGACGCGCTCGCCTCGCAGGCGAAGCGGCTGTTGACGCCGAGCCCGGCCTTCTACAACGAGCCGAGCCTCAAGCTCGCGCAGGCGCTGGTGGAGAACAGCGCCTTCGACCAGGTGTTTTTCGCCAATTCCGGCGCCGAGGCCAACGAGGGCGCGATCAAGCTCGCGCGCAAATATGGCAGCCTGCACAAGGGCGGCGCATTCGAGATCATCTCGTTCGAGGGCGGCTTTCATGGCCGGACACTGGCGACGATGTCGGCCTCCGGCAAGAAGGCGTTCGAGCCGCTGTTCGAGCCGAAGGTCGCAGGCTTCAAGAAGGCGAAGCTGAACGACATCGGCTCGGTCGAAAGCCTGATCAACGCCAACACCGTTGCGGTGATGCTGGAGCCGATCCAGGGCGAATCCGGCGTGTGGCCGGCGACCGACCAGTTTCTGCAAGAGCTGCGCGCGCTCACCGAGGCGCATGGCCTGCTGCTCATCTTCGACGAGATCCAGACCGGCATGGGCCGGACCGGAAAGCTCTTCCATTACGAGCACGCAGGCATCGCGCCGGACATCATGACGCTCGGCAAGGGCATCGGCGGCGGCGTGCCGCTCGCAGCGCTGCTCGCGACCGAACGCGCCTCCTGCTTCGCGCATGGCGACCAGGGCGGCACCTTCAACGGCAACCCGATCATGTGCGCGGCGGGGCTGGCGGTGCTGGAGGCGGTCGGAAGTGCGGACTTCCTGAAGGCGGTCAGCGAGACCGGCCTGCTGCTCGAAAGCGAGCTGCAGAAGGTCTCGGCCCGGCACGGGCTCGGCGGCGTGCGGGGGCGCGGGCTATTGCTCGCGCTCGACCTCAAGCTGCCGATCGCGCCCGCCATCGTCGCGCAGGCCTTCGAGGCCGGCGTGCTGCTGAACGCGCCGCAGCTCGACACGCTGCGCTTCATGCCCGCGCTCAACGTCACGAGGGCAGAGATCGCCGAGATGATCGATTGTCTCGACGCGATTTTGACCAAGGCCGGTGCGGCAAGACGGGTGGCGTGAGGGGGAGTCTCGTGCCCCGGACGCAGCGCAGCGCCCCTTTGGCGGTGCGCTGCAGAGCCGGGGCTCATCTCTCCGCTGCGTCCCGCGCCGCCTTCTGGATCCCGGCTCTGCGCAGCAGCGTAAGAACGCTGCAGCGAGTCCGGGACACAGGAGCAACTGATGACGAAAGAGCTACGGCTTCAGGATCGACGCGCCGGTCGTATTGCGGCTCTCGAGATCGATATGCGCCTTCGCGGCGTCCTTCAGCGCGTAGGCGTGGTTGATCGGCACGTGCAGCTTGCCGCTGATGACGGCGGCAAACAGCGTGTCGGCGCCCTCCAGAAGCTCGGAGCGCTTGCCGATGTAGTCGTTGAGCTTGGGCCGCGTCGCAAACAGCGAGCCGTGGTTGTTGAGCTCGGCGATCGAGAACGGCGGCACCGGACCTGACGCGTTTCCGAAAGAAACAAACATGCCGCGCGGCTTCAGGCAGGACAGCGAGCCCGGGAAGGTCGCCTTGCCGACGCCGTCATAGACGACGTCGCAGCCCTCGTTGCGGCTGATCTGTTTTACGCGCGCGACAAAGTCTTCTTCATTGTAGAGGATGACGTGGTCGCAGCCATTGGCCTCCGCAAGCTCCGCCTTCTCGCGCGAGCCGACCGTGCCGATGACATGGGCCCCGAGCGCCCTCGCCCATTGGCAGGCGAGCAGGCCGATGCCGCCCGCCGCGGCGTGGATCAGCACGCGATGATGCGGCTCGACCTTGAAGGTCTTGTGCAGGAGATACCAGACGGTCAGCCCCTTCAGCATCAGCACGGCGCCCTGCTCGTGGGTGATGTGGTCGGGCAGCTTGACGAGCTTCTCCCAGGGGATGTTGCGCTCGCCGGTATAGGCGCCGAGATTGTGGTAATAGGCGACGCGGTCGCCGGGATGGAAATGCGTCACGCCGGGCCCGACCGCCACCACCTCGCCCGAAGCCTCGTTGCCGGCGATGAAGGGCAGCTCCGGCGCCTTGTAGAGGCCGGTGCGGTAGTAGACGTCGATGAAGTTCAGGCCGACCGCATGCTGGCGGATGCGCACCTCGCCGGGCCCCGGCGCCGGAACCTCGACGCTCTCATAGACCAGGGCTTCGGGGCCTCCGACCTTGTGCACCCGGACCGCTTTGGTCATCACCCGACTCCTCTTCTCGCCCCTCAAGCGAAAGGCATCGCCCGCGCCTTGTCAACTCGACAGGCTGTAGCGGCTAGGCGGGCGGCTTGCCGGCCTTCCTGCGGTTGCGCTTGGCCAGCACGTTGAAGAACTCGACCGCCGCCGAGAACGCAATTGCGAAATAGATGTAGCCGCGCGGAATGTGAAACGCGAATCCGTCAGCCACCAGCGCGACGCCGATCAGCACCAGGAACGCCAGCGCCAGCATTTTCGTAGTCGGATGCTCCGCGACGAATCGCGACACCGGCCCGGCGGAAATGTACATGATCAGGCAGGCGATCACGACCGCCGCGATCATGATCTCGAGGTCCTGCGCCATGCCGATCGCGGTGATGATCGAGTCCAGCGAGAACACGATGTCGATGACCACGATCTGGGCGATCACCCAGAAGAAAGCGCTGCGGCCGGGGGCCTGCTCACCCGCGCCGTCGTCGGCCTCGACCTCGCCGTGGATCTCGTGCGTCGCCTTGGCGATCAGGAACAGGCCGCCACCGATCAGGATGAGGTCGCGCCAGGAAAAGTCATTCCCCGAAAACGAGAACACCGGCGCGGTCAGGCCGATCAGCCAGACCAGCAGGCTGAGCAGGATCAGGCGGAAGACCAGCGCCAGCGCGAGGCCGATCTGGCGGGCGCGGTGCGCCTGCTTCTCCGGGATGCGCGAGACGATCACCGACAGGAAGATGACGTTGTCGATGCCGAGCACGATCTCGAGCGCGGTCAAAGTGAGAAGCGCGGCCCACGCTTCGGCGCTGGTCAAGAGGTGCATCATGCAAAGGATCTTGCCAGGCGGATCAATGCGTCGCTGAAGCTGATCCAGAGCGCGATCGCGCAGAGCACGATTGTCACGCCGCTGCCGACGCGAAAATCCATCTCCAGCGTGTACAGGCCGAGCAGCGCCCAGATCGCAATCAGCGTCATCGTCAGCCAGCGCAGCCGCACGACGCGGACCGGATGCAGCACGTGGAACGGCACGAAGGTCAGCACCACCAGCGCCGCGACCAGCAGCGTCGACCACAACGGCGGCCAGTGCAGCAGGAAGAGATAGAATGCCGCGGCGTTCCACAGCGCCGGGAAGCCTCGAAAGTGGTTGTCATCGGCCTTCATGCGCTGGTCGGCGAAGTAGAGCGCGCTGGTGACGATGATGGCGATGCCGAGCAAGGGTGCTGCGACCGGCAGCAACAGGCCGCTCGCCACGATCGCATAGGCCGGCACGAACACATAGGTGACGAAGTCGACGACGAGATCGAGCACGTCGCCCGACCAGTTCGGCTGCACGTGCTTGACGTCGAGCCGGCGCGCGATCGGGCCGTCGATCGCGTCGATGATGAGGGCGACGCCCAGCCATTGAAACATCGCCGCCCAGTGCTCGCGCACGGCTTCCAGCATTGCCAGCAGCGCGATCGCCGCCCCGAACGCGGTGAAGATATGCACCGAGAAAGCCGCGGCGCGGATCGCCGGTCTCGGCTTCAGGGAATCCTGTTGGGTCTCCATGGCTTTTGCTATCAGAACGAGGCCGGTTTGCACATCGGCCATTGCGGCGACCGGTCGCACAATTCGTCATAAAATCGGGGCAAATCGGCGGGCTTGAATTTGCCGCCGGGCGTGTCAAATGTCCCCTCATGACAGAGGCATCGACACACTTTGACGCGGCCGTCATCGGCGGCGGACCGGCGGGACTTGCGGCGGCGATCGCGCTGGCGCAGGCGGGCACGCGGACCGCGCTGGTGGCGCGGCGCGTGCCCTACGCCGACAACCGCACCACTGCCCTGCTCGGCGCCTCGGTCGAACTGCTGGAAACACTCGAGGTCTGGCCGCGCTGCAGGGACAAGGCGGCCGCGCTCGAAATCATGCGTCTCGTCGACGACACCGGGCGGCTGTTCCGCGCGCCGGAGGTACGGTTCTCCTGTCACGAGATCGGTCTCGATGCCTTCGGCTACAACATCGACAACCGCTCGCTGATGCTGGCGCTGGAAGAGCGCGCGGCCGAGCTCCCCGACCTCGTCCGTTTCGATGACGAGGCTGACAGCGTCGTCATCGGGGACGCTGACGTCGCGATCCGCACAGCGTCAAACAAGTTCCTTTCGGCCCGGCTCGTAGTCGGCGCCGACGGCCGGCATTCGCTGTGCCGGGAGGCCGCCAACATCGCGGTGACGCGGCGGGACCTGGCGCAGACGGCGCTGACCTTCAATGTCGGCCATGCCCGGCCGCATCGTAACATCTCGACCGAGTTCCACACGCCGCACGGCCCCTGCGTGTTCGTCCCCCTGCCCGGCAATCGTTCCAGCATCGTCTGGGTCTCGGCGCCCGCCGAGGCCGAGCGGCTGCGCGCGCTGTCCGACGAGGACCTGTCCGCCGCGGTCGAGAAGCAGTCGCATTCGATCCTCGGCCGCATGACGGTCGAGCCCGGCCGCAACCTGTTCCCGCTAGCGATCGAGCGGCCGACATCCTTCGGCCGCGACCGCGTCGCGCTGGTCGGCGAAGCCGCCCATGTGGTTCCGCCGATCGGAGCGCAGGGCCTCAATCTTGGCCTGCGCGATGCCGCCGACATTGCGAGGCTCGCGAGCGAGGCGATCGCGGCGGGCCAGGATCCCGGCACGAGCGAGGTGCTGAGGCGTTACGACCGCGCGCGCCGGCCGGACATCCTGAGCCGGACTTTTGCGATCGACATCGCCAACCGTTCCCTGCTCAACGATTTCCTGCCGCTGCAGCCGGTGCGCGCGGTCGGCATGCAACTGCTCGGCGCGATCGGCCCGCTCCGGCGGTTTGCCATGCGCGAAGGATTGACGCCGACCTGGCGAAGATAGTCGCGAA
This sequence comes from Bradyrhizobium diazoefficiens, assembly GCF_018131015.1. Classification (GTDB taxonomy): domain Bacteria; phylum Pseudomonadota; class Alphaproteobacteria; order Rhizobiales; family Xanthobacteraceae; genus Bradyrhizobium; species Bradyrhizobium diazoefficiens_B. The sequence continues at coordinate 109,314 of NZ_JAFCJJ010000022.1, forward strand.
CCGAGCTGTCAGCCGTAACGTTCGAACACCTCTCCCGTAGGGCCTGTTGCGCTACTGCTTTTTGGGGCAGGAGACGAATGAGCGAGGGCTGTGTTGGAGCCGAATATAGGCCGAGA
>NZ_JAFCJJ010000023.1 GCF_018131015.1 Bradyrhizobium diazoefficiens
GTCTGCTTCACCGCCATCGCCATTCCCCCAAAGGTCAGCCATAGGGAATCACAATTGACGAATTACGCAACAGGCCCCCGTAGGGAGAGGTGGAGTTCAGCCACGCCGGCGGCCCCTCAGGGAAACGCCAGCCGGCCGGTCTGGATCGCCCACATCACGCTGGTCAGCGTGACCACCGAAGCGAAGGTGCCAAGCAGCACCGCGACGGAGGCGGATTCGACCCAGGCCTCGTTCTGCCGGGCGATGACGAACACGTTCAAGGCCGGCGGCAGCGAGGCCATCAGGACGGCGGTCGCGGCCCAGGGCTGCGCGAACGGGCCGAAGGCCAGCATCAGGCCAAACGCCGCAAGCGGATGGATCAGGAGCTTCACCGCGATCACGCCGGGCACCTCCCACGGAACCCGGTCGAACGGGCGAAGCGCCACCGTCACACCGAGCACGAACAGCGCGGTCGGGGCGGCCGCGTTCTGCAGGAAGGTGATGGTGCGGTCGAGCGCGACCGGCAGCTCGATGTGGAGCGCCGCCACCGCCGCGCCGAAGCAGGCCGACATGATCAGCGGATTGAGCACGATCTGCTTCAGAACGACGCCGAAGGCATGCACGAGCGAGGGATGATCGCGGTCGGAAAGCTCGATCAGGAGCGGCACGATCGTGAACAGGAAGATGCTGTCGCAGCAGAAGATCAGCGCGGTGGGCGCCGCTGCCTTCGACCCAAGCACGGCGAGTGCCAGCCCCGGCCCCATGTAGCCGATGTTTCCATAGCCGCCGGACAGTCCAGCCAGCGTCGCCTCGCGCAGCGTCAGCCGGCCGAAGATCTTGCCGACCACGAGCGCGACGGCGAACGCGGTAACCGTCGCCAGCGTGGTCGCGACCAGGAACGGCGGGTTGTTCAGCTCCGCGAACGGCGTCTTCGACATGATCGCAAACAGCAGCGCCGGCAGCGAGACGTAGAGTAGGAAGAAGTTCATCCAGGCGAGGCCTGATTCCGGCAGCGACTTGGCCTTGCCGCAGGCGAAGCCAACGAAGATCAGCCCGAAATAAGGTAGGGCCAGATTGAGGATATCGACCATTGATGAAGTGATTTCTGAAGACTTGGAGGCTATCTGCCGCTTACCGGAGGGTAAATTCCAAATAAGGCCACTAGCATCGGCCACAATCCTGGTCTATCTGCGGGGGATGATTAAAGCGCGGACCGCCAAATTCCAGATCGGGCAGGTCGTGCGCCACCGGATCTTCTCGTTCCGGGGCGTGATCTTCGACATCGATCCGGAATTCAACAACACTGAAGAGTGGTGGCTGTCGATCCCCGAAGAGGTCCGGCCCCACAAGGACCAGCCGTTCTATCACCTGCTCGCCGAGAACGCCGAGTCGGAATACGTCGCCTATGTCTCCGAGCAGAACCTGCTGCCGGACGAATCCGGCGAACCGATCCGCCATTCCCAGGTCGCCGAGATCTTCATCAAGGACAAGGGCGGCGGCTACCGCCCGCGCAACCCCTCGCTGAACTGAATTTCGCAAGCAGCAAGCGGCCAAAAACAAGCCGCCAACAAAAAAGGCGCCCTCGCGGGGCGCCTTTTTCGTTGTGATTACTTCTGCGCCGCGGGCGGCGCGCCGGGCGCACCCTGCTGCTGCTTCTTCTGGAGCTCTTCGGCCTTCTTCTGCAGCTCTTCCTGCAGCTTCTTCTGGTTCTCCTCGAACACCTTCGGATCGGTCGGCGGACCGTCATAGGCCTTCTGGAATTCGCCGGCGAGCGGCAGCGGCAGGGTCAGCGGCGCGCCATTGGCGTTGATCGCCTGAACAACGAGGTTCTGGCCCTTCTTCATGCTGTTGATGAGCTCGGGCGTCGCCTCGTAGTCCGACATGCAGCCGTTCTGGAAGCAGATCACATACGGGCTCTGCAGCGGCGCGTTGCTGTCCACGATGATGCGGGTGCCGTGCACGAGCTGCATGCCGAGCGGCAGCGTCACGCGCAGGATCTTCTTGGGCTCGCCTTCCGGCTCGATGATCACGGCCGCGATGACCGGCTGGCCGGATTCGATGCGGCCGTCCTTGCCGGTGAAGCAGACCTGCTTGGCGTTGGCTTCCTGGCCCTTCAGGCAGAACTTGGTCCAGGGAGCGTAGATCAACTGGATCTGCTGATCCGCCGGCTGAGCCGCGCCCTGCTGCTGGGCCGGGGCACCGGGAGCCGGCTGGGCCGGTTGCGCCTGAGCGGGTGCGGGAGCCTTGGGGGCGGCCTTCGGAGCGGCCTTCGGAGCCGCCGGCGCTGCCTTGGGAGCGCCCGGGGCCGGTGCGGGGGTCTGGGCTTCGGCGGCAAACGGAACGGCCAACGCCGTCGCCGTCAACAGGGCGAGAACTCGCCCGCGCGGCCGGACCGACGCGGCCAAATAACGGAAATTCATTGCGGAAAACCCTTTCTTGATCGGGAAGTGCCCGAACCGCTCCGAAGCGCCGACGCTAGCCGCCTTGGGCGCGGCTCTCTCCCCGTCAATTGAGGCGGATAAGTGACGGGCTCGGCGCTCTTGCGCGATTGCCCGCCTTCTTAACGTGGCCGACGGAAAGATCAATGCCGACAAGCGTCTTTGACCACCCCATGAACCGCTCCTCGGCCTGCGCCCGGTCAAATTCCCTGTGATACGATTCCATACCCGCCACCCTCGAATCAGCATGTCCCCGATGTTCATGTTCCAGCGTCTTCGCGAGGGCCCCGGCGTGCAGCTCCGCAGCCTTGCTCTTTTTGCCTTCGCCCTCACCCTCGGCCTGATCCCGACCGCCGCAGGGGCCGACGAGGCCCACGCCATCGCCATGCATGGCAAGCCGGCGCTGCCGCCCGATTTCACCCACATGCCCTATGCCAATCCCGACGCCCCGAAGGGCGGCCGGCTGACCTGGGGCATCCTCGGCACCTTCGACAGCCTCAATCCCCTCATCGTGAAGGGATTGGCGGTGCAGCCGATCCGGAACTACGTGGTCGAGAGCCTGCTCGCACGCGGCCAGGACGAGCCATTCACGCTCTATGGCCTGCTCGCCAAAACGGTCGAAACCGACGACGCGCGCAGCTTTGTCACGTTCCACCTCGACTCCCGCGCGCGGTTCGCGGATGGCAAGCCGGTCGGCGCCGAGGATGTGCTGTTCTCCTGGCAGCTTCTGCGCGACCACGGTCGCCCGAACCTCCGGCAATATTATGCCAAGGTCGCCAGGGCCGAGGCCTCCGGCCCCCTCACCGTCCGCTTCGATCTCACCGGGGCCAACGACCGCGAATTGCCGCTGATCCTCGGCCTGATGCCGATCCTGCCGAAACACGCCATCGACGTTGCGACGTTCGAGGAGACGACACTGACGGGCCCGGTCGGCTCGGGCCCCTACCGCGTCACTGCGGTGAAGCCCGGCGCCAGCGTGACGCTGACGCGCAATCCCGACTATTGGGGGCGCGATCTGCCGGTCAATCGCGGCCTCTACAATTTCGACGAGATCCGGCTCGACTATTTTCGCGAGGCCAACGGCCAGTTCGAGGCCTTCAAGCGCGGCCTCTATGATTTCCGCGTCGAGAACGAGCCGTTGCGCTGGCACGACGGCTACGACTTCCCCGCGGCGAAGAGCGGCGAGGTGATCCGCGACACTTTCAAGCCGGGGCTGCCGCAGCCTTCCGAATTCCTGGTGTTCAACACACGCCGTCCGGTCTTCGCCGACATCCGCGTGCGCCAGGCGCTCACGCTGCTGTTCGATTTCGAGCTGGTCAACCGCAACTATTTCTTCTCGCTGTATTCGCGCGTCGCCGGCTATTTCGCCGGCTCGGACCTGTCGGCCTATGCCCGCCCTGCGGACGCACGCGAGCGCGAGCTCTTGAAACCGTTTGCCGCGCAGATCCCGCCCGACATCATGGACGGCAGCTACCGACTGCCGGTTACCGACGGCTCCGGGCGCGACCGCACCACCTTGCGCGCGGCGCTCAAGCTACTCGCGGAGGCCGGCTGGGATCTCGACGGCACCGTGCTGCGCAACCGCGCAACGAGGGCGCCGTTCACCTTCGAGATCCTGGTCACCACCCGCGACCAGGAGCGAATTGCGCTGGCCTTCCAGCGCGACCTCAAGCGCGCCGGCATCGAGCCGAGCGTGCGCTCGGTCGATCCCGTGCAGTTCGACCAGCGCCGGCTGGCCTACGAGTTCGACATGATCCAGAACCGCTGGGACCAGTCGCTCTCGCCGGGCAACGAGCAATGGTTCTACTGGGGCAGCGCGGCTGCGGACAATCCGGGCACCCGCAACTACATGGGCGCCAAGGATACCGCGGTCGACGCCATGATCGCGGCCCTGCTGGAGGCCCGTGATCATACGGACTTCGTCGCCGCCGTGCGGGCGCTCGACCGCGCCTTGATCGCCGGCTGCTACACTATCCCCTTGTTTAACGTGTCCGAGCAATGGATTGCGCGCTGGAATCGTATAGAAAAGCCGAAGGCTACCGCGCTGTCCGGCTACCTGCCGGAGACCTGGTGGTCGAAGGGTGGGCCCTAAAGCCATTCAATCGAAGTGACGTCGTGAACCAGCCAGCCGCATCGCCGACGCTCGACACGCTGTTCCAGCGCACGCTGGCCCGCCAGCCGCAAGCGCTCGCCCTGCGCGACCCCCTCAACAAGGCGCGCGTGACGGGTCATCAGCCGCGGCAGTTGACCTATGCCGAAGCCGATACCGCCATCGAGGCGCTGTCGGCCCATTTCGTCCAGTCGGGACTGCCGGCCAACGCCGTCATCGCGGTCCAGATGCCGAACACGATCGAGTTCGTGCTGACGGTGCTCGCCGCCCATCGCGCCGGCCTCGTCGTCGCCGTGCTGCCGCTGCTCTGGCGGCATGCGGAGCTGACCGCCGCGCTCAACCGCACCGCGGCGCGCGCCATCGTCACCATGAGCAAGGTCGACGGCGTCAGCTATGCCGACCTTGCGATGCATGCCGCGGCGGAGGCGTTCTCGATCCGCCAGGTCTACGGTTTCGGCACCGACCTGCCCGAGGGCATGGCCTCGCTCGACGAGGTGATGGCCCAGCCGCCCGGCCTCACGCGCGCGGTGATCCAGGACGGCAGGAAGGCGGCGCTGATCTCCTTCGACGTCACGGCGGAAGGCTTTCGCCCGGTGCCGCGGCCGCATTTCAGCCTGATCGCCGGCGGGCTTGCGATGTCGCTGGAAGCCGACATCAAGCAGGGCGCCAGATTGATGGCGGCGTTCACGCCGATGTCGTTCGCGGGCCTTGCCTCCTCGCTCGTGCTGTGGCTGGTCTCCGGCGGCACGCTGGCGCTGCATCATCCCTTTGAGGGCGAGGTGCTGGAGCAGCAGATCAACGAGCAGGAATGCGACGTGCTGGTCGCGCCCGCCCAGCTTGCGCTGCGGCTCGGCGCGAACGATCTGGCCGCGCGCATGCCGACCTTGCGCAACGTCATCGGCCTGTGGCGCGCCCCCGAGCAGGTGGCGGCGAGCGATGCCTGGGTTGCGCCGCATGCGCCGCTCACCGACGTCTATCTGTTCGGCGAGGCCGGGCTGTTCGGCGCAAGGCGCGGCGAGGACGGCATGCCGGTGGCGGTGATGCCGGGGCCGCACGGCGCCCCGCGCGAGCAGGCGGGCGCCTCGATCGCCGGCGAAGTGATGCTCACGCCGAAGGGCACGCTCGGCCTGCGCGGGCCGATGGTGCCGATCGCGGCCTATGCGCAGCCGCAGGACGAGACGCTGACGGCACAGCCGGCGCGCGACTATGTCGACACCGGCTACGCCGCACGGCTCGATCGTCCAAGCGGCGCGGTCTGCATCACCTCGCCGCCTTCCGGCATGATGGCCGTCGGCGGCTATCGCTTCCTGTCGAACGACCTCCAGGAATGGGCGCGCCGGCTCGGCCAGGGCGCCCTGCTCACCGCACTGCCCGACCGGCTCGCCGGGCATCGGCTCGCAGGCCGCGCCCAGGACAATGCCCGCGCCCGCGAAGCGCTCGGCGAACTCGGGCTTAACCCCCTGATGGTCGAGGCTTTTCGCGACCGCGGCGGCCCTGCCTGACCCAAGTTTCAGCGGTTCCGTTGACGCCGCATTAAGGCGGCCAAACTAGATTGCGCAGCATTGATTGCGTGATCCGAGATTGCGATGTCCCAGGCGGGCCCCATCCTGTTTGTGTCCGATACCGAGCGGCCCGCCTTCATTGCGGCGCTGGACGAGACGCGGCTGTTTCCGGTCGTCGACAGCGACTGGGCGAACGCCGTGCGCGCCATCGACCAGGTGCAGCCGGCCGCCGTTATCGCCGCGATGCATGGCGGGCACGAGCCGCACATGAAGCGGCTTGCGAAGGTGATCGCCGACCAGCCGCTTTACCTGCCCCTCGTCGCACTCGATGTGCAGGGCACGCTGCCTCACAACGCGCTTCCGTTCTCCTCGCGCGGCGGAAATCCGGATCGCCTGACCGCGCGCATCCGTGCTGCGCTGCGCGTGCGCACACTGCATGCGACCGTGCTGCGCCGGCTGCCGGAAGTGAAGGTGTCACTGCCCGAGACCGATCCCGTGCGCGACGCCACCGTGCTGCTGATCGGTCGCGGCTCGGCCTACCCCGCCCTTTCCGTCGCACTCGGCGAACGCATGGGCGTCGTCGGCGCGCTCTCGATCGAGGCCGCCGCAAAGCATCTCAACAGCCGCGAGGTCGACGGCGTCGTGCTCGCCGAGGGATTTACGGCGCGCGTGACCGACGCCTTCCTCACGGTGCTCGCCGAGGACACCCGCTTCCGCAACCTGCCCGTCGCGTTGACCGCGCACCAGCTCACGCAGAGCTACGACCTGCCCAATCTCGAGCTGATCCCGGGCGAGCCGGCCAGGATCGCCGCCAACGCGCTGCCGCTGATCCGCCAGCGCGCGATGGAAGCGCAGTTGAGCCGCACGCTGCGCTCGATCGACGCCGGCGGCTGGCTCGATCCGCGCAGCGGCCTGCTCACGACCGAAGCCTTCGCCCGCGATTTCGCCAAGGCGGTCGAGCAGACGCTTCTCCGCGGAGGCGGCCTGTCGGTGGCGCGTTTCGCCTTCGATCCCGGCAATCCCCGCGCCCAGATCGACGCCGCGCGGATCCTGAGCCGCTTGATGCGGCAGATGGATTTCGGCGCCGCGCAGAAGGACGGCTCGGTGATCGTCGTGTTCGCCGAGACCGACTTCCGCACCGCGCACATGATTGCCCGCCGCCTGTCGGCGGTGATGCGGCACACCTCGAACGGCAAGCACGAGATGCGCAGCGATCCCGTCGTCAGCGTGGATTCGCTGTCGCCCAGGGACACCGCGCGATCGCTGCTGGCGCGGCTGTCGGCCGACGCCTCGCGGGCAGCGTCGTAATTATTCGCGCGCTACGCCGCCTTCTTCTTCTCGGCGAGCTGCGCCAGTTGCCGCATGATCTCGGTGGTGCCGGCGAGACGCTCCTCCGGCGTCTCCCAGTCCTGGAAGAACACCACCTTCATGTCGGGCCGCACCTTGGCGGCCTGGCCGTGGCTGCGGATGAAGGTCACGAGGCGGTCGGGATAGGCGAAGGAATTGTCGCGGAAGGCGATCACGGCGCCCTTCGGGCCGGCATCGATCTTCTCGACATTGGCCCTGCGGCAGAACGCCTTGATCGCGGCGACCTTGAAGAGATAGCGCACCTCGTCGGGCAGCACGCCAAAGCGGTCGCGCAGCTCGGCGCCGAAATTCTCGATCTCCTCCTCGGTATCGAGATCGGCGAGCCGCCGGTACAGCGACAGCCGCACCGCGAGATCGCCGACATAATCCTCGGGGATCAGCACCGGCATGCCGATGGTGATCGACGGCGACCAGCGGTCGGCGGCAGGTTCTGCGACGCCGGCCTTGAGGTTGACGATCGCCTCCTCCAGCATCGACTGGTAGAGCTCGAAGCCGACCTCCTTGATGTGGCCGGACTGCTCCTCGCCGAGGAGGTTGCCGGCGCCGCGGATGTCGAGGTCGTGCGAGGCGAGCTGGAAGCCCGCGCCCAGCGTCTCCAGCGATTGCAGCACGGTGAGCCTCTTCTCGGCCTGCGCCGTGATCTTCTGCTGCGCCGGCAGCGTGAACAGCGCATAGGCCCGCAGCTTTGAGCGGCCGACGCGGCCGCGGAGCTGGTAGAGTTGGGCGAGGCCGAACATGTCGGCGCGGTGCACGATCAGCGTGTTGGCGTTGGGAATGTCGAGCCCGGATTCGACGATGGTGGTCGACAGCAGGATGTCGAACTTGCCGTCGTAGAACGCGGTCATGATGTCCTCGATCACGGCCGGCGGCATCTGGCCGTGCGCAACCGCGACCTTCATCTCCGGCACGTTCTTGTCGAGGAAATCCTTGACCTCGGCAAGATCGTCGATGCGCGGCACCACGTAGAAGGCCTGGCCACCGCGATAGCGCTCGCGCAAGAGCGCCTCGCGGATCATCAGCGGATCGTGGGGAGCGACGAAGGTGCGGACAGCGAGGCGATCGACCGGGGGCGAGGCGATGATCGAGAGCTCGCGAACGCCGGTGAGCGCGAGCTGCAGCGTGCGCGGGATCGGCGTTGCCGACAGCGTCAGCACGTGCACCTCGGACCGCAGAGCCTTCAGCCGCTCCTTGTGCGTGACGCCGAAGTGCTGCTCCTCGTCGACGATGACGAGGCCGAGATCGCGGAATTTTATCGCCTTGCCGAGCAGCGCGTGGGTGCCGACGACGATGTCGACCGAACCGTCGGCGAGGCCCTTCTTGACCAGGTTCAGCTCCTTGGTCGCGACCAGGCGCGAGGCCTGCGCCACGTTCACCGGAAAGCCCTTGAAACGCTCGGTGAAGGTTTTTGCGTGCTGTCGCGCCAGCAGCGTGGTCGGCACCACGACCGCAACCTGCTTGCCTTCGAGCGCCACGGCAAAAGCCGCCCGCAGCGCCACTTCCGTCTTGCCGAAGCCGACGTCGCCGCAGATCAGCCGGTCCATGGGGCGGCCGAGCTCGAGGTCCTTCAGGGTGGATTCGATGGCGCCCAGCTGGTCCTCAGTCTCGTCATAGGGGAAGCGCGCGCAGAACTCGTCATAGACGCCCTGCTGCACCGGCATTTTGGGTGCCTCGTGCAAATGGCGCGCGGCCGCGATCTTGATCAGCTCGCCCGCGATCTCGCGGATGCGGTTCTTCAGCTTGGCCTTGCGGGTCTGCCAGCCGCTTCCGCCGAGGCGGTCCAGCTCGACCGTGGTCTGGTCGGAGCCGTAGCGCGACAGCAGCTCGATGTTCTCGACCGGGAGGAACAGCTTGGTCTCGGCGGCGTAGTGCAGCTCGAGGCAGTCATGCGGCGCGCCGGCGACGTCGAGCGTCTGCAAGCCGACGAAGCGGCCGATGCCGTGATCGACGTGGACGACGATGTCGCCGGCGGCGAGGCTCGTCACCTCCGAGATGAAATTGTCGAGCTTGCGGCTCGCCTTGCGCGGCCGCACCAGGCGGTCGCCAAGGATGTCCTGCTCGCTGATCAGCGCGATCTCGTCGGTCTCGAAGCCGGCCTCCAGGCCGAGCACGGCCAGCATGGTCTCGTTGCGCGGGGTCGCCTGCACCGTGCGCCAGCTGTTGACGCTGGTGGTGTGGGTCAGCTTGTGGTCGCGCAGCATCGAGGTCATGCGGTCGCGCGAGCCTTCGGTCCACAGCGCGATCACGACCTTCTTGCGCTGCGCTTGCAGGGCCATCACGTGGCTGACCACGGATTCGAACACGTTGACGGTGGTGTCGTTGCGTTCCGGTGCAAAATCGCGGCCCTTGCGGGCGCCGGCATCGACGACGCTGGTACCATCGGTCGGCACCGAAAACGGCGTCAGCCGCGCCAGCGGTACATCGGCGAGCCGCTTGGCCCATTCCGTATCGGTCAAGTACAGCCGGTCCGGCGGCAGTGGCTTGTAGATGGCGCCGCCGCCCGGATGCTCCATGGCATCGCGGCGGGCCTGGTAATAGTCGAGGATCTGCTTGAAGCGCTCGCGCACGGCGTCCTCGGCCTGCGGCTCGATCGCGACCACCGCGCCTTGCAGATAGTCGAACAGCGTGTCCATGCGGTCCTGGAACAGCGGTAGCCAGTGCTCCATGCCGGGATGGCGGCGGCCCTCGCTGACGGCCTCGTACAGCGCATCGTCGCGCTCGGGCGCGCCGAACTCGGCGACATAGCCCATGCGGAAGCGGCGGATGGTGTCTGTGACGAGCTGGAACTCGGAGACCGGCACGAGGTCGAGCGCGCGCATGTCGAGCAGCGTGCGCTGGGTCTCGGCATCGAAGGTGCGGATCGATTCCAGGCTGTCGCCGAAGAAATCGAAGCGGACGGGCTGATCGAGGCCTGCGGGAAACAGGTCCAGGATGCCGCCGCGCACCGCATATTCGCCGGGCTCGCGCACGGTCGAGGACCGGTTGTAGCCATTGTGCTCGAGCCATGCGACGATGCTGTCCATCGGCACGACGTTGCCGGGCGCAACCGACAGCGCCTGCGCCGCCACGAGGTCGCGCGCGGGCACACGCTGCACCACCGCGTTCACCGTGGTCAGCACGATCAGCGGCTTGTCGCTGCCGGTCAGCGAGGCGAGCCGCGCCAGCGTGGTCAGGCGTTGCGCCAGAATGCCGCCATGCGGCGAGACGCGGTCATAGGGCTGGCAGTCCCAGGCCGGGAAGGTCAGCACCGGCAGGTCCGGCGCGAAAAAGTTCAGCGCGCGTTCGAGCTGCTGCATCCGCGGCCCGTCGCGGCAGACCACCGCGAGGCTGACGGCCGGCTTCTTCGGTCGGCCTGCGATGGCGCGGGCGAGATCGGAGACGATGAGGCCTTCGGCGCCCTCGGCGACATTGGCGAGCGTGAGCGCGCGGCCGGGCGCGAGCAGCTCGGCCGGTGATTTCATCCCCTGCTTCATGCGTCCTTGTCCGCGATCGGGAACGCCCTGATGCGGGCAAACAGCGCGCCGCTGACCTCGGCCGGCAGGACCTTGTCGCCGGTGATGGCAGCATAGAGATCGGGATCGCTCTCCTCGAGCAGGCGCTCGAGCTCGCCGAGCTCGGCGTCGGACAGATTTCCAATCTCGGCATCCGCGAAACGACCGAGGATCAGGTCCATCTCGCGCGTCCCGCGGTGCCAGCAGCGGAACAAAAGCCGCTTGCGGCGGTCGTCCAGCCCGTCACTCGATCGTGTCGTTCCCGTCATGTCTGAAATCCAGTCCAACGCCAAAAGCCCGGACGTGCCGGGCGGGGGTGATATAGCCACTCGAAGGAGCCGTGTCAGCCCTCCGATTTGGCATGGCCGGCTGCCGGCGCGGGGCAACGAAAAAAGCCGTGGATGCCCGGCACAAAGCCGGGCATGAGGGGCGCAAACGATCCTAGATTCGGCTCATGCGCCCCAGCCTGCTCAATCCGCTGTTTGCTGCCGTGACCAGCCTGCCCGGCGTCGGCCCGAAGCAGGACAAGCTGCTGCGCTATCTGCTCGGCCGCGATGAGACGCCACGGCTGGTCGATCTGCTGCTGCATCTGCCGAGCCAGGTCATCGACCGCCGCGCCAGGCCAAAGATCCGCGACGCTGCGCCCGGGACGATGGTGACGCTGGAGGTCACGATCGACCGCCACCGCCCGCCCCCGCCGCGCAATGCGCGCGCGCCCTATCTGGTCTATGCCAGCGACGACACCGGCGACGTCGTTCTGACCTTCTTCCGCGCCAAGCCGGGCTATGTCGAGAAGCTCTTGCCGATGGGCGAGAAGCGCTACGTCTCCGGCACGCTGCAGATGTATGACGGCATCCCGCAGATCGTGCATCCCGACCGCGTGCTTGACGCGATTTCGAAGCTCTCCGGCATCGACCCCGTGTATCCGCTGACGGAGGGCCTCGCGATCGGTTCGCTGCGCCGCGCGATCGCCCAGGCGCTGTCGAAGCTGCCCGCGTTGCCGGAGTGGATCAGCCCGGACGTGCTGCGCCGCTGCCACTTCCCGCCAATCGCAGAGGCGCTCAATCGCGTGCACCAGCCGGTCGAGCTGACCGACATCCTGCCGGACCAGCCGTTCTGGTCGCGCCTCGCCTTCGACGAGCTCTTGGCCGGCCAGCTCGCGCTGGCCCTGATCCGCGCCCGACTGCGCCGCCCCGCAGGCGTGCGCAACGCCGGGGACGGCCATCTGCGCAACGAGATCATCGACGCCCTTCCCTATGCGCTGACGCCGTCGCAGCGCGGCGCCGCTGCGGCCATCGCCGACGACCTGAACCAGCCGGTGCGCATGCTGCGGCTGCTGCAGGGCGACGTCGGCTCCGGCAAGACCGTGGTGGCGCTGCTCGCGGCGGCCGCCGTCGCCGAGGTCGGCAAGCAGGCTGCGCTGATGGCGCCCACGGAAATCCTGGCGCGCCAGCACATCAAGACCATCGCTCCGCTCGCCGAACGCGCCGGCATGCGCGTCGCCATCCTCACCGGCCGTGAAAAGGGCAAGGAGCGGCGCGAGATCATCGCGCAGCTTGCCGCGGGCGAGATCGATCTGCTCGTCGGCACCCATGCGCTAATCCAGGACGACGTAACCTTCCATGATCTTGCGCTTGCCGTCGTCGACGAGCAGCACCGTTTTGGCGTGCGCGAGCGCCTCGCGCTTACGTCCAAGGGTGAAGCCGTCGACGTGCTGGTGCTGAGTGCAACGCCGATCCCGCGCACGCTGGTGCTGACCTATTTCGGCGACATGGACATCTCCGAGTTGCGCGAGAAGCCGACCGGCCGCCAGCCGATCGACACCCGTGCGGTCGCCATGACCCGGCTCGGCGAGGTCATGGACGGCGTCGGCCGCGCCTTGCAATCGGGAAAGCTCGTCTACTGGATCTGCCCGCTGGTCGAGGAATCCGAGGCCGAAGGCACCGAGCACCTCACCAATGCGACAAAACGCTTTGAGAGCCTGCAGAAGCGTTTTGGCGACCGCGTCGGCCTCGTCCACGGCCAGATGAAGGGCACCGAGAAGGACCGCGTGATGGGTCAGTTCGCAGGCCACGAGATCGGGCTTCTGGTCGCGACCACCGTGGTCGAGGTCGGCGTCGACGTGCCGGCAGCCACTATCATGGTGATCGAGAACGCCGAGCGCTTCGGCCTCGCCCAGCTGCACCAGTTGCGCGGCCGTATCGGGCGCGGCTCGGAGGCTTCGACCTGCATCCTGCTCTACAGCGAACCGCTCGGCGAAATGTCGAAGGCGCGGCTGAAGGTGATCCGCGAGACCACCGACGGCTTTCGGATCGCCGAGGAGGATCTGAAGCTGCGCGGCGAAGGCGACGTGCTGGGCGTGCGCCAGAGCGGCCTGCCCGGCTACCGCATCGCGCGCCCGGAAGTCCACGGCCAGCTCATCACGCAGGCCCGCGACGAAGCCCTGCGCATCATGAAGGACGATCCCAAGCTCAAGGGCGAGCGCGGCGAGGCGCTGCGGTGCCTGTTGTATCTCTACGAGCGTGACGAGGCGATCCCGCTGATCGGCGCGGGGTGACGACCCGCTCAGGAACAAAAGTTCCATGAATTGGTTTCTTCAGGTCGCATATTGCCAGCCGCGTCCGACCCGGTACCTTGAAGGGAATCAGCTTGCGGCAAGGCGTTTCCTGAAGGGGTGGGTTGCAGTGCGTGCTTTGGGACGTCGATGGGGAGTCCGGATCAAGCGATCGCTGCGCACCTGGCCCGTTTCGGCGTATCTGTTGCTGCTTGCCATCGCGACGGCCGTCCCCGTCACGGCGTGTGCGGCATTCCTCGCCTATCATTTCGTTGCAGAGTCGTCCCAGCTCACCCGCGCGGAGTACGAGGACCGGCTGCGCCTGATGCGCAACGCGGCCGACCTTCGGATCGCGAACATCATCGACGATTTGCAAGTCCTCGCGCTCTCGCCGTCGCTGTCGCAGCAGAGATTTGCGGAGTTCAGGGAGCACGCCGTTCAGGCCGTCAACCTGATCGGCGGTGTGGCCATCGTGCTCTATGACCCGGCTGGCCAGCAGATCGTGAACACGCGGCTGGAGCTCGATGCGCCGCTGCCGAAGCGCGTCGCGTTCGAGGTCGAGCACCGGGCGATCGAAACCGGGCTGCCTCAGGTCTCCGGTCTTCAGCGCGCCGTCGTCGACGGCCAGTTTATCGTCACGATTGCCGTTCCGGTCCGCATCGGAGGTGAAATCCGCTACGCGCTCAACATCGGACTGTCGACGAAATATCTGTCGTCCATGATGGACGAATACGTCTCCGCCGGAATGGTCGGCAGCATCGTCGACGCCAACGGACTGCTGCTGGCGAGGCGTCCGTTGCTGGATGGCGACGACCTGGTGGGTCACCCCACCATCCCCGAAGTGATGGCCCGCCTCGGCCAGCCGTCGGCCTGGTGGGTCAAGGCCGTTTCCAGGACAGGCGTTCCAACCTACACCTCGCTGCTGCGATCCACGCGAAGCGGCTGGTTAATCAACCTTGCTGTTCCTCGCGACGTGATCGACGGACCGCTGCACCGGACCGCCGAATGGCTCGTCGGGTTGACGGTTTTCACGTTCATCCTGGGACTGGCACTCGCGCGTCTGCTCTCACACCGCTTCCTGGCCGAATTCTCCCAACTCGAGCGATATGTTGCTGGCTTGCGATCGGGCGCACCTGAACCGAAGCTGGGCACGATCAGCGAAGTCAACGCGATGAAGAAAGTGCTCCATCAGGTCGGAAGCGAGCTCGCCGGCGCCTTGAAGCAGCAAAAGGCACTGCTGGACGAAATCAATCACCGGGTGAAGAACACGCTCGGCACCGTCCAGTCGATCGCGCGCCTGTCACGCGCAAGTTCGAGCGACCTCGACGAATATGCAGCCGCCTTCGAGGGTCGCTTGCTGGCTCTCTCGCAGGCCTACAATCTGCTGACAGAAAACAACTGGGTCGGCGTGAGCCTGGAGGCAGTCGTCAAGCGGACCCTGGCGCCGTACGCGGGACCCGACCGTCTCGACATCAAAGGTCCAGACATCCTGCTGCCGCCCAAGCTCACGCTGGCGATTTCGGCAGCGCTCCAGGAGCTCAGCACGAATGCGGCCAAGTACGGTGCGTTCTCGGTCCCCTCTGGCAAGCTGCAAATATCCTGGACGCTGGATGAGACGGGCCTGGTTCGCCTATGCTGGGCGGAAAGAGAGGGTCCGCTGGTGCGCAAGCCCACGCGCCGCGGCTTCGGAACGAAGATGATCACCGGCATGTTCGCCGGCGAGGCCGGCTGGTCCGTCAATCTGGAGTTCAATCCCGCCGGGCTTCGCTGCGTGATGCAGTTCTGGTCTCGCGACGAAATGTGCGAGGATCGGTCGCTGATGGAGGCGAGCTAGGGCTCCAGGCCATCGCCGCGTTCCGCTGAGCGGCGCGGGGCTAGCCTGCCGCTCGCCGCCGCCCGACCTCGTAAGCCGCCAAATGCGCACAGGCCAGATCCAAGAGCGGGGTGTCGATGCCAAGCGAACGCGCCCGATTGGCCATATCGCCCAGGATATGCTCGGACTCGGTGATCGAACCCCGCTCGATGTCGCGCAGCATCGAGGCCTTGAGCGGCGAGTCCATGGTCGTGAACAGCTTTCGGTCGAACTCGATGAACGGCGCGCGCGGCTCGAAGCCCGACGCCGTCGCGACGGCGCAGCATTCCCCGAACAGGCGGAAGATGGATTGCTCGCCATTCGGCACGGCCAGGATGTTGCCAATGCTTGCGCGCATCAGGCAGGTGATGCCGGCGAGCGTGCTGAGCTGGACGAATTTCTCCCACATGTCCTGCATGATCGCTTCGCTGGCGCGCACGTCGATCCCGGGGACATGGAGCAGCGTTTCCAGCGCGAGCGCACGCTCGCTGAGCGAACCATCGATCTCGCCGAAGACGATGGTCTGGTTGGCCATGAGCTGAACGACGCGTCCATCCGCATCGAGCCCGGCACTGACGTTCGCTAGACCGCCTAGAACGCGCTCCGTGCCGAAGCGTACCGTCAGTGCGTCGATGTGCTTCAACCCGTTCAGAATAGGCAAAATCATCGTGCCGGACCCGACGGCTGGGGCAAACTGGACCATTGCATCGTCGAGTGAATAGGACTTCACGCCGACGAGCACGACGTCGAACGCTTGCTTCAGATCGCTTGCCAGCATGATCTTCGGCTGCACGGCGAAGTCGCCATGCGGGCTCACGACCTGCAACCCAGTCCGCCGCAACTGCTCGGCGCGCCCGGCCCGCACCAGAAAGGCCACGTCGCCGCCGGCACGAACCAGGCGGGCGCCGTAATAACCGCCAATGGCGCCTGCACCGATGACGAGCACTCTCATTCGAACTCCGGGTGTCATGCGTCTGCTTCGGCAAAAAGAGTAGCAGATCGAGCTCGCGGCGTCTTCGTCATTGCGTGAATAGAGCTGGCCGGAGGGCTTACCCTTTCCTCGCGGCCGACTTTATGAAACGCTTCGACCATGCGCCGGATCATCGTCGTCGGCTCCCAGGGAAGCGGCAAGACGAGACTGTCCCGGAATCTCGGGCGAAAGCTCGGATTGCCCGTGGTGCATCTCGATGTGCTCTATTGGCAGCCGGGCTGGAAGCCATCCGACACGGCAAGCTTTCGAACGCGCGTCACTGAGGCAATCGCCAGCGATGCGTGGGTGATCGACGGCAGCTTCTCGGGGCTCGCCTTTGACCTCACGATCGCCCGCGCCGATGTTCTCGTTGTCATCGACCGGCCGCGCTGGCTCTGCCAGTGGCGTATCCTCTGGCGCTCTGCCTTCGATCGCGACACGACGCGTCCTGATCTGCCGGTGGGATGTCCGGAACAGTTCGACTGGAAATTGATGCGGGAGGCGTGGCGCTACGACACCGAGCGCGTCCCCGTCATCGAGGCCGAGCGCCTCCAGTATGGCCCTGACGTCCCGGTCGTGCGCCTGAGGCGTGACCGGGACATCCAGGGTTTTCTGGAGTCGGTTTCAGTGCGTGGCGAGTGATCCATTGCCGTGACTTCAGACTGGACGGTCAGGCCTTCTACTGCGCAACACGCGTCAGGCCGTGGCCGGCGCCGCAGGCTTGCAATCAAACCGGTCAATGCGGCTGACGCTATCGCGATCCGTCGGCAAGGCGGGCGAGGCGATGCCTGCTATATCTCTACGAGCGGGACGAAGCTGATCGGCGCCGGCTAGCCGGGGCCCCAAAACCAATGGCGGTGTCAACGCGCCATGCCCAAGAAGATTGTGATTGCGCGATCATCGGCCGCTGCGTGCGCGGCGGGACTGTTCGCGGCCGCGGTTGCGTCCTCGGTCGCCGCCCGCGCACAAGGCGCCGCGCCCGATGCAGCGGTCGCTGCGCCGGCGCAGAGCGCGGACGATGAACGCCGCTTCATGCACGGGATCGGTACGGCCGGCGCGCCAGCCGGCAAGACATGGGTGTTTTTCAGCAGTTCGGGGCTGCCGCCGCGCGGGGCGAACCGCGACGGCAGCTGGCCGCATGACGTCTATGTCGGCGAATGGTCATCGGGCGATCCGCATCTTGCGCGCATGCGCATTTTCATCAGGCGGCCCGAGGCACAGGAACCCGTGTCGGTCGCGCAAAACACCCGCGGCAACATCTTTGTCACTTTTGAGGATGGCTGGGACGCGCCGCGCAGCATCAGTCAGCGATACGGCGTGTATCGGAAGAACCTGACGCCGATCAGGCCATATCCGCAGGATGTCAGGTCCGGCGGGCATTCCGGACACGTGGCCGCAATCGGCGAACAGTTCGTCGTGGTCTATTCGGAGGGCTGGCTGGAAGGCGGCGGCCTCAACGACAAGGGCACGGGCGACGGCGTCTACGCCAGCGTCTACGATGGTCGGGGCCGCTTGCTGAGGCATGTCGCGGTCGCGGTGCATGCACGCCAGGATTGGCCTGTCATTGCCGGATCGGCGCGCAGCGCGCTCGTGGTCTGGCAGAAATATATTCCCCCCACCTCCGCGATGCTCGAATACGCGCTGCTCGATCCCAGCACTGGCAAGCTGACCCGTCCGGCCCCGCCGATCGATCCGCTTCGCGCGCAGGACTACGCCTACGCCGCAGCCTATGTGCCGGCCATCGACCGCTTCATGGTCGTTGCGACGCGCGACAGCGGCCGGGCGGTCGCGTTCCTGATCGACGGTGCCGGCGGCCGCACCGCGGAGCTCGACTGTCTGCCGGCGGTCATGCGCGAAAGCGACATCACCGTCGACGGTCAGGCCGCCTACCTGCCGACGCAGGATGGCCGGCTGATGACGCTGGCGCTGCAAGGCGACAGCATCACGCTGCGCGGGATGCAACAGGCCCCGTTCGCATGGGGCAGCGCGGGCATCACGGGCATCGTCAGCGGTACCGCTGCGCTGCACGTCGTCTCGCTGTCGCGGGACGGCCTGCGCGAGGCGGATTTCGACACGCGCAACGGCGTGGCTGCCGCTCCCACAACCTCCGGATCGTGCCCGCGGCGCAATTGCACGCGACGCGCGATTCGGCGCCGCAAGTTCGTCATCAAGCCCGGTCAGCGGCGCTGACACGATCGTCATCCGTCTGCAACGCGTTTGAAAAAACTTCAGCCACCTCGCCGGTTCGCCACATTTGCGGCAAGTCCCGAAGGGATTTCTGTTTGACGCTCTTCGGATTCGGCGCGTGCTCTCGTTCGGGCACGAGCCAGGTGCCCCGTCTACTCGGTCGAAAGACATCAGGTGTATCGCGCTCACAGGCTCGCCTTCTCATGAAGTTTGCCCGTCGATGGATCATTGCGGGCTGGATCGTGATCGCGGGAACAATCGGCACCGAACAAGCGCTGGCACAGACTGTCACCGAGCGACGTGAGGCGGCCGTACTCCAGTCGCGAGCCGGTCACTTGAGCGAAGCCATAGACACATTGCGTGCGATGCTTGCAGCCGGCGAAGAGGACGGTCTCGTCGCGATGGACCTGACGGCACTGCTGCAGCAGGCCGGCAAGTCGGGCGAGGCGATCCGCGCCTTCGACAAGGCGGCTCTCGCCGAGCCTCCTGACTACGCGCTGCTGGCCGCCGCGCGCGCCTATCGCGATCTCCGCCGCTACGGCGAGGCGGAAAAGCTGACGCGCCAGGGACTGAAGCGTTTCCCGGATCAGACGGTCTGGCCCTTGCTGCTGGCGCTGGTGCTGACCGACGCCGGCCGTCCAAAGGAAGCCATCGAAAGTCTTGGCCGGCCCGAGGCGCAGAAAGCACCACCCCTCGAGAGGTATCTGGCGGAAGGCTACGCCTGGCGCAGGGCCGGCGATCCCTACAGGGCGATATCCGCCTACACCGACGCGCTCAAGCTCGCGCCAGCCAACCAGGAGGCGCGTAGCGCAGCGGCCTCGCTTCTCGCGGGTGAAGGCGGGGCCTTCGGCGCGGTAGCGCTGGCCGGGACCACACCGCCCTATGCCCCGGCCCAGGCTGCCGAGATGGTCCGTTGGGGTGCGGACACGCGGCCTGCCGATCCGGCGCACCGGTTCGACGGCACCGACGCCGCAATCGCACGACTGGACCGGCTGCTGGCCGAAAGGCCGCCCCCATCGGCTGGAACCCGACGGCGCCTGCGCCTCGATCGCCTCGTGGCGCTGCGGGATCGCGTGCGGATGCGGGAGGTGGTTGAGGAAGGCAACGCCTTGCGGGCGCGGGGGCCGCTTCCGCCCTATGCCGAGGAAGCTTACGCCGATGCACTTCTTTACCTGCGGCGGCCGCAGGAAGCACGCGCGGCCTATTGCAGGGTCCTGGCGGCAGATCCGAAAGAGCTTTCGGCCGAGGCGCGTCTGGCGGCGCGCTACGGCTTGTTCCACGCCTCGGTCGAGGCCGAGGATTTTGACACCGCCTATGCGGTGATCGACGCGGTGGTGAACGATCAACCGATCTGGCGGACCTACAACGACTCGCCCGCGCGCCATGCAAACACCGATCGCGCCAATGCCGAAGTCGCGGCGGCAAGCGCGCGGTATTTTGGAAACCAGCTCGCCGATGCCTGGGCCCGCATTACCCGGATTGCCGACGCTGCGCCCGCCGACAAATCGGCCAGGCTGACCGTCTACCAGGTCGCCCATGCGCGAGGTTGGCCTCGGCGAGCAAGGATAGAAGGCGAAATCGCAGCGAGCCTCGACCCTGATTCCGTGGGGACGAAGATCGCGCTGGCGGAAATTGCCATCGCGGACTACCGCTTTGCCCGCGCGCAGCGCATGGTCGGCGATCTCCTGGCGCAATTCCCGGAGGATCTGCATGTGCAACGGCTGGCGCGTGAACTCGATGCGAACCTCGGCTGGCTGGTGGAGACCGAGGCGAAGCCGAGCAAGTCCAGCGGCGGCGGCGCCAACGCCGCGGGCCAGGCGCTGACCCTGCAGACCAGGGTGACCACCCCGCCCATCGCCGACAACTGGCAACTGTTCGCGGTCACCGATTATGCCAATGCCAATCCGCCCGAGGGGTTTGTCCAGCGCGGCCGCCTCAGCGCCGGAATCGCATGGCGCAGCTCCGACTTCACGGCAACGCTGTACCCGAGCCAATCCTGGGGTACGCTGAGCAAAGCGGGCGGCGGCGCGACGCTGGACTGGTCAATGACCGACCAGTTCAAGCTCTCGTTTGCCGGCGAGCTGTTTTCCTGGGACACCCCGCTGCGCGCATTGCTGCACGGCATAACGGCCGACTCAATCGCGACCAAGGCAACCTATCGCTGGGACGAGTCGCGCAGCCTGTCGGGCAGTTTCGGCTATATGCCGTTCACGGACGGCAACCAGCGCTTCATCGCCGGCGCCATCTACGCGCAGAGGCTGATCAACATTCCGCACTTCGATCTGACCGCAACCGGCGAAGTCTCCGCCTCGCGCAACAATCGCCCGGAGGCACCCTACTACAATCCCGACAGCGATCTTACCGTGGACGCCGGTCTGCTCGCGGAGCATGTACTCTGGCGGCGCTACGACACGAGCCTGGTCCAGGCTTTTTTGGTGAACGGCGGGCTCTACGCCGAGGCGCATCACGGCACCAACGTCATCGCGACGGTGAGCTACGAGCACCGCTGGCGCTTCGAACCCTACATGGACTTGCACTACGGAGTACAATTCACCCGCAGGGTCTACGATGGCTCGGTCGAGAACACCGGAACGATCACGCTGGGTGGCAGGTGGAGATTTTAGCCATGCCTCGGTGGATTTGCATCCTGCTCCTGGTTTTCATCGTGGCCGAGGCTCGTGCGGAGCCGGCCGGCCAGCGCTTCGTCTCGATCGCCTTTCACGATGTGGTCGACCGTCCGGCCGATCTCAGTACCGACGCCGTGACGACCAGCACGCTCGTGCAGTTCTTCGACTGGCTGAAAGGCACGGGGTGGACGGCAATATCGCTGGACGATGTTTCGGCCGCGGCGCGCGGCCAGCACAGGCTTCCGGAAAAGGCGATCCTGCTGACCTTCGACGACGGCTACAAGAGCTTCTATACGCGCGTCTACCCCCTGCTCAAGGCGTACCACTATCCCGCCGTGTCCTCCCTGGTCGGAAGCTGGATGGAGGAGACCACGGACGGCACCGTGCTCTATGGCGACAAGAAGGTGCCGCGCACGACTTTCATCTCGTGGGACGAGGCGCGGGAGATCGAAGCCTCCGGCCTCGTCGAATTCGCTTCGCACAGCTACGACCTGCACCACGGGGTTCAGGCCAACCCGCAAGGCAACATCGTCGCCGCCGCCATCACCTGGCGCTATGACCCGCAGAGCCGAACCTACGAGGACGACGCCCAGTATGAAGCCCGCATTCGCGCCGATTTGACGCGCGCGCGGGCCATGATGGAATCCAATCTCGGACATCCGCCGCGCACGATGACATGGCCCTACGGGCGCTACACCGGTCCCGCGCTGGACGTCGCCAAGGAGCTGGGCTTTTCCTTTGCGCTGACCCTGGAGCCGGAACCGGCCTACACCTCCGATCTCCATGCGATCCAGCGCTACTTTCCGAGCGACAACCCGAAGCTCGGCGATGTCGTCCGCAATCTTCGCTTCGAGCCGGAGCGTCCGCGCACGTTGCGCATTGCCTGTCTTTCGCTCGATGCGCTCGCCGCCGCCGGCGGCGGGCGAGCGCAGGATCGCAAGCTCGGCCAGATCATCGAAGGTTTGCGCGCGCTCGGAACCAACACCGTCGTGATCGACGCCAACGCAGCCTTGCCGTCAGCCACGGCACCGCTGGGCGCCCTGTATTTCCCGACCACGATCCGGCCGCTGCGCATGCGCATGGACCTGCTTGGCCGCGCAACATGGCAGATCAGGACGCGCGGCGGCTCCGATGTGTTCGTGCGCCTGCCGCTCGCGGCCGCCGCCGCGGCAGTCGGAAAGAGCAACGTGCCCCGGCTTGTCGGCGAGATGCTGCGGCACGTTCGCCCCGACGGCATCGTCATCGACACCCCGCTGGCCGCCTCCGACGGCGCGATTGTCGCTGACCGGCCCGAGATCATCCGGGCCCGGCGTGCCGCCCTGGACCCGAAGCGGCTGAATAATTCCGCACGGCTTGGCCTTGAGGCCTATCGCGCAGCGGCCGCCATCGATCCGCGGCTGCGCCTGATGCTGATGATGCAGCAGCCGGGCGGCCCGCCCGGCTGGGCCGACATCGGCCTGCTGCCCCCCGCCGAGGATGCCTCGGAGATCGCGGAGGTCGCAGGATACTTGCGAGCCGAAGGATGGTTGCGGCCCGAAATGTCCGCCCGCGTCGCCTTCGCCCTCCCCGTCGTGCCCGATCGACAGGTCGAGGCGCTGCGGCAGGCGCAGCGACTGGGCGCATCGGCCTTCGCCGTGTGTCCGGGGACACCGGCACTGCCGCCATCGGCAGAACTCTCGGCGGCCTTCTCCGCCGCGAGCTACCCCTATCGACCCTAGAGCGATGCGAGGCGGATCGATCCGAATGGTGACAACGACGAAGAGTCATCCCGCGCCAGGGCTGGATCATGGATAGCACCACGACCGAGATGGCGCTGACGGCGATTGCGGCTTTTTGCTTTGGCTATCCTTTTGTCATGGCATGGTACTGGATGCTGGGAGGTGTGCTGTTCTACATTTTCCGGGAGCGCCATATGGCAGCGCCGGACCACCCACCGTCCCTCGAGCAATGGCCACCAATTTCGATTCTGGTGCCTTGCCACAACGAGGCGGACAATGCCGCAGAGACCATGGAGGCGGCAGCCGCCGTCGATTATCCGGAATTCGAGGTCATCGCCATCAACGATGGCAGCCGCGACAACACCGCCGAGGTGCTCGACCAACTCGCCGCGCGGATTCCAAGACTAAGGGTTGTCCATCTCGCCTCGAACCAGGGCAAGGCGATAGCCCTCAACGTCGGTGCGACACTTGCCAGTCACGAGCTGCTGGTGTGCATCGATGGCGATGCGCTGCTCGATCCGCATGCGCTGCGCTGGATCGCGCACGCTTTTCGCCTGGGCACTGTCGGCGGGCTCGGAGGCAACCCGCGAATCCGGAACCGCAGCACGCTGCTCGGGCGGCTGCAGGTCGGCGAATTCGCGGCGATCATCGGCCTCATTCGGCGCGCGCAAACGGTGTACGGCCGGCTCTTCACCGTCAGTGGGGTGATTTGCGCGTTTCGCAAGCGGGCGCTAGAACAAGCGGGTTGGTGGTCGCCGCGGACCTTCACCGACGACATCGACATCACCTGGCGGGTCGAGCTGGCAGGCTGGCGCGTCATTTACGAGCCAAACGCCCTGGTCTGGATCCTGATGCCGGAGACGCTGCGTGCGCTGTGGCGGCAGCGTCTGCGCTGGGCCCAGGGCGGCGTGCAGATGATGCTGGCATTCTTCCGCCCCCTGATCACCGGCCGCACGTCGTCGCTGTGGCCGACCTACATCAACTACGTTCTCAGCGTGGCCTGGTCGTATGTCGTGCTGTTCAGCCTCGGCGTCGGGATTCTGTGGGCGCTGGGACTGGGTCCGTCACGCGCCCTGCCTGCCTCCCGGATCGTGCCGGAATGGTGGGGATTGACGCTGGCGCTCACCTACCTCGTGCAGGCGCTGGTCAGCCACCTTCTCGACAGCCGCTACGAGCGGGGAATGCTGCGCTCGCTGTTCTGGGTGATCTGGTATCCACTGGCGTTCTGGCTGCTGACCGCGGTGACGGCCGCCGTGGCACTGCCGCTCGTCCTGCTGCAGCCGAAGAAGGAGCGCTCGACCTGGATCAGCCCGGATCGAGGCCTGCGATGAACGGCGCACGCAGGCCCTGGCCCCCGCTGGTCGTCTCCGCAGACGTTCCACGCCTCGTGAAGTGGCGCGATCTTCTGATCACTTTGCTCATGTGGGGTTTTTTCATCGTCCTGCTCGACACCGAGTTCGAGTTGCTGTTCAGCCGATACCTCGAGTGGCTCGGAGTGATCGATGCCGACATCGATCCCCATTGGACCAGATATTTCAGGCTGCTGGTGCCGTATCTCCTCGCGGTAGCCGTCGTTTTTGCAGGACTGCTGCTTTTTGGCCTGCGGACGCTCCTGCGTGGTCAGCGCGCGCTGTTGCTGCGCCAGCCTGACCCGCTGCAAATTGCTGATGAGGCTCGCCGATCCGGCCTCGACGAGACCGCGCTGATCGCGGCGCGCCAGCGGCGGATCGTCACCGTTCAGATCGACGCCGACGGCAGCTATCGCATCCCCGATTTGCCGCCGAAGGAGATCTGAGGGGTTTCATTTTCCGTAGCCTTTTCAAGGCCCGGTCACCTTTGCATGGGGTTGTTTTCGACTTTTTGTTCGGAGTCTGGCCTTTGGCTCAGAGCTTCCTTGCCCGGCTCTTCTCCGCGAACGCCTTCAGCAGCGCCGCGTCCGTCCCCTCGCCGTTCGCATCGTCGGCCAGATGCTCGAACCAGCGGGCAAAACCCTCATAGATCTGGCTCGCCGGATGGTCGGGTCCGAGGAAGCCGGAAATTTCCCGCATCTCCGCGACCCAGCGATAGGCTTTCGGGATCATGTCGGGCAGCGCGACCTCGAGCCGGGCCAGGACCGCCGGCTGGCTCAGCGCGAGCTCGTCGCGCAACGCGTCGGCCGCGCCGGCCTTCGTCGCCGCGACCACCATGGCCGAGCCGATGCCGGCGAGGCCCTTGACGATGCCGGCGTAGGACATTTTCAGCGCGGACGCCGCGCCGACCGGTCCCTCGACGATCCGCACGTCGAGGCCGAGGTCCTTCAGCACGGACACATCCCTGGCGTACTCGCCGGACATGTAGAAGGCCGGGCTCTTGCCGCCGGGCTGCGGCGGGAAGCCGATGATGCCGGCATCGACGAACGGCGCCTGCGCCGAGCCGATGATCTCCTCTATTCGCTGCACGGTGTCGACATTGACGGCGTTGCAGTCGACCACGATCGGCTTCTTCTCGCGCCGGACGATCAGCGACGCCAGGCGTTCGGCAAGCGCAACGGCCTCGCCCGGCGGCACGATCGAGAGGATGATATCGGCCTCGGCAATCGCATCGTCCTCGGCGCAGATCATGCCGGCGTCCGCTGCGCGCTTCAGCGTCGCTTCGCTGCGCCCCTTGAGCGAGGTCAGAACGCGCGCGCCGTTCTCACCGAGGCGGCGGGCCACGGCGCTGCCCATCGCACCGGGCGCGAGGATCGCAATGGTGGTCTTGGACATCGGGCACTCCGGTTCGCATTCAAACCGGAAGAATAGCAGAGGAGCGGGACGCCCGCGCGAACGCGGCCATCTCCCGGCGGAATGGCTCTACTCCACCTTCGCAGGCTCGGGCGCTCGCGCCGAGGCGTTGGCGATGCGCGCGGCATTGGCCATGCCCGCGAGCGCAGCCGCCTTGTTCGGATCCGGCACCGAGCCCGGCTGCACCACCCCGGCCGACATGATCAGGGTCGCGGCCTCATCAGTACTGATGTCGACCTCGATGACCTTGCTCCTCGGCACGTAGAAGAAGAACCCGGTGGTCGGGTTCGGCGAGCACGGCAGGAACACCGAGACGTGCTCCTCCTGTCCCGGCAGGCTGCGCGCGATGTCCTCGCTCGGCGATTGCGAGATCAGCACGATCGACCACATGCCGGGCGAGGGAAACTCGACGAGGCCGACCTTGCGGAAGCTCGAGCCCTTGCCCGAGAACAGCGTTTCGAACACCTGCTTCAGGCCGCGATAGATGGCACGCACGGCCGGGATCCGGCCGAGGAACGTCTCGCCGACATCGACCAGCGTCCGCCCGATCAGATTGGCCGCGAGGAAGCCGACCAGCGTCAGCGTGAAGAATGCGACGATCAGTCCCCAACCGGGGACGCCATAGGGCAGATAGGTCTCGGGCCGGTAGGCCAGCGGCACGAACGGCCGCACCACCCCGTCGACCCAGGTGACGAACCACCAGACCAGATACAGGGTGATGGCGATCGGCCCCGTCACGACGAGGCCGGTCAGGAAATAGTTGCGGAAGCGGCCCATCACCCCGGTATGCGGTTCCGGGAGGGGATCGAGAGGCGCAGGCGCGTCGTCGCGGGGGGTCATTCGGGTTCCAGATCGGTCGCAGCAAACAAGCTAGGGACTTCTAGCAGGTTTTGGAAGACCACGAAGCGATCCGGCCGGTATTCTGCCTACTCCACCGTTACCGATTTCGCGAGATTGCGCGGCTGGTCGACGTCGGTGCCCATGACCACGGCGGTATGATAGGCGAGCAGTTGCACCGGGATGGCATAGACCATGGACGTGAAGGCTGCCGCCATGTCAGGCATCACGATGGTGACGAGGGAATCGACGGTGGCCTCCTGCGCACCCCGGGCATCCGTCATCAGGATGATGTTGCCGCCGCGGGCGGCGACCTCTTGCATGTTCGAGACGGTCTTCTCGAACACCCGGTCATGGGGCGCGATGACGACGACAGGCATGGTCTCGTCGATCAGCGCGATCGGGCCGTGCTTGAGCTCGCCGGCGGCGTAGCCCTCGGCGTGGATATAGGAGATCTCCTTCAGCTTCAGCGCGCCCTCGAGCGCCAGCGGAAAGCTGGTGCCGCGGCCGAGATAGAGCACGTCGCTGGACTTGGCGATCCGATGCGCCAGCTTTTCGATCTGCAACTCGGTGGTGAGCGCGTCCGACATCAGGCGCGGGATCTCGACGAGGCCGTGCACGAGCTTGGTCTCGTCCGCCTCGGACAATTCCCCGCGGGCCCTGCCGGCCGCGATGGCAAGGTTCGCCAGCACCATGAGCTGGCAGGTGAAAGCCTTGGTCGAGGCGACGCCGATCTCGGGTCCGGCGAGCGTCTGCAGCACGGTTTCGCTCTCGCGCGCGATCGTGGAGGTGGCGACGTTGACCACGGCAACCGTGTGCACGCCCTCCGCCTTGGCATAGCGCAGCGCGGCCAGCGTATCGGCCGTTTCGCCCGATTGCGAGATGAAGATCGCCAGATCGCCCTTGCGCAGGGGCGCCTCGCGATAGCGAAATTCGGAGGCGACATCGACCTCGACCGGCACGCGCGCAAAGCGCTCGAACCAGTATTTCGCGACGAAGCCGGCATAGCTCGCCGTGCCGCAGGCGGTGATGTTGATGCGCTGGATCGCCTTGAAGTCGAACGGCAGCTCGACCGGCAGCGCGACGCGCTCGGTCGCCATGTCGACATAGCGCGCCAGCGTGTGGCCGACCACTTCCGGCTGCTCGTGGATCTCCTTGGCCATGAAGTGGCGGTAGTTGGCCTTGTCGACCAGCGAGCTCGAGGCAGCAAGCTTGATCTTGTCGCGACGGACGGCGTGGCCGTCCTTGTCGAAGATCGCGGCGCTGTTGTGGGTCAGCACGACCCAGTCGCCGTCCTCGAGATAGGTGATCGTATCTGTGAACGGGCCGAGCGCAATCGCATCCGAGCCGAGATACATCTCGCCGTCGCCAAAACCGATCGCAAGCGGCGGGCCGTTGCGCGCGCCGATCATCAGATCATCGTCGCCGGCGAAGATGAAGCCGAGCGCAAACGCACCGCGCAGCCGTCCCAGCGCCAGCTTCACGGCCTCGACCGGCTTGTTGCCACGCTTGAGCAGATCGTCGACGAGGTGCAGGACAATCTCGGTGTCGGTTTCGGTGCGGAACACCGCGCCGTTCTTCTCCAGCTCCTCGCGCAGCTCGCGGAAATTCTCGATGATGCCGTTGTGCACGACGGCGAGGCGCTCGGTCGCATGCGGATGCGCGTTGTTCTCGGTCGGCCTGCCATGGGTGGCCCAGCGGGTGTGGCCGATGCCGGTGGTGCCCTGCAGCGGCTTCTCGCGCAGCCGGCTCTCCAGGTTCTTCAGCTTGCCCTCGGCGCGGCGGCGCTCGAGCTGGCCTCCCTCGAGCGTGGCGACGCCCGCGGAGTCGTAGCCGCGATACTCGAGACGTTTGAGCGAATCCACCAATTGCTCTGCAACCGGCTCGCGCCCGAGAATGCCGACAATACCGCACATGCGGATCAATATCCCCCAAATCGTCGAAAAATCGCCTGAACGACGCGCTCAGTTTTTAGCGAAATTCGCAAGGAACCAGATACTCAAGAATTATGACCGATTGAGACAGCATCCGGTGACAGCAGGCGCGGCCTGCGTCGATGTGGCTGGCCTTTAACCGCGCGCGTTAACTCGTTGTCAACATGTTTGGCCAACGATTTCCGTCCAGGAGATCAGGCTTCATGAAGGGCTCATCCAACCGCAAGGGTCTGTCGTCGATGTCGCTGCGCGCCAGCGAAACCACCGGCACGAACCTCGCCCATTGGCCGCCGCCCCAGCGCGGCAAGGAAAACAAGCCGGTCTTCACCAGACATCCGCGAGACGAGCCGGCCAAGCGGGCCAAGCCGCGAGGCTGGCGCCTGACGCGCGCGATCTTCTCGGAATTTTCCGATGACTGAATAGCGCCCCTTATTTCTCCGACTGCTTTTCAGCCTTCCTGGCGCCCGACTTCATCTCGCGGTAGCGCGCCGCGCCGCCTTCGCGGATGGTCTGCGGACTGCGCTCCAGCGCCATCGCATCGTCAGGCACGTCGCGCGTGATCACCGAGCCGGAGCCGATATAGGCGCCCTTGCCGATCTTCACGGGCGCGACCAGCGAGGAATTGGTGCCGACGAAGGCGCCCTGCCCGATGATGGTCTTGTGCTTCTTGAAGCCGTCATAGTTGCAGGTGATGGTGCCGGCGCCGATGTTGGAATTGGCGCCGATCGTGGCGTCGCCGATGTAGGAGAGATGGTTGACCTTGACGCCGGCCTCCAGCGTCGCAGCCTTGGTCTCGACGAAATTGCCGATCCGCGCGCCGTCGCCGAGCGAAGTGCCGGGACGCAGCCGCGCATAGGGGCCGATCGAGACGTTCTTGCCAAGCGTGGTCTCGACGACGTGCGAGAACGCGTGGATCACCGTGCCGTCGGCGATCGAGACGCCCGGGCCGATCACGACGAACGGCTCGATGGTGACGTCCTTGCCGAACACGGTGTCGGCGGCGAGGTAAACGGTCTCGGGCGCGATCAGGGTGACGCCGGCCTCCATCGCCGCCTTGCGCAGGCGCGCCTGCATCACCGCTTCGGCCTCGGCCAGTTGCGCCTTGGTGTTGATGCCGCGCACTTCGTCCTCGCTGGTTTCGATCACCTTGGACTCCCATCCGTTGTCGCGGACGATGCCGACCGCATCCGTCAGATAATATTCGCCCTTGGAATTGGCATTGCCGATCCTGTCCAGGACCTGGAGCGCGCGGCGCCCGTCAATCGCCATCACGCCGGCATTGCACAGGTCGATCCTGCGCTCCGCCTCGCTGGCATCGGCCTGCTCGCGGATCGCGACAAGGCGGTCGCCCTCGACGATGAAACGGCCGTAGCCGGTGGGATCGGCGGCGCGAAAGCCGAGCGCGGCGATCGCCGCGCCCTTTTCGAGCGGCTCACGCAGCCGCGCGAAGGTCTCGGCCGAGATCAGCGGCGTGTCGCCGAACACGATCAGGAGGTCGTCGACGCCTCGTGCAATCGCCTCGCGCGCCGCCAGCACCGCATGCGCTGTTCCGAGGCGCTCCGCCTGCACGAAGGTCAGCGCATCGGGGCGGATCCGCTTCGCCTCGTCGGCGACCTTCTGGTGGTCGGGCCCGATCACGACGGCGAGCGAGGTGCCGGTTCCCTGCGGCGTGGCGGCGAGCACATGGGCGAGGAGTGTCTGGCCCGCAACCGGATGCAGCACTTTCGGCAGGCTCGATCGCATGCGGGTGCCTTCGCCGGCGGCGAGCACGATCGTGAGGCTGGAACGGGCGGTCATCGAAATCCTGTCAAATACGGCCGAATCGGATAGGTATCGGCGATCGGCTGAAGTCCCCTGTGGACACCCGCCTTGCTACCCCCGCAAACGCCCGGAATTCAAGTCTGGGGCCCTTTTCCTGTTAATGTTCCCTGGGTGATTCGGGGAGCCCGACAGGGGCTGGGCACGTAACGTTCATGGCAAAGGATTCCGACCCACTGGCGGATGCCTTCGGCGACAGGGAAACTGGCGGGCTGTTCTCCGGATTCTTGGCCGAGGAAAGCACGTTCGATCGCCGCATGCTGTGGCGGCTGGGAACGTGGGGTGTCGCCGCCGTCGGTGCCGTCGTGATTGCGGTGATGGCCAACCAGGCCCAGCTCGGCTGGCGGCGCGACCAGGTCGCATCGGTCGATCTCTCGCGCCAGGCCGACCGGCTGCAGTTGCTGACCAAGGAGAGCCAGAACGAGGCCCGCCGGCTCGCTGCCGCCATCGAGACGCTGAACAGCGACCGCGACCGGCTCTATGCGCGTGTCACGGTGCTCGAACAGGGGCTGGATTCCGCCACCGGCGCCATTGCCAGGCAGAACGGCTCGCAACCTCAGGCCGCTGCGCCGAAGCCGCAGGACGCACCCGACGCGCCGGCCGCGGCGCCCAGCGTCGCACCGGTTGCCTCGCTGCCGGTTGCATCCAGCGACAAGCCGCGCGCAACCACGGCAAAGGACACCGTCAAGGACGCCGCGAAGGAGCCGCCGAGCCCTGCGCCCCAGAGTGCGGCCGCCGCCTCGCTGGTCGCGCACGCGCCGGCAACGACGTCGGCACTGCCGATGCTTCCGCTGCTGCCGTCCAAGTCGATCATGGCGGCGACGGAGTCCGCCACATCCAAACCTGTTGAGCCCGACACAGCAGAGAAGACGCCGGAGCCGGCCGAGCCGCTGCCCGCCCCGACCGAAATCGCCGCCGTCCCGCCCAGGCCGACGGACGCGGCCGAAAGCGAGGCTCCCGCGATCGCGGTCGCGGTCCAGCAGACTCATTTTGCGATCGACCTCGGCAGCGCCAACACGATCGACGGCCTGCGCGCGATCTGGCGCGGGGTGATCAAGTCCAGTCCGGAGATTGCGACGCTGCGTCCGATCATCATGATCAGGGAAGCCAGCACCGGCTCCGGCATGCAGCTCCGCCTCGGCGCCGGCCCGCTGGTCAACGCCGCCGTTGCGGCAACGCTCTGCGCAGGCCTCGCCGAGAAATATCGGCGCTGCGACACCACCGTGTTCGACGGTCAGCGCCTGTCGATGCGCGACGGCCCGGAAAAAGGGCAAGCGAAGTCTCAGAACCGGATGCCTGCAAAGACGCAGGACAGGATTCAAGAGAACGGCCCGGAGAAGAGCCAGGACACCGCGCCGCAAGCCGAGACGGCGCCCACCGCCAAGCCGGACAAGCCACGCAAGAGCTCATCCAAGCGCAGCAAGCGCGATGAGTCCGCGCCCGCGACGGCCCAGGTCGCGACGGCCAAACCGGAGACGGCTACGTCGGGATCGACGCTGTCATCGTTCTTCAGGCGATAGAATCTGCGCGCGACTTCACAGTTCGTGAATTGGAATTCCTGGCGCACGCGTGCGCGCGGCATCCGTCTCAGCGGCATCCGTCTCAAATGTGTCCGGCCCGTACACATTTCTGCCGAACAGCTCGACTATTGAACGGCTGCGCGATCGCAACTCCCTTCCTGTTTGCGGCATCCTGAAACGCATTCGCTCCCGGCGCACATCTCCTGCGCGCAATGCGGTCGGACTCGTGCGGCTGAAACGGCGAGAGGTCTGGCATGATCCGTGCTTGGTATTGTCGCGTCGAGAAAATGTGCGAAGGTTCATACTGATGTCACTTGCGCCGGTTGCGTTGAGCGGCAAACGCATTGCGTTCCTGGATACTGCCCGCGCTGTCGCGGCCCTGGCCGTGTTGTTCCAGCACTCGCTTGAAGGGGCAGGCCTCGTTTCACTCACCAAGCAGGGACTCGGCCAGACCGTCCTCAATTTCGGCGAGGTCGGCGTGCTCGTGTTCTTTCTGGTGAGCGGGTTCATCATCCCGGCGAGCCTGGAGAAGATCAGGAACCAGGCTGAATTCTGGCGCCGAAGGGCGCTGCGCATCTATCCGCTCTATTTCGCCGTCATGGTGACGAACCTCATCCTCGGCTGGCTGGTGTATCACACCCAGGCACAAGCGGCATGGAAGCTGCTGCCCCATCTCGTTTTCATTCAAACCTGGATCAACTTCCCGAACTACGTCGGCGGCTCGTGGACGCTGTTCATCGAGCTGATCTGGTACGTGATCTTCGCGATGCTGTTCGCGATGGGGATCAACAAGCGGCATCCGCTGGCGCTGATCGTTCCGCTGCTGCTGTTCGTCGCCATCGAGGGCGCGGCGCTCGCCGTCGGCGTCAGGGTTCCCTTCGGCAAGCTCGGCCTCTTGATGTGCTGCTTTCTCGGCCTGCTCGCGTTCCGCTACAAGAGCGGCGAGATCACGCAGAACCTTTTCCTTGCAATTGCGGTCGCCTATGTCGCCGCAATCTTCGTCGGCCTCTTCATCGGTTTCCATGTCTTTCCGAACGAGAGCGAGACCGCGCCGAACTTCCCATGCGTCGCCATGTCCTGGGCGCTCGGCTTTGCAGCCTTCTTCGCGCTGTATTCCCTCGAGATCAGCCACCCCTGGATGTCGTTCGTCGGCGTAATCAGCTATTCGATCTATCTCGTCCACGCCCCGATCCTGCACCTTTTCGAGCTGACGAAGCTCGGCAGCGTGGTGTTTCTCGGCGCGGTATGGACGACGACGCTGCTGGTGTCCGCGTTCACCTACAAGACGATCGAGAAGCCCTTCATGGACCTGGGCAAGGGAAAGCGGCCGATGCGCGGCGTCCGCACCTCGCCGGCCGACGCGCGATCGCCAACTGCGGAAACTGCGGGGTGAGGCGCCAATTGTCCTGGTGAAGGCGCCGGATAACCTGCCCCTTCCCTGTTGCCCCCGTCCGCCTTCGCGACCATATTGCCGCCATGACGAAAAAGCCCTTCCGCCTCACGCCCTACCAGGTCCAGTTCCTTATCGTCGTCGGCTTCGCGGCCGTCGGCTATGCGCTCTACCTGCGCTACCTTGGAATCGAGAATTCGACGGTCGGGCTCGCCTGCGACGCCGGCCTTCAGACCCCGATCTGCAAGGCGCGCTCGGTCTCGACCGTGCTGTTCAAGAATTCGGTGTTCGGCATCGTCGCGCTGGTGGTGGCGGCGCTGAACCTGATGCGGCCGTCGATCGTGCTGCTGACCGTCGGCGTCATCGCCGCAGGCCTTGGCATCGTGCTCTACAACGCCGTGCTCTCGGGCCTGGCGATCGGCCTGCTCATCCTTGGCTTTGCTCGGCCCGCGCCCGCCACAGCGTGAGCGCGAACAACAGGTATATGGTGCAGGTCCACAGCGACTGCCAGTTCTCCCGACCCTCATTGATAAGCGTGTAGATCGCTCCGAGCGCGAGCAGGCCGGCGAACACCGATTCCGCGATCGGACGCACGCCGACCTGCGGCCGGTTCAGCATCAGGATCGCGAATGGCACCACCGCCATCGTCAGCGCCGCGTAGGGAAAATCGTGGTAGCGCGGGTCGAACACGAAGACGAGCACGGTCTGCGTCGCGATCACCGCTGTCACCGCCAGCGTCAGGCCGAGCACAGCGGTGAGCTTCGACCATTTGCGGCCTTCCCGCGGGCCGAGCAGATCGAGAAAGGACGGAAGGCTGCGGCCGATGACGAGTGCTTGCGCGCAGAAGATCGGCGACAAAATCCCGGCTAGCAGCAACGCGCCCCATTTCAGCCAGCCGCCGATGCCGTAGCTCTCATAGTACATCTTGTCGGCGCCGACCCCGAGCAGGACGCCGGCCGTCGTCGCCGCGATGGCGACGCCGAACCAGGTGGAGACACGCGGCGTCCAGGGCCGCCTGCGCAGCGTGATGAGCGCGACCGCGAACACCAGCACGCTGAGCCCCATGCCCGCGCCCATGTACCATTTCCAGTACGGGAAATTGCTGATCGGCTGGCCCGGCGGATATTTCAGGTTGCGGCGGACCGAGTCGTACAGGCCCCAATAGCCGCCGACGGTGCCTTCGAGCTTGCGCTTCCACGGCTGGTCGTAGGATTCGATCAGGTTGACGCGGAACTTCTGTGCCTTGGCGAGGCCCAGGACTTCGGAAACCACGCGCGCCTGGTTGGTCCTTGACGGCAGCGCGCCGTCGCGCATACGCCCCTCGCTCGGCCAGCCGGTCTCGCCGATCAGGATCTCCTTGCCGGGAAAGGCCACCGCCATGCGCTCGCGGATCGCCTCCACATGGGCGGCAGCGAATTTCGCGCGCACCGGGAAATCCTCCCAATAGGGCAGGATATGAATCGTGACGAAGTCGACGGCCTCGTAGATCTCGCGGTTCTTCAGCCAATATTCCCAGACATCGGCGTAGGTGACGGGCACGCTGACCTGGGCCTTCACAGAGCGGATGATGGAGACGAGATCGGCCGTCGTCATCTCGCCGCGCAGCAGCACCTCGTTGCCGACGATCACGGTCGTGATGATCTCGGGAAATTCCTTGGTGAGGCGGACGGCGAGCGCGGCCTGCTCGAGGTTCTTGCTGCGGTTGCTGGAGAGCCAGATGCCCTGCAGCACCTTCAGCCCGCCGATCCTGGCCGCGATCGCCGGCACCTGGTCGAGCCCGTTCTCCATCGAATAGGTGCGGACGCAGCCAGTGATCTCCTTCAACTGGCGCAGGTCCTGCTCGATCTGATCGGCCTCGATATGGGTCCACGCGTTCAGCGGCGTCTGCTCGCCGCGGAACGGCGCATAGGAAACGCATTGGACCTTGTCATTCGGATCGATCGGCGCGCGGGCGAGCGTGATCGGCGTGGCCAGCCACCACCACACGGCAGCAATCGCACCCAGGGAGACGAGCAAGAGCGCCAGTGGCGTACGAAGAGAAATCGGTTCCGTCCTCCGCGAAGGGCCGTCGATTACCTGCTTGCACGACATCTGCCAAGGGGGTGACGCGAAGCCGGTCCGTCCCTCCCCCGAGGAATTTAACCTAAGCCCATTCGGCCGCGGCCTAGGGTCGTGACTTTGCTGGACAAAAATCCAAATTCAGGTCATGGGACTCGGCGGGAATTTTCCGCCGCAATGGAGACCCATTTGGACGCCATCACCGGCGCGTCCGCGGTATCCTGGCGCGGACGGTCAGCGGAGATGTTGGGGAATTCATGCGGCAACGGGTGCGTCAGTCACGAAATGCGGTCCTGCGGCAGTTCGCCGCCACCTTGACCGTCTCCTGCCTTCTCCTTCTTTCCGGCCTCGGTGGCGCGTCCGCCCAGAGCGGGACACCCGCCCCCGACCAGGGCAAGGCGGCCGCCCAGCCCGCCGACGCCGCCAAGGACGCCACCCAGAACCAGCGCCGCACCGACGAGTTCGCGGAGGCCGCCCAGGCCATCAACGGCCCAGCCGGCAATCCCGAATGCGTCTGGCTCGGCCGGCGCGTGGTCCGGCTGATGTGGCGGGATGACCTCGATACCGCCTTCCGCCATCTCGACCTCTACGACCGCTTCGGCTGCCCGGGCGGCCATATCCAGGCGACGTTCCGCTGCCTGACCCGCTTCGGCGGCCAGATCGATCCCAAGGTCGCCGAGACCCTGGACAGCCGCGTGCACGCCTGCTGGATCAACCCGGCGGCACAGCCGCAGCAGGCCGCCGCAAGCGCCTCGCAGCCGCAGGCGCCGACCACGGGCAATTCGCCTGCCGCACAGCCGGCCGCAAGCCCCTCGCCCGCGGCAAGCCCTTCGCCCGCGCCCTCAAAATAGCCGCGATTGTTTCAGCCTTCGTTCAGGAACGATCGGCGATAGCTGACCTCGGCACTGCCCGACGATCCGAAAAAGGCCATGCCCTCATAAGGACATGAGGCCATGCCTGTTGTGAAACCGCGCGGCAGAGGTATGCTCCATTTGCCGCGGACACGGTCGGATCTCGGGGTCGGATCCGCTTCCCTGCCACCTCAGCCCCTTTTGGTTTAGCCGCGATGCGCGTTGTCGCCGCCGTTCTGTTGCTCGTGTCCGCGCTTCACGCCGGGCTTTGGGGAGTCCTGCGCGACAAGGAACCCGCGCCTGACTTCAAGGGCCTGTTGCCGAGCCTGTCCTATACCCCGTTCGAACCGGGTCATGTCGTCGACATCAACGTCGACCCCGACAAGATTCGCGCGGACATGAAGAAGCTCTCGACCATCACGCGTGCCCTGCGTTCTTACGGCGCATCAGAAGGTAACGAATTGGTGCCGGCAATCGCGGCGGAGTTCGGCCTCAAGGTCACGGTCGGCGCATGGATCAATAAGGACGAGGAGCGCAACGGGCGGGAGATCAAGGCCGCCATCGAACTCGCCCGCAAGAACAGCAACGTCATCGGCGTGGTGGTCGGCAACGAGGCGATCTTCACCGCCGATCAGAAGGTCGAAGACCTCATCGAAAAGATAAAGAAGGTCAAGAGCGCGGTCCGTGTCCCCGTTACGACGGGCGAGATATGGAACATCTGGCGCGACAATCCCGATCTTGCCTCCAGCGCCGATTTCATCGCCGCTCACGTGCTGCCCTACTGGGAAAATTTCCGCTCGGATCAGGCGGTCGACCAGGCCGTCGACCGCTACAATCTCCTGCGTAATCTGTTCCCCGGTAAGCGCATCGTAATCGCCGAATTCGGCTGGCCGAGTGCCGGCTACAATCTGCGCAATGCCGACCCCGGCCCGTTCCAGCAGGCGGTGACGCTCCGCAACTTCGTCGGCCGTGCCGAGGCCATCGGCATGGAATACAACATCGTCGAGGCGATCGATCAGCCCTGGAAATACAATGAAGGCGGCGTCGGTCCTTACTGGGGCATCCTCAATGCCAGCCGCGAGCCTAAATTCGCCTGGACCGGCCCGGTGGAGAACTCTGACTACTGGAATCTGATGGGAATCGCGCTGCTGGTCGGCATCCTGCTGTCGCTCCCGATCGTGCGGCTGTCGCGGCCGACCGCGCTGCAGGCGTTCCTGCTCTCGGCGACCGCCAATGGCGTCGGCGCGTGGACCGCGACCGTGTTCGCCTATTGGAACGGGCACTACTTCCTGTTCGGCTCGGCCTTCGCGCTGACGCTCGGCATGACCCTCCTTGTTCCTCTCGTGCTGATCGCCATGGCGCGTATCGACGAGATCGCGGCGGTCGCCTTCGGCCGGCCGCCGCAGCGGCTGCTCTCCAAGGGCAAGCCGGTCGAGAACGTCCCCGAGAACTACTGCCCGAAGGTCTCGATCCACATCCCCGCTTATTTCGAGCCGGTCGAGATGCTGAAGCAGACACTCGATGCGCTGTCGCGGCTGAACTATCCGAACTACGAATGCGTCGTGATCATCAACAACACGCCAGATCCCGCCTTCTGGCAGCCGATCCAGGACCACTGCCGCGCGCTCGGTGAACGCTTCAAGTTCATCAACGCCGAGAAGGTGCAAGGTTTTAAAGCCGGCGCGCTGCGCATCGCGATGGACCGCACCGCGGTGGACGCCGAGATCATCGGCATCCTCGATGCCGACTATGCCGTCGATCCCGACTGGCTGAAGGACCTCGTGCCGGCCTTCGCCGATCCGCGCGTCGGCCTCGTGCAGGCGCCGCAGGAGCATCGCGACGGCGATTTGTCGATCATGCACTACATCATGAACGGCGAGTATGCCGGCTTCTTCGACATCGGCATGGTCCAGCGCAACGAAGCCAACGCCATCATCGTGCACGGCACGATGTGCCTGATCCGCCGCGCCGCGATGGACATGGCCGGCGGCTGGTCGAGCGATACGATCTGCGAGGACAGTGATCTCGGGCTCGCGATTCAGGAGCTCGGCTGGACCACGCATTACACCAACCACCGCTACGGCCAGGGCCTGCTGCCTGACACCTACGAGGCGTTCAAGAAGCAGCGCCATCGCTGGGCCTATGGCGGCCTGCAGATCGTGAAGAAGCACTGGCGGCAGTTCCTGCCCGGTCGGAGCCGGCTGACGCCCGACCAGAAGCGCGAATACGGCCTCGGCTGGCTGAACTGGCTGGGTGCCGAAAGCCTCGGCGTGGTCGTGGCGCTGCTCAACCTCGTCTGGGTGCCGATCGTCGCCTTCGCCGACATCGCCATCCCCGACAAGATCCTGACGCTGCCGATCATCGGCGCCTTCATCGTCTCGCTCGTGCACTTCCTGTCGATGTACCGCGCGCGCGTCGCCATCAAGCCCGGCCAGATGCTGGGCGCGATGATCGCGGCGATGAGTGTGCAATGGACGGTGTCCCGCGCGGTCGCCCAAGGCCTGATT
Organism: Bradyrhizobium diazoefficiens; assembly: GCF_018131015.1. Lineage (GTDB taxonomy): Bacteria > Pseudomonadota > Alphaproteobacteria > Rhizobiales > Xanthobacteraceae > Bradyrhizobium > Bradyrhizobium diazoefficiens_B. The sequence continues at coordinate 38,471 of NZ_JAFCJJ010000023.1, forward strand.
ACCGAGCACATCGCCTTCGCGCGCACCTCCAAGGGCGGGCTGTCGCGGATGTCGATCGAGTTCCAGGCGTTCTGGGAAGCCGTGATAGGAACCCTGCTCCTGGTCGGCGCCGGCGTGCTGGTCGCCTCCAACAGTTTCCGGCAGATCACCGAGATCTACATTTTTGCCGGCGTGCTCGTGCTGCAGAGCCTGCCGTTCCTCGCCGCAGTGGCAATCGCGATCCTCGAGCTCAGCCGCATCAACTCGTTCCAGTTCTGGCGCGACAGCGCGATCCGCACCGCCGAGCTGATCGGCTTGCGCCCGGTCGCGCTGCCGACCCCCGCCGGCACCTCGTCCGCCCTGCCGAGCGAGGTGCGGCGGGAGGCGAACTGACTTCGGCGTGGATGGCGGCCGGCCATCCGGGATGAAAATGCCGCGCTAATCCACGGAAACACCGAAAGAATCCCCGCCGCCGCCGGCATCTTCGGCAGCCGCGCGTGCTATTGACCTCGGCGGCCGCTCCCCCTACACAGCGCGGGCCGAAAGCATGATCCGGAAACAGCCGGTTTTCCCCGCTGCGCCAGTTCGACGTGGTGGCAAGACATGCTTTTCCAAATGACCGACGATGATGGCGCCCGTTCGGCCATCCAGCGGCCATGGGAGCGCGTAGCTCAGCCGGTAGAGCACGTGACTTTTAATCACGGGGTCCTGGGTTCGAGCCCCAGCGCGCTCACCAAGCACAATCATTGGCCTGGCTGCAGAGGATCGCCCGGTTTTCCTCCAATTGCCTGGCTCGCGGTGAAGCCGTTCGACCGGATCTTCCACTCCCACGACCGGCAGCAGCTCGCAAGGTGGCACGCCGTCAGTGCGAAGTGGCACCGCCAGAAGACCGGCCGCCCGGCAGCCAAGAGCGCACCAGAATCCGCAACTTCCTATCGGCGCCTTTGCCACTAGCCTCCAAAGCTTCAGCCGCGCGCCCGCAATCTCTTGCGACTTTCAAGAGACTGAATCGTTCGATCTCCATTTCAGCAAGCGCAGCTTGCTCGAGGCAAATCCGCTCAAGCCTTCTAAATTCCCTAAGCTCCCGGGTCATTCCACGACTCCCCAGATCATCAGATGGTAGCGTGGAGGGAAAATGGTTAATGAATTCTTTCGTTTTTGGCCTAACGTGAAGCGGTAGCTCATCCCAACCCGAGTCATCCATTGCCCCTGCCTCTGACTCTCGCCCGGGGGCGCGTTTCGAAGCCGCCGTGGAGTTTCGAGGCCAGACCCTGCATTGATGCCGCAATCGCCACGATGCTATGGTCGTCGCAGAACCGGGAGTCTTCGATGCGCAAATTCGCCATCGCCGCCATGTTTGCCGTGATCGCCGTGCCCGCATTGGCAGGGGACGAGCATGTTCCAATGTACGGCGAGCAGCCCAAGGAGAAGACGGAAGCGCAGAAGGCGGATGACAGAAAGGCTGAGCGCGCCTACCAGCGCTCCCTCAACAATGTTCCCGACCAGAAGGCGGTTGATCCGTGGGGAGCCGCCCGCGGCGATGATGCGTCGAAGAAGCCGGCCACGCCGGCCAAACCGGCGGTAAAGCATTCGTCCAAGGATTCGTCCAAGGCCAAGAGCGGCAACCCCGCCAACTAGCGAGTTCTGGAAAGAGACCGCGGATCCTCAGCTTTCCGGGGCCGACGCCGTCACCGGCACGCTCAGCGGAGCGCCTCCAACCGAGACGGGCCCGAGAGGCCCGAGAGGCCCGACGGATTTCGACGGCCGCACCAGCCGCTTGCGCATCGCGGCCGACAGTCCATAGCGCGCATTCGCCTTGCGAATGGAGGACGTGACGTCCGACATCATCGTGTTTTGCAGCGAGTCGACCTTCGCGATCAGCGTGGAAAGCTGCGAGGATATCTTCCTCACATCGACCCGTTCGTCCGTGATGCTCTGCCGCAGGGACAGCAGCACCAGTGAATCCTGCTGCAGCAGGACCGCATTGTTCTGCAATGCCTGGTTGCTCTCCTTCAGCGAAGCGGTGTGCTGCTGCTGGGCCGACTGGATGTCCTTCAGGGCCGCGACAACCGGATCCGGTTTCGGCGCGGGGGCTTCCCGGCGCGGAAGCAGTTCGGCCAGGCTGCCGAAATTGAGCGGCTGAAATTCGTATGGCAATGTGTAGATAGCGGCCGAGCCGTTGATGGCCAAGGCGCACACCGACAGGACCAGGATCGATTTCCGGCTGGAACGCTTGATCGGTACTTCGGCCTCTGCGGGGTCGGGCGCTGCGGTTGCGAACGCCAGTGCTGCGGGGTCGAATTCTTCGACGAGGGCTTGCGCTTCCGGTGTCGTGGTCATGGGCATTGACCTCAAATGAGCGAGCAACAGGAGGCCGACGCCGGAACGCCCCTAAGACGCCCTCCTGTACGCAGCACCCACTTGCAACTGTCTAAAATTGTGGGCTTTTTGGCTTAATTCCAGGTTAGCGAGCTGGCGACCCGGCGCCGTCACTTACCCCGGCCGAATACGGAGCCGCAGATGGGACAGCCTGCCTCGACACGCACATGGCCGCAGACAACGCCCTCAAAAGGTGTAAGATTCAAGAAAATGGGAGGCCGGCATGTTTGAAATCCGCGGCTGCGACACAGCAGGCGTCGTCACCCTCAAGCGGTCGTCGCTCGCCGCCGCCCTCAAGAAAGCCAAGGAACTCGTCGAGGACGGCTGCTGGGACGTTCAGGTCGTTGACCCCGGCGGCCAGGTCTACACCTCGTTCGAGGAGCAAGCCGCGTAGGCGCCTTACCTCCCGACCACACCTCCGGATGGGACGTTCGAGCGCGCCGCACCGAACGGCAACACTTCTGACCTGAACCTGCACGTTGGGACAGTGCACGCAGGGACAATTGCGCGGGACGCGGGTTTGCTTTTTTCTGACCGTGCACCTGTGCAGATCGCCCCCAGCGCAGCCCCAGGCACAGGTTGCGAGCGCCTTGCCCTGGTCGCGCCATTCCTCCCCGCGGCCAGGGCGAGCCGCGATCGGCGTTCAATGCCGCGTCCCGCAGCCTTGAGCCGCGCGCCGGTTCCCGCCCCTCGGAGCCTCCCCGACATTGAAAAGCCCCGGCGCTTGGACAAGCGCCGGGGCGTTTCATGAAAAACGGACTGGTAAAGCAATGAGGCCTTCATAGCACCTCCTTCGCTGCGGGCGTGTGAAGTGCTTCACAGAAGGCCGCCTGCATCGATGTTTTTTTCGTCGACGACGAGCCCGTCGGGGCGCGGCCCTCCGTTTGAACAATCCGGCGTCGAGCGCTACCTTGACGCCTTTTCAGGAGGCTCATTTGAAACAGCTCATTTTCTTCGCCGTCACGGCACTGCTTGCAACGGCTCCTGCCCGGTCGCAGGCGCTGGTCGATCCCAACAAGGTTGCGCCCGAATACCGGGAGGCTGCGGAAAAGCGCCGCGCCGAGCAGATCCGGCAGCGCGAATGCGCGCTGAAGGCGGACCTCGCGAAGGTAATGCCGAGAGACCGCACCGACTATCTCAACCATTGCCTCGAGGCACAGGCCGCCAAGCAGTAAGCGGCCGATCATATCGCCTGCGCTCAACCTTTCTTAAGATATTCGCGCTCTGCTGGAATTCTATTTCCAGTAGTCATTGTTGGCCGCCCATGAGCTTCGTCCAGATCCAGTGCTCTCGGTGCAAGACGGTGTTCCGCGATAACGCCAGGCGATTGCAGGACGGCTATTCCCGGCAATGTCCATGCTGCGAGGTCGTGATGTTCTTCGCCGAGGACTCGCCGATCCCGCAGGTCAAGCTGGCGATGAAGCGGGCGCGCCGGGTCCGCAAGGAGCTGCACGAGGCTGCCGCGGCCAGGGCGTCCGCTTCGCCATCGAAACTGGAGCTTGGGCGCCGGTTCGCGGGGCGGAGGCAGCAGCCGGAGCAAGAGGAGCAAGACGGCTAAAGCGCGATGAGATTTGGATGAATCGTCATCGCGCTTTAGTCTATTGTTTGAGCATGATCTTTTCGGAAAACCGCTTCGCACTTTTCCGGATCATGCTCTAGTCCCGCCGCCGGCGCTTCCTCGGAAACAGGCGGTCGCGGATGTAGCGCGAGGTCGCGGTCAGGCGGAGCCCGCGAGGCTTTTGCCACGCGGCGCGGTCGATCTCCTTCTTGTCGCCGATCGCGAGCCGGCCCCTGGTGCCCTTGGCGATGAAGATCGCGTCGCTCATCTTGCGGCCGGAGCGCTTGTTCTTGGCCTTCACTTCCTTCCACAGGCTGATCCGGCCGAGCTTCAGCTTCGGCAGCTCCTCCCTGATCTCGCGGCGCAAACAGGCCTTTGCGGACTCGCGCGCCCGCTTGCGGCCGCCGGGAAACATCCACAGCCCGTCCGACCGGCGCCTGACCAACAGAACCTTGCCGCGCCTTGCGGCCACCAGCTTGGAGGATTTCGCCATCGCTGCCATGACACAAAGAGAATCGTGCTGATGCTAACTTGTCTATTCCAATAGACAAGTTGGCAACGCGTCCTGCCCCCTCGCAAGCAGCGCCCCCAAGGCGGCGGAGCTAGCCTTCCCCCGCCTCCGCCCGGTCGGTCCGGATCCAGGCCGCCGCCATTTCCCACGCCACCGACAGGATGATCGGCCCGATGAACAGGCCGACGATGCCGTGCGCAAGCGTGCCGCCGATCACGCCGACGAAGATCACGATGGTGGGCGTGTTGAGGCCCCGGCCCATCACCAGGGGCTTCAACATGGTGTCGATGAACCCGACGACGACGAGGAACACGGTGAGCACGAGCGCGGTGGTGACGTCCTTGGCGGTCCAGATCCAGATGATCACCGGCAGCAGCACGAGGAAGGCGCCGATCTGCACGATCGACAGCAACAGCACGAGGAACGCGAGCAGGCCGGCGCTCGGCACGGCTGCGAGCTTGAAACCGATGCCCGCAAGCAGCGCCTGCACGATCGCGACGCCGATCACCCCTTGCGCCACGGCGCGGATGGTTGCGCCGGCAAGCCCGAGGAATTGCTCGCTCTGCTCGGGCACGATGCGGACCAGGAAGCCGCGGCCGGCCGCGACGAGCCGCGGCCCGTGCGGAAACAAAAAGCCGGCCACGAACACCGACACGAGAAACTGCAGCGTTCCCACGCTTGCGTCCCCCGCGAGCGACAACAGCGGTCCCGCCAGCGGCTGCAGATAGGGCGCGACTTCGCGCAGCACCGCGCGGATGTTGGTATAGGCCTGGTCCCAGAGCTCGTAGAGGGTCGGGCCGATGACCGGCCATGACTTGATCTGCTCGGGCGCCGACTGGAGCGCAAGGTCGCCGGTGCTGAGCTGGTGCGCGATCTCCCGCGTCCCGTCGACGGCGCTGAGGCCGAGCCAGGTCGCCGGACCGATGACGATGCCGAGCGTGACCAGGGTGAGGATGGCGGCGGCCGTCTTCGGGCGGCCGCCGAGCAGTTTGGCGAGCGAGCTGAAGGCCGGGTAGAAGGCGACCGCGAGCACGGCGCTCCAGGCCAGGATCGGCACAAACGGCCGTATGATCACCAGCGTCCACAGGATCAGCAGGCCGAGCAGGCCAAGCCGGATCACAAGCTGGATGATGTCCTCTCCCGTCAGGAGCTGGCGGAGACTTTTCACTGGCACAGCTTTCCTTGCGGCTTGAACTTACGGGTTTCCGGCGCTGGAGAGCATGGGTTATTGCCAGCAACGCTGCCGCCGTCAAGACGACCGGACTCCAGCCCCGAAGGTCGGGCCCGCGCGGACGGCGCCCCCGGAAGCGGCCGTTCAGGCCCGCCGTGCCTAACGCCCGTTAACCGGATTTACTTCGACCGGTTTACCCCGATGCAAAGGCCCGCAGCTACGCTCTCCCGCGAAGGTCCCCCAAACAATTCTCGGCGCAATGGCCAACAGCATCTGGACGATCGAACAATTCACCTGCGCGGGTTGCAGCATGAACTACACCGCGACCCGGGAGGAACATGCCGAGGCGCATTCCGGCAGCTTCAAATGCAGCATCTGCAGCGGCGTGGTCCACACCTGGTCCGGCAAGCACCATTTCTTTGGCTGGCAAGCGGTCAAGACCAGGCCGCCGGTGTTCGGCCGTCGCTGGGCGGGCGCGGGCTGGTAGGCCTGCGGAGCCGGAGTCGGTGCCGAAACAAAGGGCAGCGTCGCGGCGAGCGACGTCTCTGCTTCGCTCCATCGGCCGTAACCGCGCTTTCTATTTCTGGGCCGGAAGTCCTTCAAGCGCAACGATGCGGAATCTGGCGCCGCTCTGCCGCACCTTCGACGCTTCCCGGTTTTCGCTTGAGTCAAACCAGCGCCTTGCCGCGTCCATGCTGGGGAACTGCAGAAACGCCATGCAGCATGGCGCGTCACCTTCGCCTTCCAGCAAGGTGTTGCGCTGACTGCGCGCGAGATAGCGCGCATCAAATTTCGGGAGAATGCTGCGCGCCAGCTTACCATACTCCTCCTGGATCGATTCCGGTCCTGTGGTTGCAGTGCGCTCGATGACGACAAACGCAGGCCGTTCTTCCTGTTGCGCAAGCGAAGGTCCCAGCAGGGCCGCCACCAGCACGACTGCATTGCCAAGAGCGGCCGCAGCAACCGCAATCATTGATTTCCACATGATGTTTCGCTCCGCACGCTGACGCCATTGACGATGCTTGGCTGGATCGGGGTCCTGCCTCGTGATCGGATCGTCTCGCCAAACCTCCTTTGGCGTTGATTTGTTCCGTCGGTGCCAACCGGCCGCCGAGATTTTGCGAACGCGGTCGCCAACCGTGTCCCGGCTCTGCCCCGCCGCAACGTCGTAAGCGGGTTCACGGGCGTTTTCGACGTGCTATGGACGTTGCGGCGCGTCCGCGACACGCTAAGTTCGCGCTCCCTCGCTCCTTCCCTGCAACGGATGTCGATACGCTTATGACTGCTCCTTTCGTTCCCCAGATCGCCCTCTACCGCAACTGGCTCGCCGCGCAGCGCGGCCTGTCCTTCGCAAGCTACGAGGACATGCGGCACTGGTCGGTCCGCGATCTCGACGGGTTCTGGCGCAGCATCTGGGACTATTATGACCTGCAATCACCGACGCCGTTCTCGGCCGTCATCGCCGAGCGCAAGATGCCCGGCGCGGTCTGGTTTCCCGGCGCGCAGGTCAACTACGCCCGCCAGGTGTTCCGCCATGTCGAGGCCGCAGATGCCGCCGGCCTGCCGGCGATCGTGAGCAGCGGCGAAGACGGCCGGCTGATCGAGACAAGCTGGCCCGAGCTGCGGCGCAAGGCGGCGGCGCTGGCGTTACATCTGAAGGACAAGGGCATCAAGCCGGGTGACCGGATCGCAGCCTATCTGCCCAACATTCCCGAAACCATCGTCGCGTTTCTCGCCACCGCCAGCATTGGCGCGGTCTGGAGCCTCTGTGCGCCCGACATGGCCGCCCCCGCCGTGATCGACCGCTTCAAGCAGATCGGGCCGAAGGTGCTGATCGCCTGCGATGCCGTCACCTATGCCGGCCGGCGCCACGACCGCAAGGATGTCGTCGCCGAGCTGCGGCACTCGCTGCCGACGGTCGAGCACGTCATCCTGCACAGCGCGGGCGCAACCAAAGCCCCCGATGCACTGTTCGGCGAGATTGTCGCCAGGACCGGCGCTGAAGTCGACGCATTCGAGCCGGTCTGGCTGCCGTTCGATCATCCGCTCTGGATCGTCTATTCCAGCGGCACCACCGGCCTGCCGAAGCCGATCGTGCACGGCCATGGCGGCATCGTCATCGTGGTGCTGGCCCTGCTCGGCCTGCACAACGACATCGGCTGCTCCTACCACGACAACTCCTTCGGCGAGCGCTATCACTGGTACTCCTCGACCGGCTGGATCATGTGGAACAGCCAGGTCGGCGGCCTGCTCAGCGGCACCACCTGCTGCATCTTCGACGGCAGCCCCGGAGGAACGAAGGACAAGCCGGACTGGAACACGCTGTGGCGCTTCGTGGCGCAATCGAAATCGACGTTCTTCGGTGCGGGCGCCGCGTTCTTCGCCAACTGCGCCAAGGCCGAGGTGGACCTTGCCGCGGCCGGCGACCTGTCCAGACTGCGCTGCCTCGGCTCGACCGGCTCGCCGCTCAGCGCCGACACGCAAGCCTGGTTCAACGCGCGCTTCGCGGCCCTGTCGAAGACCAACGGCAGCAAGGCACAGGCCGACATCTGGTGGGCGAACATCTCCGGTGGCACCGATTTCGCAGGCGCCTTCATCGGCGGCAACCGCGAGCTGCCGCAGACGCCGGGCGCGATGCAGTGCCGCCTGCTCGGCGCCGCGGTGGAAGCCTTCAGCGAACAGGGCCGCGCCGTCATCGACGAGGTCGGCGAGCTCGTCTGCACCGAGCCGATGCCGTCGATGCCGCTCCGCTTCTGGAACGACAAGGGCGATGCGCGCTACCGCGCGAGCTATTTCGAGACCTATCCGGACAATTTCGACGGCAGCGGACGCGGGCCGGTATGGCGGCACGGCGACTGGCTCAAGGTCAATACGGACGGCTCCTGCATCATCTACGGCCGCAGCGATGCCACCATCAACCGGCACGGCCTGCGCATGGGCACGAGCGAGCTCTATTCCGCGATCGAGGCCCTGCCCGAGGTGCTCGATAGCCTCGTCGTCGACCTCGAATATCTCGGCCGCGAGAGCTACATGCCGCTGTTCGTGGTGCTGCGCGAAGGTGTCGCGCTCGACGGCGCGATGCAGGCCAGGATCAACAAGGCGATCGAATCCGGTGTCTCGCGGCGCTTCCTGCCGAACGAGATCTTTGCGGTCGCCGAGATCCCGCGCACGCTGTCCGGCAAGAAGCAGGAGCTGCCGATCAAGAAGCTTCTGCTCGGCCAGCCCGTCGAGAAGATCATCAACAAGGAAGCGATGGCCAATCCGGCCTGCCTCGACTGGTATCTCGCCTTCGCGCGCGACTATCTGGCCAGAACGGCGTGATCTAAAGCGCGATGAGATCAAGGCGAATCATCATCGCGCTTTAGGTTGTTGTTTGCGCATGATCTCCGCGCAAACGCGTTCCGCGTTTGTCGCGAGGGAAAACCGCTTCGCACTTTTCCGGATCATGCTTTAGCCGCCGCCGAAATTGGACGGGTCGAGATTCCTGTTCTCGGGCGGCGGGATCGGCGGATAGCCGGGAAACTTGTACCAGCCGGGCGGCACGGAGGCGTCCTCGGCCGGTCGGACGATCACATGGTGCCCCCGGGGCGCGTGCTCGGTACGAGCAGCGGCGGCCGTCGCGGACGTCGAAATCAGGAGAATCAGAACCAGGACAGGCCGCATTGCATGGGCTCCAGTTTGTCCCCCGCAACCCAGATGTGGGGCGGCAACGTCGCCGAACCCAATCATCCAGCGTCACGAAAGGTCACATCGGCGGCATCGCCAAGACCGGCCCAATTGCGCCATCGGAATTTGGACTCCGTTCACCGATCATCGCTAGACCGGAGAGGAACCTCTTCCTGCAGACACACACCATGCCCGACCTCAACACCATCCTCGGCCGGCTCAACGACCGCCTGCTCCGTCTCGAGGGCGAGCTGTTCGTGCTGCGCTCGCTGGCGCGCGCGACGCTGACGGCCGGCGACGACCATGCGGCGCGGATGCGCAAGCTGGTCGAGGCCGCCAAGGTCGCGCTCGAGGACGAGGCTCAGCGTCCCCTCGACAAGCCGACCCGCAAATATGTCGATGCCGCCACTGCGCTCGTGGAGGAGCTGCTGGTCGAACCGACGCCGGCGCGCCCGCTGTTCACGGTGATTGATGGAGGCCGGCGCGACTAAGCGCTCTTAGACCGGACGTGGCTTACCGGGCTCCGCGGATTCAGCCTTGAGCCGGCTGAGGCCCGCCTCGATGATCGCGATCTCCTCCTCGATCTGACCGATCGGCCGGCTGAAATCGAAGCCGGACCTGCTCTTCAGTTCGACCGCGAGCCGCTGCCGGTGCATCATCAGCTCGTCGAGGCCGCGCCGGTTCTTCAGTCGCACATAGCTGTCGACGATTTGCTCAATTGCGCTCGGCATCGCAATGGCTCCGGCAAAAAAGCCCGCGCGACGCAACAGCGCCGGCGGGACAATTTCGGTGTCGCGGTACGCAATACTGATCCGCGACGGCTTCATCGATACGACAAGCTGGTTGAGAACGTATTACCATCCGAAGAATTCTTGATGCGCGGCATGAAAAGGCCGCTGGCGATCACCGCCAGCGGCCCAAAGCCGGGTTCGAAAACGGATCCGGAAATCAAATGTCGCCAGCCCCGGTGCCCGCAGCTTCTAGCGCAGACCGGAATTGCGTGTGTCACAATTGAAACAGAGGAACCACGCGTTCGCGCTTTTGCCATCCGACCGTGGCTGTGCGGCAACGCTAATCGGTGACGCAGAAATAGGTCCGCGGCAACCTGCGATAGGCAGTGTAGCGGTAGAACGGCCGATACGCGTAACCCCGGTAAAGCGCTGGCGGCTCCTCGCCGTAATAGGCATCATGGTAGAAATTCATGACGTGCCCAGAGGCGCATCGATAGCCGTCCCAGGTCGGACCGATGAACGGCGCAACCCCGACCTCGGGTGGTACCGCCGGATAAGGCCCGCCGGCATGGGCCGGAACGGCCGCAATCAGGACCGCGGGAAGAATCAGCCATGCGCCACGCATTCGCTCGCTCCGGGCCTTTGGGACGGACGCATGGAAACACTGGAATGCAGCATGCGCAATCGCGGAATTCGCAGCGCCCTTGGTCCGGCGCGCTGTTGATAACAGGCGCAAACGCGTCGCGGATGGTGACACGGCGGCCTGACGTGTTATCGGGGGACGACGCAGTTGCGACACGGATCACACACCCATGCGGATTACTCTTGTCGGCTCCCGCCATTTCGGCGTGACCACCCTGAACATGCTCCGCGAGCACAGCGTCACGATCGTGCGGGTCGTGGTGGCCGACGCCGAAGATCGCCTCGCCGCCACCGCCAAGGCCGCCGGTATCGAGGTGGTGGTGCAGGCCAATCCGAAGCTGGTGGTGGCTGCCGAGATCGCGCCGGACACCGACCTGATCATCACCGCGCACAGCCACGCCCGGATCGGCAAGGACGCGCTCGCCGCGGCCCGGCTCGGCGGGATCGGGTACCATCCCTCGTTGCTGCCCCGCCATCGCGGCAAGGCTGCCGTGGAATGGACCATCAAGGAAGGTGACCCGATCGCCGGCGGCACGATCTATCACCTCGCCGACCGCATGGACGCCGGGGCCATCGCCGCCCAGGACTGGTGCTTCGTCAAGAAGGGCGAGACCGCGCGGGAACTGTGGGAACGGGCTCTCGCTCCTCTCGGCCTCAAGCTGCTGGCCGATGTCATCGACTATGCCAAGGTTCACAAGGCGCTGCCGGCCAAGGTCCAGGACGAACAATTCGCGACCTCCGCGCCGAGTCTCTCCTGACGTTTACCCTTAATGTGAAGCGGCATTGATTCCGCTTGAAGAATCGGAGCCGGATGCGCGTGTAAACTATTGTTTCAACAGGAACAATTTTAACTTTTGCATCGCATCAAATTTCTGTCACATTTGCCCCGAATAAGCGGCAGCATATCAGACAGATTCAAGGACGGAATTCATGCGTTTTGCTCGCATCGCGGCGCTCTGTGCCGCCTCGGTTTTCGCCGGCGCCCTCGCCACTCCCGCCTTTGCCCAGAGCCCGTATGACGGCAACTGGCAGGTCACCATCCACACCAAGAGCGGCAGCTGCGACGCCACCGCAAGCTCCATGCTGACGGTCGCCGACGGCAAGATTTCCGCCTCTGGCGCTAACGTTTCCGGCACCATCGGCAGCGGGGGACTTGTGAAGGTTTCGATCAATGGTGCATATGCTAACGGTCAACTCAGCGGCAACGCCGGATCGGGGAAGTGGAATGGAGCATCTGCAGGCATACCGTGCAGCGGGCGGTGGGAAGCATCGCGCCAATAAGCTAACTGAGACTCGCGCCCGCAACCGGCGGCTGCTGATGGCAGCCGCCGTTTTGTTTGCGGCAGGTCTCGCCAGTTCCGGCAGCAAGGCCCAATCGGGCCCGTTCGCGCCCCTGGCGGGCTCCTGGAGCGGGTCCGGAACCGTAACGCTTGAGGACGGCTCTACGGAGCGCATTCGCTGCCGGGCCAAATATGCCCCGATCGGGCCGACCATGGAGATGTCGCTGACCTGCGCCAGCGACGCCTACAAGTTCATCCTCGGCGCCAACCTCAGGGCCGAAGGCAACCGCGTGAGCGGAAGCTGGAGTGAGACCAGCCGCAACATCAGCGGCTCGCTCGAGGGGCGTGGCAGCGGCGGCAACTACGAGATGGCCGTCAACGCGGCCGGGTTCAATGCCAACCTCTCACTGAAGACGAGCGGCAACAAGCAGACGGTCTCGCTCCGGGCCGACAGCCAGTTCCGCGGCGCCAATATCTCGCTGTCCAAGTAACGACGACAGCCCTGAACGTATCGCGATCCGGCGCCCGCGCCGGATCGCTTTTTTTATGCGCCGGGCACGAACGCCGTGACCTCGATCTCGACCTTGGCCCGCTCGTCCACGAGACCGCCGATATAGAGCAGCGTCGCGGGCGGGAAATTGCGTCCGAGCGTCTCCTTCCAGGCCGCGCCGATGCCGGCGCCGGCTGCCTGGTATTCGCTGCGGCTCGTGAGATACCAATTCAACCGGACGATATGCTCGGGACCCGCGCCGGCTTCTGCCAGGAGTTTGATGATCCGCTTCAGCGCGGTCGCGACCTGCGCGGCCATGTCGGACGCATAATTGCCGATCTCGTCGCCGCCGGTCTGCCCCGCCAGCACGACCCAGCGGCCCGGCCCCTCCACCACCGCGCCATGTGAAAAGCCCCGCGGTTTCGACCAGTCGGCCGGCTGCAAGATATGCATCAGCGACGTCCTCCCTTTTTGTCGTTCTTCTCCCAAGCCTTAGCACGCCATCCTGCATCGCTGCATGCGCAGATTTGGCCGTTGCAAACGGGGGCGATGTCGCCGATACCGGCCGTCCCTCAAGGTCAGATCTCCCCTCGATGAACACGACACCGTCCAAAACCATGGCTGCACTCTGGATGGCCGGCTGGCTCGCGCTGATGCTGGTCATGGCGGTGGCCGGGCGCGAGACCACGCGCGAGCTGAGCGTCTTCCAGATCATGGAAGTGCGCTCGCTGATCGGATTCGTGCTGCTGCTGCCGATCATCCACCGCTCCGGTGGATTCAAGGCGGTCGCGACCAAACGCCTGCCCCAACACATCGCGCGCAACCTGGTCCATTACTGCGCACAGCTCGGCTGGTTCTTCGCGCTGACGCTGATCGGGATCGGCCAGGTGGTGGCGATCGAATTCACCATGCCGATCTGGACCGCCCTGCTCGCGGCGACCTTCCTGTCCGAGCGGATGACCGTGTGGAAGATCGCCGCCATCGTGCTCGGCCTCGTCGGCGTCGTCATGATCGTGCGTCCCGCCACCGGCGAGATCAATCCGGGCCAGTTGATCGCGCTCGGCGCCGCGGTCGGCTTCAGCATCTCGATGGCCCTGGCAAAATCGCTGACGCGGACCGAGAGTGCATTATCGATCCTGTTCTGGATGATCGTCGTGCAGGCGGTCGTCGGCCTGGTGCCGACGCTCCATGCCTGGACCTGGCCGTCAGCCCAGCTCTGGGGATGGCTCTTCGTCATCGGGGTTTGCGGCACTTTCTCGCATTATTGCCTCGCAAGCGCGCTCCGGCACGCGGATGCCACCATCGTCGTCCCCATGGACTTCCTCCGGGTTCCATTGACCGCGACCGCGGGCTGGCTGCTGTATTCGGAGCGGCTGGATGCCTGGACGGTGTTTGGCGCCGCGCTGATCCTGTTCGGCAACCTCCTGAATCTGAAGCCCGCCTCGCCCGTTACCGCCGCCCGCGCGGTGAACCGAACGCCGCCTCAAGCGACGAAACAGAGTGGACGAGCGTGATTTGGATCACGTTGGAGGGGCATTTCGTCGTGCACACTCGGTGTTAAGGCTCGGGGTCGCCGAACGGTCGTTTTGCTGGCGCGAAACCGGGCGTGTCGTGTAAGTTCGTTGCCAGTTTGTTTCTGCCTGCAATTCGATTCTGGGGATTTCAGATGCGCTATCTCACCCTGCTCGCTTCGCTGATGTGCATGGCACTGTCGATCAGTGCCGCGAAGGCCGACCGCCGCGTCGCTTTCGTCGTCGGCAACGGCGCCTACAAGAACGTCGCGCAATTGCCGAACCCGCCGATCGACGCCAAGGCGATGGCCTCGACGCTGCGCAATGTCGGCTTCGAGGTGATCGAAGGATCCAATCTGTCGCGCGACCAGATGACGGAGAAGCTGCTCGACTTCGGTCGCAAGGCGCAGGGCTCGGACATCGCGGTGTTCTATTACGCCGGCCACGGCATCGCCGTCGGGGGCACCAACTATCTCCTGCCGGTCGACGCCGACATCAAGTCGGAGATGGACGTCAAGCTCGGCGCAGCCATCAATATCGACCTGACGCTCGACCAGACCATGGGCGACGCCAAGGTCAAGCTCGTCTTCCTCGACGCCTGCCGCGACAATCCCTTCGCCGCCAAGATCAAGTCGAACTCGGCGACGCGCAGCGTCAACGTCGGAAGCGGTCTCGCCGAGATGAAGTCGGGCGAAGGCACGCTGATCGCGTTCGCCACCGGCCCGGGCCAGACCGCGCTCGACGGCCAGGAGGGCAACAACAGCCCGTTCACCCGCGCCCTGATCGACAACATCACCAAGCCCGGCGTCGAGATCCAGCAGGCGATGACCTCGGTGCGCGCCCAGGTCAATGAGGAGACCCACAAGGGCCAGCTCCCCTGGGGCCATACCAACCTGATCGGCGCGGTCTACCTCAACCAGGCGCCGACGACCCAGGTCGCCAATGCGGCGCCGACGGCGTCCAGTGTCGCTCCCGCCGCCACGGGCGGCAGCTCGGACGGTGTCGAGCTCGAGTACTGGCGCTCGGTCAAGGAATCCAACAAGCCGGAAGAGCTCAACGCCTATCTGACCGCCTATCCGAACGGCCAGTTCAAGGCGCTGGCGCTGGCACGGCTGGCCGCGATCAAGAGCGGTCCGTCGACCACGACCCGCAACCTGAACGCCGGCATCGATCCCGCGACCTTCACCGACGATGCCACCCAGCTCACCGAGGACCAGATCGGCCTCGACAAGGGGCAGCGCCGCGACGTGCAGCGGCGCCTGACCGGCCTCGGCTTCGATACCAAGGTGACCGGCGCGTTCAACGACGAGACCCGCTCGGTGCTGAAGCGCTGGCAGGCCGCCCGCGGCTATCCGTCGACGGGCTACCTCAACAAGCTCCAGCACAAGGCCCTGCTCACCGAGATCGTGGCGACGACGTCGACGGCGAGCGAAGAAGGCCAGAAGCCTGCCCGCCGCGCCAGCGGCTCGGGCCAGAGCAGCGCACCGGCGCCGCACCGCAGCAGCGGTCCCGATCCGGGCGCGGCCTTCGTCGGCGGTGTGGTCGGCGGCATGATGGGCGGCATGTTCCGCCGCTGAGGCGGGGACCAGATTCCGAATGCAAAAGCCCGGCTCGCGCCGGGCTTTTTCCATTTCGACACGCATGGTCAGGCGTCGCGTCTACTTCCCTGCCGCCTTGCGCAGCGCCTCGTTGATGCGATCCTGCCAGCCGGGGCCGCCCTCCCTGAAATATTCCAGCACGTCCTGGTCGATCCGCAGCGTGACCTGCTCCTTGATTCCTGGTGCCACGTTCTGCTTCGGCGGCGCCGCGGCGACCTTGGCCGTCACCTTCTTGAACGCTGCCTCGGCCTCGGTGCGTGCATCGCCCAATGTCCGCGGCCGCCTCGGTGGTTGATCCGCCATGTCCTAGATCCCCTCAAACAGAGCCGTCGAAAGATACCGCTCGGAGAACGACGGCACGATAGCCAAAATGGTTTTTCCCGCGGCTTCCGGCCGCTGGCCGATCTGGAGCGCCGCGGCAATCGCGGCACCCGAGGAGATGCCGCCGGGAATGCCTTCGTGGCGGGCGAGTGCCCGCGAGGTCTCGATCGCCGTCGTCGAGTTGATCTTCACGATCTCGTCGATCACGGAGCGATCGAGGATGTCGGGCACGAAGCCGGCGCCGATGCCCTGGATCTTGTGCGGCGTGTGCTGGCCGCCGGACAGCACCGGGCTCTCCTCCGGCTCGACCGCCACGACGCGCAAGCCGGCCTTGCGCGGCTTGAGCACCTGGCCGACGCCGGTGATCGTGCCGCCGGTGCCGACGCCGGCGACGAAGAAATCGATGTTGCCGCCGGTGTCGTTCCAGATCTCCTCCGCAGTGGTGCGGCGGTGCACCTCGGGATTGGCGAGGTTCTTGAACTGCTGCGGCATCACCGAGTTCGGCGTCGTCCGGAGCAGCTCCTCGGCCGTGGCGATCGCCCCCTTCATGCCCTGGGCTGCAGGCGTCAGCACCAGCTCGGCGCCGAGAAAGGTCAGCATCTTGCGCCGCTCGATCGACATGGATTCCGGCATGACCAGCTTGAGCCGGTAGCCGCGCGAGGCGGCGACAAAGGCGAGCGCAATGCCGGTGTTGCCGGAGGTCGGCTCGATCAGCACCGTATCAGGCTTGATGTGGCCGGCCTTCTCCATCGCCGTGATCATGGCCGCGCCGATGCGATCCTTCACGCTGGCGGCCGGGCTGAAATATTCAAGTTTTGCCAAAATGGTCGCATTCGCGCCGTGGATGCCCGGCAGGCGGCGCAGGCGCACGATCGGCGTGTCGCCGAAGGCCTCGACGATCGAGTCGTAGATCCGGCCCCGGCCGGGTTGGTGCGCTGCACCCGTGGCGGACGATGCGTCCATGATGAAAACTCCCTGTGACGACAATGCGCGGCTTTTCGCAGCTCCTGCGCAGTTAGAAACAGCTTGTGACGACACGCAAGCAACAACGCGGGAGCGCATTGAATTCGCTGCATCGCAAAATCGCGTGAGCGCAAATGTAAGAAAACCGGCGCATTTGTGTTGCGACCTCGTCAATCGATTCTGCTTATGATAGACTAAGGTTCAAAGCAGGGAGGTCCCACCATGTCAGCTGTTGCTGAAGTGCTGTCGACCGTCGCGCCGCGCGATCCGCGCTGCAGCGAGTTGCCCACCTGTCCCGTCTGCGCCGACTCCATGGTCGCCGCCGAAGCCTCTGCCTACGTCTCGGACCAAGTGATCAGCTATCTCTGGACCTGCGACACCTGTGGTTATGGCTTCGTGACCAAGCACGCCGTCAAGCAGCGGTTCACGTGCAATTGACTCCCTGTGGTTAGTGCGCGATCTCCGCGCTCCCCTCTGCCCCGCACTGAGCCACGCGGTCGCGCTCAACGAACTGGATCTGTTGTGCGCTCCTGGTCAGGATTCAACGAACGGCATGCCGACGCGCGCCGTGATCCCGGTTCTAGTGAAATCCCTGGCGTTTTCCGTTCTCAAGCGCGCACCTGCCACAGCGTAAGCGCAAGCATGAGATAGGCAGCGCAAGTCCACAGCGACTGCCAATTGGCCGGCCCTTCGTGAATCCCGACATAGATCGCCGCGGCGACAAAAACTCCGGCAAATATCGATTCCGCGATCGGACGGCTTCCCTTGTTGGCCGGATTGAGCAGCGTCACGGCCGCGGAAGGCACAGCGGCCATGGTGAGGGCAGCAAAGGGAAAATCAACGAAGCGCGGGTCGAACACAAGTCCGACCGCGTTCGCTGTGCCGATCACGACGATGACGGTCCAGCCCAAGGTGTGCAGGGTTGTGAACGGGGTTTCGGTCCGGTAGCCGTCCGGGCCCAGCAATTCCAGAAAGGTAGGTGACGTGCGACCCGACATGAGTGCGCTGGCCGCAAACAGCGGCGAAGCTGTCGCTGCGATCAGAAGAGAGCCCGACAGAAGCCAGCCGCCCGCTCCGATGCTTTCATAGACCATCCTCTGGGCAGCCACTCCAAACATGATTCCGGCAGTGCTCGCCAATAGTCCCACCGCAAGCCATGGAATGAGTCCTGGCTCCCTGGGCCTGCGGCGCAGCGTCAACCAGGCCGCTCCAAAGATCAGGATCGCCAGCGCCATGCCGCCGCACATTTGCAGCCGCCAGACTGGAAAATTGCTGATGGGTGCTCCGGGTGGATATTTCGGCGCGCGCCGTTCGGAATCGAACAGGCCCCAGGATCCGCCGACCGTGCCTTCGATCTCGCGCTTCCATCCTTCATCGTAAGCTTCGAACAGGTTGACGCGGAAATTCTCCCGCCGGGCAAGGGCGAGAATCTCCGAAACCACCCGCGCCTGGTTGACGGGCGACGGTAGCGCCGATTCGCGCATGCGACCCTGGCTTGGCCAGCCGATTTCCCCGATCAGGATGTCCTTGCCCGGAAAAGCCGCCGCGATCATTCGGCGAATCTCATCAACATGAGCGGCAGCGGATTCCGCCGGGATCGGAACGTTCTCCCAATATGGCAGGATGTGAACGGTGACGAAATCGACGGCATCGTAGAGTTCGCGATTGCTCAGCCAGAACTCCCACACGTCGGCATAAGTAACGGGAACATTGACCTGCGCCTTGACCGAGCGGATCGTGGCGATGAGGTCTGCAACCGTTATATCCTTGCGCAACAGCGTCTCATTGCCAACCACGATCGCGATAATGGTTTCGGGATATTCCCTGGCCAGACGTATTGCGGCGGAAATTTGCGCCGAATTTTTCTGCTTGTCCTTGTCAAGAAAGATGCCCTGAATGACCTTGAGTCCCGCCTTGGCCGCAAGTCCGGGAATCTGGTCGAGGCCGAGATCCGTCGCATAGGTTCGGATGCAATCCGAAATCTTCGCGAGTTGGGCAAGATCCTCCGCGATCTGCTCCGGCGTCACCTGCGTCGCTTGCGAAAGCGATGTCTGATGATTGCGGAAGGGAGCGTACGATATGCACTGGACCTTGTCGTCAGCATCGATCGGTGCGCGCACCAACTTCACCGGGATGCCCAGCCACCACCACGCCGCGGCGATAACTCCCAACGATATCAGGAGAAGCGTCAGCGGCGTGCGCAGAGACACCATTTCGTCCTTTGCAGGAATAATTCGCGAGGCTTCGTCAGTCTGCGAAACGAACAGGTTAAACACCGATCTTGTTTTTTTCCGAGAGACCATCGCGATCACGCGCCGACTGATGTTATTCATCCGCTCCCGAACCGGTTCAAGATGTCAGATGGCACCGGGATCGGCCCGGGCGTCAATGCCAGTTGCCCACGTCGCGGGAAGGTCGAGAATGCGTCGCCAATCCATCGTTCAGCGGCGAATTTCCGGAGCCTTCTGTCACCGCTGTATTTATTTATGCACCCCCAGGCGAAATGCTCGTTGACATACGTCAACATGTTCAGGCGACCTTGCCCAAGGCCGCGACCGAAGCACTGCGAATGTTGCCCGGCGCCAACCGGGTGCTCCAGCACTAGCGCGGCGCGATGTCGCCTTTCGCCCAGTCCTCACGCGTCCGCCGGTAGAACTCGTCGAACGTCCCCTGTGCGATCGCGTCCCTGATGCCATGCATCAGGAACTGGTAGTAGGCGATATTGATCTCGGACAGCAGCATGGCCCCGAGCGTCTCGCCGGCCTTGACGAGATGGTGCAGATAGGCGCGCGCGCAGTTGCGCGTCGAGGGCCATGAGCTTTCCTCGTCGAGTGGGCGCGGATCGTCGGCATGGCGCGCATTGCGCAGATTGACCTGGCCGAAACGGGTGAAGGCGACGCCGTGGCGGCCATTGCGGGTCGGCATCACGCAGTCGAACATGTCGACGCCGCGCCTGACCGCTTCGAGAATGTCGTCGGGCGTGCCGACGCCCATCAGATAGCGCGGCCGGTCCTGCGGCAGCGCCGGCGCGGTCTCGTCGATCATCGCGAGCATCACCGCCTGCGGCTCGCCGACGGCGAGGCCGCCGATCGCATAGCCGTGGAAACCGATCTCGACCAGGCCTTTCGCGCTGGCATGGCGAAGTTGCGGCACGTCGCCGCCTTGCACGATGCCGAACAGCATGTAGCCGGCGGGCGCACTCTCGAAGGCGCGCTTGCTGCGCTCGGCCCAGCGCAGCGACAGGCGCATCGCGCGCTCGATGTCGTCGCGCTCGGCCGGCAGCCGCACGCATTCGTCCATCTGCATGGCGATGTCGGAGCCGAGCAGGCGCTGCACCTCGATCGAGCGTTCCGGCGACAGCTCGACCTTGGCGCCGTCGATATGGGAGCGGAAGGTGACGGCATGCTCGCTGACCTTGCGAAGGTCCGCCAGCGACATCACCTGGAAGCCGCCGGAATCCGTCAGCATCGGCCCGTTCCAGCCGGTGAAGGTCTGCAGGCCGCCCAGCGCACTGATGCGCTCGGCACCGGGGCGCAGCATCAAATGATAGGTGTTGCCGAGCACGATGTCGGCGCCGGCATCGCGCGCCTCCCGCCAATGCATCCCCTTCATGGCGCCGGCGGTGCCGACCGGCATGAAGGCCGGTGTCCGCACCACGCCATGCGGCGTGGTCAGGCGGCCGGCGCGCGCCGCCCCGTCGGTAGCGAGCAGCTCAAAGTGATTGGGAAGGCTCATGGGCCGCTTAATGCGTCAGGGGGGGCGCGGATTCAACCCGTTCAGGACCGAAAATGCGGCGAAAAGACGTTGACGGGAACAAAACTCTCCCGCATAAGTCGGCGCCATGTTCACGACCACCAAACGCACGACCAAAACCACCACGGCCTTCGGGGCCCGGGGAGGCGTGCGCGCATAGTCGTCGACGAAAACGCATCAGCTCTACCGAAGCCCCGCCCTCGATGGTCCGGGGCTTTTTTGTTGTCTCAAGCTCAATGCAATGGAGGAGAATGTGAGTAACGACCCCGTCGTCGCGATTGTCGGCGTCACCGGTGCTGTGGGCGCCGAATTCATCGCTACCATGGACAAGCGCGGCTTCCGCGTCGGCAAGCTCAAGGCGCTGGCGAGCGCCCGCTCGGCCGGCAAGACGGTGTCGTTCCGCGGGCAGAACGTCATCATCGAGGAGCTCACCGAGCGTGCCTTCGAGGGCGTCGACATCGCTCTGTTCTCCGCCGGCGGCAGCATCTCGAAGAAGTACGCCCCGATCGCCGTCAAGGCCGGCGCGGTCGTCGTCGACAACTCCTCCGCCTTCCGCATGGATCCGAACGTGCCGCTGGTGATCCCCGAGATCAACGCGAACCGGATCCGCGACCACAAGGGCATCATTGCCAACCCGAACTGCGCAGCGATCACCGCGCTGGTGCCGCTCTGGCCGATCCACCAGAAGAACCGCATCAAGCGCGTCATCATCTCGACCTACCAGGCGGCCTCCGGCGCCGGCGCGGCCGCGATGGACGAGCTCGTGGAATCCACCCGCGCCAGTCTCAACGGGCAAGTCTATACGCCCAAGGTGATGCCGCACCCCTACGCCTTCAACCTCTTCAACCACAACACCGCTGTTGATCCCGAGACCGGCTACAACGACGAAGAAACCAAGGTCATCAAGGAGACCCGCAAGATCTTCGAGGACGAGACCATCGCCGTCGGCGTCACCTGCGTCCGCGTGCCGGTGCTGCGTGCCCATTGCGAGGCCATCACCTTCGAATGCGAGAAGCCGATCACCGAGGACCAGGTCCGCGCCATCATGGCGCAGGCGCCTGGCGTGAAGGTGGTCGACGACCGCGCCAAAAACTACTTCCCGATGCCAATCGACGCCTCCGGCCAGGACGACGTCCTGGTTGGCCGCATCCGCAAGGATGTCAGCGACCCCAGCGGCCATTCGATCTCGATGTTCGTGGCGGCCGATCAGCTCCTGAAGGGTGCCGCGCTGAACGCGGTGCAGATCGCCGAGCTGTTGCCGCAGCGGGTGATGGCGTAGCAACGGCGCGTAGGGTCGGCAAAGCGAAGCGTGCCCACCCTCCCCGAGCGTGCACTTGAGGGTGGGCACGGCGCGATGTGCCCTTGCTCACCCTACACCGCTAACCAAACATGGAGTCAGGTCAACGCCGGCACAACATCCGTCTTGGCGAAATCGGCTCCTTTGAAGAGGAGAGTCTGCGAACGCGCCTTCGCCAGAGCATAGACCGCACAATCGACGATGTTGAGCTGCGCCGGATGTCCGCCGCCCTTGCCGAAGCGCCGAAATGCCTCGAAGGCACTCCTTGCCATATCAGCGTCGAACGGAACGACCGCAATTCCCGCAGTCACCAGCAACTCGTCGAAAAACCCGACGGCCGCCGTCCCGAAACGCGCAGAGAGAACGATCTTCGTTTCGAGGACGGCGACAGCCGATATCGCGAGGCTATCAGCTTCCAGCATGGCGGTCCGATAGCGCTGCCCGTCCGCCTCGTTGGTTACGGTCGCAACGATTGCGGACGTATCCAAAATCATCAGGAGGGCAACCCGAAACGGTCATAGCCGAGGATTTCATCGGCAGACCGTGAGTCGAGAACGGGCAAGCTCGCGGTCCGTTCGAAGAATGATGTCAGGGCGGCGCTTCTATCGGCGACCGGAGAGCCGACACGAGACAAGCGCTCCTCGATCGCGCGCTCCAGCGCCGTCTCGATATCCTCCCCCGTCAGGCGGGCGAGGCGCTGGGCAAGCTCATCGACCTTCGCGGAACGGATGTTCATCGGCTGCTCGATCTACGCAAATGACGCCAATAGCGTAACACAAAGAGCCTGCCGGTGTCACTCCGGCGCCCGAAACAGCAGACACGCATCCCCATACGAATAAAATCGGTACCCGCTCGCGATGGCATGCGCATAGGCCAGCTTCATCGTCTCCAGCCCGGAGAATGCCGACACCAGCATGAAGAGCGTCGACTTCGGCAAATGGAAGTTCGTCATCAGGATATCGACGGCCCGGAAGCGATAGCCGGGCGTGATGAAGATCGAGGTCTCGGCCGCGAACGGCTGGATGGTGCCGTCCGCGCTGGCAGCGCTTTCGAGCAGTCGCAGGGACGTGGTGCCGACGGCGACGATGCGGCCGCCGTTTTTCCGCGCGGCATTGAGCCGTTCCGCCGTCTCGGCCGGGACCGTGCCCCACTCGGCGTGCATCCGGTGGCCGTCGGTGTCGTCCACCTTCACCGGCAGGAAGGTCCCTGCCCCGACATGCAGCGTGACGCGGTTGAGGCCGACGCCGCGCTTCCGAAGCGCCTCTTCCAGCGCCGGCGTGAAATGAAGTCCCGCCGTGGGGGCGGCAACCGCGCCCTCGTTGACCGCGAACATGGTCTGGTAGTCGGCAAGGTCCTGGTCGTCCGGCGTACGCTTCGAGGCGATGTAGGGCGGCAGCGGCGGGCTGCCGAGATCGGCGATGGCCTGGTCGAGCGCAGGGCCGTGAAACGAGAATGACAACGTCACCTCGCCTTCATTGCCCTTGGCCTCGACCTCGGCATCGAGATGGCCGAGCAGGCAGACCTTGCCTTCATTGCCGAAGCGGACGCGGTCACCGGCTGTGAGCTTCTTCGCGGGCTTCACCAGCGCCTGCCAGCGCGAGCCGTCGAGCCGCTTGATCAGAGTCGCCTCGATCTTCGGCTCGGTCTCGCGGCCGATGCGGCGGCCCTTCAGTTGCGCCGCGATCACCTTGGTGTCGTTGACGACGAGCTGATCGCCCGGCTTCAGCCATTGCGGCAGGTCGGCGACGGTCTGGTCGCGCAGCGCACCGTTCTCCACGACCAGAAGCCGCGCGGAGTCGCGCGGATGCGCAGGGCGCAACGCAATGCGCTCCGGCGGCAGATCGAAATCGAAGAGATCGGTGCGCATAACCAAAACTTGTCATCGCCCGCCTTGTGCGCAATTGCGCAACTAGGCGGGCATGACACCGGCAAAGTTGCTTACTCCTTGTCCGCCGCCATCCGCGCCTTGACGATCTTGTCGGGGTTCTGCACCGGCTCGCCGCGCTTGATCTTGTCGACGTTGTCCATGCCGTCGGTCACCTTGCCCCACACGGTATACTGGCTGTCGAGGAAGCGGGCGTCGTCGAAGCAGATGAAGAACTGGCTGTCGGCGGAATCGGGGCTGGCGGCGCGGGCCATCGAGGCGGTGCCGCGCACATGCGGCTCCTTGTTGAACTCGGCCTTCAGCTTCTGGCCGGAGCCTCCGGTGCCGGTGCCGTGCGGACAGCCGGTCTGGGCCATGAACCCCTCGATCACGCGGTGGAAGACGATGCCGTCATAGAAGCCTTCGCGCACCAGCTCCTTGATGCGCGCGACATGGCCGGGCGCCAGATCCGGGCGCATCTCGATGGTGACGGGGCCCTTCGTGGTCTCGAGGATCAGGGTGTTTTCGGTGACGCTCATGCTCGTCTCTCTTGCGTTGGAGGTGAAGTCTTCCGGTTGCGGAACTGGATCGCGAAGGGACGCCCCGCAGCGGCGCCGGCCATTGCATCGGTAAATGGCATCGGCGTGCAGCGTTGCAACGCCTCCATCACCGCGATCCGGTATTGCAGCCGGTCATTGTCGGAGGCCTCCGCGGACTCATAGGAAATCCTCGGATGGCCCAAAATGTTTCCAGACCGGTTAAAGCTCACGACGACGGTGATGTCGATAGGGCGAGCCTTGGCGGCCGGCGGCGGTCTCCAGCAGGTACGCAGATGCTGGAAGACTTCCTTGATGGTGTCGACCTGGGCGTCCTCGGCGGTCGCGCCGGAGACGCCAAGCAGCAGGGTTGCGGCAGCCAGCAGGAGCTTTGTGCCGCAACACGCCATGGCGGTTCCTATTTGATGTCGGAGGCGACCTGCACCTTCACCATCTTGTCGGGATCGGTGACGGTGCCGCTGCTCGAGCCGGGCGGGGCTTTCTTCAGCTTGTCGACGACATCCATGCCCTGCACGACCTCGCCGATCACGGTGTACTGGTTGTCGAGGCTGCCGCCGTCGGCGAACATGATGAAGAACTGCGAATTGGCGCTGTCGACGCTGTCGCCGCGGCGCGCCATCCCGACGATGCCGCGGGCGAAATGCACCTTGGAGAATTCCTGCTTCAGGTTCGGGTATTTCGAGCCGCCGGTGCCGTTGAAGTTCTGCCCGTCGCCGGTCTGGGCCATGAAGCCGTCCATCACGCGATGAAACGGCACGTTGTTGTAATAGCCCTCCCGCGCGAGCTGCTTGATGCGCTCGGCATGCTGGGGCGCAATGTCGGTGCGAAGCTTGATAACGATACGGCCCTTGGTGGTGTCGATGACGATCGCGTTGGCCTTATCGAGATTTGCCGGCAGGGTTTGCGCCAGGGCCGGCACCGCGAACAGGAGCGCGGCAAGAACTGCGAGAATTCGGATCATGACAACTCCGGGTCAGATGAGAAGGAAAGCGCGCCGCTAGCCGGCGAATTTTGCCTTGAGCTGTGCCGCAACCAGCGGCGGGACGAAGTGCGAGACGTCGCCGCCCATGCCAGCGATCTGGCGCACCAGGGTGCCGTTGATCGGACGGACCGCGGGAGAGGCCGGCAGGAACACGGTCTGCAAATCGGGCGCCATCGCCCCGTTCATGCCGGCGAGCTTCATCTCGTAGTCGAGGTCGGTGCCGTCGCGCAGGCCCCGGATCATGATGGTGGCGCCGTGCTTGCGCGCCGCGGTGACGGCGAGATCGTCGTAGGTCACCGCCTCGAGGGTGCAGCCGGCCGCGGCCGCCACGGGATCGCAGACCTCGTGGAGCATCTTCAGCCGCTCCTCGGTCGAGAACAGCGGCTTCTTGCCGGGATGGACCCCGATGGCGACCACGAGGCGGTCGCACAGGGGCACACTGTTCCGGACCACGTCCAGATGGCCGTTGGTGATGGGGTCGAAGGAACCTGGGTAGAAGGCAATGCGGGGCATGGCCACGTCCTACCGCGCCCGGTCCGGCCCGGCAAGCCGCCCGGGTTCCCTGCCCGCTTTTCCGCATAGCCATGTCGGAATCCGCTGGATTGTTTCGTCCTCAGGGCGGCCACGAAACAAACCGGACAGCCCACGAAACCATTTTTCCCGTCCGCGAAGACGTCCGGAAACTGGCCATGATTACCAATCCAGCCAACGAATGACGGGCCGCCCTCAAGGCGCAGGCGGCCGCATCACAGGGGACCGTCAATGCTCAAGGCTGTTTCGGCCATTGCCGTCGCGACGTGCGTTGCTGCAGCCCTCACCCTGCTCCCGGGCTTCGCGCCGACCGTCGAGGCCAGCGTGCCGCAGGCCCTCGCCAAGGGCGACCGGCTCGACATCCGCACCATCGGGCGTGACTGCTCGCAGCAGGCCTGGCCGAATTTCGAGGCCTCCTGCATGCGCCGGGCCGGGACCAAGAGCAACGTCCGCGAGGCCCGTCTGGTGACTGCCGACCGCACGCCATAGGCTGTCAGTTTCGCGTCAGGTCCGGCTTGCGAAGATTCCCGTAAGTTCCATGGATATTTGCGACGTCCCGTCGCAGACTGCGTGACGCGCATCCCTCGGAATGGCCCGACGGGCGCGGCCCCATCGGTGGGAGGCGCATTTGTCCAGTACGCCCGCGATTGCTTCCGGCCATCATCCTCCCCCGCTGCCGCTGGCCATGACCGTTGGCGCCCTCGGGGTGGTCTACGGGGATATTGGCACGAGCCCCCTCTACGCCCTGAAGGAAGCCGCGAGGGCCGCCGCCAATGGCGGCACGCTCAGCCATGACGCGGTGCTCGGGGTTGTCTCGCTGATCCTCTGGGCGCTCCTGCTGATCATCTCGCTGAAATACGCGATGCTGATCCTGCGCGCCGACAACCGCGGCGAAGGCGGCATCGTCGCGCTGCTGGCGCTTTTGCACGCCCGCCATGCGCAGGCCGGCACCTGGCGTGCGCATCTGCTCGTGGTCGGTCTGGTCGGCGCGGCGCTGCTCTACGGCGACGGCGCGATCACGCCGGCGATCTCGGTGCTGAGCGCAATCGAGGGCCTGAAAGTCGATGCGCCCTCGCTCGCGCCCGTCGTGGTCCCCGTCACCCTCGCCATCCTGATCGGTCTGTTCATGATGCAGAAGCACGGCGCCGGCTTCATCGGTCGCATCTTCGGCCCGGTGATGCTGGCCTGGTTCATCGTGCTCGCCGCCCTTGGCATCCACGGCATCGTCAAGGCGCCCGCGGTGCTGGCCGCACTCAATCCGTTCTATGCCTTCGACTTCCTGATCCACGAGGACTTTCACATCTCGTTCGCCATTCTCGGCGCCGCCTTCCTCGCGGTGACCGGAGGCGAGGCCATGTATGCCGACATGGGACATTTCGGCCGCGTTCCGATCCGGCTCGCCTGGTTCGCGATCTGCCTGCCGGCCCTGGTGCTGAACTATTTCGGCCAGGCGGCCGAGCTGCTCACCAATCCCGCCGCGCTCGAACATCCGTTCTTCCAGCTCTGCCCCGACGCGCTGCACTACCCCCTGGTCGCCTTCTCAACGCTGGCAACCGTCATCGCCTCGCAGGCGATCATTTCGGGCGTGTTCTCGCTGACGCAACAATCGATCCAGCTCGGCTTTTTGCCGCGCATGCAGATCCGCCACACCACGAGCCATGCGATGGGCCAGATCTACGTGCCGCTGGTGAACTGGCTGCTTGCCGCCGCAACGCTCGGCGCGGTCCTGAGCTTCGGCAGCTCTGAAGCGCTGGCCGGCGCCTATGGCATCGCGGTGTCGCTGCTGATGGCCATCACCACGCTGCTCGCGGCGCTGGTCGCGATCCAGTGGGGCTACTCGCCCTGGCTCGTGGTCGCCGTCAACGGCTTCTTCTTCGTGATCGACCTGATCTTCTTCTCGGCCAACTCGGTCAAGCTGTTCGAGGGCGGCTGGTTTCCGCTGCTGCTCGCGGCCTTCGTCGCCTTCCTGATGCTGACCTGGCGCGGCGGTGTGAAGCTCGTGGAGAGCGCCCGCGGGCGGCTGCGCCAGCCCGAGGAAGATCTGGTCGAAACCGCGGTGAACCGTTGCCGTTCGCGGCTGCCCGGAACGGCCGTGTACCTTGCCTCGACACCGAAAGGCGTACCGCTCGCGCTGACCCAGTTCGTCAAGCACAACCGCGTGCTGCATGAACGCGTGCTGCTGGTCACGGTGCTGATCGAGGAAATTCCGCACGTGCCGGAGCAGGAGCGCGCCGAGGTCCACGAGATCATCGAGGGCATCACGCGCGTGGTCCTGCACTACGGCTTCATGCAGAATCCGACGATCTACGAGGGGCTGCAGCTCACTTGCCAGCAGGGCAAGCTTCCGGGCGTCGACCTCTCCGACATCACCTATTATGTCGGGCGCGAGACCATCATCCCGCGCGAGGACATTCCGGGCATGTGGGTCTGGCGCGAGACGCTGTTCGCGTTCCTGCAGCGCAATGCCGAACGCTCGGCCGCGTTCTTCGGCGTGCCGACCCGGCAGGTGGTGGAGTTCGGCACTGAGCTGGAGATTTAGGCGCGAGAGACGATGAGAGCGCTCCTCCTTGTTGCTTCGACCCTCCTACTCCACACAACGCCCGCCTGCGCCATCAGCAATGACGAGGTGCGCGCGGCGCTCGAGCAGCGCTTCAAGGGCGATCGGACCGGCGCCTGCATCGCGGCCGGGGTGATCGATTCCGGCGCGATTGCAACCAGCTATTTTTGCGCCGATCCGGCCTCGCAGCGCCCCTATGATGACCACACGGCCTTCGAGATCGGCTCGATCTCCAAGACAATGACTGCGGCACTGCTTGCCGAGCTCATCGCGCGCGGCGGCGTCGCGCTCAGCGACCCCATAGCCAAGCTGCTGCCGCCGGGCACAAAGGTGCCCTCGTTCAACGGCCACGACATCACCATCGGCCAGATCGTGACCCACACGTCGGGCCTGCCGGGAGTTCCCGCCAGCTATCGGCCGCCTGACATCAACAATCCCTATGCCGCCGTCACCGAGCGCGATCTGCTCGACGCGCTCGCGGACACCCGGCTGACGCGCGAGCCGGGCTCGGCGTGGGAATATTCGAATTTCGCCATGATGGTGCTGTCCTACGCGCTCGCCCGGCGCGCCGGCACGGACTACGAGACGCTGCTGCGCGAACGCCTGCTCGGGCCGCTGGGCATGAGCGAGACCTATGTCTCCCACCGTCCGCCGCAGGTTCGCGCGGCGCAGGGGCACTTCCCCAACACCGAGCCCGCCGGCCCCTGGGATTTTCCGCCGGACATGGCCGGTGTCGGCGGCGTGCGCGCGACGCTCCCGGACATGCTGCGCTACCTCGAGGGCCAGCTCGGCACGCGCGACAGCACGATCACCGAGGCGCTCGACCGGACCCAGGAGCAGGTCGCCAATGTCGGCGGCCACAGAATGGGCATGAACTGGAATCTGTTCATCCGGAACAGACGCAGCATCGTCGCCCATGAAGGCGGCACCGGCGGCTTCTCGTCCTTTGCCGGGTTCGACCCAGGCGCCAAGCGGGCCGTCGTCCTGCTCAGCGATACGGCGTTGACGTCCCTCGGCGGCCTCGGACAGCTCGGCATCCATTTGCTCGATCCTTCGATGTCGCCCGGCGCGCCGCGGCTGGTCGCGACGGCGGACACCAAATTGATCGACGCCCTCGCCGGCAAATATCGCCTGCAAAGCGGCCTCGGCATGGAATTGCGCCGCAAGGGCGATGCCCTGACCATCCAGGCCGACGGCCAGAGCGAATTCGAAATGGGCTACGACAGCGCCGGCGACTTCTACCCGCTCAAATTCGACGCGCTGCTACGGCCCAAGCACAAGGCGGATGGCACATACACCTTCACCTGGTTCCAGCTCGGCGGAGTTGTTGAGGCCGAGCCGATCGGCACACGCTCGCGCATCGGAGCCAAATGGACGCCGTCCGAAGAGCAGCTCAAGGACTATCTTGGCAACTATCCGCTGACATCAGGCTTTGCGCTGCGCATCTTCGCCACCGGCGACAGGCTGTTCGTGCAGGGCACCAATCAGCCGTCGCTCGAACTCGCATCCGTGGAACGCGACGTCTTCGTCGCCGAATCCGTCGCCGCCGAAATCGACTTCGCGCGCGACGCCAACGGCAAGGTTGTTGCGCTGACGCTGAAACAGCGAGGTCAGGTCCTGAAGGGCGAGCGTCACTAGGCAGCTTCTGCGGAGACCTTCAACGTGACGCCAGTGGCTTCAACCCGGCTTTCGTGATCACGGCAGCAGCCTCGGCGGAGGAGAGGAACTGCAGCAGCGCGGTCGCGGCCTCGGGCTGCCCCGAATTTTTGGGCAGGGCGCCGACGAACAAAGTCGGCGGCTGAAGCTCCGGCGGCACCGTGCCGACAAAGTCGACCCCGGGCACATGGATCAGCTCCGCGACCTGCTGGAAACCCAATTCCGCCTCACCGCGCGCGACGACGGCGGCCACGGGCTCCCCTGAGGGAGGACCGCGCACCCTGCGCGTCTTGCTGGCGAGCTCGTCCGCAATGCCGAGCTTCTTGAATCCGACCGTCGCCAGATAGGTGCCGCTCGAGCTGTCCGAGCAGGCAACGGATTGGGCGGCGAGCAGCGTCTTGCGCAGCGCATCCATCGTAGAGATGTCGGGCTTGGGCTGGCCCGCGCGAACCACCATGCCGATGAAGGATTCCGCGAGCGGCACCCGGCTGCCGGGCCGGCTCAAGTCGCGTTGGTCGAGGAGATCGACGCCGACCCCGTCCATGATCACCACATCGGCCGCCTCGCCGCGGGCAAGACGCGCCGGGATCGCCTCCGGTGAATCGCCGACCGAAGGCCCGCGCGTAGTGAGAAGCTTGTGTCCCGTGGACCTCTCGAAGGCCGGACCGAGCTCGTGATAGACCGCGAAGAACCCGGCCGAGATCATCACCCTGACGTCAGCGGCGGTCGCGCCGCGCGTCAGGGATACGGAGACCAGAACGGCAATCAGGCAGGCGATCAATCGCGGCATGGAGGCGGTCCCAATGGCCGAATGCGTGCAGCATCCTCCCAAAGTGGGCCCGCGTCCAGCTTGCATGGTCCCGGCAGGCCAGCGAACAGGGCAGCGGCTCCCGTTCGCCAGTCGCTATTCGCCGTTCGTCCCGTTGCCGCTCTCGGCCTCTTCCGTGATGTGCTCGACCGAGACGACATGCTCATCCTCGGCGGTGTCGAACACGATCACGCCCTGGGTCGAGCGGCCGGCGATGCGGATGCCTTCGACCGGGCAGCGGATGAGCTGACCCTTGTCGGTGACCAGCATGATTTGATCAGCCTCCTCCACGGGGAAGGACGCGACCAGATTGCCGTTGCGGTTGTTGACGCTCATGGCGACGATGCCTTTGCCGCCGCGCCCCGTGGTGCGGTACTCGTAGGACGAGGTCCGCTTGCCATAGCCGTTGACGGAGACGGTGAGCACGACCTGCTCGGCCGCCGACATCTCGACATAACGCTCCTGCGAGAGCTGGAAGCTGCCGGAGCCCTCCTCGGCTTCGGTTTCTGCGGCGGCCTCCTCGGCCGCGCCCTCGCCCACGACGGCACGGCGCATCTTCAGGTACGACGAGCGCTCGTCCGAGGTGGTCTCGACATGGCGCAGGATGGCGAGCGAGATCACCTTGTCGCCGTCGGCGAGCGCGATGCCGCGCACACCCATCGAGGTGCGCCCGGTGAAGACGCGGACGTCGGTGACGGGGAAGCGGATGCACTGGCCGCCGGCGCCGGTCAGCAGCACGTCGTCATGCTCGGTGCAGATCTGCACGTCGACGATCGCCTCGTTGTCGTCGAGCTTCATCGCGATGATGCCGGAGCGGCGGACGTCGACGAAGTCGGACAGCTTGTTGCGCCGGACGTTGCCGCCGGTGGTGGCGAACATCACGTCGAGATTGCCCCAGGTCGATTCGTCCTCGGGCAGCGGCATGATGGTGGTGATGCGCTCACCCTGCTCCAGCGGCAGGATGTTGATCAGCGCCTTGCCGCGCGCGTTCGGCGCGGCCATCGGCAGCCGCCAGACCTTTTCCTTGTAGACCTGGCCGCGCGAGGAGAAGAACAGCACCGGCGTGTGCGTGGAGGCCACGAACAGGCGGCTGACGAAATCCTCGTCGCGGGTCTGCATCCCGGCGCGGCCCTTGCCGCCGCGGCGCTGGGCGCGGTAGGCCGACAGCGGCACGCGCTTGACGTAGCCGGCATGGGAGACGGTGACGACCATGTCCTCGCGCTGGATCAGGTCCTCGTCCTCGACCTCGCCTTCCTGCTCCATGATGACGGTGCGGCGCGGGGTGGCGAACTCGGCCTTCACCTCGGCGAGCTCGGTCCTGATGATGTCGAGGATCCGGGCACGCGAACTCAATATCTCGAGATAGTCGCCGATCTCGCCTGCGAGTTTTGCGAGTTCCTCGCCGATCTCGTCGCGGCCGAGCGCCGTCAGCCGCGCCAAGCGCAATTCGAGGATGGCCTTGGCTTGATCAAGCGAGAGGCGGACGGTGCCGTCTGCATTGATGCGGTGGCGGGGATCGTCGATCAGCGAGATGATGTCTTCGACATCGCGCGCGGGCCAGTCGCGCGTCATCAAGGTGTCACGCGCGGCCGCCGGCGTCGGCGAATGCCGGATCACCTTGATGATCTCGTCGATATTGGCGACCGCAATGGCGAGGCCGACCTGCTCGTGCGCGCGCTCGCGCGCCTTGCGCAGCTTGTACTTGGTGCGGCGGGTGACGACCTGCTCGCGGAAGCCGACGAAGATCGTCAGCATGTCCTTCAGGTTCATCGTCAGCGGACGGCCGCTATCGAGCGCGACGGCGTTGACGCCGAAAGAGGTCTGCAGCGGCGTGAATTTGTAGAGCTGGTTGAGCACCACGTCGGGCACGGCATCGCGCTTGAGCTCGACGACGACGCGATAGCCGTCACGATCGGATTCGTCGCGCAGATCCGAGATACCCTCGATCTTCTTTTCCTTGTAGAGCTCGGCGATGCGCTCGACCATCGTCGCCTTGTTCACCTGATATGGGATCTCGGTGATGACGATCGCCTCGCGCTCCTTGCGGATCGTCTCGAACTCGACCTTGCCGCGCATCACGATTGAGCCGCGGCCGAGATGGTAGGCGCTGCGGATGCCCTGGCGTCCGAGGATGATGCCGCCGGTCGGGAAATCCGGGCCCGGGATGATGTTGTTGAGCTCGTCGATCGTGAGCGCCGGGTTGTCGATCAGCGCTAGGCAGGCGTCGATGACCTCGCCGAGATTGTGCGGCGGGATGTTGGTGGCCATGCCGACGGCGATGCCGCCGGCGCCGTTGACCAGCAGGTTGGGAAACCGGGCGGGGAGAACCACGGGCTCCTTGGTCGAGCCGTCATAGTTGTCCTGAAAGTCGACCGTCTCGTTGTCGATGTCATCGAGCAGTTTGAGCGCGATCTTGGTCAGGCGAGATTCGGTGTAGCGCATCGCCGCCGGCGGATCGCCGTCAACCGAACCGAAATTGCCCTGCCCGTCCACAAGCAATTCACGCATCGAGAATGGCTGCGCCATGCGCACCAGCGCGTCATAGATGGCCTGGTCGCCATGCGGATGGTATTGGCCCATGACGTCGCCAACGATACCGGCCGACTTCTTGTGCTTCTTGTCCGGCGTATAGCCTTCCTCGTTCATCGAGAACAGGATGCGGCGATGCACGGGCTTCAAGCCGTCGCGCGCATCGGGCAGCGCACGCGACACGATCACGCTCATGGCGTAATCGAGATAGGACTTCTTCATCTCCTCGTAGATCGAAACGGGGCGAATGTCCGAGGGTTGCGCCGGCTGGTCGCCGGGCTTGTTGTCGTCGTCTGCCAAGGGGAAATCCGGTGAGTTTTTGTCCGGGAATCATATAGCGCATCGGGGCCTCGATAACCACCCTTGCGAGGGGTCGCCGATGCGCTTTTTTTGATTGTTTTTCCAGAGACTTACGCCACTGCCGGCGCCGCCCCGGGTGAGGCCGGAGTAAGCCGCCCGGAACCTCCCTTTTACATCCCGAAAACCACCCGGTGCATGATGCGCCCCGGGACCAGCGTGAAGAGGCCGGCAACTACCAGCGCACCCGCGAACATCAGGATCATGATGCGCCGGTGAGCGGCGACGCGATGGGTGTGGGCCCGCCACACCGCGAGCGGCAGCATCACCAGCGCGAAGATCGACAACAGATGGATCGGGCCGAATGGTCCGACCAGTCGGATCTTGTTGATCCAGAACGATGAGACCGCCACCACGATCATCAGGACAACCCAGATCCAGCCGATCGTCCGATGCGGCAGGGTGCCCTTGGGAGCCGCGAACTGGACGAGGCCGAGCACGAAGGCAGCCATCGCCGCGAAGGCGTGCAGTGGAATGGCCGGATCTGCCTCAAGCAGCGGGGCGAGGCTCATGCGGCGCGTCCTCCGATCAATCGTCCAGCTATGTAAGCAGCATCAACATGAAAATACCGTTCACGCGCCGTCAACGGCGGCTTTCCCGCTGCGCGATTCTGCCTCCATCGGCAATCCGGTCGCTAGGGTGCAGCACGACGCGGTCTCCCGGAGCGAGCCCGGAGAGAATCTCGGCCACCCGGTTGTTGCGGTGACCGATCCCAACGGTCCTTATTCGGGCACGGCCACCGTCCTCGGCGAAAACGGCCCACTGGTCGCCGTTCCGGAACAAGGCGCTCACCGGCACGGTCAGTGCGTCCGGAGCGCTCCAGGTGGTCACATGGACGACCACGCGGTAATCATGTCCAAGCGAGGCCCACGTCTCAGGCGCGTCGCTGAAATCGATTGTCACCCGGACCCGCTGTTCCTCGATGCCGAGTGCGGAGACCTTCAGGAAGCCGGCCGGGTCGACACGGACCACCTTCCCGCGGATAGGGGGACCGCCCCACCCGTCGATCCGGACGGGTGCGCCGACCTTGATCTGGACCGCATCGGTCGAGAGCAGGTCGGCCACGACCTCGAGATCGAGAGGGTTGCCGACATCGATCAGGGCCGTCCCAGGCAGAACCGTCGCCTCGCTGTCCTGCACGATCCTCAGCACCTTTCCGCTGGTCGGCGCGAGCACCCGGATACAGCAGGTCGGCTCCCCAGGTTGCGACGCGTTGGCCGGGTCCATCAGCCGCGCCACGGCACTGGTGCGCACCGCGCGACGTATGTCGACCTGAGCCCTTGCGCTGGCCAAGGCCGCCTCGCTGGTTGCCACCTCGAATTTGGCCTTGTCGAAGGCCTGGGCGGAAATGGTCTGTGTCCGTGCGAGCGCCTGTGCCCGCTGAAACTCAGTCCTGGCAAAATCCAGCGCGGCTTCGATCCGCTTCACCTCGGCTTCCTGTTGCTGGATGGCGGCGTCCGCCGCCAGGACCTCGGCTTGAAGCTGGTCACGCGAGCGCACATCGATGAAGCCCGGCAGCGCCGGCTGCATCAGCGCGACGACGGTCTGGTTGGCGACCACCTCGTCGCCGACGTGGAGCGAAGGACCCTGGTCTCCGAAAGGATGCGAGATCCTCAGCACCTTCCCTGCGATAGGGGCCGAGACGGTGTAGACGTGACGCACGTGGGTCTTGCCGTCGTCGTCCGCCGTGACTTCGATCTGGCCCTTCACGACGGTCGCGAGATCGACCAGCACCGGTCGGGGCCAGGCGAACCAGGCCAGTCCGCCCAGGACCGCCGCTGAAAGCGCAAAGCCGATGACACGTTTGGTCCACTTTGCCGGCATGACTAGTCTCGCGTCTTGAGGACCGCAACGAGGTCCAGTTTATTGATCCGTTCACGGATGACCGCCGCCGAGGCGATGGCGGCCAGGACCACGACGGTTGTGGCGACCACGTAGGTCGAATGCTCGACGATGAGGC
The DNA here is from genome assembly GCF_018131015.1 of Bradyrhizobium diazoefficiens. Lineage (GTDB taxonomy): Bacteria > Pseudomonadota > Alphaproteobacteria > Rhizobiales > Xanthobacteraceae > Bradyrhizobium > Bradyrhizobium diazoefficiens_B. Next base: position 74,122 of record NZ_JAFCJJ010000023.1, read on the forward strand.
GGACGCGCATCATCTCGCCGGCCAGGTTCGTCTTCATGACCCATGCGAGCCCGTAGCCCATCACCCACCCGGGCGGTTGGGCGGCCAGCGTCAGGATCGCAAGTTCGAGCAGAAGGATGCGCAGCACTTCGCCGCGCGTGAAGCCCAGCACACGCAGGCTCGCCAGTTCCCGCGCCCGTTCGGAGAGCGAGATGCGGGCGTTGTTGTAGACGACGCCGAATGCGATCACGGCAGCAAGTCCGGTATAGATGCTCGCCATCGTGGTGACGAGCTGCGCGACGGTCTTGCGGAAATTCGCGAGCGACACCCTCTGCAGCGCGACGCCGCCGACCGTCGGCATCGACTTCACGGCCGCGTAGAAATCCTCCTTCCGGTTCTCGTCGAGGCTGAGGCTCACGCCGTTCACGACGGGCGCCTCGCGCATCAGCTTGCGAAGCGCCTCGATGCGCATCATCCCCCTGATGCCGAAATAGTCCTCGACGGTTGCCACGATCGGCATCGTGACGGTACGTCGGGCGCCCTCCAACAGATCGAGCTCGACGGTATCGCCAGCTCCCACTCCGAGGATCTGACCAAGCATGCTGGAGATTGCGAGACCCGTCTGCGGAAGCATGACCGGCCGAAGGTCGGTATCGACGATGCGCCTGAGATCAGCATCGGCCGGCCGGCCGCTGATGGTGATCCGGCGTTCGACGTTGCCGTGACGGATGCGGACGGGCACCTCGCGGAACGGCTCGGCGGCGAGCACGCCCGGTAGCCGATTGACTTGCTGCACCACGTTCTCGATCCGCTTCTCCACGAAGCCGATGGTCGCGTCCTGCCGGTCGGCGAGGAAGTAGGTCACGTCGATCAATTGCTCCATCGTGTCCCGGGTGAACAGCGAGACGACCAGAATCGCGGTTGCCAGCGCCATCCCAAGGGCCGTGAAGGCAGCCCGGACCGGATGCCGCGCGATGTTTCGGATCATCATCAGCGTCGGCTGCGACACGACCTGATCGAGCTGAATGCCCGCCGGGAGCAGCCGCCGGTACAGCGGAGGGGCCGGCGGCTGCATGGCGACGGCGGGCGGCAACTTCACCACCTCCCGCAGCGCCCGAAACGCGCCGATCGCGGCGGCGGCCGCGCTGAGCGCGCCGGCGATGACGTACAGATCCGGCGCGTTCGCGAACACCAGGAACGGGAAGTGAAAGAACTCGCCGTACAGGACCGTGACGCGCAATCCGAGCCATGTACCGGCGACGCCACCCAGGAGGATTCCGATGACGACGATCGAGGCAACGAACTTGAAGTAGTGGAGCACGATGCTGCTGTCGGCATAGCCCAGCGCCTTGAGCAGGCCGATCTGCTCGCGCTCGAGCGCGACCAGCCGGGTCAGGGTGAGATTGACCAGGAAGGCGGCGACCAGAAGGAAGATCGGCGGCAGCGTGCGACTCATGCTGTTGAGCATGTCGAGCTCATGATCGAGCCAGGCGTGCGACGTCTGGTCCTTCCGGCCGTGGGCCGCCTGCCCGCCATACGGGTCGAGCAAGGCGTCGAGCCGCGAGATCACCTCGCGTTCGGAGGCGCCGGGCTGCAGCTTGACTGATGCTGCCGAGAAGGCACCGTCGAGATCGTAGACGCCGGCGAGCGCCTTTTCCGACATCCATACGATTGCGTAGCGCCGGTCGTCCGGCATCAGGTCGCCAGGCCCGACCGTGTAAACGAACTCGGGCGACAACGCGGTGCCGACGATGATGAGCTCGCGCTTCTTGCCGTTCAGGATGGCCGAGAACCGCGCCCCTTCCGAAAAACCGTGAGCCCGGGCAAACGGCTCGTTGACGACGACCTCCTCCGTCCGTCCCGGCTCCGGAAGCCTTCCGGAGCGCATGTAGAGCCGGTTGAGACGCGGCTCGCCGTTGTCGGGAAGCGAGACGAACTGTCCGCTGGCAGGCTCGGAGAAGCCCGGAATGTCGAGCAGCGCCAGCTTGGCGATGCGCGTGTCGACGGCAGCGACGCCGGGAATCTCGGCTATCCTGCCGGCGAGCGCCTTGGGAGCCCTCTTCGCCTGAGCGAACACGTCGCCGAAACCGTAGCGTTCGTAGTATGCGGTCCGGGTGTCCTCCAACGACCGATGCGAACCCACCGCAAGCACCAGCGTCGCGACGCCGCCTCCGACGACCAGAGCGACGGCGAGGACCTGCGCCCAGAGCCGCCTGATGTCCCGAAACAGCTTGATGTCGAGGGCCGCCATGCCGTCACCAGGTGAGTTCGGCCGCTTCGCGCCGGGTCTCGTTCTTCCGGATCCGGGAGATCCGACCGTCAGCGAAGAACAGGACGCGGTCGGCAACCTCCTGAATGCTGGCGTTGTGCGTGATGATGACTGTGGTGGTCCCGAGCTGCCGGTTGACCCCGAGCAGCGCCTCGATGACGCGAATGCCGGTCTTCGAATCCAGCGCCCCGGTCGGCTCGTCGCAGAGCAGCACTGCCGGGCGCTTTGCGATTGCGCGGGCGATGGCGACGCGCTGCTGCTCGCCACCGGATAACTGGGCGGGAAAATGATGCATCCGCTCTTCGAGCCCGACCAGGGCAAGAGCGTCGGCCGGGCGCATCGGGTTCTTGGCGACCTCGGTGACCAAGGCCACGTTTTCGAAGGCCGTGAGGCTCGGCACCAGATTGTAGAACTGGAAGACGAAACCGACGTGGTCGCGGCGATACTTCGTGAGCTCGCGTTCCGCGAGATCCGTCAGGTCCAGATCGCGGAAGAACAGCCTGCCGCTCGTCGGCCGGTCCAGACCGCCCATGATGTTGAGCAACGTCGTCTTGCCGCTGCCGGAGGGGCCGAGCAGCACGACCACTTCCTTCTCGGCAATCTCGAGGTCCACGTCGTTGAGTGCATGCACCATCACCTCGCCGGAGACGTAGGTCTTGGTCAGTCCCTTCGCTGTGAACACGGCTTCGCTCATGGCTGCCCTTTCGGGACGCAATTGTCAGCCAGATCCGCCAAGGAGCAGCGAGGAGCGTGGCCGGCGGCTCCTGTCCCTCACTTGCCGCCCTGCATCTGCATGGAGCCCTTGCGGCCCGCCTGCATCATCATCGGCATCATGCCCATGTTGGGCGCGAGCAGCTCGTCCGCGGTCTTCTTCTGCTCGTCGGAAAGCGTCTCGAGCAGGTTCGAAAGCGCCGGCCTCATCGCCCGGGTTCCTTCCAGTCGAGCCCCGAGCCACTTTTCCTGCAACGCAAGCTTTTCGACCAGGCCCAAAGCTCCAGCGGCCTGAGGAGACATCATCGAACTGCGCATATCTCCCAATGTCTTGGCGTTGGTCCGCAGCGCATCGGCGAACACGTTCCAGGAGGTCTGCTGCGCGTCGGTTATCTTGAGCTCGGTCCGGAGGAATGCGATCCGGCCTTCGATGCGATCGATGGTCTCCATGCCGCCCATCCCGTCGCCGGACTGCCGCATCATGCCCATCATCCGCATCATGTCCGACATGGGCATGCCGGCGCCCATCATGTCCCTCATGCCGCCACCCATCATGCCCTGCGAGGGCGGCGTGCCGCGTGGCGACTCCGGCGGAACAGCCGGCTTGGCCTCGGGCGTCTCTTTCTGGTCCGGATGATGAGCCTGGTGGTCGGCCTGCGACTGAGCGAGACCAGGCTGGGACAAGGTCGCAAGCAACAGAGCTGAAGCAAGTGCCCACGTGCGCATCGTTGTTCCCTCCTCGATCGACTGCCCTGACAATACCGACTTGAAGCGACTCCGGGTTGACGCAAGTCAACGATGAGGCGGTCAAACGCCATGTTTCTCACTTCACCGTCACGTGCCCCGTCATGCCGTAATCCCGATGGTCGGGGATCAGGCAGGAATACTCGAACGTTCCTGGCTTCGAGAACTTCCATACAATCTCCGCCGTCTTCTTCGGGGCGACCCGCACCGCGTTCGGCTCGTCGTGCGCCATGTGCGGATGCTTCCTCATGTCGGCGGCGTGCTTCAAATTCTCCTTGGTCGTGGCCAGAAGGAATTCGTGGTCCTCGGTGCCGATATTGCGCAGAACGAAGCGAACCTGCTCGCCGAGCTTCACCTCGATCTTGAAGGGGTTATAGTCCATCTCACTCATCTCGATCTCGATGGTGCGCGATGGTTTCGCCGGGTCGCCGGGCTCGCCCGCCGAGTATGTTTGGTGGTGACCATGATCGTGTGCCCGGGCCGGCGTCCATGCCGCCGCCAGGGAAACGGCCAGCCCGATCGTCGCAAGCCTGTTCATCAGTTCCTCTCGTGTCGTGGTCCCTTTGGGTCTCATCAAGCCGCCTTGGGCACGTCCGGCGGAGCGCCTGCCGAAAGCTCGCCGGCCGCCTCGTCCAGGCCGGGCAGCCCAAATCCCTTGACCAGGCCAAAGATGGCCGGGATCACAATGAGGGTGAGCAGCGTCGAAGACATCATCCCGCCGATCATCGGAACGGCGATGCGCTGCATGATTTCCGATCCGGTCCCCGTGCTCCACATGATCGGCAGCAGTCCCGCCATGATGGCGACAACCGTCATCATCTTGGGGCGGACGCGTTCGACCGCGCCCTCCATGATTGCGTCGTGGAGATCCCGGTGCGTGAAGGCGCGTTTCTCGGCGCGGCGCCTGGCCTTCATCTCTGTGAGGGCATGGTCGAGGTAGATCAGCATCACGACGCCGGTCTCGGCAGCGACGCCGGCGAGTGCGATGAAGCCGACGGCGACGGCGACGGACAGGTTGAAGCCGAGCCACCACATCATCCAGATGCCGCCGACCAGCGCAAATGGCAGTGACAGCATCACGATCAGGGTCTCGGTCATGGCCCTGAAGTTCAGGTACAGCAGCAGGAAGATGATCGTGAGCGTCACCGGCACCACGATCTTGAGGCGCGCGGCGGCGCGCTGCAAATATTCGTACTGGCCGCTCCAGACCACGTAATAGCCGGCGGGAAACTGGATGCTCTCCGTGACGGCGCGCTGCGCATCGGCGACGTAGCTGCCGATGTCGCGATCCCTGATGTCGACGTAGACGTAGGTGGCGAGCTGCCCGTTCTCGGTCCGGATCGAGGTCGGCCCCCGCGCCGGCTCGACCCTGGCGACCTCGCCGAGGGGCACGGCACCGCCCGCCGGCATCGGCACCAGGATATCGCTGGCGATGGCCTTCGGATTGTCCCTGAGATCGCGGGGGTAGCGCATGTTCACCGTGAAGCGCTGCCGCCCTTCAACGGTGGTGGTCACGGTCTGGCCGCCGAGCGCGGCCGCGATGGTGTCCTGGACGTCCTGGATCAGGATCCCGTAGCGGGCAAGCGCCTCGCGGTCCGGAACGATCTCGAGATAGTACCCGCCGATGCCCCGCTCGGCATAGGCCGACGACGTCCCAGGCACGGCCTTGATCACGCGCTCGACTTGCTTCGCCAGCAGGTCAATCTCGACCAGGTCCGTTCCCATCACCTTGACGCCGACCGGCGTGCGTATGCCGGTCGACAGCATGTCGATGCGGGCCTTGATCGGCATGGTCCAGGCGTTGGAGACGCCCGGGAATTGCAGCGCCTTGTCCATCTCCGCGATCAGGCCGTCGAGGGTGACGCCCGCACGCCACTGTTCCTTCGGCTTCAGATTAACCACGGTCTCGAACATCTCGGTCGGCGCCGGGTCGGTCGCGGTCGCGGCGCGCCCAGCCTTGCCGTAGACTGAGGCGACCTCCGGGAACGACTTGATGATGCGGTCCTGCGTCTGCATCAGCTCGGCGGCCTTGGTGACGGAGATGCCGGGCAGCGTGGTCGGCATGTAGAGCAGCGTGCCCTCGTTCAGCGTCGGCATGAATTCGGTGCCGAGCTGCCGCGCCGGCCAGACCGTGACGACGAGCAGGACGAGCGAGGCCAGGATTACCAGCGTCTTGGCGCGCAGCACGCCCCTGATGACCGGGCGGTAGATCCAGATCAGGGCGCGGTTGATGATATTCCGGTGCTCCGGGACTATCCTGCCGCGGACGAAGATCACCATCAGCGCCGGCACAAGCGTCACGGATAGCAGCGCTGCGGCCGCCATTGCGAAGGTCTTGGTGAACGCCAGGGGGCTGAACAGCCGCCCTTCCTGCGATTCCAGCGTGAAGATCGGCATGAACGAGACGGTGATGATCAGAAGGCTGAAGAACAGGGCCGGCCCGACCTCCGAAGCCGCGTCAATCAGGACCTGCACGCGCGATTGATCCGGCTTGGCCCGTTCGAGGTGCTTGTGCGCGTTCTCGATCATGACGATGGCTGCGTCCACCATGGCGCCGATCGCGATGGCGATGCCGCCGAGGCTCATGATGTTCGAGCCCAGCCCCAAAAGCTTCATGGCACCGAACGCCATCAGCACGCCGACCGGCAGCATCAGGATCGCGACGAGCGCGCTGCGCACATGCAAAAGGAATACGATGCAGACAAGCGCGACGACGATGCTCTCCTCGAACAGCGTGCGCTTGAGAGTCTCGATCGCCGCGTAGATCAGGTTGGACCGGTCGTACACCGGAACGATCTCGACCGATTTCGGCAGGCTGCTCGCGATCTCCCTGAACCGCCTCTTGACGTTCTCGATGACGTCGAGCGCGTTGACGCCGAAGCGCTGCAGCACGATGCCGCTCGCGACCTCGCCCTCGCCGTTCAGCTCGGCGATGCCGCGCCGCTCGTCCGGTCCGAGCTCGACGCTGGCGACATCGCGCAGCAGCACCGGCGTCCCGTTGCTGGTCTTCAGGACGATGTTGCCGAGATCGTTGATGCTCTTGAGGTAGCCCTTGCCGCGGATGACGTACTCGAACTCCGAGAGCTCGACCGTGCGTCCGCCGACATCGGCGTTGCTGGCGCGAATGGCCTCCCGGATCTTCTGCATGGTGATGCCGCGGTCGCGCATCCGCTGCGGGTCGAGCACGACGTTGTACTGCTTGACGAAGCCGCCGATGCTGGCGATCTCGGCGACGCCTTCGGCCTTGGCCAGCGCGAACTTCAGGGTCCAGTCCTGGATCGTGCGGGTGTCCGCCAGGTTCAATTCCCTGGACATGACGGCGTATTGGTAGACCCAGCCGACGCCGGTGGCGTCCGGCCCGATGGTCGGAGTGACGCCTGCGGGAAGCCGCGAGGCGGAGCCGTTGAGGAATTCCAGCACGCGCGAGCGCGCCCAGTAGACGTCGGTCCCGTCCTCGAAGATCACGTAGACGAACGACACCCCGAAGAACGAGAAGCCGCGCACCACCTTCGACTTCGGCATCGTCAGCATGGCCGTGGTCAGCGGATAGGTGACCTGGTCCTCGATCACCTGCGGCGCCTGGCCAGGATACTCGGTGTAGACGATGACCTGCGTGTCCGAGAGGTCGGGGATCGCGTCCAGAGGAAGGTGCACAAGCGCGTAGAGGCCGGCCGCCGCCGCAAGGCCGGTGCCGAACAGCACCAGCAGCAGGTTACGCGCCGACCAGGCGATGATGCGGGCGATCATTTCTGTTCTCCGGTCACGCGCCCTGCGCCGGCATCGGATGCCCCGGGCGCGGCGTCGCCAAAACCCTTGAGCGCCGCCTTCAGATTGCTTTCCGCATCGATCAGGAAGTTGGCGGAGGTGACGACCGTGTCGCCGTCCGAAACTCCCTCCCGCACCTCGATGTAGCCGCCGCCGCGACGGCCAAGCTTCACCTGTCGAGGCTCGAAACGCCCTTCCCCCTTGTCGACGAGAACGACCTGGCGGCTGCCGGTGTCGAGCACCGCACTGTCAGGCACCACCAGGACCGCGGAGGACTCCGCGGTGTCGATGTCGGCATCGACATACATGTCCGGTCGCAGCTCGGAGTCCGGATTTGCGAGTTCGATCCGGACACGAACGGAGCGGGTTTCGCGGTTCACCTGCGGATAGATGACGGCGATCTTGCCGGCGAAGCTGCGCCCGGGGAAACTGCGCGCGCGGACCGCCACGGGCTGGCCCACCGCGATGCTGCCGAGGTCCCGCTCGGCGACGTCGACCAGCGCCCAGACGACGGATGTATCCGCGATCCGGAACAGCACGTCGCCGGGATTGGCTCGCATGCCTTCGATCGCATTGCGCTCGAGCACGATTCCGTCACGCGGCGCCGACCAGAGCACGGTGACGGGCGCGCTACGTGTCCTCTCCATCTCCGCGATAACCGTCTCCGGCACGTCGAGATTGACCAGCCGCTGTCGCGAGCCGCGACCGTAGGTCTCGACGCCGCCGACGGTCCTGGAGGTGATCGTCGCGAGATATTCCGCGGCTGCGGATGCGACCGCCGAACTGTAGATCTCCATCAGGGGCTGGCCCGCCTTCACGCGCGTGCCGGTGGTGACGTCGGCAACCTTCTGAACAAAACTTTCGGCCCGCATGGCGATCACGGACACGCGGCGCTCATCCAACTGGATCGTGCCTGGCACCTTGATCGAGACGCGGATCACACGCCGTTCGACAGGCTCGGATCTCACGCCCGAGCGCTGGATCTTGCCCGGCGAAAGCCTGACGACACCGTCGTCGAGGTCGTCGCCTTCGTAGACGGGGACGTAGTTCATTCCCATCGAATCCTTCTTCGGCACCGGCGAGGTATCGGGCAGACCCATCGGATTGCGGTAGTAGAGGATTTTTCGCGAGGATTCCGCCTGCTGCGGGTTGGTCTTCGCCGGGACCGCGCGGTCGTCGTCGTAGACCGGCAGGTAGTCCTGCCCGCGCTCGTCCTTCCTGGGACCGGCCGACCAGCGCGGCGCGCCGCCCGGGTCGCGGTAATAGAGCGGTGTTCGGTTCTCGACCGGTACCGTCGTGGTGACCTCGGCGTGGACGGACCAGCGCACACCGTTCGAATACCAGTAGGTCCCAGCAGCGAGGCCGCCGGCCAGCGCGAAGGACGTCAGGAGACGCAGCATTTTCATGGCGTGCAATCGCGCGCTCGGTGCGCGCGTCCATGTGAATGGGAAGGAGGAGTTCGGGCGCCGTCCGGCAGCGCCCGAAGGCTCACTTGGTCGCCGTGACGATCACCTTGCCGGTGACGGTCTCCGGCTCGCCCTGCACCTTCGCGGAGAGCGTGACCTGGTAGCGTCCGGCCATCGGCAGGTCGGTCTTGAAGGCGTACACGCCCGGCTCCTTCGACGGCAGCGGCGCCACGGGCGACTCCATTTCGGCCATCCCGTCCGGAGCCATGTCGATGCGGGTCTTGAAGATGACAGCGTCGGGCACCGGCTTGCCGGTCCGCTTGCTGGTCAGGCGCACGGCAAGCGTGACGTCGTCGCCCTTCTTCATCTCCGGATTGACGGGCTCGAAGGCGAAGTCGCCAGCGCCCGCCATGGCGGCCCAAGCGACGAGCGAAAGGGTGGCGGCAAGAGCCGCGGTTGCTGGTCTGGAAAGCATTGTCCTGTCCTCATGAATTGATCTCGCCGTGGCGCCCCGGCGCGCACGTCAGTCGTCGCCGCAGGCACACGCGTGCCGCGGCGTCTGGCCTTGCGGGATCAGACTCGAGGAGGCCGGAAGGGAGGACTGCCGCCGCGGAAGGAAACAACCTGATCGGCGGGAATGGCGATCTTGCTCGCCGTGAGGGCGACAAACGCGAAGACGATCGGGCGAACATCGCCGAGCGCAAGGGCCCCGCCGATGCAGCACAGGCCCATCCCGCACTTGTAGCCGTCGGTGTGCGAACTCGTTCCCTTGATGTCGTCGGGGCAGCAATCGTCCATCGACATGCCGGCGTGACCGGCCATGTGGATGCTGGCCTGCGGATCGGCGGGCGCCACGGCGAGGCCGGCCGCCGATGCGCCGAGCGGCAGCATCGCCAGGGAGGCCGCGATCGCAAGCGCCAGGATGGTCCGAACGAGCCGCATCGATCTTCGATCACCTTCTGTCGGTCGATTCATCGACGACACGAGACCAGATGGGACTGTTTTCGACGGGGGTCAACCCTCCGGTTCGGACGCTGCGCCGCCGCCCGGCCGGAGCAGCAAAAAGGAGCGCCCGGTTTCATCCGGGCGCTCCCCCCATTTTAGAACGGGATTGTACCTCAGAACGGGATATCGTCGTCCATGTCGTTGCTGCGGCCGCCGCCGCCGGCCACCGCGCGGCGCGGCGCGCTGCTGGGGCCGGAGGAGCCGAAATCGCCGCCCGGCTCTTCGCCGAAGCTGCTGCCTCCTCCGCCACCACGGCCGTCAAGCATGGTCAGGGTCGAGTTGAAGCCCTGGAGCACGACCTCGGTGGAATATTTCTCGACGCCGCTCTGGTCGGTCCATTTGCGGGTCTGGAGCGCGCCCTCGATGTAAACCTTGGCGCCCTTCTTCAGGTACTGCTCGGCCACCTTGCACAGACCTTCATTGAAGATCACCACGCGATGCCACTCGGTCTTTTCCTTGCGCTCGCCGCTGTTCTTGTCGCGCCAGGTCTCCGAGGTGGCGATGCTCAGATTCGCGATCGGCCGCCCGTCCTGGGTGCGGCGGATCTCCGGATCCTTGCCGAGATTTCCGACCAGAATGACCTTGTTGACGCTTCCCGCCATCGCCGCTCTCCACTCCGAATACCGCTGAATTGCTAAAGGCCGAACCCGCGCCGCGAGTATTCCGCCGCCCCTGTCGGGGAGACCCTATACGCTCCGGGAGCGTCGAACAGCCCGTCGTACCTCGGGTTATCCCCATATATAGCATCGACGCCGGGTTTGTTCCAGATTTGTTCTAGACATCCCAGCTCCTCAATTTCCTGTCGGACACAACTTTTGCGTGTCGTAAAAAAGGCTTTGGTCGCATGGAACTTTTCCGGTTCCAGTTGCGCGAGGAAAATCCTTAACATTCATAAAGTTAGAATCGGTTGAGAAGTCTTCTGACTGTTGCATTCGGGAGACGGACTCCGCCCCGCGATTGGGTTACGTTGGGCTCGGAAATTAATTGATATGGGCCTCGCGCCTTGACTTCCGCTTCCAGGGGACAATTGGCAGCGGAATATTTCGGAGGGACGGCAATGAAGAAACTTCTGCTGGGTGCGGTTAGTGCAATTGCGTTGAGCCTCTCGGTTCCGGCGAACGCCGCGGATCTCGCGGCGCGCCCCTATACCAAGGCGCCGCCGCCGGTGGTGGCAGCGATCTACGACTGGAGCGGCTTCTACATCGGCCTCAACGGCGGCTATGGTTCGAGCCACAAGTGCTGGGACTTCGTCGGCGTGGCTGGCGTCCTGTTCTCTGAAGGCTGCCACAATGCAACCGGCGGCACGGTCGGCGGCCAGATCGGCTATCGCTGGCAGTCGGCCAACTGGGTGTTCGGCCTTGAGGGCCAGGGCAACTGGGCCGACTTCTCCGGCAGCAATGTCAGCAACATCGTCGCCTTCGGAAGTGAAAACCGGACGCGAATCGACGCCTTCGGCTTGATCACCGGTCAGGTCGGCTATGCCTGGAACAACGTACTGCTGTACGTGAAGGGCGGTGGCGCGGTCGTCAGAGACAAGTACGACATCTTCGTGGCGCCCGCCCTGGTCGGTGCCGGGACCCTGCTTGGTTCGGCCAGCGAAACCCGTTGGGGCGCGACGGTCGGTGCGGGTGTCGAGGTTGGCTTCGCGCCGAACTGGACGGTCGGTTTCGAATACAACCACATCTTCCTCGGCCACCGGAACATCGACTTCGTCACCCCCGCAGGAGCGTTCTTCGGAACCGATCGCATCGGCCAGGACGTCGATATGGGCCTTGTCCGCGTGAACTATCGCTGGGGCGGCCCGGTAATCGCGAAGTACTGATATCGCTCGGATATCATTTGAAGATCAAAGGCCGGCCTCGTGCCGGCCTTTTGTTTTGCGCGGGGCGCGCGCGAGAAACGAGTCAGTAACTATGACGTTTTGCGATTGTTGTGTCTTTTGAGAGACACAACTTGTGACTTCCTTGGTGTAAGCACCGCATCAGTTGGACCAACAGCGTCCGCTGCCCTTCCGTCCGCGGAAGGCAACAACAGAAACTGGGACTGGGATTAGGTTGAAAATGAAGAAGGTCTTGTTGGCTTCGGCCTGTTTGTTCGCTCTTGCTGCTCCGGCCTCGGCCGCTGACCTCGCGGCTCGCCCCTACACCAAGGCTCCGGTGGCCGTGGCTTCGGTCTACAACTGGACCGGCTTCTATCTCGGTGCCGTCGGTGGCGGCGCCTGGGAAAACACCTCGGCCGACCCGAAGATGCAGGGCGGCTTCGTCGGCGGCACCGCCGGCTACAACTGGCAGTCCGGTGCCGTCGTGTTCGGCCTCGAGGCCGATGCGGCCTGGGCCAACGTCAGCGCTTCGGCGTCGGCGCTCGGCGTCACCGTGGAGTCGAAGACCAACGCGCTCGGCACCGTGCGCGGCCGTATCGGCTGGGCCGTCAACAACGTGCTGTTCTACGGCACTGGTGGTTACGCCTGGATCGACAACAAGCTCAGCGGCACCGCGCCCGGCGTGGCCGTCTCCGACACCAAGTTCCACTCGGGCTGGACCGTCGGTGCTGGCGTCGAGGCCTTCCTGGCTCCGCAGTGGTCGGTCAAGGGCGAGTACCTCTATCGCAGCCTCGGCGGTCAGACCTACTTCGGTGGCACCGTGCTTGCCACGGACTCTGGCACGCTCAACTTCCACTCCGTGCAGGTCGGCGTGAACTATCACTTCAACGCTCCGGTGGTCGCGAAGTACTAAGCTTCGTCTCCACGCCATCGCGTTACGAAAGGCCGGCCTTGCGCCGGCCTTTTTGTTTGCGCCGGCGACGTGCCCGGCCAGTTCCGGTGGGCTCCCACTGCTGCCAAATCCCGCCAGCGCGCCAACAATCCGTTGACGATTCGCATCTGCCTCTGGAAATCCGTCCCCGTTCTTCCTACGTTCGCTGCCATACCCATTGGCGCCGATCCCGGTTCCGAGCGAAGCGCGCCCGAATGTTTGGCGCGGTCGCTCGCCCATGGGATTCCTTGAGGACCACCAGGATGGATGAAGTGATCAAGGCGAAGCGCCAACAGAACGCGGGCTCCAGCCTGCGCGCAATTACGATCCGTGGCGCGCGCGAGCACAACCTCAAGAACATCGATGTCGAGATTCCCCGCGACAAACTCGTGGTGTTCACCGGCCTGTCCGGCTCCGGCAAATCCTCGCTCGCCTTCGACACCATCTATGCCGAGGGCCAGCGCCGCTACGTCGAATCGCTGTCGGCCTATGCCCGCCAGTTCCTGGAGATGATGCAGAAGCCGGACGTCGACCAGATCGACGGCCTGTCGCCGGCGATCTCGATCGAGCAGAAGACGACCTCGAAGAACCCGCGCTCGACCGTCGGCACGGTGACCGAGATCTACGACTACATGCGCCTGCTCTGGGCCCGCGTCGGCGTACCCTATTCGCCCGCCACGGGCCTGCCGATCGAGAGCCAGACCGTCTCGCAGATGGTCGATCGCGTGCTGGCGCTGCCCGAAGGCACCCGCCTCTATCTGCTCGCCCCGGTCGTGCGCGGCCGCAAGGGCGAGTACCGCAAGGAGCTCGCCGAATGGCTCAAGAAGGGCTTTCAGCGCGTCAAGATCGACGGCACCTTCTACGAGCTTGCTGAAGCGCCGGCCCTCGACAAGAAGTTCCCGCACGACATCGACGTCGTGGTCGACCGCATCGTGGTGCGCCCCGACATCGGCCAGCGCCTCGCCGAAAGCTTTGAGACCGCGCTGAAGCTCGCCGAGGGCCTTGCCGTCGTCGAGTTCGCCGACGCATCGGCCGCGCCCGCGGAAGAGAAGGAAAAGAAGAAGACCGCGAAGATCCACGACAAGAGCGGGCCCGAGCGCATCCTGTTCTCGGAAAAGTTCGCCTGCCCCGTGTCCGGCTTCACGATCCCAGAGATCGAGCCGCGCCTGTTCTCGTTCAACAACCCCTATGGCGCCTGCCCGGCCTGCGGCGGCCTCGGCGTCGAGCAGCATGTCGACGAGGACCTCGTCATCCCTGAGAAGGAGCTGTCCTTACGCAAGGGCGCTATCGCGCCCTGGGCCAAGTCGTCCTCGCCCTATTACGAGCAGACGCTGACCGCGCTCGGCAAGCACTACAAGTTCACGCTCGACACGAGGTGGAAGGATCTCGCCAAGAAGACGAGAGACGCCATCCTCTACGGCTCGGGCGAGGACGAGATCAAGTTCTCCTACCAGGACGGCGTGCGCTCCTACGACACCAAGAAGCCGTTCGAGGGCGTCATCACCAACATCAACCGCCGCTATCGCGAGACCGAGAGCGAGTGGGCCCGCGAGGAGCTCGCGAAATATTTCCACGACGTCCCCTGCGAGGCGTGCCACGGGTTTCGGCTCAAGCCCGAGGCGCTCTGCGTCAAGGTCGGGGCCAAGCATATCGGCGAGATCTCGGAGCTGTCGGTCAGGAAGGCCGGCGAATGGTTCGAGACCGTGCCGGCCGCGCTGAACGCGCAGCAGAACGAGATCGCCGGACGTATCCTGAAGGAGATCCGCGAGCGCCTGACCTTCCTGCTCGACGTCGGCCTCAACTATCTCACGCTGTCGCGCTCCTCCGGCACGCTGAGCGGCGGCGAGAGCCAGCGCATCCGCCTCGCCTCGCAGATCGGCTCGGGGCTGACCGGCGTGCTCTACGTGCTGGACGAGCCCTCGATCGGCCTGCACCAGCGCGACAACGCCCGCCTGCTCGACACGCTGAAGCGCCTGCGCGACCTCGGCAACACCGTGGTCGTGGTCGAGCATGACGAGGACGCCATCCGGCTCGCCGACTACGTCCTCGACATCGGCCCCGGCGCCGGCATGCATGGCGGCAACATCGTCGCCGAGGGCACGCCCGCCGAGATCATGCGCAACCCGAACTCGCTCACCGGCAAATATCTCACCGGCGAGCTCGAGGTCGAGGTGCCGGAGCGGCGTCCGCCGAACCATCGACGCACCATCAAGGTGGTCAACGCGCGAGGTAATAACCTCAAGAATGTCACCGCGGAGATTCCGCTCGGCCTGTTCACCTGCGTCACCGGCGTCTCCGGCGGCGGCAAGTCGACGCTGCTGATCGACACGCTCTACCGCGCCATCGCGCGCAAGCTGAACAATGCCAGCGAAGGCGCCGCCCCCCACGACCGCATCGAGGGCCTCGAGCATATCGACAAGATCATCGACATCGACCAGTCGCCGATCGGCCGCACCCCGCGCTCGAATCCTGCGACCTACACCGGCGCCTTCACGCCGATCCGCGAATGGTTCGCCGGCCTGCCCGAGGCGAAGGCGCGCGGCTACGAGCCCGGCCGCTTCTCCTTCAACGTCAAGGGCGGCCGCTGCGAGGCCTGCCAGGGCGACGGCGTCATCAAGATCGAGATGCACTTTTTGCCCGACGTCTACGTCACCTGCGACGTCTGCAAGGGCAAGCGCTACAACCGCGAGACGCTGGAAGTCCTGTTCAAGGGCAAGTCCATCGCCGACGTGCTCGACATGACCGTGGAAGAGGCCGCCGAGTTCTTCAAGGCGGTGCCGCGCGTGCGCGACACCTTCCTGACGCTACACCGGGTCGGCCTCGACTACATCCATGTCGGCCAGCAGGCGACAACGCTGTCAGGCGGTGAAGCGCAACGCGTCAAACTGGCAAAAGAGCTGTCAAAACGCGCCACCGGCCGCACGCTCTACATCCTGGACGAGCCGACCACCGGTCTGCACTTCCACGACGTCAAGAAGCTCCTGGAGGTGCTGCACGAGCTGGTCGCGCAGGGCAACACGGTCGTCGTCATCGAGCACAATCTCGAAGTCATCAAGACCGCGGACTGGGTCATCGACCTCGGCCCCGAAGGCGGCGACGGCGGCGGCGAGATCGTCGCCTGGGGCCCGCCGGAGGACATCGCGAAAGCGCCGCGGAGCTACACCGGCAAGTTCCTGGAGCCGGTGCTGAAGAA
This sequence comes from Bradyrhizobium diazoefficiens, assembly GCF_018131015.1. Taxonomy (GTDB): domain Bacteria; phylum Pseudomonadota; class Alphaproteobacteria; order Rhizobiales; family Xanthobacteraceae; genus Bradyrhizobium; species Bradyrhizobium diazoefficiens_B. The sequence goes on from NZ_JAFCJJ010000023.1 coordinate 89,944, forward strand.
GGCAAGGAAGCCGAAGCGGCGGAGCACGAGCGAGGCGGCGGAGTAGATCGAGCTGCTTATGCCGCCTTCGCTTCCTCGACGTTCTTTCGAAGTGAAAGGACGTTCACTGCAGTAGGATTGCTGCCCACATAGGCGGCAATGAGCTTACTTAGGTACGGACGAACATCGCGAACGATCATTTTCCTCAATTCATCTGCCGGCTTATTTTCAGGGAGTTTGATACCCTTCTGCTTCGCAACCTTAAGTGCGGCACCCGCGGCCACACCGCCCGCACAACCGAGCAAACCACCGGCAAGCCCTAGGGTGCCCGCCAAAATAGACGTGAAAACCAGATTCTTGTTCTGCCGAACGAAAGTAACCGAAGCTTCCAGCATAACATACCGCTTAAGGCCACGGATTCTTTCGATTTCAGAGTTCAAGTTGCCTATTCGCTTTGAAAGATCAACAGGACGAATACCGTCCGATGCACCGCTATATTCCATAGCAGCTGCGATCGTAGGCTGAAAATCTTTCACCAATTCAAGATATCTATCTAAGGGAACGTTCTGCGGAAGCCGCAGGCCAAGACCATGCGATGCCATGTTTTGGAGTTCAGACAAAGAGCGAAGTGCATCATCCGCCTCTGTCGCTATTCCAGAGGGAATTGCAGATAGCGACTGCAGATCGATCGTAACCGGCGCATTTAAGGCTTGCGAGCTCCGAATATTATATATGCTCCAACCAAGTCGATCCAGCCTGTCCAATTCAGCCATGTCGCGATTGCTGCAAGCAGTCGCAGCCTGGTCGAGCAATGTGTAGTCAGGATATACAAACGGAAATATGTTGTTGCGGAGCTGAGCTACTGTCTCTCGAAACTCCTTCGCGCCCTTCTTTCCCTTTACGGAGGCGATGATTTGGTCAACGCGCTCGTCGGCGCAGTGCGCACAGAGACCTCGATTGGCAGTCTCTCTGATCCGAGCAAAGCGGTATGCGTGATATTCGTGAGATGAGACGTGATTGGCCGGCAATAGAAATTCAACGATTCTATCCGGGTAGTGCCGGTAGTCGGCAATGAGTATTGGAATAACCAAGCCCGATGCAACGATTTTACGAAAACTCGAAATATCGATACGTTTCACACACGCCGGGCACAACGTGACGTAGGTTGTGTTCGCAAACGGAATCGTCGCTAAGATCCTATCAAGATTGTATGAATCCAATAGTACTTTATTGCCTTCAATCGTTTGGACGACCCTCTCGCAGAGAAACAACTTGGCAGGGTCAAGCAGGTGGTCGTCCTCGCCCCAAGATTTCATGACAGCATTTACACGCTCTGCTTGCACTGCATCTAAATCCATGGTCGGAACTCCCTGCCAATGCACCACAGCTTGAGGTAATCGCGAAATTCAATGGTCGCAAGGTTGCACACGACGGCTGACGGATCGGAGCTATCTATAGAGTTTCCACGAGATTCGGGACGTGCGGATCGGGCGCGGCTTCGGATGCTGCGATGCAACATCAGATGTCTAGGTGCTATCCAATCAGCCCTCCCCTGCCAACCCCACCCCCATGCCCCATGCCCTACGCCCTCGCCATCTTCGATCTCGACGGCACGCTGACCGACAGCTTTCCGTGGTTTTTGCGCACCATCAACGACATCGCCGACCGCTTCGACTTCCGTCGCGTCGCCGCTGAGGACATCGAAAAGCTGCGGCACGCCTCGACACGCGAGATCCTCAAGCACCTCGAAGTGCCCTTGTGGAAGCTGCCGGCGATCGCGCGGCATGCGCGGCGGCTGAAGGCGGAGGCAGCAGCGGAGATTTCGCTGTTTGCGGGCGTCGAGACGATGCTGCGGACGCTGGCCGGGAGCGGCGTGCAGCTCGCGCTGGTCACATCAGACAGCGAAGCCAATGCGCGCGAAAAGCTTGGCGAGGCTGCCGGGCTGTTCTCGCATTTCGACTGCGCTGCTTCGCTGTTCGGCAAGCCCGCAAAGTTTCGCCGCGTGATCCGGCGCGCGAGCGTCGCGCCTAACCGGGCGATCGCGATCGGCGACGAGGTCCGCGACATCGAGGCCGCGCGGGCCGTGGGGATCGCCTGCGGTGGCGTTTCATGGGGCTATGCGGCGCCGGCGGCGCTGCGGGCGCACCGGCCTGACCTCGTCTTCGATCGCATGGAAGACATTGCGGCCTCGTTGACCGGCGTCAGGGATTCTGCACCGGCCTAGCCACCGCGCGGCGGCTCGTGCTTCTCCAGCGACAGTGCGATCCGCTCCAGAAAGCCGTTCATCCGCCGGGTCTCGGCGACCTGCTGCTCGTAGAGCTCGATCATGGTTGCGCCGGACGAGCCGCGCGCCTGCATGCCGTGCCGCCGCGAAAACCAGAACCACAGGCCGATCAGCAGCAGGAACGGCAGCCACGACACCGCAAGCTCGACCCATTTATCCATTGCAAAAATCTCCACGTCCTCTGCCGGGCGAAAATCGATCCTGGAAAGCTTTTGTCGGCGCGGCGCGACGCCAGGTTCGATGGCTGGTCCCTACTCCGTCTTCCGCAAGAACGCCCCGAAGGCGCGCGGGCCGTCGCCGGTCTTGACTTCGCCGATCACCTTCAGCTCGGCCGCATCGATGATGCTGAGCGTGTTGCTCTCCCAGCAGGCGACGATGATGCGCTTGCCGTCGGCGGTCGCATTGATGCCTTCGGGATAGTCGCCGACAGTGATGCGCTTGAGCGGCTTCAGCGTCGCAAGATCAAACACGCTGACGGTGCCGCCATATTGGTCGGTGACGAAGCCGCGGCCGCCCGTCAGCGCCACCGCATAGGGGCGCATGCCGACCGGCACGCGGCCGATCTCGCGCCCTTCCGCAAGGTCGATCACCGAGACGTTGTCGGAGCCGACATTGGCGGTGTAGGCGCGCCTGCCCTCGGCATCGATGGTGACGCCGAACGGCCTTGTGCCAACCTTGATGACCGCCTTGCGTTGCCGTGTCGCGATGTCCACCACCGAGACGGCGTCGTCATCGCGGTCCGCCGACAGCAGCAGCCGGCCATCCGGCGTGACGGCGAGCCCCGAGGGCGAGGCACCGACCGCGATGCTGGCGGTGACGCTGCGCGAGGCGGCGTCGATCACCCGCACCGCAGCCGCGTACCAGTCGGCGACATAGAGGGTGCGGCCGTCCGGCGCCACCGCAATGCCGAGCGGCCCGCCGCCGACCTCGATCCGCCCCAAGACCTGCCGCGCAGCGGAATCCACCACCGTCACCGCCCTGGCATCGGGGCTCGTCACATAGGCAAAGCGCCCGTCGGCGCTGACGGCGACGCCCGCCGGCTTGCCGCCGATCGGGATGGTCGCGACGCTGCGGAGGTCGGCGAGATCCACGACCATCAAATCGTCGCTGAGCTGGTTGGTGACGAACGCCTCCTCGGCAGCCGCGCCGCCAAGAACAGGGAGGCTAGCGGCGCAGCAAAGGCTGGCGGCGAGCGCCGCCAGGACCAGGATGCGCACCGTCAGCTTCCGCTCTCGATCTTCTTCTTGAGCGCCTCGAGCCCGGCCTTGTACAGGCCGCTCACCGCCTTCACCGCGGCCTCGTCGTTCAGCTCCGGCGGCGGATCATTGTTGGGAAAGCCGCGATAGAAGGCGCCGGCCCATTCCACCTTCGCCTTGCCGTCGGGTGCCGGCGACACCGTCAAGGTCGAGGAATAATTGGTGACCGGCAGCACCTTCACGTCGACCTTGGTGATCCGGTAGGAATAGCTCAGCATGTCCGGCTCGTACTTGTAGAGCTCCTCCTCGACCGTCGCCCCACCCGTCAGCGTCAGCGTCCGCGTCGCGCCGATCTCGTTGCCCTTCGCGCCCTCGGTCTTGGTCACCGGCGGAAGCCAGCTCATGTCCTGGAAATTGCCGATCGCGGCCCAGACCTTGGCTTGGGCTGCGTTGATCTCGATGGATTCCCGCACCTTCTGCCGGGTCGGCCCATGGGCCCAGGCCGTCGTCCCAACCAATGCCAGCATCGCGACCCCGGCGAGCGCCTGACCGATCGTCATCCTCATATCGTTTCCTCATCCCTTGACCTGCGCGACTGGAGGCGCGCTGGCATCATCGTAGCGCATTTTTGGACGATGGGGAGACCAGTTCGTGGCGCCGTCGCGGCCCGCTCTTGCACGGGCCACAACAGCTTGCGCCTTCCGGTGGACGAAACACCAACGGCGAGGTCAACGGCTCCCGCTCGAAATAATTCTCTTTATCCGTATTTCGGATTATCGTATAAGGCTGTCCCGGCCCGGCCGAGGGGCGCCATCGCGATCGTCACGACACGCGGGATGGGACGTGGTGGACGCAGGCGGCGTCGGCGCGGAAGCGGTTGCAGGGCGGGTCACTCCGTGAGCAACGCGCACGCGCACACGACCGGTGCAGCCTGCGTACGGCAAAATCGTGTAGTCCTTGCGTCCAGTGCTTTCTGAGGCGCGCTAGAAGCGACCTAAATACATGAAATTAAAAGCATTATCTGGCTTCTGACGGAATGACGAAAGCTCGGGCGAACCTGCTGGGCCCTAATAGGCCCTAATCTCACAGGATGTGCTGGCGCGACCCGGTCTCGGTGCCCTTGGAGCCCGTAGCCCTGCCGCGCTCTACGGCCTTCCTGCGGCCTTGCCTGTGCGCTGGCGCGGCTGACCGCTGATCGCCTGTAGCGCTGGCTTCCACCCCGTGTCTTTCGGCCCTCACTCCTTATTGGCCGTCCTACGGTCGCGGCGCTGCCTCCTGATCGCTATGCGTCGGGTTGCCTAATCTTCCCGAGCCGCTAACTTCCCGCCAGCTTCGATGTGTGCACAAGTAAAGCCGTCCATCGGGCAAGCATATAGCCAAAGGTTACTCTTATGAACGGAGGGGCAAGTGGTTCCTACATTGCAGGAATTGACCGGTAACTGGATTTTGGTTGACGCAAAGGTTGAATTCGAAAATGGGGATCAGAAAGACATCTATGGACCAAGTCCGTCAGGTTCGATCATGTTTGCCGACAATCGAATGATGGCGGTTTTGACCAGCAGCACGCGTCAGCCATCCGCTGCGCCCGATGAGCTATTTCGCACGATGATGGCTTACACGGGTACTTTCAAACTCCAGGGAGCTGAGCTTGCGATCAATGTGGACACAGCTTGGACGCCAAGCTGGGTCGGCACAACACAGAAGCGGTCGGCATCGCTCGACGATGCCGGCTTGCTCTCACTTCGCACCGAGAAGCAAGGCCATCCTCTCTATCCCGGTCAACAGGTTGTGGGCTTGCTGACTTGGCGCAAATAGATCGGCCTTAATTGCCGGGGGTGCGATGAAGTGCTGACTTCGTTCCATGGGAGAAGGTGATGGTGCAGTCCGCTGATACCAATCCACTCGTTGGCACCTGGAAGCTCGTTTCGTCCATGTCCAGGCCGAAGGGAGCAACGAACGACAGCAATGGTGGGACGAGCATCCCATGGGGATTGTTATCTTCACCAAGGACGGACGAATGCTGGCATTTTTGACAGCGGGTAACCGAATGGCTTCGGCTCCAGCCGATCAACTGTTCGGTAGCTTGATTGCATATTCTGGCAAATACTGTGTCGAGGGTAACCGTCTCATCACGACAGTCGATAGCGCGTGGCTTCCCGCCTGGGTAGGCACCGAAGTGCCCCGCACTTTCGAGCGAAATGGTGATGATCTGTTGCTCATGTCGGATTTCCAGGAGATGCCGAGGTATCCCGGACGGCGCACGCGTGGCGTGTTGATGCGGCGGAAGGAATGATCCCGTCGGGGGATGGATGAATGCTCGTCCATCCCCTGCGTTGGCCGTCTGCGCCCGTCCTGAGAATGCTTCTCCATCGTGGACGGCGTTTTGCACAAGCCACAACCTCTTGCGTGGTCCGGCGGGCGAAACACCAACGGAGAGGTCAATCACCCCAGGCAAAAACATTTCTCTTTATCCGCATTTCGGATTATCATATAGACAGTCATCCCAGCCCGGCCGAGGGGCGCCATCGCGATCGTCACGACACGCGGGATGGGACGTGGTGGACGCAGGCGGCGTCGGCGCGGAAGCGGTTGCAGGGCGGGTCACTCCGTGAGCAACGCGCACGCGCACACGACCGGTGCAGCCTGCGTACGGCAAAATCGTGT
>NZ_JAFCJJ010000024.1 GCF_018131015.1 Bradyrhizobium diazoefficiens
ACGGCTCCTGTGAATGGGTGTGTGACAACCTCATTCTGGCACACTTGATGCCGTAGGGGGCCGTCCACCCCATCACCGCGTGATCTGTCCGGAAGGCTTGGTAGCAGTACCAAACGACGAGTCTTCGCCAAACGTCGCCTTGGGGTAATGGGTCCTGGCTTTCGCCAGGACGACACTTGGGAGACGAGGCGGAAGCCGCCTCAAAAATCCTTCAGCAGCCGCTCGAGATAGTCGAGCTCGATCTGCGGGCGCGAGGGGTCGCCGAGGCGGCGGCGGAGCTCTTCGAGGATGCGGCGGACGCGCTGGACGTCGATCTCGCCGGGGATCTTCACGGTGTAGTCGTCGCCATATTCGCGACCGTGAAGCGGGCGGCCGAGCGGGTCGGTGCGCTCACCGCCGCTCTGCTGACGGCCGGCGCGATTACCCGGGCCGTTCTGGCCGTCGCCCTCGCCGTCGCCCTGCTGCATCGCCTCGGCCATCTTCTGCGCGCCCTTGCGCATGGCATCCAGCGCCTTGCCCTGGGAGTCCACGGCGCCGTCGGCGTTGCCTTCGCCGAGCTGCGAGCCCGCGTCGCCCATGGCGCCGTCGGCCGTGTCCAGCCCGCTGTCATCATCGCCCTGGTCGCCGTCCTGATCGCCGTTCTGGCCGGGCTGGCCCTGCTCGCCCTGCTGACCCTTCTGACCTTTCTGGCCCTGCTGCCCCTTCTGGCCCTTTTGCGCGAGGCCGCGCTTGGCGAGGTCGTCCTGGAGCTTCTTCAGGCGGTCGCGCAGCGCCTGCTGGTCCTGCTGCAGGTCGGACATCGACTGGTCGCCCTGCTGCTTGCCGCGCATGCGGTCGCGCCGGGAGTCCTGGCCCTGCTTGAAGGTCTTGTCGCGCAATTGCTGCTGCTTGCGGATCATGTCGCCGAGCTCGTTGAGCGCCTGCTCCATGTCGCTCTCGCCGGACTGCCCCGGCTGGGCCATCTGCAGGCCCTCCAGCATCTGCTGCAGCTGCTCGAGCAACTGCTTGGCCGCGTCCTTGTCGCCGGAGCGTGACAGCCGCTCCATGCGGTCGATCATGTTCTGCAGGTCCTGCTGGCGCAGGATCTTCGTATTGGGGTCAAGGGGGCGGGCGAGCTGCTGGCCGTCCTTGTTGTTGCGCAGCTGCTCGGCGAGCTGGCGCATGAAATTGTCCAGCGCCTGGCGCAGATCCTGGGTGAGCTTCTTGATCTCCTCGTCGCTCGCGCCGCGCTCCAGCGCCTGCTTCAGCGCGTCCTGTGCCGCGCGCAGCGCCTTCTCGACATCGGAGATGTTGCCGTCCTCGATCGTCACCGCGAGCGCCCACAGGCTCGCCACGACCTCGCGCAAGGCATCGTCGGTACGCGCCGCCTCGAGCTGCCGGGCGACGCTGTGCAGGCCGAGATACTGCCCGGCCTCCGGGGTGAACATTTCGGGCGCAATCATCAGCGCGTCGAGCGCGGTGTAGACGTCGGAATTCCTGTTGGCGTCGAGCGCGAGGATGCGGCGCTGCTCGATCAGCGCGCGCGCGAGCGGCTTGGTGAAGAGACGCTCCGGCAGCCGCATGTTGAACGGCTCGCTCTTCGCCTCGTTGCCGGCCTCGTCCTTGGCGGTGAGGGTCAGCGTGACGTCGGCGCCAGCATAGGGATCTTCGCTGAGGTCCTTTACCGTCTGGCCGACGCCGTTGCGGGTGCGCGCGTTCGGCAGCACCAGCGGGAACTGCGGCGGCTGGAACAGCGGCCGCGCGGCCTGCCGCGGATCGGCGTCCGCGTTCTTGGCATCGCCGGTGCGCGGGGCGAAATGCGCCTCGGCGCCGGTGACGCCGTAATCGTCCTCGACCTTGTAGGCGAGCTGCAGCGAGCCGCGCGCCTGGCGCTCCGGATCCTTGGCGAGCGCGATCGTCGGCGCGCGGTCCGGCGTCGCCGCGAAGGCCCATTGCGGCTGGCCCGACGGCGCCCGGACATGGGCGGTGCCATCGCTGGTGATGGCAAAATGCTTCTCGTTGGTACCCTTGGGCGCGGCCTCGGCCGGCGCGACCTCCTTGAGGCCGCCGGAGACGACGACGTCGAGACTGCCGCCGGAGGAGCGTGCGATCAGGGTCGAGCCCGCGGGAACGGCAAGCGGCCCGGAGGCCGGCAGCGCCGCCGCCTCGCGGTTGGCGGCCGACAGGATGATCGGCGGCTTGCCGGTATAGAGCGGCGGCGTCACCCAGGCATCGACGCGAATATTGGCCGGCGCCAGCACGCCATTCCAGTCGAAGGCGGCCCCGAGCCGGGCCGTACGCTCGCTGCCTGCGGCGAAGAAGGTGGCGACCAGCATCACCACGACCAGCGCGCGCAGCGCCCGGGGATCGTGGATCGCAAGCCGCGGGTGCGGCAGACCGGCACGGATGCGCTTGAGCGAGGCCAGCGTGCGCTCACGTTGCGCCTGCCACAGTGCCTGGGCGACCGGGTCCTGCGAGCTCAGCGTGTCCGTGAGCGTGGTGGCGGGGCGGTGGCGGATGCCGGAGCCGCGGTCGAGCCGGGCGAGCGCCTGCTCGCGGCTCGGCCAGCGGAAGCGAATCAGGGGGAATGCCGCGGCGGCGGCAAGACCTGCGAAGACGACGAGACCGACGGCGCGCGCGAACATAGGCAGCGCCAGCCAGAGACCGGCCCAGGACACCGCCAGGAACAGGCCGACAACGGTCAACAGCCTCGCCAGAGGCGGCCAGCCGCGTTCCCATGCGATGGCATAAGTGGCCCGCTGCAGGGCCTGCGCCAGCTTCAGCCGCGACAGGGCTTCGCCGCCGCGGATCGGGTCTGACGGGTCGGGGGTGACGCCGTTCAATCAACTCTCCAGGTTGCCCGGTACAGCGAAGCCTATCACAACGGCAGCACTGAGGCATCCGTTCCTGTACGGGACCTACCCCTTTTCCCGCATAACACGAGGACGTGACTGGCACAGCGAAGCCCCGTAGTTTCGCGACGCCATCCAAGGGAAAAATCCAAGGGAAAACGAAGGGAACGCCATGGACAAGAAAATGCACGACAAGGGCCTGGAAGTCCGCAAGGCGGTGCTGGGGGAGGCCTATGTCAACAACGCGCTGAAGAACGTCGACGATTTCAACCGCCCGTTCCAGGAGATGCTCAACGAGTATTGCTGGGGCACGGTGTGGGGCCGCGAGGAGCTGCCGCGCAAGACCCGCAGCATGCTCAACATCGCGATGATCGCGATCCTCAACCGCCAGCACGAGTTTCGCGCGCACCTGAAGGGCGCGCTGACCAATGGCGTCACCCGTGACGAAATCCGCGAGATCCTGATGCAGGTCGCGATCTATGGCGGCATGCCGGCCGCCGTCGACAGCTTCCGCATCGCGCGCGAGGTGTTCGCGGAGATCGACGGCAAGGCGTGAGGGGATTGAGTGAGGGACGCAAGGTCCCTCCTCATCGTCGTCCTGGCGAAAGCCAGGACGACACCGAGGGTGGGCAAACGCAGTTCAGCGAATAGCGAAGAACCGGAACAAGGAAACACCATGGACATCGGATTCATCGGGCTCGGAAACATGGGTTTCCCGATGGCGCGGCGGCTGATCGAGGCGGGCAACCGTCTCGTCGTGTTCGACACGCGTAAGGAGGTCGTCGAGCGGCTGGTGGCGCGCGGCGCCGCAGCGGCGACCTCGCCGAAGGACGTCGCCGACCGGGTCGAGACGGTGATGGCGAGCCTGCCCTCGCTACAGGCCTCGCTCGAAGTCGCCACCGGCGCGGGCGGCGTGATCGAGGGCAGCCGGGCAAAACGCTTCATCGATCTCTCCACCGTCGGCTCGACGATGGCGGCGAAGATCCACGGCCTGCTCGCGAAGCGAAATATCGTGCAGATCGACAGTCCCGTCTCGGGCGGGGTCGCCGGCGCCGAGAAGGGCACGCTGGCGGTGATGGTGTCGGGGCCGAGGGCGGAGTTCGAGCTTCTGAAGCCGGCGCTCGACGTGATCGGAAAAGTGTTCTTCATCGGCGAGAAGCCGGGCGCAGCCCAGACCATGAAGCTCGCCAACAATTTCCTGTCGGCCACCGCGATGGTGGCGACATCGGAAGCCGTGGTGATGGGCGTGAAGGCCGGGCTCGATCCCGCCGTGATGATCGACGTCATCAATGCCGGCTCCGGCATGAACACCGCGAGCCGCGACAAGTTTCCGCGCTCGGTGCTGCCGCGCACCTTCGACTTCGGTTTCGCCACGGGATTGATGGTGAAGGACGTGCGACTGGCGCTTGAGGAGATGAAGCAGCTCGGCCTGTCGATGGAGGTCGCCGACGCGGTCGGGCGGCTGTGGGAGACGGTGATCAGCGACGAGGGCGCCGAGTCCGATTTCACCGCGGCGATCAAGCCGATCGAGAAGAAGGCGGGCGTCGTGGTCGGCGGAAAGCCCGGCGCACTGGCGGGAAAATAGCCGCGCCCATCACAACCGGGGCGCGAAACTACAGGTCATTTCGCTATTCGGTTTTTTCGCCTTTGAGTTGTATTAGGTGTAGATTATCCTGCCCTCCTCTGACGACTGCAAAAAAATAAGGGAGGACAGAATGAAGCGTCACCGACACTTACTCGTCGGTGCGACCACGGCCCTGCTTGCCTGTGTCGCACTCGGCAGCTCGCCAGCCATGGCGACGCCCTGCACCAATCTCGGATCCTTGCAACTGCAGCATGCCGTCATTAATTCGGCACAGGACAACGACACAACCACCTTCGTCGTCCCCGGCTCAAGCCCGCCGACGACGATCACCAACCTTCCCCGTTTCTGCCGGGTCATCGCAACCCTGGTTCCCAGCTCGGATTCCAACATCAAGATCGAGGTCTGGCTGCCTAAAGACGGGAAGTGGAACGGCAGGTTCCTCGGCACCGGCGGCGGCGGCTTCCAGGGCGTGATCACCTACAACGAGCTCGCCATCGGCATCCAGGCCGGCTTCGCTTCGGCCAACAGCGATCTCGGCACCGGATCTTCGGGATGCAACCCGCTGTTCTGCGGCTCAGCCGGCAACATGGGCAATGCACTCGCCGCCGCGTTCGGCGATCCTTTGGCACCGTCGACGGGCCTGTTCGGGCATCCGGAGCGGATCAAGGATTTCGGCTACCGGGCGATCCACCTGATGACCATCCAGGGCAAGGAGATTGCCAACGCGTTCTACGGCCAGCGGTCGCAGCGGGCCTATTTCGCCGGATGCTCAACCGGCGGCCAGAACGCCCTGATGGAGGCGCAGCGCTTCCCCAACGACTACGACGGCATTTTGGCGGGCGCGCCGGCGTTCAACCGCACCCATTTGCACATTGCGGCGATCTATGCCTGGCAGAACGCGCATGCGAGCCCCGGCCGGTTCATCCAGGCCGGCCAGTTCACGCTGATCAACCAGGCCGTGCTCAAGCAATGCGTCGGCCAGGACGGCGGCGCCAGCACGGATCAGTTCCTGACCGATCCGCGGGACTGCAAGTTTGACCCGAAGGCCCTGCTCTGCACGGGCGGCCAGGTGCCGCCCGCTTGCCTGACGGCCGACCAGGTCACCACCATGCAGAAGTCCTACATCGGCCCGATCGACCCGGCGAACGGGCAGCTCATCAGTCCAGGCCTCGAGCGCGGCAGCGAGACCGACAACATCCTGGCACTCGGCCCCGCGCTACAGGAACGACTGCCCGAGCCGGCCTTCGACGGCCTGTTCTACTGGGTGTTCGGCCCGAGCTTCGGTTATCCCTCAAGCTCGGTCAATTTCACCAATTTCGACTTCCACCACGACATCGACAAGGTGGATGACCAGCTTGCGGCGGTGCTGAACGCGAACAGCACCGATCTCGGCGAATTCCGGGCGCATGGCGGCAAGCTCTTGATGTACCACGGCTGGGCCGACCCGCTGATCTCGTCGCAGAACAGCATCAACTACTTCCTCGCACTGCTGGGCAATGAAGGCCATGGGTTCCAACCGGCCGGTTTCTTCGACGGGCCAGGCAATCCGGCGCTGCAACGGACCCAGAGCTATGCGCGGCTGTTCATGGTGCCCGGGATGTTGCACTGTTCGGGCGGGCCCGGCCCCAACACGTTCGATGCGCTCACACCGCTCGTCAAATGGGTCGAGGGCGGGGTCGCGCCGGAAACGATCCTCGCCACCAAGTTCGTCGATGATACGCCGCCCGCCGTGCAGATGACCCGGCCGCTCTGCGTCTTCCCCAAGGTCGCGAAGTACAACGGCAGCGGCAGCACCAGCATCGCGACAAATTTCACCTGCGTCACCGACGAGGCCGACTTCAACCAGAAGCCGGCGCCCAAATACGGACCGTGACGAACACGTGAAGGCCGGCGAGCACAAGCTCGCCGGCCTCCTGCTATCCTTGCGGGTCCCGTTGCGGCGGTCGCGCGGCTCAGAGCCACGGCGCCGGCGTATCCATCGCGATGAGCTGCTCGACCTCGATGCGCGGACGGACCACGGCGTACTGATCGCCCTTCACGAGCACCTCCGGCACCAGCGGCCGCGTATTGTAGGTTCCGGCCTGCACCGCGCCATAGGCGCCTGACGTCATGATGGCGAGGAGATCGCCCGGCTTCGGCGTCGGCAGCGTGCGGTCGAGCGCCAGATAATCGCCGGTCTCGCAGACCGGTCCGACGACGTCGGCCACGATGGTCGCGGCGTCCTTCGCCGGCTGCTTCACCGGCAGGATGTCGTGATGGGCCTCATACAGCGTCGGCCGGATCAGATCGTTCATCGCGGCGTCGATGATGACGAAATTCTTGCCGTCGCCGTGCTTCACGTAGACAACGCTGGCGACCAGGATGCCGGCATTGCCGACGATCATGCGGCCCGGCTCGAACATCAGCGTGCAGCCGAGATTGTGGCTGACGCGCTTGACCATGGCGGCATAGGCATCCGGCGCCGGCGGCGCCTCGCGGTCCATGTAGTAGGGAATGCCGAGACCGCCGCCGAAGTCGACATGGGAGATGTCGTGGCCGTCGGAGCGCAGCGTCTGCACGAACTCGGAGAGAATGCGGAACGCGGTCTCCATCTTGGAGAGATCGGTGATCTGGCTGCCGATATGCACGTCGGTGCCCGTCACCTTGATGCCCGGAAGCGCGGCGGCGCGCGCATAAACCTCGCGGGCATGGACGATCGGAATGCCGAACTTGTTCTCGGACTTGCCGGTCGAGATCTTTGCATGCGTGCCGGCATCGACGTCCGGATTGACGCGGATGGAGATGCGCGCGGTCTTGCCCATCGCCGTCGCAACGCGCGACAACAGCTCGAGCTCGGGCTCGGATTCGACGTTGAGGCAGAGGATGTCGGCGGCGAGCGCAGCGCGCAGCTCGGCTTCAGTCTTGCCGACGCCGGAGAACACGATCTTGCCGGCGGGAATGCCGGCGGCCAGCGCGCGCTTCAATTCGCCGCCCGAAACCACGTCGGCGCCGGCCCCTAACTTCGCCAGCGTGCGCAGCACCGACTGGTTGGAGTTCGCCTTCATGGCGTAGCAGACCAGCACCTTCTCGCCGGCAAAGGCATCGGCGAAGACGCGGTAGTGCCGCTCCAGCGTCGCGGTCGAATAGCAATAGAACGGCGTGCCGACGGTCGCGGCCAGCTCGGACAGGTTCACCGCCTCGGCGTGCAGCACACCGTTGCGATAGTCGAAATGGTTCATGGCGTTTGGCTCAGTTACCCCAGCCTATCTGCTGGGTCTTTCGTCCAGGAGCGGGTCGAGGATAAACGGTTTCTTTTGACCCCGGGCCGCCGCCGGCGCGGCATCGCTGTAGGCGGGAGACAAGACGCCGCCGGGCGTTCTGCGGGCTTCGGCCTCGCTCTCGGTCGGCGCCGCGATATTGGCCGTGGAGGCGGTCGGCGGCAGGTCAAGCGGGCCCTTGCGGCCGCAGCCGGCAAGCGCCAGCGCCGTCAGGCTCAAGACAATGATGGCCCACCCCGAGCCGGCCGGGCGAAACTTTGACGTCACGACGAAATCCCCACTACGCGGCCGCACCATACAGAGATTGGCCCCCGCTGGCGAGTGCCGGAAGGCCACGGAGGGCCGGCGAAATTTCGGCCTTCAGCCCAATTTTCGCTCTTTTTCCAGCCGCTTGGCCCAGGCCTTGGCCTGCGCCGCCACGTTCTTCGGCGCGGTTCCGCCAAAACTGGTGCGGCTCTTCACCGACGATTCGACCGAGAGCACGCCGAGCACGTCTTTGGTGATCTTCGGCTCGATCGCCTGCATGTCCGCGAGGGGCAGGTCGTGCAGCGCCACGCCGCCCTCGGCGGCCCTGGCGACGATGCGGCCGGTGACGTGGTGGGCCTCGCGGAACGGCATCTTCAGCGTCCGCACCAGCCAGTCGGCGAGATCGGTCGCGGTGGCGTAGCCCTCGCCCGCCGCAAGCTTCATCTTCGCCGCATCGGGCACGAGGTCGCGCACCATGCCGGTCATGGCGCGGACGGCCAGCGACAGCGCGGCAAAGCCCTCCATGGCGCCCTGCTTGTCCTCCTGCATGTCCTTCTGATAGGCGAGCGGCAGGCCCTTCATCACGATCAGGAGCCCGTTGAGCGCGCCGATGACGCGACCGGTCTTGGCGCGCACGAGCTCGGCGGCATCCGGATTGCGCTTCTGCGGCATGATCGAGGAGCCGGTGGTGAACTTGTCGCTGAGCCGGATCAGGCCGACCAGCGGCGAGGTCCAGATCACGATCTCCTCGGCAAAGCGCGACATGTGCACGGCGCAGATCGAGGCCGCCGACAATGTCTCCAGCACGAAGTCGCGGTCGGAGACCGCATCGAGCGAATTCGCCATCGGACGGTCGAAGGCAAGCGCCTTCGCGGTGGCGTGGCGGTCGATCGGAAACGAGGTGCCGGCGAGCGCGGCGGCGCCGAGCGGCGACTCGTTGAGCCGCTTGCGGGCGTCCTGGAAGCGGCCACGGTCGCGCGCGGCCATCTCGACATAGGCGAGCAGATGATGGCCGAAGGTGACGGGCTGCGCGGTCTGCAGATGCGTGAAGCCGGGCATCACGGTTCCGGCATGCTCCAGCGCACGTTCGACCAGCGCCGCCTGGAACGCAGCGAGCGCCGCGTCGGTCTCGTCGATGACGTCGCGCACGAACAGGCGGAAATCGGTAGCGACCTGGTCGTTGCGCGAGCGCGCGGTGTGCAGGCGGCCGGCCGCGGGCCCGATCAGCTCGGACAGGCGGCTCTCGACGTTCATATGGATATCTTCGAGCGCACGCTTGAACGCGAAGCCGCCCTTGCCGATCTCTGACAAAATCGTGTCTAGACCCTTGCCGATATTTTTCGCATCAGAGGCCGTGATGATGCCCTGGCTGGCCAGCATCGCGGCGTGGGCCTTGGACGCGGCGATGTCCTGGGCAAAGAGGTGACGATCGACGTCGATGGAGACGTTGATCTCTTCCATGATCTCGTCGGGACGTTCCGAGAACCGGCCGCCCCACATCTTGTTGCTCATGATCCCCTGCTCACGTCCTGCTTGCCGCGCGGCTCGCCGCATGTTTGCTGACGGCTGCCAGCCGTATTAAGAGGCTCCTGATAGCCATATCTGCGACCGGATGACAAACGATATGCTCGACAAGACGCCCTCCGCCACGCGCCGGATCCCCATTGTCATCGCCACCGTGGTGATCGGGGGGCTGGCCGGGTTCGCCGCGCTGTACGGGCTCGGCCTGGGCCGGTCGCCCTCGGGCGACCCGACCTGCAAGCCGGCGGTGGCCACGGCCGCGCGGATCGCCCCGCTCGCCCATGGCGAGTTGGCGGCGCTGACCATGGCAAGCGCGCCCCTGAAGCTGCCCGACCTCGCCTTCGAGGACGCCGACGGCAAGCCGAAGAAGCTGTCCGACTTCCGCGGCAAGACATTGCTGGTCAACCTCTGGGCCACCTGGTGCGTGCCCTGCCGCAAGGAAATGCCGGCGCTGGACGAGCTTCAGGGCAAGCTTGCGGGCCCGAATTTCGAGGTCGTGGCGATCAATATCGACACCCGCGATCCCGAGAAGCCGAAGAACTTCCTGAAGGACGCCAGCCTGACCCGGCTCGGTTATTTCAACGACCAGAAAGCCAAGGTTTTCCAGGATCTTAAGGCGATAGGGCGGGCGCTGGGCATGCCCACTTCGGTGCTGGTCGACCCGCAAGGGTGCGAGATCGCGACGATCGCAGGTCCTGCGGAATGGGCGAGCGAGGACGCGCTGAAGCTGATCCGGGCCGCGCTGGGCAAGGTGGCCGCGGCGCTTTAGGGGTTCAGGCGGTGATGTTGAGGTTGCCGCCGACGCCTTCGCCGACATTGGCGAGCGAGGGCTGGCCGGCGCCGAGCAGCGTCAGGACGGTGGATTTCTCCATGTCCGCGTTCTGCTTCATCAGCGTCGCCGCGACATTCGACTGCAGCGCGCCTTGCTGAGCGGCCAGCATGGTGCTGACCATCGCCATCATGTCCATGAAGCAACCCCTCGTACCGGGCCGCAGTTAGGCAGGTCGGGGTTAACGCGACATGAATTGCCACGGTGCCGTAGGGTGGGCAAAGCGCAGCGTGCCCACCAATTCAACCGCATGATTGGATAGAGATGGCGGGCATGGCGCTTTGCGCCTTTGCCCACCCTACGGCACCGCCGTTACCTTGTCGGAACCGGCTTGGCGCCGCGGTAGTCGTAGAAACCGCGCTGGGTCTTGCGGCCGAGCCAGCCGGCCTCGACGTATTTCACCAGCAGCGGGCACGGGCGGTACTTGGAATCGGCCAGCCCCTCGTGCAGCACCTGCATGATCGACAGGCAGGTATCGAGACCGATGAAGTCGGCGAGCTCCAGCGGGCCCATCGGATGATGGGCGCCGAGCTTCATCGCCGCGTCGATCGCCTCGACATTGCCGACGCCTTCGTACAGCGTGTAGATCGCCTCGTTGATCATCGGCAGCAGGATGCGGTTGACAATGAAGGCCGGGAAGTCCTCGGAGACAGCGACCTGCTTGCCGAGCTTGGCGACGAATTCCTTGGAGGCCTCGAAGGTCGAGTCGTCGGTGGCGATTCCGCGGATCAGCTCCACCAGCTCCATCAGCGGCACCGGATTCATGAAGTGAATGCCGATGAAGCGCTCGGGCCGGTCGGTGGCGGCGGCAAGCCGCGTGATCGAGATCGAGGAGGTGTCGGAAGCGACGATCGCCTCCGGCTTCAAGACCGCACAGAGCTCGTGAAAAATCTTGCGCTTGACCTCTTCCTTCTCGATCGCGGTCTCGATCACGAGGTCGCAATCGGCGAGGTCGTCGAGCTTCTCGGCGAGCTTGATGCGCCCGAGCGCCTTGGTCTTGTCGTCCTCGCTGACGGCCTTCTTGGAGACCTGGCGCGCGAGGTTGCCGTTGATGGTGGCCATGCCCGACTTGAGGCGGTCGGCCGAGACGTCGTTGAGCACCACGTCGAAGCCGGCCAGCGCCGCAACATGCGCGATGCCATTGCCCATCTGACCCGCGCCGATCACGCCGACCTTCTTGATCACTGCCGCCATAATGTCATCCACCGGAACGGCGCGCATATCGCGCCTGCCTAATCCCCTGAGCCGTGCGGGCCGATTTAATCAGAAGCCTGATTAGATCAGAATCCTGGCTCGAAACCTAGATTGGATCGCTTCCCCGGCGTGCCCCACGCCAAAGAAAAACGCCTGAAAAAGCAACACCGGCCGGAGTTTACACCTCCGGCCGGTGTTTTGAACGCGTTTTACTTGCCGAGCTTGCCGAGTTCGGACGTGAGCTCCGGAACCGCCTGGTAGAGGTCGGCGACCAGGCCATAATCGGCGACCTGGAAGATCGGCGCGTCCTCGTCCTTGTTGATCGCGACGATCACCCTGGAGTCCTTCATGCCGGCCAGATGCTGGATCGCGCCGGAAATGCCGACCGCGACATAGAGCTCGGGCGCCACCACCTTGCCGGTCTGGCCGACCTGCCAGTCGTTCGGCGCATAGCCGGCGTCCACCGCCGCGCGCGAGGCACCGACACCGGCGCCGAGCTTGTCGGCGAGCGGCTCGATGTACTTGGCAAAGTTCTCACGGCTCTGCATGGCACGGCCACCGGAGACGATGATCTTCGCCGAGGTCAGCTCGGGACGGTCGCTCTTGGCAACCTCCTCGCCGACGAAGGACGACAGGCCCGGATCGGCCGCAGCCTGGACGTTCTCGACCGGCGCGCTGCCGCCGGCAGCCGCAGCGGCGAAGGTCGAGGTGCGGACCGTGATGACCTTCTTGGCGTCCTTCGACTTCACCGTCTGGATGGCGTTGCCGGCATAGATCGGGCGTTCAAAGGTGTCGGGGGCGACGACCTTGATGATCTCCGAGACCTGCATGACGTCGAGGAGCGCAGCAACCCGCGGCATCACGTTCTTGAATCGCGAGGTCGCGGGCGCGACGATCGCATCGTAGCCCGGGGCCAGCGAGACGATCAGCGCGGCCAGCGGCTCGGCGAGATCGTGCGCGTAGGCGGTGCCGTCGGCGAGTAGCACCTTCTTGACACCGGCGAGCGTGGCGGCGGCATCGGCCGCAGCCTTGGCGCCTTGGCCGGCCACCAGCACCTCGACGTCGGCGCCGAGGGCGGCGGCCGCCGTCAGGGCCTTAGCCGTTGCATCCTTCAGCGATGCGTTGTCGTGTTCAGCAATGAGAAGCGTCGCCATCAGAGCACCCCGGCCTCGTTCTTGAGTTTCGACACCAGCTCGGCGACGTCCTTGACCTTGACGCCCGCCTTGCGGCCCGGAGGCTCCGTCGTCTTGAGAACTTCGAGACGCGCGGCGACGTCGACGCCGTAATCGGCGACGGTCTTCTCCGCGATCGGCTTCTTCTTCGCCTTCATGATGTTGGGCAGCGACGCATAGCGCGGCTCGTTGAGGCGGAGGTCGGTGGTGACGATCGCCGGTCCCTTCAGCTTCACGGTCTGCAGGCCGCCATCGACTTCGCGCGTGACCTTGAAGTCAGAACCGTCGACCTCGAGCTTCGAGGCAAAGGTCGCCTGCGACCAGCCGAGCAGCGCGGCCAGCATCTGGCCGGTCTGGTTGCTGTCGTCGTCGATCGCCTGCTTGCCGAGAATGATCAGGCCGGGCTGCTCTTCGTCAGCAACCTTCTTCAGAATCTTGGCGACCGCGAGCGGCTCGACCGTGCCCTCGGCCTTCACCAGGATGCCGCGGTCGGCGCCCATGGCGAGACCGGTGCGGATCGTCTCCGACGCCTGCGCCGGTCCAATGGAGACCACCACGACTTCGGTCGCCTTGCCGCCTTCCTTCAGGCGCAGCGCTTCCTCGACCGCGATTTCGTCGAACGGGTTCATCGACATCTTGACGTTGGCGAGTTCAACACCCGATCCATCGCCCTTGACGCGGACCTTGACGTTGTAATCGACCACCCGCTTTACCGGGACTAAGACCTTCATCGATCCTCTTTCACTCAATTTGGGAGGGGGTTATCAACTGGCGCGGAACCTAAAGGCCTGATCCGGCCTGGTCAACGCGCGAAGGGGGCAAATTTTAGCCCCCTGTATTGCGCTTCCTCAATGGGTCAGCGGTTCTGGCCCGGAACCCAGAGCACGTCGCCCGCGCCATTATGGTTAGCGGCGCGGCTGGCCACGAACAGAAGATCCGACAAGCGATTCATGTACTGGATGGCGGCCGCGCCGACCGGCTCGCCGGGCCGGGCCGCCAGTTCCACCATCACACGTTCCGCCCTGCGGCAAATCGTGCGGGCAACGTGGAGGTAAGCGGCGGCCGGTGTGCCGCCCGGCAGCACGAAGGAGGTCAAAGGCGCAAGCTTGTCGTTGAGCGCGTCGATGTCGCGCTCGAGCCGCTCGACCTGGCTTGCCACCACCCGCAGCCGCTCCGCTCTTTTAGTATCTTGGCCCTCCCGCTCGGGCACCGCGAGGTCGGCGCCGAGATCGAACAGGTCGTTCTGGATCTGCCCGAGCATCGCATCGAGCCCGGGCGTGTCCCCGGTGTGGAGCCTGACGACGCCGATCGCGGCATTGGTCTCATCGACGGTGCCATAGGCCGCGATGCGCAGATCGTATTTGGCGCGTCGCTCGCCGCTGCCGAGCGCCGTCGTGCCGTCGTCACCGGTCCTGGTGTAGATGCGGTTAAGAACGACCATGGTTAACGTCCCATCGCCCAGACTGCGACCATGGCGATGACGATCGCCA
Organism: Bradyrhizobium diazoefficiens; assembly: GCF_018131015.1. Classification (GTDB taxonomy): domain Bacteria; phylum Pseudomonadota; class Alphaproteobacteria; order Rhizobiales; family Xanthobacteraceae; genus Bradyrhizobium; species Bradyrhizobium diazoefficiens_B. The sequence goes on from NZ_JAFCJJ010000024.1 coordinate 14,126, forward strand.
CGAACTGAAGCAGCACGCGCCAGCGCATCAGCTTCTGCGAAGTGTCGGGCGAGCCACCGCGCATCATGTTGACGAGGCCGAGCAGCAGCACCAACGCAACGGCGCCGACCGCGATCGGCAGAATGAAAGTACTCAGGAAAGATGCCATCGGGGCTAGATAACACCCTGTGCGGCGGTCCGCCATGGCGTTCCCGATCTGGCTTTCAGGCCAATAATGTCAGAAGCTGGCAGGATGATTTCCGATCTGCGCCCGCCGTCGGCCTTCTTCGCCTCTCCCCGCTTGCGGGGAGAGGCCGACGCGCGGAACGCGTGGCGGGTGAGAGGGGTTCTCCGCGAGGACGGTGACAGAGGGATTTGCGGAGACTCCCCCTCACCCGGGATCCGCGCTACGCGCGCATTCCGGCCTCTCCCCGCAAGCGGGGAGAGGCGAAGCCAGGGCAAGCCGTGAAAGCGATCCGCTACATCTACGTCGTCGTGATGGATGCGTTCTACACGTTCCTCGCCGACGACGGCTGGGCGATTGCGAGCCACATCGCGTTGTCGACGCTGATGGCGCTGTTCCCTTTCCTGATCGTGCTGACCTCGCTCGCCGGCTTCTTCGGCTCCAAGGAACTCGCCGACCAGGCGGTCGGGCTGCTGCTCCAGGTCTGGCCGCAGCAGGTGGCGGACTCGCTCTCCGGCGAGATCCACGACGTGTTGACGACGACCCGCACCGGCGTGCTAACGATCGGCGCGGCGCTGTCGGTCTATTTCGCATCAAACGGCGTCGAGGCACTGCGCGTCGCGCTCAACCGCGCCTATGCGGTGGTGGAGATGCGGCGCTGGTACTGGCTCCGGCTGGAATCGATCGCCTACACGCTGGTCGCGGCCGTCACCGCGCTCGCCATGGCATTCCTGATCGTGCTCGGCCCGCTGATCATCGAGGCGACACGGCGTCATATCCCGCTGTTCGTCGAATCCAACGAGAGCATCCTGACCTGGCTGCGCTACGGCATCACCGTCGGCGCGCTGGTGCTCGCGCTCTTCATCCTGCATGCCTGGCTGCCGTCGGGACGGCGCAGCTTCTTCCAGATTCTGCCCGGCATCGTCTTCACCATGGTGGCGTCGCTGATCTCCGGCGTCGTGTTCGGCCAGTATCTGGCGCGCTTCGCCAACAATTACGTGACGATGTATGCGGGGCTCGCCTCGGTGATCATCGCGCTGGTGTTTTTGTATTTCATCGCCGCGATCTTCGTCTATGGCGGCGAGCTCAACGCCGCGATCATCAAGTCGCGGCTTCCTCACGGCGTCTCGCTTCAAGCAGCGCAGTCGCTAGATCACGCGGAGACACGGGCTTGACCAGGAAGGCGTCGGCGCCGGCCTCGCGCGAGGCCGCCTCGTCCTCGCCGCGGCCGGAGACGCCGATGATCGGGATCCGCGCGAGCGGCGGCGGCATGGTGCGGATCCGCCTGATCGCCTCGACCCCGCCGATGCCCGGCAGCACCATGTCCATCAGCACCGCATCGTAGGCGCCCCGCTCGAGCCGGTTCACGGCGTCCTCGCCGCGGCCGACGAACTCGGCATGATGGCCGAGCTCGGTCAGGATGGTGTTGAGCACGACGCGGCCGAACGGATTGTCCTCGACGCTGAGCACGCGCAAGGCCCCATCCGCCTCGGCGTTGCCGTCGGACTTGCGCGAACGCGCCGGCCCGGTCGCATCCAGCGACACCGTCAGCGTGAACGTGGCGCCGCCGCCGCGGCGCGGCGCGACCGTGATGTCGCCGCCCATCGCCCGCGCCAGTTGCTTCACCGAGGACAGGCCGAGACCGGCGCCGCCGAAGCGCGCCGCGATGGTGACATTGGCCTGGGTGAACGGGCGGAACAGCCGCTTGATCTCGGCCATGGTGACGCCGATGCCGCTGTCGGACACGGCGAAGGCGACCCCGATCCTGCTCCTGTCCCTTCCCTTGTCTTTCGCCTTGTCTTTCGCCTTGCCTCTCGCCGGCCGCCACGGCGTGACCGCCAGCGCCACGCGCCCCTGATCGGTGAACTTCACCGCATTGTCGATCAGGTTTTCCAGCGCGGCGCGCAGGCGGACGGGATCGCCCACGACGAGACCGGGAAGCTTGTCGGATATCTCGATCTGGGCCTGGAGACCCTTGGCCGCGGCGCGCCCGGCGAGCGAATCACCGGTACTGCGGGCGAGCGTGCGCAGATCGAACAGATCCTGCCGCAGCGTGCTGCCACCCTTCTCCGTTCTGGCGGCATCCACGAACAGGGTGGCGAGGCTCGCCAGATGCTCGGCGCCGGCCTTGATGGTGTCGGCCCAGCGCCGTTCCCGCTCGCCGAGATCGGAGGTCGCAAGCAGGTCGCTGATCGCAAGGATTCCAGTCAGGGGGGTGCGAACCTCGTGGGCAAAGGCGGCGAGCGCTGCCTGCACCACGTCCGGCGCCCTGGTGCTGCGCTTGCGCACCTTGCCCGCCGTCCCGGTCTGCTTCCGAGGCAGCTTCCGCCTGGACGTCCGCGTGGTGCGCGCTGAGCGCGTTTTCGCCGCCATAGCTCCCCTTCGAAGCATCCCCTTCGAAGCATCTCCTTCGAACGCTGGGCCCGCAGCCGAGAATGGCACGGGGGAACCCCCGGAGTCACGGCGGGGTTTTGCTAAACCCCAGAGAATCTTGACCTAATCCCACCAACTGGCAGATGCCGGCAGGCGAGACCCCGGCCCTTTGCAACTCCCGCAGGCCGGTTGAGCGGGTCGACTTCGACAGCTTCCGGCCCGCCTCGTCGCGAATCAGCGGATGGTGACGGTAGGCAGGCGCCGGCAAGCCGAGCAGGGTCTGCAGCAGGCGATGCACCGACGTGGCGTGAAACAGGTCCTGCCCCCGGATCACTTCGCTGACGTCCTGGAGGGCGTCGTCGACCACCACGGACAGATGGTAGCTCGTCGGCGTCTCCTTGCGGGCCAGGATCACGTCGCCCCAGGCTTCGGGACGCGCTGCGACGATACCGCGCTCGCCCCCGGGGGCCTCCCCCAGCTCGGTCCAGGTCAAGCCGCCAACCAGGCGGCACGCGGCTTCCATGTCGAGCCGGAGTGCATAGGGCGCGCCCGCCCCCATCGCACGCGCCCGCTCGTCGGCAGACAGCGACTTCGCCGTGCCCGGATACAGCGGCGCGCCATCGGGATCGCACGGCCAGGGTCCGTCGGCCTCGCGCGCGGCCACGAGCCTTGCGATTTCGGCGCGGCTCTCGAAAGCAGGATAGACGAGGCCGAGCGCGGACAGCTTTTCGAGTGCCGCGCGATAATCGGCGAGATGGTCCGACTGCCGCCGCACCGGCGTTTCCCAAGCTACCCCGAGCCAAGCGAGGTCCTCGTAGATCGCGGTCTCGAACTCCGGCCGGCAGCGCGTCGCGTCGATGTCCTCGATCCGCAGCAACAGCCGGCCACCGGTCTGCCGCGCGCGATCGAAGTTGAGCAGCGCGGAATAGGCGTGGCCGAGGTGCAGCAGGCCGTTCGGACTGGGGGCGAAGCGGAAAACGGGTGGCATCGTGCGACAGAACTCGTCATGGCCGGACTCGACCCGGCCATCCACGTTCTTCGCCACATGCCGATCGTGTCAAGGTTGCGGACGAACACGATCCCCGACACCCATGCTAATAATGATGCACGACACCGTGGATGGCCGGGACAAACCCGCGCATAACATGTGAGAGAGTTTGCCGGGCCACCATGACCATCCATCTTGAAACCCAGTCCGATCTCGAAGAGGCCATTCATACGCTGATCAAGCGCGATCCGCGCCTGAAGCCCGTGTTCGAGATCGCCGGGATGCCGGCCCTGCGCCGCCGTGAGCCGGGGTTCACGGGGCTTGCCCACATCGTCTGCGGACAGCAGCTCTCGACCGCGAGTGCCGCTGCGATCTGGGGTCGGCTGTCGACCGCCTTCGACCCCTTCGACCACGAGGCGGTGCGCCGCGCCCGCACCGACCGGCTGGGACGGCTTGGACTGTCCGCCGCCAAGATCAAGACCCTGAAACATCTCGCGCGCGAGATCACTGCGCAGCGGCTGAACCTCGACGTGCTCGCCGAGGAGGACGCCGACGCCGCGCATCACACGCTGATCACGCTGCCCGGCATCGGACCGTGGACCGCCGACGTCTATCTGCTGTTCTGCCTCGGCCATGGCGATGCCTGGCCGGCCGGCGACCTCGCCGTGCAGGAAGGCATCCGCATCGGGCTCGGCATGAAAGCGCGGCCGACGGAAAAGCAGATGGCGCCGCTCGCCGAGCCCTGGCGTCCCCTGCGCGGCGCTGCCGCGCATCTGTGGTGGAGTTACTACCGCGCGGTGAAGAAGCGCGAGGGCGTGCTCACGGCGTGAGCGCGACGAGCAGCGTTTGAAGCAGGGCCACATGCTCCCGCTGCTCGGGTAAAGCGCTTTCGACGTCGGCTGATCCGATATAGCGTCCATCTCAGAGGAAACGCCGCGAAGACGGCCACGAGGTCGCGCATGCTGGACCGCACCAAGGATATTTCCGCCACCGCGCAAGCCTGGCTCGACGAGTTCGAGCGCACGTTTGGCAATCCGGAGCAAACGGCGCTCGAGCGCCTGTTCGTTGCCGAATGTTTCTGGCGCGACGTGTTGGCGCTGAGCTGGAACCTGCAGACGACCGCCGGCCGCGATGCCGTCACGCAGGCGCTGACGGCTCTGGCGCCGAAGGCCGCGCCGAGCAATTTCAAGATCGCGCCGAACCGCGCCGCGCCGCGCTGGGTGATGCGCGCCGGCACCAGCACCGTCGAAGCCATCTTCAACTTCGAGACGGCGCTCGGCCGCGGCAGCGGCATTGTGCGGCTGGTCCCCGATGCCGCGGATGGCGACCGCCTGGAGGCATGGACGCTGCTCACGGCGCTCGACGAGCTCAAGGGTTTTGAGGAGCAACTCGGGACGACCCGGCCGCGCGGACAGGCCTATTCGCGCGACTTCCGTGGGCCGAACTGGCTCGACCTGCGCAAGGCATCGCGCGACTATTCCGATCGCGACCCGGCCGTGCTGGTGGTCGGCGGCGGCCAGGCCGGACTCGCGATTGCGGCGCGGCTGAAGCAGTTGAAGGTCGACACGCTGATCGTCGATCGCGGGACGCGGATCGGCGACAACTGGCGCAAGCGCTATCATGCGCTCACCCTGCACAACCAGGTACAGGTCAATCACCTGCCTTATATGCCATTTCCCCCGAACTGGCCGACCTATATCCCGAAGGACAAGCTCGCCAACTGGTTCGAAGCCTATGTCGAGGCCATGGAGCTGAACTTCTGGACCGGCACCGAATTCGAGAGCGGCGCCTACGACGACGCGGAGGGACGCTGGACAGTTACACTACGGCGCGGCGATGGCAGCAGGCGCACCATGCATCCGCGCCATGTGGTGATGGCGACCGGTGTCAGCGGCATCGCCAACATGCCGGACATCCCGAGCCTCGGCAACTTCAAGGGCACGCTGCTGCATTCGAGCCGTTACGAGGACGGCGAGAGCTGGCAGGGCAAGCGCGCCATCGTCATCGGCACCGGCAACAGCGGCCACGACATCGCGCAGGACCTGCATTCAAGCGGCGCCGACGTGACGCTGGTGCAGCGCTCGCCCACGCTGGTCACCAATATCGAGCCGTCAGCGCAGCTCGCTTATGCGGCCTACAACGAGGGCACGCTCGAGGACAACGACCTGATCGCGGCATCGATGCCGACGCCGCTCGCGAGGAAGACGCACGTCATGCTGACCGAGCAGTCGAAGGAGCTCGACAAGGAGCTGCTGGAGGGCCTGCGGCGCGTGGGCTTCAAGCTCGACTTCGGCGAGGCCGGCACAGGCTGGCAGTTCAAATATCTCACCCGCGGCGGCGGTTATTATTTCAACGTCGGCTGCTCCAACCTGATCGTCGAGGGCGCGATCACGCTCAGGCAGTTCTCCGACATCGAAGGCTTTGTGGCCGACGGCGCGCAGTTGAAGGACGGCACGAGGATCGCCGCCGACCTCATCGTGCTCTCGACCGGCTACAAGCCGCAGGAATATCTGGTGCGAAAGCTGTTCGGCGACGGCATCGCCGATCGCGTCGGCCCGGTCTGGGGCTTTGGCGACGGCCTTGAGCTGCGCAACATGTATGCTCGAACGAAGCAGCCCGGCCTGTGGTTCATCGCCGGCAGCCTGGCGCAATGCCGGATCAATTCGAAATATCTGGGGCTCCAGATCAAGGCGATCGAGGAAGGGATTTTGGAGCGTGAGGTGGGCTCGGCTTGAACCCCTCGTCGTTACGAGCGGAGCGAATAAAGGAGAATACCAATGCCAGCCATTCTCGGCACCGGCGAGCACCGCTACCGCGTCGTCGAAAACTTTGCAAAGTTGCCGGACGGCTGGCAGCTCACCGACGTCGCGTCCGTCGCGGTCGACAGCAAGGACCGCATCTACGTCTTCAACCGCGGCGTCCATCCGATGGTGGTGCTGGACCGCGAGGGACACTTCCTGCGTAGCTGGGGCGAAGGCCTGTTCTCCCGCGCGCACGGCCTGCACATCGACGCCGACGACAATCTCTACTGCACCGACGACGGCGACCACACCGTGCGCAAATGCACCACCGACGGCAAGGTGCTGCTGACGATCGGCATCCCGGCGAAGCCGTCCCCGTTCATGAGCGGCGATCCCTTCCACCGCTGCACCCACACCGCGCTGTCGCCGAAAGGCGAGATCTACGTCTCCGACGGTTATGGCAATGCGCGCGTGCACAAGTTCACGCCGGACGGCAAGCTCATGAAAAGCTGGGGCGAGCCCGGGACCGGTCCCGGCCAGTTCAACATCGTGCACAATATTGCCACCGACACCGACGGCTGGGTCTATGTCGCCGACCGCGAGAACCATCGCGTGCAGGTCTTCAACGGCGAGGGCAAATACGAGACGCAGTGGAACAATCTGCATCGTCCCTGCGCGCTTTGCTGTTGCGGCGGCAGGAGTCCGACCTTCGTCGTCGGCGAGCTCGGTCCCGGCCTTGCGGTGAACCGCAAGGTGCCCAATCTCGGTCCGCGGCTGTCGATCGTGGACGCGCAGGGAAAGCGCATCGCGCGGCTAGGCGGCGAGGAGGGGCCAGGCGTAGCCAGCGGGAAATTCCTGGCGCCGCACGGCATCGCGCTCGACTCGTTCGGCGACATCTATGTCGGCGAGGTCGGCGTCACCGACTGGAAGACCAGCTTTCCGGACGAGGAGATGCCGGCGGCGGTCCGCGCCACGCGGTGCCTGCAGAAGCTGGAGCGGGTGCGTGAGTAGCTGCGCCCGCCTCACAACGTCGTCCTGGCGGAAGCCAGGACCCATTACCCCAGGGAGTGCTTTGGCGAAGACTGGTGGTCGCGCGGTACTGATACTGCGTACCACCGATAGATTCCGCGGTATGGGTCCTGGCTTTCGCCAGGACGACGATAGAGAGTCCTAATCCACCTTGATCCCCGACGCCTTGATGATCGGCCACCAGCGCTCGGCTTCCCGCTTCTGATAGTCGCGCTGCGCGTCCGGCGACTGCTGCTGAGACGGCGAGACCTGGATGCCGAGCTCGGCAAAACGTTGCTTGACCTGCGTGCTCGCCAGTATCTCCACCATGGCGGCGTTGAGCCTGGCGATGATGTCGCCCGACGTGCCCCTCGGCACCCACAGCCCATACCAGAGCGAAGCAGAGTAGCCGGGAAGACCGGCCTCGTCGGCGGTGGGAATGTCCGGCCAGGACGGCGAGCGCGCCTTGCTGGTGACCGCGAACGGCTTGATGTTGCCGGTGCCGACCAGCGCCTTGAAGTTCGAGGCGGGCTCGATCATCGCGTCGATCTGGCCGGCGACGAGGTCCTGCATCGCCGGGCCGTTGCCGCGATAGGGCACGAACTGGAACTGCGTGCCGGTCTCCTTCTGCAACGAGATACCGGCGAGATGACCGGTGGCACCGACGCCGGCGATGCCGACCGACGCCTTGTCCGGATTGGCCTTGAGCCAGGCGATCATCTGTCTGAGATCGTCCGCAGGCAGGTCCTTGCGGCCGACAATGAGCAGCGGCTCGCTGCCGATCAGGATGACCGGCTCGAGATCGCGCAGGAGATCGAACGGCAGGGCATAGAGCCCGCCGGTCAGCATGTGCGTGGTCGACGTTCCGATCGACAGCGTGTAGCCGTCGGATGCAGCGCGCACCGCGCTGCCGACGCCGAGCGAGCCGGCCGCGCCGCCGACATTCTCGATCACGATCGGCTGCTTGAGAACCGCATGCAGGCGCTCGCCGAGAAATCGCGCCAGCGTGTCGGTGGCCCCGCCTGCCGGAAACGGCACGATCATGGTGACGGGGCGTGATGGATAGTCCTCGGCCGCGGCCGCGCGAATCAATGTCGCGCCGAGCATGGCAGCGGCCAGCACCGCGAGCCAACCTCGCATCAACCCCTCCCCTAATCACGGCGTTTTTGAGCGTTTGCCACCCCGCCGCCGCATTGCTTGCACCCGAATAACTCGCTCAACGGGCTTCACAATCCCGTCACGCTGCATGTAGTATGTCAATACATGCTGCTTCGCAGCGTAGATGGAGGCCGGGAGCGTTACTTGAACGCACATGTCTCGCAAGGCAGTTGGCCGGTGTTGGTGCTGAACGCGGACTTCCGGCCGCTGAGTTACTACCCACTGTCGTTATGGTCGTGGCAGGACGCGATCAAGGCGGTGTTCCTCGACCGCGTCAACATCGTCGCTCACTACGATCAGGCGGTTCGAAGTCCCACGCTGGAAATACAGCTCCCGAGCGTCGTCTCGCTCAAGTCCTTCGTCAAGCCGACCACCCACCCCGCCTTCACCCGATTCAACGTCTTCCTGCGCGATCGTTTCGCCTGCCAATATTGCGGCTCGCCCGAAGACCTCACCTTCGACCACATCATCCCGCGCAGCAAGGGCGGCCAGACCACCTGGGAGAACGTGGTCGCGGCGTGCTCACCCTGCAATTTGCGCAAGGGCAATTTGACGCCGGCGCAGGCAAAGATGTTTCCGCGCCAGCACGCCTTCGCGCCCACCGTGCACCAACTCCACCGCAACGGCCGCCTGTTCCCGCCGAACTATCTGCACGACAGCTGGCTGGACTATCTCTACTGGGATACGGAGCTGGATCCGTAGGGGTGGCTTGCCTGGCGTTGGCGAAGAACTCGCCATGACGTTGCACAGCCGATTAGCGCCGCTGACGGCGGCAACCATCTTGGCATCCGCCAACGCACCAGCCTCTGCATACCTTCCCTCCCGAGGTCATCGCGGCACCGATGGCCTGCGATTGCAGCGGCGATTTCTCCGCCCTGAAGGCGTCACGATCGACCGCCTCCGGTCGAAACCAAAAATTCGCTCGCATCACGCGACGAGTTCCGATACTGACCCCGCGGCATCGATCAGGTGAACGCGCTCGATATCCAGGTCTCGCAGCAGGGATCGAATCCGTGCTTCCGGCATCAGGCTGAAGGCGGTGGACAGGGCGTCCGCCGCTGTCGCACTCCGCCCCACGGTCGTGATGCTGCGATAGAGCGTGCTGCAACCACCTGTCGCCGGATCGAACAGATGGTTGAAGCGCCCCTGGGGATCGAACCGGAATCCGTATCCGCCTGAGGTCGAGACGGCGCGATCAACGATGCGAAGCGTCGTCCCGATCCGTCCCGCGGCTTGCGGATCGGCGACACCGACCTCCCAGGGGCTGCCGTCCGGACGCGATCCGATGGCCCGGATCTCGCCCATGTCGACAAGGCTCTGCTCGATGCCGTGGGCGCGCAACAGCATGACGATCCTGTCGGTCACGTAGCCCTGCGCGATGCCGTTCAGCGTGAGTTCCGTTCCCTTCGGCATCGCGATGCGGTCGCGGCTGACCGATACGCGCCGATAGCCGACGCGCGCCAGCGCCGACCGGATCGAAGCCTGCGGCGGGCCGGCAGGGTCCGCATCCGCGGCCGCGAAGTGGTCGACGTAAAGCTTCCACAGCGGCTGCACGGTCGGATCGAACGCACCGTCGGTCAGCTCGGAGTAGCGCTGTGACGTCGACAGCAGATCGACGAGCTCGGGAGCCGGATCCACCAGGACCCCGGCCCGGTTCAATTCGGCCAGCGCGGAATCCGGCAAGTACAGGCTGAACAAACGATCCAGGCGACGGGCTTCGGAACACGCCGCCGCGACCAGGCGCTCCGCTTCCGCGCGCACGGGGTGGTGAATCTTCATGGTCGCGGTCGCGCCCAGCATCGTTCCGCGCCAGACCACGACATCCGCGTCCGATGCCATCGCGCGACCGAATGTCGGAAGCGCCAGTCCCGCCGCGGCCGCGCTGATGGTGACGAAACGACGTCGCGTGATCATCCGCATGTTGCCGTCCCCCTCAGTCGGTCGGCCGGGGGGGCACGCCGTCAGCCTTGTCGTTGCCCGACCCGAGCACATAATCGCGCGGCACGTCGGTGAACGAGACGATGCGTCCGCCGTTCTCGGCGACGAATTTCTCGGCCGCGGCGCGTTCCGAGAACGGCACCGCCTCGTCGCCTCCCATACCGCCCCTGGCGCGGCTTTCGATCACGAACGACGCCTTGCGGGCCTCGACCCAATTGTCCGGTCCCGGCTTGTCCCAACTGGGTGCCTTGCCCATGTCGGACACGTAGATCGCCAAAATGTCCTTCGGCTCGTCCGGCAGCACTGTGAAGGCAATGGTGTCCCGCGCCGAGGAGAACCAGACCGGCTCGATCAGGCTCGCGACGAAGATCTGTCCTTTCGGGCCCGGGTGCTCCAGAATGTTCATGCCGCAATAATGACCGATCAGTTCGGCCGTCATCCTGTGAGGGGGCGGAAGCTTCGCCACCTGCTTCTCGTCGCAACCGGTGAGCACGACCGCAAGCAGAAGCGCGAACACAAGGAAAGCACGCTTCATAGCTCCCTCCGCGAAAAAGCGAGCGCTGCGGCTCCGAGCGGGACGACCGTCCAGAACAGCAGGGCGATCAGCAACACCTGGCCGGACAATAGCGTGGTCTGCGCGAGCCCTGCCATCCCGGCGAAGCTGCTGACATTGGCGAAACCGGTGAGATTGAACAGCCGGTAGACGTCGGTCGGGTTCAACAACAGCATGGCGTCGACCGCGGCCGCAGAGATGTTGCGGCCCTGGTCCACCGCGAGAATCCCGAGCAATGCCATGTCGTAAATCAGGACCAGGAGAAGCCAGAGGCCGATACAGACGCCGGCGGCCGTCCCGCGGTCGCGGACCAGTGCACTGACGAGATAGCCGATCGCGACGAACACGGCTCCGAGCAGCACGGACGAGCCGATCATCGCGGCGAAGGCGACAAGACTGTCCGACCCGATCGGGCTTCCCGTCGCGACCAGCGCCGCAGCGGCGATGCCGTAGCCGAGGCAGGTCGCGAATGCGAGCACCGCCAAATGACCGATGAACTTTCCGAGCAGCACCTGCCAGCGCGCAACCGGGTAACTCAGCAGCAACAGCATGGTCCCCCGCTCCATGTCGCCCACGATGGCATCGTGCGAGATCAGAAGCGCGATCAGGGGAATCAGGAAGATAGTGAGGCTCGACAGGCTGACGATCACGACGTCGAGCGCGCGCACGCCGACGGTTCCGGTCGGCGCGCTGCCGAGGAATGTCAGCGACAGCGCGAGTCCGGCGAGCAGCAGCGTCGAGGCCAGCACCCATCGGTTCCTGACCGCCTGGTGAATCTCCTTGCGCGCGATGATGAGGGGATTCATGCCGTTTGCTCCGCATGGCGCAGGAAATGCGCGTAGAGTTGGTCCAGCGTCGGCGGGAGCACGTCAACATCCTCGACCGACGTGCCCAGTGACGTGGCCAGATGGAGCAATTCGAGCTTCCGCTCCGGCGCGGCGTCGATTTCGATGAGGTGGCCGTTCAGGCGGCGGCAGGGAGCGCCGGCCGGCAGCCACGACGGCAGCTCACCGGGGGTCAGGCCCGCCACCTTGAGCTGAATCCTGGTCGGCAGCCGCGCAATGTTGCGCAATTGCTCGATCGAGCCATCCGCAACCTTGACGCCGCGATTCATGATGATCACCCGGCTGGCGCGCTCCTCGAGCTCGGTCAGGGCGTGGGACGACAGCAGGACCGTCGTGCCCTCGGCGGCAAGCCGCTCGATCACGTCGTAAAAGGTTTGCCGCAGTTCAGGATCGAGTCCGGTCGTCGGCTCGTCCAGCAGCAGCACCTTCGGATGCCCGATCAAGGCCTGTGCGAGCCCGAGGCGCTGGCGCATACCTTTGGAATAGGTTCCGACACGGCGTCGCGCGGCGGCCCCCAGCCCCACGGTATCCAGCAGAGCAAGCGCTTTCGGCACATTCTCGCGCTTCAGCCTGGCATAGAACGCCTGTGTTTCGCGACCGCTCAGCGCGGCATCGAGCGAGACGTTCTCCGGCAGATAGCCGAGCTGCCGGCGTCCGCCGAACTCGCCGGCGGCGGGATTGTCGCCGAGAACCTCGATCGATCCCGCGGTCGGACGGATCAGGCCCAGCATCAGCTTCATCAGCGTGGTCTTGCCGGCGCCGTTGTGGCCGATCAGGGCCACCAGCTCACCCTCGCCCAGTTCGAACGAGGTATCACGCACGGCCTTGACGTGGCCGTAGTGCTTGGTGACATCCGCGATCCGGACCGTGCTGCTCATCGCGCGCCCTCGACCGCGCGGCGGGGCGGCGGAGACATCAACGGATGGCTGTCGATCACCCCGCCCGGCAGCAGCGCCGGAAACTGCGCCTGGGCCCATCGCAGCACCTGCACTGCCGGGCTGTTGATCAGCACCTTCGCGGAAGGCGCCGTCCACAGCACCCGGTCGACGAGATCATTGGGCCGGTAGGCGGTGTCGGAGATGCCGTCACCGTTGAGGTCGAAGGCGGGATTGTCGCTCCAGTAATTGCCGCGGCCGCCCCTCGACCAGTCGAGGTCGCGCGTGCCGACATATTTGACCTGGTTGCGGTTGCCGACAAAGGCGTTTCCGGTGATCTCGTTGCCTTCGGAGCCTGCCGTGAAATGCACCCCGATCTCGCAGCGCTCGAACCAGTTATTGCGGAACCTGTTGTGGTTGGTGTTGTAGATGAAGACGCATTTTTCCGGTCCATTCGGCCGGCCTTGCGGCTGCTTCGCTTCCGGAAGCATGCCTCGTTCATCGTCGGATCCCTCTTCCGCGCTGCTCACGACCGAATCCAATGGCCCACCCGTCACCCGGTTTCCGTCGATCTCCGCGTAATTGGCATAGTTGAACAGGAAGCCATGGTCGCGGTCGCGATCGGAAATATTGCCGCGGATGACCAACCGGTTCGAATACATGATGGCGTAGCCGACATGGTTGCCGACGGACACGTTGCCGCTGATTTCGCTGTCGTTGGTGTACATGTAGTGAACCGCGAAGCGAACCTGCTCGAAGCGATTGTCGACGAAACGGTCGTTCCGGCTGGAGATCGTGAAAATGCCGTCGCGTCCGTAGCGGAAGGTGTTTTGCGCAATGGTGACACCGGGCGCATTCCAAAGCGAGACGCCGTTGCCCGCCTCGCTGAGACGTCCGCCCCGCTGCCCCTCGATCACGTTTCGGATGACCCGCGCGCCCTGCGCTCCGTGCACATAAACACCGAACAGATTATCCACGAAACGATTGTCCTCGATCGTCGCCCGTTCCGCGCTCTTTTGCAGAGAGATGCCGGAATCCATCGCCTGGAGATCACGCCCCGATCGTCGGATGGTCACGCCGCGAACGGTCACATCGGGGGCCGTGACCGTGACGACGCTGCCGCTTCCTCCGCCGTCCAGCACCGCAGCGCGTCCCCCCGTCAAAACGAGGGGGCGATCGATCCGGATCGGACCATGGTATTCGCCCGCCGCCAGCTCGATGACGTCGCCCGCGCGCGCGCTGTCCAGCAACGCCTGCAACGGCTGGTCCGGCGTAGCCGCCAACGTCGCCGCGCCCGCGGAGCCCGACAATCCGGCGGCGACGAGCGCCGCCGGAAACATGCGTGACAGGAGACGCACAGTGCCGCTCCGGTCAGACCGATTTCGGCTCGACGAACATGCGGCCCTTCATCTCCATGTGCATGGCATGGCAGAACCAGGAGCAGTAGTACCAGTACACGCCCGGCTTGTCGGCCGTGAAGGTCACCGATGCCGTCGCCATCGGCGCGATCTCCATCTGAATGCCGTAGTTCACGATGCAGAATCCATGCGTCAGATCCTCCACCGCATCGATATTGGTGATGAAGACGGTGACTTCATCGCCTTGCTTGACCTGGAACGTCTCGAGGCCGTAGGCCGGCGCCGTCGACGTCATGTAGACGCGGACCTTGTTGCCGTTCCGGATGATCTTGGAATCCGCTTCCAGATTGATGCCGTCGGCCTTGGCCTGCTTCACCGCATCGGCAAACATCGGATCGGCGCGGTCCCAAATCGAGATCGGATTGATCTTGGAGCGGTGGACGATGGTCGCGTCGTGCGGCTCGGCGAAGCTCGGGCCGTCGTGAACGAGGATCATCTTGTCGCCGGAGATGTCGATGAGCTGGTCGTTCTCGGGCTTCAGCGGCCCGACGTTGAGGAACCGGTCCTTCGAGAACTTGTTCAGCGAGATCAGCCATTTCCCGTCCGCTTCCTTGGTCTGGCCCATCGAGGAGTGATTGTGGCCGGGCTGGTAGTGGACGTCGAGCTTCTGCAGGATGGGATTGACCTTCTCGCCCTTGAAGGCCCGCTTGGCGAGGTCGATGTTCCACTTGCAGACCTGGCTGTCGAGGAAGAGCGTGGTGTAGGCATTGCCCTTGCCGTCATAAGCAGTATGCAGCGGGCCGAGCCCCAGCTCCGGCTCCGCGACCACGACGTCGCGCGGCTTGATCTTGTCGTCGAACAGCTGGTCGAACAAACGGACATCCATCACCGTGACCGTCGGCGACAGCTTTCCGGCCGCGACGACGTGGATGCCGTCCGGCGCGGTGTTCATGCCGTGCGGATTGTTCGAGACCGGCACGTAGCGGGTGTAGGCGGAGCCCTTGCGGCCGTCGAGCACGGGCACGCCGTTCATCTCCTTGAAGTCGCCCTTCTTGACCGCTTCCTCGATCCGCTTGAGGTTGAAGATCACGACCCAGTCCTGCTCGGCGGCGGTCATCTCCGCCAAGGTCACGCCCTCCTCGCCATTGTAGCAGGTCGCGAAGCAGTACTTGCCCTGGTAGTCGGAGTCGACGTTGTCGAGATTGCCGCTGACGATCACCTGCCAGGCGACCTTCATGGTGTCGCCGTCGAGCGCGGTGAAGATGGAGTGGTATTCCTTCGGGTTGTCGAGGATCTTGCCGTCGTTGGGCAGCGGAACGCCGTCCTCGCCGTTGCAGTAGACGTAGCCGGTGCGGGGAAACTTCTGCAGCCGCAGACCATGGACGGTGTGCTGGTTCGGCAGTTCGATGATCTTGTCGCACTTCATGACGTCGAGACGCACGCGCGCCACGCGGCTGTTGGCCTTGTCGTTCATGAAGGCGTAGCGGCCGTCATAGGTGCCGTCCGTGAAGGAAATGTGCGGGTGGTGCAGGTCGCCGTTCATGAAGGTGCCGCCGCGGTTCTTGAGGAATTCGCGGGTGGCAGGCTGCATCCCCTCGGTCAGAACCTTGAGGCTCTCGTTGGTCTGTCCCCAGCCCGTCGCGCTGCAACGGTTGAATACGGGGACCCGCATCAGCTCGCGCATCGACGGAAGCCCGATGATCCGCATCTCGCCGGACTGGCCGCTCGAGAAGAACACGTAATATTCGTCGAGCTCGCCCGGTGCGACCTCGGTCTTCTGCACCGCCGGCCGGGCTGCCGGCGCCTTCGGGGCCGCTGTCTTCGTCTGCGCGTCGGCGCTGGACACAAATCCGCCGCCGTCCTTCATCGCGGCGCCGCCCGCAAGGCCAACGCCCGCCGCGGCGGCCGTCGTCCCCAGTAGCGTCCTTCGGCTGACACCCTTTCCGTTTTCGTTGTCGCTCATGATTGCCTCCTTGGCATTCGGTTTCAGGTTGCGGGTGGAGTGATGGCGCCTGCGGGCGGGATTGCGACGGGCTTTCCCCCGGCGGTGATGACCGTGGCCGGTCCCTTGCCGCCTGCGCGCATCGATGCCGACGACAGCGCCTGGCGCTTCTCGCGCTTCAGCCGCACCTGGATCATGTGCGGGCAGCGGTGGTCGTCGAAATAGAGCTCCTGGCAGTGCATGCAGTAGATGCACTCGTTGACGTTGATGTGCCCCTCCGGATGGATCGCCTGGACCGGGCACTCATTGGCGCAGCGCTGGCAGGGCGAGCCGCATTCCGGCCAGCGTCGCAGCCACTCGAACATCCGGATGCGGCCCGGAATCGCCAGCGCAGCGCCCAGCGGGCAGACGTAGCGGCAGAAGAAACGCTCGACGAAGAGCCCTGCGCTGAGCAGGGTCAGGGCGTAGACGACGAACGGCCATTCGCGCGCGAATTTCAGGATGATCGACGTCTTGAAGGGCTCGACCTCGGCGAGCTGCTCGGCGAAGGCGGTCGAATGCAGCGACATGCCGAACAGGCCGAGAAAGATGATGTACTTGACCGGCCACAGCCGCTCATGCAGCCCCCACGGCACCCGGAGCTGCGGCACCTTGAGCGCCTGCGCCAGATTGTTCAGCAATTCCTGCAGCGCGCCGAACGGACAGAGCCAGCCGCAGAACGGACCGCGGCCCCAGAACAGCAGGCCCGCCGCGATCGAGGCCCAGAGAATGAAGATCAGCGGCGCGGACAGGAAATAGTCCCAGCTAAAGCCGGTCAGCAGCGAGTTGGCGAAGGTCAGGACGTTGACCAGCGAGAGCTGGGCATTCGCGTACCAGCCCAGCCAGACCAGGATGAAGAGCAGATAGGCCCGGCGCACCCAGACGTAAACGGCCGGCCGACGGACCAGGAAGTTCTGAAAGAAGAAGATCAAGGTGAGCGCGCCCAACGCGGCGACAGTGAAGCCGATCTTGACGACATTGCCGCGCCAGATCCGCAGCCACAGCGGCTCCTCGTCCGAGGCAGCCGGGGGTGTGCCGACTTCGCGGGTCTCGGGTGCCGGGGAGGTCGACGGTTTTGCGGGCGCCACTTGTGCAGCGGGCGCAGCCTGCGCGACAACCGCCGGCTTCAGGTAGACGTCGGGAAGCGTGTAGCCGAGATCGAAGGTCACCAGCGCCTTGTCGCGGGCGCCGACGACGCGCTGGACCAGCAGTTGCAGCCGCCATGGCTCGGCCGGATCGAGCGTGAGCTCGGGCGGCACGGTAAATAGCGCGATCTCCGGAAAATCGGGCGCGCCCTCGGCTGCGAGGCTGCCGAGCCGCGTGTGATCGCGGTCGCGGAAGCGGACGCTGTTGGTCTCCTGGATCAGTTCGATGCGGTCGAAGATGCCGCCGCGCACATAGGCGGCGCCCTTGAACGAGTAACGGCCGTTTCCGGCAACGACGATCGCCTGCTGCCCCGGCTTCAACCGGCCGGCCAGGCGATTGTAGCCGTCGTCGCCGAGCAGGCTGCGGCCGATTGTGGGGACCGCGACGTCGGCGACGTAGAGGTCGATGAAGGTGTCATCGGGCGCGCCCTCCTCCGGATACGCCGCGGCGGCCGCATTGCCCGATTTTTCGAAAGCCTGATTGATGTCGGCGATGGACAGGAACAGCCGGCGGACCGAGCCGTCGCCGACAAGGCTTTGCCAGTCGCGAACCTCGCTCCTGGCGGGATCGATGACCTTCGAGGCCTGCGAGGGCGCTGCCGCTGCGGCGCCGCCCTGGGTGCCGAGCCGGCCGCTCTTGATCAGCTTGGTCGCGGAACGGACGATGCTGTCGCCGATCACCAGCACAGTCACCGTCGCGCCGCTGACGATGTCGACCTGGGGCGCCGGCGCAGCACCGCGCGCCACGCTCGCCATGTCGCTGCCGATCAACTTGTTGACGGCTTCAAGGATCCGCTGCTCCGGAATCCCGACGAGCACGATCGGTTCCTTGTGCTCGACGAGCTTGAGACCGGTGAGAACGCCGTTCGGATCGATTCCGACCAGAAGCCGGATCGGCTTGCCCGAATATCCGGTCGCGTTGACGAAATCAGAATTGAGATAGACGAAGCCCTGGATGCGGTCACCCCTGTAGACGGGTGCGATCGGTGGATCACCCTGCGCCGGACCGAAACGATCGGCGCCCGGAAAGAAATCCGCCGGCGTTGCCCTTGGCAGATAAACCGCCAAATCCGCGCTCGCCCGCGCCGGGTCCGCGGACGCGACGATATGGATCGCGAAAACCACGAGGAGGGCCGCGATCCAGCGGCCTCTCGAAGCCGAACTGAATGTCTGGGGCATCGGAACACTCGCAAACGCGGTTGTGCGTCGACCGATCTGCAGCGTTCAAGGCAGGGCCCGTCATCGTTGACGTGAAGCCCGCGAACACCTGCGAGATTGCCCGGCGCCGAATTGGTTCCCGGTTTCCGCTGCTGAACTTTGCCAACAACCTACCAGCGAGGCACGTCCTTACCAGCAACGAATGGCTTCCGTTTTGCGTTGGCGCAAACCGGAGTGGACCTTTTGCATCATTGCAAAATGACGACACCGATTGATCGACCTCGGCAGATCGATATCGCTCCGACCGATCGCGCGCGTCGGCAGAGGCCGGCACAAAACGCTTGTCGGAGCAGACAACGAGAACGGATTACCACCATTGATCTAGCGCAAGCCGCCGCGACTATTCGTCTGCCATAGGATGAAGCTGTGCCCATCTCCGAAGAAATGGAACGGGATCATGCCGTTGCTGCGAAGCACTCTCGTGAAAACGGAGCCGGCCGGCACTCTCGGCTCGCTCGATGAACTGTTCGCGCTCGCCAATGCCATGGAACAGGAGGCGGCGGACAAATATGCGGAGCTCGCCGGGGACATGCAGCGCCAGGGCCGGCCGGAGCTTGCGACGGTTTTCGCTGACCTTGCAGCCGCCGAGCGCGAACATGTCGATGGTGTGACGCGTCTGTCTCAATTGTGGGCCGGGAAGGTGCCGGACCCCGCGCTCGTGCGCTGGGATGCGCCCAAGACCTTCGACAACGACACGACAACCGAAATCAAGATGTCAAAGCTGATCACGCCCTATCGCGCACTCGCGATGGCGGTTCGCAACGAGGAGCGCGCCTTTGCCTTCTGGTCGTACCTGGCCGCGTTTGCGCACGACCCCGAGGTCAAAAAGGCCGCGCAGGTGATGGCCGGCGAGGAACTCGGCCACGTCTCGATCTTGCGCAAGGCGCGCCGCCGGGCCTGGCGGCAGGAGCCCGATGCCGCACGCGCGGGCAATGCGACGGCAGCGCCAATCGATGCGGGCTCGCTGGAGCGCCGGCTGGCCGGTCAGCTCGAACAATTGAAGGACGGTCTCGAGCCTGCGCTGGCCGGCAAGATGGGTGAACTCGCCGGCGAGTCGCGGCAGATGTCGGCCGAGGCCGATGGATTTTGGCAGTTTCCAGCTCATCTCGCGCAGAGCGACGCCGAGACGATCGCGGAGTCGCTGACAGACGCCTACCTGGAGGGCGCGGAGAGATCCAACGATCCCGCGCGCCTCACGTCGCTGCAGGCGCTCGCGGCGCGCGCGATCACCCGCCTCGCCTGGCTTCGTTCCCTATCGGCATGAGCAGGTGACAAATATGACGGCAAATTGAGTCCCCGGGCACATTCAGCAATCTCCCCGCGTCAGGCGATGCGCCGGTCACCGCGATCGCCATGCCCCGCCAGTCTGATCAGGCGATCGACCGCGTTCAGAACAGCGCGTTCATGGGCCAGGCGTTCTTCGGCCTGCAAAAGCCCCATGCGCCCTTCGTCGCGCTCGGCAAACGTCGCGCCGGTCTTCACCTGCTCGGAGAATTTCGCGACGCTCGCTTCAGTCTCGGCGATCACCGCCCGCATCTCGTCGATGACGCGCGGACCGTCGGCGGCCATCCGCTTGATTCGATCGATCTCCTCGGCCGTCTGCGCCTCGACCTCGTCGGAAAAGATGTGAGGCGGCAACAGGGCGCAGAACTTCTCGAATTCCTCGCGCTCGCTCTGGATGACGATCGACGAGTAGTCCGAGAAGACGATCAGGGCCGCGATCATCTCGTCGGTCTCGTCGCCGGAAAAACGGTAGTCGAGCAAGGCCGCGCCCAGTGCGTTCTGGCGTCCGGTGAGAATCGCAGCCCCGATGCCGGTGAGCGCGGTTCGGCCCAGTGTTCGCCCGACGCGAAGCTTGGTCTCTGCGGCGATCCTGGCGATGCACCTGACCTGGGTGGCCGCGTTGTAGCGCACAATGCCGTCGCCTGACGATGCGGGCCCGGTCCGCCACAGGCCAATCACGGGGTTCTTGAAGAAGACCTGGATGGAGTCAGCCGATTCGACCGGGGCTCCTTCGCCCTCGAAGGAGAATATCTCCGCCTGCAGGACCGGCATCTTCCATCCCGAGCGCAAATTGCCATCCGATATTTCGATCGCGGGGTCGCTGGTGGACGTTTTCGCAAGGCCCAGAGCCGAATGCTGGGACATGGTGTCCAGGGCGGACTTTCGGGGACCGATCAAGGCCCAGACGAAGATGCCGAGCCAGCCGAGCCCGGTGAAGCCGAACACGACATTGATGATCGCCAGCACCCAGGCATAGTGATGACGAACCTTGAAAGCGATGATGGTCGGAATCAGGTAGATCGCGAGCGCCAGCGGGATCAATCCGACCGGCCCGATGGCAAAGCTCATCAAGGCCGGCAGCATCACCAGGACAATCAAGAGCCCGATTCCGAAATGCCTGTGCTCGACGATGTTCGTCGAGCGCCTCGACGCCTGCGTCTGCAAGACAGACGGCCTGGCCGCCGCTTGCGCGACCACAGTGGGTTCGGCCTTGTCGGCTTGCTCGTTCGCCGTCCCGGTCAATTCGGGGAGTGCGATCGGCAAAGCGGGCGGCTCCGTCATGGCGAGCGCCTCGGGCTCCGCCTCCTTGATCTCTATTGCTTCGTCGGTACCGGCGGCGATGTCCGCTTCCGCTTTGCTCTCCGGCGGGGGCGGCGGCGCGATCATGGCATTCTGCGGGGACGCGGCCCGCTTTTGCCGTTCGAACAACAGGAAGCCGACGGCTCCGAGCAGAACCAGCACCACCGCAATGAGGATCCATTGCGCGACATTCGCATCCGCAGGCTTGGCAGCCGCGACGGGCTGGATCGCGATCGGAGGACCGACGACGCGCGGCTGCGCCGGCGGCTCGGCGGGCGCGGCAACCGCTTTGGGCTCGGCCGGTGTCTGGTCTGCCGGGCGTATCGCGGGCGCCGGGTTCGGGGCCGCCGGCACGTCTGGTGCACGTGCGACGTCGTAGGCGACGACAGGCGGCAGCGACGTGGCCTTGGCAGGGTCGTCGTTCGGCTTCGCCGGCGTCGAGGGTTGGCTCGCTGCGGCCGGGGCTGGTGGGGCCGCGGCCAACTCCTGACTCGCGACCGGGGCATCCGGTGCGAAGCTGGAGGGATCGGCGGCGAGGAAACGCAGCGTGCCGACGCCGAGCTGGTCCCAGCTCGCCGCCCAGACATATCCCGGGCCACCGGTGAGCTGGTACACCGGCAGCCCCATGGCCGCCGAGCGCTGGAAGTTGCCGATGTGATCCACGAGGATGCCGGCGCGCACGTCGCGTCCGGCCGCGAGCTCGGCGAGCCGGGCGCGGTCCAGTGGCTGCAGCTCGACGTCGCCCCAGGTCACCATGAGCGTCCGCGGGGCACCCAGGATCGCAGGGGCCGTGACGTAGCGCGGATCGCCGTACTTGGCGGCCAGCCGCCGCACGTCATCCATCGCCTCGTTACCCGCGAAGAAGGCCGGCTCGAGGTAGCGATTGACGTAGAGCGCCGTGCCGTCCGCATCATGCAGGATTGACGTCGTCGAATTGTACGGCCCGCGCGACGCCATCTCCTGACGCTTGCGCTGGCACCAGGTCCGGCCGGAAAACTGTTCGCTGGGGGTGCAGCGAAATGCGAGGTAGGCCGAACTTCCCGGCGCAACCCGCCCGCCAAGACGGAGGCCATCCACCACGTAGGGGCTTTCCGATACGGCCGTCTGCGCGGGCGGCGCCGCGGTCACAGGCGTCGTATCCGGGCTCGCGATGCTCGCGCCGCGCCGCTGCATCTCGCGGATGGTGGCGAGCTGAATTTGCCTGATGCAGCCCGCGTCGGGCCCGCAACCCCGGCGCGCGGTCAGCAGTGGCGCCGCGACCGAGCGCGCGGTCCCCTCGCCCAGGCGGACGAGCAGATCCTGATAGCCGTCGCCGATCAGCCGATCGAGCCGGGCAAGCTCCGGGTCCGAGCAAATGGCGATCTCGTCGGCAGACCTGGCACGGCGGCAATCGAAGCTCGGGGCTGCAAGGTTCGGCTGGCCGCGGCAGAAGCTGCGGGTTGCGGCCATGCGCGGATCCAGCGGCGAGATACCCTGACGGATCGCTTCATTGACCGAGGAGCCGCGCTGACGCAGCGCCCCGTCCATGCAGGAAATTTCCGAATTCGGCAGCCGCTGCCATTCGGCCTGGGTCGCGGCCGCAATGCCGGACCGGATCATGCCCCCGAAGAAATCGAAAATCTCCCGCTGCTGGGCCAGGGCGTCGTGCGGAACCAAAAGCATCAAACCAAACAAGGCAGTGCGCAAGAAACGCATCCGGGCAAATCTCCAGGAGATCGGCAGGCAATTCATGGTCAGCGAAGATTTATCGGCTCAAAAACCACAACAATGAACACGACTTTTGTAGCCATGACCGTGCGCCGGCGCAATTCGCCGAAGCCGTTAACGGGAGGGCCGGTTCCTAAAATCTTTCCGCGCCCGTTACAGTCCCTTAAACCTCTAGTGGCAGTTTGGCCCGGGATCGGGGGGCCCCGCCTTGCGAAGGGCCGCGGAACGATCAGGTTCGGGGTCATCGCCCATGTTTGCCGAGACGCTGGAAACGGTTCAATCCTCGCCATCGAAGCGGACGACCTATGTCCGCTTCGTGCTGGCCACGCTGGCGGTGATGGTGCTGTTCAAGACGTTCCGGTTCGGGCGCTGGACCGGCTGGCAGGTCCGCGAGCTTTCCGATTTCGACGCCTTCTACATCGTCGCGCAGCAGATCTGGCGCGGTCAGCTCGACCTGGTCTACCGGTTCGAAACCCTGGTCAAGCTCCAGGCGGAGGCGTTCCACGGGGCGACGAGCTTCATGCCCTGGACCTACCCGCCGCAGTTCGATCTGCTGGTGGCTCCGTTTGCGCTTTTGCCCGCCGGTATCGCCTATCTCCTGTTCGTCACGGCGACGCTGACGGCCTATCTCCTGATCCTTCGCGCCATCGCGGGCAGGAATTTCGCCCACGTCCTGGTCGTCATGTTTCCCGCACTCGCGATCACCGTCGGTTGCGGGCAGAACGGCTTTCTCACCGGCGCGCTGATTGGCTTCGTCTGCCTTAACGTGGAGCGGCGCCAGGTTCTCGCCGGTCTCGCGCTCGGCGCGATGGTGATCAAGCCGCATCTGGCCATCGCCGCCGGCGTCTACCTGCTGGCGACGCGCCGCTGGGTCGCGCTCGCGACCGCCACGAGCGTCGTGCTGGCGAGTTCGCTGGTCTGCACGCTGGTGTTCGGATGGCAGATCTGGGCCGCATGGCTCGGTGCGATCCGGGAATCGGCCATCTTCCTGGAGCGCGGCTTCTATCCGCTGTTTCGCATGATCTCGGCCTACGCCGCGCTTGGCCGGGCCGGCGTGCCCCCGGCATTCGCCTTCTGGACGCAGGCGGCTGTCGCGTGCCTCGCGTTGTCAGCGATCGTGATCGCCGTCTGGTTCAGTGCCGCGCGAAAGATGTCGGCGGCCTTCCCGCTCGGCATTACCGCCATGGTCTCGGTGATGATCAGCCCCTATGCGTATGACTATGACCTGCCGATGGTGGGCATCGGCCTCGCCTTGCTGCTGCCCGATCTGGTCCAGGTGGCGAGCGCGCGCGAACGCACCGGCATCTATGGGCTGATCCTGCTTGCCGGCGCCTATGGGATGCTCCAGTCGGGACGGCTTGCGGCGCTGTATGGCAATGAGGCCGATCTCCCCGACATGGACGACAAGTTTGCGCCTGCCGTCGGCGGCGTCGCGATGATGCTGTTGCTGGCGCTGCTGCTGCGCGTGCTGTGGCGCGCCACGCGGCCTGCACCGGTCCTGCGAGAGGCCGCGCAACCCGCGGAATAGCTAGCTTCGCTGCAAGGCCAGCGTCACGCCGCCGAGCGTGAGTGCCATCGCGGTCCATTCGCGCAGACCCAGCGGCTCGCCGAGGATGATCGCGGCCGAGACCACGCCGATCACCGGGACGATCAGCATGCCGGTCGAGGCCGAGGACGGTGGCAGCCGGCGCAGGGTCTCGAACCAGGTGACATAGCAGACACCCATCGGCACCAGCGTCATGTAGGCGAAGCAGCCAAGCCCCACCGGCGTGATCGCCGCATAGTTTGGACGCTCGAACAGGACGCCGAGGACCAGCATCGCGGCGCAGCCGAGCCCGACCTGCCAGGCGACGACGACCAGCGGCGGCATCGGCAACGGCTTGCGATTGAGCACGTTGCCGAGCGCAAACAGGATGGCGCAGGACAGCGCAAGGACGACGCCGAGCAGCTTGTCGGCGCTGAAGGCAAAACCGTCGCCGCCCAGCAGCAGGGTCACGCCGGCGACGCCGAGCGCGAGCCCCGAAATGTCCCGAACGGTGGGGCGTGTGTGCAGCACGGGCCAAGCCAACAGCATGGCCCAGATCGGCATGGTGTAGGCGAGCAATGCACCCTCGCCCACGGTGACGTATTTCATCGCTACGGTGCCGAACCCCATCCAGGCGAATACGTTGGTGAAGGTCGCAAACAGCAGTCGCGGGATCGCCTCGCGCGGAACGGCAAGCGGCTCCTGCCGCGCAAGCGCCAGCGTCGCGAGGATGAGCGAGGCGCAGACGCCCGCAAGGCCGCGCGCGAACAGAGGCGGCCATTGCTGGAGCAACAGCTTCATCAGCGGCCAGTTCAGCGCCCAGCCGACTCCCGTCACCAGGAGGCAGAGAGAACCGATCGTCCTGTCGCGGCGTGCCAAATCCATCCCCAGCGCTTAGCAGGCGAACGCGGCGCGCTCCACCGCGCTTGGCGCATACGGGTCATCACGCAGCAGGGAACCCGACGCACCGGCGCCCGTTCAGAGTGGAGGCCATGCGCCTCGCGATCGCCGCCCGTCCCGCGAGAAACTGGCCGCCACAACACAAGGGAGACGCGCGATGCCTACAGCCGAGAAGGATCACGTCTACAAGATCCTGGAGTTGGTCGGGTCATCCGAGACCTCGATCGAGGATGCGATCAAGAACGCGATCAGCCGCGCCGCCAAGACCGTCCGCGAGATGAAATGGTTCGAAGTGGTGCAGACGCGCGGTCACATCGAGAACGGCGCCGTGCGCCACTACCAGGTGACGCTGCGGGTTGGCTTCACGCTGGATGGGTAAAGGGCGCTTGCGTCCGACGGTGCGTCGGATATCACTCCGGTCAGGGTCGGACGTGCCGGCCGGACCGAGAGTGTTGTCGTGACCGATGAAATCAGGCTTGTCCTGTTCGACATGGACAACGTCCTATGTGACTACGACCGGGGAAAGCGGGTCGCCCATCTGGCGCAGCTTGCAGGGGCCACCAGCGAGTTCGTCTACAAGGCGATCTGGGAGTCCGGTTTCGAGCTTCTCGGCGACTCCGGCGCCGTCGACGCCGCGGGCTATCTGCGTGGATTCGGCGAGCGCATCGGCTATCCGCTGTCCTTGGAGGAGTGGGTCGAGGCGCGGCGGCGCTCGATGATGGCCGACCTCGCGATGCTGGAGATCGTGGGTCAGCTGCGCGGATCGGTCGATATTGCGGTTCTGACCAACAACAGCACGCTGGTCTCCGATCACATCGACACCCTGCTTCCGGAGTTGCGGCCACTGTTCGGCCCCAGGATCTACACGTCGGCCCGGTTCAAGGCGGCGAAGCCCGATCCCCTCTGCTACCGCCTCTGCGTGTCCGAACTCGGGGTGAAGCCGGAGGCCGTCCTCTTTGTTGACGACCTCGAAGAGAATGTCGCCGGCGCGCGGGAAGCCGGTCTCCGAGCGCATCACCACACGTCGGTCCAGACGTTCAGGCAGGTCCTGTCGAGCTACGGCCTGCCTGGCGGGCAGTGAGCGAACCCGCGGTCAGGCAAGATCGACGCCGCGCCGCTCCGGGATCAGGATCAGCAGCGCCACGATGTCGATGAGGTAGAGCAGCGCAAGCCCTGCGATCGCGACCGGAAAGCCGTAGGCGGCGCTGACGAGGCCGACTACCAGCGGACCGAAGCCCGCAACGGCGCGGCCGATGTTGAAGAACACGTTCTGCGCGGTGGCGCGCGCCGCGGTCGGATAGAGCTCGCTCATCAGCGCGCCGTAGCCGCCGAGCATGCCGTTGACGAAGAAGCCCATCACGGCTCCGCCGATCAGCAAGGCCGAGGCCGCCGTCAACTGCGAATAGACCACCACCATGATGGCCGCGCCCAGCATGTAGGACAGGAACGCGGGACGGCGGCCGACGCGGTCGGCGACATGGCCGAACAGGAAGATCCCGAGCGCCATGCCGGCGATGGTGACGGCGGTCCACAGCGCCGATTGCGTCAGGCCATAGCCGAACCGCGTCGAGAGATAGTTCGGCAGCCAGATCATGATGCCGTAGTAGCCGAAATTCTGCACCGAGCAGAGAATGATCATTCCGATGCCGATCCTGGTCCCGCATCGGCCACGAGCGCGCGAAGCGAGGAGCCGGCATTCGCCGCCTTCGCCCTGTGCGCGATGAACACGTCCGGCTCGTGCAGCTTGCGCCGGATCACATAGGCGATGACCGCCGGAAACACGCCGAGCGCAAACATCCCGCGCCAGCCAATGACCGGCAGCAGGACCGGCGTCGCCAGCGCAGCAACGAGTACGCCGAACTGCCAGCCAAGCCCGACATAGGAGGTTGCCCGCGCGCGCATGTTTGCCGGCCAGGCCTCGGCCACCAGCGCCATCCCGATGCCGAACTCGCCACCGAGACCGATGCCGGCGATGGCTCGGTAGGCCAGCAGATCCCAATAGCCCTGGGCCAGGGCGCACAGACCGGTGAATACCGCGAACAGAACGATGCTCCAGGTCAGGACGCGCACCCGGCCGAGCCGGTCGGACAGCATGCCGAAGACGAAGCCGCCGACGACCGCGCCGCCCAGCGTTCCCGTCACCAGCGAGGCCGCCTGCGGCTGCGTGAGATGGAGGTCCTTCGAGATCGCCGTCAGCATGAAGCCGAGGATGAGAAGGTCGAACCCGTCCATGGCGTAGCCCAGCGCCGATCCCCACAGCGCCCGGCGGGCTGCCACGTCGCGATCGGTCGTGCGCGCCGCCGTCGCTGCGGCCCCGCCGAAAGCGACATCCTGGACCTGGCTCATGGATTTTCCCCTTCCCCGGTCGATCCCCCCGGATCGAGCCTCGACGACGGTCGCACCGTACACTCGGTCGGGATGTAACGCCACGAGACGGCCGCCCGCGCCGGCCCCTTCATCCACCGGGTCCGGCGCGTGGGGGTCGTCAAGCCGGCGGCGTCGGAACCGCCTCTCCGTCGTCAATTGCCGTAGAGATAGTTCGGCAGCCACAGTGTCAGGCCGGGCCAGATGTACATGAACACCATGCAGATGATGACGATCAGCATATAGGGCATCATGCCGGAGAAGATCTGGTTCAGCGTGACGTGCTTCGGCGCGACGCCCTTCAGGTAGAAGGCCGACATCGCCACCGGCGGCGACAGGAAGGCGGCCTGCAGGTTCACGAACACCAGCACGCCCCACAGCACCGGATCGATGTTGAAATGCTTCAGCATCGGCAGGAAGATCGGCACGAAGATCACGATGATCTCGGTCCATTCCAGCGGCCATCCGAGCAGGAAGATGATCGCCTGCGACAGGATCATGAACTGTACCGGCGACATGTTGAGCGACAGCACCCAGCTCTCGAGCAGCGCCTGGCCGCCAAGGATGGCGAACACCGCCGAGAACAGCGCCGAGCCCACGAACAGCCAGCACACCATCGAGGTGGTCTTGGCGGTCAGGAACACCGCCTCCTTGGTCCGCTTCCAGTCGAGCGTGCGTGCCTGGAACGCCAGCAGGAAGGCGCCGGCGGCGCCGACGGCAGCTGATTCAGTCGCGGTGGTGATGCCGAACAGGATCACGGCGAGCACCACCACCGTGAGAATGCCGAGCGGCATCACCGAGATGACGAGCAGGCGCAGCACCTCGAACTGCTCGGCCTCCATGGTCCAGTAGTAGTAGAGGAGCAGGAGCGCGCAGAAGGCCGCGACGAAGGCGAAGTAGGTGTAGAACTCCGGCGGCGGCCCGGAATCGACCGGCGCCGCCGCGGCCTTGCCGCGCAGCTCGGCGCTGCCCATCTGCTGCAGGGCTTCCGGCTCCGTCTTCGACGGCTTGTCCGCGCGGCTGGCCGCGCCGCCGAGCTCTTCAAGCACCTCCTCCTGCTCGACGACTTGCGCGCCGGCGCCGAGCGGCTGCAGCGTCTCTTCCGCGCGCTGCGGCTGCTGCTGCGTCACGGCTGCGACCGGCGCCGGCACGTCGGGCTGCTGGTGGATCACCACGTACCACCAGGTCGCCCACAGCGTCGCCACCGTCAGCACCAGCGGCACCAGCGCATAGCCGAGACTTTGCAGCAGCCCCACATAGCCGACTCGGGCACCGTCGACGGTGAGCTTCATCGCCCTGGCGGGCGCGAGCACGGCAGCTAGCAGCGCCGGAAGCATCTTGCGCGAATAGGCGCGCTGAAGGTCGGAGATCCACGGCCGCACCGGGACCTTGATCTCGCTCTCCGAGAGCTTTGGCGCGATCTTCGGATTCAAGAGCGCCCAGCCGATGATGTAGACCAGGTAGAGGAAGGCCAGGAAGAAGCCTGGAAACATCGCGGCGGCGTAGAGCTTCACGACGGACTGGCCCGCCACCGCGGCATAGACGATGATCATCACCGAGGGCGGGATCAGAATGCCGAGCGTGCCGCCGGCGGTGATCACACCGGAGGCAAGCTTGACGTCGTAGCCGGCCTTCAGCATCGGGTTGAAGGCGATGACGCCCATCAGCACCACCACCGCGCCGACGAGGCCGGAGGCGATGCCCCAGAAGGTGCAGACGATCAGCGTCGCCACCGCGAGCGAGGCCGGTACGCGCCGGAACGCAAGCTGGATCGAATAGAACATCTTGTCGACCAGCGCGCCGCGCTCCATCACGTAGCCCATCAGCACAAACAACGGGATCGAGATCAGGACATCGTTGGTCATCGCGCCATAGGTGCGCTGGACCATCAGGTCGAAGATGTGATTGTCGCCCCAGGCCTCGCCGCCGCGATGATAGGCGAAGAAGCCGAAGAACATGCCGAGACCCATCAGGGTGAAGGCGGTCGGAAACCCCATCATGATGACGACCACGATGAGGCCGAGCATCAAGAGCCCAAGTGCCGGATCGCTCATCGCTGCACATCCCCGCCGAGGCCGCGCTGGCGTGCGGCCTCCTCGATATCCTGCGCACGCGCGATCGCGGCCCTGCGCGCCTCCTCGTCGACATGTTCGCTATGCGCGAGTTGTTCCTCGATGACGTCGATCTCGGAGACGTCGGCAAGCCGGCTCGGCCAGGCGCCGGTCTTCAGGCAGATGACGCAGCGCGCGATTTCGGCGGCGCCCTGCAGCAGCACCAGGACGCCCGCAAGCGGGATCATGAACTTGAACTGGTAGACCGGCGGCCCCTCCGCGGTCACGTTGGAATGCTCGTCGATGCGCCAGGAGTCCATCGCATAGTCCCAGCCGGCATAGACCAGCGCGGCGATGCCGGGCAGGAAGAACAGGAAGTACAGCCCCAGGTCCAAAGTGGCCTGCGTCCGGGGCTTCATCGACGAATAGAGGAAGTCGCCGCGGACATGCGCGTTCTGCGCCAGCGTGTAGGCACCGGCGATCATGAACAGCGTGCCGTAGAGCATGTTGGAGGCGTCGAAGATCCACGCCGTCGGCATGTTGAGGATGTAGCGCTTGAACACCTCGGCACAGACGAGGCCCATGAGGCCCACGACCAGCCATGCCGCGGTCTTGCCGGTCCAGGTGCTGACGGCGTCAATGGTATGGAGAAAGCGCTGGGCGTTCATGGGCTCCGCAAATCCGCAAGATCAACAAACATCGAAACAAGACAAGCGTCACCCGGGATTGCCGTCCCGGATGACGCTTCCAACAACTTCCTGAAGCCGGTCAGGTCTTCTTCTTCGCGTTGGGGCCGAAATAGTGGTTGTAGGCCATGCGCCGGCTGACGACCGTGTCCTGCTCCCATTGCGTCGCCCGCTTGGCGAAGGCAAGCTGCGACTCCAGGATCTCCTTGAACAGCGGGTTTTCGCCGGCCTTCTTCTCCGCGACCTGGTCGAACACGTCGAGCTGCTTCTGCAGGATCGAGTCGGGCGTCTTGTAGAACTTGACCTTGTCCTTGGTCTGCAGCTCCTCATAGTCCTTCGAGTAACGGTCGATCGCCTTCCAGGCCATGTCCTGGCTCGCCGCCTCGACCGCGTTGGTGATGATGGCCTTCATCTTGTCCGGCAGCGCGTCGAACTTGGTCTTGTTGAACATGATCTCGAGCTGCTCGGCGTTCTGGTGATAGCTCTGCAGCATGCAGACCTTGGAAACGTCGGGGAAGCCGAGGACACGATCCGAGCTCGCATTGTTGAACTCGGCGGCATCGAGCAGGCCACGGTCCATCGCCGAGACGATCTCGCCGCCGGGCAGCGCGTTGACCGCGGCGCCGAGGGCGGTGAACACGTCGATGGAGATACCGACGGTGCGGAATTTCAGGCCCTGGAAATCCTCCGCCTTGGTCACCGGCTTCTTGTACCAGCCGAGCGGCTGGGTCGGCATGGGCCCATAGGGGAACGAGACGACGTTGGCGCCGATCGAGGCGTAGAGCTTTTCCAGCAGCTCCTTGCCGCCACCGTATTTGTGCCAGGAGAGCAGCATGTTGGCGTCCATCGCGTAGCCGGGACCCGAGCCCCAGAGCGCGAGCGCGTTCTGCTTGCCGTAGTGATAGGCGAGCACGCCGTGGCCGCCATCGAGCGTGCCCTTGGACACCGCGTCGAGCAGGCCGAAGGCCGGCACCACGGCGCCGGCGGGCAGCACCTCGATCTTCAAATCGCCGCCGGTCATGTCGTTGACCTTCTTGGCGAAGTCGAGCGCGTATTCGTGGAAGATGTCCTTGGCCGGCCAGGTGCTCTGCCAGCGCATGCTGGTGACGCCCTGCGCACTGACGATCGCCGGCGCCGTGACCGTGGCGGCGGCGCCGACGGCTGCAGTCTTGAGGAAACGGCGGCGCGTGGAGGCGCCGTCCTTGCTCGTCTTGGTCATGAAGTCCTCCCCAGCTTTCAGCGATCCGTTGCGGACCGCCTCTTAATTTTGTGAGGAGAAGACAAAGACTTGCGCCGGACTTTGGCAAGAACGTTCGGGGCTATGCGACGCTTCGACGCGGCTCTCATGCAAGATCGCCACGACTCGCCCTGAGCGAGTTATTCCCCTCGTGCCGGATTAAATTCATCGCGTGCGCAAGGGGCGCACCGCATTACGCGAAATGACACGCCACGAAGTGTCCGTTGGCGCCCTCTCGCAGCTCCGGCGCGCTCTCCGAGCAGCGCGGCTGGGCGATCGGGCAGCGGGTATGGAAGGGGCAGCCTGACGGCGGCTTCATCGGGCTCGGCACGTCGCCCTTCAGCCGGATGCGCTCGCGCTTGAGTTTTGGATCGGGCACCGGCACCGCCGACAACAGTGCCCTGGTATAGGGGTGCTGCGGATTGCGGTAGAGGTCGCTGGCTTTCGCGAGCTCGACGATGCGGCCCAAATACATCACCGCGACGCGGTCGGAGATGTGCTCGACCACCGAGAGGTCGTGCGCGACGAAGAGATAGGTGAGATTCAGCTCGGCCTGGAGGTCTTCGAGCAGGTTGATAACCTGCGCCTGGATCGACACGTCGAGCGCCGACACCGGCTCGTCGCAGACGATCAGCTTCGGCTCGACCGCGAGCGCGCGCGCGATCACGATGCGCTGGCGCTGGCCGCCGGAGAACTCGTGCGGATAGCGCCGCATGTGCTCGGGCTTGAGCCCGACCTTGACCAGGAGGCCCGCGACGCGCTCCTCGCGCTCCCGGGCGGAGGTCGCGAGATTGTGGATGGTGAAGGCCTCGCCGAGGATGGCGCCGACCGTCATGCGCGGGTTGAGCGAGGCAAACGGGTCCTGGAACACGAGCTGCATGTTCCGCCGCATCGCGCGCAGATCGCCGCCGCCGAGCTCGCGCACATTCTGGCCGTCGAAGGTGACTTCGCCCTCGGTCGGCTCGATCAGGCGCAGCACGCAGCGGCCCGTGGTGGACTTGCCGCAGCCGGATTCGCCGACGAGGCCGAGGGTCTCGCCGCGATTGACCGAGAACGACACGCCGTCGACCGCATAGACAGTCCCGACCTGGCGCGACAGCAGGCCGCCGAGCACGGGGAAATGCTTCTTCAGGTTGGAGACGCGCAGCAGGGGCTCGCTCATGACATGGTCCCCAACTGCGGATCTCCCAAATGACAGGCCATGCGGTGGCCGGGCGCGATCTCGCGCAGCAGCGGCTCCTTCTCGATGCAGACGCCCATGGCGAACTTGCAGCGCGGCGCAAAGCGGCAGCCGACCGGCGGGTTGATCAGGATCGGCACCGAGCCCCCGATCGCCTCCAGCCGCGTCTTGTGCGCGCTGGCGAGGTCGATGCGCGGGATCGAGCGGATCAGCCCCTGGGTATAGGGATGGCGCGGATCGGCGAAGAGATCGTCGACGCCCGCCTCCTCCACCACCTTGCCGGCATACATCACCACGACGCGCTGTGCGGTCTCGGCGACGACACCCATGGCATGGGTGATCAGCATTACCGCCGTGCCGAAGCGCTCCTTCATGTCCTGCAGGAGGTCCAGGATCTGCGCCTGGATGGTGACGTCGAGCGCGGTGGTCGGCTCGTCGGCGATGATCAGTTTCGGCTTGCAGGCGAGCGCCATCGCGATCATCACGCGCTGGCGCATGCCGCCGGAGAACTGGTGCGGATAGTTGTGCACACGCCCTTCGGCATTCGGGATCTGCACCAGCTTCAGCATCTCGATGGTGCGCTCGAGCGCCTGCTTTTTGGTCACGGCCTCGTGCCGGCGCAGGCTCTCGGCGATCTGCTCGCCGATGGTGAGCACCGGGTTGAGCGAGGTCATCGGCTCCTGGAAGATGAAGCCGATCTCCTTCGCCCGGATCTCGTCGAGCTGCTGGCTCGTCAGCGGCACGAGATCGCGGCCCTCGAAGATGATCTGGCCGGCCGCGATGCGGCCCGGCGGCATCGCGATCAGCTTCAGGATCGACATCGCGGTCACGGTCTTGCCGCAGCCGGACTCGCCGACGACGCAAAGCGTCTCGCCCTTGTTGATGGTGATGTCGACGCCATCGACGGCCTGCAGGATGCCGTCGTCGGTGGCGAAGTGGGTTTTCAGCCCCTTGATCTCGAGCAGCGGCGCCATCAGATCACCCGCCGTGCGTCGAGCGCGTCACGCAGGCCGTCGCCGATGAAGTTGATGGCGACCACCGCGATGAAGATCGCGCCGCCTGGAAACAGCGCCCAGTGCGGGCCGATGTCGAGGAAATCCTTGGCGTCGAACAGCAGGCGGCCCCAGGTCGGCGTATCCGGCGGAAAGCCGAGGCCGAGGAAGGACAGGGTCGATTCCGTGATGATGGCGGCGGCAACGTCGATGGTGCCGGCGATGATGACTGGCCCGAGCGCGTTGGGCAGGATGTGCCGCACCACCTGCCGCACCGGGCTGGCGCCGAGCGCGCGGGCAGCCTCGACGAACTCCTTCTCGCGGATCGACAGGAACTGGGCACGAACGAGGCGCGCGACCGGCATCCAGCGCAGGCCGCCGATGACGAGCACGATCAGGATGAAGATGCCGCCCTCGGGGCCGAACGCCTGCTTCAGCCCGTCGCGGAACAGATAGATCAGCATCAGCAGCAGCGGCAGCTGCGGCAGCGACAGAAAGAGGTCGGTGAGCCACATCAGGCCATGGCCGAGCGCGCCGCGCGACATGCCGGCGAGCGCGCCGATCAGCGTGCCGATGAGCACGGATACCAGCATCGCAGCGAGGCCGACCGCGAGCGAGATGCGCCCGCCATAGATCATGCGCGCCAGAATGTCCTGGCCGAGGTCGTCGGTACCGAAGGGATGGGCGAGCGAGGGGCCCTGCAGGCCCGCGACAATGTCGATGTCGTTGATCTTCACGCGCCACAGGAACGGCCCGATCACCACGGCGAGGATCAGGATGAGGAGCATGAACGCGCTGACCACGGCGAGCCTGTGACGGCTGAAGCGCCGCCACATCTCGCGCGATGGCGAATAGGCGCGCCGCTCAACGGAAGGAGATGCGAGGGTCAAGCCAGCCATACAGGACGTCCGCGATGAGGTTGAACAGCACGACGAGGCACGCGAAGACGAACGTGACGGCCATCACCACGGGCGTGTCGTTGGACAGGATGGAGGTGATCAGCAGCGAGCCGATGCCGGGAATGCGAAAGATCTGCTCGGTCACGATGGCGCCGCCGAACACGGCGGGCAACTGCAGCGCGACCAGCGTGACCACCGGGATCATCGCGTTGCGCATGGCGTGCTTGACGATGACCTTGGCCTGCCCGAGCCCCTTGGCGCGCGCCGTGGTGATATAGTCGAGCCGGATCACGTCGAGCATCGCGGAGCGCACGAAACGCGTCATCGACGCCGCCTGGAACAGGCCGAGCACCGCCACCGGCATGATCGCCTGCCGGATCATCTCCAGAACCCAGCGGATGCCGGTCGCCTTGATGTCGGTGGAGTAGACGAACGGCAGCCAGTCCAAATTGACCGAGAAGATCAGGATGAACAACAGGCCGGTGAAGAAGGTCGGCAGCGAGAAGCCGATGAAGGCGAGCGTGTTGGCGATCTGGTCGAACAGCGAATAGGGCCTGGTCGCCGCATAGACTCCGACGGGGATCGCGACCAGGAGTGCGAGGATCTGCGCCGAGCCGATCACGTAGAGCGTTGTCGGCAGGCGCTGCAGGATGAGCTTGTCGACGTCCATCCTGCTGACGAAGGAGAAACCCCAGTCGCCGTGCAGCATGGCGTTGAGCCAGTGC
Organism: Bradyrhizobium diazoefficiens; assembly: GCF_018131015.1. Lineage (GTDB taxonomy): Bacteria > Pseudomonadota > Alphaproteobacteria > Rhizobiales > Xanthobacteraceae > Bradyrhizobium > Bradyrhizobium diazoefficiens_B. The sequence continues at coordinate 49,319 of NZ_JAFCJJ010000024.1, forward strand.
AGGTAGCGGAGGTAGATCGGATCGTCGAGGCCGAACTTCGCCCGAAGTGCGGCCTGCACCTCGGGCGGAACGTTCGGATTGGTCGCCAGCTCCGAGAAGGGATCTCCCGGGGCGAGCGCCAGCACGAAGAACAGGACCGCCGAAATGCCGAGCAGGCTCGGAATGGCGATCAGGAGGCGACGCAGCACATACTGGCTCATGGGGCAAAATCCCGTCTATGCCCGCGCGATCATGCCCCCCGATACCAGTCCTGGATGTTGTCGGTCCGGTTGGCCCAGCCCGAGACGACCGGCTGCAGCGTGTTGGAGCAGGCATCCACCGTAAGGCGGTGCATCACCGGGATGAACACCGTGTCCTGCCATAACATGTCGTTGCACTTGATGTAGAGCACGGCGCGCTTGACCAGGTCGGTCTCGACTTCGGCCGCGGCAATCGCCGCATCATAGTCCTTGTTGACATAACGCGGATAATTCTGGCCCTGCCACTTGTTCTCCTTGGTGGCAACGTTGGCCGAGATGTACCGCCTCATGTGAAGAGCGGGATCCGGCTGGGTCATCGGGATCTGGAATTCCTCGATGTCGGCGTAGAACTTGGAATAGGTGTCGGGGTTGGCGACGTCGGAGGAGAAGAAGACGGAGGCCACGACCGATTTCAACTCCACGTCGATGCCGGCCTTCTGGCAGGCCTGCTTGACGATGGCCTGGGTCTTCTGACGCGGACCGTTGGTCGAGGTTTGATAGAGAAGCTTGAACTTCTTTCCGTCCTTCTCCCGGATGCCGTCGGCGCCGACTTTCCAGCCGGCCTCGTCCAGCAGCTTCGACGCCTTTTCGACGCTGAACTCCCAGGTCGTGTTCTTGGAGACGAATTTCTCGGGTCCGTTGAGATAGTTGGCCGTGGTGCGTCCGGCGCGGCCATAGATCGCCTTCTTGACGGCCTCGCGATCGACCAGCAGAGCAAGCGCCTGGCGTACCTTGGGATCGGAGAGGATCGGGTGCTTTGTCTTCATCGACGAGCGTTCGCCGTCGACCTCGGTGTTGGGATCCGTGAAATTGACTGCGATGAACTCGATGTCACCGCCCACGGCATAGGTGGTCTTGCCCTTGCCGCCCTTCTCCAGGCGCAGCAGCACGTCGTCTTCCACCTGGATGTTCCAGCCGAAATCGTACTCGCCGGTCTGGATCACCGCGCGCGCAGCCGAGACGGCGTCACCGCCGCCCTTCATCTCGATCGTGTCGAAATGCGGACGGTTCGGCATGTGGTAGTCGGGGTAGAGTTCACCGCGGATCACGTCACCCGGCTTGAACTCGACGAACTTGTAGGGACCGGTGCCGACCGGCGCCAGATTGTTCGGCGCCTCCCGCGATTTTCCACCCTTGTAGTCCGCAAACAGATGCTTCGGGAGGATGCAGCCATAGGCGCCGACGAACGCATTGGCCCAGAACGGCGTGGGATTCTTGAACAGGATGCGGATGGTGAGGTCATTCACCTTTTCCACGGTCATGTCGGCGTAGGTCGAGATCGACACGGCGGCCGTGGCAGGGTCGCTGGCATATTCAAAGGTGAAGACGAGATCGTCGGCGGTCAGGGGCTTGCCGTCGTGCCATTTGACGCCGGGCTTGATCTTCCAGGTCACCGACTTGGCGTCGGCAGCCAGGCCCCCGTTCTGGATCGACGGGATTTCCGCGGCAAGAATGGGATTGAGGTTGCCTTCGACGTCCCAGCTCGCGAGCGGCTCGTAGAACAGGCGGGAGCCGTCCTGATCCTTGGTGCCGGTGGCGAAATGCGGGTTGAGCAGCGTCGGCCCCTGCCACCACAGCAGCTTCAGCGGACCGCCGCCGCCGCGCTTGGTCGGAGGATAGGGGCTCGGGCTCTGCGCCATGGCAACGCCGCCGAGCGCGAGGATCTGGTTGGCCAGGGGCGCGGTGAGGCCGACAGCAGCCAAGCGCTGGATGAAGGCGCGGCGATCCATCCGCCCGTCCTTCACCTGGCCGATCATCGAACGCAATTCTTTGTCCAGCATGGTTGTCCCCGTCTGGTTCTCTCTCATGGATGCAGGCGACCGCCTGGGACGGCCGCCGGGTTTGGCGGCAGTAGATGGCACACTGAATGGGCCACGCGTCAACTGCGACTGTGTGTATGCAAACGGTGTTCTGGCTGTCCGTTGGGCAAAATCGCGTTCCACAGCCCAAGCGGTCGGCAATCCGGCGTTAAAACGCGCCGGAATCCGCGCTGCACTGCGAAAAATTTGTTCGCCAGATCAGACGAAAGTATCGAGGCCGCTACGCCACGGACATGTTCAGCGGCGGCGCGACATGGTCAGGCAGCGGACAGACATAGGGCGTCCTGGCCGTCCGCTTTTTCAGGTCGGCCTGCGCGGCCTTGATCAGATCCGGCTCCGTCAGCGCCTTGATGCCGAGGCCTGCCATCGCCTTGGCCGCCTGCACCATCGCCTTGTGGGCATGCGCGCTCTTGCCCTGCGCCACCACCTGCCAGGTGTGGAACGGCGTGCCGATTGCAACCGTCGGTGCGTGGACCTGCACTGTCGGCACCACCCAGCTGACGTCTCCGACATCGGTCGATCCGACCAGTGGATTGCGCTTGGCATCGAGCGGCACCAGGAAGTCCGCCAGCGGCCGGTCGGTCGGCTCCATGCCGATCGCGTAATAGACCGAGGCGATGTCCTTGTCGCTCAGCGTTCCGCGTATCTGCGCGGCGAAGCTCTTGTCCGCGTCGTCGAAATGCGGTGGTCCGAGCTCTTCCATGACCCGGTGCAGGGCCTGCTCGAGCGGCGCGTTCGGCAGGATGTTGGAGACCGCGGAGATGATCTTCATCTCGACCCTGGTTTCCGTCATCAGCGCCGCACCTTGCGCGATCTTGCCGACGCGCTCGACCAGCTCGTTCATGCCGGGGAGATCGCGGGCGCGGATCGAATAGCGCACCCGCGCATGGGCCTGCACCACGTTGGGCGCGATGCCGCCGGTGTCGAGCAGCGCGTAATGCACGCGGGCGTCGCTCGGCATGTGCTCGCGCATGTAGTTCACGCCGACATTCATCAATTCGACCGCATCGAGCGCGGAGCGGCCGAGATGCGGCGATGCCGCCGCGTGCGATGTGCGGCCGGTGAAGATGAAGTCGGCGCGGGTATTGGCGAGCGAGGGGGTCACCGCGACTTCCCAGAAACTGTTCGGATGCCAAGTGATGGCGATGTCGGCGTCCTCGAAGGCGCCGGATCGCACCATGAACGCCTTGGCGGCACCGCCTTCTTCCGCGGGGCAGCCGTAATAGCGGACGCGGCCGGGCACGCCGCTCGCGGCAAGCCAGTCCTTCACCGCGGTCGCGGCGAGCAGCGCCGCGGAGCCGAGCAGATTGTGCCCGCAGCCGTGGCCGTGGCCGCCCGCCTCGATCGGACGAGGCTCGGCAACGCCCGCCTCCTGGCTGAGTCCCGGTAGCGCGTCATATTCGCCCATGAAGGCGATGACCGGTCCGCCCTCGCCCCACTCGCCCATCAGCGCGGTCGGGATGCCGGCGACGTTCTCGGTGATGCGGAAACCCTGATGGCGCAGCTCGGCGCGATGCTCGGCGGCGGACCGCGCCTCGGTGTAGCACACCTCGGGCATGCCCCAGACCCTGTCGCTGAGATCGATGAAGCGCGCCTTGATTGTGTCGACGGCTCGCCAGATGTCGCTGCGGTTATCCATGCTTCGGTCCGTGATCCCTGGTCAAACGAAGCGACAATGGTTAGCAGCTTCGTCGCACCACGCCTAGCACCGCGCCGGACATCAGCCATGCGGCCGATGCCGGATCGAGCGACGGCCCGATCTTTGCGCACCGTTCCTGTCATAATCGACAGTTTCGCACGACGATTATCCGGAATAGTTGGAGGTCCAGTCTTTCAAGACGGCCGTCCCGGGCCTAAATTGCAATTGCTTCGCGCAGTTGTCGCGATGCAATGGGCCGCGTTCGCGAGATCAGGAGAACTCCATGGCCGCGCTGACCGAATGGAGAGTGCCGCCGGCCAATCAGCCGCGCGCGAGCGACTACGGCTTCGACCTCGACCGCGCGCTCGAGTCCGTCGTCGGCCTGCACGCGATCATCCCGCCCGACGCCTTCAGCGCCGAGACGCTGGGCACCGAGCGCGCCGGCAACGGCGTCGTGATCGATGACGGGCTGGTGCTCACCATCGGCTATCTCATCACCGAAGCGGAATCGGTGTGGCTGCACCTCGCCGACGGACGCGTGGTGGAAGGACATGTGCTCGGCTTCGATTCCGTCAGCGGCTTCGGACTGGTGCAGGCGCTCGGACAGCTGGACGTCGCCCCGCTGCCGCTCGGCTCGTCGGCGGCGGCCCGGACCGGCGACCGCGTCGTGGTCGGCGGCGCCGGCGGGCGGACGCGCTCGGTGGCAAGCCAGATCGTGGCGAAGCAGGAATTCGCCGGTTACTGGGAGTATCTGCTCGACGAGGCGCTGTTCACCTATCCCGCCCACCCGAACTGGGGCGGCACCGGACTGATCAACGAGCGCGGCGAGTTGATCGGCATCGGCTCGCTGCAACTCGAGCGTGAGCGCGACGGCAAGGCCGAGCATGTCAACATGATCGTGCCGATCGATCTCCTGAAGCCGATCCTCGACGACCTGCGCAGGTTCGGTCGCGTCAACAAGCCGGCAAGGCCCTGGCTCGGGCTTTACTCCACCGAGATCGACAACCGCGTCGTGGTGATCGGGATCTCCGCCACCGGTCCGGCCGCCCGCGCCGAGTTGAAGACCGGCGACGTCATCCTCGCGGTCGACGGCGAGAAGGTGACGAGCCAGACGGCTTTCTACAAAAAGATGTGGGCGCTCGGCGCCGCCGGCGTCGACGTGCCGCTCACCGTGCATCATGAAGGCGTCACATTCGACGTCACGGTGACGTCGACCGACCGCTTCAAGCTCCTGAAGCAGCCCAAGCTGCATTGATCCCGGCCGAGGACGCGACAATGACCGAGGCCGTGGTGGACGACATCGTGGCCGTGCTGCCGCCTTTGCTCAATGCGCTGGACGCGCTCGGCTTCGTCGCCCGGCATCTGCATCCCCCTGCTTTCGGCTCCATCATGAACGCGATCGGGACGCCCGACGCGGCGCTGCAAGCGGCGCGCGCAGCGATCGGCGCTTGGCCCGACCAGTTCGCAGGCCTGCGCACCCGGCTGGACCGGGCCTGTGACGAGACCCTCGCCGCGTTCGCCGCCTTGCGCGAGGTCGAACGCGGCAACGGCGATCTGGTCGCGGTGTTCCGCGCGCTGCGCCACACGCCGCGCGCGCTGGAAGCGCTGTATCCGCTCTCAAGCCAATTTCCGCCGGTGAGCAGCTTCTTCCTCAATAACGCCAGGCGCGGGGACGAGGACTTGCTGGCGCGGATCGAGACGGGGGCAGGCGAGCACACCGGCATCTTCCATGACCCCAACGAGCCCCGCGGCGGCTTCTCGGTCTACGTCCCCGAATATTACACGCCCGACCGTGCATGGCCCCTGGTGATGGCGCTGCATGGCGGCAGCGGCAACGGCCGCGGCTTTCTGTGGAGCTGGCTGCGTGACGCCCGTGGTCTCGGCGCGATCCTGGTGGCGCCGACCGCGACGGGGTCGACCTGGGCGCTGATGGGCGACGATACCGACACGCCAAACCTCATGCGCATCCTCGAAACCGTGCGCAGCCGCTGGAGCGTCGATTCCTCGCGCCTGCTGCTGACCGGCATGAGCGACGGCGGCACCTTCTGCTATGTCAGCGGGCTCGACAGCGCCTCGCCCTTCACGCATCTCGCGCCGGTGTCGGCAACCTTCCATCCGCTGATGGCGGAGATGGCCGACGCCCGGCGCATGCAGGGCCTGCCCATCTTCATCACCCACGGCAAGCTCGACTGGATGTTTCCGGTGCAGACCGCGCGCCAGACCCAGGCCGCGCTCTCGGCCGCCGGCGCCGACGTGACCTATCGCGAAATCGACGACCTCAGCCACGCCTATCCGCGCGAGATCAACGCCGAACTGCTGCAATGGCTGAACGGGGGATGAAAATCGTCACAGGAGACCCCGCTTGAGTGACACGTCGGGTAAAACACCCACGCGGTCCCGGGCCTCGCGCAGAATCTGCCGATCGGCAGCGCTCAGCCTGCGAAGGTCTCCATCGTCAAAAAAGCCTATGGCGCGCAGCACCTGCGCGGGCTCTCCGCCGAACATTTCCGAGTGTCGCCTTGAGCTTGGTGGCCAGCAAGTCCTCGAGCGAGGCCACGAGGATCGTTCCGTCGGTCGTCTGGTTGGGGTCATTGACCCGACCAAACCCGATGCGTCCAAAAAAGGAAATCTTCACGGGGCCCGATGGCATATCGGCCGAGACCACCAGCGTATTGGGCGCGTCCAGAAGGATGGCGGCGCCGTCAACGAAGCCGAACTGCGTACGAACATCTTCCTTGTTCAGCGGAGCTGAGCAAAAGAAGTCGAAATCGAGCGACTCCCGATGTCCCAGTTGAAGCGCGATGGCCGTTCCACCGTAGAGGACGAATTGCAGGTCCAGTGAAGGCGCAAGTAACGGCCAAATTTCCCGCTGAGCGGCAGGCAGGATCGACAGTTTCGGCTCAAAGCGGCGCAACATCGAACGCCCTTCGTGGCGCCTTGTCCGGCAGCGCCGCGCCCGTCGCGAATGACAGGCGACCGCGCCAGAACTCCCAGGAGCGATCGCTGAACCAGCCTGGCTCGGCACGTAACATGACGCCCCCGAGAGCCGCATGGCCTAGCGCCGCCTCCAGTTGGAGAATGTCGTCGTACGTCCCGAGGTTCATCACTTGAGCGACGATACGATCCTCGGAGAACGGTAAGCCGTCGACCGACTCCCACCAGAGATATCTGCGGCCGAGCTCGTCTAATAGGCTTTTGACGTCGTTGGCTGTCATTTGTCGAAAGTATAGCGAATCTGCCTGCCGTAATCCACGGCCACTGGCCCGGTCCGGCCCAACCCAGCATCTCGATCCTGCGTGGATGCAGCGGGAACCGTCCTTTGCGATCCACGTTATCTGCTGTCACCGGAGGTTCGCCATGCAGACTTTTTTCGGAATGATTTTGGGCGCACTGCTGCTGGGCTTTGGCGTGTACATCTATGACTCCATGCAGACGTCGTCGGTCGCCAATGGCGAGGTCGCGGCCACCCATCGCACCATCGTGAACTGGGATGTTGCGAAGGCCGACTGGGATGCGCTGCGCGATCGCGCGCACAAGGACTGGGTCCGGATCTCGTCGAAGTAACGACGCCATATCACGAACGGGGCGCCGTCGCGGATCCGCGGCGGCGCCTTTGTATTGGCAACGATCAGCGTGGGCTCACTTCATCCCAGCCTTGCGGGCGTCGGCGATGACCTGCTCGAACTCGGTCATGCTGAGCACGCCGGGCACGCGATATTTTCCGACGATGAAGGACGGCGTGCCGCGGAAGCCGAAGGCCTCGGCCTGGTCGTTGTTCCGCTTCAGGATCGCATCGATGACCTTGGCGCGGCCGGCGAGATCGCGCTTCAGGCGATCCATGTCGATGCCGGCAGCCGCGACCAGTTCGTTGACGCGCGGCTCGGTCAGGCGCGAGCTGACGCCGATCAAGGCGTCATGGGCCTGATGGTATTTGTCCTGGAAACGGGCCGCGAGCGCGATCCGCGCCGCCGTGACCGAGACCGGACCGAGGATCGGCCAGTCCTTCATCACCAGCCGGACTTTGCCGTCGTCCTGAACCACCTGCCGCAGTTCGGGCTCGAGCTTGCGGCAATAGGGACAGTTGTAGTCGGACCATTCCACGATGGTGATGTCGCCTTGCGGATTGCCGGCGACGGGGGTGTCGGGATCGCGCAGCACCCTGGATTCAGTCAGCACCTCGTCATCGTCGACCGCCGCGCGCGCCGGCACGATGCCGCCGGCCGCGAGCGCGCCGGCCCCCAACAGGGTCAAGGCCGCACGCCGTGTCGGCACCGGGCCGCTGTCATTCCTGGATTTGGTCATATCTAGTCCCGTTTCGGTCCCATCGCCATCAATACGGCCCGGGACCGGGATTCGTTACCGACCATATAGGCGGCCACGGCGGCAAAGTCATCGCGCGCCTGCGGTTAGGCCTGGACCGTCGTCCGCGCCTGCGCAGCGGCTTGAGGCAACATGGCCATCAGCGTTCCCGTCATGGTGGCGATCAGCGTCGTCTTGCCGGCGTTCTCGGCATAGGCCCTGGCCTCGCAAAAGGTCAGCGTGCGGCCCGGCTTCACCACCTCGGCCATGAAGATGAAGCGCTCGCCGCGGGCGGGCGCAAGCAGCGAGGTCTTGAACTCGACGGTGAGAATCCCGGCTTCGCGCGGCATCAGGGTGAAGGCGGCGACGCCGCAGGCATTGTCCAGCCCCGCCGTGATGATGCCGGCATGAACAAAGCCGTTCTGCTACGTGAAGGCGGATGAATAGGGCATCGCCAGTTCGACCTCGCCCGGCGCGAGGCGGACGATCGCGATGCCGAGCGTGCGCATCGCCGGCTGGCCATCGAACAGCGCGGTGGCGGCTGCGCGGTAGTCCGGGTTCTTCGGCTCGAGCGCGCCCACGGCTTCAGGCCTCGACCGGCTCTGCGAGATGCCGCATGGCGGCCTCGCGGATCGCATCCGCGAACGGCGCCGACTTGCGCTGCTTGCGGTCCATATGCACGCCGGTGATCTCGCAATATGCCGCGATCTCGCCGGTCTCGGCATTGGTCATGTCGTGCCGGAAGCGGATCGATTTTTCGCGGACCTCCAGCAGGTGGCTGCGGATCTCGACGATGTCGCCAGCGAGCAGCTCGCGCTTGTAGGTGATATTCTGCTGCACCGCGGCCATGCCGCGGCCGGAGGCGCGCAAATAGCTCGGCGTCAGCCCGAGCCGGGCGAACAGATTCCAGTTGGCCTCGTCGAACTTGCCGACATACCACATGATGTTCATGTGACCGACGTGGTCGCACTGCCACGGATAGACCGTGCCGCGATAGGTCGCCTCCTGCTCCATCGCCAATTCCTCCCTGGCCTTTTGCTTCCTTGATTGTTGATACGGTAGCGTATCAACAGCTTTCCGCGTTAGCAATACGGCACCGTATCAAGATCCGGTGAGGCTTCCTTCATGAGCGACAGCAAGGGTGACGTCTGGGTCGAGGCCGGGTTTGCCGAACTCGCGAGGTCCGGCGTCGAGGGAGTGCGGGTCGAGGTGCTCGCCAAGAACCTCGGCGTCACCAAGGGCGGCTTCTACCGCCGCTTCGCCGACCGTGCCGCATTGCTCGATGCCATGCTGGAACGCTGGCGCGAGGGGCGCGCGGCATCGATCGCGCAACAGACGACCCTCGGCGGTCAGGCGCCCCGCGAGCGGCTCAAGGCGCTGATCCAGCTCTATTCCGAGCGGCTCAATCCGGAGGGCATGGCGATCGAGCTTGCGATCCGGCAATGGGCCCGCACGGACGAGGGCGCGGCGGCGGCCGTCGCCAGCGTCGACGCGGCGCGCTTGAAGCATGTCGGCGAGCTCTATCGCGCTGCCGGGCTCGCCGCCGAGGACGCCGATGCCCAGGCCTTCCTGTTCTACTGCTTCATCTTCGGCCAGAGCCTGCTGTTCGTCGAACGCGGTCCGCGCAGGCGATCGCAGCTTTTGGCGAAGTCGGCCGAGAAGCTGTTGGACTGAACGAAAATGGCCGGAGCTTTCGCTCCGGCCACCAGGTCATGTCGAAGCTTCAGGGCTAACCCTTCAGCTTCTTGTTGCATTCGCTGTAATAGCCGCCGCCCTTCTCGATCCACTTCATGCCGCCATTGCCGTTGGTGGCCTTGTTGGCGTTGTACTGATCGACACAGGTGTGGAGGCGGGCCTTGCCGGCGGTCTCCTTGGCGTATTTCGGGTCGACCGCGTTCGGATAGACCGCAGGTCCGGCCGGGAGGGCCGGTGCGGCAGCGGGGGCCGCCTCCTTCTTGGCCTGCTTCGGCTCGGCGGGGGCCGGCGCAGCCGCGGCCGGCGCGGCAGCGGGCGTCGCATCCGTGCCGCACTGGGCCTTGCGGAAATCATTCCACTTCATGGTGCCGAGCGAACCATCCTTCTTAGCCGCCTGATATTTCGCGCTGCACTCCTGCGACGTCAGCGCCTGCGCCGGCGAGGTCGCCACCAGCGCGGCAAAGCCCGACACCGCCATTGCACACAATAATCTGGATTGAATTGTCATCCTTGATCTCCCTCAGGGAAACGAACGAGGACTGCTATCCTAGCGTGCCAGCGGCTTGCGACAAGGAAGCGATGGCTGGGGCGGCCAAAATATAGTGATCGCGCCGTTTGAATTATTCATGTCGCGTTCATGAAGGCGGGCCGAGGTTCCCTGCCCTTCGCCATTCTCGCAAAAGAGCGCAACGCCATGACCCTCGCCGCCCGCCTCGCCGCCGTCGCCCTCGCCTCCCTGCTTGCCACCGGCACCGCCTTTGCCCAGACCGCCGCGCCGGCCGCCAAGACCGACACCAAGGCCACGACCGCTGCCCCCGCCGACAAGAAGGCGCCGAAGGAGCATTCGGCCGAATCGCTCGAATGCTCCAAGCAGGCGGACGCCAAGAGCCTGCACGGCAAGGAGCGCAAGAAATTCCGTTCCGAGTGCATCAAGAGCGCGAAGGCCGGCACCACCGCCGCTCCCGCTGCCGACAAGAAGTAATTCCCGTCAAAATCCCCTCCGTGCCTCGGCGAAGCGGGCGCATTGCGGCATGACGAGCCCGCAATTGTGCGCTCGCGAGCGATTTGCCATAAGGTGGGCGTGAAGCAAATCACCGCCTCCCTGCCGTTCGAATGGCCGAGCCGCGCCAGGATCCTGGGCACGGCAGAGACGCTCGTCATCGGCGCTGCCGGTGGCCTGGCGTTTCTGGCCGCCGGCCTTCCGGGCGGCTTGATCTCGGGATCGATGATCGCGGTCGGGGTGGCCGCGATCGCCGGGCGCCAGCTTTCGCTGCCGCCGCTCCTGACCCAGACCGTGCTGGTGCTGCTCGGCATTTCGCTCGGCTCGGTCGTCTCGCGCCATCTGATCCAGCAGGTCAGTGCCTATCCCCTCACCATCGGCCTGTTGGCGCTCGCCACCTTCTTCTCGACCTTCGGCTCGAGCTATTACCTGCAGCGCATCCATGGCTGGGACCGCACCTCGGCGTTTCTGGCCGGCAGCCCCGGCGCGCTGTCGCAGATCACGATCCTGGCGGTCGAGCGCGGCGCCGACCTGCCGGGGATTGCGGTGGTGCAGACCATGCGCGTCATCATCCTCACCGCGGCGCTGCCGATGGTGCTGGCGATCGCCGGTATCGCCCCCTCCGTCGCGCCGTCGCTGACCACGACGATCGCCTCGCCGCTCGACCTTCTGGAGCTCGTCGCCGCCTCGCTGGCTGCGGCCCTCCTGTTGCGGCTGATCAGGTTTCCGGCGAGCTGGATGTTCGGCGCGATGATCGCCTCCAGCGTGCTGCATGGTGCGGGCTGGGTCGAGGGCGGGCTGCCGAACTGGGTCCGCGGCGTGGCGCTCGTCGGCATCGGCGCGCTGATCGGCAGCCGCTTTGCGCGGATGCGGATCAAGACCCTCGCCGGCCACATCTACGCGGCGCTGGGCTCATTCACTGTCGCCATCGCCGTCTCCGCCGTCTTCGTCGGCATCGTGGCGCTCACCACCCAGGTGAAACTCTCCGACGTCGTCGTCGCCTTCGCGCCGGGCGCGATGGACGCCATGCTGGCGCTGGCGCTGACGCTGCACATCGATCCGATCTTCGTCGGCGCCCATCATCTGTCGCGGTTCGTGTTCGTGACGATCGCCACCCCGGGCATCGTGCACCTGTTCGGGCGCACGCAGGACGACGTGGACGACTAGCTTTTGGCTTTAACGCTTCGCCGTCCGGAAAAATCCCCACGCGGCGATCGCGGCCATCAACAGCGAGATCAGCACGTTGTAGCCGGCGAGCGACAGGCCGAGGAAACGCCATTGCACCTCGTCGCAACGCACCACCTTCACGGTGTCGAGCCGCGACAGCAGATCGCCCGCGCTGCCGAGATTGACGACCGGGCCCGAGCAGTCGGTCGGCCCCTTCCAGAATCCCCATTCGACGCCAGAGTGATAGGTGCCGAGGCCGGCATTGGCGAGCGTCGCCAGCACGAGGATCGCAAGCCCCGCGAGCAGCAGCGGCCGCGGCGCGCCGAGGCGCGCGGCCAGCGCCGTGAGCGCGCCGAGCGGGATCGCCAGATAATAGGCATAACGCTGCTCCAGGCAGAGCGGACAGGGCAGTATCTCCAGCACGAGCTGGAAGAACCAGGCCCCCGCGATCGTGGCCGCGGCAATCAGGGTGACGAGCATTGAGGCGGTCAGCGCGGGACTGGCGCTGGCCTGCCCGAACGCGGGTATTGCGGCACTCTGGGTCGTCACGGCAGCCTCTTCTGGAATCGGTCGCGCCGCCAAGGCTGTAGCCCTCGCCCCTGCGGCTGTCGAGAACGGCCGGGATCACTTTGGCGCGGGTTGACCCCGCCCCGGCCATGGCTATAGTCCGCCGGCTTCGCGACGCCCGCCTCGGGTCCGACCGAAGGCCCCTGTGGCGGAACTGGTAGACGCGCTCGACTCAAAATCGAGTTCCGCAAGGAGTGCTGGTTCGATTCCGGCCAGGGGCACCACGCTTCGCCCTTTCGGGCTTCGCGTGGCGCGGCCTCTTGCCCTCAACGTCTTGCGGAAACCAGGCCCTCGAGTTCGCGGCGAACGCTGTCCACGGCGCTCGCCCAGTCGCCCCTCTTGGGTTGCCTGAACAGCCTCATGGACGAATACCACGGGCTGTCGCCGCGGTTGAGCAGCCAGCGCCAATCCGGGACGAAAGGCAACATCGTCCAGACCGGAGCGCCCAGAGCGCCGGCAAGATGAACGATGCTGGTGTCGACCGAGATCACCAGATCAAGGCAGGAAACCAGCGCCGCCGTGTCGGTGAAATCCTTGATCTGGTCCGTCAGGTCGATGATGTCAGGACGTTCGCCGAGGAAGGCGCGGTCCTGATCCCGAGCGCCTTTTTGCAGGCTGACGAACTGGACGTCGCAATCCAGCAGGGGAGCAAGCGTGCGCAGGGCCATCGAACGGTTGTGATCGTTCTTGTGATCCGGATTCCCCGACCAGACGAGACCGACACGAAGGCGACTGCGCCGGCCAAGCCGGTCTTCAAGCCGGCTTTCCCAGGTCTTTACGCACGCCGCCGGAGGCGCCGGAAGATACCGCTCCGCGAACGGGATCGTATCGAGCCTTGTCCCGAACGCCAATGGCAGGGCTCCAAGAGGACAGTGCAGGTCGAACGCAGGCAAATTCGCAGGTCGGCCGATACAGGTTGTAACCCCAGTCATATCCCTCAAAATCTGTTGGAGCGGAGAGTGGACCTCCAGGATGACTCGCGCTCCGAGCGCGGCCACTTTGGGCGCGTAGCGCGCGAACTGGATTGCATCGCCCAATCCCTCGTCGGCATGAAGCAATATGGTCTTGCCGTCGATCGGCTGGTCACCAAGCCAAAGGGGCTGGGGGAAGCCGCGATCGACGTAGCCGAGAGACGGTATTTTCCATCGCGCCTCGCGTCCCAACCAGCCCCGCTCGAAGTCTCCGGTCAGCAGCTGAAGCAGGCCGAGATTACAGATCGTCCGCGCATCGTTCGGGTCGATCGCAAGGGATCTGTGAAAGGCCGCGATGGCTTCATCCTGCAATTGCAGGCGCGATAATGCCACTGCCCTGTTGGAAAGCGCCGAGGCAAAATCCGGTCGAAGTTCAAGCGCCCGATCGATGCTCGCAAGTGCCTGCTCCATCCGGCCCAATCCCGAATGAAGCCCGCCGAGGTTGTTGTGCGTCTCCGCCTCGCCGGGGTTCAGCGCAATGGACCTCTCGTAGTCGGCCTGCGCTTCCTCGAACCGGTTCAGCGCCTGGAGGCAAACGCCGCGTATCTGATACAGGTCTGCAGAATCCGGATTCAGCTTCGCGGCGACGTTGAGGGATTCCAGAGCTTCCGCATGCCGGCCGAGATCAAGCAGCAGCAGCGCGTTATTCCGGATCGCGTCCGCATTGCGCGGGTCCGCCGCCAGCGATTTTTGGAAGACCACGAGAGCTTCATCCCGCAATTGCAGGTTCCACAACGCCCGTGCCTTTTCGTTGAGCGCTGCGGAAAAGTTCGGACGAAGCTCGAGCGCGCGGTCGATGCTCGCTAAGGCCTGATCCATACGCCCAAGCCTGGAATGAAGCTTGCCGAGGTTTTTGTGCGTCTCCGCCTCGCCGGGGTTCAGCGCAATGGACTTCTCGAAGTCGGCCTGCGCTTCCTCGAGCCGGTTCAATCGTTGGAGGCAAAGGCCGCGCGTCTGATACAGGGCTGCGATATTTGGATTGATCCGGTCGAATGCGTTGAAGCACTCCAGGGCCTCGGCATACCGGCCGAGATCAAACAGCAATTTGCCCTGTTTCGCGGCCTCCAGACTTTGCTTCGCGGCCTCCAGATTTTGCGGGGCGACCTTTTGGGATTGATTGGCCGCGGCGCGGGGCTCTTGATGATTCATAAGCTGACCGGAAAAAGTGGACAACGTCAGATTGCTCGCCGTTTCTCAGTCAGGCGAGACGGAGGCGTCCGTCGCACTTGCCCCCTCGTTCCGTCAGCTCACATTCAGTCTGTGCCGGTGGAGTCCGAGCGCGGCCGTAGCATCCCCTGAGGTTTTATGGTGCGAAGCTGGCGCGAGGCCGGTGCAGCCCGCGGCGCGGCCTCAAGGTGATGCCGCATCGCGCATGATGAAGCTCTCCGAGCTTCCAGGGTATTAAGCCCAACATCTCAAGAGGTTGGGTCCGATACCGCGGTGAGAGAACTGGCGGCGCCAGCGTCGGAGGGGCAGCCTGTCGATCCCGTACGCCACCGCCCCTCACATCCTGTGGTGCTATGGTTTGTTCAACGCACTGACCGAATTCCGTCAACTCGCCGGTCCCCGGTGATGGCGGATTATCTTCGGCTGCCTTCCGCGGGGCATTCGCGCACCGGGAGAGACTTGTGCCATGGCGTCTTGAGGCAGCGCGCGCTGACCCAAGGCCGCCTGCGACGAGGCGTTATCAGGCAGGGCCGCCGCGCAGGATCCGCCGATTCCGGATGCCGATGCGTTGCATTGGGCCAGACTGGCAAAGTCACAATAGGTGCCGCAGTTGTAGGACATACAATATTGAGCCGCGTTTGCGGCATCGGTCGCAATGCTCGCAAACATGATTGTCGCGCAAAGCCGCAATTTCCAGATCGTGCTCATGTGACCCTCGTTTCAACTTGCATCTGCGAGAACTCTCGCTTGTTGATGGGATCAGGCTTCCGATCGGAAATTCCCGCCTTGCAGATCAACAGAAGATGATCACGCGCCTAGCGGCCGCAAGCATCAGTGAGGAGCCGACGATCGCTTTTGCCTGGAGGAGGCATCAAGAGAAAGGTCCGCATCGCTGCGGGGCCACAATCGATTTTCTCGATTGATTCGCTCGCCATGACGGCGCGCGACAACGAATGTTTGCGTTTGGAAGGCGGCGGGTTACGGTATCGTAGACCTCTGGCCCCGTGGACCGAGCCGATGGCAAAGCGAAGCGCGACAGACGCAGGCCGAAGCGCCGACGACCTTCCCCGCTTTTTCGTCTGGGTGCGCGGGCTCGAGGGCCCCGAGCCGCAGAAATGGATGGCGATGGATTTCGGTATCGGCGACTGGAAGCGGCCGCAGGTGCTGGCCTGGATGGAGCTGGCCGCGGACGAGCGGCATCTATCGCTGTCGATGCTGTCGCGCCGGTATCCGCCGCCGCGCCTGGATGTCACGGCCTGATCGCTCACTCGCCCGTCAGGAGCGGCCTGAGGGCCGCGACGACCCGTCACGGCGACGTGTTGCGACGGGGCTTGCTACCTCCGCGGGACTGTGCGCAGAATGTTCAGGTATTTCATGACGCAACCATTGATTGAACCCGGAACGGCCGCCTGATCCAGGCCCGATGCGCCTTCCCGGTTCGAATTGTCGGAGGGGCCGATGTCCCACCACGACGCGGCGCTGGACGCCGTGGCCGCGAAACCGGACGACACCAAGAAGGCTCACGATCCAGCGGCGCCGCCGCTGGCCAGGCGCAAGCTGGTGCTGTTCGCCGACGGCACCGGCAATGCCTTCACCAAGCAGGAATCCAGCGTCTGGCGTCTCTACGAGGCGCTGGATCATACCGAGCCCGACCAGATCGCGTACTACATCAAGGGCGTCGGCACCTCCGGCTGGGCTCCGCTTGCGGCGCTCGACGGTGCCACCGGCTTCGGCGTGCCCTCCAACGTCCGCAAGCTCTATCGATTCCTGTGCTGGAACTGGCAGGAGGGCGACGAGATCTACATCTTCGGCTTCAGCCGCGGCGCCTTCACCGCGCGCACGCTGGCGGCCATGGTCTGCAGCCAGGGCCTGATGCCGGCCGAGATCGAGGGCAAACGGGTGTCGCATGCGGAGATGCAGCGCAACGTCATGACGGCGTGGCGCGAATATCGTCGCGACACCGTGCCGTTGAAGAAAAGCCTGCCGACGATCTGGATCGCACGCTTCATCCGCGACGTCCTGCTCTATCTCTATCGTCTGATCTGCGGTTACCCGTCTTACGCAGAAGTCCGCGCGGCGATGAACGGCCGCGCGGATGTGAACATCGCGTTCCTCGGACTGTTCGACACGGTCGAGGCCTACGGCGTCCCGATCGAGGAGCTGCGCGTCGCGATCGACTGGGCAATCTGGCCGATCTCGTTCCGCAATCACCGGCCCTCGCAGAAGATCAAGCACATCGCTCACGCGCTCGCGCTCGACGACGAGCGCACCACCTTCCATCCGCTGCGGATCGACCAGAGCCATCTCGCGGCCGACCAGACCGTCGAGGAGGTCTGGTTCGCCGGCGTCCATTCCGACATCGGCGGCGGCTATCCGGAATCGACGCTGTCCTTCGTGCCGCTGGCCTGGATGGCCGATCGGCTCGGCACCCGGCTCCGTTTCCAGGACGGCACCATCGAGCACTTCAGGGAGTATCAATCGGCGATCGGCCCCATGCACGATTCACGCGGCGGCGCTGCCGTGCTTTATCGCTACGGGCCACGGCCGGTCCTCGCCGGCGAGGTCAATGGCGGGCCGCCGGTCGTGCACTTCGCCGTGATCGAGCGCATGCTGTTCGGCTGCGACGACTATGCGCCGATCATGCTTCCGGCGGAGTCGCTTGTGCTGATGCCGGACGGAAGCAAGCCGAACCTCGCCGAAGACGATGCGCGTCAGGCGATGGAGCGGGCCTATCTCGCCAAGGCAAAGGGTCCGCTGCGCGAGATGGAGGCCGAGGTCTTCACGCAGATGAGACGGCCCGACGCCGAAATGGCGAAACTCACGCGCGATACCGTCTGGTGGCGGCGCGTCGCCTATTTCGCGCTGCTGTTCATGGTCGCCGTGATCGCGGTCTGGCCGTGGGTCGCGCGCGGCCTGGTCGGAGTATCCAAGGACAGCGTCCTGCAAGGCACCGTGCTGCTGTCGGTCATCACCACCATCGACTGGCTGTTCGGAGCCGTGCTGGGTCCGCTCGCCAATTTGGTCAGGAATGTCCTGCCGTCCTATGCGGCGCCGTGGCTCGACATCACGCTTTATTATCCCTTCCTCACCTCGATCGTCCTGGCGATCACCTATCTGGTCTGGCAGAAGAACGCCGTGCTGCGCGACACCATCCAGGAACGCGCGCGGCTCGCCTGGAGCAGGCCGCACCGGCTGGCGAGCCACCGGCATGGCGAGGAGCCCGGCAGGTCGCTCGGCTTCGCCCGATGGGCGCGGACGCATGCGGGACCGGCCCGCTGGGTCTTCTCCAGGCTCGTGCTGCCCGCAATCTTCCTGTTCATCATCTTCTATTCCGCGCTGCTCATCGGAGCGACCAGCGTCTTCACGGCCCGCACCGCCACCGGCGCGGTCTGCGCGCCGCCCGGGCCCGAGGCCGCAACGCCGGTGCTGGACGAACCGATCGATGCACGCGGCCGGTTCGCAACTTCCGAGTTCTGCTGGTGGAGCGGCCTCGCCGTCGAGAAGGGCCGCAAGTACCGCGTCCTTCTCGAGATCGAGGATCCGTGGTTCGACCGCACCATCATGACCGGCACGAACGGCTTCAAGACCCATTTTTTGCGTCATTACCTCGCCTTGCCGACTCTCCGTCAGTTCGGCGCAGCCTGGTTTCAGCCCGTGGTGCGCGTCGGGACCAAGGGGATGAGCGACATCCCGCTGGCGGCGGTCAACGTCATGCCGGCCGAGGAATTGCCGCGCCGGATGCATCCGACCATTGCCCCCGAGGAGGATACGGACACGAGCAAGGGCCGGTACCCGATCCTGCTCGACGAGTCCGGGGAATTCGCGGCGCTTCCCGCCGACAACCCGCTCAAGCTTGCCGTGAGCAAGCTCGGGGCGTTCGAGCCGGTGCCGAACGACCCTGCGGCGCGCGCGATCTGGGAGGCGCAGCATCTGCCGGGGCGGCTGGTGGCGGAATTCGTCGCGCCCGACGCCGGCGATCTGTTCTTCTACGTCAACGACGCCGTCCAGATTTACCCGACCCTGCTGCCGGCGTGGTTGCGTCCAAAAAAGCTCGACGTCGTCCAGGGACCGTACGAGCAATTCTACAAGAACAATGCCGGCACCGCGCGCATCGTCGTGCAGCGCCTGCCGAGCCCGCCGATGCCGTCCAAGTGAGCCGGCGGCGGGTACGAGGGTCCGGCGCGACCCCATGATTATGGGTGTCGCGGCTTGCGCGCGGCGGCTAAACTCGGTACCGGCGCGCCGAGGCGGACACGCGGCCGGGACATGATCATGACGCAACAGGGCGAGACCGGGGGAGCCATCACCATCCTCCTGGTCGAGGACGATGCACCGACCTCCTGGCGGCTCCAGGACGCGCTGGTCAAGGCCGGCTACGAGGTGCGCAGCGCCGGCACGCTCGGCGAAGCGCGCAGCCTGCTGCAGCAGAGCGCGCCGCAGGTGCTCCTGACCGATCTGCGGCTGCCCGACGGCCATGGGGTCGAACTGATCCGCGAGACCCGCCAGCGCTTTCCCGAGACCGAGATCATGGTGATCTCCGCCCTCGGCGACGAGGAGAGCGTGATCTCGGCGATCACGGTCGGTGCCACCGGCTATCTCCTGAAAGACGCCTTTCCGACCGACATCGCCACCACCGTGCGTGACCTCGTCGCAGGCCATTCGCCGATCTCGGCCTCGATCGCCCGTTTCATCGTGCGCCGAACGCAAGGCGCCGCGCAGGGCTCGGCCGAGCCGTCGTCGGGCCCCATGCTCAACACCGCAAAACTCACCCCGCGCGAGATCGACATCCTCTGGGGCATCGCAAAGGGCTTCAGTTATGCCGAGATCGCCAGCCATCTCGGCCTGTCGCGGCAGACCGTGCCGGGGCACATCAAGAACATCTATCGCAAGCTCGAGGTGCACACCCGCAGCGAAGCGGTGTTCGAGGCGGTGCAGCAGGGCCTGATCAAGCTGTGAGAGGGCTCGTCGCGAAGGCGCACGGGCGACGGCAGCGGCTTCTGTCGCGCCTCGTGCCCTACCTCCTGCTCCAGGCGCTGATCGTGGTCGCCACCATCCTCGGGCTGCGGCTGCTGCAGCCGAGCGATCCCGACGACTTCGCCGTGAGCGACTTTTCGCTGTATGAAGACGGCGCGACGCGGCCGGTGACGCTGCCGCACTTCTCGTCGTCGCGCTATTCGCTGCAGGATCCGCCGCTTTACACCGGCGCCTTCACCGCCCCTAGCGGCGACGTGGGCTGGTCGGTGTACCTGCCGCGCTTCAGCAACGCGGTCGAGGTCGCCGTCAACGGCGTCGTGGTGCTCGACTCCCGGCGCGACGCCAATGCCAACCGGCCGGACCGCAACACGCCGCAGATCGCCGCCATCCCATCCTCGCTGCTGCGCGACGGAGCGAACGAGATCACCCTGCGGCTGTTCGTATGGGGGCCGCTGAAGGGCTTTCTCGACACCGTCTATGTCGGCCCGGACGCCGCCTTGCGCCCGGCCTACGAAACCCGCACGCTGCTGTTCGTCACGCTGCCGGTGGTGTTCTCCGCCTGGCAGTCGATCCTCGCCGTCATCCTCGCCATCATGTGGCTGATGCGGCGCCACGAGCCGGTCTATGGGGTGCTTGCGGTCGCGATGGTGCTGGGCGTGGTGCAGGCATTCTTGACCGCACCGGTGCCGCCGGCCGCCTCGTCCCGGCTCACCCCGGTGCTGCTGGCCTCCGCGCCGCTCGAAAGCGCGCTGATCGTCGTATTCGGCGTCTTGTTCTTCGGCCAGCGCTGGCCGCGTTACGGGGCCCTGGTGTTCGCGCCGGGACTGATCGTGTTCGTGGTCGGGCTGATCGCCGGGCCGCCGCTGCCGCGGATCCTGTTCCTGGTGCTCGGCATTCCCACGGTCGGGGTCTGCCTGTTCCTGATGGCGTGCATCACCGCGGCCGCGGTGGTGCGGCGGCAGGATGCGGCGAGCTTCACGATCGGCTGCGCGGTGACCATCGTGCTGGTCTGCTGGCTCCACGACATGTTGACGGTCTCCGAGATCGTGACCAACGAACGCATCTTCGTCTCGCGCCTGTCCTATTCGGCGATGCTGGTCGCGATCGGCGCAGGCCTGACCTGGCGCTTCGCGCGCGCGCTGAACCAGGTCGACAGCTTTGCCGGCCAGCTCGTCTCGCGGGTGCGCGAGGCCGAGGAGCGGCTGAAGGCGAGCTTCGCGCGCGAGGAGGAGCGCGCCCGCGCCGCCGCACTCGCCAACGAGCGGACCCGGCTGATGCGCGACCTGCATGACGGCCTCGGCGGCCAGCTCGTCAGCATCGTCGCGCTGTCCGAGCGCGGCCATGAGGGCGCGACCATCACGGACGCCGCCCGCGCCGCGCTGAAGGATCTGCGCCTCGTCATCGACTCCATGGACGACATCGGCGGCGACCTCATGCTCGCGCTCGGCTCCTGGCGCGAGCGCGCGGCGGCGCAGTTGCGGCCACACGACATCGCGCTCGACTGGCACGTGGCGACGCCGCAGGGCCTGCCGCTGCATCCCGAGCTCAGGCCGTGGCACGTCATCCAGATCGTGCGCATCCTCGACGAGGCCGTGACCAACGCGGTCAAGCACGCCGAGGCGCGCCACATCGCGGTCACCATCGAAACGCTCGACGATGGAAGCGGGCCGTATGGCGCGATCAGCGTCGCAGACGACGGCAAGGGCTTTGCGCCGACCGCCGGCGCGAGCCAGACGGCGCGGGGGCTGCGCAACATGAGAAGCCGCGCGGCACGCTGCGGCGCGGTGCTGGATCTCACCTCGGATGGTTCGGGCACGCGGGTGCGGCTGCAATTGCCGCAGGTCTTTCCCGACAGCGATGCGGCTGCGGGCTGAAAAGCCCTCTCCCCGGGCGCATGGGACGCGCGGAGAGAGGGACGGGCCGGGATTTTTATCTCGCGATGGGCGGGGGGGTCGCTCGCAAATCGTCCCTTGGCCCGAGAGGGTGCAACAGTCCCAAACGAAATCGTCAGCGCACGCCGACGCGATTGACCGGACCGCCGCGATTCATCGGCGTGCCGGCGCGCACGCCGACACCGGGTGCACCGACGCCGGGCGTCACCACCGCCGCGGCGGCGACCGGCGCCGCGGGCGCAACCACCACCGCCGCCGTCGGCCGCACCACGCAGCCCTTCGGCACACCGACGGTCTTGCAATAGACCACCGCCTGCGCCGGGCTCGTGCCCAGCGTCAACATTGCCGCACCTGCCAGCGCCATCATCGTCAGCCCGGCGCTCAGCGCTCCCGCTTTCTTCGACATCTTGCTCTCCTGCTCCCGTTCGGCGCCCCGATGCGATCACCGGGTCTTGCGGCCGACGTGCACCCCTCAATGGCAAAAGACGGTGCTCGGATACATGCCATGAAGATGGGGGGCGACGGCGGCGGCGCCGCGAGAGCCGGTCTCCCGATGCCATGAACATGGCATGGACCGGCGGCAGAGCTCTGCGAGATGGTCCGGCCCGCTTGATCCCAAGGGACCACCAAGGGACCAACGACATTCCCCAACGAGAGGTGCTTCATGAAGACTTCGGTTATTGCCGCGCTGCTGCTCGCCGCCACCGCCCTGCCCGCCGCAGCGCAATCCGGTCCGACACCGCAGGAGCAGATGGCCTGCCGCGGCGATGCCAGCAAGTTCTGCGCCGAACATATCGGCAAGCCGCCGGAGATGAATGCCTGTTTGCGTCAGAACAAGACGAAGCTTTCCGATGGCTGCCGCAAGGTGATCGAGTCGCACGGCGGCTGATCTTTTCCAGAGAAGAGTGGCGCGCTCGCGCGAGCGCGCCGCCAACACTAGTCGTCGTCGTCCGAGCCGAACAATCGGATCTGCGGGAAGCCGCTGCGCGGACGACGCGGGTAATCGCGCGCGTCGGAATCTTCCCGGACGTTGCGGGCAACGTCGTCCCAATCGGTGCGGTCGCGCATGCCGGGCGCCTCACGCGAGTAGCGGTGACGCTCGGCCCAACGCTCGCGGCGGTCGCTCCGGCGCCGATCGGACGCGGCCCGCTTCACATCGGAATCGCGGGCCTTGGCATAGGCGTTGTCGGGCGAGGACGCCGGCTCCGCCACAGCCTGTTGCTCGGCGGGCTTGGCCGCCTTCGCTGGCGCCGAAGGTGCCGGCTTCGCATGCTCCCTGGCCGGCTCGACCGCGGCATTCTGTGGAGGCGGCGGCGCCGGGGGTTCGGCATTCGCCTGAGTGGCCGTCGTGTCGGGCTTGGCATCGGCTTGAGGTTCGGCCTGCGCGGGCGCGGCGATCGCCGTGCCGAAGGCTTGCGTCCCGGTGAGATATTGCACGCGCTCGGATGGCGCGTTCGTCGTCGCAGGAACATTGGTGGCCGGTGTGGTCGCAGCGGCTTCGGCACGTTGCGCCATCTTGCTCGTATCGGGACCAACCTTCGGCGTGATCGGATTCATGATGTTGCCGGCGACGATGCCACCACCGAGACCGATGACGATGGCTGCGACGATCGTTCCGGCACCTACGAAATAGGCTGTCGAGGCGCGCATAGGCCCACTCCCTCTTTGGAGCGGGCAACGCGGAAGCATTGCCGGATGTTCCTGCTATCAGGAGTTCCCGGGAAGGGATCGCGTCAGATCTGCTGCGCGACCTTTTCCAGCCCGATGATGCGGGCGAGCTTGCGCACTTCCTCTTTCTGGTCGTCGCGCAGCTGGAACAGCAGCGGCATTGCTGCCGACTTCAATTGCTGGACCTCGTCGCAGTTCGGGTCGATCGGCACGCCCTGCACGTTCGGATTGGAGAGCTTGTTCGCCTGGATCTTGCGGGCGACGTTGCGAAGCGCGGTTTCCACCGAAGGCCAGTAATATTCCTGCGACGACGACAGCTTCAGGCGATCCCTGATGCCCGAGATCTGAACGTCGGAAAGCAGCGAGTAGGATTTTTGCGGCTGCGGCTTTGCGACGGCTTTCGGCTTGAGGGCCTCAGCGGCGGGCGCCTCTGCGGCGGCAGGAGCTTCGTTCACGCTTGCCTTGGGCATGGGGAAATCGGACGGCGTGGCGGCCGCGAAAGCCTGGCGCAGCGGCACGGTCGCGACCGGCGCTTGCGACAGCCTGTCGGCCGGAACCTGCACCGGGTCGATCGCGGCGGAGGCCAGGGCCAGCGTCGGAACCAGCCGGTCGGCCTTGGCGGCGCGGTTGGTGGCAAGCGGCCTGGAAGCCGGAATTTGGCTGATCATTTCCTCGCCGATGCTTGGCACGCTATCGCGGCCGAGAATGGCGGTGGTGGCGGCACCAAGGACCAGAACGCAGGTCAGCACGATGATGGTGATGGTTCTGGACAAACGCCCCTCCGCGTCCGACTTCAAGTCCACGTGATCACTGCCCGGAAACTGGGAGGTAAATAAGGCTTAACCGTGCCATTGCGGCGGCAATCGCCGGGACTGCGGCGACATGGCCCGAAAACCCAAGAAAATCAGGCCGCTGCCGCAAGATCGTAGGCGTCCTGGATGTCGGCCACGATCTCGGAGGCCTCCCAGACCGCCCGCGGCTCGACCGATTGCAGCGTCACGGTCCAGTTGCCGCCCCGGCGGGTGCGGGGGACGCTGAGGATGTCGAAGCGCACGTTGCGGCACAGCGGATGGCGGGCCAGTGCATGTGCCACGCGGACGCGGATTTCGTCCAGCGACGCTGCCTGCTTGCTGTTGAGAAGATCGAAGTCCATCGCCTGTCCCTCTCGGTCCTGAGGGGGATTGTTGGCGGGCGTTGGTTAATCTGCCGTTAAGTCTGGCGGGGCAAAGCAGCGGGAAATTAACCGTGATCAACTCAGGTTCCGCCCGCCTCGCGATACTCCGCAAGCGTCCGCGCGACGAGATCGTCGACGGCGAGCACATCGGTCACCCCCGACGTCGAATGCCCGCCGCTCCAGATATCGCGCCACCGCTTCGGGCGGCTTTCGCGCGCGGTGACGTCGATGTCCTTGGCGATGTCGATCGCCCCGTGGGCCGGCAGGTCGTCGGGATCGAGACCCGCCGCCACGATCGACGGTCTCAGCATGCTGGTCTGCAAGCCCGTGAAAGCGGTGGTCAGCAGGATGTCGTCGGCGCTGCTTTCGGCCAGCATGCGCTTGTGGCGCTCGTCCGCCATGCTCTCGCGCGTGGCGATGAACTTCGTGCCCATGTAAGCGAGGTCGCAGCCGAGCACTTCGGCGGCATGCAAGGCGCGACCGTCGCTGATGCCGCCGGCGAGCACGACGATGCCGTCATAGAACGCGCGCACCGCGCGGACGAAGGCGAACGGGTTGAGCCAGCCAGTCTGCCCGCCGGCGCCCGCGGTGAGCAGCACCAGCCCGTCCGCGCCGGCTTCCGCCGCACGCTCGGCGTGGCGGATCGAGGCGACGTCCGCCAGCACCAGCGCACCCGCATCATGCAGCGGCTTGAGCACCGGCGCGGGCGAGCCGACCGACGTGATGACGATCTCCGGCCTGTGCCGCAGCAGCACGGCAAGATCCTGCTCCAGCCGCGCATTGGAGCGGTGCACGATCAGGTTCGGGCAAAGCGGCGCGGCCTTGCGGCCGGCCTGATCTTCGTGCTGCCGCAACCGCGTTGCGATGTCGGCGAGCCATCCGTCGAGTTGTTCCGTGCTGCGGCAATTCGCAGTGGGGAAGCTGCCGATCACACCGTTGCGGCAGGCCGCGACCATGAGCTCGACGCCCGAGACCAGAAACATCGGCGCTGCGATCAGCGGCAGGCTGAGGCGATCACGAACATGTTGCAGTCGATCCGTTGGCACGCATGCCTCCCTGCGCGGGCATTGCTTCCATCCCGCATTGTCTGTGCTAGCGTTGCGCGCAAACATCGGCATGTCAAAAGCCGATGACAAGGCAACGAGGAAACAAATGTCCGATCTGCTTCACGCATCGTCGCCGGCTTGCGCGCAGACGCTACGCGCGCTGGCGCGCTATCCCGGCCGCACCGCCTTCGCCTGGCCCGGCGGATCGCTGAGCTATCAAGGCACCATCGACCTGATCGGACGGATCCAGGGCGTGTTCATGCGGCTCGGATTGCAGCCCGGCGCGCGCGTCGCCTTCCTCACCGCCAACCGCGCCGACACCTGGTGCGCCGGCGTCGCCGCGCAGCTTGCCAGGCTCTGCATCACCTGGCTGCATCCGCTGGGATCGCTCGAGGACCAGCTCTTCCAGCTCGAGGATTCAGAGGCGGACATGCTGGTGGTCGATGCCGCCGCATTCCGCGACCGCGGCGGCGACCTCGCGGCGAAGACGCCCCGGCTCAAGGCGGTCTTCACCATGGGACCGGCGAGTTACGGCGTCGATCTGTTGGCAGCAATCGAGAGCGCGGGACATGCGAGCGCGCAGTGCCTCGCAGGTCTCGACGATCTCTCCACGCTGAATTACACCGGCGGCACGACCGGCAAGTCCAAGGGCGCGCTGCGCTATCACCGCGAAAACGCGGGAGCGGCCGGCGCAATCCTCGCCGACTTCGAAATCCCGGATGGCGCGCGCTATCTCACGGTGGCCCCGATCAGTCACGTCGCGGGCACGAAAGTGCTGCCGACGCTGATGCGGGGCGGCACCGTGCACATGCTGAAGGGCTTCGACCCCGAGGCGGTGCTGGCGACGATCGCCCGCGAGCGCATCAATTTCACGCTGTTCGTGCCGACCATGATCTACGTGCTGCTCGACCATCCCGCGCTCGATGCGACCGACCTCTCCTCGCTCGAGCTCGTGCTTTACGGTGCATCCGCGATGTCGCCGAGCCGGCTGGTCGAAGGCATCGAGCGCATCGGCCCGGTATTCTCGCAGCTCTACGGCCAGACCGAATGCTATCCCGTCTCGGTGCTGCGCAAGGCGGACCATGATCCCAAAACGCCGGAGCTGTTCCTGTCCTGCGGCTTCCCGATCGCGGCCTGCGAGGTCAGGATCCTCGACGACAACGACCAGGAGGTGAAGACGGGCGAAGCCGGCGAGATCTGCGTCCGCGCCCCGCACGTCATGGCGGAATACTGGAAGCGGCCGGACATCACCGCCGAGACGCTGAAGAACGGCTGGGTCCACACCGGCGACATCGCGCGCCAGGACGAGCGCGGCTACATGTTCATCCTCGACCGCAAGAAGGACATGATCGTCACCGGCGGCTTCAACATCTTCCCGCGCGAGGTTGAGGACGTGCTGTCGCAGCACGCCGATGTCGCCATGGTCGCGGTCGTCGGCGTGCCCGACGAGAAATGGGGCGAGGCCGTCACCGCCATCGTCGTGCCGCGCGAGGGGGCAAAGCCCGATGCCGACGAGCTGATCAACCTGGTGAAGACGCGAAAGGGCTCGGCCCATGCGCCGAAGCAGATCCAGTTCGTCAAGCAATTGCCGATGACCGGTGTCGGCAAGGTCGACAAGAAGGTGCTGCGCGCGGAGTTCTGGAGCGGCCGGGACCGGATGGTGGGATAGCCCGGCTCTCGTGTCCCGGACGCGACGCAGCACGTAAGTGATGCGGCGCAGAGCCGGGACCCAGCAACTCCGCATTCCCGAGCCGCGTGGGCCCCGGCTCTGCAGCGCACCGCCGAAGTGGCGCTGCGCTGCGTCCGGGGCACGAGAGTTGCGCTACCTTTTCTCGATCACCAGGCTCTGCACCGCGCGGCCGAAATAGCCCTGCCTGTCGGCGAGCCGCGACATCGCGAGGCCCGCACCGTCGGGGCCGATCCAGGATTCGCCGTCGAGCAGGATCCAGTCGCCCACCGGCTGGCGCGACAAGCTGACGGTGAGGTCGGCGTTGATGAAGGTCCAGGCGCGGAAATCCAGCGTCGAGGCGCTGCCGTTGGAGAAGTCGGAGGCGACCACCGCGCGCATCGCCTGCGATACGGCCTCACCCGCGATCAGCGGATGGTCGACGCGGAACCAGATCGCTCCGGCGCCTGCCTGACCGAAGCGGCCGCGCGCCGCGCGCATCGAGACCATGCGCACGAAGGGGCTGGTCGCGGCGTGGCCGTCCTCGACGAGCGAATCTTCCGGCGAGGGCAGCGTGACCGGCAATTCCTTGACGTCGTCCGGCAGCGCCAGCGCCTGCTGCCTGATCTTGAGCACGGTGGCGCCGACGACCTGCACGCCCTCGGCCAGCAGCTTCACTTCACAAAGCTGGATCTTGCGGCCCTCGCGCAAGACCGCGGTCTCGATCGTCAGCGGCGCCACCGGGACGGGGCGCATCAGGTCGATGGTGACGCGCGCGATGTGCATCGGCACCGGCGTCGCAATGCGCTCGGCCGCCCACGTCACCAGCGACGCTGGTGCCGAGCCGTGCTGCATACGCTTGTCCCATGGCCCCGCGGCGTCAGGGCTGGTGACGACGCTGTTGCCGTCGACGCGGTAGATTGCGGTCATGTTCGCACGCTATTCCGGCTGGCGTTCCCCGGACGCTGCGTAGCGCGAAGCGGTACGCTGCTGAGCCGGGGTCCATTCGTTGCAATGGGTCCCGGCTCTGCGCAGCAGCGTTACACGCTGCAGCGCGTCCGGGACACGAGAGCGCTTACAACGGCGGATCGATCGCCTCGTCGTATTCCTTCTTGAAGCGCGCGATCATTTCGGCGGCGGGCACGATGCCCTCGACGCTGCCGATGCCCTGGCCCGAGCCCCAGATCTCCTTCCAGGCCTTCGGCTTGGCGCGCTCGCCCGAGGCATCCGTGCCGAAGTTCATCTTCGACGGATCGGAGGTCGGCAGGTTCTCCGGGTCCATGCCGGCGGCGAGGATCGAGGGCTTCAGATAGTTGCCGTGCACGCCGGTGAAGAGGTTGGAATAGACGATGTCGTCTGCCGTCGAGCCCGCTATCATCTCCTTGTACTTCTCGACCGCGTTGGCTTCCTTGGTGGCGATGAAGGCCGAGCCGATATAGGCGAAGTCGGCGCCGAGAATGCGCGCGGCGCGGATCGCCTTGCCGTTGCCGATGGCACCCGAGAGCGCGATAGGGCCGTCGAACCACTTTCGCGTCTCCGCAACGAAGGCCAGCGGCGAGATGGTGCCGGCATGGCCCCCGGCGCCGGCCGCGACCAGGATCAGGCCGTCGGCGCCCTTCTCGATCGCCTTGTGGGCGAATTTCTGGTTGATCACGTCGTGGAACACGATGCCGCCCCAGCCGTGCACGGCCTGATTGAGCTCCTCGCGCGCACCGAGCGAGGAGATGATCATCGGCACCTTGTACTTGGCGCAGAGCTGCATGTCGTGATCGAGCCGGTTGTTCGACTTGTGCACGATCTGGTTGACCGCGAACGGCGCCGACGGCTTGTCGGGATGGGCACGGTCATAGGCCGCGAGTTCTTCGGTGATCCGTGCCAGCCACTCATCGAGCAGTTCCGGCGGGCGCGCGTTCAGCGCCGGGAACGAGCCGACCACACCCGCCTTGCATTGCGCGATCACGAGATCGGGCACCGAGATGATGAAGAGCGGCGAGCCGATCACGGGGATCGACAGGCGTCCCTTGAACAAGGCAGGCATGGGCATTGCGAACGGTCCTCTATTGGCAGTCAGATCGAAGGTTGGGTGTCATACCAACAAGGCAATCTTTCCACTGTCAAGTATTGCGTTTTGGCGCCATGGCGGATGTCGATACCGCTATTCCAAGTCGCGGAAATAGCTTCTTCTTCACCTCTCCCATAGGGAGAGGTGCCATCGCCAAGGCGGCCCCAGCATCACCCAGTCAGATCCGGATTGATCAGCCGCTCGAACGAGAACATCTCGTCCCATTTCTCCTGCGTCAGCAGCTTGCGCTCGATTACGACGATCTGGTGCAGCGACTTGCCGCTCTTGTAGCCTTCGCGCGCGATCTCGGCGCATTGCCTGTAGCCGAGCAGCGGCTTCAGCACCGTGACGATGCCGAGCGAATTCAGCACCATGTTGCGGGTGTGCTCCTCGTTGGCGGTGATGCCGACCACGCAGTTCTCGCGCAGGCTGTTGACCGCGCGCTCCATGGTGCGGATCGAGAAGAACAGTGCGAACGAGATTACCGGCTCCATCACGTTGAGCTGGAGCTGGCCCGCGCTTGCCGCGAGCGTCACCGTGGTGTCGAGCCCGATGACCAGGAAGCTCGTCTGGTTGACGACCTCGGGGATGACCGGGTTGACCTTGCCGGGCATGATGGACGAGCCGGGCTGCAGCTGCGGCAGGTTGATCTCGTTGAAGCCGGCGCGCGGGCCCGAGGCCAGCAGGCGGATGTCGTTGCAGATCTTGGTCAGCTTGCTCGCGGTGCGCTTGAGCACGCCGGAGAGCTGCACATAGGCCCCGGTATCCGACGTTGCCTCGACGAGATCGCCTGCAAGCACGAAGTCGACGCCGGTGAGCGCGCTCAGGTGCCGGACCGCGAGCTTGGGATAGCCGACCGCGGCCGTCACGGAGGTGCCGATCGCGGTGGCGCCGAGATTGATCTCGCGCAGCAGCGCGCGCGCCTCCGAAATGCGGTCGACCTCCTCGCCGATCGTGGTGCCCCAACCGCGGAACTCGGCCCCGAGCGACATCGGCACGGCGTCCTGCAGATGGGTGCGGCCCATCTTCAGCACGCGGTCGAACTCGCGCCCCTTGGTGAAGAAGGCCTCCTGGAGCTGGCGCAGCGCCGTCATGTAGCTCTCGAGCCGCAGGATCAGCGCGAGGCGAAACGCGGTCGGATAGGTGTCGTTGGTGGACTGGCCGTAATTGACGTGGTCGTTGGGGCTGACCTGCTGGTAGTCGCCCTTGGCGAAGCCGAGCGATTCCAGCGCCAGATTGGCGATCACCTCGTTGGCGTTCATGTTGGTCGACGTGCCTGCGCCGCCCTGGATGAAGTCGGTGACGAACTGGTCCATCATGTCGCCGGCGATGACGCGGTCGCAGCCGAGGATGATCGCGTCCGCAACCCTGGCGTCGAGCGCGCCGAGATCGCGGTTGGCCATGGCGGCGGCCTTCTTGACGTAACCGAGCGCCTTCACGAAGTAAGGCTCCTGGTTCATCGGAATGCCGGTGATGTGGAAGTTCTCCTTCCCCCGGATGGTCTGGACGCCGTAGTAGATGTCGTCGGCGATCTCACGCTGTCCGAGGAAATCCTGCTCCGTACGGCTCATGAGCGCTCCTTTACTCGCGATGTCGCCTCAGTTCTGGCATAGCGCGCTGGTCACGTAGGTATCGCTGCGACAGTCATCCGGTTTGCGTTGCCGGCCCGGGATCAGGACCTTGGCCGAGCATTTCTCGGCGGCGTCGGTGTTCAGGCTCTTGCCTTCCTTGTAGCCTTTGCCCTGGCAGAGCTGGTCGGCGGCCTGCTTGCAGTCCGGCGCGCCGTTCGACGAGACCGGGCAGGCGACCCGCCCAGACACCATGGTCGACGGCTTCGCCAGGCGCGACAAATCGTTCATGGTCTCGCTCGGGCTTTTGATCGGCGGCAGGATCGAGGGCAGCTTGTCGAACAGCTTGCCCATCTCGTTGAACAGCCCGGGATTGTCCTCGCGCGCCGGCGGCGCAGGCGGGGACGGCGGCGCCTGAGGTCCCTGCTCCTGAACGCCGAGCGCCGGCGGCGCGGGTTGCGGCCAGCCGGTCGCGCCGGCAGCGAGCACGAATGAAAGCACCGCAAATGTCAGCGTCCCCAGTCGCAGGACCGGATTGCCGGATCGAACCATCATGACCGCGAGCGTATCCGAACCGGGCGCGGCGGCAAAGCGTGTGTTATTGAGTGAGCATGATCTTGTCGGAAAACCGCTTCACACTTTTCCGGATCATGCTCTAGATCAGCTTGATCGCGACCACGAAGCCGAGCACCAGCACCGCGGCCCCCAGCGCGACCCACAATCCGAGATGCCGCTCGATCCTGACCCGGATCCAGTCGCCGTAGCGATTGAGCAGGATCGCGGCGATGAAGAAGCGCCCGCCGCGCGCCACGATCGAGCACAGCGTGAACAGGACGAGGTCGTAGCCGGCAAAGCCCGACGTGATGGTGACGAGCTTGTAGGGGATCGGCGTCAGCCCCTTGAGCAGGATGATCACCGCACCCCACTCGGCGTAGGAGGCGCGGAAGGCATCGACCTTGTCGCCGAGACCATAGACCTGGATCAGCCAGTGGCCGACCGAGTCGTAGAGCAGCGCGCCGATGGCATAGCCCACCAGGCCGCCCAGCACCGATGTCACGGTGCAGACCGTTGCATAGACCCAGGCGCGCTGCGGGCGCGCCAGCGACATCGGGATCAGCATCACGTCCGGGGGGACGGGAAAGAACGAGCTTTCGGCGAAAGCCACGATACCCATGATCCAGAGCGCGTAGGGCTTGTGGGCGGCGTCGATGCACCAGTCGTAGATACGTTTCAGCATGGCGCCGCGATGAAGCACCATGGGACGGATTTGTCCATCGCGAGTTTTGTGACGGTCTAGTGGCGTTTAGTGGCGCTTGCGCGCGACGCGGCCTTCCAGCGCGACAATCGGCCGCCTGGCGGCAACGCGCGGTGACCCGACTTTGGGCAGCTTCATCTGCGATTTCGGCAGCTTCTCGGCAATGCCGAGCATATCTTCCCGCCGCGTCATCTCGCGCCAGACGTCTTCAGGGCGTACCCCCGCCGAGGCCCAGAGCACAGTCAGATTGTACAGCAGATCGGCGCTTTCCCGGACCACTGCCTGCGAGTCGCCATTGACTGCATCAATGACGACTTCGATCGCCTCTTCGGCCAGCTTCTTCGCCATTTTGGAGGGGCCGCGCTGAAACAGGCGCGCGGTACGCGATGTTGCCGGATCAAGGTCTCTGGCCGCGAGCACAGCCAGATATAGCCGCTCAAGCGAATCACTCATGGTACTCAAAACTACTCTAAACCAATGGTGGACGCGTTAACGCGCGACAATAAAACGAAAAACGGGCCCCCGCGGCAAGGGCGGCGGCCCGTTACGGTCAAGACCGACTAACGGGCTCAATAGCAGGTCGAAATGTTGCCTTGGCCGCCTTGCGCGGACTGATAAGGACCGCCGCAACGGTGGTACGGGCGCGGACCGATATAGGAGTCGCCACCGTAGTAGACCGGGCCGCTATCGTAATAGACCGGACCACCACCGTAATAACCGTAGCCCGGATCATAGGCATAGGCGTCGCGGGTCGCGGCGATCGCAAGTCCGGTGCCGATAGCACCGGCAATGGCTGCGCCGGCGAAGGCCGCACCACCGCCACCGTGCCAATGGCGGCCGCCTGCGTAAGAGGCAGTCGGGGCGATTGCGGTCAACGCCACCACCGCAGCGGTGGCGAGAACGGCCTTGCGGCCGGCAAACCTCGAGAATCGATCAAACATGTCCTGGACCCTCCTTGGGACCTCGAATGGTGCCTGACGACAGGCTCATGTCTTTCAAACACCCGCATGCCATGTTGGGTTCCGCAACCCCAACACAAGCTGAACGGGGATGCGTAATCATGACGCAACCGCCGCTCATCCGCTGTTCATGTTGAGGTGAGCAGACTGATTTTGGCCGGCTTGGGCACCTTCAACTCAATCGTCATGACACCATGACGGGGCGGGACCGGCGCGACCGATGCTGACATTGAAGACGATCGTCCTGCGCTGCCTGCTGGTCCTCCCCATCAGCCTCGCCGCGCTGTCCGGGCAGGACATCATGGCGGCCGAGGCCGCAGCGCCGTCGCTGGCGGTGCACTTCACCTTCGGTCACGCGGTCGATGCGAGCATGGCGCCGTTCTTCGTCGCGGCAAAAGACGGCCGGTTCGGGGCCGAGCATCTCAACGTGTCCTTCACCACCGCGGCCGGATCCCCGGAGGCGCTGGCGCGCGTCGCCAGGGGCGACAGCGATCTCGCGCTCGTCGACATCAATGAGCTGATCCGCTTCCACGACCGGGACGATGCGCAGATCAAGGCGGTGTTCGTGCTGTTCAACCGTGCGCCTTACGCGATCGTCGCGCGCAGGAGTCGCGGCATCCAGCTTTTGCCCGACCTCGACGGCAAGACCGTCGGCGTCGCCGACGGTGACCTGTCGATCCGGCTGTGGCCGGCGCTCGCGCACCGCAACGGGATCGACGCCTCTCACGTGAAATTCCACAAGATCGGCGCGGCGGTGCGCGAACCGATCCTCTCGGCGGGGCAGGTCGATGCGGTTGCCGGCTTCTCCTATCTCTCGGCGGTGAACCTGCGCGACCGCGGCGTGCCGGGGAGCGACCTCGTCGTGCTGCGCTTTGCCGACTATGGCTGCGAGGCCTACGGCTTTGCCGTCGTCGTCAATCCTGCCTTCGCCGCGGCGAAGCCCGACGCGGTGAAAGGCTTCGTCCGCGCGCTGATCGCCGGCATCGGCACCACCGTGAAGGAGCCGGCGCGCGCGGCGAGCGAGGCCGCCGGCCGCATGGACGACGCCGACGGCGACCTGGAGCTCGAACGCCTGCGCACCGTGCTCGCCGACAACATCCTGACCGACGAGGTCAGGCGCAACGGCCTCGGCGGCATCGACCCGGCCCGCCTTGAGCACGCTATCGATCAGATCGCGCAGGATTTCAAATTCCGCAAACGGCCCACCGCGGGCGACGTCTTCGACGACAGGTTCCTGCCGCCGGTCGAACAGCGGCGGATCGATTGAAAAACGACAGCTTCCGCTGTATCTCGCGGGCGAACCCTGATTAGAATATCGGCCCACCCGGCCTTACATCCGCCCCGAGTTCGTCGCCCGCATGTCCATCCTCCGCCTCTACACCCGCGTTCTCGAGCTGCTCGGCAAGGAAGCGCGGCTCGGCTGGCTGCTCGCGGTCGCCAATCTCCTTCTGGCCGCTTCACAATTCGCCGAGCCGGTGCTGTTCGGCCGGATCGTCGACGTGCTGTCCGGCAAGACGGTCGCCGGCTCGAACTCGGCCTGGCCGTTCCTGATCGCCTGGGTCGCATTCGGCCTGTTCACGATCTGCTGCAGCGCGCTGGTGGCGTTGCAGGCCGACCGGCTTTCCCACCGCCAGCGCCAGGCGGTGCTGACGGACTATTTCGAGCACATCCTGCAACTGCCGCTGACCTTCCACTCCGGCACCCATTCGGGACGGCTGATGAAGGTGATGCTGAATGGCACCGACGCGCTGTGGCGGCTCTGGCTCGGCTTCTTCCGCGAGCATTTCGCCGCGATCCTCTCGGTCGTGGTGCTGCTGCCGCTGTCGCTCTATCTGAACTGGCGGCTCGCGATCCTGCTGTTCGTGCTCTGCGTCGTCTTCACCGCGCTGACGACCTTCGTGGTACGCAGGACGTTCGGCATGCAGATGGAGGTCGAGGAACATTACAGCGAGCTGTCCGCCCGCGCCTCCGATGCGCTCGGCAACGTCGCGCTGGTGCAGAGCTTCGTCCGCGTCGAATCCGAGGTGAAAGGACTGCGCTCCGTCGCCGACGACCTGCTCGCGGCGCAAATGCCGGTGCTGTCATGGTGGGCGCTCGTCACCGTGATCACCCGCGCCTCCACCACCATCACCGTGCTCGCGATCTTCACGCTCGGCATCGCCCTGCACGACCAGGGTCTGACATCGGTCGGCGAGATCGTGATGTTCGTGAGCTTCGCCACGATGCTGATCCAGAAGCTCGAGCAGGTCGTGAGCTTCATCAACAACGTGTTCATGGAAGCGCCGCGCCTGCGCGAATTCTTCAACGTGCTCGATGCCGTGCCGGCCGTGCACGACCGGCCCGATGCGATCGACGCCGGCAGGCTGTCCGGCCTCGTCGAGTTTAACGACGTCACCTTCTCCTATGATGGCAAGCGGCCGGCGGTCGAGGATCTCTCCTTCACCGTGCTGCCGGGCCAGACCATCGCGCTGGTCGGTCCGACCGGCGCTGGCAAGTCGACCGCGATCGCGCTGCTGCATCGTGCCTTCGACCCGCAATCCGGCTTCATCAAGATCGACGGCATGGACGTGCGCGGCCTGACGCTGACCTCGCTGCGGCGGAACATCGGCGTGGTGTTCCAGGAAGCGCTGCTGTTCAACCGCTCCATCGCCGACAATTTGCGCGTCGGCAAGCCGGACGCGACCGAAGCCGAAATGCGCAAGGCGGCGGAGCGCGCGCAGGCACTCGAATTCATCGATCGCAGCGGCGGCTTCGAGACCAATGCCGGCGAGCGCGGCCGCATGCTCTCCGGCGGCGAGCGGCAGCGGCTGTCGATCGCCCGCGCCCTGCTGAAGGATCCGCCGATCCTGATCCTGGATGAGGCGACCAGCGCGCTCGACGCCGTCACCGAGACGAAGGTGAATGCCGCTCTCGATGAAGTGATGAGGGGCCGCACCACCTTCGTGATCGCCCATCGCCTGTCCACCATCCGCAACGCGACGCATATCCTCGTGTTCGAGAACGGACGCGTGACCGAAAGCGGAACTTTCGATGAACTCGTGGCCAAAAGCGGCCATTTCGCCGCGCTCGCCAAGGCCCAGTTCATGGTGCAGGAACATGCACCGGTGCGCACGCAAGCGAGCATGAGCGCCGCCGAAGCCGCGGCATCAGCAGTCAAGTCCCCATAATACCGTCGAAATTCGGCCTGTTTCATCGCTGAATAACCGGCTCGAAGCCCCTGTTCTCGACGGACGAGGCGGTATAGGTTTGCGCTGCCGCAAGCGGCGGCGCTAAATTTCAGACCCGAACATCAGATCACGAGAACCGTCCGGAACCGGCGGGTCTCCAACGACCGGAATCGGATAGTGCACGTCTTTCGCCCGCTGCTTCGCAAATCTCTCTTCGTTGTTGCGCTCGCTTGTGGCGCGCTTTTTGTCCCGTGCGCAGCCAATGCCGAGGCGCTGCTTCTGATCGACGCCGCGAGCGGCAAGGTGCTGCAGGCGGAAAACGCGACCATCCCGTGGTACCCGGCGTCCGTCACCAAGATCATGACCGCCTATGTGACGCTGAAGGCCGTCAAGGACGGCCGCCTCACGCTCGACACGCTGCTCACGGTGTCGCCGACGGCGGCCTCGCAGTCGCCCTCGAAGATGGGGTTCCGCCCCGGAACCCAGCTCACCGTCGACAACGCGCTGAAGATGATGATGGTCAAGTCAGCGAACGACATGGCCGTGGTGCTGGCCGAAGGCGTCGGCGGCTCGATCGACGGCTTCTCCGCGATGATGAACGACACTGCCAAGCGGCTTGGCATGACGCAGACGAGCTACGTCA
The DNA here is from genome assembly GCF_018131015.1 of Bradyrhizobium diazoefficiens. GTDB lineage: Bacteria > Pseudomonadota > Alphaproteobacteria > Rhizobiales > Xanthobacteraceae > Bradyrhizobium > Bradyrhizobium diazoefficiens_B. Next base: position 85,957 of record NZ_JAFCJJ010000024.1, read on the forward strand.
ATCCGAACGGCCTGCCGGCCGACGGCCAGATTACCTCGGCGCGCGATCTCGGAATCCTGGCCCGCTCGTTCCTGCGCGACCTGCCGGAGTACGAATATTTCGTGCACATCCCGGCGATCCGCTTTGGCAAGCGCGTCACCGGCAATTTCAACAAGCTGATCGGCCGCTATCCGGGCGCCGACGGTTTCAAGACCGGCTTCATCTGCGCCTCCGGCTACAACCTCGTGGCATCGGCGACGCGCAACGGGCGCCGGCTGATCGCGGTGGTGCTGGGCGCGAACTCCGGCACCGCGCGCGCGGTGAAGGCGGCGCAGCTGCTCGAGCGCGGCTTCTCGCAGGACGGTCTGTCCTGGCTGCGTCCCTCGCTCGGCAACGTCGAGAGCCTCGTGCCGGTCGATGCCTCGCCGCCGAACCTGCGCGACGAAATGTGCGGCGGTCACCGCAAGCGTCCGGCGAGCGACGACGACGATGCGCTGATCGCGACCAATGGCGGCACCAGCGGATCGGCCTCGGCCACCGGCGGCGAAGCCCAGGTGACGTTCTTCACCGCCGGGCTGCAGCCCCCGATGATGCGGGCCTCGGAGCTGATGGCGACGGCCGCGGCGACGACCGAGCCCGTGCCGGTCTATACCGGCCCGACCCGAACCGGCACCGCTCTGATCGCAGCGGTCGCGGCCGACGCCGCCCAGCAGGCGACGCCAAAGGCGCGTGGCAAGAAGTCGCGCGTAGCCAAGAAGCCTGACGCCGCTGACAAGCCTGCCGACAAGCCGAAGGATGCCAGGACGGCTGCGACAAAGCCGGATGCCCCCAAGGCTGATACCAAGAGCGATACCAAGAGCGCGGCGAAGCCGGCCGGGCCCAGGCATGCAGCGGCAAAACCCGCCGAGAAGCCGGCCCCGACCGGCGATCCGGCGGCAAAACCCGCCAAGCCCAAGGCCGCGACCAAGCCTGCCGCCAAGCCGGCCAACAACAGTTAACGCTCTGCCGGCTTAACCTCAGGCTGCGCTTCGCAGCTGCGGCAACGCAGCTTTCCGACGATTCCAGTAGCCACTTCCCGGCCTTTGCCCTAAGGCTCGACAAGCTTGCCCCGCGTTCGGGCAGGCTCGATACTGGCGCCAAAGAGGCAAGCCCGAGACACAACGGGCTCTGGTTAAATGAGGGGAGTTTCCATGGAGCGCATCTGGCTCAAGCAATATCCGCCCGGCGTGCCCGCCGATATCGAGCCGACGCAATACGCATCGCTGGTCGACCTCCTGGAGGAGAGTTTTACCAAGTTCGCCGACCGCAAGGCGTTCATCTGCATGGACAAGTCGATCAGCTATCGCGACCTCGACCAGATGTCGGTCGCGCTTGCCGCCTATTTGCAGGGCCGCGGCCTGCAGCGGGGCGCGCGCGTCGCGATCATGATGCCGAACGTGCTGCAATACCCGGTTGCAACCGCCGCGGTGCTGCGCGCCGGATACGCGGTGGTCAACGTCAACCCGCTCTACACGCCGCGCGAGCTCGAGCACCAGCTCAAGGATTCCGGCGCCGAAGCCATCATCGTGCTGGAGAATTTTGCCCATACCGTCGAGCAGGTGATCGCAAAGACCCAGGTCAAGCATGTCATCGTCGGCAGCATGGGCGACCTGCTCGGCTTCAAGGGCGTGATCGTCAATCTCGTCGTCCGTCGCGTCAAGAAGATGGTACCGGCCTGGTCGTTGCCGGGCGCGGTCTCCTTCAACGACGCGGTTTCGGCCGGCCGCGGCATGACGTTCAACAAGCCGAAGCTGTCGCCCGGCGACGTCGCCTTCCTGCAATATACCGGCGGCACCACCGGCGTCTCCAAGGGCGCCACCCTGCTCCACCGCAACATCGTCGCCAACGTGCTGCAGAACGACGCCTGGCTGCAGCCGGCGATCTCGGCAGCTCCCCATGTCGATCAGCTCATGATCGTCTGCGCGCTGCCGCTCTATCACATCTTCGCACTGACGGCCTGCTACCTGCTCGCGGTGCGCGCCGGCGGCTGCAATCTGCTGATTCCCAACCCGCGCGACATTCCCGGCTTCGTCAAGGAGTTGGCGAAGTACCAGGTCAACAGCTTCCCGGCCGTCAACACGCTCTACAACGGGCTGATGAACCATCCCGACTTCAAGAAGCTCGACTTCTCCAAGCTGAAGATCTCCAACGGCGGCGGCATGGCGGTGCAGCGCCCGGTGGCCGAGCAGTGGAAGGCGGTGACCGGCTGCTTCATCGCCGAGGGCTACGGCCTGTCGGAGACCTCGCCGACGCTGACCTGCAATCCGGCGACCGCGACCGAGTTCTCCGGCTCGATCGGCATCCCCGTGCCGTCGACCTACATCTCGATCCGCGACGACGACGGCAACGAAGTGCCGCTTGGCCAGGCTGGCGAGATTTGCGCCAAGGGCCCGCAGGTGATGTCGGGCTACTGGAACAGGCCGGAGGACACCGCCAAGGTGATGACGGCGGACGGCTATTTCCGCACCGGCGACATCGGCATCATGGATGAGAAGGGCTACACCAAGATCGTCGATCGCAAGAAGGACATGATCCTGGTCTCCGGCTTCAACGTCTATCCGAACGAGGTCGAGGAAGTAATCGCGAGCCATCCGGGCGTGCTCGAATGCGCCGTGATCGGCATCCCCGATTCCAAGTCGGGCGAGGCGGTCAAGGCGTTCGTGGTCAAGAAGGACCCGAACCTCACCGCCGAGGACGTCATCAAGTACTGTCACGAGCAGCTCACCGGCTACAAGGTGCCCAAGCACATCGAATTCCGCACCGAGCTGCCGAAGACCAATGTCGGCAAGATCCTGCGCCGGTCGCTCCGCGACGAGAAGAAGGCGGAGGCCGCGTAAGGCGCGGCTTCGGTCATGACCGACCTCGGCGACGTCACGCCGGCCGGCATTCTCGCCTTCTGGCGCGAAGCCGGCCGCGAGCGCTGGTACACGCACGACGCCTCGTTCGATGCGGACGTCCGGCGCCGCTTTCTCGCAGTCTGGGAGCAGGCGGCCGCGGGCGAGCTGGCCTCATGGGAGGGCGGCGACGACAGCGCGCTGGCGCTGGTCATCGTGCTCGACCAGTTTCCCCGCAACATGTTTCGCGGCACGTCGCAGGCCTTTGCGAGCGACGCGCTGGCGCGGGACGTCGCCCGCCGCGCCATCGGCCGGGGCGCCGATCGAAGGGTGGATCCGGACCTGCTCGAATTCCTCTATTTGCCCTTCATGCATTCCGAGCATCTGCCGGACCAGTTGCATTGCGTCGCGCTGTTCCAGGACATCGAGGGCAGCGAGAACCTCAGATATGCCGAGGAGCACGCCGCCATCATCCGCCGGTTCGGCCGCTTCCCCCATCGCAACCGTCTGCTCGGACGCGACACCACGCCGGAGGAGCAGGCCTTCCTCGACAATGGCGGCTTCAAAGGCTGATGACATAACGGTGAACGGCCGCCGACCGCGCGGCCGCCCCCACCGGCAATATTGTACAGGCCCGCGCCACGGTCTAAAAAGCGGGACCGATTTTCAGGGAGACTGACGATGGCGATCCAGATTGGCGACAAGCTGCCCGAGGCGAAATTCCGCGTGATGACGGCGGAAGGCCCGCAGGTGAAGACCACCGACGACATTTTCAAGGGCAAGAAGGTGGCGCTGTTCGCGGTGCCCGGTGCCTACACCGGCACCTGCCACAAGATGCATCTGCCGAGCATTTTCCTCAACGCCTACGCCATCAAGGACAAGGGCGTCGACACCATCGCCATCGTCTCCGTCAACGACGCCTTCGTCATGAACGCCTGGAAGCGCGACACCGACCAGCGCGACGAGGCCACCTTCCTCGCCGACGGCAATGCCGATTTCACCAAGGCGATCGGCATGGAGTTGGACGCCTCCGGCAACGGCCTCGGCATCCGCTCCAAGCGCTATTCGATGCTGGTCGAGGACGGCGTGGTGAAGAAGCTCAACCTCGAGCCGATGCCCGGCAAGGTCGAAGTGTCCGGCGGCGATACGCTGCTGGGGCAGCTGTAAGGCGGCCAATCCCTCGTGTCGTCCCGGCGAAGGCCGGGACCGGGTGAAGTTACGGAGCGAGCTGGTCACCACGAGTCTTCGTCAAACTCGACCCTGTGGTTATGGATCCCGGCTTTCGCCGGGATGACGGCAGTGAGTGGAGCGCCAAGCGCGCCCCTACTCGCTCACCCGCTGCTGCAACCTTGCCATCGCGATGCCATCGCGTGCGAGCTGGTCGGCGCGCTCGTTCTCGGGGTGGCCGGCGTGGCCCTTGACCCAGTGCCAGCGCACCTCGTGCGCCTTCAGCGCGGCATCGAGGCGCTGCCACAGCTCGACATTCTTCACCGGCTTCTTGTCGGCGGTGCGCCAGCCGTTGCGCTTCCAGCCGTGGATCCACCCGGTGATGCCCTGCCGCACGTACTGGCTGTCGGTGTAGAGGTCGACGGTGCACGGCTTCTTCAGCGCTTCCAGCGCGGAGATCGCCGCCATCAGCTCCATCTGGTTGTTGGTGGTGTGGCGTTCGCCGCCGTTCAGCTCCTTCTCCTTGTCGCCGAACTTCAGGATGGCGCCCCAGCCGCCGGGCCCGGGATTCCCCGAGCACGCGCCATCGGTGAAGATCGTGACGTTGGGGAGCTCGCTCACGCGACCAGTCCTGATGGCGTCAGCCCGTAGTCGCGCGCGCTGGCGACGCTCTGGTGGAAGCGCAGCTTGCGGACATATTCGAGCGGGTCCTTCGGCTTGACCAGCGCGCCCGGGGGCACGTTGAGCCAGTCGACCAGCCGCGTCAGCAGGAAGCGGATCGCAGCGCCCCGCGCCAGCAGCGGCAGCGCCGCCTCTTCCGCCCCGGACAGCTTTCGCACGCGGCCGTAGGCGTTCAGGAAGGCGCGCGCCTTGGTGACGTTGAAGGAATGATCCGGCTCGAAGCACCAGGCGTTGAGGCAGATCGCGACGTCATAGGCCAGCATGTCGTTGCAGGCGAAGGTGAAGTCGATGATGCCCGAGAGCTTGTCGCCGAGGAAGAAGGCGTTGTCGTTGAAGAGATCGGCGTGGATCACGCCCTTGGGCAGATCAGCCGGCCAGACGCCACTGGAGAGATAGTCGAGTTCGTGGCCGAGGAACGCGCGCAGGCCCGGCTGCACCTCGTCGGCGCGGCCCGCCGCCGCCTCGTACAGCGGCCGCCAGCCCGCAACCGAGAGCGCGTTGGCGCGCTTGATCGCGAAATTGGCGCCGGCCAGATGCATCCTGGCGAGCCCCTCGCCGACCCCTGCGCAATGGGCCGCGTTCGGCTTGCGCGGCCAGATGCCTTCGAGAAAGGTGATGATCACAGCCGGCCGGCCCGACAGCTCGCGCAGCGCCTCGCCGTCGCGTCCCTTCACCGGCAGCGGGCAGGTGACGCCGTGCTCGGCGAGATGCGTCATCAGCGCGAGGAAGAACGGCAGATCGTTCTTGGCCACGCGCTTCTCGTAGAGCGTGAGGATGAACGAGCCCTTGGTGGTGTGCAGCAGGAAGTTGGAATTCTCGACGCCCTCGGCGATGCCCTTGTAGGAGAGCGCCTCGCCGAGATCATATTGCTTCAGGAAATCCGCAAGCTCGTCGGCGGCAACGTCGGTGTAGACCGCCATAAGGGTCTACTCAGCGGCGGCTTCGGGGCGCACCGAACGCGGCAGCGGGAAGAACTCGTTCTCCTCCGCGGCCGAGACCGTCTCCACGTGAAGCGTGTAGCGCTCGGCGAAGGCGTCCATGATCTCCTCGACAATCACCTCCGGCGCCGAGGCGCCCGCGGTGATGCCGAGACTCCTGATGTTGCCGAACCTGCTCCAGTCGATGTCGGTGGCGCGCTGCGCCAGCACCGCGACCTTGCAGCCCTCGCGCTCGGCGACCTCGCGCAGGCGCTGCGAGTTCGACGAGTTGGGCGCGCCGACCACGATCAGCGCGTCAACCACCGGCGCCACCTTCTTCACCGCGAGTTGGCGGTTGGTGGTGGCATAGCAGATGTCTTCCTTGTGCGGCCCGTTGATGTTCGGGAAGCGCTTCTTCAGCAGCGCCACGATCTCCGCGGTGTCGTCGATCGACAGCGTGGTCTGGGTCACGAAGGCAAGGTTGTCGGGATCCTTCGGACTGATCGTCTTGGCGTCCTCGGCGGTCTCGATCAGGGTGACGGCGCCCGCTGGAAGCTGGCCGAGCGTGCCGACCACCTCCGGGTGATGGGAGTGACCGATCAGGAAGATCTCGCGGCCGCGCTTGAAGTGGATCGCGGCCTCGCGATGGACCTTGGTCACCAGCGGGCAGGTCGCATCCAGCGAGAACAGGTTGCGGGACTGGGCGTCGGCCGGGACCGATTTCGGCACGCCATGGGCGGAAAAGACCACCGGCGCGGTGGTGTTTTCCGGGATTTCAGCGAGCTCCTCGACGAAGATCGCGCCCTTCTTCTTCAACCCGTCCACGACATATTTGTTGTGCACAATCTCATGGCGAACATAGACGGGCGCGCCGTATTTATCGAGTGCCCGCTCCACGGTGTCGATCGCCCGGACCACCCCGGCGCAGAAGCCGCGGGGAGAACAAAGCACGATCTTGAGGTCTGGTTTGGCTGACATTGAGCGATCTCGGGACCGAATCACCCCACGGCGACGGGCGGGGAAGGTCAATGGATGGAACGGGGCTTAACGGCGGACTTTAGAGGGACTTGGGCCCGCTTTCGGGCGCTGTCAAGGCACTATCTATAGCAGAACCATTGCGTGGCTACCCCCTCCGGGCTTATATAGCGCGAATTCCCAGTCATCGCTGATGACCACCGGTTTCGCCTCCCAAGGGGTGGGCGAAGCACAAAGGAGATTTGCCATGAGCAACGCACCTCTGATGCCCAAGGCGACCGCCGTCTGGCTGCTCGATAACACGGCGCTGACCTTCGACCAGGTCGCCGATTTCACCAAGATGCATCCCCTGGAGATTCGGGCGATCGCCGACGGTGACGCGGCCCAGGGCATCAAGGGCATGGACCCGATTTCCAACGGCCAGCTCACCCGCGAGGAGATCGAGAAGGCCGAGAACAACCCGGACTATCGGCTCCGCCTCCAGGAGAGCAAGGTCGTGCTGCCGCCCCAGCCCAAGCGCAAGGGCCCGCGCTACACCCCGGTGTCGCGCCGTCACGAGCGCCCGAGCGCCATCCTCTGGCTGCTGCGCAACCATGCCGAGCTCAAGGACGCCCAGATCATGCGCCTGGTCGGCACGACCAAGAGCACGATCGCGAGCGTCCGCGACCGCACCCACTGGAACACCTCGTCGCTGACGCCGATCGATCCGGTGACGCTCGGCCTCTGCTCGCAGATCGAGCTCGATTTCGAGGTGGCGCGCGCGGCCAAGGAAAAGCCGATCGACGCGGCCTATGGCGGCGCCACGCTGCTGCCGGCCTCAGAGACTACCAAGAAGGACGAGTACGAGCCGGCGGAGAAGTCGAGCGACGACCTCAACGTCGACGCCGTGTTCGCCAAGCTCAAGACCCTGGGCGGCAAGAAGCATGAGGAAGAGGAGGAGTAGTCCTTCTCTCGTCCCTTCGTCATCGAAACGCAAATCGCGGCGGGATCACCCGCCGCGTTTTTGCTTTTGGATTTGGTGAATTTCGGAGCGCCTGCTCTCCATCGTCGTCCTGGCGAAAGCCAGGACCCATTACCCCAAGAAGCAATTTGGCGAAGACCGGTTGTTCGGTACATCCACCGCCCGCAATCGATGGATTCCGCGGTATGGGTCCTGGCTTTCGCCAGGACGACGATGGGCGACGGCAGATCAGCCCAGCTCGATTGGCTCGCTGACCTCGTGGACGAGGCCGATGCTGTCGATGGTCAGCACCATCTTCGCGTTGAGCTTCTCGTGGCCCTTGATCCGGCCCGCAGCGATCGCATCGCGCACGGCCTTCTCGATCTCGCGCTGCGAGGTGACACCGACCTGCTTCAGAAATTTGCGCAGGCTGCTGTTGAACTGGTCTTCGTTCATGACGACCTCCGTTGACCGGGCGGCTCACGGCCGCTCGGGATGGTTCAGCATGTATTCGCCGAGATCGCGCTGGCGGCGATCGGCGCGGGTGGTGGCGGCGCTGCGCTGGACGTCGCGGTCCTTGCGGCAGGCCACGTATTCGGGCGAGCCCTGCGCGTAGCCGCGGCCCTGGCAGACCGCGTCGTCATCGTCGCCGCCCATCGCCACCGGCGTCTGGTAGCGCGCCGAGCAGGCGGAGAGCGCGATGGCGAGAGCTATGGCAGTCAGCAGGCGCGGCGCGACGGAGAGCGGCATCAGGAGTCCTCGATTGGCCGGGACTGTTTAGCGCGGAATGAGGAGATTGTAAGTCGGCAATGCCGCCTCCTTCTGTCATGCCCCGCGAAGGCGGGGCATCCAGTACTCCGCGGCGGCCATTAGGTTAGACAATTGCGGCCGCGGAGCACTGGATCGCCCGCCTGCTGTTTAGACCGGACAGATCACTGACAGGTGTTCGGAGACATAGCTGACACATCAAACTGGACTGGATTGGTCGATT
>NZ_JAFCJJ010000025.1 GCF_018131015.1 Bradyrhizobium diazoefficiens
CTCGTCGGCGAGGGCAAGGCGATGCTGCCGCGTAGCGGCGCCGAGCGGCGCAAGCATTTGCGCATCTGCGCGCTCGCCTCCGGTCTCGGCGACAAGGCGGTGAGCCTGCTCTACGAACGCGTGCTGCGGAAGGAGCAGCTTGCGCTGTGGGTCGAGCGCTGCCAGGCGCAGATCGCGGACGTGCTCGGCGTGCTCGAGGCCGAGCGCGCCAAGGTGGCGACGCCGTACTGGCTGGGCGCGCGCATCGGCCACGCCGACGTGGTCGTCGCCTGTGTCGTCCGCTTCACCCGCGAGGCCCATCCGCAACTGTTCGATGCCATCAGCTATCCGGCGCTCGCAGCGCATGCCGAGGCTTGCGAGGCGCTGGCGCCGTTTACGGAGATCGTGCAGCCGCTCGCGCCGCCGAAGGGGTGAGGGCGGTCGGACTCCCGTAACCCGGATGAGCACGCCGATATCCGGGCAATTGGCCGCGCTTGTCGTGTGAAAGCGTGTTGACGAGGCTCCGGCAGGAGACATTCTTTTCTGAAAACTTGCGTTCTAGTTGATACCGAGGCCCAGATACTCATTCAGCGCTTCAGCGATTTTCTCCGCCCTGAAATCAACGAAGTCTTCATACGCCTCCCGCTTCAGATAATCATCCTTTGCTACAAAGAATAATTGCTTCGAAGCGCATTCCTTTTGATTCTGCTTCAGTGCTCGCCAAGCGTCAAAGGGATCGCTATCTCCCAGCTGCGAGTTGTCAGCTTGCGAAAGTATTGCGTAGTTGGCGGTTGTGTTAAGGCGGTCTACTGGAAAATCCAAGTCTTGCATAAACTTCTTCGGAAAGATGTGGTGGACCGCGAGTGGATCGCTCGGTAGCCCTTCGTGGAGTATCTGTCTAAGGGAGCGGCCGCTTGGCCAGCTTTTGACATCCTGACTGTACAAGTAGGCTAAGTAGGTTTGCATCTGGGGCGAGTACAAGCCGCTGGCATTGCGGACTTCATCTTTGCGTATTTTGTATAGTCGGTTCTTCGGAATTTTCTCAAACAGCGAGCGGCAATGGCGTGATAAGTCACCCTTGGTATTTCTAACGGCGTTGACATAGGAGTTCACGGCGGTTTCGGTCGCGCCTCTAAAGAGACTTCTCAAGCCCGAAATCAATAGATAGCGTCGCACGTAGTCTAGGTCTTTGCCCTTGATGGTGCTTTTTCCATTCTTGGCAAGAAGATAAACCACGGGAATGAGCGCGTTTGTCGATGGAAGCCAACGACGCGTCGTCCAGCCTAGCTCAGATTGGACCAGTTGGACGGCGGTGCGAACGGCTTTTTCAGTAGACCGCCACGATGATTCCACCTCGCCGGTATCATCTGCCCAGCTTCTGGGCAGCTTTGAAAAGCTGCAATTACCGCGGTGGACGGTGACGAGGCACCTGAGCAAGAAGATGAAATTGACCCCGAGCGCGCGCATATCGCGTTCCGTTGCGACCGCGCGCATGGGTTCAACGATCTTCTTTGTAGCAGCGGAAGCAAGCCTTGCAGCTTCGACATCGCCTGCCGACAAGGATGTTCCACCCTTGTTTAAGCGCGAAAAGAGTTCGAACGCATGTTCTTCTTCTTCATCCGGGAAGTCTTCGCAAAGAGCACGCCGTTTGAACAGCGTAGCCAATTTCTGAAGCCGCTCGCGATAGGCGAGTTCGCTTCGATTAGCTCTCCCAAGCTTGCCCTGATCCTTTAAGCTCTGAATTATTCGTTCTATTGATCTTTGAAGTTGAGCTTCGCCGTCGCGTGAATTGGGTACAATGTCTGACAGGGGAACGATGAGCGCATCTTGTGCTTCAATGCGCTTGTCGATCGTCTTTCTCATTCTTCCGAGGAAAAATTGTTCGTTTTCGAGGTCAAAGAAAGCGCGACTCTCGAGTGAACCGTCGGATTCACTTCGAACAGCTAACGAAAGTGAAGTCAATCTTTGTTGGCCGTCCAGCAAAAATCCATAGAAGCCGTCGAGACGACGTTGCGGTGTAACGCCGCCTGCGCGTTGTTTAACCGGCTGATCATCCTGTGTCTGCCAAACGTAGAACGAACCAATAGGCCAGCCGCGGTAGAGTGAGTCGAGAAGCTTGACAACCTTTTTGGGCTTCCAGACGTAGTCACGTTGCATTATGGGAAGGCGAATTTCGCCAACATCGAATCGGTGAACGAGATCGGAAACCATTACGTCCATCGGAGGGCCCCTGACTTAGGTTTCAAAATGCAATCCTCCAGAGTGTTCTAGCGATACCTTGCAGGTCGTCCATCAGCAAAAGGATTGGGAAAATCAATCGGCTAATGCGAGCGAGCGACGAGGGGGAAATAGCGGACTTACCCGGAGAGGTACTCAATCACGGCAGCAGTCGCGACGTTCATTATTCGTCGAGATCGTTTCGGTCCGATATAATCGGCCTTCATAAAATCAGCCTCCGTAGAATTAAGGGCTTGTCCTAATGTTTCTATTCTAATTGAAGCAAGGGCGCTCTTCTGGTGCTCCGAGAGGTCTAGAACATCGATTGGTTGGTTCAAGAGGTCGGCTAATATGTTCGAAACATCAGCTTCAATCTTGTCGCCAACAGCCGCCGCTACATCACTGAAGGTCTGAAAGTTTGCTCCATACTCCGTGAATCGTTTCACAGACAGCCCATTACGAATATCGGTAATGAAGGCGATCGGATTTGACGTCGGAGAAGCTACGCAGCCGATGTTGACCGCATAGCGCGTTCCGATCTCGCCACGTGTCGCGACTATGCCTGAGTCCAGTCGTGTGACGATCCCGGTGTACATGAGGAGGCGCAAGCCTTCATAGACTGCCTCTGGCGCATCGCGATGTATCCAAAAAAAGCAAGTCCTCTCCGATCTCTGTTCGCGGCTCCACGCTTGATTCCTGTCAATAGTATTCGGGATAACGAACCTCTCCACGAAAGTTCTTCCCCAATCAATTATTGACTTATGGCCAGGGTACCGCTCGCCTAAACCGCTATGCTCTGACCAAATCGCGTCGCGGAAGAATTCTTTGATAACTGTCCCGATCTCGGTCGAGCGAATTACGCCCGCGAGTGCAATTGTCTTTAAAAGGAGCCTCGGATTTCCTGAGACGGCGTATGCCAAAGCCGAAAAAAGGTCTCCTTGTCGCGTGATAATTTCCTGAAGTTTTGAGTCGGCCTGCTTAAATACGATCTCCCGCATCTGCCCGACATATTCCGACGAGGTTACATCGCGGTTCAACGATAGAATCTGCGCGTCGTGAGTCGTTTCAAATGTGTCACCGTAGACGGTCACGCCTGGGTAGACCGCGGCATTGCACGTCATATAGGGAGATCGTAGGTCTCGAAACAATGTAAAAAATTGGCGTTGCTGTTCCGGTCTAAATATGTGGGCGGCTTCGTCGAAGAGCACGTTGAAGCGGTTGAGATTCAGCGCGCGACAAATATCTTCGATCGCATCTTTGAATTTTTCGACCGTTGGGACGTTTGCTGTGTCGACGTTCACTCCTTGTTTCTTGTAGGAAATTTCGAATTGCTCGGCGATGATCTCGAGTCTTGTTTTTGCTCCGGGCCTTTCGACGGCTCCGCCCGATAGTGTCTTGATAGCCTCCGTGGGGCTTGCGCTTAGGCCTACTTGAGATATCGCGCGTAGTATTCGAGAGCACAAAGACGACAGCATCCAATGCAGGAATTGCTGCGGATCTCCCGTATTAATGAGTGAGCTGCGAGAGAACGACACATAGATAGGTAGCACTTTCGATTGGGCGAACTCGGCAAGCTGCTCTTGTTCGCACACGCGCAACAATAGAGATTTTCCGGTGCCTCGACTCCCCTCGATAACGATCGGAGAGGTCGATTTGAGCTTATCGACCAATTCCCGATCTCTTTGTATAGGTACGAAGAGGTCGAGTACGTCCTCAACTTTGACGTCCTCTGTTCGGATTATAAAATCTTGCGGGCTACCCATTAGACTTCAGCTTCCATTGCCGTCCGAATTGTCTGCATCGTACCAAGTTGATCGAGAGCTATGGGTTTCATTCTGTCTTTGCTTTCGGCGCTAAGACCGGAATAGTACCGGAGCGTCAGGGCAAAATTTGCGACGTACCGTAGCGTTCCGGCTTTTGAGTGCCATAGTTCAAATGTCGGTTCGTCAAAGCCGATAGTCTTCGGTAGCGGAATTCTGCTCGGCACATTTCCGTGAATGCACTCAGACATCTCTCGATAGAGAGTCTCGGACAACGATCTAAGAGGGGTTACGTGCTCCATTGCTTCGGGGAAGAATGCCCGACAGAATCTTGCGCTGAATATTCCGTTTTCGTTGTGGACGATTGCCGACCAGGATGTATCTGCGTGGCTATTTAGCCATTCCTGCAGAACCACTAAGTTCGCGGACAAATAGACGCTTTGCAGAATTAGTTCGAGGGAGAGCCTTAGCCCTTTAAAAGCGTTCCTATACTGCCCTTGGCAATTGTTTAAGAAGGCTAAGGCAAATTCGTTTGCGGCCGTTACAAGGAGAGCTTGCTCTGGGCGGTCTTCTAGAACCGCGATCCAATGGTCGAGGTCTACGCAGAAGGAATAGCTTGCGCCGTTGGCCGGATTGAACTCCTCCTCTAACGAGCGGCCAATTGTTTTTGTACAGCATTCGTGAAGTTGATTGAGTATTTCTCGAATCGTATCCGCCATCTGCCCTCCCCCGAGCGAATAATATTACCACTCTCATTGGTTGCAAGTGGCGAGGCAAGGTTTGCAACTAATTGCCTACCGAGCGGGTTCGTCCGCCATGTTCCTGATCGGCCAATATGACTCCCCCTTCGTCCGCCGCGTCGCGATCGCGCTGCGGCTCTACGGCCTCGCCTTCGAGCACAAGCCGTGGTCAACCTTCGGTGATGCCGTCAGGATCGCGCCCTACAATCCGCTGCGCCGCGTGCCGACGCTGGTGCTGGACGACGGCGAGGCGCTGATCGAGAGCACGATCATCCTGGACTATCTCGACGAGCTCGTCGGCGAGGGCAAGGCGATGCTGCCGCGTAGCGGCGCCGAGCGGCGCAAGCATTTGCGCATCTGCGCGCTCGCCTCCGGTCTCGGCGACAAGGCGGTGAGCCTGCTCTACGAACGCGTGCTGCGGAAGGAGCAGCTTGCGCTCTGGGTCGAGCGCTGCCAGGCGCAGATCGCGGATGTGCTCGCCGTGCTCGAGGCCGAGCGCGCCAAGGTCGGGACACCGTACTGGCTGGGCGCGCGCATCGGCCATGCCGACGTGGTCGTCGCCTGCGTCGTCCGCTTCACCCGCGAGGCCCATCCGCAACTGTTCGATGCCATCAGCTATCCGGCGCTCGCCGCCCACGCCGAAGCTTGCGAGGCGCCGGCGCCGTTCCAGGAGATCATGCAGCCGCTCGCGCCGCCGAAGGGGTAATTATTTGCGCTCCCCTGCGGCGACGCGGCCTACATGCCGCCCCCTCCGCCTCCGCCGCCGCCTCCTCCGGCCTGCCGGGACGTTTCGATGTCTCCGTCGAGGCGGCGCGATTGATCGCGCGCGTAACCAGGCGGGCCGCTTGTCGTCGGTTCTCCCGTCCGCATGCCGGCCTGGGCCGCGAGGCTGGAGTGATGCTTCGCCGTGATCTTGTGCGGATGGCCCGGCGTCCTGACTTGCGCGCCTTGCGCAACAACAGCCGACGCGGCCAAAGCGGCGGCCGCAACTGCAATGATGATGGCTCTCACAACTTGCTCCTACTTCGGTGAACAGGAGCCCCGGATCGGGAGAGACTAGAGCGTTTCGCCCGGCATGCTGCATCACGCCCCGGTGAGGACGGCAGCCCGGATGAGCGCAGCGATATCCGGGGAGACTGGTCCCGCATGTCGCTTCGCTCATGCGGGCTACCGCTTTCGTCATTCCGGGGCGCGGCTCTTGGCGCGAACCCGGAATGACAGCGATTGACGCGATGGGCGATCCTGCACTTATACAGGTGTTTTGCCCGACGGCGCAAGCCAATTTCGGCAAGTCCGAAATTCTTCAATCCTTTCAACCCCCGCCTGTCGGTGCATGGGGTTGTTTTCCAGTTTTTGATTCCAGCCAAGCACTGATGCTCCATCACCGTCACCCCCGCGCAACGGCGAAGCCGTTGTCGCTGGAGGTGGCCGCTTCTTCAGCGGCCCTCGAAGGGCGACGGCCCCGCTGCACCCGCGCGGCCGCTCATCCTTCGAGGCTCTCCAGGCGACGCGCTGCGTCGCATGGCTCGCACCTCAGGATGACGGAGCCGACATAGCGACGAGCTGTGACTACCCCGCCCCCACGCGCTTCTTCTGCCAGACGAGGTGCGCCGCGCAGGTGCACCCCTGGGGATGCGAGGCGAGGTCCTTTGGCATCTCGTCGTTGGCGGGCGTCGCGGTGAACGGCGCCGCCTCGCGCGCCGGGATGTAGTTCAGGACCGGCGCGAGCCAGCGCTCGGTCTCCGCGACGCTCATGCCCTTGCGCGCGGCGTAGTCCTCGACCTGGTCGCGCTCGATCTTGCCGACGCCGAAATAGTAGCTCGCGGGGTTCGCGAAATAGAGCCCGGACACGGATGAGCCCGGCCACATCGCAAAGCTCTCGGTCAGCTTCACGCCGGCGGTGGCTTCCGCATCGAGCAGCTCGAACAGCGTCGCCTTCTCGGTGTGATCGGGCTGCGCGGGATAGCCGGGCGCGGGGCGGATGCCCTGGTATTTCTCCAGGATCATCTCGTCGTTGGAGAGGTTCTCGTCCGGCGCATAGGCCCAGAACTCGCGGCGTACGCGGGCGTGCATGCGCTCGGCGAAGGCTTCCGCGAGGCGGTCGGCCAGCGCCTTGCACAGGATCGAGGAGTAGTCGTCATTGGCCATCTTGAAGCGGTCGGCGACCGCATCCTCGCCGATCCCGGCGGTGACGACGAAGCCGCCGACATAGTCGGGGATCCCTGAGGGCGCGACGAAGTCGGCGAGTGCGGCGTTGAAACGGCCCTCGCGCTTCTCGAGCTGCTGGCGCAGCGTGTGCAGCGTCGCGATGCTCTTCGTGCGGCTTTCGTCTGCGTAAAGCACGATGTCGTCGCCCTGCGCGTTCGCCGGCCAGAAACCGACGGTCGCGCGCGCCCGGAACCATTTTTCTTTCACGATGGTGTCGAGCATCTTGCGGGCGTCGTCATAGAGCGAGCGCGCGACCTCGCCGACCTTGGCGTCGTCGAGAATGGCGGGGAAGCGACCGGCGAGCTCCCAGGTCTGGAAGAACGGCGTCCAGTCGATATAGGGCACGAGCTCGGCGAGATCGTAGTCGTCAAAACTCCTGGTGCCGAGGAAGGTCGGCTTCACCGGCCTGTTCGCGGCAAAGTCGACCGGCACGCGGTTGGCGCGGGCATCGCTGAGCTTAAGGCGCTTCTTGTCGGCCTGCGCGCGCAGATGCGCCTCCGAGATTTTTGCGTACTCCGCGCGCACCTCGGCGGCGTAGGAATCGCGCTTCTCCGGCGAGAGCAGCGCGGAGGCAACGCCGACGGCGCGGCTGGCGTCGTTGACGTGCACGACGGGACCGGCGCGATAGGAGGGATCGATCTTCACCGCCGTATGCACGCGGCTCGTGGTGGCGCCGCCGATCAAGAGCGGCAGCGCGAGGCCTTCGCGCTGCAACTCGCCGGCGAAGAACGCCATCTCGTCGAGCGAGGGCGTGATCAGGCCTGACAGCCCGACGATGTCGGCCTTCTCCGCCTTCACGGTCTCGACGATCTTCGCCGCAGGCACCATCACGCCGAGGTCGATGACCTCATAATTGTTGCACTGGAGCACGATGCCGACGATGTTCTTGCCGATATCGTGGACGTCGCCCTTGACGGTGGCGAGCACGATCTTGCCGGCGGAGGACGAACCCTCCGTGCCGATGCCGCTCGCAAGGTTGCGCGCCTTCTCCTCCTCCATGAACGGCATCAGCCAGGCCACGGCCTGCTTCATCACGCGGGCGGACTTCACCACCTGCGGCAGAAACATCCTGCCGTCGCCGAAGAGGTCGCCGACCACGTTCATGCCGGCCATCAGCGGCCCCTCGATCACATCGAGCGGGCGCGTGGAATTCTTGCGGGCTTCCTCGGTGTCCTGCTCGATGAATTCGGTGATGCCATGCACCAGCGAATGCGACAGCCGCTTCTCCACCGGCCATTCGCGCCAGGCGAGGTCGGCTTCCTTGCTTTCCGTCTTCTTGCCGCGGAATTTTTCGGCGAGCGCCAGCAGGCGCTCGGACGCGCCCGGATCGCGGTTGAGGACGACGTCCTCGCAGGTCTGGCGCAGCTCGGGATCGATGTCGTCATAGACGATCATCTGCCCGGCATTGACGATGCCCATGTCCATGCCGGCGTGAATCGCGTGATACAGGAACACCGAGTGCATGGCCTCGCGCACCGGCTCGTTGCCGCGGAACGAGAACGACAAATTGGAGACGCCGCCGGAGATGTGGGCGCCCGGCAGGTTCTTGCGGATCCAGCGCGTGGCCTCGATGAAGTCGACGCCGTAATTGTTGTGCTCCTCGATGCCGGTCGCGATCGCAAAAATATTGGGATCGAAGATGATGTCTTCCGGCGGGAAGCCGACCCTGTTCACCAGGATGTCGTAGGCGCGCTTGCAGATCTCGGTCTTGCGCGCGAAGGTGTCGGCCTGGCCGACCTCGTCGAACGCCATCACGACGACTGCCGCGCCATGGCGCCGCGCGATCTTCGCTTCAAGGATGAACTTGTCCTCGCCTTCCTTCATCGAGATCGAGTTGACGACCGGCTTGCCCTGCACGCATTTCAGGCCGGCCTCGATCACCGAGAACTTCGAGGAATCGACCATCACGGGGACGCGGGCGATGTCGGGCTCGGCGGCGACGAGGTTGAGGAAGGTGACCATCGCCGCTTCGGAATCGAGCAGGCCTTCGTCCATGTTGACGTCGATGATCTGCGCCCCGTTCTCGACCTGGTCGCGCGCGACCTGCAGCGCTGCGGTGTAATCGCCGGCGGTGATCAGCTTGCGGAAGCGCGCCGACCCCGTGACGTTGGTGCGCTCGCCGACATTGACGAAGGGAATGGCGTCCGTCAGCACGAACGGCTCGAGGCCGGAGAGCCTTAAGTGCGGGGTGATCTCCGGCACGATGCGCGGCTTGTACGGGGCGACCGCGGCCGCGATCGCGGCAATATGGTCCGGCGTGGTACCGCAGCAGCCGCCGACGATGTTGACGAGGCCGTCGCGGGCGAACTCGCCGACCAGCCGCGCCATGTATTCGGGCGTCTCGTCGTACTGGCCGAACTCGTTGGGCAGGCCGGCGTTCGGATAGGCGCAGACCAGCGTATCCGCGACGCGGCCGATATCGGCAATGTGCGCGCGCAAATCTTCGGCGCCGAGCGCGCAGTTGAAGCCGATGGTCACCGGCTTTGCGTGCCGCACCGAATTCCAGAATGCTTCCGGCATCTGGCCCGACAGCAGGCGGCCGGACTTGTCGGTGATGGTGCCCGACACCATCACGGGCACGTCGATGCCGAGCTCTTCGGTGATCTCGGCGATCGCATAGAGCGCCGCCTTGGCGTTCAGCGTGTCGAAAATGGTCTCGACCAGCAGCACGTCGACGCCGCCGTCGATCAGGCCGCGGATCTGCTCGCCATAGGATTTGCGTAAGTCGTCGAAGGTGACCGCGCGATAACCGGGGTTGGCGACATCAGGCGAGATCGAGGCGGTGCGATTGGTGGGACCGATGGCGCCCGCAACGAAGCGCGGCTTGCCGTCCTCGGCCGCGACGCGGCGCGCCGCATTGCTGGCGAGCCGGGCGCCTTCGCGCGCCATCTCGTAGACGATGTCGGTGAGGTCGTAGTCGGCCTGCGCGATCGAGGTCGTGGAGAAGGTATTGGTCGCGACGATGTCGGCGCCGGCACGCAAATAGGCGGCGTGGATGTCCTCGATCGCCTGCGGCTGGGTCAGGATCAGCAAATCATTGTTGCCGCGCAGGTCGCGATGGAAGTCCTTGAAGCGCTCGCCGCGGAAGGCTTGCTCGTCGAACTGCAGGTTCTGGACCATCGTGCCCATGGCGCCGTCGAGCACGAGGATGCGCGTCCGGGCGGCGTCGAGCAGGGCGGTTCGCTTGGGCGAGGAAGATACGGTCATTGTGTCTTACGCAGCCTTCTGGGCGCTCTTGGCGCGGATGCCGAGCAAATGGCTGATCGCGAACACGAGATCGGCGCGGTTCATGGTGTAGAAGTGAAAGGTGTCGACGCCGTGCTTGGCGAGCTTCTGCACCTGGCCGGCGGCAACCGTGGCGGCCACCAGCTTGCGGGTCTCGGCGTCGTCGTCGAGGCCCTCGAATTTCGCGGCGAACCAGTCCGGCACGGTGGTGCCGGCGCGGGTGACGAAATTGCGGGCCTGTTTGAAATTGTGCATGGGCATGATGCCCGGCACGATCGGGATGTCGATGCCGCGGGCGCGGACGCGGTCGAGATAGCGGAAGTAGAGATCGTTATCGAAGAACACCTGCGTGATCGCACGCGTCGCACCTGCATCGACTTTTGCCTGCAGCGTGTCGATGTCGGCGTCGAAGTCGCGCGCCTCGGGATGCTTCTCGGGATAGGCCGAGACCGAGACCTCGATGTCGGAATGCCGCTTCTTGATGCCGGCGACGAGCTCGGCCGAGCTCTGGTAGCCGTCGGGATGGCTGGAATAGGGCGTGCCGATGCCGCCGGCGGGATCACCGCGCAGGCCGACGATGTGGCGGACGCCGACCTCGTGATAGCGGTCGACGATCTCGTCGATCTCGCCGCGCGAGGCGCCGACGCAGGTCAGGTGCGCGGCCGGCAGCAGCGCCGTCTCCTTCAGGATGCGCGCGATGGTGGAATGGGTGCGCTCGCGGGTCGAGCCGCCGGCGCCGTAGGTCACCGACACGAATTTCGGGTCGAGCGGCGCCAGCCGGTTGATGGTGTCCCAGAGATTGCGCTCCATCTCCTCGGTCTTGGGCGGAAAGAACTCGAAGGAGATCGCCGGCCGCTTCGCGGCGAGGTGCCCGTCTTGCCCCTCGGTGCGGGCAGGATTGGTCGGATCAGTCATGGCGCCACTCACTCCAAGTTCTTCGCGGCAGGTTTAGTCAGATCTGGATTGGAAGCCGGCAGGATAAGGCAAAGTGCTCAAGCTCAATAGCCCATCGGATATGGGAAACTGCCCACTCTTGCCAAGAAGAAGGCCAAAATAATGCAACATCGGTCTTGAGTGGGAAGTTTCGTTTTCAGTATATAACAATCATATCAATGTATTATATGATTTATGTCGGTCTCGCCTCCGCTTGGTCTTGGTGGGCAGTATGAAATCTACGTGTAAGGTAAGATCGCTGTCCCACCGCGTTTGTACGGGTCGCGCACGTGCCGGCACACGCCTGACCTGCGCAGTCTGCCCATTGCCGCCGCGCCGTCCGCGACTACGTTAGCGCGCCATGATCCCGCTTTCAGTCCTCGACCTTTCCGTCGTCACCACGGGCACAAAACCCGCCACGGCGCTGCGCAACAGCATCGATCTGGCCCAGCACGTCGACGGGCTCGGCTATGTCCGCTACTGGCTCGCCGAGCATCACAACCTCGCCTCCGTCGCCAGCCCCGCGCCCGACGTGATGATCGGGCAGATCGCGGCGGTGACGAAGCACATCCGCGTCGGCTCGGGCGGCGTGATGCTGCCCAACCACGCCCCGCTGGTGGTCGCTGAGCGCTTCAAGATGCTGGAGGCGCTGTTTCCCGGCCGGATCGACCTAGGCCTTGGCCGTGCGCCGGGCACTGACGGCGCCACCGCTTACGCGCTGCGCAGCCGGCTCGACCGCCGCGAAGGCGACGATTTCCTGGAGCGGTTGCACGAGCTGATCCTGTGGGAGACCCGCGAATTCCCGCCGAACCATCCCTACAACAACGTCGTCGCGATGCCTGACGACACGCCCCTGCCGCCGATCTGGCTGCTCGGCTCCAGCGATTATTCCTCGGAGCTCGCAGCCCAGGTCGGCATGGGCTTCGCCTTCGCCCATCACTTTGCCTCCCACGATGCGGTCGACGCGATGGTGCATTACCGCAACCGCTTCCAGCCCTCGGCGTGGCGCGCGAGCCCGCACGCGATCCTCGCCGTCGCAATCATCATGGCCGACACCGACGAGGAGGCCGAAAAGCTCGCCTCGTCTGCCGACCTCAACCGCCTGCGCCGCGACCGCGGCCAGTATCTGCCGCTGCCGAGCGTCGAGGAGGCGCTGGCCTATCCCTATACGGATTCCGAGCGCAACTCGGTCGCCCGCAACCGTTCGCGCCTGTTCGTCGGCAGCCCTGCGACTGTGCAGAGGAAGCTGCAGCCGCTGATCGATGCCAGCAAGCCGGACGAGCTGATGGTGATCACGGCCGTGTACGATCACGAGGCGCGCAAGAAGTCGTATTCGCTGCTGGCGAAGGCGTTTGGGCCTGGAGCGGCTGGGTAGAGCTCTCGTGCCCCGGACGCAGCGCAGCGCTTCTTCAGCGGTGCGCTGCTGAGCCGGGGCCCATCGCAGTCCCGGCTCTCGCGGCTTCTGGGTCCCGGCTCGCGCTTCGCGCGTCCGGGACATGCAATCAATCCTGCGTCTCGCTGAACGTCGCCCGGAAGGGGTGGCCCGGATAGACGCCGACGATGCGGAATTCGCGCGAGAAGAATTTCAGCTCCTCGATCGCGAAGGCGAGGGCCTTGTCTTCGGGATGTCCGTCGACGTCGGCATAGAACTGGGTAGCGAAGAAATTGCCGTCCACCATGTAGCTTTCGAGCTTGGTCATGTTGACGCCGTTGGTGGCAAAGCCGCCGAGCGCCTTGTAGAGCGCGGCGGGCAGATTGCGAACCCGGAAGACAAATGTCGTCACCAGCGGGCCGGAGCCCGGGGCGGCCCATTTCGGCTCGCGCGCCAGCACCACGAATCGCGTCGTGTTGTGCGATTCGTCCTCGATGTCCTCGGCGAGGATGTCGAGGCCGTAGATCTTCGCGGCGAGGCGCGAGGCGATCGCGGCCACCGACTTGTCGTTGCGCTCGGAGATGTCGCGGGCACTGCCGGCGGTGTCGGCGTGCACGATCGGCTTGATGCCGAGCTTGCGGATGATGCGCCGGCATTGGCCGAGCGCATGCACATGGCTCTCGACGCTCTTGATGTCGGAGATCCTGGTCCCCTTCACCGCCATCAGCTGGTGCCGGACCGGCAGGAACCATTCGCCGATGATGAAGAGGCCGGAGGCCGGCAGCAGATGGTGAATGTCGGCGACGCGGCCGGCGACTGAATTCTCGATCGGGATCATGCCGAGATCGGCCTCGCCGGACGAGATCGCCGACAGTGCGTCCTCGAAGGTCGCGCAGGGCATCGGCTCGGCGTCGGGATAGGCCTCGACGATGGCGATGTGGGAATTGGCGCCAGGTTCGCCCTGGAATGCGATTTTCATCTTGCTCATGGTTGGTCTTCTAACAGCGGCTCAGGATTTGGAAAGGATGCTGCGGGCGGTCTCGAGGTCCGCCGGTGTGTCAACCCCGCGCGGCACGGTGTCGACAATGGTGAAATCGATCCGCATCCCGGCCTCCAGCGCCCGGAGCTGTTCGAGCTTCTCCTGCAATTCCAGCGGCGAGGGTGGCAGGGCGACGAACCGCTCCAGGGCGGCGCGGCGATAGGCGTAGAGGCCGATATGGTGGTAACGCGGTCCGTCGCCGGTCGGAGCGGTCGCGCGGGTGAAATAAAGTGCGCGCATGCGCCTGCCGCCGAGCGAGGTTCCTATCGCCTTCACGACGCTTGGCGCGAGGTCTTCCTCCTCGGTATGGATCTGCGAGGCCAGCGTGGCGATGTCGACGGCCGGATCGTCCAGCGGCGGCAGCACCTCGCGGATGTTGTCGAGCGTGATGGTGGGGAAATCGCCCTGGAGATTGACCACGATCTCGGCCTTGCCGGCCGGATCGAGCTTCTGCATGGCTTCGTGGATGCGGTCGGAGCCCGAGGGGTGGTCGGAGCGGGTCATCACCGCCTCGCCGCCATGGGCGGTCACGACGGCGGCGATTTCGGCCGTGTCGGTTGCGACCGCAACCCGGCCAATCGCGGCGGCCTCGGCGCGGCGCATCACATGCACGATCATGGGGAGGCCCGCGATGTCGGCAAGCGGCTTGCCGGGCAGGCGGGTGGCGGCCATGCGGGCCGGGATCAGCACCAGGATGCGGGGGTCGATCATGATTGCAGGGTCTGGGTTCAAGGGCCTGAAAACGGGAGGTTTTCCGCGTCGAGAAATGGAATGGGGACGAGGCGAAAGCGCCGTCGCTTATACGGGTTGCCAGACCCCGGGCAAACCGATATCTGAGTGGCAAAACTCGGGGGAAAAGCAAGGAACGCGTGATTCTCCCGAGGCTCGTCCTGGCGGCCGCCTGGCCGCTCAATCCTCTTTACGGTGTGGGGCCTGGCCGGAAATGGACTCGTTTGAACTCAACAAGATTCTCGGTGCCGTGCTTGGCACCTGTCTCCTTCTGCTGGTGACGAGCTTCACCGCGAGCGCGCTGTTCGCGCCCAAGATGCCGGAAAAGCCGGGCTTCGAGATCGCCGTGAAGGAAGACGCCGCTCACGGCAAGGAAGGCGGGGCTGCCGCCGCGGCCTCCGAGCCGATCGAAAAGCTGCTCCAGACCGCCTCCGTCGAGAAGGGCGCGGCCGCCGCCAAGAAGTGCGGCGCCTGCCACACCTTCGAGAAGGGCGGCCCGAATCGCGTCGGCCCGAACCTCTATGGCGTCGTCGGCGAGGCGAGGGGGACGGGTAAAAACGGCTTCAACTTCTCGGCCGCCATGAAGGCCAAGGGCGGCGACTGGACGATCGAAGATCTCAACAAGTTCATTGCCAATCCGAAGGGCTTCATCCCGGGCACGGCGATGGGCTTCGCCGGCATTCCGAAGGATTCCGAGCGCGCCGACGTCATTGCCTATCTGAATTCGCTGTCGGAGCATCCTAAGCCGCTGCCGACGGCATCGAAGTAAGGCTTCCGGGCACTCGACCTTGGAATATGCGGCCAGGCTGAAAAGCCTGGCCGTTTCCTTATCCGGGCCTCGCGGCGAATTTATCGGGGCGTTTGGCCGCAGCGGACCGCCGCCCCAGGCCTTCAAGATGAGGAAAAAGCAACGTATCCGGTCGAAACCTCGCCTATATTGAGCACTTAAAGGGGTAACCTCCTTCAAGACAGGGATGTTGATTTGGCCATTACCCGACGTGATCTCCTGCTCACCGGCACTGCCGCCGCAGCGCTCCCCGCCCTCGGTTCCGCAGCCGGGCTCCCGGTCATCGGCACGGCCGGTGCGCAATCCGCGAGTGAGGCGGCTTCAGGTGCGCTCCCCTGGCGCCATGCCTTGTCGCTGTTCGGGAAGGTCAAGTACCCCGCCGACTTCAAGCGCTTCGACTATGTCAACCCGGACGCGCCCAAGGGCGGCGTCGCGCGCCAGATCGCCGTCGGCACATTCGACAATTTCAACATCGTCGTTTCCGGCGTGAAGGGGCAGGTGGCTGGCGCCGTGGCCTTCATCTACGAATCGCTCATGACGCCCGCGCTCGACGAGGTCTCGACCGAATACGGCGCGCTGGCCGAGGCCGTGAGCCACCCGGATGATTTTGCCTTCGTCACCTATCGTTTACGGCCGCAGGCCAAATGGCATGACGGCAAGCCGGTCACAGCGGACGACGTGATCTTCTCGCTGGAGTCCTTCAAGAAGCACCACCCGATGTACTCGGCCTATTACAGCCATGTGGTGAAGGCCGAGAAGGTCGGCGAGCGCGAGGTGAAGTTCGTGTTCGACGCGCCGGGCAATCGCGAACTGCCGCAGATCGTCGGGCAGCTCATCGTTTTGCCGAAACACTGGTGGGAGGGGACGGACGCGCAGGGCCGCAAGCGCGATGTCTCCGCCACCACACTCGAAGTGCCGCTCGGCTCCGGTCCGTACAGGGTGAAGGAATTCGTCGCGGGACGGTCGATCGCGCTGGAGCGCGTCAAGGATTACTGGGGGCGCGATTTCGCCGCCAACGTGGGCCGCAACAATTTCGACGAGATGCGTTACGAGTATTTCCGTGACGCCACGGTGGCGATCGAGGCCTTCAAGGCCGATCAGGTCGACTGGCGCACCGAGAACAGCGCCAAGAACTGGGCGACTGCCTACGACTTCCCGGCCGTGAGCGAAAAGCGGGTGATCCTCGAGGAGTTCGCCAACCGCAGCTCGGGCGTCATGCAGGCTTTCGTGCCCAACCTGCGCCGCGCCAAGTTCAGCGACCCCCGCGTGCGTCGCGCACTCAACTACGCCTTCGACTTCGAGGAGATGAACAAGCAGATCTTCTACGGTCAGTACAAGCGGGTCAGCAGCTATTTCGATGGCATCGACGAGCTGATGGCGACCGGCCTGCCGCAGGGCAAGGAGCTCGAGATCCTCGAGACCGTCCGCGCCCAGGTCCCGCCCGAGGTCTTCACGACGGCCTACACCAATCCGGTCGGCGGCAGCCCGGAAGCGGTGCGCGACAATCTGCGCGAGGCGCTGCGCCTGTTCAAGGACGCTGGCTACGAGGTGCGCGACCGGAAACTGGTCGACGCCAAAACCGGCGCACAGTTCTCCCTGGAGCTGCTGAATCAGGATCCGAGCTTCGAACGGGTCACGCTGTTCTACAAGCCGTCGCTGGAGCGGCTCGGCATCGCCGTCAGCGTGCGGACGGTCGATCCGACGCAATACGAGAACAGGACGCGGGAGTGGGATTTCGACGTCGTCACCAACTCCTGGGGCGAGTCGCAGTCGCCGGGCAACGAGCAGCGCGAGTTCTGGTCGTCCAAGACGGCCGACATCGCCGGGTCGCGCAATATCGCGGGCATCAAGAACCCGGCGATCGACAAGCTGATCGAGCGGCTGATCTACGCCACCGATCGCGATGATCTCGTGGCCGCAACCAAGGCGCTCGACCGCGTGCTACTGTGGAATCACTATGTCATCCCGCAGTGGACCTACAACAAGGTGCGCACCGCGCGCTGGGATCGCTTCGGCCGGCCGGCGGAATTGCCCAAATACGGCCAGTCAGGCTTCCCGTTCATCTGGTGGTACGACGCGGACAAGGCGGCGCGGATCGCAAAGAAGTCGTGAAGGATAATTCCCGCATGACGCAGATGTCACGCCGGCACCTGCTGGCCCTGGGCGCAGGCGGCGCTCTCGGCGCGTCCCTTGGCGTGCCGCGCAGCGCGCGCGCGTCGGAGGCGGGGACCGAGGCGCACGGCATCTCGGCGTTCGGCGATCTCAAATACCCCGCCGATTTCCGCCACTTCGACTATGTCAATCCGGATGCGCCGAAGGGCGGCACGTTCTCGCTTATTCCGTCGACGAAGGGCTACAACCAGTCCTTCCAGACCTTCAACTCGCTCAATGCCTTCATCCTGAAAGGCGAGGGTGCGCAAGGCATGGACCTGACCTTCGTCTCGCTGATGGCGCGTGCCGGCGACGAGCCGGATGCGATGTACGGCTTCGCCGCCAAGTCGGTGCAGGTTTCACCCGACAAGCTCAGCTATCGATACACGATCAGGCCAGAGGCGAAATTTCACGATGGCTCGAAATTGACCGCACAAGACGTTGCGTTCTCGGTCAACGTGCTGAAGGAGAAGGGCCATCCGCTGGTCCAGCTCCAGATGCGCGACGTCAAGGGCGCCGAAGCGCTCGACGAGGCCACCGTGATCGTGACGTTCGCCGAGAAGCGGGCACGTGACGTGCCGCTCTATGTCGCGGGGCTGCCGATCTTCTCGAAAGCCTATTACGCCAGCCGTCCGTTCGACCAAAGCACGACAGAGACGCCGCTGGGCTCCGGCCCCTACAAGGTCGGCAAGTTCGAGATCAACCGCTTCATCGAGTTCGAACGGGTCAAGGACTGGTGGGGCGCGAACCTGCCGGTCTGCCGCGGCAGCAACAATTTTGACGTGATCCGCTACGAGTTCTACCGCGACCGCGACGTCGCCTTCGAAGGTTTTACCGGCAAGAACTATCTGTACCGCGAGGAGTTCACCTCGCGCATCTGGGCGACGCGCTACGATTTTCCGGCGATCAAGGACGGCCGCGTCAAGCGCGAGCAGGTGCCGGATCAGACGCCGTCGGGCGGCCAAGGCTGGTTCATCAACACACGGCGCGAAAAATTCAGGAACCCGAAGCTCCGCGAGGCGCTGAATTTCGCCTTCGATTTCGAGTGGACCAACAAGAGCATCATGTATGGCGCCTATGCGCGCACGATCTCCCCGTTCCAGAATTCGGACCTCGTCGCGCAAGGCCTGCCTTCCCCCGAGGAGTTGAAGCTGCTCGAGCCCTTCCGCGGCCAGGTGCCCGACGAGGTGTTCGGCGAGCCGTTCGTGCCGCCGGTGTCGGACGGCTCGGGCCAGGATCGCGCACTGCTGCGCAAGGCCCAGCAATTGCTTCAGGAGGCGCAGTTGCCGGTCAAGGACGGCAAGCGGCTGCTTCCGAACGGGGAGGTCTTCGCGGTCGAATTCCTGACCGACGAGGCCTCGTTCCAGCCGCACCATGCCTCGTTCATCAAGAATCTGAGCGTGCTCGGCATCGAGGCCAATCTGCGCCTCATCGACGCGGTCCAGTATCGCGCGAGGCTCGAGTCCTTCGATTTCGACTTTGCCATTCAACGCCTCTCGATGTCGGCGACGCCAGGGGACAGCCTGCGGACCTACTTCACTTCGCAGGCTGCGACGACGAAGGGGTCCTACAATCTCGCCGGCGCATCCAGTCCCGCGCTCGACGCGCTGGTCGAGAAGGCGATGGCGGCGGAAACGCGCAACGATCTGACCATCGCGTGTCGCGCGATCGACCGGGTCTTCCGCGCCGGTCGCTACTGGGTGCCGCAATGGTACAATACCAGCCACCGGCTGGCCTATTGGGACCAGTTCGACCATCCTGCGAACCTGCCACGTTACCCCCTCTCGGACTCTGCGAGCGGCGTGGGCGAGCGAACCTTGTGGTGGTATGACGCCACCAAGGCGGCCAAGCTGGAGCAGGCGAAGTAGCCATGAGCGCCTATATCGCCCGCCGCATCCTCCTGATGATCCCGACCTTGCTCGGGATCCTCTTCGTGTCCTTCGTCGTCGTGCAGTTCGCACCGGGCGGTCCGGTGGAGCGCGTGATCGCGCAGTTGTCCGGGGCCGACACCGGCGGCACTTCGCGGATTTCGGGAGGCAATGATTTCGCGCAGCGCGCGCCCGGTCAGGTCGGTGCCGGCGGCGATGCCATCAATTCGAAATACCGGGGCGCGCAGGGGCTCGATCCCGATTTCATCAAGAAGCTGGAGGTGCAGTTCGGCTTCGACAAGCCGGCGCCGGAGCGCTTCGCGCTGATGGTGTGGAATTTCGCCCGCTTCGATTTCGGCAAGAGCTACTTCCGCGACGTCAGTGTGCTCCAGCTGGTCAAGGAAAAGCTGCCGGTCTCGATCTCGCTTGGCCTCTGGCTGACGATCCTGACCTATCTGATCTCGATACCGCTCGGCATTCGCAAAGCCGTGAAAGACGGAACGCGCTTCGATACCTGGACGTCGAGCGTGCTCGTGCTCGGCTATGCCATTCCAGGCTTCCTGTTCGCGATCCTTCTCATCATCCTGTTTGCCGGCGGCTCGTTCTTCAACTGGTTCCCGCTGCGCGGACTGACGTCAGACGGCTGGTCGCAGTTTCCCTGGTACTGGAAGATCATCGATTACTTCTGGCATTTGACGCTGCCGCTGATCGCCATGGGGCTCGGCGCATTCACCACCATGACGTTCCTGACCAAGAACTCGTTCCTGGACGAGATTCGCAAGCAATACGTCATGACTGCGCGCGCGAAGGGCTGCAGCGAGAACCGGGTGCTGTATGGCCATGTCTTCCGCAACGCGATGCTCATCGTCATTGCGGGCTTTCCCAGCACCTTCATTCACGCCTTCTTCTCGGGCTCGCTTCTGATCGAGACCATCTTCTCGTTGGACGGGCTGGGACTGCTCAGCTTCGAAAGCGTGCTCAACCGCGACTATCCCGTGGTGTTCGGCACGCTCTTCATCTTTTCGCTCGTTGGCCTCGTGGTCAACCTCATCTCGGATCTGACCTACATGTGGATCGATCCGCGAATCGATTTCGAGGCGCGAGAAGTCTGATGGCGCTGACCGCTCCCACCCCGATCGAGACCACCGCGAAGTCGCCGCTCGGCGACGCCGTGCCGATCACGCGCAAGCCGTTCGCACCATCGCCGCTCAACAGGCGGCGCTGGGAGAACTTCAAGGCGAACCGGCGCGGCTATTGGTCGTTCTGGATCTTCATGGTCCTGTTCGTGGTGTCGCTGTTCGCCGAGCTGATCGCCAACGACCGGCCGTTCCTGATCAAATATGACGGTCATCTCTATTGGCCGGCCTTCGTCACCTATTCGGAGACGACATTCGGCGGCGACTTCGAGACCGCGGCCGATTATCGCGACCCCTATTTGCAGAAGCTGATCAAGGAGAAGAACGGCATCGTCGTCTGGCCGCTGATCCGCTATTCCTACGATACCCACAATCTCGATCTGCCGACACCGGCGCCCTCGCCCCCGACCTGGATGTTGACGGAAGCGCAGTGCAAGCCGGTCGTCGAGAAGAAGGGGCTGAAAGGCTGCCGCGACCTTGAATACAACTGGCTCGGCACCGACGACCAGGGCCGCGACGTGGTGGCCCGGCTGATCTACGGCTTCCGCATCTCGGTGCTGTTCGGTCTCTGCCTGACCATCGTCTCCTCCATCGTCGGCATCGCGGCGGGCGCGGTGCAGGGCTATTTCGGCGGCTGGATCGACCTCACCTTCCAGCGCTTCATCGAAATATGGACTGCGATCCCCTCGCTCTATCTGCTGCTCATCCTGTCGTCGGTGCTGGTGCCGGGCTTCTTCGTGCTGCTGGGCATCCTGCTGTTGTTTTCCTGGGTGGCGCTGGTCGGATTGGTGCGTGCGGAGTTCCTGCGCGGCCGCAATTTCGAATATATCCAGGCGGCGCGCGCGCTCGGTGTGTCGAACGCGGTGATCATGTTCCGGCATCTGCTGCCGAACGCGATGGTCGCGACCATGACGTTCCTGCCGTTCATCGTGTCCTCATCGGTGATGACGCTGACCGCGCTGGACTTCCTCGGCTTCGGTCTGCCCCCCGGCTCGCCATCGCTCGGCGAGCTGCTGTCGCAGGGCAAGTCCAATGTGCAGGCGCCCTGGCTCGGTTTCTCCGGCTTCTTCTCCGTCGCGATCATGCTGTCGCTGCTGATCTTCGTCGGCGAGGCCGTGCGCGACGCCTTCGATCCGCGCAAGACGTTCAAGTGAGGGCACGATGGACGCGATCAACCAGCCCCTGCTTGCCGTGCGCGACCTCTCGGTGGCCTTCCACCAGGGCGGCGCCACGACGCTTGCGGTCGACAAGGTCTCGTTCCAGATCAAGCGCGGCGAATGCCTGGCGCTGGTCGGCGAATCCGGTTCCGGCAAGTCCGTCAGCGCGCTCTCGATCCTGAAGCTGCTGCCCTATCCGAGCGCCTCGCACCCCTCGGGCAGCATCCGCTTCAAGGGACAGGAGCTGATCGACCGGTCCGAGCCCGAGATGCGCGAGATTCGCGGCAGCGACATCTCCATCATCTTCCAGGAGCCGATGACCTCGCTCAATCCGCTGCACACGATCGAGGCGCAGATCGGCGAGATCATCCAGCTCCACAATCCGACCAGCAATGCGCTGGCGCGGAAGCGGACGCTGGAGCTTTTGACCCAGGTCGGCATCCCCGATCCCGAGACGCGGCTGAACAGCTATCCGCACCAGCTCTCCGGTGGCCAGCGCCAGCGCGTGATGATCGCGATGGCGCTCGCCAACGAGCCCGACCTCTTGATCGCGGACGAGCCGACCACGGCGCTCGACGTCACCGTGCAGGCGCAGATCCTGGCGCTGCTCGGCGACATCCGCGCGCGGCTCGGCATGAGCCTGCTCTTCATCACCCATGATCTTGGCATCGTGCGCCGCATCGCCGACACCGTCTGCGTCATGAAGGGCGGCGAGATCGTCGAGCAGGGGCCGGTCGAGCAGGTCTTCAAAAGCCCGAAGCATCCCTATACACGCGATCTCCTGGCGGCGGAGCCGAAACCGGATCCAGCGCCGCCGCAGCCGGATGCGCCTGTGGTGATGGCGGCCGACGACCTCAAGGTCTGGTTTCCGATCAAGCGCGGCCTGATGCGCAAGACGGTCGGCCACATCAAGGCGGTCGACGGCGTCAATATCGCCGTCCGCAAGGGCGAGACGCTCGGCGTCGTCGGAGAATCCGGCTCGGGCAAGACCACGCTCGGCCTCGCCCTGCTGCGGCTGATCTCCTCCAACGGGCGTATCGTATTCTTAGGAAAAGATATCCAGGGCCTGCGCTTCAAGGAGATGCGGCCGTTCCGGCGCGACATGCAGATCGTGTTTCAGGATCCGTTCGGCTCGCTCAGCCCGCGCATGTCGGTTGCCGACATCATCGAAGAGGGCCTCGGCGTGCATCAGCCGGGACTGTCGCGCGAGGAGCGCGAGGCGCGGGTCGTCAAGGCGCTCGAGGATGTCGGACTGAAGGCCGACACCCGCTACCGCTATCCGCATGAATTCTCCGGCGGTCAGCGCCAGCGCATCAGCATCGCGCGCGCGGTGGTGCTGGAGCCGGATTTCGTCGTGCTGGACGAGCCCACCAGCGCGCTCGACATGTTGTTCCAGGCGCAGATGGTGGATCTGCTGCGCGAGCTCCAGCGCAAGCGCGATCTGACCTACATGTTCATCTCGCACGATTTGCGCGTCGTCGCCTCGCTTGCGAGCCATCTCATCGTGATGCGCGGCGGCAAGGTGGTCGAGGAAGGGCAGGCCGCCGAGCTGTTCAAGAATCCGAAGACCGATTACACGCGCGCGCTGTTCGCGGCCGCGTTCCGGCTGGAGACGGCGGGCAACGGCTCGGTGGCGACGTAAGGCCGGATCAAAGCCGCCTGATCGCGACGACCTCGCTGCCCGCCTGCCTGATCCTGGCAACCGCCGGCTCGATCGGCTCGATCACCGTCGCCATGTGGTGCGCATTGGCGTGAACCATGGTGCCGGCGTCGCGGACGATGGCGACATGGCCCTTCCAGAAGATCAAATCGCCGCGCTGCAGGCTGCTGCGCTCATGCGGCTCCAGCGCGCGGCCGAGGCCCGCCTGCTGCATGTCGCTGTCGCGCGGGCATCCGATCCCCGCCGCAATCAGCGCGACCTGCACGAGGCCCGAGCAGTCGATGCCAAGACTGCTCTTGCCGCCCCACAGATAGGGCGTGCCGACGAAGCGCTCGGCGACCGCGACGAAATCCGGCTCGCGGTGATCGAGCGCCGCAAGATGCGACCTGGGCAGGAATTGCCCGTCGCGCGTCACCGCAAAGCTGCCGTCCTCGCGCGAAATCGCGAGCTTCGATCCCAGCACCAGCGTGTCGCTCGGCGGCAGCTTGATCGACGGGCCGGGGAACGCAAATGTCCTGAGCGCGCTGACCTTGTGCGTGGGCGCGGCGTCCGGCTTCGAGAGTGCGGCATCGGGCAGCCAGCCGACATAACCGTCGCCAGCGAGCTGGCCCCAGGCCCAGCCTTCGCCGTTGCGGTCGTACACCGTCACGCGCTCGCCGC
Source organism: Bradyrhizobium diazoefficiens (assembly GCF_018131015.1). Taxonomy (GTDB): domain Bacteria; phylum Pseudomonadota; class Alphaproteobacteria; order Rhizobiales; family Xanthobacteraceae; genus Bradyrhizobium; species Bradyrhizobium diazoefficiens_B. Next base: position 23,622 of record NZ_JAFCJJ010000025.1, read on the forward strand.
GCAGCGCTTCGGTCATCTGCATCGCGGCCGCCGTCGGCTGCTCGCGCACCGGTACGACCGGCAGGGTCACCTCGAACTCCTCGCCGGTGACGAAGCGCTCGGCCTTCACCTTGCCTTCGAGATATTTTGCGGCAAGGTCGCCCCGCGCCGGTGTCAGCCTTGGATCGTATCTTGGATCATCCATAGCGTTCGCTCAGCAACGCGTAGATGGCGCGCGCGGCCTGGCATTCGCCGCCTTCGGGCCGTGCCGGCTTCGCCGACGGCGTCCAGCCGTAGATGTCGACATGCAGCCAGCTCCTGGCCTGCTCGACGAAACGCTGCAGGAACAGCGCGCAGGTGATCGAGCCGGCGAAGCCGCCGGAAGGCGCGTTGGTGATGGTGGCCGCCTTCGAATCCAGCCACGCATCGTAAGGTGGCCACAGCGGCATGCGCCACAACGGATCGTTCTCCTTCGCCGCGCAGCGCGCGAGGTCGGCGGCAAGCGTCTCGTCATTGGTGTAGAAGGGCGGCAACTCCGGCCCCAGCGCGACGCGCGCGGCGCCCGTGAGCGTGCCGAGATCGATCAGCAGGTCCGGAGTCTCCTCGTCGGCGAGCGCCAGCGCGTCGGCGAGCACGAGGCGTCCTTCGGCGTCGGTATTGCCGATCTCGACCGTAATTCCCTTGCGCGAGGTGAAGATGTCGAGCGGGCGGAACGCGTTGCCGGACACCGCGTTCTCCACCGCCGGAATCAGCACGCGCAGCCGGACCTTCAGCCTCGCATCCATCACCATGCGCGCGAGCGCCAGCACGTTGGCGGCGCCGCCCATGTCCTTCTTCATGATCAGCATGCCGCTCGACGGCTTGAGGTCGAGCCCGCCGGTGTCGAAGCAGACGCCCTTGCCGACCAGCGTCACCCTGGGATGGGCGGCATCGCCCCAGCCGATGTCGATCAGCCGGGGAGCGCGATCCGACGCCATGCCGACGGCATGGACCAGCGGAAAATTCTGCTTGAGCAGATCCTCGCCGATGGTGCACGCAAAGCTCGCGCCGAACTCTGCGGCGAGGCCTTGCGCGGCTGCGGCCAGTTCTTCCGGCCCCATGTCGTTGGCGGGCGTGTTGATGAGATCGCGCGCCAGCATCGCAGCGTCCGCGATGCGCGTGATTTCGGCCGCGTCGACGCCGTCCGGCGGCACCAGCCGGACGTCGGGACGATCCGCCTTGCGGTAACGGGCGAAGCGATAGCAGCCGAGTGCGAAGGCGAGCGCTGCGAGCCGTGCGTCGTGCGGTGAATTGGCGAAACGGTAGGTGCCCGGCGGCAACAGGCCGGGCAGGGCGCCCGGCCGGAACAGGTCGCGCGACTTCGCGCCGTCGTCCTCAAGGCCGAACAGAACCTGCGCGATCGTACCGTCGGGGCCGGGCAGCGCCAGATAGCCGCCGGGCTTGGCGGCAAAAGCGTTCGCGGTGGCGAACTGACGCTGCGCCGGCGGCAGGGTCTCGCGCGCCGCATCCCAGCCCGATTTGGTGACGAAGTGGATCGGGATGGCGGTCGATGACGTCTCGAAGACGGAAGGCATGGGCAGGTCCGGATCGGCAAATCGAAATGAGGCGGCTCGCGAGCAGACTTCGCAGAGTTTTGCCATGCCCGCAATCGCTTTGCGGCCGCCGCTCCCGCGAGCCGCTACTCGCGGCAGGGGGGCCGTGCTAGGTTCCTAGCCAATTTGGTCGCCAACGGCGCAGGGAACGCCGGTGAGAGACCAGCGTGCCGGGAGGAAGGACAGATGGACGTTGTGTGGAGCGTGGCCGCATTCCTGGGCCAGGCGATCGAGGCCGTGTTCAGCTATGTCGAGCACCATCATTGGATCTTCGCGTTCCTCGCCGGTGGTTACGTGTTCTATCTCCACGACCGTTCCGTCCACGCGCGCTTCGATGCGCTCGACAAGCGCCTGGACGAAATCCGCAAGCGTCTCGCCATCGAATATTGACCGGGTCGGCGAAACCATTTGCGGCCCGCCCCGTATTCGCGGAGAGAACCTCCGTTCACGAGAGCCCGGCCGCAGGGCTTTACTAGCGCTGCGGTTGTGGCATTATCACCGGATATTTTAAATTGTGCCGTGCGGATTTCTTCGTCTCGAGCGCAAGAGCGGCGGCAATCCGGTTGACCTCAACCCGTTCGTCGAAGGCATTTGTCTGATCGTTTGGGCGGCGCAGCATTTGCGATGAGCGGCGCAAAATGAATAGATCGTTCGTCATTGTGCAGATTTCCGACCTGCATCTGGACGGCTCGGGCCGCCTGCTTCCTGCAATCGAGGTCCTCAGCGCTGCCATCCGCGAGAGGATGTCGGCCTGGTCGGATGTTCCCGATCGCATCCTGTTGATCACGGGCGATCTCGTCAACGACCCGACGCCGCGCGCGCTCGAAGAGGCGCTCGCCGTCATGACCTCGCTGCGGCAAACCGGCCTGTTCACCGACGTCCAGGCGATCGCCGGCAATCACGACGTCAAGCGCCCGAGCCAGCGCGCCGGCCGTCACGACGCCTACGACTATCTCCGCCTGCCGCGCACCTCGAAGAACGTCTACTACCGTCAGTCCGGCCTCGACCTCGTGCTGCTCGATTCCAACCGTGCAAGCCTGACGAATTTTGCGAGCGGCACTGTCGACGAGAAAGCCTACAATCTGATGGTCACCGATTCCGCCCGGCTGAGCGTCGAGCTCGCCGGCAGCCTGGGTTCGGCAGGCCGCGCCGACCATGCCGAGCCCGCCGAAGACCTGGTGCGGGTGCTGGCGCTGCATCATCATCCGCTGCCGCAGGCGACGGGTGAGGGCAAGCGGTTTCTCGGCACCCCCGACGAGCCGCTGATGTACCTCGCCGCGCCCGCGACCTTTCTCGAGGCGGCCACCTCGCTCAACGTCAATCTGGTCCTGCATGGCCACCGGCATGTCGAAGGGCTGACCCGCTACTCGATCCCCGATCCGCGTGCGACACGCAGCAAAGGGGGCGAAGACTTCTGGCGCACGATCTACGTGCTGTCCTGCCCGTCCTCGACCGGCCAGTCCGGCGATGATGCCGGGTTCAACATCATCCATTTCGGCGCCGCGCCCGAGGCCGCGCGGCCGGAGTACCGGTTTACGGTCGCCCGCTATTCGCGGCCGCGCAACGGTGGCGCATTTGCACCGCTCGACTCGAACCTCGCCGACGGCCTCATCAGGCTTCCGGCCGGGCGGGACTTTTCCCGCGACCCTGCCTTCCAGTCGGCGATCGAGATTGCCTCCTGCGCGTCGCTGAAGCGGGACCAGGTCACGGCGTTCGCCCGCCGGCTGTTCATGCGCCGCAGCTTCTACGACGAAGCCGGACCGGATTGGGCCAGCGCGCTCTACACCTATCTCGTCACGCTGCATGTCTGGATGGACATCGAAGACAAGTTCTCGAGATCCGGACGAAAGCCCGAGGCCGCGGCGATGACCGCCGTGGAGGCGCTGCTCAGTCAACTGATCGAGCAGTCCGCCGAAATGCTCGGCATCGACGACGCCGTGTTGGACGAGCTTCGCGCCGACCGGCTGATCCGTCGCGACGACCTCCTGCGCCAGTTGCCACGACTGCCGCGCGAGGATGCCGGTGCTCAGGAGCATGCGCGGCAAAGGCTGCAATTGCTGCGCGAGCTGGGCGCCCAGATCAGGGAGTTGGGTCTGGACCTCGGCCTCGGCGGAACGGCGCCGCCGGACGCGCCGCCGTAAGAGCGCGGGCTCCCCTCGTTAACCGGCCGTTAGGGTTAACAGTCTATTGCTGACGCGTTCGGCTCGATCATTCCGCGCGAGAGTCAAGGGGTTATGCGTCAACGGTTCAGTCCTGCCCAGCTTCTTGCGTCTACCTCGCTGGTCGCAGCGCTGGCCATGGGCCTTGGCGGCTGCACGGCGATGTCGAAGCTTTCCGACGTCACCGGTTCGATCGGGCAGAAGGCGGAAGCCGCTCCGGCGGATCCCGCCCGCGCCGTCGACGTCTATGGCGAGCGCTACCGTGCCAATCCCAAGGACGCGGAGGCGGCCCTCGGCTACGGCCAGGCGCTGCGCGCCAACGGCCAGCGCGCCCAGGCCGCCGCGGTGCTCGAGCAGGCCACCATCGCCAATCCCGGCAACAAGGCGCTGCTCGCCCAATACGGCCGCGCGCTCGCCGACAATGGCAATTTCCAGCAGGCCTTCGACGTGCTGTCGAAGGCGCATGCGCCCGACAATCCGGACTGGCGCCTGCTCTCCGTGCAGGGCACGGCACTCGACCAGATGGGCCGGCACGAGGAGGCACGCAGCTATTATGCGAGCGCGCTGAAGATCATGCCGGGCGATCCCGGCGTGCTGTCGAATCTCGGCCTGTCCTACATGCTGACGAGGGAATTGCCCAAGGCCGAGGAAGTGCTGCGCCAGGCCTACGCCTCGCCGCGCGCAAGCTCCCGGGTGCGGCAGAATCTCGGCCTGGTGGTCGGCCTGCAGGGACGCTTCGCCGAGGCCGAGGCCATCGTGAAGTCCGACCTGCCGCCGGACCAGGCCGCGGCCAATGTCGCGTATCTGAAAGACATGCTGAACCGCAACGACGCCCCGCGCGGCACATCGAAGCGGACGCCCGTCGCCTCGCTCAATCAGCCCGACTGACCAGGCCAAAGCATCTGCAAGACGTCGGCGCGGACGCTTGGCGCTCCGCGCCCTCGTCAGTGCAGTTCCGTGACCTTGATGCCGGTCGGTCCGAGAATGACGACGAACAGCACCGGCAGGAAGAACAGGATCATCGGCACCGTCAGTTTCGGCGGCAGCGCGGCCGCCTTCTTCTCGGCCTCGTTCATGCGCATGTCGCGGTTTTCCTGCGCCATGACACGGAGGGAGTGGCCGAGCGGAGTGCCGTAGCGCTCGGCCTGCTGGAGCGCAAGGCAGACCGACTTGACGCCCTCGAGACCGGTGCGCCGCGCCAGGTTCTCATAGGCCACCTTGCGGTCCTGCAGATAGGACAGTTCGGCCGTGGTCAGCGTGAATTCCTCGGAGAGCGCGATCGACTGGCCGACGATCTCGGTCGCCACCTTGCGGAAGGCCATCTCGACCGACATGCCGGATTCGATGCAGATCAGCAGCAGGTCGAGCGCGTCGGGAAAGGCGCGCTTGATCGAGAGCTGGCGCTTGGAGATGGCATTCTTGAGGAACAGCATCGGCGCCTGGAGGCCGAGATAGGCCGCGCCGACGCACATGCCGATCTTGATCGGCACCGACTGTTCCAGATGGGCGATCAGGAACACGTATACGGCCGAGCCGACGAACAGCACGAGGGGGGTGACCAGGCGCGCGAACAGGAACGTGACGTAGGGCGCCTGGCCGCGATAGCCCGCCATCATGAGCTTCTCGCGCGCGGCCTCCTGCGCCAGCCACTTGGTGAGGTTGAAGTCCTCGACCACCCTGGAGACGAGCTGTTTGGGCGTCTGCCGCAGCGAGACCTTTTCGCTCTTGTGCAGGCGATCGCGCTCGCGCTGCCGGATGCGCTCGCGCTCGCTCGCGACCGCCTTCATGCGCTTGGACAGGCCCTCGCCCGCGAACAGCGGCATCACCAGCGTATAGACGGTGGCGCTGGCGGCGATGGCCGCCAGCAGCATGGTCATGAAGCGGACGTCATGCAGTTTCGTAACGAGAAATTCGACCATCACGCACCATCAGAAATCGAAATTGATCATCTTCTTCATCACCATGATGCCGATCGCCATCCAGACCACGCAGCCGACCAGCATGAGCTGGCCGGTGGGATGGGTCCACAGCAGCGAGATGTATCCGGGTGTCGTCAGGTAAACGAGGAACATCACGATGGGCGGCAGCGAGCCGATGATGCCGGCCGAGGCCTTGGCTTCCATCGACATCGCCTGGATCTTTTCCTTCATCTTCTTGCGGTCGCGCAGCACCTTGGAGAGGTTGCCGAGTGCTTCGGAGAGGTTGCCGCCGGACTTCTGCTGGATCGACACCACGATGCCGAAGAAATTGGCCTCCGGCAGCGGCATGCGCTCATAGAGCCGCGAGCAGGCTTCGCCGAGCGGCATGCCGATCGCCTGCGTCTCGATGATGGCCAGGAACTCGCTGCGCAGCGGCTCGGGAGAATCGGCGGCGACGACCTTGATCGATTCGAACAGCGGCAGGCCGGCCTTGATGCCGCGTACGATGACGTCGACGGCGTCGGGCAGAGCTTTCAGGAATTTGTCTTCGCGGCGCTTCTTCAGGAAACTAAGCGCCCAGCGCGGCAGGCCGAGGCCGCCGGCAAAGGCCATGCCCGCGGCGCCGAGCAGGCCACCGCCGGCGAACAGGGCCGCCGCGAAGAACACACCGCCCGCCACGGCGGACACGATCCAGAATTTCTGCGGCGTCCAGTCGAGGCCCGCCTGTGACAGCCGGACGCTGAGCGGAACGCTCTTCTCCTGCTGGCGGCGCGCCTCGAGATCCTTGAGCGATGTCTCGACCTGCTCGCGGCGCGAACGCTGGCTCTTCTCGGCCTGGCGGACGGTGGGCGCCTCGGCGCGCGCGATCGAGGCGCGACGGCTCTCCGCCTTTCGCTCGCCGGACAGGAGCGGGTAAAGGAAAACCCAGGCGATGCCGCCGACGGCGGCGGTGGCGAGGAAGGCGAGGGCGAGGACCTGAATGTTCATGCGCTGTTGCCCTGCCCTACGTTTTCGGCGCCGCTTCCGCGGCGTCCAGCGCGGCGGCAAGGCGCTTCTCTTCGCCGTAATAGCGGGCGCGTTCCCAGAACCTCGGGCGGCCGATACCGGTCGAGCGGTGCTTGCCGATGATCTTGCCGTTGGCGTCCTCGCCGACCAGGTCGTAGACGAAGATGTCCTGGGTGATGATGGTGTCGCCTTCCATGCCCATCACCTCGGTGATGTGGGTGATGCGGCGCGAACCGTCGCGCAGGCGCGCGGCCTGGACGATGACGTCGATCGAGGCGCAGATCATCTCGCGGATTGTTCGCGAAGGAAGGGAAAAGCCGCCCATCGTGATCATGGATTCGCAGCGCGACAGCGCCTCGCGCGGGTTGTTGGCGTGCAGCGTGCCCATCGAGCCGTCATGGCCGGTGTTCATGGCCTGCAGCAGGTCGAACGCCTCGGGTCCGCGGACCTCGCCGACGATGATGCGCTCGGGACGCATACGCAGGCAGTTGCGCACCAGCTCGCGCATGGTGACCTGGCCTTCGCCTTCGATGTTGGGCGGACGGGTTTCCAGCCGCACCACGTGGGGCTGCTGGAGCTGGAGCTCGGCGGCGTCCTCGCAGGTGATGACGCGCTCGTCGTGCTCGATGTAGTTGGTCAGGCAGTTGAGCAGCGTGGTCTTGCCCGAGCCGGTACCGCCGGAGATCAGCACGTTGCAGCGGACGCGGCCGATGATCTGCAGGATTTCGGCGCCTTCCGGCGAGATCGCGCCGAACTTGACGAGCTGATCCAGCGTCAGCTTGTCCTTCTTGAACTTGCGGATGGTGAGCGCGGGGCCGTCGATCGCGAGCGGCGGCACGATGGCGTTGACGCGGGAGCCGTCGGCGAGGCGCGCGTCGCAGATCGGCGAGGATTCGTCGACGCGGCGGCCGACCTGGCTGACGATGCGCTGGCAGATGTTGAGCAACTGCTGGTTGTCGCGGAAGCGGATGCCGGTGCGCTGGATCTTGCCGCTGACTTCGATGAAGACGGTGCCGGCCCCGTTCACCATGATGTCGGCGATGTCGTCGCGCGCCAGCAGCGGCTCGAGCGGACCGTAACCGAGCACGTCGTTGCAGATGTCGTCGAGCAGCTCTTCCTGCTCGGCGATCGACATCACGATGTTCTTGATCGCGATGATCTCGTTGACGATGTCGCGGATTTCCTCGCGCGCGGACTCCGAGTCCAGCTTGGCGAGCTGGGCGAGGTCGATGGCCTCGATCAGCGCGCCGAAGATGGTCGCCTTGACCTCGTAATAATTGTCGGAGCGGCGGGTCTCCATGGCCGGGGCGGGCCTTGCCGGGGCGAGCGGCGGCGAGGCGACGGCCGGTGCGGCCGGCGCGCGCAGCACTGCGGGCGCCGGAGCCTGGGCAGGCTCTGGCGACACGGCGCCGGGCTTGGGTGCCCGAGGGTCGGTGTCTGTTCCGCTACGCTTACCGAACACTTAACAACTCCATGCGGCGGCCTATTTTCCCCGCAACTTCTCAATCAGGGGTGAAAGCAGGGACGACTTCTGCTTCTTCGTCTCGCTGCGGCCGGTCAGCCGCTGGGCGATCTGGAGAAACATCTCGATAGATTTATGGTTGGCCGAGATCTCGGCGATCATCTGGCCGTTGTTGGCCGCCGAGCCGAAGATCTGCGGCTCGAACGGGATCGAGACGACCGGTTGGCTCTCGATCGCCTTGGCGAACTCGGTGGCGGCGATCTCCGGACGCTTGGGGATGCCGACCTGGTTCAGGCAGTAGAGCGGCGGCCGGTCGTTCGGGCGCGCGGCCTTCAGCAGGTCGAACAGATTCTTGGTGTTGCGCAGATTGGCGAGGTCGGGCGCGGCCACGATCAGGATGTCGTCCGCCCCGATCAGCGCCCGCTTGGTCCAGCCCGACCATTGGTGGGGAATGTCGAGCACGATGCAGGGCATGGTGGCCCGCAGCGTGTCGAACACGGCGTCGAAGGCGTCGGTGCCGAAATCGTAGACCCGGTCGAGCGTCGCAGGCGCCGCCAGCAGGCTGAGGTGGTCCGTGCATTTCGACAGCAGGCGGTCCATGAAGGCGGTGTCGACGCGGTCGGGCGAGAACACCGCGTCGGCGATGCCCTGCGGCGGATCCTGGTTGTAGTCGAGCCCGGCGGTGCCGAAGGCGAGGTCGAGGTCGGCGACGACCGCGTCCATCGCAAGGTCGCGTGCGATCGCCCAGGCGACATTGTGCGAGATGGTGGACGCCCCGACGCCGCCCTTGGCGCCGACCACGGCGATGATGCGTCCGACCGCCTTGGCTTCCGGCGCCGAGAACAGGTTGCAGATCGAGCGCACGACGTCGATCGCGCCGACCGGCGCGAGCACGTAGTCGCTGACGCCGCGGCGCACCAGCTCGCGGTAGAGCATGACGTCGTTGATGCGGCCGATCACGACCACGCGGGTGCCGGCGTCGCAGACGGTGGCGAGCTGGTCGAGCCCGGTCAGCAGGTCGTTGCGGCCGTCGCTCTCGAGCACGATCACGTTCGGCGTGGGCGCGGAGCGGTAGGCTTCGATGGCGGCCGCCATGCCGCCCATCTGGATCTTCAAATGGGCCTTGCCGAGGCGGCGATCCTCGCCGGCCGACTGCACGGCGGCGGCGGTCTCCACGGTCTCGCAGAAGGCCTGGACCGAGACGCGCGGCGCCGGAGCGATATGCTCCTCGACCGGCGGCAGAGACGCTTCCGGCTGCTCTTCTGGGGTCTGGCGAGCGTAGCTGATCATTTTCCGGTGTCGCTTATCTTGGCCTTGTCGGCGTCAGAGTAGGTGGCCGACGTCGACAGTCCCTTTTTGTACTTCTCGAGGGCGGTGGTGCGACGCGCCGTGTAGGCCGGCGTTTCAGGCCGCGGTTGCTCGAGATCCGACGGATTGTCGACCATGGCCGCGAGGTTGCGCTGATAGGCGCAGCCGTAATTGTAGTAGTCCTTGTTCTCGAACCAGCTCTTGTTCTTGCTCGAAGGGCCGATGTCCTCGGGCCACAGGCCGCAGGGACCCGCGACCGCCGCGATCCTGGAATAGGTGAGGCGGATCGGCGGCAGGAAGCGCTTGTCGTCCGGCTGGTAGGGGCGGACGCTGACGCCGCGTGGCGGAACACCCGCCGCAGCCAGCATGGACTGGATTTCCCGGATCGTTTCCGCGACCGGACGGGCGTTGGGCGTGCCGGACGGCGCGTCGATATGGATCGCCCCGGTGCCTTCGTGCAGCCAGGCCGATGCGAGGCCCATCACGTCGGCGCGCTGGGCGGCGGTCAATCCGCCGCGGGCATGACCGACGAAGACGACGATCGAGCGATTCTGCTCCTCGATCGCAATCGGGTGGCGCTGCTTGTAATCGTTGGGAATGGAGGCGGTGACCTCGTCGTGCTGGCAGCCGCCGAGCGCGAGCGCGATGCCGACGAGCGCGCCACCGAAGCCGGCGGCGCGTTTGCGAGTCTGGGGTGGTCTTGTGGTCATAACGAAGTCCCCGTTCCGCCTCAGTCGGTGATAAAGCCGTAGGTGCCGCGGTAATTCCGGGCCGGTTCGGTCCGGCCGGGTACGCCGTAAATGCGGTTGATGTTGCCGAGCAGCCCGGCTTGCGGATCCGCAGGCGCCGCGAAGCCGTCATCCGGGCGCGACAGGTCCTTCTGCGCAACCGCGCGAACGACATAGGGCGTCACGATCACGACCAGTTCGGTCGCGTTGTTGACGAAGTCGCGGCTGCGAAACAGCGTGCCGAGGATCGGAAGCTGCATCAGCCCGGGCAGGCCGCTGACCGCCTGCTTGGTCTGCTGCTGGATCAGGCCGGCCATCGCCATCGCGCCGCCGGAGGGAATTTCCAGCGAGGTCTCGGCGCGGCGGGTCTTGATCGAGGGCACCGTCAGCGAGTTCACCGAGGTCGAGGTCACCGCCTGCGACAGCGTGATCGCATTCTCGTTCGACAGTTCCGATACTTCGGTCATCACCCGCAGGCTGATCTTGCCTTCGGTCAGAACCACCGGGGTGAAGTTGAGCGAGATGCCGAATTTCTTGAAGCTGATCTGCGTGGTGCAGACATGGGTGGCGGGGTCGCACGAATAGCCGGCCGGCACCGGGAATTCGCCGCCGGCGAGGAAGGTCGCCGATTCACCGGAGATCGCGGTCAGGTTCGGCTCGGCCAGCGTGCGGATCACGCCTGCGGTTTCCATCGCGCGCAGGGTGGCCTGCACCGACGGCGTTGCGCCGAACTTGGTGGTCAAATTGTTTCCGTCGACGAGGTTCTTGCCGAGGGCCGTGAAGGGGTTGGCGTTGGTGAAGCTCACCACCGAGGTGCCGTAATTGAGGTTCGCGGTCAGGTCGATGCCGAGCTGCTTGACGATGCTGCGAGCGACCTCGGCCACCGTGACCTTCAGCATGACCTGGTCGCGGCCGCGGACCACGATCGAGTTCACGACCTTGTCGGAGCCGTTGCCGTTCGCGCTGGTGAGGCGCACGGCGAGATCGAAGGCCTGCTGCGCTTCCATCGGGTTCGCTGCCGTGCCGGACAGGACGACGCCGTCGCCGAGGCCGTCGACCTGGATGTCGGAATTGGGCAGGACCTGCTTCAGCGCGGCGCGGAGGCCGTTGAGGTCGCGCTTGACGGCGATGTCATAGGCCGCGATCTGCTGGCCGGCGGAGTCGAAGAACACGATGTTGGTCTGGCCGACCGCGGCGCCGATGATGTAGGCGCGCTGCGCCGAGCGCACCACCGCATTGGCGATCTTGGGATCGGCGACCAGCACGTCCTTGATGTCGCGCGGCAGGTCGATCACGATCGACTTGCCGACGCCGAGCGACAGGAAGCGTGCGTTCATCTGGCCGTCGGCCGCCAGGGGGGCTGCCTGCGCTGCGGGGCGATAGTCGGCGGCGAGCACCGGAGTGAGTGCCGGATTGAGCGTCAGCGCGGCCACCGCGGCAAACGACAGGGCGCGGACCGCCGAGGTCCGCAGCTTCGCCGTGTTGACCCTGCATGTCATTTCGCAAGTCCTCATCGTCACTTCTGTGCCGTCATCTGGCTCGGGATGCCGTAGCGAACGATCGAAATGCTCTCGCCGCGCTTGCGCGAGAACTCATCCGGTGTGGGGTCCTTGGCGTTGACGTCGACAATGCTGCGCAGCGCCAGCGACAGCGTACCGCTCTGGCGCGCGCGGGTGAGCGTCTCGGTCTGCTCGGGCTTCAGTTCCAGCGTCACCGTCTTGCCGACGAGCGCGTTCTGGCCGTCCTTCTCCTTCGGGGCCTGGTCGATCGCCAGAACGCGGATGTTGGAGAGGATGATTTCGACGTGGACGAGGTCGGTGGCCGAGCCGCCCCGGTCCGGATTCTTGTCGCGCCGGGTCAGCAGCACGTCGACGCGGTCGTTGGGCAGGATGAAGCCGCCGGCGCCGGTCTCCGGCGAAATCTCGGTGGAGACGGCGCGCATGCCGCTCGGCAGGATCGCGGCCATGAAGCCGGAACCCTCGGACCTGACCAGTTTCTGGTCGCGGATCGGCTCACCCTGGATGAAGGGGGCGCGCGCGATCGAGCCGGTGACCTGGGTCTGGCCTTCCGGGCGCTCGGTGCGGCGGATGAAGGTGGTGCTGGCGGTGGCGGCCGGCCAGGTCTGCCATTGCACGTCTTCGGGCTTTACGGTCTGACCGAGGCCGATGTCGTTCTTGGCCACCAGCACGTCGATGGTCGGAAGCTGCGCGACCGGAGCCGCCGGAGGCGGCGCAGAATTGTCCGAGCCGCTCGCCAGATACGCGGCGAGGCCGCCGGCGCAGATGGCGACCGTCAGGACGACAATGCGTGCCCTATTCATACGCTTCACTTTCCACAAAACGCCGCGACGCAGCCGCCGCCGTCATCGGCAGTTGACCAGCTATTCGTCAAAGCATGGTTAATGAGGCGTATCTAAATCGCCTTAACGCCGGGTTTACCCGGGGTTTTCAGCGCAGTGCGAGGTGGGCGAGATCGATCGCCTTCGCCCATTCGGTGTCCGGGTAGACCACCAGCGCGCCGAGCGTGAGCGCGATGCCGTAAGGGATGCCGCTCTCCTTGTCGTGCAGCCGCGCCAGCCAGGCCTGGCCGGCGAGTCCGAACGGCAGTGGCCATTGCCGGAACTGGAGCAGGAGCAGCGTCAGCGCCCCGCCGAACAGCGAGGCGTAGAGCAGGAAGTTCGTCAACTCGGCGAAACCGAACCAGAGCGCCACGGAGGCCGCAACCTTGGCGTCGCCGCCGCCGATCCAGCCCATCGCAAAGCAGGTGAAGGCCACCACCAGGACAAGCGCGCCGGCCCCGACATGGCTCAGCACGTCGTAAGGCGCCATGCCGCCGGCGAGAGCGAGTATGAAGAAGCCCGCGACCAGCGCCAGCGACACGCGGTTCGAGATCGTCATCGTGAAGAGGTCGCTTGCGGCGGCAAACGCCACCAGGGCCGGGAAGAACAACAGGCGGGCAAGGTCGAGGATCATGGGCTAGCGTTTCGGTCTGCGTCCTGATCGGCTTGCCGGAGCCGTGGTCCATTGCGGCATGGGCGTCGCGGCATGCTAGCCGGCAGTGCTAAACAAACCGAAAACGACCGCCGGTGTGATGCCGGCTGAAAGCCATGCGTGCCTCTTTCACCAGGTGACGGCAATGCGGGCGGCGAGCGCGACCATCGCGAGCAGCAGCGCAAGGCAGACCCAGTATGCCGGCGTGTCGGCCCGCGCGGCAGCCGCCTGGCTCGCCGCAGTCGCGGCAGGGTTCTTGTGCCTGTCCAGAGCCACTGGTTCTGTGTCCGAAAGAAAAGGCCCCGGAGAACCTCCGGGGCTTTTGCTGCGATCCGTCGGTGGCTTACTTCAGCGAGGAGCTGATCGAGCCGAACTTGGTATTCAGCGTGGAGCCGAGATTGTTGACGACGGTGATGATGGCCAGTGCGATGCCGGCGGCGATCAGACCGTATTCGATGGCGGTGGCGCCGGACTCATCCTTCACGAAACGCGAGATCAAGTTCTTCATGAACTAAACTCCATCTGGGTTGGGTCGCCTCGCTGGCGTGTCCTTGACGCCACGACCATGAGAGTTCAGCTCTTTCAACAGGGTTAATCCGATCGCGCAAAGCCGCGTCCTGCGGAATGCTTTTGGTCAGAGTGAATTTCGTCTTAAGGCGGCTCTCGCAATTCGCGCGAGTTCCGAACCGCCCGTCAACTTCACCCTCCCTTAAATTTCGCGGAGTAGGCGTAGGCAAGAGACGCAATCCGAAAAGAGAGGCGACGATGTCGAGCCTGCCCATGCAAGTCGCCCTGATGCTCGGGGAGACCATCGCGAAGGTCATCCCCATCACCTTCGCGCTCGCGGTGGTCTTCACGGTGCTCGAGCATTTCTGGGCCTGCAATCCCGGCGCGCCGTGGTGGCGCAAGCGGGAAATCATCACCGACATCTGCTACTGGTTCTTCGTTCCGGTGTTTGCGCGCACCATGCGGATCGGCCTTCTGATCGTCGGCGCCGGCGTCGTCTTCAACATCCACGAGGCGGACGATCTCATCGCCTTCTACGACAATGGCCATGGTCCGCTGGCGCAACTGCCGCTGTGGGTGCAGGGCGTGCTGTTCCTGGTGCTGTCGGATTTCATGCTGTACTGGGTGCACCGGCTGTTCCATGGCGGCGGGTTCTGGAAGTATCACGCGATTCACCACTCCTCGGAGGAACTGGGCTGGATCTCCGCGGCCCGCTTTCATCCGGTCAATCTCGTGCTCGGCACCATCAGTGTCGACGTTATCCTGCTGATGGCCGGCATCTCGCCGAACGTGATGATCTGGGTCGGCCCGTTCACGACCTTCCACTCGGCCTTCGTGCACGCCAATTTGAACTGGACCTTCGGGCCGTTCAGATACGTGCTGGCGACGCCAGTGTTCCACCGCTGGCACCACACCTCGCTCGAAGAGGGCGGCGACACCAATTTTGCCGGCACGTTCCCGGTCTGGGACGTGCTGTTCGGCACCTTCCGCATGCCGGAGGGGGAGCTGCCGCAAGACTACGGCAAGGACGAAGCGACCATGCCGAAGGAGATCGCGGGCCAGCTCGCCTATCCGTTCCGGCAGTAATGGCCTCCGGCCCGCCGCAAAACGCCAATCCGTTCAAACAATACCTGGCGAATTTGCCGAACGTTCATGTTTTACGGGCAAGTTAGCGGTGTCGGGCGCCGGCTCCGCTTGTCCAATCGCTTCTCCGGCATGTACGTCCCGGGAGTAAGAGTATGCGTAACGAATTCCTGCGCCGTCATGCGCGCATCTGTGTTCTGGTTGCGGCGGCCGTGCTGGCTTCGCCGGCCGCAGGCCTTGCCGAATCCACCGCCGATGCCATCGCCGTCAATGTCGACCAGGCCAAGCTCGTGCGGCTGCCCGGCAAGGTGGCGACGATCGTGGTCGGCAACCCCTTGATCGCCGACGTCACGCTTCAGCCCGGCGGCATGATCGTGGTGACGGGGAAGGGCTACGGCGCCACCAACTTCATCGCGCTCGACCGTGGCGGCGAGATCCTGATCGATCGCCAGATCCAGGTCGAAGGCCCGAGCGACCGTCTCGTCACCGTCTATCGCGGGATCGAGCGCGAGTCCTATAGCTGCATGCCGCTCTGCCAGCGCCGCGTGACGCTCGGCGACAGCGAAAACTACTTCAACGCCACGATGAGCCAGGCCGGTTCGCTGAGCAACAATGCCAGCGGCAACGCCGGCGCGGCCGCCAAGACCAACTAGCACCAGCCAGCAGGGCTGCATTCTGCAAGGCCGGGCGGGACATCCGATCCCGCGCGGCCGCTGCCGTTGCGCGGAGCGAATTGTGTTGGCGGCGCCGCCCCGCGTTCCGCTTGGTTAACCCGCCTTTAACGACTTGGCCCGGCGGGTGCGGATTGCCTGAAACACTTAAACAATCAGTTTCCGCTATTGAACGGGCAGGAAGATCGCCGCCAGGGAAATTGACGCGATGCCATCGCCCGCTCCTATGAGGTTCACGCTCCGCAACGCGCTGCGCCGCTTTCGCGGCAACAGGCGCGGTTCTGCGGTCGTCGAGTTTGCGCTCGTCGCGCCGATGTTCTTCGCATTGCTGTTCGCCATCATCGAGACGGCGATCATGTTCTTCGCGAGCCAGGTGCTTGAGACCGTGACGCAAAATTCCGCGCGCGTGATCCTGACCGGCCAGGCCCAGGGGCAGAACGGATCGGTGGCGTCCTGCCAGGTCACGGCCGGGGTGGTCTCTCCTTGCGATCAGGCGACGTTCAAGACCTATGTCTGCAGCCAGATCCCGGCGATGTTCGACTGCGCAAAGTTGTATGTGGACGTTCAGAGCTACTCCAACTCCTTCGCGTCGGTGACCCTCAACGACCACGTCACGAACGGCGCCTTCGACGGCTCCGGCCTGGGGTACAATGCGGGCAGCGCCGGCCAGGTGGTCGTGGTGCGGCTGTTCTACGAGTGGCCCATCTTCGTCACCGGGCTCGGCTACAGGCTGTTCAATCTCAATAGCAACAAGCGGCTCCTCGTTGCGACAGTCGCATTCCAGAACGAGCCCTTTTAACTGGTACCAACGGATCGGGTCGAAGATGCAGGCATTTGCGAGAATTCTGCGGAGCCGTATGTCTCTAGGCGCGTTTCTGGCCGACACCAGAGCGCTTGCCGCAACGGAATTCGCGGTGATCGTACCGCTGATGCTCGTGATGTTCTTCGGCACCGTCGAGTTTTCGTCCGCGGTGGCGATCGACCGCAAGGTTACGCTGATCGCGCGAACCCTGTCGGACTTGACGTCGCAATCCGCGGGAACGCTGACCGACGCCAATCTGCAGAATACGTTCACCGCGAGCATTTCGATCATGACGCCCTATGACGCCACGCTCGTGAAGGGCACGATCTCCCAGATCTACATCGACGCCAACAAGATCGCGACGGTTCAGTGGAGCAAGGCGGCCACGATCTCGAGCGGGGCCACGCAGGCGACGCTGGCGACTTCGACGCGAAGTGCCGGCGACAGGGTCACCAGCATCATTCCCGCGGGTCTGCTGAATGCCTCCAGCTATCTCATCTTCAGCGAGGTCGACTACAGGTACACGCCGACGGTCGGCTACGTGCTGAAGTCCAGTCTGCCGCTGCACGACATCTCCTACACCCGGCCGCGCCAGGTCTCGTGCATCATCTACGGCGGTGCGCCGACCTCGTGCTGAACTCTGCCGTGCGAAGCGTGAAGTCGCGCTCTGTCGCGCCCCGCTCCGCATGATCCTTAGCGCTGTTGCGGCGACGAAACGTCCGGCTCCTACGGAATGGTCGCCCACATGAAAAAAGGCCGTGCACGCCGCACGGCCTTTTTCCGTCATTTGGTTGATTGCTCGCGCTGAACCGGCCCCGCGGAAAGCGGCCGTTGTCAGCCTGCGGCGCGCAGATTGTCGGCAGCCGACTTGCCGGACCGCCGATCGGCGACGATCTCGTAGGAGACCTTCTGGCCTTCGCGCAACGTGCCGAGGCCAGCGCGCTCGACGGCGCTGATGTGAACGAACACGTCGTTGCCGCCGTCGTCGGGCTGGATGAAGCCATAGCCCTTGGTCGCGTTAAACCACTTCACGGTTCCCATGCTCACGGGGGTCGTCCCTTCTCAGATAACACAATGTCAGAGCCCGCTGGCGCAGGCAGGTTCGATCGAATTTTTGGAAGGGTCGTCAGCGTGTCTGAACCGGCTGTACCGGTGGATGCTAATGTCGTCCGGCCGAAAATCGATTAATTCATTTTATTGGAAATAAGGCTTCAAAACAATCCTGACGCGCACGATTTTTTGATCCGCCGCGATGTACGCGGCAGATCATCATGCAGGCCGGTCGTTTCAATTCCGCGCTTGCGCGCGGAGGAGCCGCTCAGCGGCGACGGAACTGGCCGCCGCGCTGCGCGCCACCACGCGGCGGAGCGCCGGGCGTGGAGGGACGTTCATCCTTGTGACGGAAAATCAGCCGGCCCTTCTCGAGATCGTAGGGCGACATCTCCACCGTCACACGGTCTCCCGCCAGCGTCTTGATGCGGTTCTTCTTCATCTTGCCGGCGGTGTAGGCAACGATCTCGTGCCCGGCGTCGAGCTGCACGCGGTAGCGCGCGTCGGGGAGGATTTCGGTGACCAGTCCTTCGAACTGGATCAGCTCTTCCTTAGCCATGAATTTCTCCAGGTCGTGGACGGCTAGTGCGAATGGGGTTTGCGGTTCGATTGGCCGTTCGGCCGACTCTCACGGCGCAAAAAGGCCACGCCTTGTATCCCATCAGGCCTGCCAGCGCCATGTGCGGAACGCTGTTCCGGACGGTCGGCCGGCGAAGAATGCATCTTACCACCGGAGCGGCGGCGGCGAGAAGCCTTCTGGCCAATGCCGGGCCGTCCATCAACATGCCTGCCCTCGCCATGCCGCCCCTCGCCGGGCCGTCCGTCGCCCTGCTTGCTGGCACTATGGTGGCGTCCGTCGGCATTCCTTTCGTCGGCACGCCGTCCCTCGCCGTGCCGTGCACCTTGCGGACGCTGGCCTGGCCGGCCCGGCCGGCCCTGTCGCTGCTGCTGCGGGGGAGGGCCGGCATCGCGGCGGCCGGCATCGGTGCGCAGGTCCTCGCGCGGCAGCGCCACCCGGATCAGCCGCTCGATATCGCGGAGATAGCCGAGTTCCTCGCCGCCGGCGACCAGCGAGATCGCGGTGCCGTCGGCGCCGGCGCGCGCGGTGCGGCCGATGCGGTGGACATAGGTCTCGGGCACGTTGGGCACGTCGTAATTGATCACGTGACTGATGCCGTCGACATCGATGCCGCGGGCGGCGATGTCGGTAGCTACCAGGGTGCGGATCTCGCCGGTGCGGAACTGGGCGAGCGTGCGCTCGCGGTGGTTCTGCGACTTGTTGCCGTGGATGGCGTTGGCGGCGATGCCGGCCTTGGCCAGCGTCTTCACCACCTTGTCGGCGCCGTGCTTGGTGCGGGTGAAGACCAGCGCGCGGTTGATCTGCTCGTCCTTCAGGAGCTTGGTGAGGAAGGCGGGCTTGGCCGCAAAGTCGACCTGGAGAATGCGCTGGTTGATCCGCTCGGCCGTCGAGGAGACCGGTGTCACCGCGACGCGGGCGGGGTCGCGCAGCATGGAGTCGGCGAGCTCGGCGATGTCCTTGGGCATGGTGGCCGAGAAGAACAGCGTCTGCCGCTTGATCGGCAGCTTGGCGACGATTTTCCGGATGTCGTTGATGAAGCCCATGTCGAGCATGCGGTCGGCTTCATCGAGCACCAGGAATTCGACGCTGCCAAGCTTCAGCCCGTTGCTCTGCACGAGGTCGAGCAGGCGGCCGGGGGTGGCGACCAGCACCTCGACGCCCTGCATCAACGCGCGGACCTGGCGGCCCATTGGCACCCCGCCGATGGCGAGCGTCGAGGACAGCCGGATGTGGCGGCCATAGGCGTTGAAGCTGTCGAGGATCTGCCCGGACAGTTCGCGGGTCGGCGACAGGACCAGGACGCGGGCGGTCTTGGGCTGCGGCCGAACGCGGTGTTCGAGCAGACGGTGCAGGATCGGCAGCGCAAAGGATGCCGTCTTTCCGGTGCCGGTCTGGGCAATGCCGACGACGTCGCGGCCGGTCAGCGCCAGGGGAACGGTTTGGGCCTGAATCGGGGTGGGGGTGACGTAGTTCTCTTCGGCGAGGGCACGCGCGATGGGATCGGCAAGGCCGAAGTCCTGAAAGGAAGTCAAAAGAGGGGCTCTTTCCATGTCAAAAGCAGGCGCCCGGCGCAGTCGGCGGGGCACGCGCAAAAGGGTGTCGAGAAGACACCTGCGTGTTTGGGGTGTCGGATGGGCTTGATGAGATGGGGCAAGCCAGAGGCCCGTTAAGGGGCTTAAGAACACGCGGCTCGCAACGACCGCTCGATTCGCAAGCGATCTCAACGTTCATATGGAACATCGAGGGGGCGCTTTCAAGGCGGGCGGCCGCCTACCGTCGATTGCGGTGCAAAAATAGTTATGCCGGAAATTTAGCCAGAGGCAGGTTTCTGCCTAGGGAACAAGCTGACTGCCGCATTAGCATCCATTTTAATAGCCCAATATTTAGGCAATCAGATTGCGGCGAAGCTTCGCCTGGAACTTAATTCATAAATCCGACCAATGGCTTGGGAGGTGTTTGGACCATGGCACGGTTCTTGCGATTCCCTTAATCGCAGGCGGCCATGGGGCCGTTTCGCAGCGTTTTTCACGTCTGCGTCAGGGAGACGACACACTCATGCTTACCAAATCCACTCACCATATCGCGGCGTCATTTAGCCGCCGCGGCATGCTCGCCGCGACCGCCGGACTGGTTCTCGGTCTGGCTTCATTGACCGGCGCGAAGGCCGCGGACGACACCATCAAGGTCGGCGTGCTTCATTCTCTCTCCGGCACCATGGCCATCAGCGAGACCACGCTGAAAGACACCATCCTGTTCCTGATCGACGAGCAGAACAAGAAGGGCGGCGTGCTCGGCAAGAAGCTCGAGGCCGTCGTCGTCGACCCCGCCTCGAACTGGCCGCTGTTCGCCGAAAAGGCGCGCGAGCTGATCACCAAGGACAAGGTCGCCGTTGTGTTCGGCTGCTGGACCTCGGTGTCGCGCAAGTCGGTGCTCCCGGTGTTCAAGGAGCTGAACAACATCCTGTTCTACCCGGTGCAGTACGAGGGCGAGGAGAGCGAGCGTAACGTGTTCTACACGGGTGCCGCGCCGAACCAGCAGGCGATCCCCGCCGTCGACTACCTCATGAAGGACGAGAAGGTGAAGCGCTGGGTGCTCGCCGGCACCGACTACGTCTATCCGCGTACCACCAACAAGATCCTGGAAGCCTATCTGAAGTCGAAGGGTGTCGCCCAGGAAGACATCATGATCAACTACACGCCGTTCGGTCATTCCGACTGGCAGACGATCGTGGCCGACATCAAGAAGTTCGGCTCGGCCGGCAAGAAGACGGCGGTGGTCTCGACCATCAACGGCGACGCCAACGTCCCCTTCTACAAGGAGCTCGGCAACCAGGGCATCAAGGCGAAGGACATCCCGGTGGTCGCGTTCTCGGTGGGTGAGGAAGAGCTCGCCGGCATCGACACCAAACCGCTCCTCGGCCATCTCGCCGCCTGGAACTACTTCCAGTCGATCAAGTCGCCGGAGAACGAGAAGTTCATCAAGGCGTGGCAGGCCTACACCAAGAATCCGAAGCGCGTGACCAACGATCCGATGGAAGCGCACGTGATCGGCTTCGACATGTGGGTCAAGGCGGTCGAGAAGGTGAAGTCGACCGATCCGGACAAGGTGATCGACGCTCTCCCGGGCATCGAAGCCAAGAACCTGACCGGCGGCGTGTCGAAGATGCTGCCGAACCACCACATCACCAAGCCGGTGTTCATCGGTGAGATCAAGGCCAACGGCCAGTTCGACGTGGTCTGGAAGACGCCCGGCCTCGTCGCTGGCGACGCCTGGTCGAAGGAGCTGGAAGGCTCCAAGGACCTGATCGGCGACTGGGTCGGCAAGAAGTGCGGCAATTACAACGTCAAGGCCAACAAGTGCCTCGGTTCGGGCTCCTGATCCGGATCTGACGCTCCATTGCACGATCGGAGAAGGCGGCGATCCCGCCGCCTTCTCCACCCATTTCTGCCGGGGTCTTTCACAGTGCCAGCCAATTTGTCCGCACGTCTCTGTTCGCTTGCGCTCTCGTTGTTCCTGATCGCGTTCGCAGTGCCGGCCTTCGCCGGTCCGTTCGAGGATGCGGTCGCCAAATTCGCCAATGACGATTTTTCCGACACCGACGAGGCGATCGGCGCGGTCGCGAGCAGCGGCAACAAGCTCGCGTTCCCCATCATCAGCGCGCTTCAGGACGGAAGGCTCATGGCCGATCCTGACAGCAAGAAGGTTTACGTCACAGGTAGCGACGGCAAGTCGATCGATGCCGCGACCGGCGAACCCGTCGCCAGCGTTCCCGACAGCGCGAGCGCCGTGCGCCTCAACAACCGCCTGCGCCGCAGCGTCGATGCGGCGCTCGGCAGCCTGACGCTGCAGTCGCCGGACCTGGCGACGCGCCTCCAGGCCGCGCAATCCGTCTTCAAGTCGCACGAGGAGAGCGCTCTCGAGCCGGTCGACGCTGCGCTCGCCAAGGAAACCAGCAAATCGGTCAAGGTCGCGCTCGGCGAAGCCCGCGCGGCGATTCTGCTGTTCAAGCCCGATGCCACCGAAGTCGAGAAGCTGGAGGCGGTCGCCACGATCAGGGCGCGCGGCGATCAGGAGGCGTTGGCGCTGCTCACGGGCATGGGCGATCAGCCCGCCCTGGTGGCGAAGGCCGCGGCGAGCGCGATCGGTTCGATCCAGAGCTCGCTTGCGGTCTGGTCCACGGTGCAGAATGCCTGGTACGGCCTTTCGCTGGGTTCGGTGCTGCTGCTCGCGGCGATCGGCCTCGCCATCACCTTCGGCGTGATGGGCGTGATCAACATGGCCCATGGCGAGATGGTGATGATCGGAGCCTACACCACCTTCGTGGTGCAGGAGGTGATCCGCACGCGGTATCCAGGGCTGTTCGACTATTCGCTGCTGATCGCCGTTCCGCTCGCCTTCCTCGTCGCCGGCGCCATCGGCGTCGTGATCGAGCGCGGCATCATCCGCTTCCTCTACGGCCGGCCGCTGGAGACGCTGCTGGCGACCTGGGGCCTGTCGCTGGTGCTGCAGCAGGAGGTGCGCACCATGTTCGGTCCGACCAACCGCGAGGTCGGCAATCCCTCCTGGATGAGCGGCGCCTTCGAGCTCGGCCAGATCACCATCACCTATAACCGGCTGTGGATCCTCTGCTTCACGCTCGCGGTGTTCGCGATCCTGCTCGCGATGCTGCGCTACACCGCGCTCGGCCTCGAGATGCGCGCGGTGACGCAGAACCGCCGCATGGCCGCCTCGATGGGTATCGCGACCTCGCGCGTCGACGCGCTGACCTTCGGTCTCGGCTCGGGCATCGCCGGCATTGCCGGCGTGGCGCTGTCGCAGATCGACAATGTCAGCCCCAATCTCGGCCAGAGCTACATCATCGACAGCTTCATGGTCGTGGTGTTCGGCGGGGTCGGCAATCTCTGGGGCACGCTGGTCGGCGCCTTCACGCTCGGCATCGCCAACAAGTTCCTGGAGCCGGTCGCCGGCGCCGTGCTCGGCAAGATCGCCATCCTCGTTCTCATCATCCTGTTCATTCAAAAGCGGCCGCGCGGCCTGTTCGCGCTCAAGGGCCGTGCGGTGGAAGCATGACCCCCCACATGCTGACGCGATCGCTCGACCGCGGCGCGACGATGTTCCTCGCCATCGTTGCGGCCTGCGGCATCCTCATCCCGCTCTCCAACCTGCTGCTCCCCGCGGGCTCGTTCTTTCAGGTGCCGACCTATCTGGTCGCGCTGTGGGGCAAATATGTCTGCTACGCGATCCTGGCGCTGTCGATCGACCTGATCTGGGGTTACTGCGGCATTCTCTCGCTCGGCCACGGCGCGTTCTTCGCGCTCGGCGGCTACGCCATGGGCATGTACCTGATGCGCCAGATCGGCACCCGCGGCGTCTACGGCAATCCGATCCTGCCCGATTTCATGGTGTTCCTGAATTACCCGAAGCTGCCGTGGTACTGGCATGGCTTCGACATGTTCTGGTTCGCGGCGCTGATGGTGCTGCTCGTGCCCGGCCTGCTCGCCTTCTGCTTCGGCTGGCTCGCCTTCCGCTCGCGTGTCACCGGCGTGTATCTGTCGATCATCACGCAGGCGATGACCTACGCGCTGCTGCTCGCCTTCTTCCGCAACGATTTCGGCTTCGGCGGCAACAACGGCCTGACCGACTTCAAGGACATTCTCGGCTTCAACGTCCAGGCCGAAGGCACCCGCGCGGCGCTGTTCATGCTGAGCTGCCTCGGGCTGATCGTCAGTTTCCTGATCTGCCGCGCCGTCGTGTCCTCCAAGCTCGGCAAGGTGCTGATCGCGATCCGCGATGCGGAATCCCGCAGCCGCTTCTTCGGCTATCGCGTCGAATCCTACAAGCTGTTCGTGTTCACGCTGTCGGCCTGCATGGCCGGCGTTGCCGGCGCGCTCTACGTTCCCCAGGTCGGCATCATCAATCCATCCGAATTTGCACCCGGAAATTCGATCGAGGCGGTGATCTGGGTCGCCGTCGGCGGCCGCGGCACCCTGGTCGGCGCGGCACTCGGTGCCGTCGTCGTCAATTATGCCAAGACCTTCTTCACCTCCGGCGTGCTCGCGCCCTACTGGCTGTTCATGCTGGGCGCGTTGTTCATTCTGGTGACGCTGCTGTTGCCCAAGGGCATCGTCGGCACCTTCAACGCCTGGCGGGAATCGTCCAGCGAGAAGCGCGCCGCCGCGAGCGCAGCGGCGGAAGGCGGCATCACCGAACCCAACATGGCGGAGTAGGCGCAATGAACGTCATGGATACCCGCGCAACCTCCGCGATGCTCTATCTCGACGGCGTGCACGTCTCTTTCGACGGCTTCCGTGCCATCAACAACCTGTCCCTGGCGCTCGAGCCTGGTGAGATGCGCGCCATCATCGGACCGAACGGCGCCGGCAAGACCACGATGATGGACATCATCACCGGCAAGACCAAGCCGGACGTGGGCGTAGTGCTGTTCGACGGCGTCACCGACCTGACGCGGCTGGACGAAACCCGCATCGCCGAGCTCGGCATCGGCCGCAAGTTCCAGAAGCCGACGGTGTTCGAGAGCCAGACCGTGCAGGACAATTTGCTGCTAGCGCTCAACGTCGATCACAGCGTCAGGGGCACGCTGTTCTGGCGCGGCAGCAAGGCCGAGTCGGAGCGCATCGACAAGGTTCTGGAGACGATCCGCCTCACCGAGGCGCGCAACCGCCTTGCCGGCAGCCTCAGCCACGGCCAGAAGCAGTGGCTCGAGATCGGCATGTTGCTCGCGCAGGATCCAAAACTGCTGCTGGTCGACGAGCCGGTCGCCGGCATGACCGACGTCGAGACGCATCTGACGGCCGAGCTGCTCAAGGAGATCAACAAGACCCATACGGTCATGGTGGTCGAGCACGACATGACCTTCGTGCGCGAGCTCGGTGTCAAGGTCACCTGCCTGCACGAGGGCACCGTGCTCGCGGAAGGATCCATCGACCAGGTCTCGTCCAACGAGCGGGTCATCGAAGTTTATCTGGGACGCTGAGCGATGCTTGAGATCAAGGACATCAACCTGTTCTACGGCGCGGCGCAGGCCCTGCGCGGGGTCTCGATCGCGGCCGAGCCCGGCAAGGTCACCTGCGTGCTCGGTCGCAACGGCGTCGGCAAGACCTCGCTGCTCCGCGCCCTGGTCGGCCAGTATCCGATCTCGTCGGGCGCGATCATGTTCGACGGCAGCGACATCAGCGCTCTCAAGCCGTATGAGCGTGCCCGCAAGGGCATCGGCTTCGTGCCGCAGGGCCGGGAGATTTTTCCGCTGCTCACCGTCGAGGAGAACCTCAAGACCGGCTTCGGACCGCTGAAGCGCGAGGACAGGCACATTCCGGACGACGTGTTTTCGCTGTTTCCGGTGCTGGAATCCATGCTCGGCCGGCGCGGCGGCGACCTGTCCGGCGGCCAGCAGCAGCAGCTCGCAATCGGGCGGGCGCTGGTGATGCGGCCAAAGCTGCTGCTGCTCGACGAGCCGACCGAGGGCATCCAGCCCTCGATCATCAAGGACATCGGCCGGGCGATCTCGTACTTGCGCAATCTCGGCAACATCGCCATCGTGCTGGTCGAACAATATCTCGACTTTGCCTGCGAACTCGGCGACAGTTTTGCGGTGATGGATCGCGGCGCGGTGAAATTCACCTGCGACCGCACCAATCTCGACCCGCGCGAGATCAGCCGCCAGATGGCGCTGTAGGCTCTTCATTCTGCCGCGACCGGCTGGGGAGGCGGATGCGCAGCGACGTTTCAGTCAGCTCTGGCGTTTTCCAGGCGAACCGGGCCCGTGGCGCGGTGCGCTTCGACGTCCATGCCCGCGATGGCGTGACGCGGCGTGGCGCCCTGCACGAGTCCGGCTCCCTGCGGGTGCGCTTTCCCTCGCCCGAAGGCGAGGGGCTCTCCGGCGTGTTCGTCAACACGGCCGGAGGGGTCGCCGGCGGTGACAGCTTTGACATCGACATTGCTGCGGGCGAGGGCGCGCGCCTGACCTTGACGACCGCTGCGGCCGAGAAGGTCTATCGAGCGCCCGGGCCGGCGGCTCAGCTGAGTATTGGGCTGAAGGTTGGCGCGGATGCGCATTTGTCCTGGCTGCCCCAGGAAACCATCCTGTTCGACCGCGCCCGGGTCCAGCGCCGCTTCGACATCGAGCTCGACGAGGCCGCCTCGCTTCTGCTCTGTGAAATCGTCGTGTTCGGCCGCATGGCCATGGGCGAGCGGATGGACCAGGGCGAGTTCGTCGACCGCTGGCGGCTGCGCCGCGGCGGCAAGCTCGTCTTTGCCGAGACCGTCAGGCTCGACGGCAACATCGGGGCAAAACTCGCGCGACCGGCGGTGGCGAAGGGCGGTGCGGCGATCGGCACCGCGCTGATCGTTCCCGGCGACGAGGCGCTGGTCGAGCGCATCCGCGAGGCGTCGGACTCCTTCGCGGGCGAGGTCGGGATATCCGCCTGGAATGGCTTTGCAATGGCGCGGTTCTGTGCCCAAGATGCCGCGCGGCTGCGCGCCGACATGATGGCCGTGCTGGGGCGCACCGGTGCGGTCCTGCCGCGGCTGTGGTTGAATTGATGCGTTGAACGGAAGAGATTTTCATGAACCTGTCTCCCCGCGAAAAGGACAAGCTCCTGATCTCGATGGCGGCGATCGTGGCGCGCCGTCGCCTCGACCGCGGCGTCAAGCTCAACCATCCCGAGGCGGTCGCGATCATCTCCGATTTCATCCTCGAAGGCGCGCGCGATGGCCGCACCGTCGCCGAGTTGATGCAGTCCGGCGCGCAGGTGCTGACCCGCGACCAGGTGATGCCGGGCATCCCCGAGATGATCCACGACATCCAAGTCGAGGCGACTTTTCCGGACGGGACCAAGCTCGTCACGGTGCATGAGCCGATCAGGTAGGAGCGCACATGATCCCCGGCGAACTCTTCATCCAGGACGGCGAGATCGAGCTCAATGCGGGCCGCAAGACCGTGACGCTGACAGTTGCGAATACCGGCGACCGTCCGATCCAGGTCGGCTCGCACTACCATTTCTTCGAGACCAACCCGGCGCTGAAGTTCGAGCGCAGACGCGCTCGCGGCATGCGTCTCGACATCGCCGCCGGCACCGCCGTCCGCTTCGAGCCGGGCCAGACCCGCGATGTCCAGCTGGTCGCGATGGCGGGGAAGAAGACGATCTACGGTTTTCGTGGCGAGGTGATGGGGAAGGTATAGGCAGGGAAACCTGGAAGATCCGCCATGGATACGATCGCCAAGGACAAGGTCGAGATCGGACTCGTGCTCCAGGGCGGCGGCGCGCTCGGCGCCTATGAGTACGGCGCGATCGAGGCGCTGCTGGAATTGATGGACGAGATCGATCGTGCGGGCCGGAAGGTGACGCTGGTTGCGGTCACGGGTGTGTCCATCGGCGCGATCAATGCGGCCTGCGTCGTTGGCGCCGCTGACCGGGCTGATGCCAGGCGGCGCTTGAAGGGCCTCTGGTTGGAGCTTTCGCTGGAGCCGCGAAACTATTGGTGGGGTATCGCCGACCACGATCTCGCTCTGTTCGGCGTGCACGGCTTCTACAAGCCCCGCTACGACTACTGGAATGTCCTCGGCTGGACCAATTTCTACGACACCGCGCCCATGCTCGAGACGTTGCAGAAGCACGTGGATTTTGCGGCACTGAATGCCAGCCCGACGGCCTTCGTCGTGACCGCGGTCGATCTGTCCTCCGGCGAGCTGACGCGCTTCCGCAATCATCCACGCATGGGGCAGCAGGCCGGGATCGAGCCTCAACATGTCCTGGCCAGCGGCAGCCTTCCACCCGGATTTCCGGCGACCCCGATCGGCGACAAGAAGTTCTGGGACGGCGGTATCGTCGACAATACGCCGCTCGGCGATGCCATCGAGGCGTTTTCGGGGGCGGCCGATGTCGATCGCATTCTCGTCGTCATGAACCTGTTTCGAAACAAGCGTGCTGCGCCGAAGAACATGATCGAGGTGAACGACCGCCTGAGCGAGCTGCGCTACGGCAATCGGCTTCGCCAGGATGGCGCCAATGCCGCCGTCATCAACGAACTCCTTCAGACCATCGAGGCCCTGTCCGCAGCCGTCCCCGAGGCAGCGCGGACACCGGACCTCGACAGGCAGGTGACGCGGGCGCAGCGCTTCAAGACGCTGGGCGCGATCACCAACATCGATCTCGCCGACTCCGGTCTCGTCAAGGCGGCCGGCCTGTCGGAGGAAGGCGAGGACTCCGGAGCCTTTCGCGATTTTTCCGCCTCGGGCATCGAGCGGCGCCGCAGGGCCGGTTATCAGCTTGCGCAGGTGAAGCTGGACGACGTGTTCAGGACCCACGGCTTGCTGCCGGCGCTGCACTGACCAGGAGTGTTGTGGTGATCCCCCCGGTCCGCCTGATCTCCGAAGCCGCTGAGCTGGCCGCACGCCGGCACAATGGCATGGCGCGCAAGGGACGGGGGAATGAGCCTTATATCAACCATCTCGCCGAGGTCGCGAACCTGCTGGCGACCGCGACCGATGGCACCGATGCCGAGCTGGTCGCCGCCGGCTGGCTGCATGATGCGATCGAGGACACCAAGACGACGCGCGAGGAGCTCGCGCAAAAATTTTCCGAGCGCGTCGCTTCCCTCGTCGTCGAATGCACCGACGACATGAGCCTGCCGAAGGCCGAGCGGCGGCGCCTGCAGATTGTCGATGCGCCGAAAAAATCGCCGGGCGCAAAACTGATCAAGATCGCCGACAAGGTCAGCAATATCGGCGCGCGCATTCATTCGGATCCGAGCGCGGCAGAGCGCGACGATCTCGTCGACTACACCAACTGGGCCGAACAGGTTGTCGCCGGCTGCCGCGGCGGCAATCAATGGCTCGACAAGACATTCGACGATGCGGTGCGAACGGCGAGGGCTTCGCTGTGAGCGCCGATCAGAAACTCAAACGCAAACGGGGCTTGTGATGTCCGTCAAGATAAAGCGTTCCGTCTATGCCGACATGTTCGGCCCGACCACCGGCGACAGGGTGCGGCTCGCCGACACCGACCTCATCATCGAGGTCGAGAAGGATTTCACCTCCTATGGCGAGGAGGTGAAGTTCGGCGGCGGCAAGGTGATCCGCGACGGCATGGGGCAGTCGCAGGTCACCAACAGGCAGGGCGCGGCCGACACGGTCATCACCAATGCGCTGATCGTCGACCACTGGGGCATCGTCAAGGCCGACGTCGCCATCAAGGACGGCATGATTTCCGCGATCGGCAAGGCCGGCAATCCCGATATCCAGCCGGGCGTCACCATCATCATCGGCCCCGGCACCGACGTGATTGCGGGCGAAGGAAAGATCCTCACGGCCGGCGGCTTCGACAGCCATATCCATTTCATCTGCCCGCAGCAGATCGAGCACGCGCTGATGTCGGGGGTCACCTCGATGCTCGGCGGCGGCACCGGTCCCTCGCACGGCACCTTTGCGACCACCTGCACGCCCGGCCCCTGGCACATCGCGCGGATGATCCAGTCGTTCGATGCCTTTCCGGTCAATCTCGGCATTTCCGGCAAGGGCAACGCGTCGCGTCCCGCGGCGCTGGTCGAGATGGTCAAGGCCGGCGCCTGCGCGCTGAAGCTGCACGAGGATTGGGGCACGACGCCGGCTGCGATCGACAACTGCCTCTCGGTTGCCGACGATCACGACATCCAGGTGATGATCCATACCGACACGCTCAACGAATCCGGCTTCGTCGAGGACACGATCAAGGCGTTCAAAGGCCGCACCATCCACGCCTTCCACACCGAAGGCGCCGGCGGCGGCCACGCCCCCGACATCATCAAGGTCGCGGGGCTGAAGAACGTGCTGCCGTCCTCGACCAATCCGACCCGCCCCTTCACCCGCAACACCATCGACGAGCATCTCGACATGCTGATGGTGTGCCACCATCTCGATCCCTCGATCGCGGAGGATCTGGCGTTCGCGGAAAGCCGTATCCGCAAGGAGACGATTGCGGCCGAGGACATCCTGCACGATCTCGGCGCGCTCTCGATGATGTCCTCGGACTCCCAGGCCATGGGCCGCCTCGGCGAGGTCATCATCCGCACCTGGCAGACCGCCGACAAGATGAAGAAGCAGCGCGGGGCGCTGCCGCAGGATAAGGGCAGGGACAACGATAATTTCCGCGTCAAGCGCTACATCGCCAAATACACCATCAATCCCGCGATCGCCCATGGCGTCTCGAAGCTGATCGGCTCGGTGGAGAAGGGCAAGCTCGCCGATCTCGTGCTGTGGTCGCCGGCCTTCTTCGGCGTCAAGCCGGACTGCATCGTCAAGGGCGGCACCATCGTCGCCGCTCCCATGGGCGATCCCAATGCCTCGATCCCGACGCCGCAGCCGGTGCATTACCAGCCGATGTTCGGCGCCTTCGGCAAGGCGCGCACGGCATCCTCCGTCGTCTTCACCTCGAAGGCCGCCCTGACCGGAGGTCTCGCGCGAAAACTCGGCATCGACAAGAAGCTCTATGCGGTCCAGAACACCCGCGGAAAGATCTCGAAGAAGAGCATGATCCACAACGACGCCACGCCCGATATCGAGGTCGATCCGGAGACCTACGAGGTGCGCGCCGACGGCGAATTGCTCACCTGCGCGCCTGCCGAGGTGCTGCCGATGGCGCAACGATATTTCATGTACTGAAAATAGCGCCTTGCCGCATGTCCCCGGGACGTGTCCGGGGACGGATTTTCGGGTTTTGCGTTCGATCCCGCCTGGTCTAATGTCCCGCCCGGTATCTTGAACCAGAAGAAAAGCCGGGAGGATTTCTCGTGATCTACGTCGTTGCTACGCTGACCATCAAGCCCGAAACGCGCGCCGAATTCATTGCGGCCGCCACCGCCTGCATCAAGGAGACGCGAAAGGAGCCGGGCAATATCGCCTATGATCTGCACGAGAGCGTCACCGATCCCACCAAGATGGTGTTCGTGGAGCAGTGGGAAAACGCCGAGGCGCTGGTGCCGCACCGGGGCATGGAGCACATGAAGACGTTCGGTCGCGTGGCCGTGAAATGCTTCACGGCGCCGCCGAAGATCGAGATCATCACGCCCGAGAAGGTCGAGACACGGTAACGGGACAGCAACATGATCCGGGCGACGCAGGTCAGGGGACAACACCGCTTCACGGAGGCGCCGGCGGATACGGTCGTGCTCGATTTCGACGATCGGCACCGCCGCCGCATGGCGATGACTGGGACGCGGGGCCTCGAATTCCTGCTCGACCTGGAGAATGCGGTCGCGCTGCGCGGCGGCGATGCGCTGGTGCTGGAGGACGGCCGGCTGGTCGAGGTGGTGGCGGCGCCGGAGCCGCTGCTCGAGATCCGCGGCCGCGATCCGCACCACCTCATCCGCGTCGGCTGGCATCTCGGCAACCGTCACCTGCCGACGCAGATCATGGCGAAGGCGCTGCGCATTCGCCGCGACCATGTCATCGAGGCGATGGTGAAGGGGCTCGGCGCGCGCGTGGTCGAGATCGAGGCGCCGTTCGATCCCGAGGGCGGCGCCTATGCCGATGCGGCTCACGGCCATGGCCACGATGACCATGCGCATCACGATCACGGCCACCATCACCATGATCATGATGACCACCACCACCATGGCCACGCCGCGCATGATCACGGGCACGATCACCACCATCACCACGACGAGCATTGCGACCACCCCGACCATCACCACGGCCACAGCCATGCTCATGACCACAAATGAGCCGGCTGACGCCGCCGGCCTCGCCGCGCGCGAGGCGGCGGCGCTGTACCGGCTGATGACGTGGCTGTCGCCGGCATTTCCCGTCGGCGGGTTTTCCTATTCCAGCGGCATCGAATGGGCGGTCGAGGCCGGCGACATCATCGACGTCGCGACGCTCTCCGACTGGCTCGACGCCATGCTTGGCGATGGCTCCGGCTTCTGCGATGCGACCTTCCTGGTTCACGCCTGGCGTGCGACTGAGGCGGGCGATGAGGCCTCCCTGGCCGACGTCGCGGAGCTCGCGGCTGCCTTCGTGCCGTCGCGCGAGCGGCAGCTCGAGACGAATTCGCAGGGGCGCGCCTTCATCGACATCGCCCGCGCCGCGTGGGACGCAAAAGGCCTGGATGCCATGGTCGCGGCCTGCCGCGCGGCGCCGGTCTATCCCGTGGCGGTCGGCCTGGTTGCTGCGCTGCATGGCGTGCCGCTGGCGCCGACCCTGCACGCCTTCCTGCATGCGCTGGTCTCGAACTGGATTTCCGCGGCGAGCCGGCTCGTTCCGCTCGGCCAGACCGACAGCCAGCGTGTCCTAGTCATGCTCGAGGCCGCCGTCGCTGCAACCGCAAATCGTGCGCTGAATGCGACATTGGATGACCTCGGCAGCGCGACGTTCCGCGCCGATCTCGCCAGCCTTCGGCACGAGACGCAATATACGCGGCTGTTTCGGTCATGAATGGGTCGGTTGCCAAGGGGGCGTCGTCCCGGCGTAGGCCGGGACCCATAACCACAAATGTGCGTGGTTATGGACTGACGTGGCCACAAGCCGCTCCAACAACCGCATTCGGTGGCTATGGGTCCCGGCCTTCGCCGGGACGACACTAGGAAAGAATCTCAATGGCAACTTCTCACGGCCCCTTGCGTGTCGGCGTCGGCGGTCCGGTCGGATCGGGCAAGACCGCGCTGATGGACCTGCTCTGCAAGACCATGCGCGAGCGCTACGACATTGCCGCGATCACCAACGACATCTACACCAAATGGGACGCGGAATTCCTGGTGCGTTCGGGCTCGCTGACGCCGGATCGCATCGCCGGTGTCGAGACCGGCGGCTGCCCGCATACCGCCATCCGCGAGGACGCCTCGATGAATCTCGCGGCCGTGGCCGACATGCGCGCCAAATTTCCCGGCCTCGACCTCGTGCTGATCGAATCCGGCGGCGACAATCTGGCTGCCACTTTTTCCCCGGAGCTGGCCGACCTCACCATTTATGTGATCGACGTGGCCGCCGGCGACAAGATCCCGTCCAAGGGCGGCCCCGGCATTACCCGCTCCGACCTCCTGGTCATCAACAAGATCGATCTTGCGCCCCATGTCGGCGCATCCCTCGAAAAGATGGACACGGACGCCAGGCGGATGCGCGGCGAACGTCCGTTCGTGATGACCAATCTGAAGAAGAGCGAGGGGCTCGACCGCATCGTCGGTTTCATCGAAGCCAAGGGTGGCTTGAAGGGTGGCCCGCGGGGCGCGACGACTTAACGCAAGTCCCGGGCGGCGCCGCGGGCCGCATCTGCGGAACAAATTGCCGATGGGGTGATTAACCCACTCGGCTTCGGCGGGGCAAGACCGTCGCGGCCGACGTCTGGCTGGGCGGGTTAAGCTTTTCGGGCAGCCCAAGTTGCGCACTGATGTCTCCTCCTTCATTATCTCCGCAATGAGGCTCCATCTGTTTCGGCACATGGCCGTTCGAACGGCGTTCATATGCTCCATGATTTTTGCCGACCTCCTGTTGTCGCCTGAGTAGTCGCGTGGTCCGGCTGGGTTTCATCATCGGCTTCATCGCTCTGCTCGGGGCCTTGCTCTCGGGGCTCGCGGCTTATCGCGTCCACGACCAGGAGCTGGCGCTCGATCGCATCGCGCTGGCACGCGCGATCGATGTTCACGCGAGCCTGGTCCAGGACCGGCTCACCGAGCGCGAACTGTTGGCCCGTGTCGCCTCAGGCCTGTTCCGCGCGCCGTCGGTGATCAAGCCGAACATGCTGGAGCCGCTGCGCTCGGCGATCTACGCCTTCAAGACCGACTTCGTGGTGGCCGGCTGGATCGCGCGGTTGAAGCCGGACGAGATCGCCGCGGCGCAGACCGCGATCAAGTCCGCCGGCTTCCCGAAGCCGGAGATCCGCGATTACAGCGACAAGCCGATCGATCCCGCCAGTCTCACCCAGCCGATCGATGTGCTGATGGACCTCGAGCCGCGCAGTGACGAGACCAGGGCGCTGCCAGGCCGCAGCTACGACCAGGATCCGGTTCGCAGCGCGATGCTCGCCCGCGCCAGGATCGAGAAGAGATCGGTCGCGTCCGATCCGGTTCCGCTGCTGCGCCGCAACGGTCCGATCGGCATCATCGTCGCAGCACCGGTCGTTCCCGAAGGCGCGGCGGAGCCGGTCGGCTTCATCACATTTTCCTACGAGCTCGCTTCGCTGATGCTGACCAATGACGACCTGTCACTGTTCGCGGTGGCGCTGAGGGATCCGCGCACGGACGGCGGCGAACTGGTCGCCAACGACCAAGGTCTCGTCTCCACGCGGTCGGCCGGCGGGCCGACACCGTCCGCGACACGCACGGTCAGCTTCGGCGGCCGCGACTGGCAGCTCGGCTACTACGCGAAGACCAACTCGGCGCGACGGGCGGAGCAGACCTCGATCATCGTGGCGGCGATTGGCCTCGCCATCACCGCGATGGTCTGCGGCCTGTTCGGCTATGTCGCCTACAACAATTTGCGGCTCAGCCGCGAGATCCAGGTCCGGATCGGCTTCGAGCGGCGGCTGACGGCCGTCATCGACGAGCTCAATCACCGGGTCAAGAACATCCTCGCGGTGATCCAGTCGATCGTGACGCGCACGCTGCGCCACGGCTCCGACATCGACGTCGCGCGCGAGCTCCTGATCGGCCGCATCCATGCCATGTCCAACGTGGTCTCGCTGCTCAGCGAGAGCCAGTGGCAGGGCGTCAAGCTGAAGGGTCTGTTCGAGGCGCGCGCCATTCCGCATGCCGACCGCATCGCCGTCACCGGACCGGACATCGCGGTCAGCGCCCGAGCGGCGCAAAGCCTGTCGCTGCTGTTCTTCGAGCTTGCCTCGCATTCCGACGAAGGCCTGTCGCTGGTCGGCAAGCATCCGCACATCACCGCCAACTGGACGGTGACCGGCGAGCCGGGTGATGAGATCTTCCATTTCCGCTGGGAGGAGTTCAACACCAGCGAGGCGACGCGCCGCGCCGATTCCGACTTCGGCCTGATCCTGCTCGATCGCGTCGCGCCCGAGGCGCTCGGCGGCACCGCCAAGCGCTACTTCACCGAAATCTCCTACGTCTATGAACTGACCGCGCCGATGGAGACGGTCGTCGACATGACCGAACGCGACCGCACGGACAAGATCTCGGCGCCGGTGCGGTCCACGCGATAGAGACACTCTTCCGTCGGTTCCTCCGCGGCTCCTCAGGCGCGCTGGCGGGCGGCCACCGGATTGTCCTGCCGCTTCGACCAGGAGATGTAGTAGGCGACCGCCGTCATCGCTGCGAAGCCGGCGAGGCTCACGCCGATCTGCATCAGGACCAGGTTCGCACCGGTGATCAGGATGAGATGGCCGGCGAAGGACAGGAACACGCCGGCGCAGAATACGGCGAGCCATTCTTCGCCGCACCTGATCACCATCTGAAGCGGCTTCCACTGCAGGCCCGGATGATCGGCCGGAATGAAATGGTTTGCGAGGAACGCCAGTGCGAGGAAGTGGACCACGCGGTAGGGCGCGAGGTTTTCCCTGTCGGTTGGCGTGATGCTGTTGACGATGATGTCCGGCAGATGGGCGGACAGCGCCGGCGAATGGCGCATCAAGGTGACGACCAGGGCGAATACCAGATAGGCGCCGGCGAGCGGGCGCAGCCAGGCCATGCCTTGCAGCGCGCGGCCGGGCGCGCCGGTCACGGCGAACCAGCCGCCCAGCACCATCATCATCTGCCAGCAGAGCGGATTGAAGGTCCATTCCTGATCCGGATAGACGTGGAAATTCCAGTCGAACCAACGCGCCGCAAGATAAAGCGCGATCGACGCTGCCAGTGTCAGGTTCGGACGCCGCAACAACCCCCACAGCGCCAGTGGAAAGAATGCCATCAGCGGGATCATCAGTTGCAGGAGGTCGAGGTTCAGCGGTTCCTCCTGGAGCAGCAGCCCGCGCACCAGGATGCGCAAGGGGTGCTCGATGATCCCCGAGATGTTGTATTCGTGGATGATGTCCGGGGCCATCGATTGCGAGGCGACATAGGCGATGGCGTCGATGTAGATCACGAACAGCACGACATAGGCGGCGTAGAGCCGCCAGACGCGGCGAAAGATGCGCGTCGCCGCGACGAGGTATCCGCGCTCCAGCGCCATCCTGCCGTGGATGATTGCGACGCCATAGCCGACGACGAACACGAACAGGTCAGCGGCGCCACTGAAGCCGAAATTGCGCAATGTCAGCAGGTTGGCAATATTATTCGGGATGTGGTCGACGAAGATCGACCAGTTGGCAATGCCCAGCGCCAGGTAGAGCCTGGCATCGTGATGGAAGGCGGCAAGGTTCGCCTTGACGGACGGTTTCATTACGGAAAAATGACTTCTTGAATCAGGGGCAATGCTTTTAGCGGTAACCGCCTGCCTGTCCGAGTAGCGTTTGCGTGAACGTGCGCCGCTCGGCCGGAGGCAATTTCGCGACCAGGCCGTCGATTTCCAGCAACCGCGTGCGTCGCGCTGACGGCGTGCTGCCTGAAGCGCGAAGCGTCGTTACTCGGCGGGTTCGGCGGAGGCGTCGTCAACCGCGCCGGCCCGGCTCGCCATGATCCCGAGCGCGACGCCGCCGATCGCCAGGATCGGCAGCAGCCGCTTGACGCCGATGGCGCGGACGATCTGCAGGCCGGTGGCAAGCAGCATGGGATCGGCGAGCATGCTCTGCGCCGCCGATTTCGTGGCTCGCTCGGCGGCGATGCGGGCGCGCTTCTGCGTCTCCCGCTTGTAGCCCCAGTAGCTCCCCGCGGCGGTGAGCGTCAGCAGGAAGAAGATGCCGGCCCCGGCGAGGCAGGCCTGGACCGGGCCATACTTGTCCAGCACCGCGATGAAGGCTGCCGCGCACAGGAAGCAGGTGGTGATGAAGAGCGCAAGGGCGGCAGCCGCGGCGAGCGACGTCAGCCGCACCGTCGTGCCGGTCGATGCGCTGATGCCGTCGATGATGCGCTGAAACATCGCCTTGCTCCTCGAAATCCCGCAAAGTCCGGCATGGCGTCGCAGTGCGACGCCAACGCTTCAATGGCTGTCGTACGCCTTACCGGCGCCAGGCGACGCCGATCAGGAAGCCGATGCCGAGCGCGAGACCGACGGTCGCGAGCGGCCGCTGCGTGATCGCGTCTTCCAGCGTCTCCTCGATCGAGCCATAGGCATCCTGCGCCGCCTCCATCATCGCGCTGCCGCGTTCCGACACGTCGTCGAACGCCGAATCCACGTTCTCGCGTGCCTGGCGGTAGCCGCGGCGGGCCTGCTTGCTCGCAGAATTTGCAAAGGTGTTGAGCGCGTCGGTGATCTGGTCGGTGAGGGCGGCGATATCGCTTTTCACGGCTGCTACATCCTTCTCGAGGCGTTCCCTGGTGGCTTTGTCGGTCCAGTCTCTCATCCCGGTTTCGGTGGTCGTTGACATCGGAAACTCCAAACTCGTTGGCGGCAGAGACAGCCGGAGAACGTTTCGTCGTCGGGGAAGTTCCGTTTGCGGAAACCGGTCATGCCTGCGGCAGCTGCGGCGAATTCTCTGGCCACAGATGCTCCTTCAGGATCAGCCCGACGATCAGAAGCGGCGACGACAGGAACGCACCCATCGGTCCCCACAGCCAGGTCCAGAAGGCCAGCGCGACGAAGACGGCGAGTGCGTTCAGCGCCAGCCTCCGGCCGATGATGGTGGGGGTCACGAAGTGCCCCTCCAGGAAGGTGATGCCGCCGAATGCGAGCGCCGCCATCAGTCCGCCGCCGAGGGTCGGGAAGGCGACCAGCCCAACCACGACCAGCACGGCGAACATCGCCACCGGTCCGATGATGGGGATGAAGTTGAGGGTGGCCGCGAGCGCGCCGAGGCCGGCGGGATTGGGCATGCCGGTGATCGCACAGACGATGCCGGTGGCGATGCCGACGCCGATATTGATGAGCGTGACGGTCAGGAGGTAGTTGCCGAGATGAACCTCGATCTCGTTGAGGATCCGCAGCGTGCGCAAGCGCGCGTCGCGATCGCTGAAGGTCAGGATCAGCGCCCGCCGCAGGTCGCGCCAGCTCGCGATGAACAGGATCAGGGTGGCAAAGAACAGCAGGAATTCGGCGAAGGTCGGCGACAGGAACTCCAGCGTCGGCTGCACCCAGTCGAATTTCGGCATCTGGAAACCCGACAGCCCGTCCCCGCCGCCGACCATGGTTTGCAGCTCCTGCCACAAGGCCAGTGGCCGGTCGAACACGTGCAGCTTGTCCTTCAATTGCGCGCCGAGCTCCGGCAGGCGCGAACTCCATTGCATCGCCGGCGAAGCGATCAGCGCGCCGATGAAGGCGACCACCATGGTCACCGCGATCACGATCAGCACGGCTCCCATCGCACGCGGCACCCGCCGCTTCTCGAGAAAGCTCGCGGCCGGCGACAGCATGGTGCCGGCGACCACAGCCATGACGACCGGGAGGAAGAACGCCTTGGCGACGTAGAGAACCCCGACGATCGCAATCAGCAGCAGGGCGGCGAGCGTAAAGGCGACAAAGTCGGTCCGGCGGATCAGCGGAGGCAGTTTGCTGGGTTGATCGGGGAGCGCAGCGCTGTCGGTCTTGCCGGGCATCAGATGTTCAGAGGGAAGCACCCGCACAATATCTCTCCCCGCGCGGAAGCCTGTCCGCGCACCCCGTTGATGCTTGAGAACTTGATGGCCTGAAAACGCCCGGCACGCGTGCCGGTTCCATCGCGGCTTCGTGACGAACGCTTCGCTTGACTGTGACGTCGCGGCCGCACGACGGGAGGGAACTTGAGCCGGCCCCACCGCGTTTGTTGGACAGCCGCATCACTCGGGATGCACACATCCAACGGGGCAGCACATGACTAGGTTCTTTGCAGTCCACCGCCGGCTCTCGCCGCGCGCGCTCACCACCCTTGTCTTCACGTCAGCCTTGCTGACGATGCCTGTCGCCGCGCAGGCGCAGACCCTTTTCTATGCACCGATGCAGCCGCAGGCGTTTCCGCAGGTCCAGGCTTTTGCGCCGGGCTACGCGCCCGACACGCCGCGAGCCGCCGACGAAGACGCGCTGCTGCCCGACCGGCTGCGCCGGCAGATCGTCGGCTTCGACCGCAACGAGCCGGTCGGCACCATCGTGATCGATACCGCCAACACCTATCTCTATTACGTGCTCGGCAACGGCCGCGCCATGCGCTACGGCGTCGGCGTCGGCCGGGAGGGTTTTACTTGGTCCGGCGTGCAGAGCGTCACGCGCAAGGCGGAGTGGCCGGATTGGCATCCGCCGGCGGAAATGATCGCGCGCCAGCCCTATCTGCCCCGCTTCGTTGCCGGCGGCCCCGGCAATCCGCTTGGCGCCCGAGCGATGTATCTCGGTTCGAGCGAGTACCGTATCCACGGCACCAACGACCCCACCACGATCGGCAAGTTCGTTTCCTCAGGCTGCATCCGCCTGACCAACGAGGACGTCACCGACCTCTTCAGCCGCGTCAGCGTCGGAGCCAGGGTGGTCGTGCTGCCGAAGAACGCGCCGCTGATGGCGAAAGGCGGCGACCCCGTCCGGAAGCGGCCTGCGGTCACCACGCTGCCGTCGGGCCGTCAGGCGTTGAACGTTTCGCTGTCGACCGTGAACTAAGAGTGCAGTGAGGTCACATGAGCGGACGCGCGATGGGCAGGCTTGGCAGGGGTCTTGGCAGGGGTGCGGCGGCGATGCTTGCCATCGCCTCCTTCGGCCTCGCTCTGGCTCCTCCGGCGCATGCGGAAGACTTCTTCTCCGCCCTGTTCGGCGGCCTCCGGATGCGGCAGCCCGAGATCCGGATGCCCTTCCAGAGCGACGACTCGCCGCGCTATGACACCCCGCGCCAGCGCGTCTATGGCGGCGGCACGGCCTATTGTGTCCGCGGCTGCGACGGTCGCTATTTCCCGGCGCAAGGCTCCGATGCCCAGAGCAAGGCGCAATCCTGCAAGAGCTTCTGCCCGGCCGCCGAGACCTCGCTGGTCTATGGCAGCAACATCGACGACGCCACGACGACGGCCGGGAAGTCCTATTCGGACCTGCCGAACGCCTTCCGCTACCGGACCGAGGTCGTGGCCGGCTGCACCTGCAATGGCAAGGATCCGGCCGGGCTCGCCCAGGTCAAGGCCGAGGACGATCCGACCTTGCGCAAGGGCGATATCGTCGCCGGCAGCGGCGGCCTCGTGGTCGCCAACCGCAACGCCAACGACCGGCGCGGCGTGGCGATGAACTTCTCGCCGCT
Source organism: Bradyrhizobium diazoefficiens (assembly GCF_018131015.1). Lineage (GTDB taxonomy): Bacteria > Pseudomonadota > Alphaproteobacteria > Rhizobiales > Xanthobacteraceae > Bradyrhizobium > Bradyrhizobium diazoefficiens_B. The sequence continues at coordinate 63,674 of NZ_JAFCJJ010000025.1, forward strand.
TCCCGACTCGGTTCGCGCGAAATTCCGCCACGTCCCGGTGGTGGCGAAGGAGTAGCCTTACGCCGCGCGGATCTTGCCCAGGAAATCGCTGACCTGGTGACCGAGCTCGCGGCTCTGGGTTTCCAGCATTTCCGACGCCTGCTTGACGTTGTCGGCCGCGCCGGCCGCCGCGTCGGCGTCGGCCTTCACGCCGGTGATGTTGTCCGAGACGTTCTTGGTGCCCTGCGCCGCATATTGCGTGCTGCGCGTGATCTCCTGCGTCGCCGCGCCCTGCTGCTGCACGGCGGCTGCGATGGCGGTCGCGACCTCGTTGACCTCGCCGATGATGCCGCCGATGGTCTGGATCGCGGCGATGGCGTCGCCCGCGACCTTCTGGATGCCGGAGATCTGCTCCGAAATCTCCTCGGTCGCCTTCGCGGTCTGGCTCGCCAGCGACTTCACCTCGGAGGCGACGACCGCAAAGCCGCGCCCGGCCTCGCCGGCGCGCGCCGCCTCGATCGTAGCATTGAGCGCGAGCAAATTGGTCTGGGCCGCGATCGTGTTGATCAGGCCGACGACCTCGCCGATGCGGTTGGCCGAGTTGGCGAGGCCCTGCACGGTGCCGTCGGTGTCGCGCGCCTGGCTGACGGCGCGGCTGGCGATGCCGGCGGCGTGCGCGGCCTGCTGGCTGATGTCGTTGATGGAGGCGGAGAGCTCCTCGGCGGCGGCCGCGACGCTGTCGACGCTGCCGGAGGCATCGCCGGAGGCCTTGCCCGCCACCTGCACCCGTTCATTGGTCTGGCGTGAGACCGCGGAAAGCTCCGAGGCCGTCTTGCGCATCTCGCCCGAGGCCCGGCCCAGCTGGTCGAGGGTCTGGCGCACCGCGCCTTCGAATTCGCCGACATAGGTCTCGATCGCGCGCTGGCGCGTGGCCGCGCCCGCATTGCGCTCGCGCTCCTGCGCCTCGATCTTGAGCTTGTCGATGGCCTGCTGCTTGAAGGTCTCCAGGGCGCCCGCGAGCGCGCCGATCTCGTCGTTGCGGTCGACATAGAGGCTGTCGACGGTGAGATCGCCGCCGGCGACCTTTAGCATCGCGTCGCGGATGTTGTGCAGCGGCCGGATCACGCGGCGCGTGACCGCGAGCATGGCGCCGACCGTGACAAGGATGGCGAGGATCAAGAACACGACCTGGATCGCCAGCGCACGGCTTGCTCCGGCATATTGCCCGCCCGCATAATCGCGCGCCTCGTCGAGCGCACGTTCGGCGACTGTGACCGCCGTCCCCATGCGCTGTGTCGTCAGCGGTGTCCACTGGTCGGAGCTCATGTCGGTCGTCGAGCCGACCATGATCTGGTCGATCAGCCGGTCGCGCAGGGCGAGATAGTCCGGGTTGAAATAGGCGGCCTTGGCTGCGCTCATCGCGTTGACGAGCTCCGGCGATAGGGTCATGCCGAGCGTTGAGGACTCGAGCCCGCTCCAGGCGTTCTCGATGGCGCCGACGGATTTGGTGTAGGTCTGCTGCGCTTCCAGTGGCAGGCTGCCGGTCGCGACCAGGCCGGTCGAGACCAGGTCCGAAGCCTCGCCGGCGCTGTTGCGCAGCAGCCAGGCCGACTGCTTGATCGACAGGAGCTGGTCGATCAAGGGATCGTTGTGATTGACGACCGCGGTCAGTCGCGCCGAAATCGTCTCGAGCGTTGCCAGCAGCGCGCCGGTCTGGTCCGTGTATTCCTTCGAGAGCGCGGCGCGCCGGGCCTTCTTCGGCTTGCGCAGGTCGCCCCACGCCTCGGTCTGCAGCGTTGCCAGCTTGTCGAGCTGCTGGTTCAGATTGCCGAGCAGGGTGCTCTGCTCGGAGAACGGGATCGACGGCAGCAGCGCGGCTGTGGCGCGGATGGCGGGCATCCCGGCGTCATGAATGCCGCGCAGGAATTTTTCGATCTCCGGCGCGATCGGCGCCTCGCCATTCAGCATTCGCGGCGTCGACGAGCGATCGGTGCGCAGATTGTGCATCGCCTTGAACGCGTCCGCGGAGGCCTCGGCCACGGCGGCGATGTGACCGGTTGCGCGCAGCCGTTCGAAGGATTGCCACGCCGACGTCACCAGCAGTGCAACAACACAGGCCGCGAGAAGGGCAATGACGGATTGCAGCAGTGCCGACACGGTCACACGTCGAAGCATGGTGAAGATCTCCACGAGCCCCGCACTTTTCGCAGAAAGGAATAAACAGAACAGTAACGCGCGCCCGCCGTGTGGACGGGGCGTCCTGCGACTTGCGCGCACAGCATGGCGCCGGCGCTTAGTGCGGAGGCAGGTCTTAACGGATCGTTACCGGCGCGATTACCGCCGGCTCGGGCTGGTAGACCCTGTCACTACCAGGCGGTGCGCCCAGAAACCCGGAGACGTGATGCGACTAAAGCAATGTCTGCTTTGCCTCTACAGCGACCGACTTCGGGCGGCAGCGCCATATGTCGCGATGGGCCATTAGGCGACACCCCTTACTGCGCGATATGTAGCGCAAGCCGGCATCACTCGGTGTCCGCCTAATTCACGATGACTGGTCTTCGCCTCAGCCAAGCCTCGCTTGTCAATTGAGAGACCATGAATGCAGCGACGTCTGCACGCGCAATTTTACCCATTCCCTGTATGGAGTGATCGTCCGCCGTGCGGTAGATCCCGCGTGCCGGCCCGTCAGTGAGAATGCCAACACGCACGACTGTCCAGTCGAGATCAGTCGCGGATAAGTGACGTTCCATCGCCTCTTTGTCGGCGACTTCGTTCCGCAGCACAAAGCGAAATAAAACGTTGCGAGCGATCCAGCCAACATCTGCGCGGGTATCGTCGGCGCCGAGTGTTGAAATCACAATAATCCGGCGTGGGCCGTGTTTGCTCATCGCCGCGGCAATATTACGAATGGCCGGGCCGCAGATTGGAGCGGTTCGCCATGGTCGGCCGCCCAACGTCGACAAGACCGCCTCATGGCCCGGTATCACAGCCTCAACTGCCGCGGCATCGAGCACGCTGCCGGTTACGATATGAAGTCCCGGCTTAGAGACGATCGTGGAGGGGGCTCGCGCGAAGGCGGTCACCGAATGGTCCGCTTCAAGCGCCCTTTCAACCAGCAATCGACCGGTGCCGCCTGTCGAGCCAAAGACGAGTACCCGCATAATCAAGGCTCCTTCAAAATATGCGCTACGGCTCCGCGCCCCGAGCATCCCCTCCAATGTGAACTCGTGCTTACTGGTGCTCGATCTTGGTGTCGTCACTGATTGTAGAGTATCATCTACCGGAGCGCATTCCGTCCCAATCCTTCTGTAAATAGGGACCACAATGCTAGCTTACACCGCCGCAAATTAAGGCGCAGCCATCGATCGGAAATTTCGATGGGCGAATCCTTTTCAACTTCCGCTGCGGGTCATTTGCGCCGCATTTGGCAGATAGCGAGGACGGGTTGATGTCCGCTCCGGTCCGTAAGCGCCGTGCCAAGAGCGGCCCGTTGCGGTTTGGCCGAACTGCGGTGCTCAAACTCCCGAACTGGGGGCTCGAAACATGCGCTACGAACTCGCCCCATGAATGGACCGCCATCAAGAGGGACGGCAGCAACGTTGGTCTTGGTGGGCTTCCGCCCTGTTTCGCCATCCCGTCAACCCATTTCTGACAGATATTTCTGATTGACAGAAATTCGGAAATAGCGTATGGATCGCGCATCCCGGCTTGATCTTGAGGGGCGATCCTGTGGTCGTCACGTATCGCGAGCCGGGCTTGCGGTGGACGCGGCAGCGTCGTGCGCGAAAGGCCAAAGGGCAGGGCGGATTGCTCTCCGTGAGCCCTTAGGCCACGCGCGGACGAGCGGCGCTGAAAGGTTCGTCTCGCCAGCGATTGTCCGGCTCCGTCGACAGGGCCGGACGGGTTGCGGCGAAAATGGCGGGCCGCGCGTACGGCAAAACCGTGTGGTCCCGACCGTCGTCGCTACGGTCAAGCCTTGGCGGATGTGGCATGCGCGTCAACCGGCGCGGGTGCCGGCGACTTCCGTGAAGGCGAGGGAGGCCAAAGGGAATTCGGCTCCCGGGAGAGCGCGGCATAAGCCGTCCGACCATCGCGCAGGGAAGGCCGTGTGTTCGGCTACACCTGTATGCTGCTGTGCGGTTCTTCTGCGTGTGCCTATTGCGCAGCAGACCGCGGGTGCCAGGTCAGCACCCGGCCTTCCCTGCACCCTCTTGGCTTGGAGGGTGGAGCAATGACGCAAGGCTCGGGCGTTTTCAAGCCGCGAGGATGCGAAGGTGTGTCTGAGGGATGGAAGTCGGCGCGGCTCTACGCCGCGCGGATCTTGCCGAGGAAGTCGCTGACCTCGTGGCCGAGCTGACGGCTCTGGCTCTCGAGCAGTTCGGAAGCCTGCTTCACATTGTCTGCGGCGGCTGCTGCCGCGTCCGCGTCGGCCTTGACGCCGGTGATGTTGTCCGAGACGTTCTTGGTGCCCTGTGCGGCATATTGCGTGCTGCGGGTGATCTCCTTCGTCGCCGCGCCCTGCTCCTGCACGGCGGCTGCGATCGCGGTCGCGACCTCGTTGACCTCGCCGATGATGCCGCCGATGGTCTGGATCGCGTTGATGGCGTCGCCTGCGACCTTCTGGATATCGGCGATCTGCTCGGAGATCTCCTCGGTCGCCTTCGCCGTCTGGCTCGCCAGCGACTTTACCTCGGATGCAACGACCGCAAAGCCGCGGCCCGCCTCGCCCGCGCGGGCGGCCTCGATGGTGGCGTTGAGCGCGAGCAAATTGGTCTGCGCCGCGATGGTGTTGATCAGGCCGACCACTTCGCCGATGCGTCCTGCGGACTTGGCGAGGCCCTGCACCGTGCCGTCGGTCTCGCGCGCCTGGCTGACGGCGCGGCCGGCAATGCCTGCGGCGTGAGCGGCCTGCTGGCTGATGTCGTTGATCGAGGAGCTGAGCTCCTCGGCGGCGGCCGCCACGCTGCCGACGCTGGTGGAGGCCTCGCTGGAGGCCTTGCCGGCGACCTCGACCCGGTCGTTGGTCTGGCGCGACACCTGGGAAAGGTCGCCCGAGGTCTTGCGCATCTCGCCGGAGGCTTCGCTTAGCTCGGTGAGTGTCTTGCGCACCGCGCCCTCGAACTCGCCGACAAAGGCTTCGATCGCGCGCTGGCGCGCCACGGCGCCGGCATTGCGGTCGCGCTCCTGTGCCTCGATGGTCAGCTTCTCGTTGGCCTGCTGCTTGAAGGTTTCCAGCGCGCCGGCCAGCGCCCCGATCTCGTCCTGGCGGTCGAGATAGCCGCTGTCGACGGCGAGGTCGCCGCCGGCGACCTTCAGCATCGCATCGCGGATGGTGTTGAGCGGCCTGATGACGCGGCGGCTGACCAGCACGTTCGCGCCGATGGCAAGGCCGATGGCGAGCGCCAGCAGCACCAGTTGCACGACCAGTGCGCGTTGCGCACCGCCGCGCTGCTCCAGTGTGTGGTCTCGGGCGGCGTCGAGGGCGGTTTCTGCCACCGTGACCGCACTCGCCATGCGGCCGACCGTGAGCGGGCTCCACTGGTTGGCCGTCATGTCGGCCTTCTCGCCCTTGGCCAGCGTATCCGCGAGGCGGTCGCGCAAGGCCAGATATTGCGGATCGAAATAGGCGGTCTTTGCTGCCGTGACCGCCGCAGCGAGCGCGGGCGGCAACTGCATGCCGGAGCTCGCCAATTCCAGCGCCTTCCACATCGCGCTGGTGCCGCCGACATGCTGGGTATAGCTGTAACGGAGCTCCGGCGTGATCTTGCCGGTCGCAAGCCCGTTCGAGACGATCAGCGAGGCTTCGCCCGCGGTGTTGCGGAGCAGCCAGGCGTTCTGCTTGATCGAGAGCAACTGGTCGATCGTGGCATCCAGATGGTTGACGGTCGCGGCGAGAACGTTCGACAGCTTGTCGAGCACCTCGAGCAGGCCCTGCGTCGTCTCCATGTATTCCTTCGCGAGGCCAGCGCGGCGCTGCTCCTTCGGCTTTGCGACGTCCTCCCAGAACTGCTTCTGCTGCTCGATCAGCAGCTTGTTGAGACGCGCGAGCTCGGGCACCAGCGTTGCGGACTGTGCAAACTCGATGTTCGGGAGAAGTTCGAGCGCGCGCGCCATCGCCGGCATCTGCGTATCGCGCAGGCTGCGCAGATACTTTTCGATCTCTGCATCCATCGGCTCGGTGGCGTTGAGCAGCCGGTTGGTGGTTGCGCGGTCGGTGCGCAGGCTATGCATCGCCTTGAACAGGTCGGCGGAGGCGTCGGCGATCTGCGAGATGCGGTTGGCGGTCCTGAGGCGATCCCAGGACGCATAGGCGGTGAGCGAGAGCGCGATCACCACGCAGACCGACGTGAGAGCGATCACTGCCTTCAGGAGCGCGGACACGGTCAGACGATTCAACATCGAAGTCCCCCCAATTCCCAATTCCGAAATTCGCAATTACGCGCCCGGTGGCAGAGAAAATGGCGGCGCGGCAGTCCAGGCAACCGAATGCCGTTCGCGGCTGATGGCGCCAACGGTTTCGGCATCTGAAATCAGAAAGGTAAAATTTTAGGCAGCCGGGCCGCCGGTAGAAGTACGGATTTACTAGAAGTTGTAGGAGGTTGCGGGGATGGAACCGACACGGGGAGGCGGGCGTTAGGATGTCATTAGCAATTTGCCTGAAGGGGGCCCTGCGATGCTGGTCGGCGTTCTCGTCACCTTTCTTGTCGTCATTCTCGTGCTCTATCTCATCAACATGCTGCCGATGGACGGCCGCGCCAAGCAGATTGCGCGCGTCATCGTCATCATCATCGGCATCGTCTCGCTGCTGAAATATCTCGCGGTGTTTTAGCGGGCTGCGCTGCTGCCCAACAAAAGAGCCCCGGCGCGAGCCGGGGCTTTTGGCGTCGGAATGACGGGCCTCAGCCTGCCGCCTTGTCAGCCAAGCGCCTTGGCCTCGCGGCGGCGGGCGGTGAGGATGTATTCGGTGTAGCCGTTCGGCTGCTCGCGGCCCTTGAAGATGAGGTCGCTAGCCGCCTTGAAGGCGACGCCATCGAAGGCGGGCGCCATCGGCTTGTAGATGGCATCGCCCGCGTTCTGCTTGTCGACGACCACCGCCATGCGCTTCAGCGACTCCATCACCTGCGCCTCGCTGATGACACCTTGGTGCAGCCAGTTGGCGAGATGCTGGCTGGAGATGCGCAAGGTCGCACGGTCCTCCATCAGCCCGACGTCATGGATGTCGGGCACCTTCGAGCAGCCGACGCCCTGGTCGATCCAGCGCACGACGTAACCCAGGATGCCCTGGCAGTTGTTGTCGATCTCCTGCCTGACGTCGTCGGGGGCCCAGTTCGACTTCGACACCGGGATGGTGAGGATGTCTTCGAGCTTTGCGCGCGGGCCTGACTTGGTGAGCTCCTGCTGGCGGGCGACGACGTTGACCTGGTGATAGTGCAGGGCATGCAGCGTCGCGGCGGTCGGCGAAGGCACCCAGGCGGTGGTGGCGCCGGCCTGCGGATGGACGAGCTTCTGCTGCAGCATGTCCGCCATCTTGTCGGGCGCGGCCCACATGCCCTTGCCGATCTGGGCATGGCCGGGCAGGCCACAGGTCAGGCCCATGTCGACGTTCCAGTCCTCATAGGCCTTGATCCAGGCCTGCGCCTTCATCTCGTTCTTGCGGATCATCGGACCCGCTTCCATCGAAGTGTGGATCTCGTCGCCGGTGCGGTCGAGGAAGCCGGTGTTGATGAACATGATGCGCCTGGAGGCGCGCTGGATGCAGGCCTTGAGGTTGACGGTGGTGCGCCGCTCCTCGTCCATGATGCCGACCTTGAGCGTGTTCTCCGGCAGGCCGAGCATCTTCTCGACGCGGTCGAAGATCTCGCAGGTCAGGGACACTTCGTCCGGGCCGTGCATCTTCGGCTTGACGATGTAGGCCGAGCCGGTCCGGCTGTTCCTGGACTTGGAAAGCCCCTTGAGGTCGTGGATGGCCAGCAGGCCCGAGACGGCGGCGTCGAGCAGGCCTTCCGGGATCTCCTCGCCCTGCGCGTCCAGCACCGCGTCGGTGAACATGTGGTGACCGCAGTTGCGCATCAGCAGCAGGCTGCGGCCGTGCAGCTTCACCTCGCCCTTGCCGTCCGGCGTCTTGTAGCTGCGGTCGGCGTTGAGCGAGCGCGTCAGCGTCTTGCCGCCCTTCTCGAAATCGGCCGACAGCGTGCCGTTCATCAGGCCGAGCGTGTTGCGATAGACCAGCACCTTGTCCTCGGCGTCGACGGCTGCGACCGAATCCTCCATGTCGAGGATGGTCGAGACGGCGGCCTCCATGATCATGTCGGCGACGCCGGCCGGGTCGTCCTTGCCGATCGCGCTGCTGCGGTCGATCTTCACCTCGACATGCAGGCCGTTGTTGACGAGCAGCACGGCGCTCGGCGCCGCCGCATCGCCCTGGAAGCCGGCGAACTGCTCGGCGTTCTTCAGCGCAGTGGCATTGCCGCTCTTCAGCTTCACCGCGAGCTGTCCGGCGACCACGCTATAGGCGGTGACATCGGTGTGGCTGCCGGTCGCCAGCGGCACGGCGGCATCGAGGAAGGCCTTCGCCTTGGCGATCACCTTGTCGCCGCGCGCCTTGTTGTAACCCTTGCCGCCTTCGGACGGGTCGTGCGGGATCGCGTCGGTGCCGTAGAAGGCATCATAGAGCGAGCCCCAGCGCGCATTCGCCGCGTTCAGCGCATAGCGTGCGTTGGTGAGGGGGACGACGAGCTGCGGACCACAGATCTTGCCGATCTCCTCGTCCACATTGGCGGTCTCGACCTTCTGCGTCGCAGGCTCGGCGACGAGATAGCCGATCTCCTTCAGGAAGGCGGTATAGGCGCCGATGTCGAACGCCTTGCCCTTGTTGGCGCGGTGCCAGTCGTCGATTTTGGCCTGCAGCGTGTCGCGGAAGGCGAGCAGCGACCGGTTCTTCGGCCCCAGCTCCTTGAGGATTGCGGCAAGCCCGGCCCAGAACGCGTCGGGCTCGATCCCCGTCTTCGGGGCCGCTTCCTTCGCGATGAAATCGAACAGGACCGGGGCAATCTTCAATCCGTGGGTGTCGACGCGTGTCATGATGGGCTTTCTTGCTGGATTCTTGTCGGAAATGGCTGTTCTTGGCTGCTTTTGACCCGGCAGCAGCAAAATGCGCCCCTAGAGGGCGGCTTTCAGGGGGCCTATTAGCCCCAAAACCGGGGCCGTGAGAAGGCCCCCAAAAGTTGTCAAAATGTCAAGTTGGGGAGGGAGACCGACGCTTTTTACAAGCGATCGAGCCCGGCTCCTCGCCACGCGCACGACTGCGCTCCCTCCCCCCTTGTGGGCCCCCTTGTGGGGGAGGGGGGGAGAGGGGTAGCCAAGGAAAAGGTCTGGGTGATCGACGGAGCGGTTGCTCCTGATGGAGAGAGTCCCCGTGTGGACCCCTCTCCCTAACCCTCCCCCACAAGGGGGGAGGGAACGCACCGCTTGCGCGGATGCAGCGAGGGAGCCAGCGAATACGTCAGTTCAGATATTCGCCGCCTGATCCTGGACCTCGTCGAACAGCACGCCGGTGGACTTCAGCATGTGCTCGATCTCTTCGGCCGCCTCGGCGACCGTCCGCGTCGAGGTGTCGATCACGAGCTCGGCGGCCTCCGGCTTCTCGTAGTCGTTGCCGATGCCGGTGAAGGCGGCGAGCGCGCCGGCGCGCGCCTTCTTGTAATGGCCCTTGGGGTCGCGCTGCTCGCACACCTCGGCCGGCGTTGCGACGTGGATCTCGCGGAACGCGGTGTCGGAGAGGCGGCGGGCGGTGGCGCGATCCTCGCGGGAGGGCGAGACGGCGGCAACGATCGCGATGTGGCCGTTGCGGGCAAGATGGGTGGCGACTTCGGCGAGCCTGCGGATGTTCTCGCTGCGGTCATGCGCGGAGAAGCCGAGGTCGCTGTTGAGCCCGGCCCGCAGCGTGTCGCCGTCGAGCAGGATCGGCGAGCCGCCGGTCGAGAACAGCCGCCGCTCAAGTGCCTTGGCCAGCGTCGACTTGCCGGAGGCCGGCAGGCCCGTCAGCCAGACCACGGCACCGTTGTGGCGGTAGCGCGCCGAGCGTTCGTCGGGCCGCAGCGCCGATTCCACGGGAACGATGTCGATGGGCTCGGCGCGCTGGCCGGCATCGACCGACAGCACGAGGCCGCCGCCGGCGATACGCCCGGCCACCTCGATCACGAGGCGCCCGGTGCGCGGATTCTCGGTGTAGGGATCGACCGCGACCGGGCTGGACAGGGAAAGGTGGATCTCGCCGACATGGTTGCGGCCGATCGCCTTGTTCTCGACGCTCGACAGCTCGCCGGGGTCGACCGCCTTCTCGATCGCCACCACGGTGGCGCGGCTTTCCTTCGGCCCGCAGCGGACCAGCAGCTGGTCGCCCTTGGCGAGCGGCTTGTCGTGCAGCCAGAAGATGCGCGCGCGCAGCCGCCGCGTCTCGCGCGGCGGAGAACCGGCAAGGGAGATCACGTCGCCGCGCTCGATGAACAGCTCGCGGTCGAGCGTGATGCCGACCGAGCGGCCCGCGCCCTGCCGTCCCGTCACTGGGGTCACCGGCCAGCTCTCGACCGTCTTGATCCGGGCGATCTTGCCGGCCGGCTCGATCACGATCTCGTCGCCGGCGATGAGGCTGCCGGACTCGATGCGGCCCGCCACGATGCGGCGGTCGTCGAACTTGTAGATCGCCTGCACCGGCAGGCGCAGCGGCAGCGCTTCGAGCGGCCGCGCCGGCTCGAGCGCATCGAGCGCCTCGACCACGGTCGGGCCCTTGTACCAGCCGATCCGGCCGGTGCGCCCGGCGACGCCGTCACCGTCGCGGGCGGAGATCGGAATGATGGCGGTCGGCGTGACGCCGAGGCCTTGGAGATGGGCGGAAATCTCGTCGCTGATCGCCTGGAAGCGCTCCGCGGAGAAATCGACGCGGTCCATCTTGTTGACGACGACCGCGACCTGCTTCACGCCGAGCAGATGAAGCAGGTAGCCGTGCCGCCTGGTCTGGTCGCGGACGCCTTCCAGCGCATCGATGATCAGCACCGCGCCGTCGGCTTGCGAGGCGCCGGTGATCATGTTGCGCAGGAATTCGGCGTGACCGGGCGCATCGATCAGCACGATGTCGCGCGAATTGGTGCGGAAGCGGATCTGCGTGGTGTCGATGGTGATGCCCTGGTCGCGCTCGGTCTGCAGCGCATCGAGCAGGAACGACCATTCGAACGGCATGCCGCGCCGCGAGCTGACGGCTTTCAGCATCTCGAGCTTGCCTTCGGGCAGGCTGCCGGTCTCGTGCAGCAGGCGGCCGACCAGCGTCGACTTGCCGTGGTCGACGTGGCCGACGATGACGATGCGGACCTGCGGACGCGTAGTGCCGTTCGGGGTCGCGGGCGAAGCGGGGGTGACGATCATGTTCATAGCCGCATTGCGTCCTGAAGTCAGAGATAGCCGGCGACGCGCAGCCGCTCGAAGGCGTCCTCGGTCTCGTGGTCGAGCGCGCGGCCTGCACGCTCCGGCACCTTGGTCTGCTCGAGCTCGACCAGAATCTCGTCGATGTTCGATGCGGTCGAATTCACCGGGAAGGTGATGTCGGCATCGCCCAGCGAGCGGTAGCGCTTGCCGTCCCTGGCGAGGTAGAGCGGAATGATCGGGATGTTCTCGCGCTTGGTGTAGGCCCAGATGTCGGCCTCGGTCCAATGCAGGATGGGGTGGATGCGCAGGTGCGCGCCGGGCGGCGGCGAGGCGTTGAACTGGTCCCAGAACTCCGGCGGCTGGTCGCGCACGTCCCAATTGCCTTCGAGCCCGCGCGGCGAGAACACGCGCTCCTTGGCGCGCGTTGCCTCCTCGTCGCGGCGGATGCCGGCGATCAGGCCGTCAAAGCCGTATTTGGCGAGCGCCATCTTGAGCCCTTCGGTCTTGCGCGCGGCGGAGCGGGCGGCCGGCGGCAGCGTCGGGTCGACGGCATCGATCGGCGGGCAGGGCTCGACACGGAGGTCGAGGTCCCACTCCTTCCCGTAGTGATCGCGAAAGCGATACATCTCGGGAAACTTCTTGCCGGTGTCGACATGCATGGCGGGGAACGGCATGCGGCCGAAGAACGCCTTGCGCGCCAGCCAGATCATGACGTTGGAGTCCTTGCCGAGCGACCACAGCAGGGCGATCTTCTTCAACCGGCCGAACGCCTCGCGGAAGATGTAGATGCTCTGGGCTTCAAGCTGGTCGAGATGGTCCATGCTGGGGGCAACATCAGCAGAAAATTCCCGCCCATGCACGCGTCCGGAGAGGGACTGGCTGCTCAACCGATCAGCAACGGAATTGTCCTTGAGAAGATGCATCTCTGCCACTTTGCGTTGGGAGGCGAAAATTCTAAAGTTGCACCGCCGAAGAGAAGAGGAAATTTTCTCTTTGCGCGGTCGAAATGAGACATATATAGAAAATAATTCCAGTCAACCCCGTATGTAGGGGAAGCGAGTATCGCATGCGGTTCTTGCCGGTGTTTCTCGATCTCAAGGCCGGTCCGGTGGTCCTCATCGGCGCGGGCGAGCTGCTGCGCACCAAGCTGCGCGTGCTCGCGGCGGCCGGCGCGCGGATCCGCGTGCATGCGATCGACGGCAGCCGTGAACTCGGCGGGCTCGACGGCAAGGATGCGGCACAGATCGAGTTCATCGCGACCGATCCGCTTGTCGCCGATCTGTCGGGCGTGATTGCCGTGGTCTGCGCGGGCGCAGGCGATGTCGGCGTGGCGATGTCGATCAGAGCCAAGGCGCTCGGCCTGCCCGTCAACGTCATGGACGACCCCGAACATTCGAGCTTCATCTTCCCGGCCATCGTCGACCGCGGCGACGTCGTGGTCGCGGTCGGCACCGGCGGCACCTCGCCGGTGGTGGCGCGGCGCGTGCGCGAGAAGATCGAAGCGCTGCTGCCCGCGCGCATCGGCGAGCTCGCCGAGTTCATCGGCGGGTTTCGCAAGTCCGTCAACGAACGCATCGCGGAATTTCCCCTGCGCCGCCGCTTCTGGGAGCGCGTCATCGACGGTTCGATCGGTGCTTCCGTGCTCGCGGGGCGCAAGGGCGAGGCGGAGACGGCACTCAAGGCCATTTCCGATCCGTCGGAATTCGCGCGCGCCGACAAGCCGGAAGGCTCGGTGGCTCTCGTCGGCGCCGGCCCCGGCGACCCCGATCTTCTCACCATCAAGGCGCTGCGCGCGCTGCAGGATGCGGACATCGTCTTCCATGACGAGCTGGTGTCGCCCGAAATTCTCGACCGCATCCGCCGCGACACCACGCGCGTTGCGGTCGGCCGCCGCGTCGGCAAGCCCGGCATCGGCCAGGACGCCATCAACAGGCGGATGATCGAGGCTGCGCAATCCGGCCAGCGCGTGGTGCGGCTCAAGGGCGGTGATCCCTTCGTGTTCGGCCGCGGCGGCGAGGAGGTCGAAGCCCTGCGCGCGGCCGGTATCGCCTATTCGATCATTCCCGGCATCACCGCAGGCCTTGGCGGTGCGGCCGATTTCGAGGTGCCGCTCACCTACCGACATGAGGCGACCCGCATCACCTTCCTCACCGCGCACAAGGCGCGCGATGCCGAGACCGTCGACTGGTCGACGCTGACCGACACCAGGATGACGGTCGTCGTCTACATGGGCATGACCGCGGCGCCCGCCGTGCGTGCCGGCCTGTTTGCCGCCGGCCGTTCGCCGGAGACGCCGGTCGGCGTGTTCGCGCGCGTCACGCGGCCCGATGCGCAGGGCGCGATCGGCACGCTCCGCGACCTGCCCGAGCTCGTGCGGCAGGTCAGCGGCGGTCCCGCCATTCTCATCATCGGCGACGTGGTCCGGCATGCCGGCTCGCTTCACCGCCAGAACGCCACGACAAACCCCGCTCAAATCATCTCAGACCTGTTGGATGCAGCCGAATGACCTCCCCGCTTGAACAGAAGAAAATCAAGATCGCCGGCCCCTCGGTCGTGACCGCCAATCGCACCTGGGACGGCATCGTTGTCTACCGCACCGCTGCCAAGGGCTGGTCTCCGGACCTGTCGGAAGCCGCGATCGTGCGCAACTCGGACGAGGCGAAGGCACTGCTTGCCGAGGCGGTCGCCGATGACGTCGGTGCCGTGGGTGCCTATATCGCCCCGGTGCAGATCGGCGAGGACGGCAGGATCGAGCCAGGCAATCTGCGCGAGCAGATCCGCAGCACGGGCGTCACGATCGGACAGCCGGCCCAGGTTTAAGGCACTCTCTTATGTACGCTTACGACGAAATCGACCGCACGCTGGTCAATGAGCGCGTCTCGGAATTCCGCGACCAGGTGAAGCGCCGCCTCTCGGGCGAGCTCACCGAGGACGAATTCAAGATGCTGCGCCTGCAGAACGGCGTCTACCTGCAACTGCACGCCTACATGTTCCGCGTCGCGATCCCTTATGGCACGCTGGCGTCGAGACAGTTGCGGCAGCTCGCCCATGTCGCGCGCAAATACGACCGCGGCTATGGCCATTTCACCACGCGGCAGAACATCCAGTTCAACTGGATCAAGCTTGCCGAGCTGCCGGATGCGCTCGCCGATCTCGCCGAGGTCGGCATCCACGCGATGCAGACCTCCGGCAACAACATGCGCAACGTCACTTCTGACCAGTGGGCCGGCGTCGCGCCGGGCGAGATCGAGGATCCCCGCATCTGGTCCGAGTTGATCCGCCAGCACACCACGCTGCATCCCGAATTCTCGTTCCTGCCGCGCAAGTTCAAGATCGCGATCACCGCCTCGGACCACGACCGCGCCGCGATCAAGATCCACGACATCGGGCTCCGCCTGATCAAGAACGAAAAGGGCGAGACCGGTTTCGAGGTGCTGGTCGGCGGCGGCCTCGGCCGCACGCCGTTCATCGCCAAGACCATCAAGCACTTCGTGCACGGCCGGGACATCCTGAGCTACATCGAGGCGATTCTTCGCGTCTACAACCAGTACGGCCGCCGCGACAACATCTACAAGGCGCGCATCAAGATCCTGGTGCACGAGCTCGGCATCGAGAAGTTCTCGCGCGAGGTCGAGGAGGAGTGGCAGCACATCCGCAACTCCTCGCTCCAGATCGACGACGAGGTGATCGAGGATATCCGCGCGCGCTTCAGCTATCCGGCCTACGAGAAGCTGCCGCACATGCCGGACGAGCTGCGCCAGGCCGCGGCCGATCCCGACTTCGAGGCGTGGCGCAAGAATTCGGTCGCCCCGCACAAGGTGCAGGGCTATTCGATCGTCACGATCTCGCTGAAGCCGGTCGGCGGCCCCCCGGGCGACGCCACCGCCGAGCAGATGGATGCGCTCGCCGATCTTGCCGATAAATATTCCTTCGGCGAGATCCGCGTCGGCCACGAACAGAACCTGGCGCTGCCGCATGTCGCCAAGCGCGACCTGCCGGCGCTGTGGAAGGCGCTCGACAGGCTTGGCCTCGCGACGCCGAACGTCAATCTCATCACCGACATCATCGCCTGCCCGGGCCTCGACTACTGCTCGCTCGCCAATGCGCGCTCGATCCCGATCGCGCAGGAATTGACGCGGCGATTCGCCAATCACGAGCTCGCCAATTTGATCGGCCGGCTGCACATCAACATCTCCGGTTGCATCAATGCCTGCGGCCACCACCATGTCGGCCATATCGGCATCCTCGGCGTCGAGAAGAACGGCGAGGAGGTCTACCAGATCACGATCGGCGGCCGCGCCGACGAGAACGCCGCGCTCGGCAATCTGATCGGGCCCGGCGTGAAATTCGACGAGGTCGCCGACGTCGTCGAGGACATCGTGGAAGCCTATCTCGCGTTGCGCGAGCGGCCGGAAGAGCTGTTCATGGACACGGTGAAGCGCCTCGGTGTCGAGCCTTTCAAGGAGCGCGTCTATGCCACTCGTTAACGGCGGAAAGATCGCCGACGACAGCTTCGTCAAGCTGGCCGTCGACACGCCGCTGCCCGAGGGCGGCGACATCCTGGTGCCGGCCGAGCGCTTCATCGCCGAGGCGGACAATTTGCTGAAGCGGGCCGGCAAGGTTGGCGTGATCTGGCCGAACAATCGCGACATCGACGAGCTCGTGCCCTGGCTCGGCAAGGTCGCCACCGCCGCACTGGTATTCCCGACCTTCCGCGATGGCCGCGCCTACAGCCAGGCACGCCTGCTGCGCGAGCGCTACAACTATCGCGGCGACCTGCGCGCGACGGGCCAGGTGCTGCGCGACCAGTTCGTGTTCATGCTGCGTGCCGGCTTCGATTCCTTCGAGGTCAAGAAGCAGGCCGATGCGGAAGCCTTCATGCAGACCGCAAAGCGCTATTCGGTGTTCTATCAGCCGACCGGCGACGGCCGCATCACGGCGCTGCACCGGCGGATGCAGTTGCGTCACTCCGAGGGTGTCGGCACGTGAATTTAGTCGCACCTCAGGTCCCGGTGATGTCTGTCTCCGATCTGCCTCCGGCGGAGGAGCTCGATCGCGCGTTGCGCGATGCATCGCCGGCGGAGGTGATTGCCGCGGCGCTGAAGACGGTGGGGCATGACGGTCTTGCGGTGGTGTCGTCGTTCGGCACGGAATCGGCCGCCCTGTTGAAGCTCGCGGCGGACGTCGATCCGGCGATTCCCGTGATCTTCCTCGACACCGGCTGGCTGTTCGAGGAGACGCTCGCCTATCGCGACACGCTGATCGCGACGCTCGGGCTGAAGGACGTACGCTCGATCAAGCCGGCCGAGGAGGCGCTGTCGCGCGAGGATCCCGACCGC
The DNA here is from genome assembly GCF_018131015.1 of Bradyrhizobium diazoefficiens. Lineage (GTDB taxonomy): Bacteria > Pseudomonadota > Alphaproteobacteria > Rhizobiales > Xanthobacteraceae > Bradyrhizobium > Bradyrhizobium diazoefficiens_B. The sequence goes on from NZ_JAFCJJ010000025.1 coordinate 80,410, forward strand.
GATCTGTGGTTCTCCGATCCCGATGCCTGCTGCCGGATTCGCAAGGTGGAACCGCTGGCGCGTGCGCTGAAGCCGTTCGCGGCCTGGATCAACGGCCGCAAGCGCTTTCAAGGCAGTGCGCGCGCCGACATTCGCGTCGTCGAAGCCGATGGCGCGCGCTTGAAGTTCAATCCCTTCGCCAACGTCTCGCGTGAAGAGATCGAGGCGATTTTCGTCCGCGCCAAATTGCCGCGTCACCCACTGGTCACCTCCGGTTTCCGCTCGGTTGGGTGTATGCCTTGCACGAGCAGAACGGCCGAAGACGAGGATGAGCGCGCCGGCCGCTGGCGTGGCCAGGCCAAGACAGAATGCGGCATCCACACCTCGAAGATTTCGTAGCACAGTCGAGCTGCGCGGCTACGAACAAGAAAATCCGGTTCCGTTGACTTGAGCGCGTTTCGCCACGAGTTTCGCCTGCATGCCTTCGCCGACAACGTCGTCGTCGAAGTGAATGGAGATGGACATGATGCGACGTATCGTTCCCCTCGCTGCAGGACTGCTCGTGACGGGATTGTTGGCAAGCCCGGCCTTCGCGGCTGACGTCAACCTCCTGAACGTGTCGTACGATCCGACGCGCGAGCTCTATGCCGAGTTCAACAAGGCGTTCGCGAATGCCTATCAGAGGGAGACCGGCAAGAGCGTCGAGATCAAGCAGTCGCATGGCGGCAGCGGTTCCCAGGCGCGCGCGGTCATCGACGGGTTGCAGGCCGACGTGGTGACGCTGGCGCTCGCCTACGACATCGATGCGATTGCAGCCAAGGGCTTGACGACGGCCGACTGGCAGAAGCGCCTGCCGCAGAATTCATCGCCCTACACCTCCACGATCGTCTTCCTCGTGCGCAAGGGCAATCCGAAGGGCATCAAGGACTGGGACGATCTGCTTAAATCCGGCGTCGCTGTGATCACGCCGAACCCGAAGACCTCCGGCGGCGCGCGCTGGAACTACCTCGCGGCCTGGGGCTTTGCGCAGAAGAAATACGGCTCGGCCGACAAGGCGAAGGACTTCATCGGCAAGCTCTACCAGCAGGTGCCGGTGCTCGACACCGGCGCGCGCGGCGCGACGGTGACCTTCGTCGAGCGCGGCGTCGGCGACGTGCTGCTCGCCTGGGAGAACGAGGCGTTCCTTGCCCTGAAGGAATTCGGTCCGGAGAAATTCGAGATCGTGGCGCCGAAGCTGTCGATCCTCGCCGAACCGCCGGTGACGATCGTCGACAAGGTTGCCGACAAGAAGGGCACCCGCAACGTCGCTGATGCCTACCTCCAGTATTGGTACACCAAGGAGGGCCAGGAGATCGCTGCGCGCAACTTCTACCGGCCGCGCGATGCCGAGATTGCCAAAAAGTATGACAATTCCTTCGCGAAGGTCGAGCTGTTCACGATCGACGATGTGTTCGGCGGCTGGACCAAGGCGCAGAAGGAACATTTTGCCGATGGTGGCGTGTTCGATCAGATCTACAAGAACTGATCGGGCGCCGTCTTAAGAGGCTTTGACGGGGGACCTGGTGAGCGCAATTACAGCACGACGCCGGACATTGCCGGGCTTCGGTCTCACGATGGGACTGACGCTGTCCTGGCTGTCGGTCATCATCCTGATTCCGCTCGCCGGCCTGTTCCTGAGATCGCTCGAGCTGAGCCCGGAACAGTTCTGGGCCATCCTTTCCAGCCGCCGCACGCTGAATGCATTGCGGGTCTCGTTCGGCCTCGGCTTCGCCGCGGCGTGCGTCAATCTGGTGATGGGCAGCATCATCGTCTGGGCGCTGGTGCGTTACCGCTTTCCCGGCCGCCGGCTGTTCGACGCCATCGTCGACGTGCCCTTCGCGCTGCCGACCGCGGTTGCCGGCGTCGCGCTGACGGCGCTGTTCGCCGAGAAGGGCTGGCTCGGCGCGCCGCTGGCGGCGCTCGGCATCAAGGTGGCGTTCACGCCGCTCGGCATCTTCGTCGCCATGATCTTCATCGGCATCCCCTTCGTGGTCCGCACCGTGCAGCCGGTGCTGCAGGATCTCGACCCAGAGATCGAGGAGGCCGCGGGCAGCCTCGGCGCGAGCCGCTGGCAGACCGTCACAAGGGTGATCCTGCCCTCGCTCGCACCGGCGCTGCTCACGGGGCTCGCGCTCGCCTTCGCGCGCGCGGTCGGCGAATACGGTTCGGTGATCTTCATCGCCGGCAATCTGCCCAACGTGTCCGAGATCGCGCCGCTGCTGATCGTGATCCGCCTGTCCGAGTTCCGCTATGCCGACGCGACCGCCATTGCGGTCATCATGCTCGTCGTGTCCTTCGTCATCATCTTCGCCGTGAACCGGCTCCAGCGCTGGGCGCGGAGTCGGATCCCCAAGCATTGAGAGTGCAGAGATGACGATGCAGATCGCAGAAGCCGTGCCGCTCTCGCCAGCCGCCGCCAAGGCGCGCGCGCATGCGGCGGCCGCGCGCGACAGCCTTCGCACCGAGCCGAAGGCGGTGCGCATCGTCATCATCACGCTGGCGGTGCTGTTCCTCACCGTCTTCGTCGTGCTGCCGCTGGTCGTGGTGTTCGCGCAGGCCGTTTCCAGGGGTGTTCTGGCTTATCTCGCCGCGCTCGCCGAGCCCGAGGCGCTTGCGGCGATCAAGCTGACCCTGCTGGTCGCGGCGATCTCGGTCGGCCTCAATCTCGTCTTTGGCCTCGTCGCCGCCTGGGCCATTGCCAAATTCGAGTTCACGGGCAAGACCTTCCTGATCACGCTGATCGACCTGCCGTTCTCGGTGAGCCCGGTGATCTCGGGCCTCGTCTTCGTGCTGCTGTTCGGCGCGCAGGGCTATTTCGGTGGGTGGCTCAGGGATCACGACATCCAGATCCTGTTCGCGGTGCCTGGCATCGCGCTCGCCACCACCTTCGTGACCTTCCCCTTCGTGGCGCGCGCGCTGATCCCGTTGATGCAGGAGCAGGGCACCCAGGAAGAAGAGGCCGCGATCTCGCTCGGTGCCTCCGGCCTGCAGACCTTCTTCCGGGTCACGCTGCCCAACATCAAATGGGGCGTGCTCTACGGCGTCCTGCTCTGCAACGCGCGCGCGATGGGCGAGTTCGGCGCAGTCTCCGTCGTCTCCGGCCACATCCGCGGCGAGACCAACACCATGCCGCTGCTGGTCGAGATCCTCTACAACGAATACCAGTTCGTCGCCGCGTTCGCGATCGCCTCGCTGCTGGCGATGCTGGCGCTGATCACGCTGGTCGCCAAGACCGTTCTCGAACGTCATCTGGACGAAGGACAGGACATCAGTGACCATTGAAGTCAAGAATCTCGTCAAGAAGTTCGGCATCTTCGCAGCCCTCGACGGCGTCGACCTCAAGGTCGACAATGGCGAGCTGGTAGCGCTGCTTGGGCCGTCCGGCTCGGGCAAGACCACGCTGCTGCGCATCATCGCCGGCCTCGACTGGCCCGACTCCGGCGAGGTCTCCTTCAACGGCGAGGATGCGCTGGCGCAGGGCGCGCGCGAACGCCATGTCGGTTTCGTGTTCCAGCATTACGCGCTGTTCCGCCACATGACGGTGTTCGAGAACGTCGCGTTCGGCCTGCGCGTGCAGCCGCGCGCGGTCCGCAAGGACGAGGCGGCTATCCGTGCGCGCGTAAAAGAGCTGCTCGACCTCGTGCAGCTCGACTGGCTCGCCGACCGCTATCCGAGCCAGCTCTCCGGCGGCCAGCGCCAGCGCATCGCGCTGGCGCGTGCGCTCGCGATCGAGCCGCGCATCCTGCTGCTGGACGAGCCGTTCGGCGCGCTCGACGCCAAGGTGCGCAAAGAGCTGCGCCGATGGCTGCGCTCGCTGCACCACGAGATCAACGTCACCTCGATCTTCGTCACCCACGACCAGGAGGAGGCGCTCGAAGTCGCCAACCGCGTCGTGGTGATGGACAAGGGCAGGATCGAACAGGTCGGGTCGCCCGAAGACGTCTATGAGAGCCCGGCGAGCGCCTTCGTGCACGGCTTCATCGGCGAATCCATCGAGTTGCCGGTCCAGGTCGAAAGCGGCGTGATCCGGCTCGGCGACCGGCCGCTGGCGCTCGCCGCCGATGGGCTTGCGCCTGGCGCGTCAAGACTGTTCGTACGACGACACGACATGCTGGTCGGCCCGTCCGGCAGCGGCGCCTTCGAGGGTGCGGTCCGGCAGGTCCGGAATTTCGGCCCCGTCCAGCGCGCCGAGGTCGCATTGCTCGGGGGCGAGACCATCGAGATCGACGCCCCCCGCGACAAGGAACTGCGCGCCGGCGACATCGTCAGCCTCAATCCGCGCCGCTACCGGATATTTGCGGGCTGAGGCGCGGTCATTCCGGGCTCAGTTTTTCCGCAAAATTCACCTTTCAGCCACGGTTGGTATGCAACAACGGCCCCTCATGTGGGGGCCCCGATTCATGCGCGCTGCGGCCGCGATACTTATCACTTTGCTTCTCGCCGGCTGCGCCGGTAACGAGACGCCGGTCCAGCAGCCGTCGATGTATGCCGACATGGCGGTCCCGGGCGCGAAGCTCGACGCGCAGGCGGCAGCGATCATGATCTCGCAATACCGCCAGAACAACGGTCTCGGCACCGTCGTGATCGACCCGGAGCTGACGCGGCTTGCCGAATCCCAGTCGGGCGCCATGGCGGCGGCCAACAAGATGGACCACGACGTCCGCGCGCCACTGGCCAAGCGCCTTGCCGCCGGCGGCTATCCGGCAACCGTGGCGGTCGAGAACATCTCGGCCGGCTATCATACGCTGGCGGAAGCGTTTTCCGGCTGGCGCGACTCGCCCCCGCACCGCGCCAACATGCTCAAGAGCGGTGTCACAAAATTGGGCATTGCGGCGAGCTACGCTCCGGGCACCAAGTACAAGGTGTTCTGGACCATGATCCTGGCCTCGACGGAGCCCCGATAAGCCAGACTTGATCCCGGGATGCATTGACGCCGCGGTGAACTGTCGCCACGGTGGCGCGCCATTTGCTATTGTTCCCGCATGACCGATCATCGTCCGGAAGCCGCCAGCATCCCCGCGAACGCGCAACGCGTCCTGGTCCTGCAGGGCGGTGGCGCGCTCGGCTCCTATCAGGCCGGTGCCTATCAGGCGCTGTGCCACGCCGGCTTCGAGCCGGAATGGGTGGCCGGCATCTCGATCGGCGCGGTCAACGCCGCCATCATTGCCGGCAATGAGGGGCACACCCGCGTCGAGCGGCTCAAGGAATTCTGGGAGATGGTCTCCAAGCCGGTGCCGTGGAAGCCGATCGGCAAGACCGATCACAGCCGCGAGCTGTTCAATTCCACCAGCGCCGCGCTGATCGCGACCTTCGGCGTGCCGGGCTTCTTCGTGCCGCGCGTTCCGCCGGCGCCGCTATGGCCGCCGGGCCATCCCGAGGCCGAGAGCTATTACGATACCGCACCGCTGAAGAAGACGCTGGAGCGGCTGGTCGATTTCGACCGCATCAACGACCTCAAGACGCGGCTGTCCGTCGGCGCCGTCGGCGTCACCTCGGGCAATTTCAAATATTTCGACAATTTCGAGTTCAGGAAGCTCGGCAAGACCATCGGTCCCGAGCACATCATGGCCTCCGGCGCGCTTCCGCCCGGCTTCCCGTCCGTGATCATCGACGGTGAGCACTATTGGGACGGCGGCATCGCCTCCAACACGCCGCTCGACTTTGTGCTCGATGCCGAGGTCGAGCGCGACATGCTGATCTTCCAGGTTGATTTGTTCTCCGCGCGCGGCGAGCTGCCGACCTCGCTGCTCGAGGCTGCCGAGCGCGAGAAGGACATCCGCTTTTCCAGCCGCACGCGGATGAACACCGACAAGAACAAGCAGTTGCACAACGCCCGCAGGGCGGTGCGCGACCTCATCAGCAAATTGCCGGACTACCTGAAGAACGATCCGTCCGTCGAATTCCTCGCCAAGGCCTCGCGCGAAAGCACGGTCACGGTGGTTCACCTGATCTACCGCAGCAAGAACTATGAATCCTCGTCCAAGGATTACGACTTCTCGCATATCGCCATGGTCGAGCACTGGGAGGCCGGCGTGCGCGACGTCCATTTGTCGATGCGCCACAAGGACTGGCTCGAGCGGCCGCAATCCGGCGAGACCATGGTGACCTACGATCTCACGGGGGACGTCACCGCGCCCCCGCCAAAAAGGAGCGAATAAGATGGGTACTCTGTCAGGCAAGAACGCCGTCGTGACCGGTTCGACCAGTGGCATCGGGCTCGCCTATGCACGAGCCTTCGCCGCCGCGGGCGCCAATGTCGTCATCAACGGCTTCGGCTCGCCGGAGGACATCGAGAAGGAGCGTTCGAAGATCGAGGCGGACTTCAAGGTGAAGGCGGTCTATTCGCCGGCCGACATGTCCAAGCCCGCGGAAATCGCCGGGATGATCGCGCTTGGCGAGAAGAGTTTTGGTTCGGTCGACGTCCTCGTCAACAATGCCGGCATCCAGTTCGTCTCGCCGATCGAGGATTTCCCGGTCGAGAAATGGGACCAGATCATCGCGATCAACCTGTCGTCGGCCTTCCATGCCATCCGCGCCGCGGTGCCCGGCATGAAGAAGAAGGGCTGGGGCCGCATCATCAACACGGCGTCGGCGCACTCGCTGGTCGCCTCGCCCTTCAAGTCGGCCTATGTCTCGGCCAAGCACGGCATCGCCGGCCTCACCAAGACCGTGGCGCTGGAAGTGGCGACCCACAAGATCACCTGCAATTGCATCAGCCCCGGCTATGTCTGGACGCCGCTGGTCGAGAAGCAGATCCCCGACACCATGAAGGCGCGCAATCTGACACGCGAACAGGTCATCAACGACGTGCTGCTCGACGCGCAGCCGACCAAGGAGTTCGTCACCTCGGAGCAGGTCGCAGCTCTGGCCTTGTTCCTTTGCAGCGACGATGCCGCGCAGATCACCGGCACCAACCTCTCGATCGACGGCGGCTGGACGGCGGCGTAGCAACCGGTGTCATGCCCCGCGGCGGCGGGGCATCCAGTACGCCGCGACATCTCGGTTCAATCGCAACCCTCTCGGAATACTGGATCGCCCGGTCAAGGTGTTCAGCCCGGGGACATGACCGACGGGTGTTCGGGGACATAGCCGACACATCATAGTGCATGGATTTGGCAGCGTG
>NZ_JAFCJJ010000026.1 GCF_018131015.1 Bradyrhizobium diazoefficiens
GAAGCAAGTGCCCAGCGAGTGGACGACGCAAAAAGGGATTGACTAACCAAGGCCCGTTACAGAAGCCCGGATGAGCGAAGCGATATCCGGGATTCCACGAGGGCTGTCCCCGGGTATCGCTCCGCTCACCCGGGCTACGGATCTCTCCGCGGCTTTCTTGGCCGATAAACCCAATCCAGCGCGGGACGCACCAGGCATCCGAGGAATGCGCCCAGCAGGCAAAAGGCAGCGATCTCGTTGTCCCACTGGAGGCCGACATGGCCAAAATTGCGGACCATCAGGAGATAGAGCACCAGGACAAGCACGCCGGCGAACAGCACTCTCTCCCAAAAACGCCTGGTCAGCGAGCAGATGACTCCGCACAAGAAGCCGAATGCCATCACGACCCCGTGGAAAGCCAGCCACTCGCCCATTGGAGCGAACTCCCTACTCCGCAGCGATCTGCCTCGGTGCGGGCGGCGGGGTGACGAGATCCGCGGCGAGCTGGGCGTAGCGGGCCTTGGCGTCGGTGACCGCCTTCTCCTTGACCGGGCCGTAGCCACGGATGCGGTCGGGCAACGACAGGAGCTCGACGGCGGTATCGTGCGTCACGGGCGACAGCAGGCCGAGCACGGTTGAGACGTCCTTCTCGTAGCCGGCGATCAGGTCGCGCTCGAGCTTGCGGTCGGCGCTGCCGCCGAAGATGTCGAGCGGGGTGCCGCGCAAGAACTTGAATTTTGCCAGGACGCGCAGGGCCTTCAGCATCCCCGGGCCGAACGCGCGCTTTTTCGGGCGGCCGAGCGCATCGACGCCGCGCGCGAGGATCGGAGGCGCGAAGTTGAAGCTGAACTTGTAGTCGCCCTCGAACTGGTCGCGGAGCTGCTGTTCGAATGCGCCATTGGTGAACAGGCGCGCGACCTCGTATTCATCCTTGTAGGCCAGCAGTTTTGCGTAGTTCACCGCCACCGCGCGCGGCAGCGCCTCGCCATAGCCGCCCTTCACCGCGGCGTCGCGGACCTGGTCGACCAGCTTGCGGTAGCGCTTTGCCAGGCGGCCGTTCTGATAGGCGGTGAGATGTTTCTCGCGATGCGCGATGACCTCGTCCAGCGTCATCGCGTCCAGCGTCTTCGGCGCAACCGCCTCGTCCGTCCCCTTCAGCATCTCGGCAAGGCGCGCGGGGTCCGCGACCGCGAGGCGGCCGAGGCGGAAGGCTTCCTTGTTCATCTTGATCGAGACGCCGTTGACCTCGATCGCCTGCTCGATCGCCTCCGCCGACAGCGGCAGGAGGCCCTTCTGATAGGCATAGCCCATCATCATCATGTTGGTGGCGATGCTGTCGCCGAGCAGCTGCTCGGCCGGCTTGGTGAAGTCGAAGAACGCGGAGTCCGCGTGCAGCGCCGTTTCCAGCAGGCCGTTCAGCTTGCGGGTCTGGAAGTTGAAGTCGCGGTTGAGGATGAAGTCGGCGGTGGGAATGACGTGGCTGTTGATGATGCCGCGGGTGCGGCTGGTGTCGCAGAGCGAGATCGTGTCCTTGGCAACCGCCACGACCTCGTCGGCGGCGAGCACGAGATCGGCCGTGCCGGTGACGATGCGCGAGCAGGTCACCTCGGCCGGATGATCCGACAGCCGGACGTGGCTCAGCACCGCCCCGCCCTTCTGCGCAAGGCCCGACATGTCGAGGATCATCGAGGCCTTGCCCTCGATATGCGCGGCCATGCCGAGCAGCGCGCCGATGGTGAGGACGCCGGTGCCGCCGACGCCGCCGACGGCGATGTTGTAGGGCTTGTCGAGCGAGGGACGCGAGGCCGGCTCCGGCAGCTCACCGATGTCGGCAAGCTCGGCCGGTGCGCGGTGGCGCGGTGCGCCGCCGTCGATGGTGACGAAGGACGGGCAAAAACCCTTGATGCAGGAATAGTCCTTGTTGCAGGACGACTGGTTGATGGCGCGCTTGCGGCCGAACTCGGTCTCCAGCGGCTCGACCGAGATGCAGTTCGACTGCACCGAGCAGTCGCCGCACCCTTCGCAGACGGCCGGGTTGATCATGACGCGGCGCGCCGGATCCTCCATCAGGCCGCGCTTGCGGCGGCGGCGTTTTTCGGCCGCGCAGGTCTGCACGAACACGATCGCGGAGGTGCCCTTGAACTCGCGGCACATCTTCATGACGTTGTCGAGCTCGTCGCGGTGATATTTCTTCACGCCGGGCGCGATGGTGTCGGCCGGATAGGAGTCGGGATTTTCCGAGACCAGGTAGATCTCGCGGATGCCTTCGGCATGGAGCTGGAAGGTGATCTGCTGCGGCGAGAGGTCGCCGTCATGGCGCTGGCCGCCGGTCATGGCGACGGCGTCGTTGTACAGGATCTTGTAGGTGATGTTGGCCTTGGAGGCGATCGCCTGGCGGATGGCGAGAATTCCCGAGTGGAAATAGGTGCCGTCGCCGAGATTGGCGAAGATGTGGTTCTCGTTGGTGAACGGCGAAATCCCGACCCACGGCACGCCCTCGCCGCCCATATGGGTGAACGTCTCGGTCGAGCGGTTCATCCACAGCGCCATGAAGTGACAGCCGATGCCGGCCATGGCGCGGCTGCCTTCGGGGACCTTGGTCGAGGTGTTGTGGGGGCAGCCGGAGCAGAAATACGGGGTTCGGGACACCGGCGCGGTGGGCACCATCTGGGTCGCCTGACGGCCGTTGAACCAGTCGGCTTTTACGCGGAGCATCTCGGCGATCTCGGGATTGAGATTGAGCCGGAGAAGTCGCTCGGTGAGCGAGGTCGCAAGCGAGGCAACGCTGAGCTCGGCGGCGAAGGTCAGGAAGCGCTTGTCGTGCTCGTCCATCTTGCCGACGATGCGCGGGCGGACGTCGTCGCGCCAGTTGAACAGCTCCTGCTTGACCTGGTTCTCGACGATCTCGCGGCGTTCCTCGACGATGAAGATCTCCTCGAGCCCGACCGCGAACTGGCGCACGCCCTCCGGCTCCAGCGGCCAGGGCATGCCGATCTTGTAGAGGCGCAGGCCGATCTTGGCGGCGATCTCCTCGGTGATGCCGAGCTCGCGCAGCGCCTGGCGAACGTCCTCGTAGCTCTTGCCCGACGCCATGATGCCGTAGCGGGCGTTCGGGGAATCCATGGTGACGCGATTGACCTTGTTGGCGCGCGCAAAGGCGATCGCGGCAAAGCCCTTGTAGTCCTGCAGGCGGCGGTCCTGCTCGAACCGGTCGTCCGGCCAGCGCAGATTGAGCCCGCCGGGCGGCAGCTCGAAATCGGCGGGGATGATGAACGGCTTCATCTCGTCGGTGAGGTCGATTTCGGCGGTGGTCTCCACCGTCTCGGTGATCACCTTCATGCCGACCCAGCATCCGCTGTAGCGCGACATCGCAATGCCGAGCAGGCCCATCTCGATCATCTCGTGGATGCTCGAGGGATAGAGGTAAGGCATCAGCGCCGAGATGAAGGCGTGGTCGGACTGATGCGGGACGGTCGAGGATTTTGCGCCGTGGTCGTCGCCGGCGAGGCACAGCACGCCGCCGTTCTTGGCCGAGCCGGCCGCGTTGCCGTGGCGGAACACGTCGCCGCAGCGATCGACGCCGGGGCCCTTGCCGTACCAGATGCCGACCACGCCATCATGCTTGGCACCGGGTGAGAGGTTGAGCTGCTGCGAGCCCCATACGGCGGTCGCCGCCAGGTCCTCGTTCACGCCGGGCTGGAACTTGATGTTGTACTGCTCGAGATGTTTTCGCGCGGCGAAGAGCTGCTGGTCGTAGCCGCCAAGCGGCGAGCCGCGATAGCCGGAGATGAAGCCCGCTGTGTTGAGCCCGTTGGCGCGGTCGCGCCGGATCTGGGCCATGGGCAGGCGAACCAGCGCCTGGATGCCCGTCGTGAAGACGTGGCCGGTTTCCTGGGTGTATTTCTGATCGAGACTGATCGGCCCCTGGTTGATGCCCATGCTCGTCCTCTTCCGCCCTTTTAAGCGTCTGGCTGCTTAAGCCGTTGCCTGCCCGTTGTTTTTAGCTAGGGCGCGCCGACCACCTTCGCCACTCTATGTCGGATTTTTAACGCTCCGCATCACAAATCTGGACCAAAGTCAGCGCCGGGTAAAAATCGCAATTTCGTGGCCTGAACCACACCGGCGATTTTCACTTTGTGTCACCATACCCCCGCCGTCGCGAAACGACGTGACGCCGCTATAATGCGGATGGGACGGGCTGGCCGCGGGAGACGACCGGCGATGCGGACGATTCTGGCTGTTGTGCTGTTGTGCGGTGCGGTTGGGAGCGCGGCCCTTGCAGGCGCGGCTGCGGCTGCCGAGCCGTCGCCGGAGCTGATCGCCTATGGCAAGGCGCTGGTCGAGGCCGGCGGCTGCGCGGGCTGCCATACCGCCGATCCCGCAAAACCGTTCGCGGGCGGAAAGCGCATCGACACGCCCTTCGGCGCGATCTACGCGCCGAACCTGACGCCGGACCGCGACACCGGCATCGGTGGCTGGAGCGATGCCGATTTTAAGCGCGCGCTGCGCACCGGCACGGCGCCGGACGGCTCGCTGTATTACCCGGCCTTTCCGTATCCGTACTTCACCAAAATGACGAAGGACGACACGCTCGCCATCCGTGCCTGGCTCGGCACGCTGGCGCCGGTCGTGAACCGCAACAGGCCGCCGGAGCTGCGCTGGCCGTTGGGCCATCGCGGCCTGATGCGGGCCTGGAACTATCTGTTCTTCAAGCCGGGCCTGTACGAGCCGGACCAGACCAAAGGCGCGGCCTGGAACAGGGGCGGCTATCTCGTCAACGGGCCCGGGCATTGCGGCGCCTGCCACACGCCGAAGAACTATTTTGGCGCCGACAAGAACGCCGTGGCGCTCTCAGGCAGCGAGATCGGCGGATGGTTCGCACCGCGGCTCGACGGGGCCACGCGGACGGGCCTGAAATCGTGGAGCGTCGAGGACATCGCCGAGTACCTGCAAAGCGGCCGCAACGCCAAGAGCCATGCCGGCGGACCGATGGCGGAGGTGATCGTCAATTCGACCGCGAAGATGCGCGATGCCGATGTGCGCGCGATCGCGGTCTATCTGAACAGCCTGCCCTCGGTGCGGCGCGAGACCAACGTGACGCCGCCGGACGACGACGAGATGAAGGCCGGCCAGGCCGTCTATGCGCGGTTCTGCATCGCCTGCCATGAGGCCGACGGCTCGGGCGCGCCGCGCATCTATCCGCCGCTGCCGGCGAATGCGCTGCTGCAATCGAACAATCCATCCTCCACCCTGCGCATCATCCTCGACGGCGCGCACACCGTGACGACGCCGCGCGCGCCCAACACCGGCGAGATGCCGGCCTATGCCAAGCAACTGTCGGACGAACAGATCGCGGCGGTGACGAACTACATCCGCAATTCCTGGGGCAACGCCGCGCCGCTGGTAACACCGGCGCAGGTGGCGAAGGCACGAGGCCAGGGACAGTAGTTAACTCCCTCTCCCCGTTCTTACGGGGAGAGGGTTGGGGTGAGGGGCTGCTTCCGCAGGGACGGTGACAGTTGGACTCGAGGAGAGTCCCCTCACCCGCCGCGCGTTCCGAGCGTCGCCTCTCCCCGCAGGCGGGGAGAGGCGAAGAAAGCGCCCTACTTCTCCTCATCCCCACCGAACACGAATTTCGGCATCTCCCATTTGTAGCGCACCGCGAGCAGGCGGAAGCTGATGCCGAGGGCAAACGTCAAAATGGTCCAGAGCTCGGCGTTGAGCTTGAGGCCGAAGGCGGTCGCGTAGAACAGGCCGGTCACGACCGAGACGGTGGCATAGAGCTCGGAGCGGAAAAGCAGCGGCACGTCGTTGCAGAGCACGTCGCGTAGCACGCCGCCGGCGCAGCCCGTCACCATGCCCGAGACGATCACGATCGGCAGCGACGCCCCCGTCTGCCAGGCGACGTCGCAGCCGGCCATGGTGAAGACGACGAGGCCGATGGCGTCGAGCACGATGAAGGCGACCTTGAGCCGGTGGACGAGACGCGCGGTCAGGATGGTGAGGAAGGCGGCGCCGCCGGCGAGCGCGAGATAGACGGGGTTTTCGACCCAGACCAGCGGATAATGCCCGAGGAAGAGATCGCGCAGCGTGCCGCCGCCGAGCGCGGTGATGCAGCCGAGGAAGCAGACGCCGAGCCAGTCCATGCTGCGCCTACCCGCAGCGAGCGCGGCCGTCATGCCTTGCGCTGCGACTGCGACCAGCGACAGGACATGCAGCACGCTATCGCCCGGCGGCAGGCTCCACATCGTCGTTCCCTCTTTCGCTCTGGAACCAAGGAGTTCCCGAGGTTCCCTCCGCGTCAACAGGTTCCCGATTCCCGCGGCGAGAGCAACATGCGACGAAAGCATGAGAGGGGGCGGAACGGAATCTCGCATCCGAGGGTTGTCTCGCGGCAATCAACGAGGAGACCAATCGATGGCAGACGACCGTTTTCCGAACGATCCGTACCGCCCGAACCTCGCCGACGATGAGTATCTTCGCGCGGCGCGTCGGGATAGCGATCTTCAAGCCGATCCCGAGCTCGGCGAAGGCCCCGCCTCCAGCGGCAAGGTCGCATTGTTCGCGGTGGCGATAGCCCTGGTGCTGGGCGCGGTGTTCTATGGCCTGAACAATTCCACCACGGGCAACCAGGCGAGCAACACGCCGGCAACGCAGACCGCGCAGCAGACGCCCGCCAATCCGGCCGCACCTCCCGGCATGCGTGACGTGACGCCGCGCAGCAACACCGCGCCGGGCGTGACCACGGGTGCCGCGCCGAGCAAGCCAGCCGCACCGGCTCCGGATACGCCTGCGGCAAAGCCGGCGCCGGATACGCAGACGCCGTCTGACGGCGCGAAGTAACGATTTGCAACAACAGGCAACAGCGGCGGGATGAAAGTCCCGCCGCTATTTCTTTGTGCCTAGCTAAACATCTTGTTGAGCTCGCCGCCGGGATAGCCGTTGCCGAGCTCGGTGAACGTCCCCTTCTCCGCCATCTCCTTCGCCGCGCGCATAAAGCCGCCCCAGGCGGCGCGCGCCAGCGATCCGCCGACGCTGATCCGGCGCACGCCGAGATCTTCGGCCTCCTTCAGCGACAGGCCGGACGCGCCGATCAGGAGATTGAACGGCTTCGGTGCGACAGCCTTCACCACCGCCGCAATGTCCTCGCGCGTCTTCAGGCCGGGCGCGTAGAGGCAATCGGCGCCGGCATCCGCGTAGGCCGTGAGCCGGTCGATGACGAGCTTGAGGTCGGTCACACCCCACAGATAAGCCTCGCAGCGGCCGACCAGCAACGCGCCGCTGTCGCCGATCGCCTTGCGCGAGGCCCTGATGCGCTCGACCGCGAGCGCACCGTCGTAGAGCGGCTTGTTCTTGTCGCCGGTGGAATCCTCGATCGAGAGGCCGGCGACGCCGGTGCGTACACAGCGCTCGACATGGTCCGCGACCTTGTCTGGCTCGACCGCGAAGCCGCCCTCGAAGTCGGCATTGACGGGAAGGTCGATGGCCGAGCTCAATGCTGCCAGATGCTGACAGACGTCGTCCACATTGACATGGTTGTCGGCCTTGCCGATCGTCCAGGCAAAGCCGGCGCTCGACGACGCCACCGCCTTGAAGCCGAGATGCTGCAACGCCTTGGCGCTGCCGACGTCGACCGGATTGGGCAGGATGAAGCAGCCACTCTCGTGCAGCTTCCTGAAGGCAGCGCGCTTGTCCGCGGTCGTCACGTTCATGTTTCTCTCCCTTGTTGCCGCGCTGACATAGGCGCCTGTGCCGGTTAGCGCTAGTGCGCGTCGTGCACGGCGCGGCTGTCCTTCGGCGCCTGCGCCCGATCGGTCATGCCGTAGTCGCGCACCACGCTGGCGATGCGCAGATGGTAGTCGGCGAAGATCTGCGCCCTGCCCTTCGCCTGGGTGCGGCGGTGCTCCACGGTGTTGCGCCAGGCCTGGACTGCGGCCTCGTCGCGCCAGAACGACAGCGACAAGACCTTGCCCTTCTCGGTCAGGCTCTCGAAACGCTCGACCGAGATGAAGCCGTCGATGGTCTGCAGGATCGGCTTGAGATCGGCGGCGAGGTCGAAATAGTCCTGGCGGTGTTCCGGCTTGGGCCAGACCTCGAAGATCACGGCGATCATGGGCGTCTCCTCAATCGTTGATAGGCTACGATACCACCTTGCGCAGGAAGGTGCGCTCCTCCGCGAGGATGAACTTGCCTTCCTCGGCGAACTGGAAGTTCGCCACACCCTCGGCATCCTGCCGCAGCCGGGCGCGATAGGCCTCATAGGCCGCAAGGCTCTCGAAGCTGATCAGCGCGAAGGCGATGTTGTTGGTGCCTTCATGTGGCATGAAATAGCCGACGAGATCGCCGCCGCATTTCGGGATGATGGTGAGCCAGCGCTTCGCATAGTCCTCGAACTGCGCGCGCTTGAACGGATCGAGCTGGTAGCGGATGAAGACGGTGACGGACATGGGGCTCCTCTGTTCCCGTATCGTGGCGCCGAAACTACGCCCTTGCCCGACGTTGATGCTTCGGCTATCATCGAAGCATGAAATCAGGTCCCGACATCGCCATGGTCGCCTCACTGGTCGGCGATCCCGCCCGCGCCAACATGCTCACCGCGCTGATGAACGGCCGCGCGCTGACCGCGAGCGAGCTCGCGCAGGAGGCCGGCATCACGCCGCAGACCGCGAGTTCGCATCTGGCCAAGCTCGAGGCCGGCGGGCTGATCGAGCCGGAGAAGCAGGGCCGCCACCGCTACTACCGCCTCACCGACGACGACGTCGCCGGCGTGCTGGAGGGGCTTGCCGGCCTTGCGGCGCGCACCGGCCACATGCGCGTGCGCACCGGGCCGAAGGATCCGGCGCTGCGGCGCGCGCGGATCTGCTACGACCATCTCGCCGGCGATCTCGGCGTGCAGATGCTCGACAGCTTGCGCGAGCGGCACCTGGTCCGGCAGAAGAAGCAGGAGATCGAGCTGACCGCCGAGGGCGAGCGCTTCCTGACAAAACATCTGCAGATCTCGCCCGACATGCTCTCCCATCCGCGCCGCCCGGTCTGCAAGGCCTGCCTCGACTGGAGCGAGCGGCGCCATCACCTCGCCGGCACGCTCGGTGCCGCCATGATGCAGCGCTTCACCGAGCTGAAATGGGCCGCGCGCGATGCCACGCCCGGCAGCCGCGTGGTGAACTTCACCCGCACCGGCGAGAAGCAGTTTGCCGCGCTGTTCGGCAACGGCAAGGATTGATCACGCCAGCTCTGTGAGATCACACGTTTGCGTGTGAGCCCTCGCTCGCGTCATGGCCGGGCTTGACCCGGCCATCCACGCGTTTATCCGCACTGTCGTTCCATAACGCGCAGAGCCACCTTCATGAACCGCTTCGCATTGGCTGCATTCGCCGCCGCCCTTCTCGCCGCGCCACTCGTCTCCACTCACGCCGCCGACGCGCCCCAACGCGAGCCCTACGGCATCGCGCTCGAAGGCTTCGCCTATCCCTATCCTGTGCACCTGCTGCCGGTCGTCAACGACGGCGAGCAGCTCAACATGGCTTATATGGACGTGGCGCCCGCGCAAGCGAACGGCCGCACTGTCGTGCTGCTGCACGGGCGCAATTTCCCGTCGAGCTACTGGGCGCCCGTGATCAGGATGCTGAACGAAGCCGGCTTTCGCGTCGTGGTGCCGGACCAGATCGGCTTTGGCAAATCCTCAAAACCGTCGGGTGACCTGCACTTCGACACGCTGGCGCGCAACACCATCGCGCTGCTCGATCATCTCAAGATCGACAAGGCCGAGATCATCGCGCATTCGCTCGGCGGCATGCTGTGCGTGCGCATCGCCCGTGCGTATCCGGACCGCGTCGCCCATCTCGTGCTGACCGCCCCGATCGGCCTCGAGGACTACCGCCTCTACGTGCCGCCGACGCCGACCGAGAAGATCATCGAAACCGAGGACAGGCTCACCGCCGACGGTTACCGAAAACAGCTTCAGACCAACTATGCGATCAAGCTTCCCGCCGAGGCGATCACGCCGTTCATCGACGCCCGTTTCAACATCAAGGGCAGCGCGGACTATCCGCGCTGGCTGCACGCCTTCGTCTCCTCCGGCCAGATGATCTATCGCGAGCCGGTGGCGCACGAGATCCCGCTCATCACCGCGCCGACGCTGTTCGTCATGGGCGCCGACGACCACAACGCGCCGGGCCGGCCAAACGCGCCGGAGGCGCTGCGGGCCAGGATGGGACAGAACGCCGAGCTCGCCCGACAGCTCGCCGCGCAGATGCCGAATGCCCGGGCCGAGGTGATTCCGGATACCGGCCACCTCGTCTTCCTCGAGGCGCCGGAGACGTACAGGGAGCTGGTGCTGGGCTTCCTCCGTCGCTAAGCGACGCTTGCGTGTCGCTGCAAGCGGCGCCTTCGAAGCGTTCATGCCGCATTCAGGTCATGATTGGCAGGTTTGGATCGCGACGTGTCGGCACGCCTCTCCCCCGGATTTAGCGTGTCGAATCGTGTGTCTTGATTCATTGTGCGCCGCAAGCGCCCCGCCCCCGGCATCTGCCCCAACGACGAGAAGGAAGACCAAATGAAATATCTGTTCGCAGCTGCGATGCTCGCCAGCGCTGCCGTCGGTTTCAGCGAGGCGGCCAGCGCCGCCCAGGGCTGCGGCCCCGGCTGGGCCCGTGGTCCCTATGGCCACTGCCGCCCGATGGGCGTTGTTGCTCCCGGGGCCGTCGTGGTCGCGCCCGCGGCTCCGGTCGTCGTGGTGCGTCCGCGCGTGTGCCCCTATGGCTTCCGCTGGTACGCCGGCCGCTGCCGCCCGTTCTGATTCTTGTCGCACTGCAAAGAGGCCGCGCAGCCCTGGCTCGCGCGGCCTCTTTCTTTTTGGCGGGGTGAAACAGAACGGGGACCGCCACATGCGGTCCCCGTCTTGCCGAGACTGCTTCGTGGTTACCAATGCCGCCAGTGGCGGTGATGCCAGTGATGGTGGCCCCAATGGCGGTGGCGCCAACCCCAGTGACGGTGGTGATGCCAGCCCCAATGGCGACGATGCCAGCCGCCGTGATGCCCGTGCCAATGCACCTGCACCGGCTTGAGCCTGGCCGCCTCCTCGTTGCTGGTGACAGCCGGAAGAATGTCCGGACCCGCCCGTGACATGCCGGCCGGATCGGCGATCGGCTGCGGCGACATCGGCGCGGCCTGCGCGGCCGCGGTGAATGCGGTCACTCCAACCGCGATGCCGAAGGCGAATTTCAGAAGGTTCCGGCGTTTCATTGACATGTCCCTTGATGTGTCGGCCAAGTGATGCCGCACAAGTCTCGGGTCCACGACATGAACCGCCGCTGAATCGCGCGTTCAGCTTCGTTGCAAAATTCTTAGGAACTAAACCTCGAATGCCTGCGCCAGCACCAGCGTCTCGCGCGATCGCTTCACGTCAGGCCAGTCACGTTCGAAATCGGCGACGAGCTGCTTGAGCGCATCGCCCTTCAGCATCGCCGCCAATTTCGCCTCGTCGTCGAACCGATACATCGCCTGATGCACCGATGGATCGTCGAGACTCCAGAACCGCCAGGCTTTGCTGACGCCGAACGCCTTCACCGCGTCGGGCACATGCTCGGTCTCGTACCATTTGTCGAAGGCGGCGCGCTTTTCGGCATCGGTGACGGTGGCGCGGACGACGAAGTAGGCAGCGGGCATCGTGTTTCCTCCTGTTGTTTGGCGCCAGCATGGAAGGTTATAGTAGCGGCAACAAAAGGGACGCGCGACCACACATCACGCGCGATCGGGAGGAACGGCCATGCGCAGGATCATCAGGGGTCTCGTTGCGATCGCCGCGCTATGGCCCCTCGCCTCGCCCGCCGAGATCGTCCGCCTGGACATCACCGAGCGCGTGCCGGCCTTTGCCGGCCGCAGCTTTGGCAATGTCGGCACATATGAGCGCATCACCGCGCGCGCGACCTTTGCGCTGAACCCGGCCGACGAGCGCAACGCCGTCATCACCGATCTTGCGCAGGCGCAGCGCAATGCCGACGGCAAGGTCGAGGCTGTCGCCGACGTCGTGATCCTGCGGCCCACCGATGCCAACCGAGGCAACGGCACGCTGCTGCTGGACGTGCCCAATCGCGGCAGAAAACTCGCGCCGCAACTGTTCGACGATTCCGCCCAGCCCGGCGCCAACAATGCGGAGAAGGTCGAGGACGCCGGCATCGGCTTCCTGCACCGGCAGGGATTTACGATGGTCTGGGTCGGTTGGCAGGGTGACATCCCCTCCAAGCCGGGCCAGATGGCGCTGGCCGCGCCGGTGCTGAAGGGCGTCACCGGCCCCATGCGCGAGGAATTCGTCTTCGACAACACGACCAATCCCGTGCGCGCGCCACTGACCTGGCCGGCGGCAGAGCCCGCCAATCTCAATGTCACCGTGCGCGCGGCTTGGGCCGATGCGCAGCAGACGCCGCCCGGCCTCTCCGCAAGGCTCGTCGATGCCAATCATGTTGAAATCACGCGGCCCGAGGGTTTCGACGCCGGTGCCCTGTACGAGATCACCTACACCGCGCGCGATCCTGCCATCCTCGGCATGGGCTATGCCGCCGTGCGCGATGTCGTCAGCTTCCTTCGCCATGACGAGACGCAGGCAAACCCGATGCTGGACGGCCTGCATCCATCGGTGAGCCGCGCCATCGGCTTTGGCGTCTCGCAATCCGGCCGCTTCCTGCGCGACTTCCTCTATCTCGGCTTCAATGAGGACCTTGCGGGCCGTGTCGTGTTCGACGGCTTGATGCCGCATGTCGCGGGAACGCGGAGGATGGCGACCAACGTCCGCTTCGGCCAGCCCGGCCGCAACCCGCGCCATCCGCAGGATCCGGCCTGGCAGGCCGATCTGTTCCCGTTCACCTATGCGAGCCTGAGCGATCCCTGGTCCGGCAAGACCGACGGCCTGCTCCGGCGCTGCTCGCTCTCCGCCACCTGTCCGAAGGTGATGCAGACCGATACCGAGCACGAATGGTGGGCCTCGCACGCCTCGCTGCTGGTCACCGATCTCGCAGGCAACCACCTCGACCTCCCAGACAACGTTCGCGCCTACATGATCGCGGGCACGCCGCATTTTGCCGGCCCCGACGAGCTCATGCGCAAGGGCGTGCCGGCGATGTCGCTGCCGCAGAATCCGATGCATGCGGGCGGGCCTTTGCGCGCACTGCTCACCGACCTCAACGCCTGGATCAGCGACGGCACAAAACCGCCTGCAAGCCGTGTCCCCATGCGCGCCCACGGCACGCTGGTCGCAGCGCAAGGCGCGGTGCCGACCGACATCCCGGGCCTGCCCTATGCCGGCATCCACACGCTCGCGGTCTTCTCCGACCAGAGCGTGCTGCCGCCGAAGGAGATCGGCCGCTATCCCGTGTTCGTGCCGAAGGCGGATAATGACGGCATGGCGATCGCCGGCATCCGCCAGCTCGCGCTCGCGGTGCCGCGCGCGAGCTACACGGGATGGAATCCGCGGGCGCAGGGATTTGGCACGACGGCGCTCTATCCGCTGCAGGGCGCGGTGGTGCCGTTCGCGCCGACCGAGGCCGCGCGCAAGGAAGTGCATGACCCGCGGCCATCGAACGCCGAGCGATATGCCGACGACGGCGCGTATGTGGCCGCCGTGCGGCGCGAGGCCGCACGGCAGGTGGCGGAGCGGCTGCTGCTGCCGGAGGATGCGGAACGCGCGATCGAGGCGGCGAAACAAGGCAGGCTCGCGAAACTGGGGCAGTGACACGACACGCGCATCACATCAGCTTGATCGGCGCGTCGCCTTGCGGTTCCCAAGCACGCAGCGTAGCCTTCCACCACAGGTAGCGTATTCCAGGGGGGTCGGCCTAGCGGGAGAGAGCGATGGTGGACCAGGTCTCGTGGCATTTGGCCGGTGACTATTTCGAGAACTGCAGTTGCAGCATCGTCTGTCCGTGCCTCGTATCAGCGGGTCCGCCGCTGACGGCGCGGCCCACCGAGGGCGTTTGCAACGTTCCTCTGGTCTTCCACATCGAGAACGGCCGCTACGGCGACACACCGCTCGATGGCCTCAACGTCTTCGTCGTTCTCCAGTCGCCCGGAATCATGGCCGACGGAAACTGGGTTCAGGCCATCTATGTCGATGAGCGCGCGGACGATCGGCAGACCGAAGCGCTGGCGGCGATCTTCGGTGGCACCGCCGGCGGTCCCATGGCCGCGTTCACGCCGCTGATCAGCAAGAACCTCGGGGTGAAGAAAGTCCCGATCACGTTCCGGATCGACGGCAAGACGCGATCGGCGGAAATCCCTGATATCCTGCACATGTCCGTCGACCCCTTGCCGACTATGCATCCGAGCGGAGAAATCTGGGCGAACATCGGCCATCCCGTGAGCCCCGACAGGATGGTGATGGCGGTCGGCGGCGCCGGCAACACCTACAGCGACCACGGCATGCGCTGGGACAATTCGGGCAGGAACGGTCTCTATGCCCCGATCCAGTGGTCGAACCAGGCCTGACGCGGCCGCTCGCGTCACGGCCGGCAATACGCATCGCAAATGACCGACAGCGCCATCGAAACCGTGCTGCGGCGCGACCGCTGGATCGTCGGCGGCGCGATCGCGATCATCGCCGCTCTCGCCTGGGCCTATGTGCTCTGGCTCGCCGACGACATGGACATGGGCGGAATGGACATGACCGGCTACCGCATGATTCCGGCCGGGATCGGGATCATGCTGCCGGCCGACGAACCTTGGCGCGCGATCGAGTTCGCCTGCGTGTTCCTGATGTGGACGGTGATGATGATCGGCATGATGGCGCCGTCGGCCGCGCCCATGATCCTGATGTATGCCCGCGTCGGCCGGCAGTGGCAGGCGCAGGGCCGCCCGTTTGCGGCGACCGGCTGGTTCGCGGCCGGTTATCTGCTTGCCTGGATCGGCTTTTCGCTGGTCGCAACCTGCCTGCAATGGCTGGTCGAGCGGGCGGCGCTGCTGGACTCCCGCATGACGCTCGCGAACAACCTGATCGGCGCGCTGGTGCTGATCGCGGCCGGCATCTATCAGTGGACGCCGCTCAAGGACGTCTGCCTCGTACAATGCCAGTCACCGCTCCTGTTCCTGATGCGCCATGGCGGCTTTCGCGACAATGCGCGTGGCAGCCTCTCGCTGGGGTTTCGGCACGGCGGCTATTGCGTCGGCTGCTGCTGGCTGCTGATGGCGCTGTTGTTCCTGGGCGGCGTGATGAACGTGCTCTGGATCGCAGCTCTGGCGCTGCTCGTCCTGCTGGAGAAGCTGACGCCGGCCGGACGGTGGATCGCGCGGGCAGCCGGCCTCGCCTGCGGCGTCGCCGGCGCCTCGCTGCTGGTGTCGTCGCTGCCGTGAAAAATATCTGACAGCCCTGTCGGAACGCACGCCTCCCGTTCGTCCTTTTCCGAGACAGCACGGAGACTCCGCATGCCCGACCTCACACTGACCACCTTCGACTGGGTTCCCGAAATGCCGCGGGGGCTCGTGCGCGACCTGCGCGTCCGCTGGGCGCTCGAAGAGGCCGCCTTGCCCTATCGCGTCGCCAGCGTTTCGTTCCGCGACCGCGGCCCCGCCCATTTCGCGCACCAGCCCTTTGGCCAGGTGCCGTGGCTCACCGATGGCGACATCTCGATCTTCGAAAGCGGCGCGATCCTGCTGCATCTCGGCGAGCTGAGCGCGAAGCTGATGCCGCCGGATCCGCGCGGTCGAGCCGAGACGATGCAGTGGGTGCTCGCGGCGCTCAATTCGGTGGAGATGGCGAGCCTGCCCTGGGCGATCCTCAGGTTCAACCGCGTTCCCGACGACACGCCGGGCCTGAAGCAACTGGACGACTTCCTCAAGCTTCGCCTTGGGCATCTCGAGCCGGTGCTGGCCGGCCGCGAATGGCTGGCGGGCTCCTTCTCCGTCGCCGACATTTTGATGTCGGACGTGCTGCGCCTCGTGGACCTCCTTGGCGGGCTGAAGGACAGTCCTGCCTGCGCCGACTACCTCGCGCGCGCCACGGCGCGTCCCGCCTTCGTCAAGGCGAAGGCCGACCAGATGGCGCATTTCGCGGCGGCAGACGCGGCACGCTAATGGGCTAGACCCATCCTCCGCGCGCCATCACCGCCGCGCAGAGCAGGATCACCACGATGGCCGCGAGCTCGCCGTGGATGATGGTCGACACCAGCCGCTTGCGGCGGGCGTCGAGCACCGGCGCCTGCCCCGCCTCGATCGACGCGCTCCACGACAAGAACTCCTGCGTCGGAATCACGGACAGCGCCCCGATGACAACGAAGAGCGTGATCTTCGCCAGGAGCGCGTAGCTGTGCAGGTAGTAGTCGTAGCCCTTCTCGAAGAACAGCACGCGCAGGATCCCGACAATGAACAGCGCCGCGGCGGCCGCGCCCAGCACCCTGTTGGCAACCTGCATCCGCTGCGCGATCGACACCGTCAGCTCCTGCCGGATCAGCGTGAACTCGACCGCGAGCGCCGCCACGAGCGTGAAGGCGCAGAGATGATGCAGGAAGGCGAACAGCGTGGACATCAGCAATTCCCCGGACGGGCCGCGCACGATTAACCCGGCATTAGCCATCCCATCACAGCCGCCGGAACGAAGCAATTTGCTTCAAATTACTTTGGCGGGAGGTGACACATGGCCCGCATCGACTATCTCAAGGAGCAGGTTGCCCGCGCCGAGCGCCTGGCAAGAACCATCCTCGACCAGCAAACCGCGGAACGGCTGCAAGCCTTCGCCGCCGAATGCCGCGCGGAGTTGCTGGTGCTGACGAGGGCAGCAGTGTGAGGCGGCGCCTCACACCAGCTTCAAGGGCGCATCAGTGACGACGCGCAGGTCGATCGTTCCGATCAGAGCCGCGCGACGCGCCTCCGCCGCAGAGATCGCATCGTCGGTCTGCCGCAGCGTGCTGATGTTGGAGCCGAGCGACACGATCCCGCCCAGCACCAGGGCGATCGAGCCGAGCGCGGCGGTTTGACCGGTCCCAAGCAGACCGAAGATCGTGACCAAGAGCAGCGCGCCACCGCTGCCAATGGCGATCTTGGACGCAAGGATGAACTTCCGGCAGCGTTCGGCGATCTCGGCGAGCCGCTCGATCCGGTCTTCGATGTCGGAGATCTCGTCGGTCGGATCGTCTTCGGTCATTGGATCGAGGATGCCAAATCAGAAGAAACCGGTAGCCCGCATGAGCGAAGCGACATGCGGGAACGGGGGAAAGACCCGGATGTCGCTACGCTCATCCGAGCTACTCATCCCTCACAACGGCAAATTGTCGTGCTTCTTCGCCGGCGCTTCCACCTTCTTGTCCTTCAGCATCGCGAGCGCGCGGGCGATGCGCTTGCGGGTCGAGTGCGGCATGATGACGTCGTCGATGTAGCCGCGCTCCGCTGCGATAAAGGGTGACAGGAAGCGGTCTTCGTATTCCTTGGTGCGGGCGGCGATCTTGTCGGGGTCGCCGAGGTCGGCGCGGAAAATGATCTCTACCGCGCCCTTGGCGCCCATCACGGCGATCTGGGCGGTCGGCCAGGCGTAGTTCATGTCGGCGCCGATCTCCTTGGACGCCATGACGTCGAAGGCGCCGCCATAGGCCTTGCGGGTGATGATGGTGACGAGCGGCACCGTGCACTGCGAGTAGGCGAACAGCAGCTTTGCGCCGTGCTTGATCAGGCCGCCATATTCTTGGCTCGTGCCCGGCAGGAAGCCCGGCACGTCGACGAAGGTGACGATCGGGATGTTGAAGGCGTCGCAGAAGCGGACGAAGCGCGCGGCTTTCCGCGAGGCATCGCTGTCGAGCACGCCGGCCAGCACCATCGGCTGGTTGGCGACGAAGCCGACGGTTCGGCCGGCGATGCGGCCGAAGCCGGTGACGATGTTCTTGGCGAAGGCTTCCGCGATCTCGAAGAAGTCGCCCTCGTCCACGACCTTCAGGATCAGCTCCTTCATGTCGTAGGGCTTGTTCGGATTGTCGGGGATCAGCGTGTCGAGCGACATATCGAGGCGCTCGATCGAATCGAAGCTCGGCCATTCCGGCACGCCGTCGCTGTTGTTGGACGGCAGGAAGTCGATCAGGCGCCGCATCTGCAAGAGCGTCTCGACGTCGTTCTCGAAGGCGCCGTCCGCGATCGATGAGCGCGTGGCATGCACCGAGGCGCCGCCGAGTTCCTCGGCGGTGACGACCTCGTTGGTGACGGTCTTCACCACGTCGGGGCCGGTGACGAACATGTAGCTGGTGTTCTTCACCATGAAGATGAAGTCGGTCATGGCCGGCGAATAGACGTCGCCGCCGGCGCAGGGGCCCATGATGACGGAGATCTGCGGGATCACGCCGGAGGCGAGCACGTTGCGGCGGAAGACGTAGGAGTAGCCGGCCAGCGCCGCGACGCCCTCCTGGATGCGGGCGCCGCCCGCGTCATAGAGGCCGATGATGGGCGCGCGCGCCTTCATCGCCATGTCCTGAAGTTTCGTGATCTTCAGCGCATGGGTTTCCGACAGCGAGCCGCCGAACACCGTAAAATCCTTGGCGAAGACGAAGGTCTTGCGGCCATTGACCGTGCCCCAGCCGGTGACGACGCCGTCGCCGGGCACCCTGGTCTTCTCCATGCCGAACTCGGTGGAGCGGTGCTCGACGAACATGTCGAACTCCTCGAACGATCCCTTGTCGAGCAAGAGCTCGATGCGCTCGCGCGCGGTCAGCTTGCCGCGGGCGTGCTGCGCCTCGATGCGCTTCTCCCCGCCGCCGAGCTTGGCGCCGGCACGACGATCTTCAAGGGCGTCCAGGATATGTTTCATTTGCTCCCGCCAGGTCTTAACCTAAGTCGATTTGGCCTAAATCGATTTGCCGGGGGTTCTAACACGGCATTTTGCGGCCCGGGAAGCGGCTTTCGGTCCCGCAGGGCAGTCCTGCCATAGCGTGAAAGCGCAAGGAATTTCAGAGTTTTGCTGGGAGGAGACGATGGACGAGCAAGCGACCGGCGCAGTGACGGGCGGCGTCAAGATCCTGCTCCGGCTGGAGGGCCTGACCCTGTTTCTCGGCATGGTGGTGCTCTACGCGAGCTGGGAAGGCTCCTGGTGGGTGTTCGCCCTGCTGTTCTTCGTCCCGGACTTGAGCTTCCTGGCATACCTGTCCGACGCCAAATTCGGCGCCCTCGTCTACAACGCCGCCCACAGTTACATGGCGCCGGTGGCGCTGATGACCTTCGGCTTCGGCTTCGCCTCGCCCCTGGTCCTGTCCATCGCCCTGATCTGGCTCGCCCATATCGGCATCGACCGGGCGCTCGGCTATGGCCTGAAATATTCCACCGGCTTCAATTTCACCCATCTCGGGCGGATCGGCCGGCGGCCTGCCGCCTGAGCCGCGGCGCGGGATAGCGGGCATTTTGTCCTCAGGGCCGGTTGACCGGGCCAGCCGATTCAGGCTTGCTCCGCGTCACGATCAGGCGCCGGATGATTGTGTGAGCCCAGTCGGTACGGCGGTGATCACCACGTCCGGCTGCAAGCGTCACCCCATGTCCGCCACCGTCGTCACCCTGCCGCCGAAGAGTTCGTCCGAGACCACCGACTTCCTGCGGCGGATGGCCAGCATGGTGTCGGAGCGGAACGGCGAGATGCTGCTGCGCGCGGCCGCCCTGATCGAGGCGCTGGCGCAGCGCACCATGTCGGCCGAACGGCTGTTTCACGAGCAGCAGAGCGAGAGCACCCGCAATGTCGAGCTGCGCGAGGCCGCCGAGCTTGCTTCCGACGCGATGGTCAAACAGGTCGAGGCGCTGCGGGCGCAACTCGCCGAGGTGACGGCGGCGGCCGCCGCCGAGCGCGCCACTTTCGACACCGAGCGCGGCAGGCTGCTTGGCCTGATGCAGGATGCGGAAGGCCATATCGGTAAGCTCACATCCGAGCTCGAGACGCTGCGCGCCTCTGTCGATGGTTTGAACGAGACCCTGGTCTCCGTACCGGTCGAGGTGCTGAAGCTGGCGCGGACGCAGTTCGACTATCTCTCCAGCGGCTTTGCGCGGCGCGGCGACGTGATCGCGCAGGCCATGAGCGAGATCGGCGCCTTTGCCATCGACCAGGCGCTTGCGAACAAGAAGCCGGCCGGCAAGGCCTGAGGCCGCCCTTCCGCAAATTGACAGCGCACAGGCCCGTTGCTCTACTGACCAAAAATCAGGGAGGATCCAATGGCCACCCACCGGCGCGCCATCACAGCGCTGATTGCGCTGTGCGTTTCAACCGTGCTGGCCAATGCCCAGTCCCTGCCCAGGGAAGTCGCCACCCGCGCCGAAATCTATCCGATCCCCTCGCTCACGCTCTCCGACCAGCAATTTTTGAGCGGCGATGCGGCCGCGGGCAAGCCGGTGACGGTTGCGGGCGAATTCCGCGTCGCGCAAGGCAGCGGCAAACTTCCCGTCGTCGTGCTGATGCACGGTTCGAGCGGCGTCGGCGCGACGACGGAGGCCTGGGTCCACGCGTTCAACGCCCTCGGAATCTCCACCTTCGTCATCGATGGGTTTACCGGCCGCGGCCTGACCGTGGTCGGCCCGAACCAGGCCCTGCTTGGCCGCCTCAATCTCATCATCGACATCTACCGTTCGCTGGAGATCCTGGCCAGGCATCCCCGCGTCGACGCCGACCGCATCGTTCTGATGGGTTTTTCGCGCGGCGGACAAGCGACGCTCTATGCGAGCCTCGACCGCTTCAACAAGCTCTGGAACAAGTCCGGCGTGCAGTTCGCCGCCTACATCCCGTTCTATCCGGATTGCTCGACGACCTACGTCGGCGATAGCGAGGTTGCCGCGCGCCCGATCCGCATCTTCCACGGCACGCCGGACGACTATAATCCGGTGAAGAGCTGCAAGGCCTTCGTCGAACGGCTGAAAGCTGCCGGACGCGACGTGGTGCTGACCGAATACCCCGACAGCGCGCACGGTTTTGACAGCGGCCTGCTCGGCGTCAGCACGGTCGCGGTCTCCGCCAACGCCCAGACCGTGCGCAACTGCAATATCAGGGAAGGCGACGGCGGCGTCTTGATGAACGCCGAGACACAGGCGCCCTTCACCTACAAGGACGCCTGTGTCGAGCTCAATCCGCATGTCGGCGGCAATCCCGCCACGGCCGCAGAGTCCCGCAAGGCCGTGGTGGATTTCCTGCAGGCGCTGCTCAAGCTGGGTTGAGACAGTCCGGCTTGCACGATGCCGTAGGGTGGGCAAAGCGACAGCGTGCCCACCAACTACAGATCACGGTATGAAGAGATGGTGGGCACGGCGCTACGCGCCTTTGCCCACCCTACGATTTTCGCGGAATGCCCCCTACGGCTCGCCCGGCTTGAACGGCTCCTGCTTGTCCGGTGGCACCGTCTCTTCTGCCATCGCGAGCAGCATCGCGACCATCACGTAATTGCCGGCGAGCGCGGTGAGGTCCACGATCTGCTGGTCGTTGAAGATCTTCTTGGCGCGCGCATAGGTCTCGTCGGAGATCCTCTTGGTCGTGGTGAGCTCGGTGACGAAGTCGTAGACCACGGTCTCGTCCTCCGCCATCTTCGACGGGCGCTTGTTGGCCTTGAGCTCCGCGATGATGTCGGCCGACAGGCCCGCTTTCGCCGCAAGCGGCGCGTGCGCGAACCATTCCACCTGCGAGCGCCACTGCCGCCCGATGATCAGGATCGCGAACTCGTTGAGCTTGGTCGGGACCGAGGTTTCCCAACGCAGATAGTGAAACAGGTCGAACAGGCGCTGGCCGAGCACGGGGCTGCGGATCATCGGATTATAGGGCCCGCCGATGCCGACGCTCGACACCTTCATGATCTGCTCGCCGAGCGGCTTCTGCTTGGCGTCGAGCTGGTCCATGGTGAGCTGCGGAAAGCGCGGCTCCTTGCTGATGGCGGGTGCCGCAAACATCGTGGCGGCGAGCCAGCCGCCGGTGGCCGCAACCGCAAGCGACGACAGCCAGATTGGTGTTGAATTCATTGTTGTCCTCCCGACCATTTTTGCCTGGTCGGAAGGATGCTAGTCCAGCGGCTGCGTGCGGTGAAGCTAGATCGCGCCGATCTCGGCAAGGCAGTCTTGCGTCAGCGTCATGCGGGCTGCGACATGGCGGGGCTCGGGGCAATCCATGTTGAGCGCGAACACGGTGTGCGCCTCGCCCTTCTCGGCCCAGCCGACCATCCAGCCGAGCGACGGCTCGCCGCGCTCGGCGCCGAGCAGGCCCGACTTGGCGCGGATGATGCTGTCGCCCACCTTGGTCACCGGCAGGATGTCGGCGACCAGATCCTGGCTGCGCTTGCTGATCGGCAGCGCGCGGCGGCGCAGCCGGTCGACGAAGTCGATCTGCTCGACCGGATCGATGCGCAGATTCCCGGTGAGCCAGAACTGGTCAATGCCGCCGCCGATATCGCGATTGCCGTAGTCGAACAGGTCGACATACTTTTGCATCCGTGCCTGCCCGATGCGGCGCGCGATCTCCTGATAGACCGGCACGGCACTGACCGCGATGGCGCTGCGCAGCGTGTGATCCTTGTTCCAGGCCTCGATCGACCGCTTCACGCCGTCCCACGGGAAGACGTCCTTGTCGGGGTCGGCGACAACGCCAGTCTCGAGCGCGATCAGCGAGTTCGGAATCTTGAAGGTCGAGGCCGGCAGCTTCCCTTCGCCGGAGCGCTCCTTGTCGCTGGCGACGATCAGGTAGTCCTCGACCTTGTAGCCGACGAAGGTGCCCGATGTGCCGAGGTCGGTGAAGCGCTTTACGAGGCTGTCGCGGAATTCATTGCGCGGGGGCGCGACATTGGCCAGCGCGCGCCGCGGCATGGCGGCAGTTGCGGCGAGAAGGCCGAGAGTGAAACGGCGGGTCAGCAAGGGCGGCATCCGTTGAACGATGAAAGTGGCCGGGACCATGCAGCCGCCATCGTGGTGAAACGATGACGGCTATCGTCCCCGCCCCGACAGCCGCAGCACGAACACCAGCACCTCCGCGACGGCCTTGTAGAGATCCGGCGGGATTTCGTCGCCGAGCTCGACCCTGGACAGGGCGCCTGCCAGGATCTCGTTCTCCTCGATCGGAATGTCATGGGCTTTGGCGATCTCGACGATCTTCTCGCCGATCGTGCCCTTGCCCTTGGCGACGACCACCGGCGCGCCGCTGCCCTTCTCGTAATGCAGCGCGATCGCGAGCTTGCTCTCTTCGCTCATGTGGCGCGATCCAGGAAGTGGCCGGCGCGGGCCGGTGCGGGCTGCGGCGGCGTGCCGTCGCGCACCAGGATGTCGCCGGGCTTGAGCTCGGCCCTGGCCAGGGCCTGGTTGAGCTCACCGATCCCGTCGCGGAGCCGCTCGGCCGTCGCCGGGCGCTCCGCCCACATCCGCACAGACGTCTTGCCGCCGCTCAGCGTGACCAGCGCATGCACGGGGCCGGCCGGCTCGACATTGAGCGAGAAGCGCGCGCGCCAGGCGCGCTTGGCGGGATCGGCCGGATCATCGCCGCCGTCGCGCGAAATCTCGAACTGCGCCATCGCCGTGCCCTGCGGAGTTGCAAACGGAATTTCGAAATTCCACTGCGGCATGGTCGGGTCGATGCGGTGACCGCCGGCGTCGACGCGATCGGGGAGCGAGGCGATCTGGAGCAAGGTCTGGCGGGCGATAGCGGCATCGGTGTCGTCGCGCAGGCGATGCACGGTCGCGGAGAGCGGCATATCCGGCGCGAGCGATGGCGAGGCGATCGACTGCGGCGCCGGCAGCGCACCACGGAACGGCGGCGGCGCGGTGCGTGCGGCGGCTTCGAAGAGGTGGCTATCCGGCATGGCCTTGCTCGCACCCGGCGAATTGCCGGTCATGCGCGGCAGGTTTTGGCTGACCTCCTGCAGCAGGCTCGCGGCAAGGCCGGCGGACATGGTTTTCGGCATCGCAGCCTGGGGCGCACGGCCTTCGATGTCAGCCAACACGACGACCGCGGTATTGGCGCTGCGCGGTATTTGCAGCGGCTGGGCGATGTCCGGTTCGGCCGGGGGCGGTGCGACCTGCAACGCCGCGCCCGCGGTCCGAACCGGCGCGGCGACGGCCGGCTGCGGTGTTGCGGTGGGGCTCGAAGGAGGCGCAGCGGCCGGTGCCGGCGCCTGTGGCGCGGTCTCCAGCGTCGCCAAGGTCTGGCGCAGCACCAGCAGCGCCGCCTTCAGGTCCGGCATCGTGCCCGCGGACGGTATCGTGCCCGCGGCGAGCGAAGCCTCGAGGAACAGGCCGGACTTCTGGACGGCGGACTTGATGTCGCCGCCGTCGAGCCCGGTGTCGAGCGGTGTCTGCTGCGCCAGCACGTCCAGCACGGCCTGCTTCAGTCCCACCGGCAGATCGCTGCCGGTGACGACCGAAGCGAGGTTGGCGAACAATGGCGCCTGGCTGCCTTGCCGGGTCACGGCCTCGGCCGAGGCCATTTGGACAGCGACCTGCTCCACGGGCGTCAGTGTGTTGCGCGCCACGCTTGCGGACGGCGCGAGCGGCGGGCTCTCCACCAGAGCGGCCGCGCGCGGCGTCAGCGTGACCTGATCGGGGGCCGCCTCGCCTGCCCCGTTGACCACGGCAAGCCGGATGGTGCCGTCGTTCTGCGAGACCGCGAGCTGCAGGTTCTGGCCCGGCGACAGCGCCACCTCCGACATCACGTCGAGCGACAGGTTGGCGATCGCAATCCGCACCAGATTGTCGGCGAGCACGCTGACGACCCTGGCATCGACCACGCTGCCGGCCTGCAGCACGAGATCGGGCGTCGCCGCGTCAGCGATGGGGCTGGCGGCACTGACGGGGACGATAGAGCTTATCGGCGTCGGCATCTCAAGGGGTCCGGGAAACGCAGGCCAACCCTAGGCCGCCGTCGTAAACCCCTCGTTAAGGACCTTCGGCCACGGGCGCCTTCACGGCCGCCAGCACCGCTACGGCAGCCTCGAAATCCCGCAAGCGGGCGGCGCGGCGGGCCGCCGCCTCCTCGTCCACGCCCCATTGGTCGGTGTTCCAGTCCTCATCGACATGAGCGGCCGCCCAGACCTGATCGGCATCGCGCATGCCATGGGCCAGCGCCAGCGCCAGCAGGGCCGAGCCGGTCAGGGTCGCCACCACGTGGAGGGCGGCGACCGACCAGGCATCCCCCGGCAGCGCGGCACGCGCGGCCGCGACCGCCTCGTCCGGCTGCTTCACGGGCATGATGCCCTCGGACAGGATGAAATGGGCGCCCAGTGTCTCCGCGGCCCAGAACAGCACGGGGTCCCAGTGTGCCGCCTCGCGCGCGACCAGCCCCTCAGGGTGGCCGGCGCGATAGAACAGCAGATCTGACCCGAAATATTTCGCCAGATCCTCGCTGACGAGCTCGACGCGATCGACGACGCCCTCGACCACGCTATTGGCGATCCGCGTCAGCGGCATGGTCACGGGGTCGATCGTCTCGACCTGGGCCGCCCATTCGCCGGCGACCGCTTCGGCCAGCGCGCGCGAGGGGATGACCACCTGGCGGCTGGAGGGCGTCCGGATCGGCCTGCCGTCGAGCGTGATGGCGAAGCCGCCGTCGGCGGCTGTGATCCCGGTCTCCTTGTAGAAGCGCTTGCGCTGCGGCGTCCGCGCGGACTGGCGGGCCGATTCCTGCGGATCGAGCGGGGACTGCCCCGCGGCTTCTTCGAACAATTCGCGCATGTGAGTTTTTGGTTCCGGTCACTTTGGGCTAGGCTTTTAAGATAAGACCTGTGGCCGATAAAGCGAGCGGCGGGCAATGAGGGAACTTGCGGGCATCGTGGCCCTGTTCGCCGGGCTTTGGCCGGCCGCGGCGGACGCCGGCTTTCGCACCCCGGAATCGCTCGTGCGGAACGTCTATGCCTATTATGGCCGGGGTGCGCCCGAACTGTCCAAGGGCCTGCCGCGAGATGCGGCGACCGCCCGCCAGTTCTTCGATCCGTCCTTGCGCAAGGCGTGGTCCGCGCCACGGACCGAGCCCTATGATTTCCTGGTGCAGAGCCCGAACTGGAAGCTCGGCCCGGTCGCGATCGCCATCCTGCGCAAGCAATACGATCAGACCTATGTCGCGGCGAATTTCGACAATCACGGCCGGCCGGTCACGCTGAACTTCATCCCGGTCAAGGGTCCCGAGGGCTGGGTGATCACGGACATCGAAAGCCCGCATGACTCCTTGCGGATGTTTCTCGAGCAGTTCCGGAATTGAGGGGCGCCGCGCGCTTACGCCGCGAATTTGCCCAATCGCTGCAGGACGCGCTCCGCCAGCCGTATGCGATCCTGCCCCTCCAGCAGGAACGCCTTCGACCCGTCCGGACGAGGCCGATCTCCGAGCTCATCCATCACCGCCTGCACGACCCTTGCCGCGTCGTCGCCTCTGAGGTCGGAATTTGCGGCTGCATAGAGCGCGCGGTTCTGTTCGAAGGCGCTGCGCGATCCGCGGATGCCCTCCTCGAGCACGTCGGCAAGAACGAGTTGCGGCTGGCCGATCATGAGCCCAAGTGCGAATAGCCGGCTGCCCGCCTCGCCCCGCTCCCAGGCACGCCGCACCTCGGCCGGCGTCCACGGCCGTCTCTTGGCAAGTTCGATCGGCGCCAGCATCAAGCTCGTCATGAGCCGGGTACGCGCCTTTCCCCGCCGCATGTTCGCGCGCAGGGAGGCATATTCGTCGACGAACAGCTCAAGCTGCCAGGCCGCATCGACGTCCCACACGCGCTGATCCAGCGCCGCAGCCTGCGCGCCGCGACCGGCCTTGTGGAATATCAGCGTGCCGACCGGCAGCAGCCGCTCGACCTCGCCACGGCCTGCCCGGCAGGCGAAGATCAGCGCGCTCATCCACGCTTCGAGCGCGCCGTCCATGGTGGGATGACGTGCCGCTACGGCGCCGAGCGCGCGCGCCTTGAAAATCGGGATACTGATCTTGTCTGCCAGCGCGGATGCCTTGGCGAGATGGTCACTCTGGACGGCGCTCTCGACCTCGTACAACAGCGATTGTTCCGCAACCGGCGTGCGGCTCGTCGTCATGGCCCGCCGCGCCGTCTTATGGCCGAGATTGTTCCGTATGCCCGTGGGCTCGCTGCTGGCATCAGTGCGCGGATCCATCACCGGGCTAAGCCGGTCGCTGTTGGCCATCGCCGTTTCCGCCGCCGCGATCGCCTTGTCATGGGCACCGAGCGTCCACAAAGCCCGGACCAGACGCGCCCTGGTGCGCTGGTCGCTTTCCGACAAGGTCGAGAGCATTTTCTCGACCCTGTCGGAAAGCCCATCGACCACGACCCGATCGCCGTCATCGGCAACAATTCCGGTAACGCGCACGATCGCCTTGCTCTGTTCGACCGGATCGTACACACGGTCAAGTGTCGTCATCATCTCCGTGTGCCGGCCGGACAGGGCAAGTGCCCATGCAAGCCGTTTGATGCTGTCCGGTTCGCCACCGGCCGCAACTCCTCCTAGAGACTCGAGCAGTCGCGTCAGTTCGGCCGTCAGCCCGGCATCTGCAAGCGCCAATGCCAGATTGCCGATCCGGACCGGGCCCGGCTGCCCCGGCACGAATTCGGCAGCTTTCGCTTTGAGAAAGTCGATGCAACCGGAAACGGAAGCCGCCTGAAGGACCTGGTTGCGGAACCAGCCAGAACCCTCGATATGCCTGGCCAGATCGGCGCGCACCTTGGCGAGCCCGCCCTCCCAGTTCACTTCGCGCGCGGCCATTGCGGCCCAGAACAGCCCGTTCGCGCTGTCCCACTCGTCGTTCGCGATCACGGCGAGCATCGCCTCCTCCGCGCACGCGCGCGCATGCTCCGTCAGGCCGGCCGCCATGGCAGCTTCCGCCACCCAGCACCAGGCCATCGGCAGATGATCGACATGCATCGATTGCAGCGCCCGCTCGACCTCCTCGGCGCAGCGGCGGGCCGCCTCGAGATTGCGGTTCAACCCGTTGATCTTTGCAAGGCCGCGATAGGCCAGCATGCGGTCGGCAACGATCGTCACATTCGCCGCCAGCGCTTCCGCGCGGCGATGCTGACCGCTGAGCGCGAGCACCTCGATGACCGGCGGCAGCGCCTGAACCATGCCCCGGCTGTATTGATGGCACAGCGGAACGAGATCGCCCAGTCGACCATGCTGGGCAAACAGTGCCGCGCCCGCGTTCACATCGTGGATCGGCGCCAGCGAGTCCCCGGTATCCATGCGGCGCTGACGAGCCCAGACGGGGTCAAGCAAGATCGCACTAAGCTCATCGAGCATGAAGGCCCGGCTCAGAAACGCGGGCAGATAGCTGCGGACGTAGCGCGGGACCTCCTGCCACGGCCGGTCGGCTCTGATCTCCATGAGGGCCTTTGCCGTGGCGGCCGGTCCGGCGACCGGCGCGGGAGTGGTCGCCCGCAGATTCTCGGCGAGCGCTTCGTGAAACAGGCGATAGACCGGTTCACCGGCATCGCTGGACTCGACGACGAGGTCGCCGGCGCCGTCGAGCACCGACTTGATGGCCTGATCGTCGATATCCGCTCTCGGCGCGAGGGCGAGCGCGGACGCAAGCTTCGGCCAGATCGTGCCCCATGGCAGACCCGGCCCGAGCGCCCACGCAAGGGGACGAAGCACATCACGGATACGCTCGGGATCGGGCAGCCGGTCGAGATAGGCGCTCAACGCCTCACCGACTTCGGCAGGCAGATCATAGACGCCGTCAGCCCTCGGCTGCGCGGTTCGCGCGGCAATGGAGGCAACCAGAAACGAGTCGCGCGCTTTCGCGACGATCGCATTCGCGAGCTCGTCGATCAGCTGGTCCGCAGTCTTGTCCAGGACCGCCCTGCCCGGGTCCAGCTCACGCGCCCTCAGCCGCGCTTTGACATAACCGAGCATGTCGGCCTTGCGCGTCGGAGCAAGATCGAGATCCAGCAATTCGCGGTTTGGCACGGCGAGCGCATCGACCAGGTCCCCTCCCTCGCCGCCGACCGCATGACGGCGGGTTGCGACCATGAGGCGCATCCGCGAACTCTGCACGAGCGGCACGAGGATCTCGCGCGCAATCGGCTCGGCCTCACCCGGGGCCGCTTCGTCGAGCGCATCGACGGCGACGGTCCTGCCCATGGACTGCGCCTTCGCCAGATTGATCAGGGCTTCGGCGGTGACTGCCGTTCCGTCCATGATGCGAGCGAACTCGCGGATAATCTGGCGACGCGTCTTGCCGTGGCACCAGATCGCGCCATCGAGCACGTTGGGCGGCGGAACGGTTGCCGGCGGGAGTTTTGCGATCTCGGCGTCCGGCAAGAGATTCGGCTGCGAGAGCACCGCGATGCGGCTCAAGAGCGCGGACTTTCCCGAACCGGGCGAACCGGTAATCACGAACATGGGGCTGGCGAAGTGTTCGTCCATGACCGCGGCTCATCGACGCCTGTTCAGCCAGGCACACGCTTGCATCAATTCGTCCGTCCTGCCGGTGAAGAAGGAGCCGCTCTCGCTACGCGACACGCCGCGCGAGGCGGGATCGAAATGCACGGCGAACTCCTCGTCTTCGAACAGCCCGACGCAGCGCCGCCGTCCGACGTTCGGATTCGGGATCAGTTGAATCAACCCGTTCGACCATTGCGACGACACGACCCTCTGGGCCTTGCCGCGCAGCTCCTCGTTGAGGCCCTGGACGAGCTGATCCACGTTGATCCAGGGGTTCACCGAGCCGGTCCATACCTCGTTCGTCACGGTGCGAAGAAACGCCTCGACAAAACAACCGTCGCGGGCGGGCGCGAGACCATAGGTGCTGGCGATGATCGCTTGCGAGAATTGCCGGTACGGATCCCGGGAGTTCTCGTCGTCGATCGCAGCCTGTGTCGCATTGCTGATGTCCCTGGCGATGGTCCCGGCGACGCATGCGTCGACGAGGACGAGAACGTTGTGCGGTTTGCTGGACCCCAGCATGGTCCCAAGCTCTTCCGCCCGGACGGCGCGCCCGGCAATCCTCAATTTCGGGGTATCCCGGCCGAACAGATACGAGGCTCCCCCCACTTTCTCGCCATGACACGCGATGTAAATGACGACGACATCGTGAGGTTCGCGCTCACTGAGAAACTCGTTCAACCTCGTCGAGATCTCAGCCCAGGTGGGATTGCACGCCAGCTCCTGCAGGCCGGCCTCGTGGCTCACCCGGCAGTCGCGGACGAACCAGCCGGACATGCGCGCCACGTCTTCCAGCGCCTTGTTGAGGTTGAGCTCCGGATCATCATACTCGCCGACGCCGATGCCGATGAACCACCGCTGCCCGGCGGCCGCGACAGCATCTGCCGCTTCGGCCTTTTCACCGATGAGCACCTGTTCAGGCAAGCCCATGCAAGATTGCCTCACCTGTTTCGCGGGCGGTCAAGTACGGCCTCACGTCATGCGCGGTCGCGCCGTTGTGAATTCTCAAATCCACCAGCTCGGCGCCGAACAGCGGGCCGAGCTTCTTGGTCAGTGCTACGACATCACCATCGTCCGAAATATTCACCCACCGCTTGAGACCGGGCGGCCACTTTCCCTTTGCGTCCACGGGCGCAGGTTGCAGCCGGTCGAAGATGAGATTCGGTATCCCGAGCGGCGAACCGAGCGTGATCAGCGTCGCGACGTTTTTCCAGCGCTCGCTTCCTCCGTAAGCATGAAGAGCCTCATAGGTGACGACCGTTCCGAGCGAGTGCGCGACCAGAACGCGCGTATCCGGAGTGACGAGGGAATCGATGGATTGCCGTGCCCGCATCCTGACGTCCGGCTCCATCAGGTAACGCATGACCTGCTTGAGGTCGCCGATCATGACGTGATCGGCCAGCCCGGCAAAAAAGCGCGTCTGGGCAAGCTGCCGCAGCAGCGCCTGAACCGCCCTCGGGGTTGCCGCACGCAGATCACCCTGCGCGACGCGATCCGGTTCGACCCGTGCAGCCTCACCGAAGAGCGCGGCAAGCAGATCGGCCTCGTCTTTCGTGACATCGGTCGGATGAAAATGCGGCGCGGCGGCCGACCTTACCTCCCCCTCGGGACGAAAGAGGCAACCGTAAAAGGCACAAGCGAACGAGCCGTCAGCTATTGCGCCGCCTGCGAACGCGACCCCATCGCGAAGCGCCGGCTCCCACTCCGCCCTCAGGCTCTGAGGCCCCTTGTTCTGCTGGGCAATCCCATGAATTCCGATGACCACCGCCATATGCGATTCCCATCGACGTAAAAACCGGTCGGGGACTTTCGGGACCCTCCCGGGCCAACTCCAATTGCGTCGGCTGCCGCCTCGTGCGGCCAGACCCGCGATCGCAAGCAAATAATTTCGTATCTCGGGCAATGGTCAACTACACCGCGATTTTCCTCCGGCGTCAACCTTTGTGCGCACAATATGGCCCTATAGCCTCGGGGCGAGGCTCACCGCCCCGTTACCGGTGCGTTTCGTTGCATCTTCCCGTCGGTACAACCGCGTGGGTAGGCGACCGGGCGCGGGCGTCTCCGCCTGCGACACGGCCCGATGCGGGTCGCTTCTGCGGCCCCCCGCTCAAATCCAGCTATTCCTCAGGTGCATTCTCGATCGGGTCAAACCGGCTTGCGTCCAGCCCGAGCAGATTCCACGACTGCTGCATGTGCGGCGGCAGCGGCGCGGTGGCGTCGATCACGCCGCCGCGCGGATGCGGGATGACGATGCGGCGCGCCAGGAGATGCAGCCGGTTTTGCAGGCCGCCCGGCAGCTCCCAGTTCTCGATGTTGAAATATTTGGGATCGCCGATGATGGGATGGCCGATATGGGCCATGTGGGCACGGAGCTGGTGGGTGCGGCCCGTCACCGGCTTCAGCGACACCCAGGTCAGCTTGTTGCCGGCGGTCTCCACCACCGCGTAATAGGTCACCGCGTGGCTCGCGCCCTCGTCGCCATGCTGGGCGATGCGCATGATGGTGTCGTCCTCGCTCTCCTCCTTGGCAAGGAAAGTCGAGATGCGGCCCTGCTTCGGCTTCGGCAGGCCGGGCACCAGCGCCCAGTAGACCTTGCGCGCCGAGCGCGACCGGAACGCGCCGGTCAGATGCGAGGCGGCAAAGCGCGTCTTGGCGATCAACAGACAGCCGGACGTTTCCCGGTCAATGCGGTGCACAAGCCGCGGCTTCTGGCCCTTGGCATCGCGCATCACCTCCAGCATCTGGTCGATGTGGCGCGTCATGCCCGAGCCGCCCTGCACGGCAAGGCCTGCGGGCTTGTTCAGGACGAGCACGTCGTCGTCCTCCCAGATCGTCATCTCCTTGAGCGCCTTCAGCGTCTTCTGCGCGGCCTCCGAGAGCTCACCGACAACCTTCGGTGCGTCGAGCTTCAGCGGCGGGATGCGGACGCTCTGGCCCTCCTCCAGCCGGTCCTTGCTGTCGACGCGCTTGCCGTCGACGCGCAGCTCGCCTTTGCGCACGACGCGCTGGATGTGGGAGAACGACAGCCCGGGAAAGCGCGCTTCGAGGAAACGATCGACGCGCATGTTGTTCTCGTCGGCCGTCACGGTGACAGTCTGCACCTTGGTCGGCAGCAGCGCCTCGACCGGCTTTTCGGGCGCGGCCTTTTCCGGCGCAATCTTGGGCGGACGCCGCTCGGCGCGCTCGCCCGCAAACCGCGGCGGCTTGCTACCCGGCTTGCCGCCGGGACGCGACCCGGCCTTCTTCGTGCTGCGCGCCTTGAACGGGCGGGACTCTCCGCGCTCGTCGCGCGAGCGGGGCTTTGAATCGGTTCTCTTGATGCGGCGGCTCATGCCTGCCTGCCTAGCCTAAAAGGGGACTTCCGTCACGGTAAAATCAGTGCAGATCGCATCCGGCGGCGGCTATGCTGACTATCAACCGATCATTGAAACCGCCCAGCCGGCGCCGGAGGTAAATAGTGGGATTCAACATGTCCTGGATCTTCGTCGACGGGATCACCGAGAAGGCGCTCTACGAAGCTCTCGATCTGACGCCGACGACCGAGGAGACACCCGACCATCATGATCTAGGAACCAGCCTCGTGCCGCTTGCAGGTGCCGCACTCAAGTCGGGATGGTGCGCCGTGTTCGCAAAGTATGCGCTGGTCATGGACGCCACCGTGGGCAAAAGTCCGATACGGCTGACAAGGCTTCCCCCAAGGTCTCGATGCGTGACATGTGTCGTCCTGGAGCATGCGATGGTCTCGTACTCAAGCCTTTGGCAGGATGGTCATCTGGCTTGGGAAATTCGCCATGACCCCAGCCAGGACATTCTCCATCTGGAGACACGCGGTAACTTGCCCCCGGCGTTTGCTCACCTTCGCGATACCGCAATGGAGAAACAGCGCGCCGAAGCGGTACGCCGAAGGTCCAGCAACTGGGGCGTGGATCATATCTTCGATGTGCCGATCGATATGGCGACCTCGATCACGAGGTACCGGCACGATCGCAAGGTTGAAGATGATTTCTTCAATACGCTGTGGACCTTGGAGGCGGCGCGAGGGAATGTCCTCACGAAGCTCAACCAGCCGCCCGGATGGTGGCAGACGGTCGGATCCATCAGCTACGAATAGCGACGCAAGCACACTGTCGCGGGCAATCGCGGGCTAGCCGCCCCGCTCCTTGCGCAGCTTGGCCCAGTAATCCAGCCGTTTCCGGATCTCGCGCTCGAAGCCACGCTCGGGCGGGTCGTAGAAGGTCTGGCGGCCCAACGCCTCCGGAAAATAGTCCTGGCCGGAGAAGGCATCGGGCGCATCGTGGTCGTATGCGTAGCCGGAGCCGTAGCCTTCCGACTTCATCAATTTGGTCGGCGAATTGAGGATGTGTTTTGGCGGCAGCAGCGAGCCGGCCTGCTTTGCGGTCTGCATCGCCGCGCCGAAGGCGGTGTAGACCGCATTGGATTTCGGGGCGGTAGCGAGATAGACCACGGCCTGCGCGATGGCGAGCTCGCCTTCGGGGTGGCCTAGGAAGTCGAAGGCGTCCTTGGCGGCGTTGGCGATGACGAGCGCCTGCGGGTCGGCGAGACCGATGTCCTCGACCGCCATGCGGACGACCCGGCGGGCCAGGAACAGCGGGTCCTCGCCGGCGTCCAGCATGCGCGCCAGATAATACAGCGCAGCATCGGGATCCGAGCCCCGCACCGACTTGTGCAGGGCCGAGATCAGATTGTAGTGGCCGTCGGCCGACTTGTCATAGATCGGCGCGCGGCGCTGCAGGATTTCCTGCAACTGCGCGGCGTCGAACATTTCGTCCTTGCGCGCGGCGCGCCAGACTTCCTCGGCGAGCGTGAGCGAGGCCCGGCCGTCGCCGTCGGCCATGCGCACCAGCACGGCGCGCGCTTCCGCATCGAGCGGAAGCTTGCGGCCCTCGACGGCTTCCGCATGTGCGAACAGTTTTTCGATCGCAGCCGCATCGAGCGAGCGAAACACCAGCACGCGCGCGCGCGACAGCAGCGCCGCGTTGAGCTCGAACGACGGGTTTTCCGTGGTGGCGCCGACCATCACCACCGTGCCGTCTTCCATGACAGGCAGAAACGAGTCCTGCTGCGCCCGGTTGAAGCGATGCACCTCGTCGACGAACAGCAGCGTGCCCTTGCCCATCTCGCGGCGGGCGCGCGCGGCGTCGAACGCCTTCTTCAGGTCGGCGACGCCGGAGAACACGGCTGAAATCTGCTCGAAATGCAGGTCGGTGGCATCCGCCAGCAGTCGCGCCACCGTGGTCTTGCCGGTGCCGGGCGGGCCCCAGAACACCAGCGAACCGAGCGTGCGCGTCTCCAGCATGCGCGTCAGCGCGCCGTCGGGACCGAGGATGTGGTCCTGGCCGACGACTTCCGACAACGCGCGCGGACGCAAGCGGTCCGGCAGCGGATGGGGAGCTTCGTGGTCGAGCCCTGCCGCGGCGAACAGCGTCGGCGTCTCCGGTGGTCGCTTCGAACTCATCCGCCGAGCTGGACGTTGATCTGCTGGCCGCCGCGCACCAGCGTGATGCGCCAGAGCCGCTGGCGCTCGCCGACCACCTTCTCCAGGTCGCCGGTCTTGCCGATCCTCTGGCTGTTGACCGCGAGGATGATGTCGCCCTTCTGGAAGCCGACATTGGCGGCGGGCGAATCGCCGCCGAGGTCGGTGATGACGACACCCTCGGTGTCGGCGTCGAGGTGCAGTTCATCGGCAACGGCGGGTGAGATGTTGGAGACCTTTGCGCCCTGGAACGGCGAGCGCGCGGTGATGACGATCTCGTTGCGGCCGATGTCGGGCGCAGCGTCGAGCGCGATCGTCAGCTTGAGCGGCTTGCCGCCGCGCTGCACGTCGATCTGCGCGCTGCCGCCGAGCGGACGGGTCGCAAAGCGGTACTCGAACGCGTTGGGGTCGTCCACGGCCTGGCCGTCGATCCCGGTGACGAGATCGGAGGATTTCAGCCCGGCCTTGGCGGCGGGGCCGTTCGGCACGACGCTCGCAACCAGCGCGCCGGTCGGCGACCGCAGGCCGAGGCTCTCGGCGATCTCGGGCGTTACCGACTGCAGCTTCGCACCGAGCCAAGGACGCTTCACCGCCTTGCCGCCGCTCTTGGCGGAGGCGACGACGACGCGCACCATGTTGGAGGGGATCGCAAAGCCGATGCCTTGCGAGCCGCCGGAGCGCGAATAGATCGCGGTGTTGATGCCGGCGAGCCTGCCGTTCATGTCGACCAGCGCGCCGCCGGAATTGCCAGGATTGATCGCCGCGTCGGTCTGGATGAAGAACTGGTAGTCGGTGATGCCGACCTGGGTGCGCGCGAGCGCAGAGATGATGCCGTGCGTCACGGTCTGGCCGACGCCAAAGGGATTGCCGATCGCCATCACGACATCGCCCACCATCAGCTCGTCCGAATTGGTGAATTCGAGAGCCGGAAACTTCTCCTTCGAATCCTTCAGGCGCAGCACGGCGAGGTCCGTGCGCTGATCCTTCAGGACGATCTCGGCCTCGAACTCGCGCTTGTCCGACAGCGACACCTTCACCTGGTCGGCGCCCTCGATGACGTGGACGTTGGTGACGACGAGCCCGGAAGCATCGACGATCACGCCCGAACCGAGCGAGCGCTGCACCTGGTCCTGCTGCTGGCCCGGCACGCCGAAGAAGCGGCGGAAAAGCGGGTCATCGAGCAGCGGGTTACGGTTCTGCACCACCTTGGCGGCATAGACATTGACGACGGCCGGCTGCACCCGCTGCACGATCGGCGCATAGGAGAGCCGCAGCTCCGCCGGCGAGGACGGCACGCGGCGGTCCTGCGCGGCGGCCGGATTGAAGGAGGCCGAAAAGGCTATGCACAGTGCCGTGATAACGGCTGCACGGATCGATCGAAACATTCCTACCTCTTGGAAAAGACGACGGAATATAAGCGCGTTCGTCCGCCAATAGAAGGGCGCCGACAGGCAATATTGAGCCTCCTTCCGGTGTGTCCCGAATGCAAGCCCGGCGTACGAAATTGCAATGGCCTGGCACGGCCAATTGGCTTGATGCGCATTCTCCAGCAGAGTGGCGCACCGGCAGAATTCGGTTGCGGCGAATTTGCATCAGAGGGAACCCGCGCAACCGTGGCGCGCCGTCGCGGGGAAGTCATCGTTCGTTCCTAGGCTCTCCGTGGCGACTTGGGGAAGTTGTCGAACGAGGGAGGCATGACATGAGCAAGACAAGGATGGCAGTCGCGGCGCTCGGTTTCACCGGCGCGCTGGCGGCCTCGCAGGCCCAGGCACAATCAAGCAGCAGCGAACAGGAGATCGCGCTTCTGAAACAGCAGTTGAAGATGCTGGAGCAGAAGCTCGACAGACTACAGAGTCAAACAGCGGCAAACACGGCGGCCGCTGCGAAGGCGAAAGCCGAAGCCAAGGCGGAAGCGCGCTCGGAGGCGAAAGCCGTCGTCGCCAATGCCAACGCGGCGATCCCCACAAAGGCGCCGGTCGCGCCGTCCGGCGTGGTCGTGACGATGCCGAACAACCGGCCGACCATTTGTACCGCCGATGGCGCAAACTGCGTCGCGATCACGAGCCGTGTGCACTGGGACGTCGGCGGCTACAATTACCGTCCCAACACGGCAGCAACAGTGCCGCAGAAGCTTGACAGCGGCGAAAACGTCCGCCGCGCGCGCATCGGAGTCGTCGGAAAATTCTTCGAAGACTGGAATTTTGCGCTGATCTACGACTTCGGCGGCTCGTCCGACGGCTTCGGCGGCACCGGCGCCGCCGGCGCGACCCCCGTCGGCTTCCTGCCCGGCGGTGGCACATCCGGCATCGAGAACGCGTTTGTGAGCTACACGGGACTGAAGCCCTTGGGCGGCAAGATGGCGATCGAAGCCGGCATCATGGACCTTGCCTGGACCATGGATGAAGCCACGAGCTCCAACGATCATCCCTTCATGGAGCGCGCCTCGGTCGGCCTGATCGCGCA
Organism: Bradyrhizobium diazoefficiens; assembly: GCF_018131015.1. Classification (GTDB taxonomy): domain Bacteria; phylum Pseudomonadota; class Alphaproteobacteria; order Rhizobiales; family Xanthobacteraceae; genus Bradyrhizobium; species Bradyrhizobium diazoefficiens_B. The sequence continues at coordinate 37,265 of NZ_JAFCJJ010000026.1, forward strand.
AAATATCGCCGCCGGCGACTTCCGTTCTGCTGCTGGCGCCCGCTGGTACAACGACGTATTCTGGGCGGGCGCCTACGTGACCGGCCCGACCACGGGAGCCATTCACTCGGCGTCGAGCGTTTCACCTCCCGGGACCAGCGAGCAATACGGCGCGACCGCCCGCGTTGCAGGCCAGCTCGTCAGTGGCAGCGATTACTCCTTCCATCTCGGCGCCGACGCCGAGTGGCTGATCCAGCCGCCGCGCAATCTGATCGCAAACACGCAGACGCTCACACTGAGCGATCGCCCCGAGCTGCGAATTGACCCCACGACGCTGATTTCGACCGGTGCGATTGCCAATGTGTCGGGCGCACAGGTCTATGGTGTGGAAGCCGCAGGCACCTATGGGCCGCTCTTCGTCCAGGGCGAATACTACTGGTTCAACATCGATCGCAACGCGAATACCGCCGTGCCGCCCATCGGCACTTCGAGCCTGAAATTCCGGGGCGGTTACGCTGAAGCAGCCTATGTCCTGACGGGTGAAACCCGCAAATACAATGCGGTCAATGCCGCCTATGGCGGCGTCAAGCCGAACCATCCGTTCTCCCTGGACGGTGGCGGCTGGGGCGCCTGGGAAGTCGCGGGACGCGTGAGCCAGATGGATCTCAACGATCAGCTTGCGACCGCCGCCGGTATCGCCGGCGGCCGCCAGACGGTCTATACGCTCGCGCTCAACTGGTACGTCAACGGCAACGTCCGCTTCATGCTCGACTACCTGCATGGCAATATCTCCAAGCAGGCGTCAGCGGTCTCGACGGCGGATGTCGGCTCCAAATTCGACGCTGTTGCGATGCGCACGCAGTTCGCGTTTTGATGCGCGTTCTTCGCCCCGGGGTGCGCGAAAGCGTGACCCCGGGGATCACGCGAGTGCGTGACCCCGGGATCGCTAACCACACTTGCCAAACCGGAGCCGGCGCGACACTTAGAGCAGCGGGCGAGCACGCCATCTGATGGAGACCTGCCATGAAGGCCGTCGGCTACAAGAAATCACTTCCGATCGAGGATCAGGATGCACTGTTCGACTTCGAGACCGCCAAACCGGAGCCAAAGGGGCGCGATATCCGCGTCGCGGTGAAGGCGATCTCGGCCAATCCGGTCGACTACAAGGTGCGCAAGCGCGCGGCCCCGCCCGAGGGTGAGGTCAAGATTCTGGGCTTCGATGCCGCCGGCGTGGTCGATGCGGTCGGCCCCGAGGTGACCCTGTTCAAGCCGGGCGACGAGGTGTTTTACGCGGGCTCGATCCTGCGCCAGGGCACCAATTCCGAATTCCATCTGGTCGACGAGCGCATCGTCGGCAACAAGCCGAAGAGCCTGTCGTTCGCGCAAGGGGCTGCGCTCCCCCTCACCTCCATCACCGCCTGGGAGCTGCTGTTCGACCGCCTCGGCGCGGTGCCCGGCAAGAGCGTCGACCCGCGTACCCTCTTGATCGTCGGCGGCGCCGGCGGTGTCGGCTCGATCCTGGTCCAGCTTGCCCGCCGCCTCACCGGGCTCACGGTGCTCGCGACCGCGACGCGGCCGGAGTCGCAAAAATGGTGCCTCGATCTCGGCGCCCATGCGGTGATCGATCACGGCCAGCCGATGAAGGCGCAGATCGAGAAGCTGAAGCTGCCGCCAGTCGCCCTGGTCGCAAGCCTCACCTTCACCGACCAGCACTACAAGAGTATTGCCGAATTCATGGCGCCGGAGGGCAAATACGGCCTGATCGACGATCCGCCGGAATTCACCATGAGCGTGTTCAAGGGCAAGGCGATCTCGGTGCACTGGGAATCGATGTTCACGCGCTCCTCGTTCCAGACGCCGGACATGATCGCTCAGCATCATCTGCTGAACGACGTCGCCGACCTCATCGACAAGGGCGTGCTGCGCACCACACTCGACCAGACCTTTGGCACGATCAACGCCGCCAACCTCAAGCGCGCGCACGCGCTGCTCGAGAGCGGCAAGTCGCGCGGCAAGATCGTGCTGGAGGGGTGGTAGGCGAAAGCTTCGTAGACCCGTAGGGTGGGCAAAGGCGCACTTGCGCCGTGCCCACCTTATGATCTCGCGGTCAACCCAAAATCCGGGACAACGCCGACAACAGCCGGTTGGTCTGCTCGTCCGTACCGACGGTGATCCGCAGATAGTCCGAGATGCGGGGAGCCGTGAAGTGCCGCACGATCACGGCGTGCTGGCGCAACGCAGCCGCAAGGGCGGCCCCTTCGTGCGCAGGATGGCGCGCGAACACGAAGTTGGCGAGCGACGGCAGCACCTCGAAACCGGCGCTCTTCAGTCCGCGGGTCAGGCGCTCCCTGCCCTCGATCACGCGAGCGCGGCTCTGCTGAAACCACGCTTCGTCTTCGAGCGAGGCGATGGCGCCGGCCTGGGCCGGACGGCCGAGCGGATAGGAATTGAAGCTGTCCTTCACGCGGGTCAGCGCCTCGATCAGATCGGCATCGCCAATCGCGTATCCGATCCGCAAGCCCGCCAGGGCGCGGGACTTGGACATGGTCTGGACGACCAGAAGATTGCGATGGGAGGCCACCAGCGGGATCGCAGTCTCTGCGCCGAAATCGACATAGGCCTCGTCGATGACGACAGGCACGTCCGGGTGCTGCTCCAGGAGCGCTGCGATCTCGCGGCGGGACAGGGCGATCCCCGTCGGCGCGTTCGGATTGGGCACGATGATCGCGCCGGCCGGCCGCCGATAATCGGCGATGCGGATTTGCATGGCCTCGCCGAGCGGCACGGTCTCGTAAGCGATACCGAACAGGCGGCAATAGACCGGATAGAAACTATAGGTGATATCGGGAAAGAGCAGCGGGGCATCGTGCTTCAGCAGAGCCGCAAAGGCATGCGCAAGCACCTCATCCGAGCCGTTGCCGACGAACACCTGCTCGGGCTGCACCCGGTGATAGGTGGCCAGGGTCGCCCGCAGCGCGCTGGCCTGCGGGTCCGGGTAAAGACGCAGCGTATCGGCGGCCTCGCCCCGGATCGCTTCAAGCGCGCGCGGAGACGGACCCAGCGGGTTCTCGTTGGTGTTCAGCTTGACCAGATCCGCGATGCGGGGCTGCTCGCCCGGCACGTAGGGCTTCAAGTCGTGCGTCAAGCTGCTCCAGAAACGACTCATTGCTTTGTCTGGCCTCATCCACCCAAGGCTAGGCGATAGTATTGACGATACCGCCCTCGGCCCGCAGCGCCGCGCCGTTGGTGGCGGACGCCTGCTTCGAGGCGACATAGACCACCATGTTGGCGATCTCGTCGACGCTGGCAAAGCGCTGCAACAGCGAACTCGGGCGGTGCTGTTTGACGAAATTGGCCGCGGCTTCGTCCACCGACTGGCCGTTCTGCCTGGCGAGGTCCTTCACAAAGGTCTCGACGCCTTCCGACATGGTCGGGCCCGGCAGCACGGAGTTGACGGTGACGCCGGTGCCGCCAGTGAGCTGCGCCAGCCCGCGCGCGACCGAGAGCTGGGCCGTTTTGGTCATGCCGTAATGGATCATCTCGACAGGAATGTTCAATCCGGATTCCGAGGAGATGAAGACGACGCGGCCCCAGTTGCGCTCGAGCATGCCCTTCATGTAGGCGCGCGACAACCGCACGCCGCTCATGACGTTGACCTCGAAGAAGCGCGTCCAGTCCTCGTCGGGAATATCGAAGAAATCCTTCGGCTCGAAGATGCCGGCGTTGTTGACGAGGATGTCGACCTCGGGAAGTGCCGACACCAGGGCCTTGCAGCCCGCAGCGGTCGAGATGTCGGCGGCGATGCCGCGCACCTTGGCCCCTGCCCCTTCCAGCTTGCGCACGGCCGCATCGACCTTGTCCTGGCCGCGCCCGTTGATCACGACGCTGGCGCCCGACCCGGCAAGGCCCTTTGCGATGGCATGGCCGATGCCGGCGGTCGAGCCGGTCACGAGGGCGGTCTTTCCGGAAAGGTCGATGTTCATGCGTCAACTCCATTTGAGGCTGACGCAGATATCGTGCGCTGCCGGCCTGATGGCAATCGGAGCTCACCGATGCGTGAGCCCCGAGCATGGGCTTATTTCTGCTGAGCCGCGGCCTGCATCGCCTTCCAGTCGAACTTGTCGGCCAGTGCGAGCGCTTCGGCTTCAGCCATCCCTTCATAGGTGAAGTTGAACATGGCGTTCTTGTCGAGCGCGACGATCAGGCTGCCCGACTTGTCCTTGCTGTTATAGGCCTTCAACGCCGGCATGCCACGCAGCGTCGTCGTGACCATGTGCCCGTCCGGGGTTTGCAGGTTCATCCCGCTCTGGATCGGCGCCAACGCGCCCTCGGCGCTCTGGCCGACCATGACGATGGCATGCACCTTGGCGCCGCCGCGCTCGTAGTCCCGAGTCGCCGTGGTCATGCTCGTCCCGGACATCTGCATGGACATGCCGTCCGCCTTCTGGCCCTGCCATCCGCCGAGGTCGACCAGAAGCGGCAGGAAGCGCTGGAACGGTTGATCGGCTCGGGCGAGGCCGATCGGCAGGATCATCGCAAACGCCAAAGCGATGACGGACATCGTGGTACGCGGCTTGAACATCGTTTCCCCCAGAGGTTGAACGCAGGAGGATAGAGTTCCATTCGTGGCGCGACAAGGGCGGCCCGGCCCTGGCAACGCCCCCCGGGCGGTTCTCCCGGGCGACGTCATGAAAAACGCCGCCCCGGGGAAGTTTATTTCCGCGGCGGCAGCGTCCTGACAAACGCAATGATGGCATCGAGGTCCTGCGCCGTCATGCTCGCGTAGGCAGAATAGGCCATCGGCGGCTTGAGCTTGCGCCCGTCGCGCGCGATGCCCTGCGTGATCGCGCGCTTGATCTCGTCGTCGCTCCATTGGCCGAGGCCCGCTGCGGGATCGGAGGTGATGTTGGCGGAGACGGATTCACCCCACGGCCCCCTGAAGGTCCGGCCGCCCTTACCGCTCGCGCCGGTGAAATCGTGCACCGCGCTTGGGCCTTCCGGCGTGTGACATTCCAGGCAATGGGCGATGGTGAGGAGATAGCGGCCGCGCGCGAGCTTGTCGGACATCTCGGCATCGGCTGCCTGCTTGCCGGCATAGGCCGGGATCTCCGGCTTCAGCGCGATCCTGTATTCCGGCGCCGGCGTCTCGTGGCGCACGGACGGCACCGAACGCAGATAGGCCGTGAGCGCATCGAGATCGCGCACCGTGAGCACCGTGTAGAATGCGGTCGGCATGATCGGCGCGACCCGGGTCCCGTTCGGCCGGACGCCGCTGACGAGAAACCGCTTCAGCTCGGCATCGCTCCAGTTGCCGATGCCGGTGTCCTTGTCCGGCGTGATGTTGGAGCCGGTTACCTTGAAGGCGGGCTCATCAAAAATCTGGCTACCGCCGGACAATGCGCGCGAGAGATCGAGGCCTTGCGGCCCGCGCGGGGTGTGGCAGTTGTGACAGACCATCACGCTGTTGACGAGATAGGCGCCGCGCTCGATCGGCGTCTCGCCTGCGGCCGGCGACGCCAGCAGCGTCAGCGCAATCCCAAACACAATCCGCATCAGAGCCCCCCGGCCGGAATCGCACTCAACACAACGATCATGCGCGGCATGAGATATCGCCGCGCCATACAAAAAAGCGGCGCCCAGGGGCGCCGCTTTCGAAACTCAGTGCCTGCCGGCTTACGCCGCCTCGGCTTCCTTCTCCTGCACCGGACCGGAGTCCTGGCCCTTGGCATCGACGTCGCGATCGACGAACTCGATCACGGCCATCGGAGCGTTGTCGCCGTAGCGGAAACCGGCCTTGATGATGCGGGTGTAGCCGCCCTGGCGGTCCTTGTAGCGGGTGGCGAGCGTGTCGAACAGCTTCTTGACCATGTCGACGTCGCGCAGCTCCGAGATCGCCTGGCGGCGCAGCGACAGGCCACCCTTCTTGCCGAGGGTGACGAGCTTCTCCACGATCGGGCGGAGCTCCTTGGCCTTCGGCAGCGTGGTGACGATCTGCTCGTGCTTGATCAGCGAGGCCGCCATGTTGGCGAACATCGCCTTGCGGTGCTCGGCGGTGCGATTGAGCTTCCGATGAACCTTGCCGTGACGCATGTTGCTTATTCCTTGGATTTGAACTGCCGCGATGGTTCGTCGGATCAGTTGCTCAGGTGGGCTGCCTGCGTTCGCCCATAAAAATCGCGGCCGGACAGGTCCGGCCGCGACGGTGAAGTCGATCAGTAATGATCCTCGAAGCGCTTGGCGAGCTCGTCGATGTTCTCCGGCGGCCAGCCCGGCACTTCCATGCCGAGATGAAGACCCATCTGGGCCAGCACTTCCTTGATCTCGTTCAGCGACTTGCGGCCGAAGTTCGGGGTGCGGAGCATTTCCGCTTCCGACTTCTGCACGAGGTCGCCGATGTAGACGATGTTGTCGTTCTTCAGGCAGTTGGCCGAGCGCACCGACAGCTCGAGCTCGTCCACCTTCTTGAGGAAGGCCGGGTTGAAGGCGAGGTCCGGGATGATCTCCTGGGCGACTTCCTTGCGCGGCTCTTCGAAGTTGACGAACACGTTGAGCTGGTCCTGCAGGATGCGGGCGGCATAAGCCACCGAGTCATCCGGCGAGATCGCGCCGTTGGTCTCGATCGTCATGGTCAGCTTGTCGTAGTCGAGAATCTGGCCCTCGCGGGTGTTCTCGACCTTGTAGGAGACCTTGCGGACCGGCGAGTACAGGCTGTCGACCGGGATCAGGCCGATCGGCGCGTCCTCGGGACGATTGCGCTCGGCGGGCACGTAGCCCTTGCCGGTCGAGACCGTGAACTCCATGCGGATCTCGGCGCCCTCGTCGAGGGTGCAGATCTGCAGGTCCGGGTTGAGCACGGTGACGTCGCCCACGGTCTGGATGTCGCCGGCGGTGACGACGCCCGGGCCCTGCTTCTTCACGACCATGCGCTTGGGGCCTTCGCCCTGCATCTTGATCGAGATGTCCTTGATGTTGAGCACGATGTCGGTGACGTCCTCACGGACGCCAGCGATCGAGGAGAACTCGTGCAGCACGCCGTCGATATGCACCGACTGCACCGCCGCGCCCTGGAGCGAGGAGAGCAGGATTCGGCGCAACGCGTTGCCGAGGGTCTGGCCGAAACCACGCTCGAGCGGCTCGGCGACGATGGTCGCAAAACGGGCCGGATCGCTGCCGGGGGACACCTGGAGCTTGTTCGGCCGAATCAGTTCTTGCCAATTTTTCTGGATCGTCACTGCTTCACCCATACAGGCCAGTCAATTTGACCGTTCAAAATACTGGCGTTGGAGAAAGGCCGCAGAGCATTCGTGCGGCTTCTTGCAAAAGTCGTCGCGGGCGACGGTGGCACCCGCGACCTCGTATCAAACGCGCCGACGCTTGCGGGGACGGCAGCCGTTGTGCGGGATCGTGGTCACGTCGCGGATCGAGGTGACGGTGAAGCCCGCGGCCTGCAGCGCGCGCAGCGCCGACTCGCGGCCCGAACCGGGGCCGGCGACCTCGACTTCCAGCGTGCGCATGCCGTGCTCCTGCGCCTTCTTGGACACGTCCTCGGCGGCAACCTGCGCGGCGTACGGGGTCGACTTGCGCGAGCCCTTGAAGCCCATCGTGCCGGCGGAGGACCAGGCAATCGTGTTGCCCTGCGCGTCGGTGATGGTGATGGTCGTGTTGTTGAACGACGAGTTCACATGCGCCACGCCGGAGGCGATGTTCTTGCGCTCACGACGGCGAACGCGGGTGGCTTCCTTGCCCATTGAGTACCTTTCCTGGAGATCTCAAACGCCGCCGTAATGCCAGCGGCTACACCTGTGGAACGAAAAGCGCGTGGCGAACGGGTCATCCCCTCTTCGCCACACGCCGTGATCGGATTCGAAAACTTACTTCTTCTTGCCGGCGATGGCCTTCGCCGGACCCTTGCGCGTACGCGCATTGGTGTGGGTCCGCTGACCGCGCACCGGCAGGCCGCGACGATGACGCAGGCCGCGATAGCAGCCGAGGTCCATCAGACGCTTGATGTTGATGCCGACCTCACGACGCAGGTCGCCCTCGACGAGATAGTCGCGGTCGATGACTTCGCGGATCTGCAGCACTTCCGCGTCGCTGAGCTGACTGACGCGACGATCCTCGGGGATCTTCACCTTCTCGATGATGTCACCGGCGATCTTCGGGCCGATGCCATGGATGTACTGGAGCGCGATCAGCACGCGCTTGTTGGTCGGAATGTTCACGCCGGCAATACGGGCCACGGCCTTCTCTCCTGTTGCCGATCCCTCGTCAGGAACCGGGCTTTAAGTGCTTGGTTTCTCGGGCAGGTGTCCGCAAACGCGAACACGACGCCCACCCCTGGTCTTCCTGGGGCCCGGCATCGTTTGAAACTATCCGACTTGGATGCGGGGCTTATTAAGGGATTCAGGGGGCTTTCGTCAACCGCCGCTAGCGCTTGGCTCGCTTTTTCGTGACCTTTTTTGCGGCCTTTTTGGTACCCTTTTTGACCGCCTTCCTGGCGGTCTTTTTGGCCCCCTTCTTGCCGACTTTCTTGCCGGTTTTCTTGGCCGCCTTCTGGGCACCCTTCACGGCCTTCTTGCCAGTCTTTTTCGCGGTTTTGGCCGGTTTAGCGGCCTTTTTGGCTGCTTTCGCCGGCTTTTTGGTCGTTTTCGTCGCCGCCTTGGCCGCGCTTCGGGCATGCGTCCTGGGCTCGACCGCTCCGAGCGCCAGGAGCTGGCGGTGGATGGCGCCGGTGACCTCGTCGATGGCCATCATACCGTCGATGGTGGAGAGCTTGCGCCGCTCGGAATAGTAGTGAATCAGCGGTTCCGTCTGGCTGCGGTAGCTGGCGAGTCGCTTGGTCAGGACCTCCGGGGTGTCGTCGACCCGGACCTCCTCCCCGCGCTCCCGCATCTGGGCGACGCGAGTCTCGACGCGGGAGAGCAGCGCGCTCTCGTTGACACGGAGCTCGACCACGGCGTCGAGCTTCAGCCGCTTGTGCCGGAGCAGATCATCCAGCGCCTCCGCCTGCGGCACCGTGCGGGGGAAGCCGTCCAGGATGAAGCCATTTTTGGCGTCGGGCTGGTCGATCCGGTCCGAGATGATTCCGACGACGACCTCGTCGGGCACGAGCCCGCCGCTGGCCATGATCTCCTTGGCCTTCAGGCCGACCGGCGTCCCCGCCGCAACAGCTGCGCGCAACATCTCGCCGGTCGAGAGCTGGACGATGCCATAGCGCTGCACCAGCCGCTGCGCCTGGGTCCCCTTGCCTGACCCCGGCGGTCCCAGAAGGATAATTCTCATTGGCGTACGCCCCCCGGATTGGTGAGCGATAGGTCGCGCACCTGTGTTTGAAGATCGAGAATAGTGCAAACCACAATCGGCCCCGCGCCGCTACCCATATCATGGGGTGCGGGCGCAGGGCGCCAAGAAAGCTTGTGAAATCAGCGTTCGCGTCGCAACCGGGACAGCCCTACCCGATGTGATCGGATAGCCATCGCTGCGCGTGACGAGCGCCGTGCCGTTGTGTGCGCGGCGAATCGCCGGCGCGGCGTTCGCAGGCCGCGCCTTAGCGGCGGCGGCCGCGCAGCTTCGACTTGCGGATCAGGCCTTCGTACTGATGGGCCAGCAGATAGCCCTGCACCTGCGCCACCGTGTCCATGGTGACGCTGACGACGATCAGCAGCGAGGTGCCGCCGAAATAGAACGGTACCGAAGCGTAGGAGATCAGGATCTCCGGGATCAGGCAGACGATCGCGAGGTAGATCGCACCGATCACGGTGATGCGCGACAGCACGTAGTCGATATATTCGGCCGTGCGCTCACCCGGACGGATGCCCGGAATGAAGCCGCCGTGCTTCTTCAGATTGTCCGCGGTCTCGGTCGGGTTGAACACGATCGCGGTGTAGAAGAACGCGAAGAACACGATCAGCGCGAGATACAGGAACAGGAACAGCGGGCGGCCGTGGCCGAGCTGGGTCGTGATCCACTGGAACCACTCCGGACCCGCGCCCGCGTTGAAGTTCGCGACCGTGGTCGGCAGCAGCAGCAGCGAGGACGCGAAGATCGGCGGGATCACGCCCGAGGTGTTGAGCTTGAGCGGCAGATGCGAGGACTGGCCCTCGAACATCTTGTTGCCGACCTGGCGCTTCGGATACTGGATCAGCAGCCGGCGCTGTGCGCGCTCGATGAACACGATGAAGGCGATCACGGCGACCGCCATCACGATGACGACGAGAATGAGGCCGGTCGACATCGCGCCCTGGCGGCCGAGCTCGAGCATGTTGGCGAGCGCCGCCGGAAGCTCGGCGACGATGCCGGACAGGATGATCAGCGAGATGCCGTTGCCGATGCCGCGCGAGGTGATCTGCTCGCCGAGCCACATCAGGAACATGGTGCCGCCGGTGAGCGTGATCGCGGTGGAGAGGCGGAAGAACAGGCCGGGGTCGCTGACGACGTTGCCGGCGCCTTCGAGACCGACCGCGATGCCATAGGACTGGAACGCGGCCAGGATCACGGTGAGATAGCGGGTGTACTGGTTCAGCGTCTTGCGGCCCGCCTCACCCTCCTTCTTCAGCGCCTCGAGCTGCGGCGAGACGGTGGTGAGGAGCTGGATGATGATCGATGCCGAGATGTACGGCATGATGTTCAGCGCGAAGATCGCCATGCGGTGAATGCCGCCGCCGGCGAACATGTTGAACATGCCGAGGATGCCGCCGGCCTGCGACTTGAACACCTGCTCCCAGATGTTGGGGTCGATGCCTGGCAGCGGAATGTAGGTTCCGAGCCGGTAGACCAGCAGCGCACCCAGGGTGAACCAGATGCGCTTCTTCAGCTCGTCGGCCTTGGCGAACGCGCCGAAATTGAGATTGGCTGCCAGTTGTTCCGCTGCAGAGACCATATTGGACTTTCTCCCGCCGCCTGTTGCGCCGTCATGCCCGCGGCCGGGCTACTTGAGAGCGGACGCCGGACATTATCTGGGGCTCGGCTTCGATAAGTCCACGTCCCGCATGCGTAAAGGCCCGCGAGCCGCGGGCCAATGACGCAGATGTTACGCCGCCTCGCCTTCTTCCTTGGGCAGCGCGAGGATCTTGACCGAGCCGCCAGCCTTCTCGACCGCCGCGATCGCGGACTTCGAGGCGCCGTGCACCTCGATGTTGAGCTTGGACTTGAGCTCGCCGCGGCCGAGCAGCCGCAGGCCGGCCTTGGCGCGGCGCAGCACGCCGCCCTTCACCAGAGCCTCGACGTTCACAACGCTGCCGGCGTCGATCTTCTTGGCATCGACCGCTTCCTGGAGCCGGTCGAGATTGATCTCGGCGAACTCGACGCGGAAGATGTTGTTGAAGCCGCGCTTGGGCAGACGGCGATGCATCGGCATCTGGCCGCCTTCGAAACCCTTGATGCGCACGCCCGAACGCGCGGTCTGGCCCTTGCCGCCGCGGCCGGACTGCTTGCCCTTGCCCGATCCGATGCCGCGGCCGACGCGCATGCGCTTCTTGCGCGAGCCGGCGTTGTCGGCGATATCGCTGAGCTTCATCGCCCTTCTCCTTGTGTCTTGCGCATGATCCGGTCCGAAAACCGGTGTCCACTTTTCGGGATCATGCGCCCTGTTTTACTTCTCGTCGACGATGCGGACGAGATGGTGAACCTTCTCGATCATGCCGCGCACCGCCGGGGTATCCGGCAATTCGCTGGTGCGGCCGATCTTGTTGAGCTTGAGCCCGATCAGCGTCGAACGCTGCGAGTGATGGCGGCGGATCGCGCTGCCGGTCTGCTCGAGCTTGATCGTCTTGGCGGCCTTGGCCATGGGAGTCTACTCCGAAAGCTTCCGTTAGTCGGCAGCCGCCTCGGCATCGCCGCCGATACGGCGGGACTGCAGAGTGGACACCTTGATGTTGCGGCGGGCTGCGACCGAACGCGGCGAATCCTGGTGCTTCAACGCGTCGAAGGTCGCGCGCACCATGTTGTACGGGTTCGACGAGCCGATCGACTTCGCCACCACGTCCTGGACGCCGAGCGTCTCGAACACGGCGCGCATCGGACCGCCGGCGATGATGCCGGTACCGGCCGGGGCGGCACGCAGGTAGACACGGCCCGCGCCATGACGGCCGGCGATGTCGTGATGAAGCGTGCGGCCCTCGCGCAGCGAGACCCGGGTCAGGTTGCGCTTGGCGGACTCGGTCGCTTTCCGGATCGCCTCAGGCACCTCGCGCGCCTTGCCGTGACCGAAGCCGGCGCGGCCCTTCTGATCGCCGATCACGACCAGCGCTGCGAAACCGAAGCGCTTGCCGCCCTTGACGACCTTGGCCACGCGATTGATGTGGACGAGCTTGTCGACGAACTCGCTGTCGCGCTCCTCGCGCTCCTTGCGCTCACGTCCGCCGCCGCGTTGATCGCGTCCACCACGTTGTTCGCGTTCAGCTACCATGGTTTTTCCAATCCTTCAGAGGCTTACGCCTCAATCCTCAAATTCCGTTAGAAGCTCAGCCCGCTCTCACGCGCGGCGTCGGCAAGAGCCTTGACGCGCCCGTGGTAGAGGTAGCTGCCGCGATCGAACACGACTTCCTTGACGCCCTTCTCGGCGGCGCGCTGGGCCAGCAGCTTGCCGACCGCCTTCGCAGCATCGATGTCGGCGCCGGTCTTGCCGCCGTCGCGCATCGACTTCTCGAGCGACGAGGCGGAGGCCAGCGTCTCGCCCTTCAGGTCGTCGATGACCTGGGCGTAGATGTGCTTGGACGAGCGGAACACCGACAGGCGCGGGCGGCCACCACCGGAGCGGCGCAGCTTCAGCCGCACACTCCGCTTGCGCCGGGCATTCGTAACCTTGGCTTTGGACATGACCCGCTCCGTTACTTCTTCTTGCCTTCCTTGCGGAAGATGAATTCGCCAGCATACTTCACGCCCTTGCCCTTGTAGGGCTCCGGCGGGCGATATGAGCGGATTTCGGCCGCGACCTGGCCGACGCGCTGGATGTCGCTGCCCGTCACCGTGATCTCGGTCGGCTTCGGCACCGTGATCGTGATCCCTTCCGGGATCTGGTAGACCACATCGTGGCTGTAGCCGAGCGCGAGCTGCAGGTTCTTGCCCTGCATCGCGGCGCGGTAACCGACGCCGGTGATCTCGAGCTTCTTCTCGAAGCCCTTGGTGACGCCTTCGACCAGATTCGCGACCTGGGCGCGAGCGGTGCCGTACAACGCCCGCGCGCGATTGGTCTCGGTCCGGGGGTTCACCTTGACCTGGCCGTTCTCGAGCTTCACCTCGACGTCGTCATGGACGACGAACTGAAGCTGGCCCTTCGGCCCCTTCATCTTGACGGTCTGCCCATCGACGGTCGCGGTCACACCCGACGGAACCGCCACAGGCCTTTTGCCAACACGTGACATGGATCAAAAATCCTTCTCAGAACACCGTGAAGAGGACTTCACCGCCCACATTCGCGTCGCGCGCGCTGTGGTCGGCCATGATCCCCTTCGGCGTCGACAACACCGAAATGCCGAGCCCGTTGTTGACCCGCGGCAGGTTCTTCACCGAGGCGTAGACGCGACGCCCGGGCTTGGAAACGCGCTCGATCTCGCGGATGACGGGCTCGCCGTCGAAATACTTCAGCTCGATCTCGATCTCGCTGCGGCCCGAGGGATGCTCGAGCGTGGCGTAACCACGGATGTAGCCCTCGGACTTGAGCACCTCGAGCACGTTCTCGCGCATCTTGGAGCCAGGCGTGGAGACCTTGGTCTTCGAGCGCATCTGCGCGTTGCGGATGCGGGTGATCAGATCGCTGATTGGATCGTGCGTAGACATCTAACGACCCTCCTTACCAGCTGGACTTCACGAGGCCCGGGACCATGCCCTTGGAGCCAAGTTCGCGCAGCGCGATACGGGACAGCTTGTTCTTGCGGTAGTTGGAGCGGGGACGGCCCGACAGCTCGCAACGCAGGCGGATGCGGGTCGCCGACGAGTTGCGCGGCATTTCCGCAAGCTTCAGGGTCGCGGCGAAACGCTCCTCCATCGGCAGCTTCTTGTCGGCGATGATCGCCTTCAACCGCTCGCGCTTGGCGGCGGCGTTCTTCACCATCCGCTTGCGCCGGTTGTTCTTCTCGACTGAACTCTTCTTTGCCATGCTTGGCTCCTGGGTATCCGCGTTTGAGAGGCTTTAAGTCAGCGTCTCACTGCCGGAACGGGAAATTGAAAGCGGTCAACAAGGCCCTCGCCTCTTCGTCGGTCTTGGCCGTGGTGCAGACGGTGATGTCCATACCGCGGGCTTCCGTGACCTTGTCGAAGTCGATCTCGGGGAAAATGATGTGTTCCTTGATGCCGAGCGAGTAGTTGCCGCGGCCGTCGAAGCTCTTCGGGTTCAGGCCGCGGAAGTCGCGGACGCGCGGCAGCGCAACCGTCACCAGGCGGTCGATGAACTCGTACATGCGGGCCTTGCGCAGCGTGACCTTGCAGCCGATCGGCTGGTTCTCACGCAGCTTGAAGGTCGCGATCGCGATGCGCGAATAGGTCACGATTGCCTTCTGGCCGGCGATCTGGGTCAATTCGGCGGCGGCGTTCTCGGCCTTCTTGCGGTCGTTGACGGAATCGCCGACGCCCATGTTCAGGACGACCTTGTCCAGCCGCGGAACCTGCATGACGTTCTCGTAACCGAATTTCTCGGTCAGCGCCGTGCGGATCTTCGCGTCGTATTCCGCGCGCAGGCGCGGCGTGTAAGCGGCCTCAGCCATCGATCTCAGCTCCCGAGCTCTTGGCGATGCGAACCTTCTTGCCGTCCGCCAGAATCTTGAATCCGACGCGGGTCGGCTTTCCGTCCTTGCCGACATACGCGATGTTGGACAGTTGGATCGGCGCCTCTTTCGAGATGATGCCGCCCTCCTGGGCCTGCGTCTGCTTCTGATGACGCTTGACCATGTTGATGCCGCGCACCAGCGCCGTGCCGGCGTCCGGGCGCACCTCGAACACCTCGCCGGTGCGGCCCTTGTCGCGACCGGTCAGCACGACGACCTTGTCGCCCTTGCGGATCTTCGCAGCCATCACAGCACCTCCGGCGCGAGCGAGATGATCTTCATGTGGTTCTTGGCGCGCAGCTCGCGCGGCACGGGCCCGAAGATACGGGTGCCGACCGGCTCGGCCTGGTTGTTGATCAGGACGGCGGCGTTGCGGTCGAACCGGATGACCGAGCCGTCGGCGCGGCGGATATCCTTGCGGACACGCACCACGACGGCCTTCATCACGTCGCCCTTCTTCACCTTGCCACGCGGAATCGCTTCCTTGATCGAGACGACGATGATGTCGCCGATGGTGGCATAGCGGCGCTTGGAACCTCCGAGCACCTTGATACACATGACACGGCGTGCGCCAGAATTGTCGGCCACGTCGAGGTTGGTCTGCATCTGAATCATTGATGCACCTCGTCCTCTTTCTCTTTGCGCCAGCCTAGCCGGCGCTCAACATTTCCCTGAATTCAGTCGGCCAAGGCCAACAGATCAGGCGCTTTTCTTGTGCTCGCCCCGGATCACGACCCAGCGCTTCAGCTTCGAAATCGGCTTCGATTCCTCGATCCACACCACGTCACCCGGCTTGAACTGGTTGTTCTCGTCGTGCGCGTGATAGTTCTTCGAACGGCGGATCGTCTTCTTGTAGATCGGGTGCGTGAAGCGGCGATCCACCCGCACCACGATGGTCTTGGCTTGCTTGTCGCTGACGACCACGCCCTGCAAAGTACGTTTCGGCATCTTCGTAGCCTCTTACTTCTTCTTCGCGCGCTTTTGCGCGGCGACGGTCTTGATCCGGGCGATGTCACGGCGAGCCTCGCGCAGCCGCGAGGTGTTCTCGAGCTGCCCGGTGGCGCGCTGGAAGCGCAGGTTGAAGCGCTCCTTCTTCAGGTTCAGGACGGCGTCGTCCTGCTGGTCGGGGCTCATCGCGCGGATGTCTTCGATCTTCATCTGTGCCATGGCCATTACTCCGCAATGCGCTCGACGAAGCGCGTCTTGATCGGCAGCTTGGCGGCCGCGAGCGTCAGCGCCTCGCGCGCCGTCTGGGTGTTGACGCCGTCGATCTCGAACAGCACCCGGCCCGGCTTGACGCGCGCAACCCACAGTTCCGGCGAACCCTTGCCGGAGCCCATGCGGACTTCGGCCGGCTTCTTCGACACCGGCACGTCGGGGAACACGCGAATCCAGACGCGGCCGGCACGCTTCATGTGGCGGGTCAGCGCGCGGCGGGCGGCTTCGATCTGGCGCGCGGTGACGCGCTCAGGCTCCGTCGCCTTCAGGCCGAACTGGCCGAACGCCAACGTCGCGCCCGAAGACGCCACGCCGTGGATGCGGCCCTTGTGCGCCTTCCGGAACTTCGTTTTCTTAGGTTGCATCATGGCTTTAAGCCCTCAAATTCCTGTGCGGCGTTAGGCTGCAGCCGTATCGCGGCGCGACCGGCCACGATCACCACTGCCACCCGTCTCGCCTTCGGCCATTCTCTTGTCCTGGGCCATCGGATCGTGCTCGAGGATCTCACCCTTGAAGATCCAGACCTTGACGCCGCAGGTGCCGAAGGTCGTGAACGCGGTCGCAACGCCGTAGTCGATGTCGGCGCGCAGCGTGTGCAGCGGCACGCGACCTTCGCGGTACCACTCCATGCGGGCGATTTCCGCACCGCCCAGGCGACCCGAGCAGTTGATGCGGATGCCTTCCGCGCCGAGACGCATCGCCGACTGCACGGCCCGCTTCATGGCGCGGCGGAACGCCACGCGGCGCTCGAGCTGCTGCGCGATCGATTCGGCCACCAGCGTCGCATCGAGCTCCGGCTTGCGGATCTCGACGATGTTGATCACGACGTCGGACGAGGTGATGTCCGCGACCTTCTTGCGCAGCTTGTCGATGTCGGCGCCCTTCTTGCCGATCACCACGCCCGGACGAGCCGAGTGGATGGTGACGCGGCACTTCTTGTGCGGACGCTCGATCACGATGCGGGCGACGGCCGCCTGCTTGAGCTCCTTATGCAGGATCTCGCGGATCTTGACGTCCTCGTGCAGCAGCTTGCCGTATTCCTGCTTGCCCGCGAACCAGCGCGAGTCCCAGGTCCGGTTGATGCCGAGACGCAGACCGATCGGATTGATCTTTTGACCCATCGTGTTCTCCTGCGTCCCTTAAGCCGCTGCTTCGGCTTCAACCTGACGAACGATGATCGTCAGCTGCGAAAATGGTTTGTAGACACGGCCCGAGCGGCCGCGGCCGCGGGGGGCGAAGCGCTTCATCACGAGGCCGTTGCCGACGAAGGCCTGCGCCACGACGAGATCGTCGACGTCGAGGTCGTGGTTGTTCTCGGCATTGGCAATCGCCGATTCCAGGCACTTCTTCACGTCGACCGCGATCCGCTTGCGCGAGAACTGCAGGTCGGCGAGCGCGGCAGACGCCTTCCGGCCGCGAATGAGCTGGGCGACCAGGTTGAGCTTCTGCGGGCTCACCCGCAGCATCCGGGCGACCGCCTTGGCCTCGTTGTCGGCGAGGCTCCGTTCGCGCTTAGGTTTGCTCATCGTTTAATCCTCAAGCCTTCTTGGCTTTCTTGTCGCCGGAGTGGCCATGGAAGGTGCGGGTCGGCGAGAACTCGCCGAACTTGTGACCGACCATTTCCTCGTTGACGGCCACCGGCACGTGCTTCTGACCGTTGTAGACGCCGAAGGTCAGGCCGACAAATTGCGGCAGGATCGTCGAGCGACGGCTCCAGATCTTGATGACGTCGTGACGGCCGGACGCGCGCGCGGCATCTGCCTTCTTGAGCAGAGAACCCTCGACGAACGGGCCTTTCCAGACTGAACGAACCATGTCCGGCGTTCCTTACTTCTTCCGCTTGTGGCGGCTTAGGAGAATGAATTTGTTGGTCGACTTGTTGGTGCGGGTCTTCTTGCCCTTGGTCGGCTTGCCCCACGGGGTGACCGGGTGGCGGCCGCCCGAGGTACGACCTTCACCACCGCCGTGCGGATGGTCGATCGGGTTCATGGCGACGCCGCGGTTGTGCGGGCGACGGCCCATCCAGCGCTTGCGGCCGGCCTTGCCGATCGAGGTGTTCATGTGATCCGGGTTCGACACTGCGCCGATCGTGCCGCGGCAACGGCCGTGCACCAGGCGCTGCTCACCCGAGTTCAGGCGGATGATCACGTAGTCCTGGTCGCGGCCGACGAGCTGGGCGTAGGTGCCGGCCGAACGGGCGAGCTGGCCGCCCTTGCCGATCTTGACCTCGATGTTGTGGATGATCGTGCCGACCGGCATGTTGCCGAGCGGCATGACGTTGCCCGGCTTCACGTCGACATAGTTGCCGGCGATGATGGTGTCACCCACGGCCAGGCGCTGCGGCGCCAGGATGTAAGCCTGCTCGCCGTCCTGATACTTGATCAGCGCGATGAAGCCGGTGCGGTTCGGATCGTATTCGAGCCGCTCGACGGTCGCGGGAACGTCGATCTTCTCGCGCTTGAAGTCGACGGTGCGCAGCGTCTGCTTGTGACCGCCGCCGCGGAAGCGCACGGTGATGCGGCCGGTGTTGTTGCGGCCGCCCGAGGACTTCTTGCCCTCGGTGAGCGCCTTGACCGGCTTGCCCTTGTAGAGGGCCGAACGATCGACCATGACCAGCTGGCGCTGGCCCGGCGTCGTGGGATTGAATTTCTTCAGTGCCATCGTCGTACGACCTTACAGACCGGTGGTGACGTCGATCCGGTGGCCCTCTTCGAGGGTCACGATCGCGCGCTTGGTGTTCGACTGCGAGCCGAGATTGCCGCGGAAGACCTTGGTCTTGCCCTTGCGGACCAGCGTGTTGACGCTCTTGACCTTGACGTCGAACAGCTTCTCGACCGCTTCCTTGATCTGCGGCTTGGTCGCCTTCGCGGCCACCTTGAACAGGACCTTGTTGTGCTCGGAGGCCAGCGTCGCCTTTTCGGTGACGACCGGTGCCAGGATCACGTCGTAGTGGCGAGGCTCGATGTTCTTCGTCATTTGAAGCGCGCCTCCAGCGCATCGATGGCGGCCTTGGTCAGAACTAGCTTCTGACGACGCAGGATGTCATAGACGTTGATGCCCTGGATCGGCAGCACGTCCATGTTCGGGATGTTGCGGGCCGCGGCCGCAAAACCGTTGTTCAGCTCGGCGCCGTCGATGATCAGCGCGTTGGTCAAGCCGAGGCCGGAGAAGTGGCCGAGCAGCGCCTTGGTCTTGGCGGCTTCCAGCGCGGCCTTCTCGATCACGAGGAGATCGCCGTCCTTGGCCTTGGCCGAGAGCGCATGCTTCAGGGCAAGTGCGCGCACCTTCTTCGGCAGGTCGGTGGCGTGCGAGCGCACCACCGGGCCGAAGGCGCGGCCGCCGCCACGGAACTGCGGCACGCGGGCCGAGCCGTGACGAGCACCGCCGGTGCCCTTCTGCTTGTACATCTTCTTGCCGGTGCGCCAGATCTCGGCGCGGCCCTTGGCCTTGTGCGTGCCGGCCTGGCGCTTGTTGAGCTGCCACTGCACGCAACGCGCAATGATGTCCTGGCGCGGCTCGAGGCCGAAAATGGCGTCGGAGAGCTGGACGGAGCCGGCTTCCTTACCTTCGAGGGTCGTGACCTTCAATTCCATCTCACGCCTCCTGCGCGGCCGGGGCGGCGTCCGCGTCGCCAGCAACCTTGAACTTGCCGGGCTTCGGAGCTTCCTTCGGCAGCGGCTTCTTGACGGCGTCGCGCACGCGGATCCAGCCGCCCTTGGAGCCGGGAACGGCGCCTTCGACGAGGATCAGGCCGCGCTCGACATCGGTCTGGACGACCCGAAGGTTGAGCGTGGTGATGCGATCGACACCCATATGGCCGGGCATCTTCTTGTTCTTCCAGGTCTTGCCGGGGTCCTGACGGCCACCGGTCGAACCGATCGAGCGGTGCGAGACCGACACGCCGTGGGTGGCGCGCAGACCGCCGAAATTCCAGCGCTTCATGCCGCCGGCAAAGCCCTTACCGACCGAGGTGCCGGTGACGTCGACGAACTGGCCGACGACGAAGTGATCGGCGAGAATCTCGGCGCCGACGGGGATCATGGCATCCGCGGTGACGCGGAATTCCTCGACCTGCCGCTTCGGCTCGACCTTGGCGACCGCGAACTGGCCGCGCTCGGCCTTGGGCATGTACACGGTCTTGCGGCTGCCAGAACCAAGCTGGAGCGCGACGTAACCGTTCTTCTCTTCAGTGCGGTGGCCTACGACCTGGCAATTGCCGAGCTTCAGCACGGTCACGGGGATATGTTCGCCGGCCTCCGTGAAGACCCGCGTCATCCCGACCTTTTGTGCGATCACTCCGGAGCGCATCGGCTTGCTTCCTGTTCTCTTTGTCCGCTTTCGCGGACGGGATCCAAAATTCTTAGAGCTTGATCTCGACGTCGACACCGGCGGCCAGGTCGAGCTTCATCAAAGCATCGACGGTCTGCGGGGTCGGATCGACGATATCGAGCAGGCGCTTGTGGGTGCGCATCTCGAACTGTTCGCGGCTCTTCTTGTCGACGTGGGGCGAACGGTTGACGGTGAACTTCTCGATGCGGGTCGGCAGCGGAATGGGTCCGCGAACCTGCGCGCCGGTGCGCTTCGCCGTGTTCACGATCTCGCGGGTCGACGTATCGAGAATCCGATGGTCGAACGCCTTGAGACGGATACGAATGTTTTGGCCGTTCATTGCCGTGCTTTCTTTGAGTAGAGTGGCGAGTAGCGAGTAGCGAATTCCCTATTCGCCACTCACCATTCCCTATTCGCTTGTTACTCGATGATCGAAGCGACGACGCCGGCGCCGACGGTGCGGCCGCCTTCGCGGATCGCGAAGCGGAGCTTCTCTTCCATCGCGATCGGCACGATCAGGTGCACTTCCATCGCAATGTTGTCGCCCGGCATCACCATCTCGGTGCCTTCCGGCAGGTGCACGACACCGGTCACGTCGGTGGTGCGGAAGTAGAACTGCGGACGGTAGTTGGTGAAGAACGGGGTGTGGCGGCCGCCCTCCTCCTTGGTGAGGATGTACGCCTCAGCCTTGAACTTGGTGTGCGGCTTGACCGAACCCGGCTTGCAGAGCACCTGGCCGCGCTCGACTTCCTCGCGCTTGGTGCCGCGGAGCAGCGCACCGATGTTGTCGCCGGCCTGGCCCTGGTCGAGCAGCTTGCGGAACATTTCGACGCCCGTGACGGTGGTCTTCTGGGTCGCACGCAGACCGACGATCTCGATTTCCTCGCCGACCTTGATGATGCCGCGCTCGACGCGACCGGTCACCACGGTGCCGCGGCCCGAGATCGAGAACACGTCTTCAACCGGCATCAGGAACGGCTGGTCGATCGGACGCTCCGGCTGCGGGATGTACTCGTCGACGTTGCGCATCAGCTCGAGGATGGCGTCGTGGCCGAGCTTCTTGTCGGAATCTTCGAGAGCGGCGAGCGCCGAACCCTTGATGATCGGGATCTTGTCGCCGGGGAACTCGTACTTCGAGAGCAGCTCGCGGACCTCGAGCTCGACGAGCTCGAGCAGCTCCGGATCGTCGACCATGTCGCACTTGTTGAGGAACACGACGAGCGCGGGCACGCCGACCTGGCGGGCGAGCAGGATGTGCTCGCGGGTCTGCGGCATCGGGCCGTCAGCGGCCGACACGACCAGGATCGCGCCGTCCATCTGGGCGGCGCCGGTGATCATGTTCTTGACGTAGTCGGCGTGGCCGGGGCAGTCGACGTGGGCGTAGTGGCGGTTCTTGGTCTCGTACTCGACGTGAGCGGTCGAGATGGTGATGCCGCGCGCCTTCTCTTCCGGCGCCTTGTCGATCTGGTCGTACGCCGTGAACGTCGCACCGCCGGTCTCGGCGAGGATCTTGGTGATCGCCGCGGTCAGCGACGTCTTGCCATGGTCGACGTGACCGATGGTACCGATGTTGCAGTGCGGCTTGTTACGTTCAAACTTTGCTTTGGCCATTTGACTCTCCGTTCAATCGTCAGCTCGAGACCGACGACAATCAGGCAAACTTCTTCTGGACTTCTGCCGACACGTTGGCCGGCGCTTCTGCGTAGTGATCGAACTGCATGGTGAAGGTCGCGCGACCCTGGCTCATCGAGCGCAGGTTGTTCACGTAACCGAACATGTTCATGAGCGGCACCATCGCGTTGATGACGTTGGCGTTGCCGCGCATGTCCTGACCCTGGATCTGACCGCGCCGGGAGTTCAGGTCGCCGATGACCGAGCCGGTGTAGTCTTCCGGGGTCACCACCTCGACCTTCATGATCGGCTCGAGCAGGACGGACTTGCCCATCTGCAGCGCTTCGCGGAAGCAGGCGCGCGAGGCGATTTCGAAGGCGAGCGCCGACGAGTCGACGTCGTGATACTTGCCGTCGACGAGCTGCACCTTGACGTCGACCACGGGGAAGCCCGCGACCACGCCGGACGACAGCACGCTCTCCAGGCCCTTCTCGACGCCGGGGATGTATTCCTTCGGCACCGCGCCGCCGACGATCTTCGACTCGAACTCGAAGCCCTTGCCGGCCTCGTTCGGCTCGACGATGAACGACACGGCCGCGAACTGGCCGGTACCGCCGGTCTGCTTCTTGTGGGTGTAGCTGTGCTCGACCCGCTTGGTGACGCGCTCACGGAAGGCGACCTGGGGCGCGCCGATGTTGGCGTCGACCTTGTAGGTGCGCTTCAGGATGTCGACCTTGATGTCGAGATGGAGTTCGCCCATGCCCTTGAGGATGGTCTGCCCGGACTCGTGATCGGTCGTCACGCGGAAGGACGGATCCTCCGCGGCGAGCTTGGCCAGCGCCACGCCCAGCTTCTCCTGGTCGGCCTTGGACTTCGGCTCGATCGCGATCTCGATGACCGGCTCGGGGAATTCCATCTTCTCCAGGATCACCTGCTTGTCGGGATCGCACAACGTGTCACCGGTGCGCGCTTCCTTCAGGCCGGCCAGCGCGACGATGTCGCCGGCATAGGCTTCCTTGATGTCCTCGCGGTTGTTCGCATGCATCAGCAGCATGCGCCCGATGCGCTCCTTCTTCTCGCGCGTCGAGTTCACGACGCCGGTGCCGCTCAGCAGGACGCCGGAATAGATGCGGCAGAAGGTGATGGTGCCGACGAACGGGTCGTCCATGATCTTGAACGCGAGCAGCGACAGCGGCTCCTTGTCGTCGGCCTTGCGCACGACCTCGTTGCCGCGGTCGTCCGTACCCTTGATCGCGGGCACGTCGATCGGCGACGGCAGGTAGTCGACGACGGCGTCGAGCAGCGGCTGCACGCCCTTGTTCTTGAAGGCCGAGCCGCACAGCACGGGATAGAAGGCGCCGGTCAGCACCGCCTTGCGGATCAGCCGCTTCAGCGTCGCTTCGTCCGGCTCGTTGCCGTCGAGGAAAGCGGCGAGCGCATCGTCGTCGAGTTCGACGGCGGCTTCCACCATCTTCTCACGATATTCCTTGGCTTGCTCGACGAGATCCTCGGGAATGTCGACATAGTCGAACTTCGCACCGAGCGACTCGTCGTTCCAGACGATGCCCTTCATCTTCACGAGGTCGACGAGACCCTTGAAGTTGTTCTCGGCACCGATCGGAAGCTGGATCGCGATCGGCTTGGCGCCGAGGCGGTCGACGATGTCGGCGAGGCACTTGAAGAAGTCGGCGCCGGTCTTGTCCATCTTGTTGGCGAAGACGATACGCGGAACCTTGTACTTGTCGCCCTGGCGCCAGACGGTCTCGGTCTGGGGCTCGACGCCCTGGTTGCTGTCGAGCACGCAGACGGCGCCGTCGAGCACGCGCAGCGAACGCTCGACCTCGATGGTGAAGTCGACGTGGCCGGGCGTGTCGATGATGTTCAGGCGCTTGCCGGCCCAGAATGCGGTGGTCGCAGCCGAGGTGATCGTGATGCCACGCTCCTGCTCTTGCTCCATCCAGTCCATCGTCGCGGCACCTTCGTGCACTTCGCCGATCTTGTGGCTCTTGCCGGTGTAATAGAGGATGCGCTCGGTCGTCGTGGTCTTACCGGCGTCGATATGCGCCATGATACCGAAGTTACGGTAGTCCTCGATGGCATGTTGGCGGGGCATGGGGTGTTCCTTGCGAGTCCGTTTGTGTCGCCGTTACCAGCGATAATGCGAGAAGGCGCGGTTGGCTTCCGCCATCCGGTGCACGTCTTCGCGCTTCTTGACGGCGTTCCCCCGGTTGTTCGACGCGTCCAAGAGCTCTGCCGAGAGCCGCTCGGTCATGGTCTTCTCGTTGCGCTCGCGCGCAGCCGCGATCAGCCAGCGAATGCCAAGGGCCTGCCGGCGGGTCGAGCGAACCTCGACCGGAACCTGGTAAGTCGCGCCGCCGACGCGGCGGGAGCGCACCTCGATCGTCGGCATGACGTTCTCGAGTGCCTGCTCGAACACGCCGAGCGGGTTCTGCTTGGTCTTGGATTCGATGATGCCAAACGCACCATAGACGATGCCTTCGGCGACCGACTTCTTGCCGGCGTACATCACCGAGTTCATGAACTTCGTCACGATGATGTTCCCGAACTTCGGATCGGGAAGAACTTCGCGCTTTTCCGCTGAGTGGCGACGAGACATTGAGCTGGTTCCCGCTTACTTCGGACGCTTGGCGCCGTACTTCGAACGGCGCTGCTTACGGTTCTTGACGCCCTGGGTATCCAGAACGCCGCGGAGGATGTGGTAGCGCACGCCGGGCAAGTCCTTGACGCGGCCGCCGCGGATCATGACCACCGAGTGCTCCTGGAGGTTATGGCCCTCACCGGGGATGTAGCCGATCACCTCGAAGCCGTTGGTCAGGCGCACCTTGGCGACCTTACGAAGCGCCGAGTTCGGCTTCTTCGGGGTCGTGGTGTAGACGCGCGTGCAAACACCACGCTTCTGCGGCGACTGCTGCAGCGCCGGCACCTTCTTGCGCGACTTCTGCACTTCACGCGGTTGTGCGATCAGCTGGTTGATCGTCGGCATCCTGGCCTTACCCTTTGTTATCGCAGCCCCTCACGGGTCCGCTGTCTTGCCGCGGCCCGTTGCCGGGACCGCAAATTCTGTTCGGACCACCCGTCCGATGAGGCCGCCAGGTACGGAACGATCCGCACAAAGCGAAATCGCGCCAACCGCTCCATCACCGAGCGGAAAGCGCTTCGACGCCACAGAGGACCGCAGGAACTGGACCGATCGGCTTTCCGCCGCGGTCCCGCGCACCGAGGTCATGCATCCGAAATCGATCTCAAGAGAACGTGCTCAAGAGAACTAAATTCGCACTGGCATTGCCTAGCTATGATCGACAGCGTTTGAGCGGCATTCGTCGAGGTTGGTGCCCGCTTTTGCGATCCCAATAGGATCTCGCGGGTGGCCCGTTCCGACGTTGGCGATGCTCACCGCCTGTCGTTAAGTGAGGCGCTTTCTATAAGTGAGAATCGATCAAGTCAAGGCGAAACGACAGTCAGAAAACGCTTATCGCTGCTGTGAAAATCGCCGGTTTTGATGCCCTCACCACGCTCGTCCGATATGGGGATGACAGGCCTGTTCCGCCAGCCTCGGGGCTATTTTAGCCGGGTAAAATATACTTTTGTAACCATCTGCTAAGGCTTTCTTTCCTGTTCATGCGTCAATCTGCCGCCTTCGGCTGAGACAGGCGCCATGCGGTACACGGATATTGCCATCATTGGCGGCGGACTTGCCGGCTCGACCGCCGCAGCCATGCTCGGCCGCGCCGGCATTCCGGCGATCCTGATCGACCCGCACGACACCTATCCGGCGGATTTCCGCGTCGAGAAACTCAGCGGCGGCGTCCAGCTCGAGCGATTCCTGCGGACCGGAATCGCAGAATCGGTGCTGCGCCGCGCGACCTTTACCGGCGAGAACTGGATCGCCCGCTTCGGCCGTCTGCTCGACAAAGCGCCGAGCCGGCAGTTCAACATCCTCTACGATTCCCTCGTCAACGCGATCCGCGACGAAATCCCCGAAGACGTCACGCGGGTCTGGGCCAAGGCGGTGTCGGTGGCAACCGGCCCCGAGCGCCAGCAGATCGTGCTCTCCAGCGGCGAGACGATTTCGGCCCGCCTGGTCGTACTCGCCAACGGGCTGAATGTCGGCCTGCGCCACCAGCTCGGCATCGAGCGCAGGATCATCAGCGCCTGCCACTCGATCTCGGTCGGATTCGACGTCGCGCCGGCCGGACGGAATTCGTTCGATTTCCCGGCGCTGACCTATTTTTCGGAGCGGCCGGGCGACCGGATTCCCTACATCTCGCTGTTCCCGATCGGCCCACGGATGCGCGCCAATTTGTTCGTCTATCGCAGCTTCGACGATCCCTGGCTGGGCGAGTTGCGTCGCGCGCCGGCCGCAACGCTCGACGCCGCGCTGCCGCGGCTCAAGCGCATCACGGGGGCCTTCGATATCCAGGGGGAGATGAAGATCCGCCCGGTCGATCTCTATGAGAACGACGCCCGCCATCAACCCGGCGTCGTGCTGGTGGGCGATGCGTTCGCGACCTCCTGCCCGGTCGCCGGCACCGGCTGCGACAAGGTGTTCACCGACGTCGAGCGGCTCTGCAACGTCTACATCCCGCATTGGCTCGCCTCCGACGGGATGGAGGCGGACAAGATCGCTGCCTTCTATGCCGACCCGGTCAAGCGGGCCTGCGATGAATGGTCGGCGGCCAAGGCGTTCGACTTCCGCGCGGTTTCGACCGCGACCAGTCCGTACTGGACCGCGCAGCGTTGGGCGCGCTTCCTCGCCTGGTCGGCGCAGGGACTGTTGCGGCCGCTGGGCGGTGCGTTCGACCTGGAGCCGAACCTGCTCGGTCACTCCTCCTCGTCGTCGTCCTCGTCATCCTCGTCGAGGTCGTCTTCGTCGTCATCATCGCTGTCGTCGTCGGCCTGAGCGGCTGCGCCGTGCGGCTGGTGGATCTGGTCGTTCCACAGCTTGCGATAGGTGCCGTTCAGGGCAAGCAGTTCGGCGTGCGAGCCGCGCTCGATCGCCCTGCCCCCTGAAATCACGATGATCTCGTCCATCTCGACCACCGAAGTCAGGCGGTGGGTCGACCAGATCATGGTGCGGCCCCTGGCGAGCTTCAGCAGCGTGCGGTTGATCGCGGCCTCCGTGGTCTGGTCCAGCGCCGAGGTCGCCTCGTCGAGCAGCAGCACGGACGGATTGCGGATGATCGCGCGCGCGATCGCGATGCGCTGGCGCTGGCCGCCCGACAGGGTATCGCCGCGCTCGCCGACAGGCGTGTCGTAGCGCTGCGGCAGGCTCATGATGTAGCGATGGATCTCGGCCTTCCTGGCCGCTTCCTCCACCTCCTCGTCGGTGGCGCCCTCCTTGCCGAGCCGGATGTTCTCGCGGATCGACATGTTGAACAGCATGTTCTCCTGGAACACGACCGCCATGCTCCGGCGCAGCGAATCCAGCGTCACCTTGCGGACGTCGACGCCGTCGATGGTGACGCGGCCCTCGTCCGGCACGTAGAGCCGCAGGATGAGATTGAGCAGCGTGCTCTTGCCGGAGCCCGACGGCCCGACCACCGCGATGCGCTTGCCGACATTGAGCTTGAGGCTGAGATTGTCCAGCACCGGCGTCTGGCTGCCCTCGTACTGGAAGGTGACGTGGTCGAAGGTGATGTCGTTGGTGACGCGCGGCAGATCCGGCGCGCCGGGACGGTCGGCGCCGCGCGTCGGCTCGTCGAGCAGCTCCTGCATGTGGCGGATCGCGGCCGCAGACGAGATCGACACCGGGATGAAGTGCATCACATGGGCGATGTTGTAGGAGACCTCCCAGAACGCGCTCTCGAAGGTGACGAAGGTGCCGATGGTGATCTGGCCCTTGGTCGCCAGATAGGCGCCGATCGCCAGCACCACGAGGTGAAGCAACAGCACCGAGATCGTGACGGTCCGTTCCACCATGGTGGACAGGAACGTGGCGGCGGCGATCCTGTTGCGCGTCTCGTCGTTGCGGAAGGTGAAGAAGCCGAACATCTTGCGCTGCAGGCTGAACGCCTTGATCACGGCCTGCGCCGCCACGTTCTCCTGCACCATGCCGAGCAGCGCGCTCTCGTTCTGCTTCTGCTCATAGTTGGCCTGCACCGCCTTCGGCGTGAGGATGCGCGGGCCGATCAGCGTGATCGGGAACACCAGCAGCGCGACCACCGCAAGCTGCCAGTTCAAAAACAGCATCAGGATGATGCCGGCGATCAGTTCCAGGAACGGCAGCGCCGCACTGTTGGCGAAGGTCTTCACCGACCCTTCGAAGGCCGAGAGGTCGACGGAGAAGCGCGACAGGATCTCGCCGCGCCTGGTGCGGCCGAAATAGGCCGCCGGCAGGTCCTGGACGTGCTCGAACAGGCGCTTGCGGACGTCGGAGATGACGCAGGCGGCGAGCCGCGCGTCCCAGCGCTCGTACCAGACCGCGACGATCGAGGTGAAGATGCCGGCGACCGCGAGCACGCCGAGGATCTTGTACAGCGCCTGGAAATCCTCCTCGCCGAGCGCGTCGTCGATGAGGAATTTCAGGCTAAGCGGCATGATGACGTTGAACAGCGTCTCGACGATGACACCGAACGCCACGAAGGACAGCATCCGCTTGTAGCTGGTCAGATACGGCTTGACGAAGCCGAGGATGGTCGCGAGCGCGCCGGCGGCCTCGCGCGCGGTAAAGACGACGAGGTCCTCATCCTCATCGTCGTCATCGAGCTCCAGCTCGTCTTCCTCCTCGTCGTCCTCGTCACCCTCGTCGTCTTCGAGGTCCGGCTTGGCGAGCTTGTCCTCGAGCTCGGCCGCTTCTTCGGCGGCGAGCTTCTGTTTGTCGGGCGAAAGAGGCTTGGACGCCATGAAACCAACCGATGCTGACGGCCGGCATGACCGCAGAGAAGCAGGACATAGCGGCAGGCCGCTACTGCACCTGAGTCTATGCGATCAGGACGAATTCGGCAAAGCAATTGGCGAATTCGCCCGCGATCCAGCGGCTAGTCGTCGTCCTCGTCCTCGACCTTGTCGAAGAAGGAATAGCGCAAGCTATCGGCGTCGGCGTACCACTGCCCCGGCCCCTTGTTGGCGGCGAGCGTCGCCGCCCAGAGCTCGTCGGTGCAGTCCTTGCGGTGCATCGCGAGGTCGAAGCCGTTGCCGAAGAACAGCTCGGACCATTCCCACCAGGTGCCGAGCTTCCTGACGCCGCGCAAGAGGTCGTAGCGGTCGACCAGCGCCGGAGCCATGTCGGAGGTGATCGAGCCGAACACGAGCCCGGTGCTGACCACGCGGTTCAGCTCCTTGATGGCGCGGCCCACCTGCTTGGGGGCAACATGGCAGAGGCTCGTCTCGAACACGAAGTCGAACTCGCCGTCCTTGAACGGCATGTCGGTGATCGAGCCGAGCTTGTTGTACTTCTTCAGCGCCTTCGGCGTCTGGGCATGGATGGTGCGGTTGTTCTCGATGCCCCAGGCGTCGATGCCGCGCTCGCGCAGCGCGCCGACCAATTCGCCGCTGGCCGAGCCCGCAACCAGAAGCCTTGCGCCCTTCACCTTGCCCCAGACGATGCCGATCAGCCTGGTCAGATAGTCGGGATCGGTGAAATGCTGCCAGGCCTCGCTATAGGGGCCGAGGCCGCGGTAGTTGGCGAAATAGTCGCGGTCGATCTTGTCGGACAGCGGCTTGCCGCCCTGCGCGCGCGCGCGGCGCAGGCGCATCATCTCGGTCAGGATGATGTCGGTCGCCGCATCCGAGGAGTCGAGCAGCCCGTTCAGCGTCGAGTCGAACAAATAGTCGCCGACCAGAACGATGCCGGGGTGCTCCTTCGGCTCGGGCCGGTGGTTGGTCATGACGTCGCGCACGGGCAGCCCGCCCGGAATCGCGTTCACCGACGACAGCCAGCGATGGATCTTGCCTTCCATGAAATGCGCCCGCGCATCACCAAAGGAGGCCGGCAGCGATTTCAGCGCGGCGTCGATCAGCTCCTGGTCGGAGAGATTGGCGAAGGCGAGCGCGTCGGAGCCGGGAATGAGCCAGTTCAGCACGCCGTGGCGGCCGACGTCGTGGCGAGCGCCCTCGTTGTAGACGCAGCAGCCGCCGAAGGCCTCCGACATGAACCAGGCGCCGGGAATCCGGTCGCCCCAGAACGGCGTGTCGAACAGGATCGAGACACGCAGATAGTGCGCCGGACGGTCGAAATAGGCGACGTGCTTGACCATCGACTTGCGCAGCTGCTCGCCCTCCCAGCCGACGGTGGCGAGCCAGGAATGCGGCAGGCAGACCAGCACGAGGTCGAAGTCGCGCGTCTCCGGCCCCTTGCCGTTCATCATCTTGAGCTGGTAGCGCCCGGTCGGCGCCTTGCCGACGGCGAGCACGCGATGATTGAGCTGGATGTCGGCGTTCACCTCCGACTGCAGGCATTCGATCAGCTGCTCGTTGCCGTTCTGGATGGAATAGAGGCCAATATAGCCGTCGACATCCATCAGATAGTTCTTGAGCGCGTTGAGGCCGTTGGTGTTGTGGCTCTCGGTGGCGATATCGGAGCGCGCCATCACCTTGAAGAAGCGCTTTGCGGTCTCGTCCTCGACCTCCTCGTCGAGCACCTGCTCGGCGGTCTTGTAGGCCCAGGGGTTCTCGTTGTCGTGCGCGCCGACGCCTTCGTAATATTCGACCGGCGACATCACCTCGGTGCAGCGCTTGCGGAACGCCTCGATCGCCTCCGCGGTCTTGGCGCCGTATCGCTTGCGCATGCCGGCGACGTCATTGAGTATCTCGCCGCCGAACTGCACATGCTCGGCATCCATCGGAATGGTCTGCAGGCCGAAATGCTGGACCAGCTCGCGCAGCGGATCGGGGCCCGTCATCGAGTAATCATAGATCTCGGCAACGCCGGCCTCGTACATCGCCGGCGCCGAGTCGAACTTGCGCGTGACGATCTTGCCGCCGAGCCGGTCGGATGCCTCGTAGATGGTGATGCGGCAGAGATCGCCGAGTTTGCGCTTCAGATACCAGGCGCTCATCAGCCCGCCCGGGCCGCCGCCTACGATTGCGAGGTCAAGCATGTCAGTTCCGTGGTCTCCGGCCCTGCCCCCGTCACGGGGTCCCACCGGTCTAAGCCGTCCTAGCAGAAGCGCTTTTCAGCCTGAAGGAAAGATGAACAAAGGTTGATCCCGCACCGCAGCAGGCAAAGATAGCAGCAAAAAGGCCGGCTCACGCCGGCCTTTTCGATTGTCCTCGGTAGTCCTACCGATGAACCATTATTCCGCGGGCGGCAGCGCCATCGGTTCGGCCTCCGGGGCCGGCGGCACGACAGACGCCTGCTTCTCGCGCTCGTCCAGGATCAGCTTGTCGCGCTTCATGGCGACTTCGCGGATCTTGGCCATGGAGGCGCCGGTGCCTGCCGGGATCAGCCGGCCGACGATGACGTTCTCCTTGAGACCCTCGAGCGGATCGACCTTGCCGTTGACCGCCGCCTCGGTGAGGACGCGGGTGGTCTCCTGGAACGAGGCCGCCGAGAAGAAGGAGCGGGTCTGCAGGCTCGCCTTGGTGATGCCGAGCAGAACCGGCGTTCCCGTGGCGATCTTCTTGCCCTCTTCCTTGGTCTTCTCGTTGATCGCGTCGAACTCGATCTTGTCGACCTGCTCGCCGGAGATCATGTCCGTGTCGCCCTGATCGGTGACTTCCACCTTCTGGAGCATCTGACGGACAATCACCTCGATGTGCTTGTCGTTGATGAGCACGCCCTGGAGCCGGTAGACCTCCTGGATCTCGTTGACCAGATAGGCCGCGAGTTCCTCGATGCCCTTGATCGCCAGGATGTCGTGCGGCGCCGGGTTGCCTTCCACGATGAAGTCGCCCTTTTCGACGACGTCGCCGTCCTGCAGGTGGATGTGCTTGCCCTTCGGGATCAGGTACTCGCGCGCCTCTTCGGTCTTGTCCATCGGCTCGATCGAGATGCGGCGCTTGTTCTTGTAGTCGCGGCCGAACCGGATGGTCCCCGCGATTTCCGCGATGATCGCCGCGTCCTTCGGACGCCGTGCCTCGAACAGTTCCGCCACCCGCGGCAGACCGCCGGTGATGTCACGCGTCTTGGCGCTCTCGGTCGAGATACGGGCGAGGATGTCGCCCGGACCGACCTTGGCTCCGACGTCGACCGAGAGAATGGCGTCGACCGACAGCATGTAGCGGGCATCGCCGCCGCGGGCGAGCTTGAGCACCTTGCCGTCCTTGCCCTTGACCACGATGGCCGGACGCAGGTCCGAGCCGCCGCGGGTCGAGCGCCAGTCGATGACCACGCGCTTGGCGATGCCGGTGGCTTCGTCGAGTGTTTCCGAGATCGACTGCCCCTCGACCAGATCCTCGAAGCCGATGGTGCCTTCGACCTCGGTGAGGAGCGGACGGGTGTAGGGATCCCACTCGACGATGCGCTGGCCGCGCTTGACCGTGTCGCCCTCGTCGACGTGCAGGCGCGAGCCGTACTGGATACGGTGCGTCGCACGCTCGGTGCCGTCGGCATCGACGATCGCCACCACCATGTTGCGCACCATTGCGACCAGGTGACCTTCGCTGTTGCGGGCGATGGCCTTGTTCCTGATCACGATCTTGCCGTCGAACGCGGCCTCGACGAACGACTGCTCGTTGAGCTGCGCCGCACCGCCGATGTGGAAGGTGCGCATGGTGAGCTGGGTGCCCGGCTCGCCGATCGACTGCGCCGCGATGACGCCAACGGCTTCACCGTGGTTGACCGGCGTGCCGCGGGCGAGGTCGCGGCCGTAGCACATGCCGCAGATACCGTTGACGAGCTCGCAGGTCAGCGCCGAGCGGATCTTCACCTCTTGGACACCACCCTGCTGGATGGCATCGAGGTGGCTCTCTTCCATCAGCGTGCCGCGCTTGATGATCACCTTGCCCGAGCTGTCACGCACGTCTTCGCAGGCCGTGCGCCCGAGGATGCGCGAGCCGAGCGAAGCCACCACCGTGCCGGCATCGACGATGGCGCGCATCTTGATGCCGAGCTTGGTGCCGCAATCGTTCTGCGTGATGATGCAGTCCTGCGCCACGTCGACGAGACGACGGGTCAGGTAGCCCGAGTTCGCGGTCTTCAACGCGGTGTCCGCGAGGCCCTTGCGGGCGCCGTGGGTCGAGTTGAAGTACTCGAGCACCGAGAGGCCTTCCTTGAAGTTCGAGATGATCGGCGTCTCGATGATCTCGCCCGACGGCTTGGCCATCAGGCCGCGCATGCCGGCGAGCTGGCGCATCTGGGCCGGCGAACCGCGGGCACCGGAGTGAGCCATCATGTAGATCGAGTTGATGTCGGCATCCGCCCCGCTCGCCGTCTTCTTGGTCGAGGAGATCTCCTTCATCATCGCCTTGGCGATTTCTTCGGTCGCCTTCGACCAGGCGTCGACGACCTTGTTGTACTTCT
Source organism: Bradyrhizobium diazoefficiens (assembly GCF_018131015.1). Taxonomy (GTDB): domain Bacteria; phylum Pseudomonadota; class Alphaproteobacteria; order Rhizobiales; family Xanthobacteraceae; genus Bradyrhizobium; species Bradyrhizobium diazoefficiens_B. The sequence continues at coordinate 70,583 of NZ_JAFCJJ010000026.1, forward strand.
CGCCATGGGTGATCAGGCCGTCATTGTACTGCTGCTCGAAATCCTTCGCCAGCGTACGGGTAGAATCGACGATCTTCCACTTGGAGTGCGGCACGACCATGTCGTCCTTGCCGAACGAGATGCCGGCCTTGAACGCATTGTAGAAGCCGAGCGCCATGATGCGGTCGCAGAAGATCACCGTCTCCTTCTGGCCGCAGTGGCGGTAGACCTGGTCGATGACGCCGGAGATCTCGCGCTTGGTCATCAGCTTGTTGATGATCTCGTACGAAATCCGCGGGTTCTTCGGCAGCAGATTGCCGAGCATGACGCGGCCCGCGGTGGTCTCGATCCAGCGCTTGGAGACCTTGCCGGTCTCGTCCATGCCCTCCCACCGGTATTTGATCTTGGTGTGGAGGTGGATGACCTTGGCGTGCAGGGCGTGCTCGAGCTCGGCCATGTCGCCGAACACCTTGCCCTCGCCGGGCAGGCCTTCGCGCATGATCGAGACGTAGTACAGACCGAGCACGATGTCCTGCGACGGCACGATGATCGGCTGGCCGTTCGCCGGATGCAGGATGTTGTTGGTCGACATCATCAGGACGCGCGCTTCCAGCTGCGCTTCGAGCGACAGCGGAACGTGCACGGCCATCTGGTCGCCGTCGAAGTCGGCGTTAAACGCGGAACAGACCAGCGGGTGAAGCTGGATCGCCTTGCCTTCGATCAGCACCGGCTCGAACGCCTGGATGCCGAGGCGATGCAGCGTCGGGGCGCGGTTCAGCAGCACCGGATGCTCGCGGATGACCTCGTCCAGGATGTCCCAGACCTCGGGCCGCTCCTTCTCGACCAGCTTCTTCGCCTGCTTGACGGTGGTGGACAGGCCCTTGGCGTCAAGCCGCGAATAGATGAACGGCTTGAACAGCTCGAGCGCCATCTTCTTCGGCAGGCCGCACTGATGCAGGCGCAGCTCGGGACCGACCACGATCACCGAACGGCCCGAATAGTCGACGCGCTTGCCGAGCAGGTTCTGGCGGAAGCGGCCCTGCTTGCCCTTGAGCATGTCGGCGAGCGACTTCAGCGGGCGCTTGTTGGCGCCGGTGATGACGCGGCCGCGGCGGCCGTTGTCGAACAGCGCATCGACCGCTTCCTGAAGCATGCGCTTCTCGTTGCGGATGATGATGTCGGGCGCGCGCAGCTCCATCAGCCGCTTCAGGCGGTTGTTGCGGTTGATGACGCGGCGGTAGAGGTCGTTGAGGTCCGAGGTCGCGAAGCGGCCGCCGTCCAGCGGCACCAGCGGACGCAGGTCCGGCGGGATCACCGGAACCACGGTCAGGATCATCCATTCCGGCTTGTTGCCGGAGTGGCGGAACGCTTCCACGATCTTCAGGCGCTTGGCGAGCTTCTTGTGCTTGATGTCGGAGTCGGTCTCCTGCATCTCGGCGCGCAAGGACACTTCGAGCTTCTCGAGGTCCATGCCCTTGAGCAGCTCGCGGATCGCTTCGGCGCCGATCATGGCGGTGAAGGAGTCCTGGCCGTACTCGTCCTGCGCCTTCAGGTACTCGTCTTCCGACAGCAGCTGACGGTCCTTCAGCGCGGTGAGGCCGGGCTCCAGCACGACGTAGTATTCGAAATAGAGGATCCGCTCGAGATCCTTCAGCGTCATGTCGAGCAAGAGGCCGATGCGCGAGGGCAGCGACTTCAGGAACCAGATGTGGGCGACGGGCGCGGCGAGCTCGATATGGCCCATGCGCTCGCGCCGGACGCGCGACAGCGTGACCTCGACCGAGCACTTCTCGCAGATGATGCCCTTGTACTTCATGCGCTTGTACTTGCCGCACAAGCACTCGTAGTCCTTGATCGGCCCGAAGATGCGGGCGCAGAACAGGCCGTCGCGCTCGGGCTTGAAGGTACGGTAGTTGATGGTCTCCGGCTTCTTGATCTCGCCGTAGGACCAGGACAGAATCTTCTCTGGAGACGCGATCGAGATCCGGATCTGGTCGAAGACCTGAGCCGGCGTCGTCGGGTTAAAGAGATTCATAATTTCTTGGTTCATCGTCTTCTCCTCGCGTACCGGTCGCCTCCGGCCGCAAATTCGAAAATCACTCGATCGGGGCGCCCTGCCCTCAAGGCATCGGGAGGGGCGCCAATGCCCGGCCGCGCAGGCCGGGCATGAAAGGTCGTGTTACTCGGCCGCTTCGGACGTCGGCGCCGGTCCCACCTTGGAATTGTGCAGGTCGACGTTGAGGCCGAGCGAGCGCATTTCCTTGACCAGCACGTTGAACGATTCCGGAATACCGGCCTCGAAGGTGTCGTCGCCGCGCACGATCGCCTCGTACACCTTGGTACGGCCGGCGACGTCGTCCGACTTCACGGTCAGCATCTCCTGGAGCGTGTAGGCCGCGCCGTAAGCTTCCAGCGCCCACACCTCCATTTCGCCGAAGCGCTGGCCGCCGAACTGCGCCTTACCCCCCAGCGGCTGCTGGGTAACGAGCGAGTACGGGCCGATCGAGCGCGCGTGGATCTTGTCGTCGACGAGATGGTGCAGCTTGAGCATGTAGATGTAGCCCACCGTCACCTTGCGATCGAAGGGATCGCCGGTGCGGCCGTCATAGACGGTCGACTGGCCCGAAGCGTCGAGACCGGCGAGCTTCAGCATCTCCTCGATGTCGGCTTCCTTGGCACCGTCGAACACCGGCGTCGCGATCGGCACGCCGTGGCTCAGGTTGCGGCCGAGCTCGATCAGTTCGCCGTCGTTGAGCGACTTGATCGTCTCGTCCTCGCCGTAGACCTTCTTCAAGGTCTCCTTCAGCGGCTTGATGTCCTGCTTCGACAGGTAGGCGTCGACGGTCTGGCCGATGCGCTTGCCGAGGCCGGCGCAGGCCCAGCCGAGATGGGTCTCGAGGATCTGCCCGACGTTCATGCGCGAGGGCACGCCGAGCGGATTGAGCACGATGTCGGCATGGGTGCCGTCCTCGAGGAACGGCATGTCCTCGATCGGAACGATCTTCGACACCACGCCCTTGTTGCCGTGACGGCCGGCCATCTTGTCGCCGGGCTGGATCTTGCGCTTCACCGCGACGAAGACCTTGACCATCTTCATCACGCCGGGCGGCAATTCGTCACCGCGCTGCAGCTTCTCGACCTTGTCGAGGAAGCGCTGTTCAAGCCCCTTCTTCGACTCGTCGTACTGCTTCCGCATGGCCTCGATCTCGGCCATCAGCTTGTCGTTGGGCGAGGCGAACAGCCACCACTGCGATTTCGGGTACTCCTCGAGCACCGCGCGGGTGATCTTGGTGTCCTTCTTGAAGCCCTTCGGACCGGCGATGCCCTGCCGCCCTTCGAGCAGCTCGGCAAGACGGTTGTAGACGTTGCGGTCCAGGATCGCCTGCTCGTCGTCGCGGTCCTTGGCCAGGCGCTCGATCTCTTCCCGCTCGATCGCCAGCGCACGCTCGTCCTTGTCGACGCCGTGACGGTTGAACACGCGCACTTCGACGATGGTGCCCTGCACGCCCGGAGGAACGCGCAGCGAGGTGTCGCGGACGTCGGAGGCCTTTTCGCCGAAGATGGCGCGCAGGAGCTTTTCCTCCGGCGTCATCGGGCTTTCGCCCTTCGGCGTGATCTTGCCGACCAGGATGTCGCCGGCGCGCACTTCGGCGCCGATGTAGACGATGCCGGCTTCGTCGAGGTTCTTGAGCGCTTCTTCCGAGACGTTCGGAATGTCGCGGGTGATTTCCTCAGGCCCGAGCTTGGTGTCGCGGGCCATCACCTCGAACTCCTCGATGTGAATCGAGGTGAAGACGTCTTCCTTCACGATCCGCTCGGAGAGCAGGATCGAGTCTTCGAAGTTGTAGCCGTTCCAGGGCATGAACGCGACCAGCACGTTGCGCCCCAGAGCGAGCTCGCCGAGATCGGTCGAGGGACCGTCAGCGATGATGTCGCCCTTCTTGACGATGTCGCCGACCTTCACCAGCGGACGCTGGTTGATGCAGGTCGACTGGTTGGAGCGCTGGTACTTCATCAGCCGGTAGATATCGACGCCCGACTTGGTCGGATCGAGATCTTCCGTGGCGCGGATGACGACGCGGGTGGCGTCGATCTGGTCGATCACGCCCGAACGGCGCGCCGCGATCGCGGCGCCCGAGTCACGTGCGACCACACCTTCCATGCCGGTGCCGACGAACGGCGCCTCGGCGCGAACCAGCGGCACCGCCTGGCGCTGCATGTTCGAGCCCATCAGCGCGCGGTTGGCGTCGTCGTTCTCGAGGAACGGGATCAGGGCTGCTGCGACCGAAACGAGCTGCTTCGGCGACACGTCCATGTAGTCGACCTTGTCCGGCGTCACCGGCAGAACTTCGCCGGCGTGACGGCAGACCACGAGGTCCTCGGTGAAGCGGCCCTTCGGATCGAGCGGCACGTTGGCCTGCGCGACCGTGTAGCGGCCCTCTTCCATCGCCGAGAGGTACACGACCTCGTCGGTGACGCGGCCGTCCTTGACCTTGCGATACGGCGTCTCGACGAAGCCGTACTTGTTGACGCGCGCGAACGTCGCCAGCGAGTTGATCAGGCCGATGTTCGGACCTTCCGGCGTCTCGATCGGGCAGATGCGGCCGTAATGCGTCGGATGCACGTCGCGCACCTCGAAGCCGGCACGCTCGCGGGTCAGACCGCCCGGTCCAAGCGCCGAGAGACGGCGCTTGTGGGTGATCTCCGACAGCGGGTTGGTCTGGTCCATGAACTGCGAGAGCTGCGAGGAGCCGAAGAACTCGCGCACGGCGGCGGCCGCCGGCTTGGCGTTGATCAGGTCCTGCGGCATCACCGTGTCGATGTCGACCGAGGACATGCGCTCCTTGATCGCGCGCTCCATGCGCAGGAGGCCGATGCGGTACTGGTTCTCCATGAGCTCGCCGACCGAGCGCACGCGGCGGTTGCCGAGATGGTCGATGTCGTCGATCTCGCCCTTGCCGTCGCGCAGGTCCACCAGCGTCTTGATGACGGAGAGGATGTCCTCCTTGCGCAGCGTGCGCTGGGTGTCCGGCGCATCGAGGTCGAGGCGCATGTTCATCTTGACGCGGCCGACCGCCGAGAGGTCGTAGCGCTCGGCGTCGAAGAACAGCGACTGGAACATGGCCTGGGCCGAATCCAGCGTCGGCGGCTCGCCCGGACGCATCACGCGGTAGATGTCGAACAGCGCGTCCTCGCGCGTCATGTTCTTGTCGGCCGAGAGCGTGTTGCGGATGTAGGGGCCGACATTGACGTGGTCGATGTCGAGGAGCGGCAGCTCCTTGTAGCCGTGCTCGTTGAGCACCTTCATGTTCTTGTCGGTGATCTCTTCACCGGCTTCGGCGTGGATCTCACCGGTCTTCGGATTGACGAGGTCCTCGGCGAGGTAGTTGCCGACGAGCTCCTCGTCCGACAGGCGCAGCGCCTTCAGCCCCTTCTCCTGGAGCTGGCGGGCGGCCCGCACGGTGAGCTTCTTGCCGGCCTCGAGCACGACCTTGCCGGTGTCGGCGTCGATCAGGTCGTTGACGGTCGAGTAGCCGCGGAAGCGGTTGGCGTCGAACGGAACGCGCCAGCCTTCCTTGGTGCGCTTGTAGAGGATCTTCTTGTAGAACGTGGATAGGATCGCTTCGCCGTCGAGGCCGAGGGCGAACATCAGCGACGTCACCGGAATCTTGCGGCGACGGTCGATGCGCGCATAGACGATGTCCTTGGCGTCGAACTCGATGTCGAGCCAGGAACCGCGATACGGGATGACGCGGGCGGCGAACAGCAGCTTGCCCGAGGAATGGGTCTTGCCCTTGTCGTGGTCGAAGAACACGCCGGGCGAACGGTGCATCTGCGAGACGATGACGCGCTCGGTGCCGTTGACGATGAAGGTGCCGTTCATGGTCATGAGCGGGATGTCGCCCATGTAGACGTCCTGCTCCTTGATGTCCTTCACCGACTTCGCGCCGGTTTCCTCGTCGATATCGAACACGATGAGGCGCAGCGTCACCTTGAGGGGGGCCGCGAAGGTCATGCCGCGCTGGCGGCACTCGTCGACGTCGTATTTCGGCGGCTCGAACTCGTAGCGGACGAATTCCAGCATCGAGGTGCCCGAGAAGTCGGAGATCGGGAACACCGAGCGGAACACCGCCTGCAAGCCCTCATCGGCCCGCCCGCCCTGGGGTTCGTCGACCATCAGGAACTGGTCATAGGACGCCTTCTGAACCTCGATGAGGTTCGGCATCTCGGCGACTTCCTTGATGTGTCCGAAGAACTTGCGAACGCGTTTGCGACCGGTGAATGTCTGCTGCGCCATCGTGGCCTCTCATTTCGGCGCCCTTCCGGGCGCGCCATCCAGGACGCGGCTGCCACCGCTCCCCGGGTTGAATTTTTCGAACCCGCTTTGGGGGCCGGAAATCCAGTTTCAGGCAGGAATGTCCTGAATCTGTTCTTCAGACCTTCAAAACGCAAAACGACGCGCGGGGCGCAAAAGCGCGCCCGCCCGTCACATCGATCGTCTTCACGGACTGCAAAAGCCCGAAATAGCCTGCTCTCCCAGCGGCTTACAGGGAACCTGGCCTCCCTGCCGCCGCGCTTTCGTGCTGCCGACCCGATATGGGGCGACAATAGTGGAGATTCGAGGGGTAAACCCTCAAATCCCCACACTTTTTCGTGTTCGGCCTGCGTCGGGACGATCCGTCGCACGCCTTTTGCATCCGGCCTGCCCTTTGAGGGGGCGGACCTAGATCCCGGGTCTCGCCTCAAGGCGCCCCCGGGATCCCGCCAGTAAGCAGTGCTTACTTGAGCTCGACCTTCGCGCCAGCCTTCTCGAGCTGGGCCTTGATCTTGTCGGCTTCGTCCTTGTTCACGCCTTCCTTGACAGGCTTCGGCGCGCCCTCGACGAGGTCCTTGGCTTCCTTCAGGCCGAGACCGGTGATGGCGCGGACTTCCTTGATGACCTCGATCTTCTTGTCGCCGGAGGCGGCGAGCACGACCGTGAACTCGGTCTTCTCTTCCGCCGGAGCGGCGGCAGCGCCACCACCAGCCGGGCCGGCCACGGCGACAGCCGCGGCAGCCGAAACGCCCCACTTCTCTTCGAGGAGCTTCGCGAGTTCGGCAGCTTCGAGCACGGTGAGGCTCGAGAGGTCGTCAACGATCTTCTGCAAGTCAGCCATTGTTCAGTTTCCTTACGTGTATGTCTGGTTCGGGTTTGAGTTTTGCGAAGGGCGTCAGGCCGCTTCGCCCTTTGAGGCATGAGCCTGGATGACGCGCGCGAGCTTGCCCGCGGGCGCGTTGGCGAGCTGAGCGAGCTTGGTCGCCGGGGCCACGATGAGGCCGACGATCTTGCCGCGCAGCTCGTCAAGCGACGGCAGCGAGGCAAGCGCCTTCACGCCGTCGACATTCAGGACGGTCTTCCCCATCGAGCCGCCGACGATGACGAACTTTTCGTTCGCCTTGGCGAATTCGATGGCGACCTTTGGCGCCGCTACCGGATCGTTCGAAGTGGCGATCACGGTCGGTCCCTTCAGCATGGGGCCGATGGCAACGACGTCAGTGCCTTCAAGAGCAATTTTGGCGAGACGGTTCTTCGAGACCTTCACCGAAGCGCCAGCCTGCTTCATCTGCATACGCAGCTTCTGCATCTGGGCGACGGTCAGGCCGGAATATTGAGCAACGACCGCGACGCTCGTGGTCTTGAAGACCCCATTGAGCTGTTCGACCGCCTCTTTTTTTGCCGCTCGTTCCACAGCAAGCTCTTTCCGGTTGGCGGTCATCGCGAAAGCGGGACCGCCGGGTTGCACCCATCGTCCCACCCAAAACCTGAACCTCGGGGCCAAAACCCTTCGGACACGCCGGGCAAGACGACAATTTAAAGCCTGCCCTCCGGGAGCCCCTTAAGGCCCACGGCGTGTCGAGGTCCGAACCAGACCCGTTTCGCAAGACAGCCCTAAAGCTGGTCACGAAGTGAAATCCGGTCTTCACCCGTCTATGCAGGCCATGCGATTAAGCCGTTGAGAAATCGAGATTTCCCGCGGGCGCCTGCAGTCTTGGACAGGACAAGGCCAGCCGGCGAACCGCCCGACCTCTGCCCGCACCCCACCAACCGACGGGTTTTCCTTCCTTTTCCGGGCAAATCCTTGCGGACGTCCTGAAAAGGAATGATCTCCTGTCTTGTCGGGTTTTCGGAATGCGTGCACGAACGCGCCAGCAGAGGCCGGCACGTCCGGAAGCGATTCTTTAACCGCTCCGGGCCTGCTTGCCAAGAGCAAAATTCGCACCAGTTCCAATCCGTTGCCGCCGAGGATTGACGCGGGCCGAAAGGGCCGATTCAGGCCGTTTTGACCGCATGAGGCAACGGCCTGCCCTCAAAGAACGCGGTCAGGTTCGCCAGCACGCAGCTCTGCATGGCGACGTGCGAGTCCAGGGTATGGCCGCCGATATGGGGCGCCAGCACCACGTTCGGCAAGGCTGTCAGCGCGCCGGGCGCATGCGGCTCGGTCTCGTAGACGTCGAGGCCGGCGCCGGCGACGGTCTTGTCGGTGAGCGCCGCGACCAGGGCCTGCTCGTCGATGACAGAGCCGCGGGAGATGTTGACGACATGGCCGTCGGCACCGAGCCGCCCCAGGATCTCGGCATTGACGGCATGCTGGGTCTCGGCCCCCGCCCGGACCGCGATCATCAGCACGCTGCACCACTCGGCCAGCGCCTCCAGCGTCGGAAAATATTGATAGGGCAGATCATGCTTGGTGCGGCTGAAATAGCCGACCTCGCTCTCGAAGGCGGCGCAGCGCGCGGCGATCTTGCGGCCGATTTCGCCCATGCCGTAGACGCCGATGCGGCGGCCGGGGAGGCCTGCCTGCGGGCGCATCATCGGCGACGGCTTTGATGCGGCCCAATCGCCGCTGCGGACATACTGGTCGGCAACCAGGATCCGCCGCGTTGTCGCCAGCATCAAGGTCATCGCGATGTCGGCGACCGAGGCGGCATTGGCCCCCGGACTGTGGCCGACCGCGATATTGCGCTCCGCAGCCGCCTTCAGGTCGATGCCGTCATAGCCGGTGCCGTAGCAGACGATGGCGCCGAGTTCTGGAAACAGGTCCATCACCTCACCACCGAGCGGCGTGCCGCCCGCGGTCAGCAGCGCGCGGATGCCGCCGAGCTCGGCGGCCGAAAACACCTCGTGTGCGGACTTGCCGCCAGTGTCGAGCAAATCGAACCGTTCGGCGAAGCGCGCCATCATCGTCTTCGGGAAGCGCGAGTAGATCAGGACCTTGTCAGCCATTGTTCTTGTTTCCGCCAAGCGCTGCCACAAACGACGAGGGGCGGAATCGGTTGCCCAATTCCGCCCCTCGCCTCATGCAATTTCCAAACCTCAGCCGAGAATGGTGCCCGGCTCGACCTTCACGCCGGGGCCCATGGTCGAGGACACCGCAACGCGCTGGATGTAGGTGCCCTTGGAACCGGCCGGCTTCGCCTTGGCGACGGCATCGGCCAGCGCCTTGACGTTCTCGACCAGCTTGTCCTCGGAGAACGAGGCCTTGCCGACGCCGGCCTGGATGATGCCGGCCTTCTCGACGCGGAACTCGACCGAGCCGCCCTTGGCACCCTTCACCGCGCCGGTGACGTCCATGGTCACGGTGCCGATCTTCGGGTTCGGCATCAGGCCGCGCGGGCCGAGCACCTTACCGAGACGGCCGACCAGCGGCATCATGTCGGGGGTGGCGATGCAGCGGTCGAAATCGATCGCGCCGTTCTGCACCTTCTCGACCAGGTCTTCGGCGCCGACGACGTCGGCACCCGCAGCCTTGGCCTCGTCGGCCTTGGCGCCACGGGCGAACACACCGACGCGAAGCGTGCGGCCGGTGCCGTTCGGCAGGGTCACGACGCCGCGGACCATCTGGTCGGCGTGACGCGGATCGACGCCGAGATTGATCGCGACCTCGATGGTCTCGTCGAACTTCGCCTTGGCGCGTTCCTTGACCATCTTGATGGCGTCCGCGAGCGGGTAAAGCTTTTCGCGATCAACACCTTCGCGGGCTTTGTTCAAACGCTTTCCGATTGCCATGACCGCTTACCCCGCAACTTCCAGACCCATCGAGCGGGCGGAGCCCTCGACCATCTTCATGGCCGACTCGATGGTGTCGCAATTGAGATCCTTCATCTTCTTCTCGGCGATCTCGCGCACCTGCGCTTTGGTCACCTTGCCGGCCTTGTCACGGCCCGGCGCCTTCGAGCCGGACTGGATCTTTGCGGCTTGCTTGAGGAAGTAGGACATCGGCGGCGTCTTCATCTCGAAGGTGAAGGAACGGTCCGCATAGATGGTGATGATCACCGGGATCGGGGTGTTCTTCTCTTCCTTCTGGGTCTGGGCGTTGAACGCCTTGCAGAACTCCATGATGTTGAGACCGCGCTGACCGAGCGCGGGACCGATCGGGGGCGAAGGATTCGCCGCACCGGCCGGGACCTGAAGCTTCAGGTATCCGGTCACTTTCTTTGCCATGTATCACTCCTGTTGTGCCGGCCAAGGCCGGCGGTTTCAGGTTCGTGGTCGGGATCTCAGGGGTTGGCGACCGCCCTCGTCCTCCCACGGCCTCTTGTCGCGCGAGGCCTAAGGCCTCACGCCTCGTCCGGTCAGACCTTCTCGACCTGACCGAATTCCAGTTCGACCGGCGTTGCGCGGCCGAAGATCGACACCGCGACCTTCACGCGCGAGCGCGCCTCGTCGATTTCCTCGACCACACCCGAGAACGAGGCGAACGGGCCGTCGGCCACGCGCACGTTCTCGCCGATCTCGAACGACACCGACGCCTTCGGCCGCTCCACGCCCTCCTGCACCTGGTGCAGGATGCGCATGGCCTCGGCTTCCGAGATCGGCATCGGCTTGTTCTCGGCGCCGAGGAAGCCCGTGACCTTCGGCGTGTTCTTGATCAGATGGAACGCCTCGTCGGTCAGCTTCATCTTCACCAGCACGTAGCCGGGGAAGAACTTGCGCTCGGTATCGATCTTGCGGCCGCGGCGCACTTCCTGGACCTTCTCGGTCGGAACCAGCACCAATTCGAACAGCTCCTCAAGCCCGCGCTGCTTGGCCTGCTCGCGGATCGATTCGGCGACCTTCTTCTCGAAGTTCGAATAGGCGTGGACGATGTACCAGCGCTTGTCGGAGGATTGGGTTGCGGCGGCTGTAGCCATCAGTGAATGCCCAAAAGGAAGGTGATGAGGACGCGAATGATCTGGTCGGCGGCGAAGAAGAACACCGAGGCCACCGCAACCATGACGAACACCATGATGGTGGTGATCGTGGTCTCGCGGCGGGTCGGCCAGGTGACCTTGGCGGTCTCCGAGCGCACTTCCTGCAAGAACTTGAACGGGCTGACTGCCATCGTTTGAGGTCCAACGTCCGTCGAAGACGTCATTTAATGATTTCAGGGATCCGAACAGCCGCCTGTGGCCCAGCCCTCTGTCGCGAAGGATGAGCCGGAAACCGGGCTCGATTGTTCGGGGATTTCAAAGCCGCGCCGGAGGTCCACCTTGAGCGGGCCGGCTGCGAGTGCGGGCTATCTACTGCGGATGCGGCCAAAGGTCAAGGTGCGCCGGGGACGGGATCGACGCGGCCACCTGCCGCGGACCTGATCCCGATCAAGGGCTTAACCCGTGCCTGTCGATTTCCGGATGGTTGGGAATTCGCTGGCAGGAGTGGCAGGGCTCGAACCTGCGACCCCCGGTTTTGGAGACCGGTGCTCTACCAATTGAGCTACACTCCTACGGACCCTCGCGTCGCCGCTTCGGATCAGGGGGGCTTTCAAGCACAGGGGGCGGCCGGATTGCAAGGGAGAAGCGCGCCGGCCTCGCTTGTTTGTGCGCTGCCTTCTGGGCCACACTTCGTTCCCGTTAATAGAGAAATCGGGAGCCTCCATGAACGCCCAAGCCGCCGCGAAAGCCGCTTCAACGCCGCTGACCCCGCCTTTGCCGGAAGGCCGCCCCGAGACGCTCGGCCTGTCGCGGCCCCGCCTCCAGGTCCTGTCGGACGCCTTCAGGCGCGAGATCGACAAGGGAACCATCCCCGGCGCCACCGTGCTGGTCGCCCGCAAGGGCCAGGTCGGCTGGTTCGAGGCGCTCGGCCGGCAGAGCCCGGCCGGGTCAGCGCCGATGGCGCGTGATTCGATCTTCCGCATCTTCTCCATGACCAAGCCGATCGTCTCGATTGGCATCATGGCGCTGGTCGAGGACGGCCACCTGCTGCTGGGCGATGCGGTCGCGAAATTCATTCCGGAGTTTGCCGAGCAGAAGGTCGGCGTGGTGAACGGCGACAAGCTGGACCTGGTTCCGGCCAAGCGGGCGATGACGGTGCAGGACCTGCTCCGCCACACCTCCGGCCTGACCTACGAGCACCAAGGCGACGGCCCCGTGCACAAGCTCTACCAGGAGTCCCGCGTCCGCAGCCGCAAGATCAGCAATGCCGAGCACGCGGCGCTGGTCGCGAGCTTCCCGCTGGTCTGCCATCCCGGCGACGCCTTCAACTACAGCCGCTCCACCGACATCCTCGGCCGCATCATCGAGGTCGTCAGCGGCAAATCGCTCGGCACCTTCCTCACCGAGCGCATCCTCGCGCCCCTGCAGATGACCGAGACCGGCTTCTCGACGAGCGAGGCCAATGCCGGCCGGCTCGCCGAGCCGTTCGCCGCCGATCCCTGGACCGGCGACAAGGTCGCGCTGTTCAACATGCTCGAGCAGCCGGTCATGGAGTCCGGCGGCGGCGGCCTCGTCTCCACCACGATGGACTATGCCCGCTTCTGCCTGATGCTGCGCAACGGCGGCACGCTCGACGGCAACAGGATCATCGGCCGCAAGACGCTGGAGCTGATGGCGTCCGATCATCTCGGCCCCGATGTCGCGATCAACGGCACCCTGCTCGCCCCCGGCCACGGCTTTGGTCTCGGCTTCGCCGTTCGCCGCGAAGCTGGCATCGCGCCGTTCCCCGGCAGCGCCGGCCAGTATTTCTGGAGCGGCATCGCCGGCACCTTCTTCTGGATCGACCCGAAGGAGGACCTGTTCGCGGTGTTGATGTGCCAGGGCCCCGGCCAGCGCGACTACACGCGGACGCTGGTGCGCGATCTGGTCTACGCGGCGGTGGATTGAGGCTCGTGCCCCGGACGCGCTGCAACGCCCCTTAGCGTTGCTGCGCAGAGCCGGGGCCCATGCATCGGCGATCTTGCTCTTCGCTTTCTGGGTCCCGGCTCTGCGGAGCGGCACTCCGTGCCGCACCGCGTCCGGGACACGAGAGCGACAAACTCAGCTGATCGTCGCGCCGCCGTCGATCACCATGGTCTGGCCGGTCATGAAGTCGCCGGCTGCAGAGCCGAGAAACACTGCGGCGCCGGCGATCTCGTCCGGGATGCCGATGCGCAAGAGCGGCGAGCGCGAGGTCGAGGCCTTCAGATTCTCCGGATTGTCCCACAGCGCCTTGGCGAAATCGGTCTTGATCAGGCCGGGCGCGATGCAGTTCACGCGGATGTTGTGCTTGCCGTACTCGCAGGCGAGGTTGCGCGCGAGCTGCATGTCGGCGGCCTTCGAGATCGCGTAGGCGCCGAGGATGGTCGAACCCTTGAGGCCGCCGATCGAGGAGACGATGATGACCGAGCCGTCCTTGCGCTCGATCATCTGCGGCACCACCATCGAGATCAGCCAGTTGTTGGCGACGATGTTGTTGTCGAGGATCTTTCTGAACTGATCGTCGGAGATTCCCGCGAGCGGGCCGTAATAAGGATTCGACGCCGCGTTGCAGACCAGCACGTCGATCTTGCCGAAGGCGCGATTGCTCTCGTCGACGAGGTTCTGCAAATTCTCCTTCGAGGAGATGTTCGCGGCGATCGCGACCGCGGTGCCCTTGCCGAACTTGTCGTTGATGCCCTTCGCCACCTGCTCGCAGACGTCGGCCTTGCGCGAGGAGATCACCACCTTGGCGCCGTGCTCGGCCATGCGCTCGGCGATCGCGAGCCCAATGCCGCGCGTCGAGCCGGTGATGACGGCGACTTTCCCCTTCATGTCGAACAAGGTCATGTTTCTCTCCCAGATTGATCTTGGTAGTCAAATCGAAATTCCGGGCCCGGGTCCTTTCGGACCGACCCGGAATGTCAGCTCACTCAGGCCAGCTTCTTGACTTCCGGTCCGGCCGGCTGATGCATCTCGGCATGCGCATCGTCGGCGATCCACGGCTGCTGATTGACCATCGGCAGGCGCCAGACGCTGCGCTCGGGGCTTGCGAAATAATCGAGCCGCGTGATCGACACGTTGTCGATGTCGAACGACAGGGCTCGCTCCACCTGGCCGTCGAGCGCGAGCCCGACCGCCGCCTTGATGGTGCCGCCATGGGCGACCGCGATGATATCCTGCCCGGCCGCATCCTTGTTGATCCGCTCGACGGTGCGGCGCGTGCGGTGGTAGAGGTCCATGAAACTTTCGCCGCCGGGCGCAGGCTCGTTGATGTCGGCGAACCAGCTCGCGCCGACGGGGCGGCTCGCGATGAACGCGGCGCGGTTCATGCCCTGCCAGGTCCCGAGGTTCTGCTCGGCGAGATCGGCTTCCCATGTCATCGACGCCGGCTTCGGGTAACCAGCGGCCCAAATCGCCTCCGCAGTCTGATGCGTGCGCATCAGATTGCTCGAATACCAGACCGCCTTGCGTGGCAGCACCTTGGCAACAGCGTTGAACACATAGGTGTCGCTGGTGTCGCAGGCGATGTCGGACTGTCCGTAGATGTTGCCGCCGTCATTGCGCACCGGCGCATGACGGACCCACCACCACCGTGTCGTGACCACATTGGGCTTGTCTGCGGCTGCCATCGAAACTCTTCCATCCCGTGTGATGTCGCTGTACGTGAGTAGCGAACGTGTCTCAAGACACTTTACTGTTTCAAATTCTGTTTGAAATTCCGTCGCGCGGCAAGCGTCGCGCAGCACTCGAAGGGAGAAGCGCATGGGCCGCCTGCAAGGCAAATCCGTCATCATCACTGGCGCAGGCAGCGGCATCGGCCGCGCGGCTGCGCTGCTGTTCACGAAAGAAGGCGCAAAGCTGATCGCGGTCGACCGCAGCGAGGCCGTGAAGGAGACCGTCGAGGAGGTGAAGAAGGCCGGCGGCATCGCGGAAGCGATGGTTGCCGATGCCGGTTCCGAGAAGGACGTCGCCGCCGTCATCGACCAGGCGGTCAAGACCCATGGCCGGCTCGACGTGATCTGGGCCAATGCCGGCATTTCCGGCGGGCTCGTTCCGATCGCCGAGCAGACGGTCGAGCACTGGCAGGAGATCTTGCGCGTCAACCTGATCGGACCATTCCTCGCGGTGAAGCATGCGATGCCGCACATGGTGAAGCAGCAGTCGGGCGCGATCGTGCTCACCGCTTCCGTCGCGGGCCTCAAGGCGGGCGCCAGCGGGCATCCCTATGCGGCGAGCAAGGCCGGCGTGATCTCGCTGGTGCAGACCACGGCCTATTCGCTCACCGGAACCGGTGTCCGCATCAACGCGGTCTGCCCCGGCCTGATCGAGACCGGCATGACCAAGCCGATCTTCGACCGCGCCAAGGAGCGCGGCACCCAGGACAAGATCGGCCAGCTCAATCCGCTCAAGCGCCCCGGCCAGCCGCACGAACTCGCCGCGATGGGCTTGTTTCTCGCGAGCGACGAGGCTTCGTACGTCAATGGCCAGGCGTTCCCGGTCGATGGCGGCCTGACGGCCTCGATGCCGTATACGGGCAAGCCGGTTTAGCATTCTCTTGTCCCGGACGCGACGCAGCGCGCAAGCGGTGCGGCGCAGAGCCGGGACCCAGCAGGCCTCGCACTCGCTGACGCATGGGCCCCGGCTCTGCAGCGCACCGCTGAAGAAGCGCTGCGCTGCGTCCGGGGCACGAGAGGCGAGTTTGGCGCGAAACTGTTTCAGCCTCGTCATTGCGATGGAGTAACGGCATTGGCAACTCTCGCGTCCCGGACGCGACGCAGCGCGCAAGCCGTGCGGCGCAGAGCCGGGACCCAGAGAGCCGCAGCACTCGCTGACGCATGGGCCCCGGCTCTGCAGCGCATCGTCGAAGAGACGCTGCGCTGCGTCCGGAGCACGAGACCTTTGTTGGATGACTGACAAAGATTCGCGTCCTCGCGGCTCATTTCGCCCGAGCTTTGCTCATCGCTTCACGCCCAATGGAAAAGGGCGCAGGGAAGACCGGGTGCCGGCCGGGCACCCACGGTCCACTGTGCGAAGGG
>NZ_JAFCJJ010000027.1 GCF_018131015.1 Bradyrhizobium diazoefficiens
CCGCACATATGGATGCAAGCGATCCGATCAAATCTCTCAAAGCTCTTGTGCCACGGGGGCCGTCCACATATGGGTCCCGGCCTTCGCCGGGACGACACCGGTTGTTTGGTGCAAGTGTGCCGCCACAGACGCCCTACTTCCCGAACTCGTCCCGCATCTTGGCCTGGATCTTGGCCATGCCGCCGATCCAGCGGTCGTAGTTCTCGGTCTTCTTGCGCATGTAGCCAAGCACCTGGGGGTGCGGCAGGATCAGGAAGGTCTCCTGATCGAGACCGGCGAGCACGTCTTTCGCGACCTGCTCGGGCGCGAGGTCGCCGTCGCCGGATTGCGGGCCCTTGGGGATCGAGCGCAGCATGTTGGTGTCGACGCCCTGCGGGCACAGGATCGAGACCTTGATGTTGTGCGCCTTGTGCGAGATCGCGAGGTTTTCGGCAAAGCCGACCGCGGCGTGCTTGGTGGTGGAATAGGCCGGGCTGCCGACCTGCGACAACAGGCCCGCGGCCGAGATGGTGTTGAGGAAATAGCCACCGCCGCGCGCCTTCATCCGCGGCACGAGGTGCCGCGCCGCGTAGACGTGGGCCATGACGTGGATCGCCCAGCTCCGCTGCCAGGGCTCGTCGGAGGCGCCGCCGGCATTGACCGACATCGGATCGAAGCCGCCGCCGATGCCGGCGTTGGAACAGAACAAGGCGATGGGGCCGAACTGCCGCTCGGTCTCGTCGATGACGTGGGCGATGTCCTTTTCCTGCGCGACGTCGCACTTGAATGCGGCGCCATCCACGGTGGCGGCAACCGCCCTTGCGTTGGAGGAATCCATGTCGGCGACGACGACCTTGGACGCCCCCGCGCTGTGAAAGGCCTCGCACAGCGCCTTGCCGATGCCGTTTGCGCCGCCCGTGACGACCACGACCTTGCCGGTCACCTGCATGCGACGTCTCCTCTTTTTCTTGTATTGTTTATACCGCTTGGCGGGTTGCTCAGCTCAACACGAGGTCGAGCACCGCGGTATAATGGCACGCCGCACCGGCCAAGACAAAGCCGTGCCAGATCGCATTCTGGAAGCGCAGCCGACGCCAGGCGTGGAAGACCACGCCGAAACTGTAGAGCAGGCCGCCCGCGAGCACGAAGCCCAGCACCAGGGCAGGCAGCGCCCGGACCACGGCATCATAGAGCATCACCCCGCTCCACCCCATGGCGAGATAGATGCCGACCGCGACGCGGTCGAAGCGGCCGGGGCAGCATAGCTTCAGCACGATGCCTGATATCGCGACGCACCAGACGCCGGCGAGCAGCACCAGCGCGAACACGCTGTCCTTCAGCTCCAGGATGAATGGCGTATAGGTCGCGGCGATCAAGAGGTAGATCGCGGAATGATCGAAGCGGCGCAGCAGCCATTTGGCCGGCGACACCGGCCAGAGATTATAGGTCGCCGACAGCACCAGCATCGACAGCAGACCGGCGACATAGATCGAGACGCCGACGATGTCGATCGCATCGGAATAGACCGCCGTCAGCACCACCAGGACCGTCGCGGCGATGAGGCCGCAGAGCACGCCGATCGCATGGATGACGCCGTCGGCGATCAACTCGGCGCGGTCGTAGTCCCAGCCGATCACGTCGGCCGCGGCGTGGACGGAGGTGGATGCGAGCTGCTTCAGTCGGAAGACGGACATGGCAATCTGCGAGGCGATGCACTCTTACATGGGTCTTGCCGGATCGGCGCGACGTTCAATCCGCTGATTTGCGGATAAAGGCGGTGGAAGTATGAAGCTTGATTTTCCTCAAGCGATTGCCACTTTTGTGAACTGTCACACAGTTCCGCCCGCCCGAGATCCCCTTCGCGTTCATATGGCATTCAGTTTTCAGGATATGGTCGAGGAGGCGCGCCTGTCGGCCCGGGCGCTGATCGACTATGGCGAGCACCTCTTCAACCCCACGGTGCGGTTAGGCGTTACCGGCCTGTCGCGGGCCGGCAAGACGGTGTTCATCACCGCGCTGATCCACGGGCTGACCCGCGGCGGCCGGTTCCCGGTGTTCGAGGCGTACGCCTCGGGCCGGATTGCGCGGGCGCATCTGGCGCCGCAGCCGGACGACGCGGTGCCGCGCTTTTCCTATGAAAACCATCTGCGCGCGCTGATCGAGGAGCGGCGCTGGCCGAACTCGACCGTCGACATCAGCGAGCTGCGACTCGTCATCGACTACCAGCGCCACAACGGCGCCGACCGCACGCTTACGCTCGACATCGTCGACTATCCCGGCGAATGGCTGCTCGACCTGCCGCTGCTGCAGAAGAGCTTTGAGCAATGGTCCGCTGAGAGCCTCAGCCTCTCGCGCGAGGCGCCGCGCGCGCATCTTGCGGCGGAATGGCACGCCCATCACGCCACGTTGAAGCCCGAGGCGCGCGAGGACGAACAGGCGACACTCACGGCAGCAAAGCTCTTCACCGGTTATCTGCGCGCCTGCCGCGACGAGCGCTTCGCCATGAGCCTGTTGCCGCCCGGCCGATTCCTGATGCCCGGCAATCTCGCCGACACGCCGGCGCTGACCTTTGCGCCGCTCGACGTGCCCATCGGCGGCGAGGCGCCGGAGGGATCGCTGTGGGCGATGATGGTGCGCCGCTACGAGGCCTACAAGAACGTCGTGGTGCGTCCCTTCTTCAGGGATCATTTCGCCCGGCTCGACCGCCAGATCGTGCTGGCGGATGCGCTCGCCGCCTTCAACGCCGGCCCGGAGGCGCTGCACGACCTCGAAGCCGCCCTCGCCGGCATTTTGGAATGCTTCCGCACCGGCCGCAGCAGCTTCCTCTCCGGCCTGTTCAGGCCGCGCATCGACCGCATCCTGTTCGCGGCCACCAAGGCGGATCATCTGCACCATACCAGTCACGACCGGCTCGAGGCGGTGCTGCGCCGCGCGGTGGCGCGGGCCGTGGCGCGGGCGGAAGATGCCGGCGCGCAAATCGACGCGGTGGCGCTCGCCGCCGTACGCGCCACGCGTGAGGCGCAGATCGCCCATGGCCGCGACAAATTGCCGTCGATCCTGGGAACGCCGGCCGCGGGCGAAAGCGCGGGCGGCGAGTTTTTCGACGGCAACACGGAGGTCGCGACTTTCCCGGGTGACCTGCCGGTGGACCCGGCGGCCTTGTTCGACGGCGCCGATGCCTTTCGCGGATTGTCGACGGCCACGGCCGAGAAGAGCGATTTCCGCTTCCTGCGCTTCCGGCCGCCGAAACTCGAACGCGAGGGCGAAGGTGAGCCGGCGCTGCCTCACATCCGCCTCGACCGTGCCCTGCAATTCCTGATCGGAGACAAACTGCAATGAGCGACCGACCCCAGCCGCGGCGGCCGGCGACGTTCCGGCTCGACGATCCCGGCGTCATCGTCACCGAGGCCGACGAGACCGGCCGGATCGGTCGCGGCACCATCCAGATCACCCCGGAGCCCGATCCGTCGATGCTGCCCGTTCCGGTCGAAGCGCCCGTCCCGGCGCGGCGCGGCCTTCCCTGGGGCGCGCTGTTCTGGTCCGGCCTTGCGGGGCTGACGCTGCTTGGCACAGGCCTCGGTGTCGTCCGGCTGATCGAGGATCTGTTTGCGCGCAGCGAAAGCCTCGGCTTCGTCGGCCTCGCCTTCGCGTTCGTCACTACGCTTGCACTCGCGGTGGTGATCGGACGCGAGGCATTTGGGCTCGCGCGGCTTGCCACGATCGAACGGCTGCATCAGCGCGCGGCCGCGGTGCTGGCCAGCGACGACCGCAAGGAGAGCCGGGTCATTGTTCAGGACCTGCTCGCGATCGCGCACCAGAACCCGCAGCTCGCGCGCGCCCGCGCGGCGCTGGAAAATCATGCCGGCGAGATCATCGACGGCGCCGACATGATCCGGCTCGCCGAACGCGAATTGATGGCGCCGCTGGATGCGGAGGCGCGGCGGCTGGTGTCATCGGCCGCGCAACGGGTCTCGATCGTCACCGCGGTCTCACCGCGCGCCCTGATCGACGTGATGTTCGTGTTCGTGGCCTCGCTGCGGCTGATCCGCCAGCTCGCCTTCCTCTATGGCGGCAGGCCCGGCACGCTCGGCATGATCCGTCTGCTCCGCCACGTCATCGCCCATCTCGCCATCACCGGCGGCATGGCCGCCAGCGACAGCCTGGTGCAGCAGATGCTCGGCCACGGCATCGCGGCAAAACTGTCGCAGCGGCTCGGCGAAGGCATGCTGAACGGGCTCTTGACAGCACGGCTGGGACTAGCCGCGATCGACGTCACGCGCCCGCTGCCCTTCGCGGCGCTGCCGCAGCCAAAACTGTCGGACCTGGCGACGGACCTGCTGCGGAAGAAGGAAGAAGAGTAGCGCGACTTTCGCCTCTCCCTGCTTGCGGGGAAATGGAGAAGAAGGCCAGCACCCGCCACTGAAACAGCGGCGAGTCCTTCGGCGGCGTGAGCTCCGGGGTCCAGCCGGTGAGCTTTTCCAGCACGTAGGTATCGGTCACGACGCCGCGCCACTGGCGCTCTGCTCGCGCGACCGGCTCGCGGCGGGCCGGAATCTTGTCCCACAACAGCTCGCGATGATCGGGCTCACGGCCGACATAGAGGCCGGCGCGGCCGCGGATCCTGTCCATGCCGGGATCGCGAAAATCCTGGAAGCGGCCGCGCTCGTTGATCTCGATGACGGGCACGCGCCCTCTGAACAGCCAGCGCATCATGGCGTAGGTGCGATAGTCCGTGGTCGCGATCCAGGTCGCGCCGGTCTCGTCGAGCGCTGCTTGCGCGCGCCCGGCGACCTCTTCGAAACCGGCCTCGGCGCCGACCGGATCGATCTTGCCAAGGAAATTCCAGGGCGCCGCGACGTAATAGAGAAACACCATCACGACGAAGGCGAGCCCGGAGACGACGGCGGTGTTGGCCCAGAACGAAGCGAACCGGATCGCGCGCGCCGACCAGCCGTCCTTCGGCAGCATCGCGAGATTGATCGCGGCGGCGGCGAAACCCACGGGCCACATGAACATCGGCCAGGTATCGCCGACCCTGAGCGTCAGCGATTTCGCGAGGAAATAGAGGAACGGCACCAGCACCGCGGTCGACAGCAGGATGCCGACCGGCTCGCGCGTGCGGTAACTGCGCCATGCCGTCTGCACCAGCCCCGCCAGCACCACCGGCAGCATGACGAAGCCGACGAGGCCGAATTGCAGGCCGATATAGTCGCCGACGGTGCGCCACGAGATGCCGTAACTGGCGGTGGCGCGCACGCCCTGGAAGCGGAACGAGGCCCAGTCGTGCTGGGCATTCCAGATCAGCACCGGCGAGAACATTGCGATCGCGATCAGCACCGCGAGCCAGGGATAGGGGCTGCGCAGCCAGCGCCAGCGCCAGTCCGGCACCAGGCAAAATGCGGCGACCGCGGGCGCGAACATGATCGCGGTGAATTTCGACAACAGCGACAGGCCGGCAAACAGGCCGGCCGCGAGCCACCAGCGACCGTCGCCGCTCTGCGCCAGCCGCACCAGCGACCACATCATCGCCACCGCGAACGGGATCATGGCGATGTCGGGGGCGACCTTGGCCATCAGCAGGCCATAGTAGAGCGCGGCTTCCGGCATCAGCGCGGCCAGCACGACCGCGCGCACGTCATGGGTGAGGCGGCGGACGATGTCGGCGAGCAGGAGCTGCGTCAGCAGCATCGCGACGATGCCGCCGAAGCGGACGCCGAGCGCGGTGTCGCCGAAGATCGCGGTGCCAAAGCGGATGAACCAGGCGATCATCGGGGGATGATCGAGGAAGCTCAGCGCCGCCTCCTTCGACCAGGTCCAGTAATAGGCCTCGTCGGTGCGCAGCTCGATGACAGAGGCGTAGACGATGCGCAGCGCCGTCATCGCGGCAATGACGAGCGCGGCCATGACGAGGGGGCGGCGGCTGGCGCCGTGGGGCGTCGCGGTGATGTCGGGGGCTGTCGTCACGGCCGCGCTTTTCCCCGACTTGGGAGGGGGAGTCAATGCGGGGGACGCATAGACCGTAGGGAGGGCAAAGCGGAGCGTGCCCACCACCGCGGGTGGCTCTGAATTGGTGGGCACGCTCCGCTTTGCCCACCCTACGAATCTTGTCCGGGACGACGGCGGAGAATGACCCGGCTGCCGCGCATGTGATCGGGGCGCGGGAATTTAACTCTCCACTGGCTGTTCTCCTCCATGAACTGGTACAAACCGATCATGGCCACCGCCGCTTCACGATTGTCGGAACTCACCCGCGCGACCAGCGCGCGGCAGGTGCGGCTGGCCTGCGGCGTCATCCTGTTCGCTTATGTCGTCAGCCATTTCCTCAACCATGCGCTCGGCAACATCTCGGTCGATGCCATGGAGGCCGGGGTCTATTACCACACGGCGTTCTGGCAATTCCTGCCGGTCACCATCGTGTTCTATGGCGCAGCCCTCACCCATCTGGGGCTCGGCCTCTATGCGCTGTACCAGCGCCGGCAGTTCCGCTGGAAGGCGATCGAGCCGCTCCAGCTCGTGCTGGGGCTGAGCATCCCCGCGCTGGTGATGGCGCATGTGATCGGCGTGCGGCTCGGCCTCACGCTGTACGGGCACGAAAAGCTCTATCCGCAGGAGCTCTATCTGTTCTTCGTGGCGGCCCCCGGCCGGCTCTGGACCATGACGATCCTGCTCCTCATCGCCTGGGTCCATGGCTGCATCGGCATCTATTTCTGGCTCCGCATGAGGCCGTTCTTCCCGCGCGCCGCGCCGTATCTGCTGGCCGCTGCCGTGCTGATCCCGACACTCGCGCTGCTCGGCATCTACCAGGGCGGACGCAGCGTCGCGCTCGAGAGCGACGACGGGGAATGGCGGACGCACAACCTCACGCGGCAACAGGTCGGCACAGTCGCGGAAGGCGCCACGCTCGAGCGCATCGCCGGCGGGCTCACCATCGGTTATGTCGGCCTGCTCGGACTGGTGCTGCTGGCGCGCGGCGTGCGCGCTCTGCGCGAGCGGCGCGCCGGCATGATCGCGCTGTCCTATGGCAACGGCAAGACGGTGCGCGTGCCGAAGGGCCTCTCCGTGCTGGAAGCGAGCCTGCGCCACAACGTGCCGCATGCCAGCGTCTGCGGCGGCCGCGCCCGCTGCTCGACCTGCCGCATCCGCATCATCGGCGACCACGGCGCCCTGCCCGAACCGTCGCAGCGCGAGGCTTTCGTGCTCGCCCGCGTCGGCACCAACGATCCCTCCATTCGCCTCGCCTGCCAGTTGCGGCCAATGGGCGACCTCTCCTTCTTCCAGCTCTTCATGCCGCAGATGCTGTCAGCGAATGCGGCGGCCTCGACGCCCGCCAGGATCGGCCAGGAGCGCTATCTCGTCAGCCTGTTCGTCGACATGCGCGGCTCGACCCAGCTCGCCGAGAAGCGGCTGCCGTTCGACACCGTCTTCATCGTCAACCGCTTCCTCGGCGCGGTGTCACAGGCCGTGATCGAGAATGGCGGCCAGCCGAACCAGTTCGTCGGCGACGGCATGCTGGCGCTGTTCGGGCTGGCCGCCGATCCGCAAACCGCCTGCCGGCAGGCGCTGAAGGCCGCCGCCGGCATCGCCGCGCATGTCGACGAGCTCAACGAGCTCCTGAGCCACGATCTGCGCCAGCCGATCCGCTTCGGCATCGGCATCCATGGCGGCGAGGTCATCATCGGCGACATCGGCTATCGCGACCACATCGTCTTCACCGCGCTCGGCGACGCCGTGAACGTCGCCGCCCGTCTCCAGGACATGACCAAGGCGCTCACCTGCGAGGCGGTCGTCTCGGACGAGGTCCGCAGCACCGCGGGCCTTGCCGGCGACGCACTGCCGCAGCAGGAGGTCGCGATCCGCGGCCGCGACGAGCCGATGGTCGTGCGCGTCGTGGTGAATACCCGCGAGCTGTCGGCGCTCGTCGACCGAAGCGAGCGCGTCGCGGCCTGATCTACCTTCTCCCCGCAGGCGGGGAGAGGGGGCGCATCTCCGCCGCGGCGACAGACTCGCACGTATCACGGCGTAACACCGGCTTGCTGCAACGCAGCGGCATGGGCCCAGTACGAAGGCACGAATTGACTTCATCTCGGTCGTTGCGCCAGATGTCGGGTGTGTCTCGCGGTGATGACCGCGACTCAACGAAAAGCTCCGGGAGGAGATTCCATGTTCGATCGACGCGACCTGCTCAAAGGAGCGGGCCTTGCCGCCATGGCGGCCACACTCAATTCCACCAAGGCGCTGGCCCTCGACACCGTCACCCTGCCCTTCGCCAATGGCGAGCGGCCGCTGGTGAGATATCCGCAGAAGCGGCCGATGATCGGCCTGACCAGCCGGCCGCCGCAGCTCGAAACGCCGTTCGCGGTGTACAATGACGGCCCGATCACGCCGAACAACGCGTTCTTCGTGCGCTATCACCTCTCCGACCTGCCCTACAATCTCGACCCCGACAAGTTCACGCTCGAGGTCAAGGGCAAGGTCGACAAGCCGCTGAAGCTGTCGCTGAAGGACATCCGCAAGATGAAGGCGACCGAGATCGTCGCCGTCAACCAGTGCTCCGGCAACAGCCGCGGCTTCTCCGAGCCGCGCGTCGCCGGCGGCCAGCTCGCCAACGGCGCGATGGGCTGCGCACGCTGGCGCGGCGTGCCGCTGAAAACGGTGCTCGACATGGCGGGCGTGCAGGCCGGCGCCAAGCAGGTCACCTTTGGCGGCATGGATGGTCCTGTCAGCGAGAAGACGCCTGATTTCGTCAAGGCGCTCGACCTCGATCACGCCGCCAATGGCGAGGTGATGCTGGCCTACGGCATGAACGGCGAGGACCTGCCGTTCCTCAACGGTTTTCCGCTGCGCCTGGTGGTGCCCGGCTATTACGGCACCTACTGGCTCAAGCACCTCAACGAGATCACCGTCATCGACAATGTCTATGACGGCTTCTGGATGAAGTCGGCCTATCGCATTCCGGACACGCCGAACAATGCGATCGAGCCGGGCACCGCGCCGAAGGCGACGATCCCGATCAACCGCTTCACCATCCGCTCCTTCATCACCAGCGTTGGCGACGGCGCCAAGCTGAAGGCGGGCGGCACGACGCTGCGCGGCATCGCCTTCGACGGCGGCAAGGGCATCAAGGAGGTCGCGGTCTCCACCGACGGCGGCAAGACCTGGACCAACGCCAGGCTCGGCAAGGATCTCGGCAAATACGCCTTCCGCGAATGGACGCTGCCGGTGAAGCTCGCCGCCGGCTCCTACGAGCTCAAGGTGCGCGCCACCGGCAACGGCGGCGAGACCCAGCCGGACACGCCGCGCTGGAATCCCGCGGGCTATCTGCGCAACGTCGTCGAAACCGTCCGCGTCAGCGTGGCCTGAAGGAGATTGATCATGCAGCGCACCGTTCTCCTCGCCATCGCGCTTGCCGCCGGCATCGGCGCCGTGACCGCAGCGCCCGTCAACTACAAGCTCCCGGACGAGGTCGCGGCCTTCAAGCCCGGCCCCAATCTCGAAATCGTGCAGGCCAATTGCGGCGCCTGCCACTCGGCCGATTACATTCACACGCAGCCGCCGATGAAGGACAAGAAGGGCTTCTGGCAGGCCGAGGTGACCAAGATGATCAAGGTCTACGGCGCGCCGATCGAGGACGCGGATGTCGGCAAGATCGTCGACTATCTGGCTGCGACCTATTGACGGGTCGCGGTCGGCGTCGGCGCCAAGTGACCGCCAAACGGGCAAAACCGGCAATATCGCTGCGAAGTTGAGCGGATTTCGGCAAAATGCCGATACGGTTTGATCTATCAAGCCCGCAACATTTTGCGTATCCTGTTAGGACCGAACCGGCCGGTTGGCGGGGACTGGCGGTTCGAGATATGGAGGAAGTCCCGCGGAGAAGACGTGATGCCCAAAGGTACGGTCAAGTGGTTCAACCCGACGAAGGGTTATGGATTTATCCAGCCTGCGTCGGGCGGCAAGGATGTGTTCGTGCATATCTCGGCGGTGCAGAAGGCCGGTCTGTCTACCCTCAACGAGGGCCAGACTGTGGAGTATGAAGAGATCGCAAACCGGGGCAAGACGTCCGCAGAAAACCTCAAAGTATAAGCCCGCCAGCTTCCGCTGCCTCCCGGACCTGTTCCGGGAGCCGGGTCAAAAAGTTTGTAGACGACGGTCCGTGCATTCGACGACAGGCGTTGCGATTGCGCAGGGAGAGCTATTTCGTTCCTTGAAGACCGCTTGTTCGGCGCCACGGCAACGACAATCGCGACGACAATCCGTCAGCCCACCGGCAACGGTGCGTCGCGCTTGACCTCCTCCATCACCGCATAGGTCCGCGTCTCGCGCACGCCCGGCATCGCCAGCAGGGTCTCGCCGAGAAAGCGCCGGTACGCGGTCATGTCGGCGAGGCGCGCCTTAACCAGATAATCGAAGCCGCCCGCAACCATGTGACACTCCAGCACCTCGGGCGCGAGCTTCACCGCGCGCGCGAAGCGCTCGAAATTGTCCGGCGTGGTCTTGTCGAGCAGCACCTCGACGAACACCAGGAGCCCGAGGCCGAGCCGGTGCGGATTGAGCCGCGCGCCGTAGCCCTCGACAAAACCCTCGCGCTGCAGCCGCTTCAACCGCTCGCCGATCGAGGTCGGCGAGAGGCCGATGCGCTCGGCGAGCTCGACATTGGCGATTCGCCCATCTTCCTGCAAAATCGAGAGAATTTTCCGGTCGATTCGATCGAGTTCCATATTTTCACCGTCAAACGCGCCATCTGCCTTCATTTCCTAAGGCGAAACGGCTAATTTGTCTATCGAACTACGGCGATACGGCCATTACCTTGGTTTCCAGCCAAAGGACACGCCATGCCGGATACCCCGCCTCCCTTCACCGCCCCCTATGCGCCCGATGACGCCGACATCGCCGCGCGCCTGTTGCCGGCAGCACATCTCCTCCCGCCGCAGGAGGGACGGATCGACCGCACCGCGACGCGGCTGATCGAGGCGATCCGCAAGCGCGACGACCGGCTTGCAGGTAATCTTGGCGGGGTCGAGGACATGCTGCGGGAGTTCGCGCTCTCGACCAAGGAGGGGCTGGCGCTGATGGTGCTGGCGGAAGCACTGCTGCGCGTGCCGGACGCGCGCACCGCCGACCAGTTCATCGAGGACAAGCTCGGCGAGGGCGATTTCATCCACCACGAGACCAAGTCCACCGCCTTCCTGGTCAACGCCTCGGCTTGGGCGCTCGGCCTGTCGGCGCGCGTGATCCAGCCCGGCGAGACGCCCGACGGCACCATCGGCCGGCTGGTGAAGCGGCTCGGCGCGCCGGCGGTGCGCACCGCGACGCGCCAGGCGATGCGGCTGATGGGCAATCATTTCGTGCTGGGGGAGACCATCGAGCAGGCGCTGGAGCGGGGCCGGCCGCGCTCCGGCCAGAAGCCGCGCTACTCCTTCGACATGCTCGGCGAGGGCGCGCGCACGGCTGCGGACGCCAAGCGCTATTTCGACGCCTATGCGAGCGCCATCGAAACCATCGGCAAGGCGGCCGGCTCCCACGCCCTGCCCGACCGGCCTGGCATCTCCGTAAAGCTCTCGGCGCTGCATCCGCGCTTCGAGGCGATCAGCCGCGCCCGCGTGATGGCGGAGCTGGTCCCGCTGCTGCTCGACCTCGCGCGGCGCGCCAAGGCGCATGATCTGAACTTCACGGTCGATGCCGAAGAGGCCGACCGGCTGGAGCTGTCGCTCGACGTGATCGCGGCAACGCTCGCCGATCCCTCGCTCGCGGGGTGGGACGGATTTGGCCTCGCCATCCAGGCCTATCAGAAGCGCGCCAGCGCCGTGATCGACTATGTCGACGCGCTCGCCCGCGCGCACGACCGCAAGCTGATGGTGCGGCTGGTCAAGGGCGCCTATTGGGACACCGAGATCAAGCGCGCGCAGGAGCGCGGGCTCGACGGCTATCCGGTGTTCACGCGCAAGGCGATGACGGATTTGAACTACGTCGCCTGCGCGCGGCAGCTTCTGGATCTGCGGCCGCGCATCTTCCCGCAATTCGCCACCCACAACGCGCTGACGGTCGCGACCGTGCTGGAGCTGGCCGGGAGCAGCGGCGGCTTCGAATTCCAGCGCCTGCACGGCATGGGCGAAGCGCTCTACGAGCAGCTCGCCAAGGATCACCCTGATATCGCCCACCGTACCTATGCGCCGGTCGGCAGCCATCGCGACCTGCTCGCCTACCTGGTGCGGCGGCTGCTCGAGAACGGCGCCAACTCCTCCTTCGTGGCGCAGGCGGCCGACTATCGCGTGCCGGTGCCGGCGCTGTTGCAGCGTCCGGCCGATGCCATCGTCCGGCCGCAGCAGGCGGCCCATCCCAGGATTCCGCTACCGGCCGACCTGTTCGCGCCCGAGCGGCCGAATTCACGCGGCATCGAATTCGGCGCGCGCGCCGCGCTCGGTCAGTTGCTGACGGATGTCAAAGCCGCGACCGCCGGCCTCGCGCCGGTTGCCGACGCAACGCCGGAACAGGCTGGTGCGGCGGTGACTGCGGCACGTGCCGGCTTTGCGGCCTGGAGCCGGAGGCCGGCGGCATCGCGCGCGGCCGCGCTGGAGCAGGCCGCGCATCTGCTGGAGAGCCGGGCCGCCCAGTTCATTGCGCTGCTGCAGGCCGAGGGCGGCAAGACGCTCGACGACGCGCTGTCGGAGCTGCGCGAGGCCACCGATTTCTGCCGCTATTATGCCGCGCAGGGCCGCAAGCTGTTCGGCAGCGCGGCGGCGATGCCGGGCCCGACCGGCGAGAGCAACGCGCTCGCCATGCGCGGCCGTGGCGTCTTCGTCGCGATCTCGCCGTGGAATTTTCCGCTGGCGATCTTCCTCGGCCAGGTCACGGCGGCCCTGATGGCCGGCAACTGCGTGGTGGCAAAGCCCGCCGAGCAGACCCCGCGCATCGCGCGTGAGGCCGTCGCACTGCTGCACGAGGCCGGCATTCCCACAAGCGCGCTTCATCTCGTCACCGGCGACGGCCGCGTCGGCGCGGCGCTGACCGCGCACACCGACATCGCCGGCGTGGTCTTCACCGGCTCGACCGAGGTCGCGCGCCACATCAACCGTGCCCTCGCCGCCAAGGACGGACCGATCGTGCCGCTGATCGCGGAGACCGGCGGCATCAACGCCATGATCGCGGACGCGACCGCGCTGCCCGAGCAGGTCGCCGACGACGTCGTGACCTCTGCGTTCCGTTCCGCCGGCCAGCGCTGCTCGGCGTTGCGGCTGCTGTTCGTGCAGGAGGACGTCGCCGACCGCATGATCGAGATGATCGCGGGCGCCGCGCGCGAGCTCAGGATCGGCGCGCCCAGCGACGTCGAAACCCATGTCGGGCCGGTGATCGACGCCGAGGCCAAAGAGCGGCTCGACGCGCATATCGCGCGGATGAAGCGCGAGGCACGGCTGCACTTTGCAGGCCTCGCGCCCGAGGGCTGCTTCGTCGCACCCCACATCTTCGAGCTGAGGGATGCCGGCCAGCTCACCGAGGAGGTGTTCGGCCCAATCCTGCACGTCGTGCGCTATCGCGCCGAGAACCTCGAAGCCGTGCTAGCTGCGATCGGGCGCACCGGCTACGGGCTCACGCTCGGCGTCCACTCCCGCATCGACGACACGATCGAGGCGATCATCGACCGGGTCCAGGTCGGGAACATCTATGTCAACCGCAACATGATTGGCGCCGTGGTCGGCGTGCAGCCGTTCGGCGGCAACGGCCTGTCGGGAACCGGCCCGAAAGCCGGCGGCCCGCACTACCTCGCGCGCTTTGCCACCGAGCAGACGGTCACGATCAACACCGCGGCAGCCGGCGGCAACGCTGCGTTGCTGGCGGGGGAGGAGTAAGCGGCGAGTCTGGATTTGGATCTCCCAACATCACAATAGCAGTTCCGTCATCCTGAGGCGCGAGGAGCGCAGTGCATCAGCACTGCGCTCGGAGCCTCGAAGGATGAACGGCCCCGATGCAGCCGGGCCGTCGCCCTTCGAGGGCCGCTGAAGAAGCGGCCACCTCAGGGTGACGGGGAACGCGCGTGCCAACCTCCGCCGCAACGGGCCCTGCGCCGGGCGGCGTTGCATCCCGCCAGAACATCGGTCTAATGCTCCCATGACGGTCTCGCGCGAAAAATTCCAGCGCGCGGGAAACAACAAGAGCGAGGAGCAACGCCGCGATGGACAAGGGCATTTTTGCGGGGCTGAAGGTTCTGGACTGCGCGAGCTTCATCGCTGCGCCCGCGGCTGCGACCGTGCTGTCGGATTTCGGCGCCGACGTCATCAAGATCGAGCCGCCCGGCGCCGGCGACCCCTATCGCAACCTGCCCAACCTGCCGGGCTATCCGACCGGCGAGCACAACTTCGCCTGGCTGCTGGAGGCACGCAACAAGAAGAGCATCGCGCTCGACCTCTCCAGGCCGGAGGCGCAGGCCGTGCTCTACAAGCTGGTCGAGGAAGCCGACGTCTTCATCACCAACATGCCGCTGCCGGTGCGCGGCAAGCTCGGCATCACCTATGATCACCTGGCCCATCTCAACGACCGCCTGATCTACGCTTCCTTCACCGGCTATGGCGAGAAGGGCGAGGAGGCCAACAAGCCCGGCTTCGACAGCAACGCCTATTGGGCCCGCTCCGGCCTGATGGACCTCGTCCGCGCCGACACCGAGACGACGCCGGCTCGCTCGGTCGCCGGCATGGGCGACCACCCCTGCGCCATGGCGTTCTACGGCGCGATCGTCACCGCACTGTATCAGCGCGAGAAGACCGGCAAGGGCTCGCATGTCGCCTCCAATTTGATGGCGAACGGGGTGTGGGCCGCGAGCGTGCTGGCGCAGGCAAAACTCTGCGGCTCCAAGTTCGGCGAGCGCCGCCCGCGCGAGCGCGCGCTCAACGCGGTCGCCAACCACTACCAATGCAAGGACGGCCGCTGGCTGATCCTGTCGCTGCTCAACGAGGAGCGGCAGTGGCCGACGCTGGCCAAGTGCCTCGGGCGCGAGGACTTGATCAATGATCCGCGCTTCGCCACCAAGCCCGACCGCCACGCCCGCTCGATCGAGCTGATCAGGATTTTCGACGAGACCTTTGCCACCAGGGATCTCGCCGAATGGCGCAAGATCCTCGACGGCAACGGGCTCGTGTTCGGCATCGTCGGCATTCTCGACGACATCCCCAACGACAGGCAGATGCTCGACAACGAGGTGCTGGTGCCGTTCGAGAACGACACCATGCTCACCATCTCCAGCCCGATCTGGGTCGACGGCGCCAAGAAGGTGCAGCCGCGCAAGCCGCCGGCGCTGGGCGAGCACAGTGACGAGATCCTGCGCGGCGCCGGCTACGACGAGGCGGCGATCAGGAAGCTGCGGTCGTCAGGGGCCGTCGGGTAAGGGCACTAGGCTCGCGTCACACTCCGCTGTCGTCCCGGTATAACAATCGGCAAAGCCCCCTCATCGCGAGGTCCCATGCCCTCCTATCGCCTCCATTACTTCCCGGAGTCCGGCAACAGCTACAAGCTGGCACTGATGCTCACCCTTTGCGGCGAGAGGTTCGAGCCGGTCTGGACCGATTTTGGCGGCGGCGTCACCCGCACGCCGGAGTGGCGCAGCACCGTGAACGAGATGGGCGAGATCCCGGTACTCGAAATCGACGGCGTGAAGATGACGCAGACCGCGCCGATCCTGCTCAACCTCGCCGACCGGTATGGCCGCTTCGGCGGCGAGACGGCGGAGGAGAAATTCGAGCTGTTGCGCTGGCTGTTCTGGGACAACCACAAGCTCACCGGCTACATGGCCACCTACCGTTTCATGCGGACCTTCGTCCCCAATGGCGACCCGCAGGTGCTGAAGCATTTTCGCGCCCGGCTCAACGACTTCCTCGGCATTCTGGAAGGACATCTGGTCCGCAACGCCTTCGCGATCGGAGCAAGGCCCACGGTCGCCGACATCTCGATGATGGCGTATCTGCATTATCCCAGCGACGAGCACGGCTACGATTTTGCCGAGAGCCATCCCGCCATCCATGCCTGGCTCGGCCGCATGGCCGCGCTCCCCGGGTGGAAATCGGCTTACGACCTGCTGCCGGGACAGCGCCTGACGCATTACGCGACGTGAGGCGCGCTTAACGTTTCCCAATCGTTAATCGGCCGCCGACGGACCTCTGTTCCGATTAACAGTCTTTTCGCGGGAATGTTGCTTGACTAGGGAGGTACAAACCGCGCGCGCAGCACAGGCCGACCATGCGTCTCCACGTTATTGGCGACACCGTTGACAGGCTATCGGCCCTGCGCGCGACCTTGCCGCCGCAATGCAGTGTCAGCTCCGAATTGTTGGCCGCAGCGACACTGCGAAATGTCGAGATTGATTCCGTCATCGTCGCAGCAGACCTCCGCAATCCCGAGAACATCCTGGCCCTGAAGCAGCTGTCGGCACGGCTGAACAAGATGCGCCGGCGGCTGTTTCTGGTCGAGCAGGACACCAGGCTATCGATTGCGCAGGCTTACGCGCTGGGAGCCACCCAGGTGCTGTGCGGAGCAGTATCGCCCGCACAACTGCTGGCGGAATCGTTCGACGCGCCGTCGTCGCCGGCTGGAGCGGATCAAGCCAGCCTTGGCACGCGCGCTGCAGCCGCGGCAGGCGTGGCCAGCATCACCTCGATGTTCAGGGCCGTGCTCAGCGGTACCGCCATTGACCTGGAGGGAGCGAAGGACGCGGGACGGAAGATCGCCGACAGCGTGGTCGAACACGGCCTGTCGGATTGGCTCGACTCGGTGCGGCGGCATCATGAGGGCACTTATCAGCACTGCCTGCTGGTCACGGGTGTTGCGATCGATTTCGGCATGAGCCTCGGCCTGCGGCAGGCCGACATGGAGCGGCTGACGACGGCCGCGATGGTTCACGACATCGGCAAGGCTGTCGTTCCGCTTGCGATCCTGGACAAGCCGGGGCGGCTCGATGCGGACGAGCGCGCGCTGATCGAAACCCATCCCGTAGCGGGTTACGAAGCGCTGAAGGGCAACGCGGCCATCTCCGAACAGGTGCTCGATGCCGTGCGCCACCATCACGAATATCTCGATGGCAGCGGCTATCCCGACGGGCTGTGCGGAAACAGCATCACCGACATCGTTCGCCTCCTCACGATCTGCGACATCTTCGCCGCCCTGATCGAACATCGGCCGTATCGCCCAATCATGTCGCGTCAGGACGCCTACGACATCGTGAAAAGCATGGATGGCAAGCTGGAGAAGCCGCTCGTGAGCGCTTTCCGGACCGTGGCGCTGAAAAGATAATGGACGCGCGGGCCCAACCAGGGCTTCTCGCCGGACCGGGCGCCGCGCCGCACCCGTCAGCCGGTCTTGAACTCTCCCAGCTTGCGCCGGTAGTAGCCGTTGCTCTCGACGGCCCGGGCAATCTCCGCGCTGACGCTGACCAGCCGTCTCTTGATTTTGCGCCAGTAGCGCGTTGATGCCTCACGCGGCGGGATCGCTCCCCTGGGCACGATCAGCAGATCGCGCTTGTCGCTGACATACACGTCAAACATCTTTTTGGCCCCCCAGCCGGGAGCCACCTTATCGTGCCGACGGAGAAAGGCTACCGCTAAATCAGCGCGCCGCGAGCCAGCCGAGCGTGAACAGGATGCCGCCGATGATGACGACGACCGCGACCGCCCAGGTGCTGACGCGGAAGCTGCCGGTGACCTGCTTGGCTTCCTCATTGCGCGCAATCTCGCGATTGCGCTCCTTGTTGGCTTCGCTGGTGTCCGTCATGTCATCATCCAAAATCAATTGGTTTGGCCGGCGCATGATCTGGTCGGAAAACCGCTACATATTTTTCCGGATCATGCGCTAACGCGTCTTGATGAAGCACATGCCGATACGGCTTGATGCCGAGGCAGGCTGACAGGTGAGACCCTTGGCACAGGTCCATGACATAAAACTCCTGTCAGCCGTTCCCGATCCCCCGTTCTGCAAATAACAATGCGCGCCCCAGCCGTCCTGATACTCGGTGCCGGCCAGCTCCAGGCTGCCGCGGGTCTGCGGACGGCTGGAAAATCCGCGTGAGAAATCAGGGCGGTTGCCTGCCACGAACGCGGTCAGGATGTCGCGGCGGCGGAGCTGGTCGCCGAGGAAATGGGGTGAGGCCGCCACGACGGCGGAACTGCCAGGTTTTTCGGCGAGCCAATCGACGCCCGGGAAATGGAAGCCGCCGATGCCGCGGGTCTGGTGGCAGCCCGAGCAGGTCACGTCGTTGAGACGGCGCCGGAAGCCCGCGACGGAGCGGAGGTTCTGTAGATCCCCGCGCGCGGCGGCCTGCTTCAGCGCCCCGACGACGTCGTCGTCGGTGAAGACCGGATCGCCCTCGCCTTTACCTTCCCCTCGGCCCTCCCCTTGCATCATCCCGAACGCGGGCTGCAGGTCCGATGCGTCGAAACCGGCCGGCGTCGGCGCGACGGCGGCCCGGGCGAGAAACTTCTCCGGGATCAGCACCGTGCCGCGGTCGAACGCGCGAAGGTTTTCCGGCGCGAGCAGCCAGGCCTTGAAGTCGCGGCGGAGCGCATCGTCGGCGAGGATGCGGTCGCGGTCGATCTGGTTCTCAAGCGTCGATTCCTCGAACTGCCGCGTGGCCGCGTTGTACTTGAACACTTTCAGGAGATAGTCGGCGCGAAACTCGTGCAGCGCCGATTTCGGCGCGATCGCGATCTGGATATTGGTCTCGATGCGGTCGATCATGGCGTCGGAGGGGTAGACATGGCCGGCGATCAGCCCCTTCCAGTCGCCGTTGTCGAGCCAGCGCCGCGCGATCTCGGCGCAGGTGAAGGGCTTGCCGCCCGGACCGGTCAGGCGCGCGTCGTTTGCCTTCATCACCAGATTGAGGGTCATCGGCAGGCGCGTCGCCGTCTTGCCGTCGGCATGGGCGTCGAAGCGGGCCAGGCGATAGATCAGGCGGATCTCGCCGCACGATTCTTCCGAGACCCAGGCGCGGTCCATGCGGTTGACGATGCCGGCCAGCACGAAACGCGTGTCCTTTGATGTCAGGCTGGCCCGGTCGAACAGCTGGACGTCAAAACCCTCGCCGACGCCGATCGTCTCCTCCGGCGCGACCGCCTTGTGCCGGGCAATGTAACGATCGAACTCGGCGTCGATCGCCGCCGGTATCGGCGCAAGCTGCGGCAGCCACGCGAACATCATGTCGGTGGTGAGCGGGAAGTTCGCGTTGCGCTCCGGCCATAACAGGCGCGAGAGCGTCAGCGCGTCATCCTGATCGAGCTTCCTGAGGAGATCGGGATCGGTGATCGCCGTGCCGCGCGTGAGCGTCGGGTTTTCGGCGCCCGACAGCGGGACGACGCCGCCGAACAACACGATGACAGCAAAGAGAATTCGCAGCGCGCGGCTCATGCTTCAGGTAACACCGCAGCGGTCCGCCTATTCAAGTAAAAAGGCGCTTCACATCACGGTGAAGCGCCTCTCTGGATCTCGGATAATGAACGCTCAGCGCGCCACGATGAGGCCCTTGCTGGTGACGACCACCCAGCGGCCGTCCTGGCGGCGGATCGCATCGACGCGGCCGACGCCGGGGATGGGATCGCCGGCATAGACCTCGTAGAGGCCGCCGCGGCCTTCGATCAGCGCGCCGCCATTGGCGACATCGCGCAGCCGCCAGCCCTCGACCGTCGGCAGCCGGCCGACCTCGGCCTTGGGCGCGGCGGCCGCAGGCGTGGCCGCCAATGCCGCAGCAGCCGCAGCCTGGGTCGGCGCGATCGAGCCCGTGGTTTCCTTCGCGGGCGTTGCGATCGCGGCGGCCTGAGCCGGGGCTGCGGGCGGCGCGGCGCGGAGCTTGTCGACGGCCTCGGAGAGCTTTGCGAGCTTCGCCATCGGCTCGGCCTGCGCCTTTTCGAGCTTGTCGAGCCGGTCGTTGGTCCGGTTGATCTGGCTGACCCCGGTCTTGGAGCTGTGCTCGACATTGGCCTTGAGCGCGACGAGGTCGGCATCGATCCGCGCCACGTCGGCATTCAGTCCGCTGGTGTCGGCGATCTGCGCCGGCGCCGGCGCAGCAAAATGCATCATGCCGGCGGTCGCGAGCGCGCCGCTGATGGCACCGACGCTGGCGGCAATCGCGGCGACCGCGGCCATCGCCGACAGGCGGCGCCTGGCGCCGGTCGTGCGCGTGGTGCCCGCCTTCACATGATCCTCGCGGTCCCAGGCGCGGTCCGAGGGCGGCATCACGATGAGCTTGCCGGGCTTCAACTCGGATTTGGACTCGGGCTGGGTCTCGGCCTTCGGCACCTCGATCCGCGGCGGCTCGACTTTGGGGGCCTCGGCCTTCACCGGATCGGCCTTGATGGGATCAGGCTTGATGGCATCAGCCTTGGGCAGCGTCTCATGGTCGGGGGCAATCGCGGGGGCCTCGATACCGGCAGCCTCGACAGAAGGCGCAGTCACCGCGGCATCGACGACGCTGTTGTCCCGGGCAGCCTGCTCAGCCATTGGTTCGCTCACAGTTCGAATACTCCGCTCTGGATTGACCTTTTGGTAACTTTCATTGCTTGCGAAATCCTTACCTTCGGACCCGCTTACCGAAATTTTAGGAAATTATCCGGGGCCGAATTTGGCCGGGAACGTGGAACCGGTGTGGCGGGCGTGAAACAATTTGTATCGGGGCGAAGATGAACGGCCGCGGAATGGCTCGGCGCCCGCCCGTTCACGTCACCGGCACATCACAATCCGTCAGATCACGACCGGCGCGTCCGGCAGCTCGTTCGGATGCGGCCCGCCCGGCGGAAAGTGCCTTGCCAGCTCGCGCGACACCGCCTCGATGCCGCCGATCACGCCGCGCTCGAACTGGCCTGCGCCGAACTCGGCCTCCATCGCGCGGCAGATTCTTTCCCAGCCTTCGCTTCCGACCTTCGCATCGATGCCGCGGTCGGCGATGATCTCGACGTCGCGGTCGGCGAGCAGGAGGTAGATGAGAACGCCGTTGTTGTGTTCGGTGTCCCAGATCCGCAGATGCGAGAACAGGTCGAGCGCGCGCTCGCGCGCCGGCTGGTTGCGGAACAACGGGCGACCATCGAGCGCGCCTTCGACGACGAAACGGACCTGCCCGGAATGCGTGGTCTCGCCTTGCCCGATGGCCTGCTCGATGCGGCCGAGCACATCTGGCGGAAAGATCTGCTTCGCCCGCCAGTGATGGTGCACGAGATGCCTGGCAACGCGCTTGATGCTCATGACCTACCAGCTCCCCGAAGCGCCGCCGCCGCCAAAACTGCCGCCACCGCCGCTGAAGCTGCCGCTGTCGCTGGACGATCCGCTGCTCCAGCCGCCTGACCCGCCCGACCAGGAGCCACCGCGTGACGGGCCTGTCGAAACCGGAATCAGATCGGCCATGAAGGCGAGGAAAAAGCCGGCGATCCCGGCGATCGCGGCAATTCCCGCCGATCCGAGGATCAGCAACGCCAAAACACCGATCAGGCCGCCGGTCGCGACCGAGCCCAGCAATCGCCCCAGTACCGCGCGCAGAAATCCGCCGATGCCGAGCGATACAAACAGCGCCACCGGGAGCATCGGCCCGATATCGTCGAGGCTGCCAAAATTCACGCTGCGTGACGGAACCGGCAACGGCTCGCCGTCGATGATACGCATGATGCGATCGACGCCGGCGGAGATGCCGCCGGAAAAGTCGCCGCTCCTGAATCTGGGCGTGATGACCTCGTCAATGATTCGCCGCGAGGTGACATCGGTGAGTGCGCCTTCGAGACCGTAGCCGACCTCGATGCGCAGATGCCGGTCGTTCTTGGCGATGACGAGGATCGCGCCGTCGTCGACCTTCTTGCGGCCGAGCTTCCAGGCCTCCGCGACCCGGATCGAGAACTGCTCGATCGTCTCTGGCTGCGTCGTCGGCACGATCAGCACGGCGACCTGGCTGCCCTTGCGCATCTCGAAGTCACGCAGTTTTTGCGACAGCGCAGCGATGTCGCCGCTCGACAGGGTGCCGGTCTGGTCGACCACGCGGCCGGTGAGCTGCGGAACGGCGACGTCGGCCACGGCGGGGAGCGAGAAAGCGAAGACGAGCGCGATGGCAACTATCGTTTGCCACAACACCCCTGTCATCGCCCGGCTTGACCGGGCGATCCAGTATTCCAGAGACGCCAGTGGAATGCGGAGAAGCCGCGGCGTACTGGATTCCCCGCTTTCGCGGGGAATGACAGCGATGGGTGGGATGAGGCGCATTCGCAAGACCGGACGGGCTTACTTCGACGGCGACGGCGCGGGGTTGAAATCGACCTTGGGCGCGGTCGAGATTTCCTTCTCGTTCTCGACCGAGAAGTTCGGCTTCTCCTTGTAGCCGAACATCATCGCGGTCAGATTACTCGGGAACGAGCGGATGGTGACGTTATACCCCTGCACCGCCTTGATATAGCGGTTGCGCGCTACCGTGATGCGGTTCTCGGTGCCCTCCAACTGGGACATCAGGTCCTTGAACAACGCATCGGACTTGAGCGTGGGGTAGTTTTCGGTGACCACCAGCAAGCGCGAGAGCGCGCTGGACAGTTCGCCCTGGGCGGCCTGGAACTTCTGGAAGGCTGCGGGATCGTTCAGCACCTCCGGCGTCGCCTGGATGCTGCCAACCTTGGCGCGCGCATTGGTGACGCCGAGCAGCACGTCCTTCTCCTGCTGCGCAAAGCCCTTCACCGAGTTGACGAGGTTGGGCACGAGATCGGCGCGGCGCTGATACTGGTTCACCACCTCGGACCAATCGGCCTTGATCTGCTCATCCTCGCTCTGGATCGCGTTGTAGCCGCAATTGGTCAGGCTGAGCGAGGCCAGCGCCGCCAGGACGGTCAAGATCTTGCGCATGAATTTTTCTCCCGGTGGAAACCAGCGCAAGCTATCAGATTGCGCGTGCGGGACGCCAGACGTCTTGCTGGCCAGCCGCGCAGCCGATTGACGCAAGCCTCTTGCCTAGCACTGCCCGACATAGTCAACTCCGCGAAACAACAAGCTCAGACGGGAAGAGCCGGAGGAAACGATGTCCTCGTTCGAGACCATCCTCGTGGAGAGACCCGAGCCGGCGATCACCCGAATCGTGATGAACCGGCCCGACGCGCGCAACGCGCAGAACCTGCAAATGACCTACGATCTCAACGCCGCCTTCGACGCGGCGGTGCAGGACAACGAGGTCAAGGTCATCATCCTCGCCGGCAGCGGGCCGCATTTCTCCGCCGGACACGATCTGCGCCCGGGCAGAAAAAATGCCGCTGGCACAGATTTTCCACCTGTTGGAAATTGGGGCGGCTTTGCCGAACCAGGCGCCCATGGCCGCTTCGCGCGCGAGCAGGAAATCTATCTCCAGATCACGCGACGCTGGCGCAATCTCGCCAAGCCGACCATCGCCGAGGTCCACGGCAAGTGCATCGCCGGCGGGCTGATGCTGGCCTGGGCCTGCGACCTCATCGTCGCCAGCGACGACGCGCAGTTCTGCGACCCCGTGGTGACCATGGGCGTCTGCGGCGTCGAATGGTTCGTGCATCCCTGGGAGCTCGGTCCGCGCAAGGCCAAGGAATTTTTGTTCACCGCCGACAGCTGGAGCGCCGCGGAGGCGCATCAGCTCGGCATGGTCAACCAGGTCGTGCCGCGCGCGGAGCTGTCATCGTCCGTGCTCGCGCTGGCGCGCCGGATCGCGGCAAAGCCCTCCTTTGCGCTGAAGCTGACCAAGGAAGCCGTCAACCGCTCGGTCGACGTGATGGGCCAGCCGGCCGCGATCGACCAGGCCTTTGCGCTGCATCAGCTTTGCCACGCCCACAACCTTCAGGAATTCGGCATGGTGGTGGACCCATCGGGCCTGCATCCCTCCGTGCGCAAGCCGGCGGCAGCGGAGTAAAACACCATGGATCTCAATCTCAGTGACGAGCAACGGCTGCTGCGCGAAAGCGCGGAGCGCTTCGTGGCCGAAAGCTACGATGCCGACCACCGCCGCAAGATGGCCAATGATCCGCGCGGCTTCAGCCCCGAGGTCTGGAAGCAGTTCGCCGGGCTCGGCTGGCTGGCGCTGCCGATCCCGGAAGAGTTTGACGGTCTCGGTGGCGGCACGGTCGAGATCGGCATCTTGATGGAAGCCTTCGGTCGCGGGCTCGTGTCCGAGCCTTATGTCGCAACCATCGTGCTCGGTGCCGGGCTGGTCGAGCGATGCGGCAGCACCGCGCAGAAGCAGGCGCGGCTGCCGAAGGTCGCCGACGGCACGCTGAAACTGGCGCTGGCCCATTCCGAGCGCGCGGCGCGGTTCGACCTTGCAAAGGTCGCGACCACAGCCAGCAGGACGGCGCAAGGCTGGCGCCTCGCCGGCAGCAAGATCGCCGTGCTCGACGGCCACGCCGCGGACGAGATCATCGTCTCCGCGCGTATCGATGCTCATCGGATCGGCCTGTTCCTGGTGCCGGCGAAGACGCCGGGCGTTGCCATCAGCGATCATGAGCGCCTCGGCGGCGGCCGTGCCTGCAATATCGAGCTGTCCGACGTGAACCTGCCCGAGGACGCCCTGCTCGGCGACGGCAGCGATGCGCTGCCGGCGATCGAATGGGCCACGGACCGCGCCATGGCCGCGCTCGGCGCCGAGGCCGTCGGCATCATGCAGGTCCTGCTCGACACCACGCTGGAATATACCAAGATCAGGAAGCAGTTCGGCCGACCGCTGTCGGCCAACCAGGTGATCCGCCACCGCCTCGCCGACATGGCCATGCAGGTCGACGAGGCGCGCTCGATGGCGCTGCGCGCCGCGCTGAAGGTCGATGGGGAACCGGTGGAGCGCGCGCGGGCCGCGTCAGGCGCCAAGGCGAAAATCGGCAAATGCGCGCGCTTCGTCGGCGAGCAGTCCATCCAGCTTCACGGCGGCATGGGCGTCACCGAGGAGCTCGAGGTCGGCGCCTATTTCAAGCGGCTCGTCGCCTTCGACACGCTGTTCGGCGGCAGCGCACATCACTTTGGCCGCCACGCCCAGCTTGGCCGCGCCAAGCTACCTGCCTGAGGAGCGCTTCAATGGACCTGTCGTTCAACGCCAAGGAACGCGCCTTCCAGGACGAGGTGCGCGGCTTCATCACCAAGAATCTCACCGAGGAGATGAAGCGCGCCACCGCGCTGACGCCGTCGGTGTTCTCCGACCCCGATATCGGCATGGCCTGGCAACGCGCGTTGCATGCCAATGGCTGGGGCGCACCGGGCTGGCCGGTGGACCATGGCGGACCGGACTGGACACCATCGCAGCGCTGGATTTTTGAGACCGAATGCGCGCGCGCAGGCGTACCGAACGTCAACGTGATGGGCGTCAAGATGGTCGGCCCCGTCATCATCGGCTTCGGCTCGCCCGAGCAGAAGAATTTTTACTTGCCCCGAATTCTCTCCGGCGAGGATTACTGGTGCCAGGGCTATTCCGAGCCGGGCTCCGGCTCCGACCTCTCCTCGCTGAAGACGCGCGCGGTGCGCGACGGCGACGACTACATCATCAACGGCACCAAGATCTGGACCACGCATGCCCACCATGCCAACCGCATGTTCGCGCTGGTGCGCACCAGCGACGGGCCGCGGCAGCAGGACGGCATCAGCTTCATCTTGATCGACATGAAGACGCCGGGCATCACGACGCGCCCCATCCTCACCATCGGCGGCGACCACGAGGTCAACCAGGTGTTCTTCGACGACGTGCGGGTGCCGGTGGCCAACCGCGTCGGCGAGGAAGGCAAGGGCTGGACCTACGGCAAGTACCTGCTCGAGTTCGAGCGCGGCTCCGGCATCGCCTCGGCCAAGCTGCGCGAGGGATTGAAGGCCATCGCGGAGCTCGCGGAGTCCGATCTGACGGGCCGCGCCATCGACAGCCCCGATATCGCGACCCGCATCTCCGAGGTCGAGGTCGAC
Source organism: Bradyrhizobium diazoefficiens (assembly GCF_018131015.1). Lineage (GTDB taxonomy): Bacteria > Pseudomonadota > Alphaproteobacteria > Rhizobiales > Xanthobacteraceae > Bradyrhizobium > Bradyrhizobium diazoefficiens_B. The sequence continues at coordinate 25,861 of NZ_JAFCJJ010000027.1, forward strand.
ATCGACGCGCTGGAGATGACCGAGCTGCGCGTGCTCTCGGCGCTGCAGACCGGGCAGAATCCCGGCGCGGTGTCGTCCATCCTGAAGCTGCGCAACAGCGAGATCCGCCAGGCCGTGACGCGGCTGGGCGTCGACGTGATCGGCCACGATGCACTCGCGGTCGAGCCGATGCGTCCGCTCTACAAGCTCAACCACGAGCCGGCGACGCCTGAGGAGATGCTGACGGTGGTGCCGGAATATCTCAACGGCCGCGCCTACACGATCTTCGGCGGCACGTCGGAGATCCAGCGCGACATCATCGCGAAGATGATGTTGGGGATTTGACGCTCAATCGCACTCCACACTCAGAGTCGTCCTGGCGCAGGCCGGGACCCATACGCCGGGAAGGGAGTGTGGCGCGAGCTGGTCATGACCAGTCGTCGCCAAACTGAATTCGGTGGTTATGGGTCCCGGCCCCCGTGCGCAATTGCGCACTAGGCCGGGACGACGATAACTACTACCCCACCTTCGCGTCCCGGATCGCCTGCCAGATCTTCTGCGGCGTCAGCGGTGTATTCAACTGCTTGATGCCGAGATCGGCCAGCGCGTCCATCACGCCGTTGGTGACGCAGGGCGGGCCGCCGATGGCGCCGGATTCGCCGCAGCCCTTCGCGCCGAGCGGGTTGGTGCGGCAGGGCGCGGAGCCGTCGAGCGTCACGACGATTTGCGGAACGTCGTCGGCGCGCGGGATGCAGTAGTCCTGGTAGCTCGCAGTGAGGAGCTGGCCGTCGGCATCATACGAGACGCCCTCGTACAGCGCCTGGCCGATGCCCTGCGCGACGCCGCCATGGATCTGGCCGGTGACCAGCATCGGGTTCACGGCGACGCCGACGTCGTCAACCGTCGTATAGCGCACGACCTTCGAGACGCCCGTCTCCGGGTCGATCTCGACCTCGCAGATATGGGTGCCGTTCGGCCAGCTCGGGCCGTCGACCTCGCCTTCGGAATCGACGCTGAGCTTGGCGCCGCTCTCCTTCTCGGCGAGATCGAACAGGCTGATGCGGCGGTCGGTGCCGACCACGGTGAGCATGCCGCCCTGATACTCGATGTCCTCGATCGAGGTCTCGAGCACGTTCGCCGCCTTCTCGCGGGCCTTCTGGATCAGGTCGTTGGAGGACACCGCGACCGCCGTGCCGCCGACGAACAGCGAGCGCGAGCCGACGCTGCCGAACCCCATGGCGAGATCAGTGTCGCCTTGCACGACGTCGATCTTGTCCATGGCAATGCCGAGCGTGTCGGAGATCATCTGGGTGTAGGTGGTCTGCAGCCCCTGCCCCATCGCCATGGTGCCGGAATGCAGGACGACGCGGCCCTGCGAGGTCGCCTGCAAAGTGACCTTCTCAGTGTGGGCGCGGCCGCCGGTCCATTCGATGTAGGAAGTGAGCCCGCGACCGTAGAGCAGACCCTTCTTCTTCGCCGCCTTCTTGCGCGCGGCAAAGCCGTCCCAGTCGGCAAGCTTGACCGCGCGATCGAGCATGTGGGCGAAGGCGCCGGAATCGTAGACCTGGCCGGCCGCGTTGGTATAGGGCAGCTGCGCCGGCTTGATGTAGTTGGCTTTGCGGATCGCACGTGGATCCATGCCGATCTTGCGGGCAGCGGCGTCGAACAGGCGCTCGACGATGAAGACGGCCTCGGGCCGGCCCGCGCCGCGATAGGCGCCGACGGGCGCGGTGTGGGTCATCACCGACTGCACCTCGAAATGCACCAGCGGCAGATCATAGACGCCGGTCTGCACGAACGGCCCGAGCACCAGCGGGATGATGTTGGCGGCGCCCGAGGAATAGGCGCCGGTGCAGCCGATCGACTTGACGCGATAGGCCAGCACCTTGCCCTTCTCGTCCAGCGCGAAGGAGGCGGTCGAGGTCAGATCGCGGCCGTGGGTGCCGCCGACGAATTCGTCGGTGCGGTCGCCGCGCCAGCGGATCTTCCTGTTCAGCTTGGTCGCGGCGTAGGCGACGATGCCGTCCTCGGGATAGAGGTTGGTCTTCTGGCCAAAGCCGCCGCCGATGTCGCCGACCAGCACGCGGACGCTGTCCTTGGGACGCTTTAGCACGGCTTCCGCCAGCACGTCGCGGGTCGAGGCCGGCGTCTGCGACTGCACGTGCAGCAGCAGCCGGCCGGTCTTCTTGTCGATCTCGGCAATGGTCGAGCGCGGCTCCATCGCCGAGGGCACGAGGCGCTGGCTGACGATGTCGAGCTCGACCGTGTGGGCGGCCCTCGCAAAAGCCTCGTCCACCTTGGCGGCATCGCCATAGCTCATCGCCCCGACGATATTGTCGGGCGCCTCCGGCCACACCATTGGCGCGCCGGGCTTGACCGCCTCGAGCGGATCGACCACTGCGGGCTGTACCTCATATTCGACCACGATCGCTTCGGCCGCGCTCTGCGCCTCCGCGCGGGAGGCGGCGACCACCGCGGCGATGGCCTCTCCGGCGTAGCGCACGATCTCGTGCGCAAGCAGGCGGCGCGGCGGCACCGTCATCGGCTTGCCGTCGGGACGCTTGAAGATGCTCAGCGTCGGGATCGAGCCGATGTCGTCCTTGATCAGGTCGGCGCCGGTATAGACCGCGGTGACGCCGGGCATCGACGCCGCGGCGCTGGTGTCGATGGACGTGATCTTCGCGTGCGCATGCGGCGAGCGCAGCACATGCAACCACAGCGCGCCGTCTTCCGGCTTGTCGTCGATGAATTGTCCCTTCCCGGTGAGCAGCCTCTGGTCTTCCAAACGCTTGACGGGCTGGCCCGCTCCGAATCGCAAATTGCCGGGAAGAATGTTCATTCCGATAGGTCCTTGAAGTCTCTTGAAATGCGGCCCGCCTTTTAGCGGATCGAAACAGGCGAGGCCAGCGGCGGTTTTGGGCGGCGAACCCACGGATTCGGCATGCCGTCCCCTTAAATCTGTGACCTCGTAGGGTGGGCAAAGGCGCGCTTGCGCCGTGCCCACCGTCGCTAGACGGCCGCGATCGGGATGGTGGGCACGCTACGCTTTGCCCACCCTACGGCACTGATCATGTCAGGGATGACGGCTCGCTATGCAAGCTCCCGCAGCGCCGCTTCGACGACCTTGCGCGCATCGGCCGACAGCGCGGCCTGCGGCGGAACGGGATCGCCGACGTCGTAGCCCTGGATGGCGAGCCCGGCCTTGATGCAGGCAGCGAGGTTGAAGCGGGCAAAGGCCTCGTTGATCCGCCACAGCCTGCGCTGGAGCGCCATCGCCTCGTCCCAGCGGCCGGCCTTGCAGAGGTCGTAGAGCGCCACGCTCTGGCGCGGGATGATGCAGGCCGGGCCCGCCATCCAGCCGAGCCCGCCGATCAGCATCACAGCGGCCGGGATATGGGCGGACGCCGAGAACACCTTCAAGGCATCGCCGCAGCGGTTCATGATCGAGAGCAGGCGCCCGGTGTTGGTGGAGGCGTCCTTGATGTAGCCGATGCGCGGATGCTCGGCGAGACGCGCGATCACGTCGAGGGTGAGGTCGGAGCGCTGGAATTGCGGGTTGGTGTAGATGACGACCGGAATGTCCACCGCGTCCGCGATAGCGCGAAAGTAGGATTCGACCTGGGCATCGACGAGCGGGAAATAGGCTTCCAGGATCGCCAGAATGCCGTCGGCGCCGAGCTTCTGGTACGCCTTCGCCTGCGCCACCGCGTCCGCCGTCGAGGTCGAGGCGACACCGGCGACGACCGGCACGCGGCCCTTCGCGGCTTCGATCGTGGTCCGCACCACATCCGTCCGCTGCGCGGCATTGAGATAGGCGAACTCGCCGGTCGAGCCGAGCGGCGTCAGCCCGTGCACGCCAGCGCCGATCAGATCGTCGCAGAGTTTTGCCAGCACGCCGGTGCGCACCGTGCCGTCGGCATCGACGGGCGAGACGAGATAGGGAAAAACGCCGCGGAATTCGCGCATGTCGGGCAGCATTCCGAAAAAATCAGGCGTCGTGCGCCCTGCAATCGGTGCTAACACGCGACCTGGTCGCCAGCAAGTTGGGGCATTGACCTTGCCGTGACCGGCTCCAACCGGCTTTTGTCCTGACCACCCGGCCAGTTTCGCAATCGCCTGCGAGGTCCCAGATTGAGGATAACAGACAGGAGTTGTCCATGACCGACCTCGCCCCTCTTTCCTCACTGTCGTCCGCGCTCGCCGACGTCGTGGCGCGCGCCGCGCCCTCTATCGTCACCGTGCACTCCCACCGGTCCCGCGCCACCGGCTTCGTCTGGAAGCCCGGCCTGATCATCACCGCCGACGAGACGCTGGCCGACGAGGGCGAGGTCGAGATCGGCCTTGCCGACGGGCGCACCGTCGCCGCCACCGTCGCCGGCCGCGACCATACCACCGACATCGCGCTGCTGCGCGCCGATACGGGTATTGCCCCGGCCAAGCTGTCGGCCGCCGTTCCCGCACTCGGCACGCTGGCGGTCGTCGTTGCCACCGATCGCGATGCGCCGAGCGCAGCGCTCGGCCTGGTGTCTGTGTCCGGCAAAAGCTGGCGCTCCTTGCGCGGCGGCGACATCGACGCCCGGATCGAGCTCGGCGTCCGCCTGCGCGACAGCCAGCAGGGCGGCCTCGCGCTCGACGCATCGGGCGAGGCGTTCGGCATGGCCGTGCTCGGGCCGCGCCGCGTGCTGGTAATCCCGGCGGCGACAATCGAGCGCGTCGCGCCCCAGCTCGAGGCGCGCGGCCGCATTGCCCGCGGCTATCTCGGCGTTGGCCTGCAGCCGGTGCGGCTCGACGACGGCATGGGCGCGATGGTGATGAATGTCGACAAGGCGGGACCGTCGGCTGCCGCGGGCATTCGCCAGGGCGACGTCATCGTGGCGGTCAACGGCCAGAAGCTCTCCGGCGTGCGTGCGCTGCAACGGACGCTGGGGCCGGCAAGCGTCGGCGCGGTGGTCGATGTCGCGGTACATCGCGGCGGAGAGCCGGTGAGCTTCAAGGTCACGATCGGCGAGAGGCCCGAGGCGTGAGCGCGGACCAGACGCCGGAGATCGTGCTCGCCCTCGAGATCGACGATCCCATCCTCGCCAGTCGCCTGACGACGCTGCTCGGCAGTGTCGCCGGGCTTCGCCTTGCCGCACCCGGCGAACATCCGGCGGCGACGATCGTCGCGCGTGATCCGCGCGCCAGCCCTGAGGACATCGCGCTGACGCATCGCGAACTCGACGTGCTGGCGCTGATGGCGGAAGGCGCCTCCAACAAGATGATCGCGCGCCAGCTCGGCATCTCCGTGCATACCGTGAAATTCCACGTCGGCTCCCTGCTCGACAAGCTGGACGCGACCGGTCGCACCGATGCGGTGGCCCATGCGGCGCGCCGCGGCGTGATCGAGCTGTAGACACCGGGCTCACGGCGTGGACGATCTCGGGAAGCTGAGCTGGACCGTCAGGCCCGGCGCGCCGTCCTGCAGCGCGATCTCGGCACCGTGGAGGCGCGCAACCGCCGCGACGAGGCTCAAGCCCAGGCCGTTGCCCGGCGTGTAGCGGCTCTGTTCGAGCCGGTAGAAGCGCTTGAACACCTGATCGCGCTGCCCGGCCGGCACGCCCGGCCCGTCATCGGCGACCGCGATCAATGCGTTGCCGCCCGCACCGCGGCACGTCACCGTCACCCGCCCGCCAGCCCGGCCATGCTTGATCGCGTTGTCGACGAGATTGGCAATGGCGTCGAACAGGAGATCGCGGTCGCCGGTCACCGGCACCTCGCTGTCGCCGTCGAGGCTGAGGCGGGTCGCGACCTCTTCGGCGGCGGCATCGTAGAGCTCGACGACCTCGCCCGCGATCTCGGCTAGGTTGAGCGCGCGAAAGGCGCTCCTGCGGGCGCGGGTCTCGATCTCCGAGATCCGCGTGATGGAGGTGAACATGCCGAGCACGGCATCGAGATCGGCGATGGTGTCGCCGATCAGGACTGCATCGGCCTCGCTGTTGCGCTGGGCGTGATAGGCCTTCTCCAGCCGGCCGCGCATGCGCGTCAGCGGCGTGCGCAGGTCATGGGCGACATTGTCGCTGACCTGCTTGACCTCCCCCATCAGCGTCTCGATGCGGTCGAGCATCTGGTTGAGGTTCTCGGCGACGCGATCCCATTCGTCATGGCTGCCGCGCAAGGGGATACGCTGGTCGAGACCGGACTGCATGATGGCGCGGCTGGTGGCATTGATCTGCTCGATGCGCCCGACGGTGCGCCGCGTCACCAGCACGGCCGCGAGCCCCGCCAGCACCGCGAGCAGCACCGCAACCGCGACCATCGCGAGCTCGATCATCTCGGTGAAGGCCTCGTGATCGCCGACGTCGCCAACCCGGCTTCGCACATAGGCGAGCGTGCCGAAATAGACATAGGCCATGATCGCCGCGACGATCAGCCCGAACACCGCGATCGCGAGCAGCGCCAGGCGGAAGGTCGACGAACCAAGCGTCTTAAGAAGGAGCACGGAGGCAATATCCGATGCCGCGGATGGTGTGGATCAGCGGATAGTCCTGGGCGTCGTCGACCTTGCGGCGGACACGTCCGACATAGACGTCGATGATGTTGGTGGAGGGATCGAAATGCAGGTCCCAGACGTGCTGAAGCAGCATCGCACGCGAGACGACGCGGCCCTCGTTGCGGACGAGATATTCGAGCAGCTGGAATTCCCGCGGCAAGAGCGGAATCTTGCGGCCGCGCCGGGAGGCAGCTCGCGCGATCAAATCGATGGCGAGGTCGCCGACCCGCAGCACGGTTTCCTTGGCGATGGTCTCGCTGCGGCGCCCGAGCGCTTCCAGGCGGGCCAGCAGCTCGACGAAGGAGAACGGCTTGACGAGATAATCATCGCCGCCGGCGCGCAGGCCGCGCACGCGGTCGTCGACCTCGCCGAGCGCGGAGATGATGAGAAAGGGCGCCGCGACGCCGTCGTCGCGGAGTTGCCGCATCACGGTTATGCCGTCGATGTCGGGCAGCATGCGGTCGATGGTGATCACGGCATAGTCGCGCGCGGCGCCGTGGCTCAGGGCCTCGCGCCCGGTCGCGGCGAGATCGACGTCGTAGCCCGAAATCGTCAGCTCGTCGGCGAGCTGGCCTGCAGTCTCCGGATCGTCCTCGACGACCAGGATGCGGCGGTGACCTCCAGTCATGCAAAACTCCGCGCGACGATCACCACCAGACTATCCCGTTCCGGGGCAGAGCGGAACCATCCGGTGGCGATCGCGACAATGGTGCGGTTCGCGGCTAGTACCAAGAATCCCCGCACACATTGACCCAGTGCCAGCCATAGGGCGTCCAGCTCCTGCGCCAGCAGCCATCGTCATAGCCGGCGTAGTAATAGGGGGCGCCGAAGACGGCGAAACGACGGAAGTGATGGTGATGGAAGAAGGCATGGTGGCCGTGCCAGGCGCTACCTGCGAAGTGCGGCCCCATCGCCGCGTGGGCGAAGCGTGCACCGCCGAAGCCCGGGCCGCCGACGAAGCGCGCGCCGCCCATGCCGCCGACATGCATGCCGCTGAAACCGGCCGCGCGCATGCCGCCCATGCCGCCCGCGTGCATACCGCCGCCGAAGCCGCCATGACCGCCACCGAAGCCGCCACCGCCGAAGCCGCCATGGCCACCGCCGCCACCGCCGCCGCCGCCACGGGCGAGCACGGGTGACGCCACCGCCATCGCCGCGGCGATCATCACCGCGGTGAGGCCCTTGAGAAGCCTGTTGTCCATCGAAGCATCCTCCTTGCAGCGCGCCGTCACGCCGGCCGCGCCAGGAGGATCAGATGAGGAGGAACGGCCGCCTTCAACTTACAAATGCGCCAGATTCTGACGCAGATGTCAGGGAGGCGCCGCTCTCTCGCTCCCTCTACCCGTGCTTACGGGGAGAGGGCGGGGTGAGGGGCTGCGTCCGCGAATGCGATCTGAATTTGGGATCAGACGCGCGAGAGTCGGACAGACAATTGATCCGACCGACAGGTTGCCTGGCCCCTCACCCGGAATCCACGCTTTCAGCGCGAATTCCGACCTCTCCCCGCAGAAGGGCGGGGAGAGGTGAACTCAAGCCCGCTTGCCGCCGTTCTTCTCCGCGGCGCGGCGCATGGCTTCAGCGAGCGCGCCGCCGCCGCTGGACTGCTCCTGCTTGCGCGGCGCCGAGGAGGTCATGCGGGCAGGATTTCGCGCGCCATTGTCGCGCTGCATGCCGGGGGCGTCCTTCTTGGCACCGACCTCGTCGTCGAGCCGCAGCGTTAGCGAGATGCGCTTGCGCGCGACCTCGAAGTCCAACACCTTGACCTTGACGATGTCGCCCGGCTTCACCACCTCGCGCGGGTCCTTGATGTAGGTCTTCGACATCGCCGAGATGTGCACGAGCCCGTCCTGGTGCACGCCGATGTCGACGAAGGCGCCGAAGGCGGCGACGTTGGTCACGGTGCCTTCGAGGATCATGCCCTTCTGGAGGTGCTTGATCTCCTCGACGCCTTCCTTGAACACGGCCGCCTTGAACGCAGGACGCGGATCGCGGCCTGGCTTCTCCAGCTCACGCAGGATGTCGGTGACGGTCGGCAAACCAAAGGTCTCGTCGACGAAATCCTTCGGCTTCAGCGTGCGTACGATCTCACTGCTGCCGATCAGCGCCTTGATGTCGCTCTTCGTGGCCTCGAGAATCCGCCGCACCACCGGATAGGCTTCCGGATGTACGCCGGAGGCATCGAGCGGGTCCTCGCCGCCGAGAATGCGCAGGAAGCCCGCGCACTGCTCGAACGCCTTGGGCCCGAGCCGCGGCACGTCCTTGAGCGCCTTGCGCGACTTGAACGGGCCGTTGGCGTCGCGATGCTGCACGATGCTCTGGGCAAGGCCCGAGCCGACGCCCGACACGCGGGCGAGCAGCGGCGCGGAGGCGGTGTTGACGTCGACGCCGACCGCGTTCACGCAATCCTCGACCACGGCATCGAGCGACTTGGCGAGCTTGGCCTGGCCGAGGTCGTGCTGGTACTGGCCGACGCCGATCGCCTTGGGCTCGATCTTGACGAGCTCGGCGAGCGGATCCTGCAGGCGCCGCGCGATCGAGACCGCGCCGCGCAGCGTGACGTCGAGCCCGGGCAGCTCCTCCGAGGCAAAGGCCGAGGCCGAATAGACCGACGCGCCGGCTTCCGACACCACGATCTTGTTCATCTTCAGCTCGGCCAGCCCCTTGACGAGATCGCCCGCGAGCTTGTCGGTTTCGCGCGAGGCTGTGCCGTTGCCGATCGCGATCAGCTCGACACGATGCTTCAGTGCAAGCTTGCCGAGGATCGCGAGCGACTCGTTCCACTGCCGCTGCGGCTCGTGCGGATAGATCACGGCGGTATCGACCACCTTGCCGGTCGCATCGGTGACCGCGACCTTGACGCCGGTGCGGTAGCCGGGATCCAGTCCCATGGTGACGCGTGTGCCGGCGGGCGCGGCGAGCAGGAGGTCGCGCAAGTTCGAGGCGAACACGCGCACGGCCTCGGTCTCGGCCGCATTCCACAGCCGCATCCGCAGGTCGATGTTGAGATGCACCTGGATCTTGGTGCGCCAGGCCCAGCGTACGGTATCGACGAGCCAGCGATCGCCGGCGCGCTTGAGGTCAGCGATGCCGAACCGCTTCATGATCTTCAGTTCATAGGCGCCGGGTACGCCCGCGGGCGGCGTTTCGGCCTCGGCCTGGATCTGCAGATCGAGGATCTCCTCCTTCTCGCCGCGGAACATCGCCAGGATTCTATGCGACGGCAGTTTTGTCAGCGGCTCGGAGAAATCGAAATAGTCGGCGAACTTCTCGCCCTCGGTCTTCTTGCCGTCGCGCACCTTGGAGGCCATGCGCGCATTGGTCCACATCTCCTCGCGCAATGCGCCGATCAGGTCGGCGTCCTCGTCGAAGCGCTCGACCAGGATGGCGCGGGCGCCGTCGAGCGCGGCGGTGGCATCCGCGACGCCCTTCTCGGCATTGACGAAGGCTTCGGCCACGATTTTGGGATCGTTGCCGGGCTCGGCCATGAGCTGGTTGGCAAGCGGCTCGAGGCCGGCTTCCTTGGCGATCTCCGCCTTGGTGCGGCGCTTGGGCTTGAACGGCAGGTAGATGTCCTCGAGGCGCGCCTTGCTGTCGGCGGCGAGAATGGAGGCTTCCAGCGCCGCGTCGAGCTTGCCCTGCTCGCGCACCGATTCGAGGATGGCCTTGCGGCGGTCTTCGAGCTCGCGCAAATAGCCCAGGCGCTCCTCCAGGGTGCGCAGTTGCGCGTCGTCGAGCGCACCGGTCGCTTCCTTGCGGTAGCGGGCGATGAAGGGAACCGTGGCGCCGCCGTCGAGCAGCGTCACCGCCGCCTCGACCTGCTCCGCCCGGACCCCAAGCTCCTGCGCAATTTTCTGGTTGATATTTGCCACGCGAGAATTCCTTTATCCAAGCACGCGACGCGAGCCGAAACTCGACCGCGGGACGCCGCTTATGGGCCCATCGAGGTTGATTCATCAAGGTGCGGCGCGCAACCGTCGACAGAGAATTTTTTGTTGAAGCCAGGTGATTTCGCCACACTCGTGGGGACACGGCTGCGCCGCTGAGTTTACTCCTCTTGTGTCCCGGACGCGCTGCAACGCGGAGCGTTGCGGCGCAGAGCCGGGACCCAGAAGGCGGCACAATCGGCTGCAAGATGGGCCCCGGCTCTGCAGCGCACCGCACCGGACGATGCTTCGCATCGCCGGGGGCGCTGCGCTGCGTCCGGGGCACGGTCGAGATTGACGCGCCGCTGCTGCCCAGACCTCGTCATTGCGAGCGCAGCGAAGCAATCCAGAGTCTTTCCCCGGAGGGATTCTGGATTGCTTCGCTACGCTCGCAATGACGGAGCAAACAGATACAGCTTCGCCTTCTCGCGACAGTTCCTGCCCGAGCTTTCCATGATCAATTCACCCTCCTGTGTCAGAGGGCGCAGGGAAGACCGGGTGCCGGCCGGGCACCCACGGTCCACTGTGCGAAATGGCAAGAAGATCTGCACAGCGGCATACAGGTGAGGCACAACAACCGGCCTTCCCTGCGCAGTGGTTTTACGGCTTATGCCGAGCTCTCCCCGGGGAGCGATGCACTATTGCCCCCGTCACCTTACGGATGGCTGATGCTTAAAGGCCCGGTTGGACCGTCGCATCACCGCAAGGCTTGGCGCACAGGCTCCGGGCGCCAGGACGACACGGTTTTGCCGTACGCCGATCACACCGGTCGTGTGCGCGCCGTCCTTTCGCTCACGGTTGCCCGCCCTGCGACGACCTTCGCGCCGGTGTGGCCAGCGTCCACCACGGCCCACCCCGCGTTCGTGACGATCGCGATACGCCCCTCTGATCGGGGTGGGTTGGCGAGAGAATGCGATAAATCAGAAATTCTGTAAAGGCGAATATTTTTGGGGCAGCGATTGACCCCGCGCTCGTGTGTTTTGCCTGTCGGGCGGCACAAGGGATTGTGGGTGATACATACGGCCTGCGGGTCTCCTGATCCGTCATCCTGAGGTGCGAGGTATGGGACGCGGGGCGTCCCATTCGGAGCCTCGAAGGATGAGCGGCCGCGGATGCTGCCGGGCCGTCGCCCTTCGAGGCTCGCTGCGGGATGCTGCGCACCGCGCAGCTCGCGCCTCAGGGTGACGGATAGAGATCGCGCCGCTTGACATGCACGGCGGTTCCACGGTTGGTGGAGCCGCCGGACCCATCGAACTCCCCACGAGGACTCCAATGCGCACCACATCGGTCGGCGTCGTCAGGATCGCCACCAAGGGCCCCGGCGACGTTTCCGGCCTCATGGCCATGATCGATTCCGGCGCGATCGATCCCGGCTCGATCCTGGCGATCCTCGGCAAGACCGAGGGCAATGGCGGCGTCAATGATTTCACCCGGGAATATGCCGTTGCGGCGCTGTGCGCCGCGCTGGCGCCAAGTCTTGGGCCGCCGCCGCACGAGGTCGAGCAGCGCATCGCCTTCGTGATGTCGGGCGGCACCGAAGGCGTGCTCAGCCCTCATATCACCGTGTTCACGCGCCGGGAGGCCGAGCGGCCGGCCGGCATGACCGGCAAGCGGCTCAGCATCGGCATGGCGCACACACGCGATTTCCTGCCCGAGGAGCTCGGCCGTTCCGCGCAGATCTCCGAGACGGCGACAGCCGTGAAAGCCGCAATGGCGGATGCCGGTATTGCCGATCCCGCCGACGTCCATTTCGTCCAGATCAAGTGCCCGCTGCTGACCAGCGACCGCGTCGCAGCGGCCGGCTCGCGCGGCAACACAACGGCGACGACGAGCGCGTATGGCTCGATGGCCTATTCGCGCGGCGCCTCCGCGCTCGGGGTCGCGGTCGCGCTCGGCGAGATCGCCCCCGACCTCCGCGACGAGGACGTGCTGCGGCGCTACGAGCTGTTCTCCAGGGTCGCCTCCACCTCCGCCGGCATCGAGCTGATGCACAACGTCGTCATCGTGCTCGGCAACGCGGCGTCGTCAGTCAGCGAGTTCGAGATCGGCCATGCCGTGATGAGCGATGCCATCGACGCCGCGGCCGTGAACGAGGCGTTGAATAGCGTGGGGCTGGGTCTCGCGCCGCAAGCCGGCCGTGAGCTCGTCAACATCTTCGCCAAGGCGGAGGCTTCGCCTGACGGCGGCGTACGCGGCTTCCGCCACACCATGCTGGAGGACACCGACATCAGCTCGACCCGCCACGCCCGCGCCGCCGTCGGCGGCCTGATCGCGGGCCTTGCCGGCACCGGCGCGATCTACGTCTCCGGCGGCGCCGAGCACCAGGGCCCGGCGGGCGGCGGCCCGGTTGCGGTGATCGCACGACTGAAGGACTGACGGCGACCCCTCCTCCGGGCGCAACCCTGCCCCTCGCCTTGGCTCGGTTGATTCACAGGAGGCGTTGCGAAAAAGGTGACGCCGCATGCTTTGGGGGTGGGCTTCATGACTTTGCCGATGAGCTGGAACGAATGGGCGCAGCACGATGGCGTGGCGCTGGCGGGGCGCGTGCGCAAGGGCGAGCTGACCGCGAAGGAGCTGGCGCGCCAGGCGGCGGCGGCCGTTGCCAAGGTCAATCCGGCATTGTCGGCCGTGGTTGAGCTGTTCGAGGACGTGATCGCCGATCCGGCGCGGGACGGCGCCAATCTCGCCGGCCCGTTCGCGGGCCTCCCCTTCCTGATGAAGGACCTCGGACCGACCATGAAGGGCCGGCTCCAGGAGATGGGCTCGCTCTTGATGCGCGGCAATCGCGCCGCGGCGGATACATTCCTGACCGGCAAATTCCGCCAGGCTGGGCTGAACCTGATCGGCCGCACCACGACGCCGGAGTTCGGCGTGTGCAGCTCGGCCGACAACCCCGCCGTCTATGTCACGCGCAATCCCTGGAATACCGACTACACCACCTGCGGCTCGTCGGCCGGCAGCGCCGCGATGGTCGCGGCCGGCGTGGTGCCGATCGCGCATGCGACCGACGGCGGCGGCTCGATCCGCATTCCCGCCGGCGTCAACGGCAATATCGGCCTGAAAGTCTCGCGCGGCGTGTTCTCGCTGGCACCGCATCTGTCCGACCTCACCGGCCTCGTCTCGATCCAGGGCTGCCAGTCGCGCTCGGTGCGCGACACCGCCGCTTTCGTCGACCATGCAAGGGGACCTGCGCCCGGCGAGTTCATGCCGTTCTGGACCACGGCGCAGCCCTATTGCGAGATGATCAAGCGCGATCCGGCAAAGCTGCGCATCGCGCTGTCGCACACATGGGGCGACTACACCGCGACGCCTGAGATCGTAGCCGAGCTGGAGAAGACCGGCCGCTTCCTCGAAGGCCTCGGCCATCACGTCGACTACGCGCTGCCCGAGCTCGACTTCCGCGCCGCCTTCGCGGCGCAGACCACCTGCTACATCTCGAATTTCGCCGTGGTGATCTCCAACATGCTGGCCGCGCGCGGGCTGGAGCGGCCGCCGGAAGATCTGATCGAGCCCATGAACATCCGGATCTGGGAAGCCGGCCGCCACACGAGCTTCGCCGAGCGCGCGAAGATGCAGGCCGTGTTCAACACGACATCGCGCGGCTTCGGCGGCTTCTTCGAGCAGTGGGACGTGATCCTGACGCCGATCACGGCGCTGCCGACGCCGAAGGTCGGCACGAAGGAATATCTGACCATCTCCGACAATCCTGACGTGCTGGACTGGTTCGGCAATCTCTGGCGCTTCTTCGCGTTCACGCCGCTCGCCAATCTCTGCGGCATGCCGGCGATATCGATGCCGATGGCAAGCCAGGACCACGGCCTGCCGCTCGGCATCCAGGCGATCGCCAAGCAAGCCAATGATGGCCTGCTGCTGCAGCTCGCCGCCCAGATCGAGCGCGCGCTCGACGGCAAGTGGAACGGCGGGAAGAAGCCGAAGGTGCATGTCGGCTAGGAAAGTCGATACCGCTCGACGCCAGGGGCGGATCGCGTCATTCTAGGCGCGTCGGATTCCCCATGGCGAGCGCGCAGATGGAAGCTCATGAGATTCTCGAACGGTTGAGTACCTCTGAGGGATTTCCGACCGAAGCGATCCTGGTGGCGCGGGCCAACCGCGAGGCGGTGATCCCGGTATTCATCGAGGCCTTCGAACGCTTCATGTCTTCCGGACCGGCGCCGACCGATACCGGCCTTTTCTTCGCATTTCATCTGCTGGGAGAATGGGAGGCCAAAAGTGCCTACCGTACTCTCGCGAGATTTCTCCAGCTCCCTGACAAGGTACTCAGTCCGATCCTGGGTGATGCGATTACCGTGACAGTCCATCGCGTCATGGCGGCGGTTTTCGACGGAGACCCACTACCTCTCCAGGAGATCGTCTACGCGCGGACAGCCGACGAGTACATTCGCTCGCGGATGATCGATGCGACGGCCATTCTGACCCTCGGCGGCCATCTTTCGCGCACCTGGACCGCGCAGTTCCTGCGCGACTGCTACGATCGGATAGAGCCGCGGATCGACTGCTACGCCTGGGCGGGCTGGCAGCAAACGATCGCATGGCTCGGACTGGACGAGTTGAAGCCACTCGTCCAGCAAGCCTTCGCAAGGGGGGCTATCGACAAGACCTGGCTCTCTTTCAAGGATTTCGAGAAGGACCTGCAACACGCGATCGACCACCCGGGCAAGCCCCTGGTTCACCCGGACGGCGAGCTGACGCTGTTCGGGGACACAATGGAGCTCTCGAAATGGGCTGCGTTCGATCCACAATATCTGGCTCAGCAGAAACGTCTTCGGTCGCCCTCACTTTCCGATCCGCGTGCCAACCCGTTTGCGAAGGTCGGCCGCAACGATCCCTGTCCTTGCGGCAGCGGAAAGAAATTCAAGAAGTGCTGCCTGCGCCAATGACGGCCTGCTTCTGCAGCTTGCGGCCCAGATCGAACGCGCACTCGACGGCGAGTGGAACGGCGGCAGGAAGCCGAAGGTGCATGTCGGCTAGGCCTGGCGATGCGTCCTAGCCAACGCCTCGTCCAATCGCCTTGTCAGCACGCCCGCGCGAGACACCATGCTCCGCGAGCAGACGTGCCGCGGGACTTCGCGTTTCCGCAAACAAGGCAACAAGCGCATTGACGCCGGTGACTTCAGGATATCCAACCTCCTGGGCAAGGAACGCGGCGCGCTGATCGACACGCTTGAACGCCTGTGTGGGCTCGGCACGTCCGGTCTCGATCACCATGTGCTTGAGTTCGTTGTCGAGATATTGCACGAGGCTTTGCGTCAGCTTGCCGAGATCGGCATCGCAGGCGCGCATGACCGCGGACGCGTTCGCATCCTCGGTCAGGGCCAGCAGTAAATGCTCAAGCGTCGCGTATTGATGGCGGCGCCGGTCGGCATGATCGAGCGCCCGCCGTTTCGTGGCCGCGTAGTCTGCCGAGATCGGCCGTTGCGACAGGTCGAGCAGCGCGTCGATCCGTTCGAGCCGTTTCATGGGATCGAGCGTCGCCAATAACTCGTACCTATCCTTGATGGGCAATTTCATCCGCGCCGCGACGGTATCGGCGATCTGTCCGGGATCACGGGTTTGGTCGAAGAACAGCCAAAGGTCCGGCACCAGAATTCCGTGAGCCGCCGTATAATCCTGGAAGCGTTGATAGATCCTTCGGATCAGATCCCTTGCATCGCGGACCGCACCCTCGCTGACGTCAACGACTTCAGCCTGATAGGCGACCGCCTCAGTCACAAAGCTGCGTAGCGCGACGCGCCGAAGCCCACGCGTCAGCACCTTGAACGTGCCACCCTGGAGCGGTTCAAGCTCGAGCAGTTGCGAAAGGACACCGATCTCGTAGACATCGAACAATCGGGGATCGTCGACGGTTGCCTCGCGCTGGATCGCTATCACAATCTCCCGTCCGCCTTCGAACGCCTGGTTCAGGGCCCGAATGGTGCCCTCGCGGCCCACAAACAGCGGATAGGTTGCGTTCGGAAACGGAACGAGATCGCGGAGCGGTACGGCGGGATAAAGCGCTGTTGTTGTCTTGAGTTTTGCGACCGGCGCAGCCACCTCGCGCCGCTCGGCGTGAAGCATCGCAGACAGCGTATTCCAGTCGGCAACGCCCAGCATCCTCGACACCAGTTCGAGGCTCTCGCTGTGACTGATGGTGACGGCTTTGGTGGTCAGGGATTCGCGCAGGGTCTGCGCCATAGATTTGGCATCGCGAAAATCGCGCATCAGTTCGTCCTCTGCATGAGCGATCCAGGAGTGTCAGGTGGTTGCGTTGCTGACCCGGTCGCTCGGCAAAGGGAGGCCGATGACGGCTCGATACGTTCACCATTCCACGGAGGGTGCAACCGGCAGGTCGTATCAACCTGCGCGAAACGTGACGCAAAGCCGGCTGACTGTCAATTGTGATCTCAGTTCTTCACCACCGGGATCGCGTCCGCCGGCTGCTGCCCCTGCCTGAACATCGCCAGCGCCTTGTCGAGCGCCTCACGCAGCGCCAGCGCCGCGGCGGGATTGCAGCGCAGATGTGCGGTCTGCACCAGGTCGACCCTGACGGCGGCGCCGACGGGCATCAGCAAGTTCGTGACAAGCTCGATCTGGATCGAGCCGTTGTGATGGCCGAAACAGGAGACGTTATCGAAATAAACGATGGGCGCCCTTTCGGAAGAGGAGCCCGAAATGGTGACGGGCGCCTGGTTGGCGGCGGGCGTTTCGGGGTCGGCCATGAAATATTCCTCACAGGCAGTGCACTGACGCCACCATCGTTGCTTCGCCGCGCCCTGTCGAGGCCAAACCGGCCGGTGGAGGGAACACGCCTGTGATGTTTTGCGCGGCGCCCTGCACTGGGCTAAAACGTCGCCATGTCCAATTCATCGACCACGCCTGCCTTCGAGGAACTCGCCGGGGCCATCGGCGGCCGCCGCTCCGACTACGGCCATATCAGCGGGCTCCTGCTCGACCGGTTCGCGCCGGGCGAGGCCTGGTCGCGCCTGCCCTACCACCCCATCTTCGTCGGCGACGCCGGGACCGGCGTGCTGCATGGCGGCGTCGTCACTGCGCTCTTGGACGAAAGCTGCGGCATGGCGGTGCAGCTCGCGCTCGACGGCACGCGCGCGATCGCAACGCTCGACCTGCGCATCGACTACCAGAAGCCGGCGACGCCCGGCCTCGACATCAAGGCGCATTCAGTGTGCTACCGCACCACCCGTTCGATCGCCTTCGTGCGCTCCACCGCCTATCAGGACTCCGAGGAGGATCCGGTCGCGACCGCCACCGCCTGCTTCATGATCGGCGCCAACCGCACCAACATGCTCACCGACCGCAGGCTCGATGGCCGCGCCGCGCTGACCCTGGAGGCCCCGGAGGATCCGGACGGACCGTTCGCGAGCAGTCCGTTCGCGCGCTGGCTCGGCATTCGCGTCAACGACGACGGCACGCTGACGATGCCGTTCTCGCCAAAAATCATCGGCAACCCGATCCTGCCCGCGATCCATGGCGGCATGACCGGCGCCTTCCTCGAGACCACCGCCATCGTCGGCGTGCGGCGCGAGCTCGGCATCGCCACCTTGCCGAAGCCGATCGGGCTCACCATCAACTATCTGCGCTCCGGGCGGGCGCTGGACAGCTTTGCCAATGTCTCGATCGTGAAGCAGGGCCGGCGCATCGTCGCCTTCGAGGCTCGGGCCTGGCAGGACGATGCGGACAGGCCGATTGCGACCGCTTTCGGCCATTTCATGCTCCGCCCGACGCCCGGAAACGACGACGAATAGACGTATTTCACTTGACGGCCGGACGGCGGACCACAACGATAGCGCGTTCCCCGCGAGAGGTATTCGATTGCGGCATCCGATTGATATCGTTGCCATGTTCGCCGCCATCTGGCTGTTGGCGTCGATGGTGCTCGACGCCCTGACGCCGAAGGAGCTGACGGCGGTCATGATCGGCATTGCGATCGCGCCCGCCATCGTCATCACCGCCGTGTTCTACTATCTGCGCTGCCCGCGCACGGATTTCGCGGTGATGTTCGCCGCGCTCTGGCTGATCTCGGACATCGCCATCGCCTTCATCTCGCCGAAGGAACTGCCGCACTTCCTGATCGTGCTCGGTTTCGTCCCGGCGGCGCTGATCGGCCTCGTGCTGCACTGGCAGCGCTTCCAGCGCCGCCACGAGCGGCTGCCGCTGCCCTCGGCGAAACGCGGCTAGCTCAGCCCCCGGCAATCGCCCGGTCGTAAGCGTCGATCGTCGCCTTCGCACGGGTCGCGACATCAGCGGCCGTCATGCCGGGCTTGTAGAGGCTGGAGCCGAGCCCGAACGCGGTCACGCCGCCCTTGATGTAGTCGGCAAAATTCTGGTCGGAGACGCCGCCGACGGCCGCGATCATCACGCCGGCCGGCAGCACGGCGCGGATCGCGGCGATGCCGGAGGCGCCGAGCACGCTCGCCGGAAAGAATTTCAGGCTGGAGGCACCGGAGCGTGCGGCAAGCAGCGCCTCGGTCGGCGAGAACACGCCGGGCATCGTCACCATGCCGTGCTGATGCGCGCGCGCCAGCACCTCGGTGTCGACATTCGGCGAGACCAGCAGCTTGCCGCCGACATCGCTTAGACGATCGACATCGCCAGCGGTCAGCACCGTGCCGGCGCCGATCAGGACGTTGGCGGGCGCCTGCTTCGCGGCCAGCCCGATCGAGCGGAACGGATCCGGCGAGTTCAGCGGAATTTCGATCGCGGTCATGCCGGCCTCGATCAGCACGCCGACGATGGCTTCGGTCTCCTCGGGCCTGATGCCGCGCAGGATCGCAACCAGCGGCCGCTTCATCGGCGGAAAGGCAACGCTCATCTCAAAATCCTCACTTGGTCCAGATCGCCGCGGCCGCCATCGACAGGCCGCGACGAACCGCTTCATCCGCATCGATCGCCTTCACGGCAACCGACAGCGCATCGAAGGCGAGCCGATACAGCGTCGCGAGCCGCCCCGACGCAATCAGCGTGATGCCCGCCTTCGGCACCGCGCCGGAAAGCCCCGCCGCGAGTTCGACGCCGATCAACGTGCCCGACAGTGTTTCGCGCGCGGATGCCGGCGTGCCGCCGAACAGGAGCTGCCGCGATCGCGCGCCGAACAGGAGATTGGCGGCGAAGGCAGGCGCCTTGAACGCGGCAACGACCGCCGCCTTGAAGCTCGCGACATCCTCGGCCTCGTCGGCGCCGGCGACCGCGAGCGACAGGATCGTCTCGCGCGAGACCACGCTGAACAGCTCGCCGGTCATGAATGTCGAAAAATGTTCGACGACGCCGTCCACCACCCGCACCCATTTCGAATGCGTGCCGGGCATGCAGACCAGCGCCTCGCCGGCGGCATCGAGGCCGAGCGCGCCGAGCAGTTGCGTCTCCTCGCCGCGCATCACGTCAGGCGCCTTTGCGTCGCGCTGCGCGATGCCGGGCAGGATGCGGATGTCGCGCACCTCGCCGGGCACAGGCGCGGCCTGCTTCAATATTGCCGCAAGCGGCGCCGGCGTGTCGACATAGCCGGCCTCGACCCAGCCGGTGCGTGCACCTGCCATGCCGCAGACGAGAACCGGCAGTCGGTTGGGCGCCTCGACCGCAGCGAGATGCGATTGCAGCACGGTGGCGAAGCCGGCCTTGGCCGCGGCCAGCATGCCCTCGTCGCTGCGGCGCTCGGCCAGGACCCGGCCGGTGCGATCGACCAGCCACAGGCGAAAGCTGCTGGTGCCCCAGTCCACCGCGACATAGGCGGGTTCGGTCATCTCAACGCGCATCCTTCGTCTCAGCGGCAAGACGCCGTCTCGCGACAATGAGACGGGCTCTTTGCAAATCCACCCCGGGATATCGGCAATTGCCGCCGCAAACCAGCCCTTTCTCGCATATCCGAGGCGCAGCCTGCGCTGGCACACCGCTTGCTGATGCGTTCTCCGCTCAAGTCCGTGAACCGCGCAACAAGACGCGTCAACATCAGATGAGGAACCCCATGGAGATCGGCTATTTCACGATGCCTTCTCATCCGCCGGAGTGCGGCCTGAAGGAGGGAAACGACTGGGACCTGCAGACCATGCGCTGGCTCGACGAGCTCGGCTACCAGGAGGCCTGGATCGGCGAGCATCACACCGCGCCCTGGGAACCCAATCCCACCCCTGACCTCCTGATCGCGCAGGCGCTGCTTCAGACCAGGAACATCCGCATCGGGCCGGGCGGCTTCCTGCTGCCCTATCATCATCCCGCCGAGCTCGCCAACCGTGTCGCCATGCTCGACCACCTCTCCGAGGGCCGGCTCAATTTCGGCGTCGCCGCATCCGGCCTGCCGAGCGACTGGGCGATGTTCAACGTCGACGGCATGAGCGGCCAGAACCGCGACATGACCCGCGAGGCGCTGGAGATCATCCTGAAGCTCTGGTCGGAGCCCGCGCCCTTCACTCACAAGGGCAAGTTCTGGACGGTGACCAAGCCCGACACGATGTTCGACTTCCTCAAACCCCACATCAAGCCGCTGCAGGCGCCGCATCCGCCGATCGGCGTCGCGGGCCTCTCCAAGAACTCGGACACGTTGAAGCTCGCGGGTGAGCGCGGCTTCATCCCGATGAGCCTCAACCTCAACCCGGCCTATGTCTCCAGCCACTGGGACTCGGTCGAGGTCGGCGCCGCCAAGACGGGCCGCAAGCCGAACCGCCAGGACTGGCGGCTGGTGCGCGAGGTGTTCGTCGCCGACACCGACGAGGAGGCCTGGAAGCTCTCGACCGGCGACATGATGGGCCGGATGATGCACGAGTACTTCCTGCCGCTGCTCGGCCATTTCGGCTTCAAGGACTATCTGAAGCACGCGCCCGACGTGCCCGACAGCGACGTCACCGTCGAATATTGCGCCAAGCGGAACTGGATCGTCGGCTCACCCTCGACCGTCGCCGAGAAGATCGAGAAGATCTACGAGGAGGTCGGCGGCTTCGGCGTGCTTCTGGTGTTCGGCTTCGACTACAAGCACAAGCCGGAGGCCTGGCACCACTCGCTGTCGCTGCTCAAGAACGAGGTGATGCCGCGCCTGAAGCATCTCGGCTCTGCGAAGAAGGCGGCTTGACCGAACGCGGGTGCGGCGCGATCGTGCCGCACCCGCATTATATTTCGGAGATGTCCGCGTGAGCCGCGACGCCAAACCTCTAGACGCAAAGCCTCTTGACGCAAAGGATTTCAAGCAGGCGATGCGCCAATGCGCCGGTGCGGTTGCGCTGGTGACGGTCGGCGCCGAGCACGGCAAGCGCACCGGCCTGACGGTGACGTCGGCCTGCTCGCTGTCGGACAATCCGCCGTCGCTGATCGTCTGCGTCAACCGCAATGCCAGCGCGCATGCGCGCATCCGCGAGGAAGGCGCTTTCGCGATCAACTTCCTGCACGAGGATCACGCACTGCTCGCGCTCACCTTCAGCGGCCAGAAGGGCGTCAATGGCGACGACCGCTTTGCCTTCGGGCAATGGAGGCGCGGTGAGACCGGCGCGCCCGTGCTGACGGATGCGGTCGCCGCGTTCGATTGCGTGCTGGCGCAGGAGTTCGAGACCACGACGCATTCGATCTTCGTCGGCGAAGTGCGCGGCGTCTCGTATTCGGCGGCGGCAACGCCGCTGGTGTACCTGCGCAGCAGCTTCCACACCCCGCGCGAGATGCGCGAGACCGTGTCGGTCGGCGATCTCGATTCAAGGCATTTGAGCTGGACCGATTTTTCGTGACAGGCGCGCCGGTGGTGTCTTCCCTTCTCCCCTTGTGGGAGAAGGTGGCGCGGAGCGCCGGATGAGGGGTATCTATCCGCAAATTCAAAAGCAAAAAAGTCGCGCGCGGAGAGAACCCCTCACCCGTCCCGCCGCTATCGCGGCGAGCCACCCTCTCCCACAGGGGGAGAGGGGAAGAAAGCGCGCTACTGCGCCGCCTCGATCTTCAACTGCTTGATCTTGCGATAGAGCGTCGCACGGCTGAGCCTTAGCGCACGCGCCGCTTCGGTCACGCGGCCGCCGTGCTGGCGCAGGGCTTCGAGGATCGTGGCGCGCTCGGCCGCCGCCAGGTCCGGCTCCGCGGTTCTTCCACCGAACGGCGGCAGATCGAGATCGGCATCCGTGATGACGCCGTTCTCCGCGGTGCAGCCGGCGAGCCGCAGCACGTGGCGAAGCTGACGCATGTTGCCGGGATAGGGATAGGCCGCGAGCTGCGTCCAGGCCTCGTCCGAAAGCCGGCAGTTCAGCGCCTCCTCGCGCGCGATCTGGCGAATGACGTCGTCGCGGTCGGCGCGCTCGCGCAGGGGCGGCAAATGCACCTCCATGCCGCGCAGTCGGAAATAGAGGTCGGCGCGGAAAGCCCCCAGCTCCGCCATGCGGCCGAGGTCGCGGTGGGTGGCGCTGATCAGGCGGATGTCGACCGGCACCGGCTTGAGCGCGCCAAGCGGCCAGACTTCGCGGTTTTCCAAGACGCGCAACAGCCGCGTCTGCAAGCCGATCGGCATGTCGCCGATCTCGTCGAGGAACAGCGTGCCGCCGTCGGCCTGCACGATCAGGCCCTTTGATCCGTCGCGCCGCGCGCCGGTGAAGGCGCCGGCCTCGTAGCCGAACAGCTCGGCGTCGATCAGGCTCTCCGGCATCGCCGCGCAGTTCAGCGCGACGTAATTGTTGCGCGCGCGATTGCTGGCGGCGTGAATGGCGCGCGCGAACACGTCCTTGCCGACACCGGTCTCGCCACATAGGAGCACCGGCAGATTGTGATCGCCGATGCTCCTCAGCCGCTTGACGCTTCGGACGAGGCCGGGATCGCGGCCGGCGAGCCGCTGCAGCGCATCGAACCGGTCGGCCGGCAGCTCGCGAGGCCGCGCCGGCAATTTTGCGCGCAGCGGAGGCGTAACGTGACCGTGGCCCAACGGGCTGCCATCGGCGCGACGCAGCTCGACGCGCTCGTCCGCTCCGTGGTGGTCGAGCTTGATGTAACGCGACAGGTCGATGCCGGATGCGATCAGGCCGTCGGTCAGGCCAAGCAGCGCACGCGCCGACCGGCAGGCGCCGACGATACGGCGATCGTCGTCATAGGCGAGCAGGCCGCTGCCGCCGTCGCCCGGCACGGTCGCGATCCAGGCATTGCGGAAGTGGCCGCGGAAGATCGCGCCCTCCATCCGCCGCGTCGCCTCCATCGTCACCGCGAGCGCAAGCTGATGCGCGGTGCGTTCGAGGTCCTCCCGGCAGGAGGTGATGTTGACAGCGCCCGCGAGACGCCCGGCGTGATCGAACAGCGGCGCCACCGCGCAGGAGAACATGTGCCACTGCGCGCGAAAATGCTCGTCGCGATGCACCAGGATCGGCTTCTGCTCGGCAAGCGCGGTGCCGAGCCCGTTGGTGCCCTCGAAAGTCTCGGCAAAGTTCGACCCGGTGTAGATCTTCCAGTCCATGAACATTTTTGCGTCGGCTTCGCCCGGCAGGCGGCTGAACAGCATGGTCGCGTTCACGTCCGCCAGATTGACGCAGTAGCCGGCGTCGCGCAGCACGCGGGCGAGATCGTCGAGCTCGGGTGTGAGCAGCCTGATCGTCTCCGCCATGGGCTCGGCGACGTGGCGGATCTCGGCTTCGGTCAGCGTCTGCGGCGGGCCCTGGCGGGCGGGATCGAGCTTGTGGCTGATCAGGCAACGCCGCCAGGAATTGGCAATCCGCGAGGAGGCGTCGACGTCGGTCACATGGTTGGCGACGGACAAGACGCGGGCGACATGGTTCGAGGCCGAGAGGCTGGCCATCGCGGACGTCTCCACCCTGTATTATTGTGCAAAGTCTGGCACCACAGGCGGGGATGTCAATCGGGAACCGGGACGCAGCTATTGCTGCACCGCCCTCACCACGTGTCGATGCACGGCCGCTTCTTCCCGGTTCGCGCCTGCGGCTTCGGCACCGAGCGCAATCCCGCCATGATCCAGCGCCGCGTCTCGGCAGGGTCGATGACGTTGTCGATCTCGAACACCGAGGCGATCGAGACCGCCTTGCCGTTGGCGTAGAGCTCGGCGACCTTGTTGCGGTAGTAGGTTTCGCGCTCCTCGGGGTCGGCGATCGCCTCCATCTCCTTGCGGAAGCCGAGGCGGACATAGCCTTCCAGGCCCATGCCGCCGAACTCGCCGGTCGGCCAGGCCGCGGTGAAGAACGAGGCATGGAAGCCGCCGCCGATCATCGATTGCGCCCCTAAGCCGTAGCCCTTGCGCAGCACGATGCCGAACAACGGCACGGTGAGGCTCGCGCCGGTGACGAACATGCGCGAGACGTGGCGCACGATCGCGGTCTTCTCCGCCTCGGGGCCAACCATGAAGCCGGGCGTGTCGCAGAGCGAGACGATCGGAAGATCGAAGGCATCGCAAAGCTGGAGGAAGCGCGCGGCCTTGTCGCCGGCATCGGCGTCAATCGCGCCGCCGAGATGGCGCGGATTGTTGGCGATGAGGCCGAACGGCTTGCCCTCGATCCGGATCAGCGCGGTGATCATGCCGACGCCGTAGTCGCGGCGCAGCTCCAGCACGGAGCCCTTGTCGGCGACGAGGTCGATCACATTGCGGATGTCGTAGACGCGCAGGCGATTCTCGGGAATCGCGCGGCGGAGCAGGCGCTGGTTGGCGGCTTCCCAGTCCGTCACCGCACCCTGGAAGTAGGACAGGTATTTCTGCGCGACGCGCGTCGCCTCTTCCTCGTCCTCGACCAGAATGTCGATGACGCCGTTGGGCGACTGGAACGAGACCGGGCCGACCTCGGCCGGATGGTAGACGCCGAGGCCGCCGCCCTCGATCATGGCCGGACCGCCCATGCCGATCGAGGCGTTCCTTGTGGCGATGATGACGTCGCAGCAGCCGAGCATCGCGGCATTGCCGGCGAAGCAATAGCCGGAGACGACACCGACGACGGGCACGAGGCCGGAGAGCCTTGCGAACTGCACGAAGGACGGACCGTCGAGGCCGGTCATGCCGAGCCGGTCGGTGTCGCCGGGCCGCCCGCCGCCGCCTTCGGCGTAGAACACCAGCGGCACGCGCCAGTCTTCCGCAAGCGTCAGCATGCGGTCGATCTTCTTGTGGTTCATGTGGCCCTGCGTGCCCGCGAGCACGGTGTAGTCGTAGGCCACGACGATGCAGCGTCCACCCTCGGCGCCAAATTTCTCCGCATTGACGGTGGCAACGCCCATCACGAGGCCGTCGGCCGGCGTGTTCTTGATGAGATCGTCGAGCTTGCGCCGTCGCCGCTGCGCCGCGATCGCCAGGCTGCCATATTCCATGAACGAGCCGTCGTCGACGAGCTGCGCGACGTTCTCGCGCGCGGTGCGCTGGTTGGTGTTGCGGCGGCGTTCGACCGACGCCGGTCGGTTCGCATCGCTCGTGTTGGCCTGGCGCGCAATCAGCTCGGCGAGATCGGGGCGGATGTGGTCGAGATCGATATCGGCTTCCGCGGCCGCGTGATCAGCCGCGACGTCGAGCGGCTCCAGATACATGATCGGCTCGCCATGCATCAGTGTGGCGCCGTCGCCGGCAACGAGCTTCATGACGCGGCCGCCCTGCTCGGCCATGACCAGATGCTCCATCTTCATGGACTCGATCACGGCAAGCTGCTGACCGGGGCGCACGATCTCGCCCTCCTTCACCTGGATGGTGACGATGGTCCCCTGCAGGGGTGCTGCGACCATGACCGTGCCTTCAGGCACCGCCTCGACGATTTGTGCCTCGGCACCATGCGCGCCGCCTCGCTCGGTCGCGGCGAAATAAAGCGGTCTGGCGGCGCCGTCGGCGGCCTCGACGAGTTTGGCGATGTTGCGATCGATGAAGTCGGTCGCGATCCGGTTGATCCTGAAATCGGGATGCGCGAGCACCGCCTGGAGGAAGGCGATGTTGGTGACGACGCCGTCGATCCGGAACTCGCGCAAGGCGCGCGAGGCTTTTGCAACCAGGTCGTGCCAGGCTTCGCCCGGCGTGTGCACGATGACCTTGGCCAGGAGTGAATCGAAGGCTGCGCTGGTCTTGTAGCCGGCATAACCAAAACTATCGACGCGGACGCCGGGGCCGGACGGTGGCTCGAACACGGCAAGCACGCCGCCGGTCGGATGCGTCGCCCCGAGTTCGTCCAGGGTCTCCATGTTGACGCGGAGCTGCATGGCATGGCCGCGCGGCCTCGGAATGGATTCTTGCGCAAGACCGAGCGAGGCGAGCGAGCTGCCGGCGGCGACCGCGAACTGGGCGCGAACGAGGTCGAGGCCGAGCACCTCCTCCGTCACGGTGTGCTCGACCTGGAGCCGCGGATTGGCCTCGATGAAGGCAAAGCTGTCGTCGGCGGTGCCGTCGACCAGGAACTCGAACGTGCCGAGATTGTCGTAGGCGGCGGCTGCCGCGAGCTGCTTCGCCGCCGCGATGATGCGGCCGCGCAGCGGATCGCCCAGCGAGGGGCTCGGCGCCACCTCGATCAGCTTCTGGTGCCGGCGCTGGATCGTGCATTCGCGCTCCCAGAGATGGGAGATGGCGCCATGGCGGTCGCCGATGATCTGCACCTCGATGTGACGGGCTTGCCGGATCAGCCGCTCGGCATAGACGCCGTCGAAGCCGAAGGCTGCCCTGGCCTCGGACTGACAGCGCGCGTAGGCCTCCGCGAGGTCGGATGCGTTCTCCACCACGCGCATGCCGCGGCCGCCACCGCCGGCCATCGCCTTGATCACGATCGCAGCGTCCCTGCCGAGGGATTCGAAGAACGCCTTGATCTCCTCGAGGCTCGAAGGGCCGCTGGTTCCGGCGATGATCGGCACGCCGCAGCGCCTGGCCAGTTGCCGGGCCGCCACCTTGTCGCCGAACAGTTCGAGTGCTGCGGGTTTGGGTCCGACAAAGACCAGGCCTGCAGCCGCGCACGCCTTGGCAAACGCAGCGTTCTCGCTGAGGAACCCGTAGCCGGGATGCACGGCATCGCAGCCGGCACTCGCTGCCGCACTCACCACCGCGTCGATGTCGAGATAGGCGCGCGCGCCGCGGCCGGGGATCTCGACCACCTCGTCGGCCACACGCGCATGCAGCGACAAGGCGTCGTCCGCCGGGTGGATCGCGACCGTCGCAATGCCGGCGTCGGCCGCGGCGCGGGCGATGCGGATGGCGATCTCGCCACGATTGGCGATCAGGAGTTTCTTGAACGACATGCGAGCGGTCTCCATGCCCGCGCGATCGCGCGGGGTCGGCAGGTTATCCTGCTTCTTCACTTTAACCGAGGTCGTCAAGAGCGCGGAAGCCGGTCACGCTGACCGCTCCCGCATGCCGGAATAATATCAGCCCGGCGCGCGCTGCATTGCTAGGCCGCCCGTACGCCCGCCACGAAGGCGCTGACTTCGTCCTGCAGGGACTGCAGCTTCTGCGTCAGCCGGCCGCTCGATTGCAGCACCTGACCGGCAGCCTGCCCCGTTTCCGCCGTCGCGTCGGTGACCCCCGAGATGTTCTGCGAGACCTGGTCGGTGCCGGAGGCCGCCTCCCGCACGCTGTGGGCGATCGCCTGCGTGGCGGCGCCCTGCTCCCCGACCGCAGCCGCGATCGACGAGGAGATCTCGTTGACCTCCATAATGGTCTTGCGGATGCTCTCGATGTTGCCGACGACCTGGTTGGTCTCGGCCTGGATCGCGGTGATCTGCGCGCCGATCTCGTCGGTGGCCTTGGCGGTCTGGGTCGCCAGCGACTTCACCTCGCTTGCGACCACCGCAAAGCCCTTGCCGGCTTCGCCCGCGCGCGCCGCCTCGATGGTGGCGTTGAGCGCAAGCAAATTGGTCTGCGATGCGATCTGGTTGATGAGGTCGATGACCTCGCCGATCTTGTGCGCGGCGGTGGCAAGCCCCTGCACGGTGTCGTTGGTGCGCTGGCCGTCGGCGGCCGCCTTGTCGGCGACGGAGGCCGCCCGCGCGACACGCTGGCTGATCTCGGAGATCGAGGACGACAGCTGGCCGGCGGCGGAGGCCACCGTCTGCACGTTGCTCGAGGCCTGCTGGCAGGCGGTGGCGACGAAGCTCGCGCGGTCGGTCGCCTTGTTCGCGGTCTCCGACATGCCCTGGGCCGCCTGCTGCATCTCGCGCGCCTCATTGAAGACATCGCGGACGACGGCCTGGACGCTCGCCTCGAACTTGGTGGCGAGATCGGCCATGGTCTTGTGCTTCTCGTCGTCGGCCTTGCGCTTCAGCTCGTCCTGCTCGGCATGCATCTGGCGCACGGCCGACGCATTGTCCTTGAACACGGCGAGCGCCTTGGCGAGCCCGCCGACCTCGTCGCGGCGATTGGTGTAGGGCACGTCAAACGCGCTGTCGCCCGCGGCGAGACGCTCGGTCAGCGCGGTGATCTTCGCGAGCGGCTGGGTCACGCTGCGGCCGATCACGAAGGACGCTCCGAGCACGAGCACGAAGACCACAAGGCACACCAGCCCGAACGTCGTCGTCGCCTGGCGGAACGCGACATCGACGTCATCGAGATAGATTCCGGTGCCGATGATCCAGCCCCATGGCGCAAAGCCCTTCACATAGGAGATTTTCGCGACCGGCTTGTCGAAGCCCGGCTTCGGCCAGAGGTAGCTGTAAAATCCGGCGCCCTGCTTCTTGACGACGTCGACGAAGCCCACGAACAGCGCGTTGCCTTCGGGATCCTTCATTCCGGAGAGATCCTTGCCGTCGAGCTCGGGCTTGATCGGATGCATGATCATCTTCGGGGCCATGTCGTTGACCCAGAAGTACTCGACCTTGTCGTAGCGCAGGCTCTTGAGCTCAGCGATCGCGGCGGCCTGGGCCTGCTCGCGGGAGAGCTTTCCCTCGCTTTCGAGCTTCTGGGAATGCATCAGGATGCCGTAGCCGATATCCACCATGTGCTGGGTCTTGGCCTGGCGGTCGGTCATCATCTGGGCGCGCAGGGTCGAGAGCGCGATCGGCACCAGCGCGATCATGCCGACCAGGCTGATGCCGACGATCAGGACCAGCTTGAAGCTGCTGCGGGAGAACATCATCAACGCTCGCATTATTTGGCAGAATAGACATGCAACTTTATCCTGCCGTGCCTTAGTAAAGCTTTAAGGGTCCGGGCGTCTCAAAACCCCGTAGAACTACGCGGAGCGGGCCATGGCTCAATTTGGCGTTAATCGACTAGCGCAAAGGCTGCGGGAGGAGAGCCAGACAGATGCTGATCAAGCCTGAAACCGAAGCCCGCCGCCTCGACGCAATCGCCTCGCTCGACATCCTCGACACGCCGCGGGAACCGGCATTCGACCGCCTGACCGTGCTGTGCCGGAGGATTTTTTCCGCGCCGATGTCGACGATCACCTTGATCGACGGCCACCGGCAATGGTTCAAGGCCGAGGTCGGCATGGCCGACCGCGACACCGATCGCCGGCCAGCGCTGTGCAATTACGCGATCGCGCAGGACACGCCGCTGGTCATCCCCGACACTCATGACGACCCGCGCTTCACGGACAACGTCTTCGTGTACGGACGTCCCTTCATCCGCTTCTATGCCGGCGCGCAGCTCAGGATCTCCGGCGTCAACATCGGCACGCTCTGCGTCATGGACACGAAGCCACGCCAGTTCGACGCCGAGGCGCTGGCGATCCTGACCGATCTCGCGGCGATCGCCGTCGACGAGCTGCTGCTGCGCAATCTCAGCATGCAGGACAATCTGACCGGCGCGCTGTCGCGCCGCGCCTTCCGCGCGGAGGCGGAGCGCCTGTCCGCGCTCGCCAACAGGCACGGCCATTCGCTGACGCTCGCGGTGCTCGACGTCGATCACTTCAAGCAGGTCAACGACACCTATGGCCACGCTGTCGGCGACGCCGTGCTGGCGTCGGTGATCGCGACCTGCCGCGACAGCCTGCGCGGCTCCGACATCATCGGCCGCATCGGCGGCGAGGAATTCGCCATCCTGCTGCCGCACACCGACCTTGCGAGCGGCATGGCCGCGATCGAGAAGGCGCGCCTCGCCATCGCCGCGCACAAGGTCGAAACGCCGTGCGGACCGGTGCCGGTGACCTGCAGCTTGGGGGCGGCATCGCTGCTTCCAGGACAACATTTCGACGACGCCCTGCGCAATGCCGATCTCGCGATGTATTCGGCCAAGAAGGCGGGTCGCAACCGGTCCATCGCCTGGGTCGACCCGGCCCCATCGATCTCGCCGGCGCGCCGGCGCGTGTTCAAGGCCGGCCAGATCACCTTCAATTCGGGCCGCTCGACCTTCGACT
Organism: Bradyrhizobium diazoefficiens; assembly: GCF_018131015.1. GTDB lineage: Bacteria > Pseudomonadota > Alphaproteobacteria > Rhizobiales > Xanthobacteraceae > Bradyrhizobium > Bradyrhizobium diazoefficiens_B. Next base: position 56,496 of record NZ_JAFCJJ010000027.1, read on the forward strand.
GCACCGTGCGCGCGCTGTCCGAGGGCGAGGCCACCGTCGAGGTGATCTCGACCGCCGATCTGCCGGGCCAGTTCAAGCTCGCGATTGCGAGCGACGGCTTCTCCCGCGCCTGCCGGATGGTGTCCAAGTCGGACAACAGGATCGACGTCGCTTTCGTCTGAGCGCAGCTTCGCTTCTCGAGCACGAGATAGATGGTGTGCGCGGCTATCCTGCGCAGCCCGGCCCCTCTTGAGAATTGCCGACAGGAAGGGTCTGATGGGCTGCGGAGGAAGCCTCCGGAGAGCCGAGGACCAGCGGCATGACCATGTCGGTCGAGCAATTGTGGAGCCTGCCGGAAACGGCGCTGATCGGCGCCTATGCCGAGGCCCGGCGGCGCTATGCGGAGAAGAAGTTCGAGCGCGACACCCAGCGGGCGCGGCTCGAATGGATGCGCGCAAGGCTTTTCGTCAACACGCCGGGAAACGTGACGGAGCGCAAGATAGCGGTCGACGTCTCCGAAGAGCTGGCGCGCAAGGGCCAGGAGGTGCGCGAGATGACGCGCGATCTCGACATGCTGAAGATCGACGTGGACGTGATCGACACCATGATCAGGTTGCGCGGCGCGCACGGCGCTGCGCCGGCCCATGCCGAGGAGGCCTCCGAGAAGCCCGTCGGGCCAGAGGCGGAGTGAGATGGCGGATCAGGCCACCTTGACGTCAGCGAGGAACTGATCGACCTCGCGCTCGAGGATTGCGGATTGCTGCGACAGATGTTCGGCGGCGGTGCGGACCTGGTCGGCAACGCTCGAGCTTTCCAGCACCGCGGCACTCACGCCGCCGATGTTGCTCGACACCTCCTGCGTGCCGGATGCCGCCTGCTGGACGTTGCGCGCGATTTCCTTGGTGGCGGCACCCTGCTGCTCGACGGCCGATGCGATGCCGGTCGAGACCTGGTGGATCTGGCCGATGATGCGGGCAATCTCGTCGATGGCGGCGACTGCGCCGCCGGACGAACGCTGGATCCCGTCGATCTGCCGCGCAATTTCGTCGGTGGCCTTCGCGGTCTGGGTCGCCAGCGACTTCACCTCGGACGCCACCACGGCAAAGCCCCTGCCTGCCTCGCCAGCCCGCGCCGCTTCGATCGTAGCATTGAGCGCCAACAGGTTGGTCTGCGAGGCGATGGCGTTGATGAGTTCGACGACCTTGCCGATCTCCTGCACGCCCTGGGCGAGGTCGGCGATGATCGACGAGCTGCGATTGGCGCCATCCACCGCCTGATGCGCGATCTGGGCCGACTGCTGCACTTGCCGGGAGATCTCGTTGATCGAGACGGCCAGTTCCTCGGCGGCGGAGGCGACCGTCTGCACATTGGTGGACGCCTCCTCGGAGGCGGATGCGACGGCGACGCTGCGGTCGCCTGCCTCGTCGGCAGCCCTGGTCACGGTACCAGCCGCCTGCGCGATCTGACCGGCCGCGTCGCCGAGATTTGCGACGACGCCGCCGATCTTCTCCTCGAAGCTCTGCATGCGTCCTTCGAGCCGCTGCGAACGCGCCGTCTTCGCGGCCTGCTCTTCGTCCTGCACGGCGGCGAGCCGCCGCGCCTCGACCGCATTGTCGCGAAACACCAGCAGCGCCTTGGCCATTTCGCCGACCTCGTCGGCGCGATCCGCCGCCGGCAGCGCCGAATCGAGATCGCCGACGGCCAGCCGGCGCATCGCGGCCGTCATGTTCCTGATCGGGACCGAGATCAGGCGGCTGAAGAACACGCCGATGCCGAGCGATGCAGCGATCACGGCGATTGCGGCGACCCCGATCACCAGCATGATGTTGCTCGTGGTGGCCGTCGCCTCCTTCGTCACGGCATCGTTGGCCGCGACCGCCGCATCGACGAACCTGGAGATCGCCTTTTCGGCGAGACCAAACTTCTGCTCGGCGTCGTTCATGAACATGGTGGCGTTGAAGGCGTCCTCCTCGACCGAATCGGCCGGGAGCTGCGCCGCCTTGATGTAGTTGTCCAGCGCCTGCCGCGTCTCCTCGATCAGGCGGGGCTCGATCGGCAGACCGCCACCGGCCGCGCCCGCCATGATCTTCTTCGCCTGTCCCATCGCCTGAAGCGCTTCATTCTTGGAAGCTCCGACGATCTTCACCTCGACACTCTGGGACTTGAGGTTGATGGCCCGGTAGAGCAAGCCGTGCGCCCGGGAAAACTCGATGCGGGTATCGCGAGCAGAACTCATCAATGCCACACCGGCATTTTTCAGCTCGATGGCTTTCTCGACGACGGCGTAGCTCCACCAGAACATGCCGACGACCGCGACGACAGCCAACGCGCTGATCGAAGACGACACAAGTGATTTCGTCGCGATCGACGCGTTGACCAGCATTTTCATCATCGTCATCCAGATCGAAGGAGGCCTGCGCGGTCTCAGTTCGCGTAGGCGCCGACCACGACGACGGTCTCGCCGACACGAACGATAAAGGCCGTCTTCTTTTCGACCGCCTTGGACACCGGGTTCTGCCACTTGTAGCTGACCCAGTCGGATTCCTTCACCGCGACGACGTCCTGGATGAAGGCCTTGCCGTCGACGTCCCGGAGTTCGATCAGGGGCTTGCCGATCAGCGGCGCACTGACGCCATGCGACAGCACCTTGCCGCCGTTGTCGAGGACATAGACGTACAGATCGCGATCATGGAAGGTCGGTTCATCCTTGGTCTGGAAGAGCGCGAAGGACTTTTCCGGACCGTTCGCCTTCAGATAGTCTGCGGCCTTCAAGGCCATCGCCTTCGCCTCGTCGGGCGAGGCATTGTTGGCGGCTTGGATGGGCGCGGTCGCGGCGAACATCACCAGCGAGAGCACGAGAGCAGCAAGGCGTTTCATGGAATGATTCCTCGTTTCGTTTGTTCCGCATTGGTATTGCGGCGCATCTGAACGATAAGTTACTTCTGCGGACGGCGAGGTATTCAGTCGCATCCGGTGAATTACGTCCGGGATTTCCGCAAAATTGGCGTCCACTCCCCGAAGACGCTGCCCTAGATACGGCCGGCGCTGCCATCATCGGGTAGAACGATCCAAGAAATCGCGATAAGGTTGTCGCCGCGACAGGTCGGGCTGCATCACCAGTGTCGCAGTCCTGGGCCGTTGTCGCGCAGGGGGCAAAAATGTCCGCAACCTCAAATCGGAGCCTGCGCCGCGGCTGCAAGGCCATCCTGGCGGCCGCCGCGATCGTGTCGTCGACGGCCACCGCCTCCGCCGCCACTATGCAGGACCTGAACGATTGTCAGGGCAGCGCAGACATCCCGCGCATGATCGCAGCCTGCAGCAGCGTCGCCCAGGACGCCAGATTGCCCGCCGATGCGCGATCCATGGCGCTTCTGAAGCGGGGTTTCGGAAACTATGCGCTCGACAAGATGGATGCGGCCCAGGCCGACTTCTCCGAGGCGATCCGGTTGAACCCGAAGAACAATTTCGCCCTTCACGAACTGGGACTGACGTTGACCAGAAAGGGCGACCTCACTGGCGCGATTGCATCGTTCAACGAGGCGATCAGGCTCGATTCCTTCAGTCCCGCGAGCCGGTTCAGCCGCGGTCTGGTTTACATGGCCCAGGACAGGCTGGACGAGGCGATGGCGGATTTCACCGCCGCCATCAAGTTGGGAGCCGACAAGAACACCGCCTATACCAAGGACCAGAACATCGATCGGCCGGAGGCGAGGCGCGTCGTGGCGGACTACTACGCCGCGCGGGCGGATACCTACTACCTCAAGGGCGATTTCAGCGATGCGGCCTCGGATTATGACAAGGCAGCAGGCCTGTCAGATCCGGAAGGCTACTTCCTGATCTGGGAGACGGTCGCCCGCGAGCAGGGACGTTCTGCCGATGCGGACACCGCGCTGTCCGCCGCGCTCGACAAGGGCCAGCTCAAGGACTGGCCCAAATCCGTCGGCGAATTGCTGGTCGGCCGGATCACGCCCGCCGCAGCGCTGGCCGCGGCCAAGAATTCAGATCAAATATGCGAGGCGCACTATTACACGGGAATAGTCGACCTCAAGATCAAGGACGCAGGCGGGGCCCGGCAGGAATTTGCGGCCGCGCAGGAGGGATGCCCGAGCGGGTTCCGGGAGCATCGCGCCGCGATTGCGGATTTGAAGCGGATGCAGGCGCGATAATCCTGTGAGGCGCGAAGGCAGGCGGCCACAAGGAGCGCGCAACTCCTTTCTGTCGGGCGTTTTTCAGCCCTGACCCGGACCACGTCCCAGGCGCCGCGGCAGAATGTACTCGACGTCGATGCTGATGCCGTCCCCGCTCAGGGGGTTCGCCGTGTAGACCGCAGAGACGGCCAGGTCGGAGAAGCTCCCGATCGTGAGATAGCCGATCGTGAGCCCTGGCTCTCCGCTCGGGGGGCCGCCGAGCAGCAATTCCGTGATGCGGCAGCAATCGTCCATCGTCGCCGCCAGCGGCGGAAGCGTGATGATCTCGCCGGTGTTCTGGGAAACCTTGGCTGGATCGGCGAATTTGGGCTCGCGTCCGACGACCGCGCCCGCGTTGATCAAGGGTACGAAGAATTTCGCGACCACCGCCGGCCGAGCGGTGATGTTTTGAATGTTGACCTCGGTCGCGTACAGGCCCGGCCGGGCGCCCGCGGTACAGCAGCAATCCGTCCCGGTCTGTCTGCCGCACACGACCTTCACGCTGTGAATAAGGAACTCGGCTTGCGGTGGCACGGGTGCGGCGGCGGCCGCGAGCAACTCGCTGAACGGATGCGGGAGCCGGTCATTCCCTGAGCCGGTTGGATTCTTGGCCATTTCGATCTCCACGATGGTTTGCGGAAGGCCACCCCAAACCTATCCTACGCCAGGCTCGACGCAGTGTTGTGAGAGATGCCTCACACACCTGGAAGAAACCGCGACAGGCCGCAGTTTGTCGCAAGCGGTGCAGGGATCGTCAGGCGAGGATCACCCGATGATCCTTTGAAGGGCGACAAGAGACGCCAGGACAAGCACCAGGACTCCGGCGAAGGTGATGCCAAGGAAAACATTGTGCATGAGACCGCGCCTCCATTCATCGCTCCCCCAGCCACCTCGTTGACGACGGGGACCGGATCATCGAATGGCCCCTGCATTCGTCGGTTCATTCGTTGCGCTTCAGGTGCGCTCGCGGTCAGCCGCAACGACGACGTCGAGCAATAGCATCATCGTCGCGTCTCGAGCCGGGACTTCGAAGCATTGCCAGTCAGAGGTTCGAGGCTTGCGATCAGTTGTGCCTGCGCCTGTCCCAACCTTTCCTTCAAGCTGTCCAACAGAGACGGTGCCGCGACTGCAGGCGGAGCCGCGACATTGTCGTTCTTGACGTGTTCGAAATTCGTCTTGGACGCGGCAGTATGAACGGCAACCTTTTTCGAGCGCTCCCGGTTTGCGGGTATCGGCTTTATCGGTACGTCGCCAACCGGCGCCGGAGTTGCTACCCTGGGAGAAGGGACGACAACTGTTGGTTGCGGCCATCGTTCGGCAAACTCGAGCACGCCCGGTGGCGGAACAATCGTCGGCAAACTCGTGTCGATAATGACCCGCTCGGGCAATCGTTCGGTCGAAGCTATCCGTATGGCGGGCCTGTCGGTCGAGCCACCGGCAGGTTCCGCCGCTTGCTGCGGCAAACACCAGCCCAATCCGATCAGCAGCAGGACCAGGGCGCTGCCGACAAAGCTGAAATATTTGATCAACGGCATGGGTCGTCTCCCATTCGAGACGACGTTGAAACCGGAATTCTTAGGAGATCGCTAAAGATAGATTAAAAACCGAAACGTGGTTACCATGGACGCTGCGACGCCGAAGCGAGACCCCACTAACTTTTCGGTGTCGGCTGGGACTGAGGTGGCGCAACAGGCTGCTGCTGCGACGATGGCGCCGGAGGCTGCTGCTGCGGAGCAGTGACCGGCTGTTGATCGCCGCCACCATGCGGGACACACGTTCCGACGTTACTCAGCAGTCGCTTGGCTTCAACATCGCGCGCCTTCTTGTAGTCCCTGCGCCGGTCGATCCTTGCCGCGGCCACGCGATCCCAGGCATCGAAAGCATCAGCGTAATGCTGTCGCATTTGCTCCTCAGCCGCGAGACAGTCGCTGAACTTGTCGAAGACGAGATCGGTGTTGACGGGCGAGACGCCGCCGACCAGGACCACAAGCATCCATTTCATTGGCAACACAGCCTGCTGTCGTCGCTCCCAATCAAGGGAAACAGTGGCAGCTTGCGTAAGTTCCGGCGGCGGCGAACGGCCCATGAAGAATCGCGTCAGCGCCGAGGTGCCCGCACCGCAAAATGCAACTCATGAAGATTGCTTCCTCCACTACGCCTTGGTCACTCGCGCCAAGGCTCGACACAACCAGTCCGTGCATTTAGCGGCATTGACCATTCCACGTCAGCGGAGTATCGTTGTACTGCTGAGTACGGGAAATCATTCGCGTGGAGCAGGGCCATGCCGCGATTCCGTGTCCGCGACCTTTTGATCAATATCGGCGACGGCAATGGTGGGGGCTGCGAGCTCATCACCAACTGCGCAGGGGTGACCGAGCTCTGCGTCGAGAATACCCAGGGCTGCGCCTTCACACAGAACTGCGACTGCACCATCCAGACATGCGGCGCGAATTCCTGCGGCGTGTGCACGCCGTGCAGCGGCGTGACCTGCGGATGCACGTGCACGGCGTGCTCGTTCTGCACGGCCTGCTCGCCATGCACGGCGTGCAGCATTGCGACCCGCGGTTGCCGGGCGCATTCGCTGTGCGGACACACGATCCAGTGCACCCCGACCTTCGTGCAGGGCGTAAACGGCGGGCTGCAGGTCGAGCATCTGCAGGCGCTGAAGGACGAGTTGCGCGCGACCCTTCACAAGGTGGAGGCACAGGAGCGAAATCTCAGCGAGAAGCAGCAGCCGCAGACGGTGGCCCAGGTCGACGAGGCCGAGAAAAAGCTGAACGAAGCACTCGAGGCGCTTCGCCATCGGCGTTCCGAGTTGCAGGGGCGAGATCCGGGCAAGTGAGCGCAGCCGCGGCCACGCCCCATGCGCGCCCGCAGACCACCCTGCTCGGTGCGCGCATCCGGTCCAATCCGAGGCTGACGCTGATCCCGTTCTCGGCCCTCCCCGCGACGGAGTTGCCCGTATTCGGCGCGCTCGCAGACGACGCGACGCTGCACGGCGCGGTGCGCGACGAACGCGGCGCCGTCAAGGTCGCCGACAACGACACCGCCCGGCTCCTGGAGTTGCTGCGCGAACCACAACGCGTCGAAGGTGAGCTGGCCGCAGACGAGTTCAGCCTCGCGCGACTGGTCCTGGACCGGATGATCGAGGTCGAGACCGGCGCCGGCGACTTCGTCTCCGGCAGCAAGGCCTACGACGCCGTGTGCGGCGCGTTCACGCCGCCGCCGCCCGCAACGAAGACCGCACGTCTGTCGCAGATGGCCCTGCAGCACGCGCAGGGGCTCGAGATCGACGATGCGGTGCGGGTCTCGGTGCGGCTCTATTTCTACGGCCGGCTCGCGGCGTCGCCGGACTGGCTCGGCCGGCATCCGACGCGCGGGTCCGTCGAGCGGTTCCTTCACATCGAGCCGGGCGGGACATTGGCGCGCCGGATGCGGCAGGCATGGCGGGCGGTCGACCTGGAACCGCCCAACGACGGCTGGTTCCTGTGGTGCGCGCGGGACGCGAACGGAGCGAACCGCTCCGACCGCTACAAGCTCTATGTCAGTCCGCTGCCCGAGGCGGTGCCGACCGTGTTCGCCGTCGCAGCCGACATCGCCGCGCAGACCGGCGCCGTGGCGCTCAAGGTCGGCAACGACGCGGCCTCCCTGCTGCGGCCGGACAAGATCGTGCTCTACTTCTCCGATCTCGACAGCGTCTCGGCCGCCGCAGCCCGGATGGCGCGCGAGCTCGCCGGCTGCCCCGGTCACGGCGTTCCGTTCACGTCGGAGCTGGCCGACAGCGACGGGCTGTTGTCGTTCGGCATCGATCCGCCGCGCGCCGAGCATGGGCTGGTGTGGCAGGAGCGGGAGAGCTGGCGGCTGTGGCTGACGAACCGCCTCGCCGTGGCGCTGGTCGCGGCCCGCTGCGACGGCGGGTCGCTCGAACCGTGGCAATATGCCCTGGCGCGGCTCGCATTCGACGGCGTCGATTCGTCGACCTGGGCGCCGTCCGCCGATCTCTGGGACGAGGCCGAATGAACTCCGCCGTGACCGCGCCCTACGTGCTCCCCGACGACGTCGTGCTCACGCCGGCGCACGCGCTTCCCTCGCCACTGCGCCGCGAACTCGCGTGCAGCGACGACGACTACGCCGTCCGCCGCAAGCGCTCGCGCACGCCGTCGCGCGTCATCGACGCGAGCACCGCCGAGCTGCTGCGGCAGTTCACCGAGGCGAAGCCGATCACCGAGGCGATCATCGCTTTCAGCCGGCGCAACGGCACCGACGCCGAGGAGACGCTGGTGGAGGCGTTTCCCGCCTTGCAGCGGCTCATCAACGACGGCCTGCTCGTTCTCGCAAGCTCGCAATCACGCAACGCGATCGAGTCCAGCTTCGCGAAGGGCGACCACATCGACGGCTTCGTCGTGATCGGCGAGGTGCAGGTGCTCGAGGACAGCGAGGTGTATCAGGCCGAGGCTCCCGACGGGCGGATCGTCGCCCTCAAGGTGGCGCGCCCGGAAGCCTCGGGCCTGCGCAGGGTGATCGCACGCGAAGCAGCGATCCTGCAGATCCTCGACGGCACCGCCTCGCCGCAGCTGGTCGGCGCCGGCGAGATCGATGGCCGCAGTTTTCTCGCCACCGAGTGGCTGGAGGGGCGCGACGTCGCGACCACGGCGCATGCGTTGCTGTCGCGCGGGTCCGACCGCGCGTTCGAACTGGCGGGCCGCCTGCTCGACGCCTACACCGCGCTGCATGGACAGGGCGTGCTGCACGGCGACGTCCATCCGCGCAACACGCTCGTCGCGCCCGACGGAAGCGTACGGCTGATCGACTTCGGCCTCGCCGATTGCCGCGCGCTCGCCGGCGAGCTGCGGCCGCACGGGCGCGGCGGCGTCGGTTTCTTCGTCGAGCCCGAGTTCGCGCGCGCACGGATCGACGATCAGCGTCCCCCGCGCGTCAGCGCGCCCGGCGAGCAGTACTCGGTCGCGGCCCTCGTCTATCTGGTGCTGACCGGCACGCATTATCTGCGCTTCTCGCCCGAGAAGGACGCGATGCGGCGCCAGATCATCGAGAAGGCTCCGCTGAGTTTCCTTGACGCCGGCATCAGCCCGAGTCCGGGCGTGGAGGCGGTGCTGGCGAGGGCGCTGGCCAAGGAGCCGGCGGCGCGCTTCGCCTCGCTCGCCGAGTTCGCCGCCGCGTTCCATGACGCCGCCCGCGAAGACCGGCGCCGGCCGGTTCGGACGCAGGATGCGCTGATCGCCGCAGCGCAGACGATCGTCGATGCGCTCCTCGAAAGGGCGCGGTCGGGCGCCGCGCCAGCGCTTCCGGCTCCGGCCGCGTCGGTCACCTATGGCGGCGCCGGGTTCGCCTACGGGCTGATGCGCCTGGCGCGCGCGCGCCAGGATCCGGAATTGCTGGCGCTCGCCGACCTGTGGTCGGTGCGCGCCGGCGCGCGCAGCGGACAGCCGAGCGCGTTTTACAGCGCCGAGCTGGAGATCACGCCCGAGGTGGTCGGCCGATCATCACCCTACCACACGCTGAGCGGCGTCTATTGGGTGCAGGCCTGCATCGCCCAGGCCATGAACGACGTCGCGGGGTTCAGGCAGGCGTGCCTCGATCTCGTCCGCACCTCGCAGGATCTCAGCTCCAATCCCGACCTCACGCTCGGCCGCGCCGGAACGCTGCTCGCGTTCAGCAGCGTGGTCGATCTCGGGCGCTCCGTGCCGCTGGTCGATCTTTCCGCCGTGCGCGCCGCCGGTGACGCGGTCGCCGCATCACTGACGGCGCACCTGGAGGCGCTGGCGCCGATCGCCGAGGAGCGCAGCCTGCGGTTCCTCGGGATCGCGCACGGCTGGTCCGGAATCCTGTACGCGCTGCTGCGCTGGCAGCAGGCCACCGGCCGCGCCGCCGGCGGCGAACTTGCGGCCCGCCTGGACCAGCTCGCCGCTGCCGCCGAGCCGACCGCTCACGGCTTGCGCTGGCCACGCCTGCGGCGCGACGGGCGCTCCCGCTCGGCAGACTTCGTTCCGAGCTGGTGCAATGGCAGTGCCGGGTTCGTGCATCTCTGGCTCGCCGCCGAGAGCGTGCTCGGCGACGAAGGCTATCGCGAGCTTGCCTGCGGCGCGGCGCGCGACGCGCTCGGCCCCGCGGAGACCGGCGTCGATCTGTGCTGCGGGCTCTCCGGCCGCGCCTACGCGCTGCTCGCATTGCATCGCGCGAGCGGCGACGAGATGTGGCTGCGGGACGCACGCGCGCTCGCGCTGCGCGCGCTCCGCCCGGACATGCTGAATTCGCCCTTCGCACACAGCCTGTACAAGGGTGTCCTCGGCCCGGCGATGCTCGCCGAGGAGCTTCGCGCGCCGGCGGCCGCCTCGATGCCGCTGTTCGAGCCCGAGGGCTGGCCGAGGCCCGCCGCTCCCTGATGCGCCTGGCGCAGCACTGCATTGTACGTCGCGCTCCCGGACAAGCGTAAGCTTGGCCTCGGCAAACCGCTGGTGCTCGATTTTGCGCGCGAGGTTTTGCCCGACGATTTCGACGACGTCCGCGACGCCTTCAGCAGGCGGGGTGCCTACCCGAAATTCAAGGCCCTGCTGGCCCGGCGCGGTGCAATCGATCGCTGGCATGCCTTTCGAAGCGAAGGCGACGGAACAGGCTCTGCGCGACTGGTGCGCGCTGCATTCGATCGAGATTGTGGGGTAAAATGGCGCTCCCTAGGGGAATCGATCCGCTGTGCAAATTCAATAGTTTGCATACACAAACATGATGAGAGGCACGAAAACGGTGCCTTGAGAACGCTAGGCTTTTCAGCTGATGCACAAACGTAAACCCGGCCGCCGTGTGGCAACGGCGACCGGGATCGGACGCAGAGTGTGGGGTCGAGAACAAGGCCCGCACGATACCCCGCCCGCAGCCGATTGTCAGCACCCGACGGCCTTCAAGACGGAGGACGTTGACCGTGAGACAGGAACTGGTCTGCACCAAATTCACGCCGCTGGCCCGTGGCTCGTTGCGCGGGTTCGCCTCGATCACCTTCCCGGCGTGGCGACTCACCATTCACGACATCAGCCTGCACAGCGTCGGCGGGAAGCGGTGGGCCTCGCCGCCGTCCAAGCCGTTGATCAAGGATGGCGTCGCGGTGCGAGGCGAGGACGGCAAGATAGTCTATGCGGCGATCTTCGATCTCGACGGCAGGGAGGTTCGTGACCGTTTTTCGGAGGGCGTTTGGGCCGCCGTCGCGAAGTTTGCGCCTGACCGGGTGCAATCATGACCGATCCGCTCGACATCGGTATCGACGACGACCTGAGCTTGCCGCTCGACGACGACGGCGGTGAGATTGACGACTGCCTTTGGGATTTCCGCGAGGTGCTGCCCGCGTGGTCCGAGTGGACCGGGACGGCGGCGCATTGCCGCTGGATCGCGGCGCGGCTGGACGAATGGGCGGGCCGCGCATGATGGAGCCTGCCGCGCTGGCGGAGCGTATCCGCGAACTCGAACGCTGGATCGTCGAGAACCGCAAGCTCTTTGGTCATCCGAAAGAGGTCTCGACTTTCATCATCCAACCCGGCCCGTGCGATGCGGCGTGCAAGCACCTCTGGCCGCGTGTGCCGGAAGGTGGGTTGTTTGCGAACGGCGATGACGACGCGACGCCGTTCTATCGCTGCACCGGGTGCCGCGCGCTGGCCTACAAGGCCATGTGGTGGGCAACATTCGAGCCGGAGGGCGCGGCGCTGTCGGAACTTACTGCTTTGAGGAAGCAGCGAGATGACATGTGGGAAAAGGCGGTGGGTGATGACGCCGCTTGAACCTGATCGCGATCAACTGGAGATTTTCGTCGATTGCCTGTTCCGGCACTGCGGTCATGACGGCTATGTGTCGCTCAGGTCATTCACGCACAATGACAAGCCGCTGAAAGGCGCGCTGATCACGGTGCGGCTGCACTATGAAGGCCATCGCGGGATTGTTGAAAAGGCGGTGGACAGTGCGCGACGGGCGGCCAACGAGCCTGAACCATGCGTGTTCTGCCCGCCGATTGCGGTATTCAAGGGTGCGCCCGAGACCGGCAACAAAGGATGGCAGGCGCGAGAGATCGATCTGTATCTTGGGCTGGCGATCTCGGTCGAGTGCGACAACCATCCTGACGAGGCGATGGCCAAGCTGGAGGAAATTCTTGGTGAGGCGACTGCCGTGGTGCGATCTGGCGGGCAATGGATCAACGGCGGCGAGCCGGAAGACAAGCTGCATCTGCACTGGCGGTTGAAGGTGCCAGCATCGGGTGATGCGCTCGCGCGTCTCAAAGAAGCTCGGCGGCTGGCCACTAAGATCGTCGGCGGTGACGCCACCAACATTCCGGCCGTGCATTGCCTCCGCTGGCCCGGCTCATGGCATCGCAAGGCCAGTCCACGCCTCTGCGAGATGGTCCGGCACAATGCCGATGTTGAAATCGATCTTGATGAGGCGCTCGATGCCTTGCGCGCGGCTGCCCCTCCTGAAATCCTGGAGCCGCCATTAGGCGGCTCCAGTGCTGCCGGTTGTGAGGAGTGGTCGAGTCTTGTAGGCAACATCATTGCGGGCCGCGAGGGCGAAGTGCATCGCTCTATCACCGTGCTTGCGGCCAAGATGATCGCGTCTGGCATGGGCGGCGGGGCCGTCGTCAACCATTTGCGTGGATTGATGGACGCCTCAAGCATGCCGCGCGATGAGCGATGGCGCGCGAGATATGACTATGTAGAGCGCGGGGTGCGTGAAGCTGAGCAAAAATTCCGTCGCAAGCCCGGCTACGACATGTCCAATCAGGAAGCGTTCTCCGAGATCAGGCGGGAGCGCGAGGAAAACGCGCCGCTCATCCTGTCGTCAGCGGAGTTTACGGCCAATTTTGTTCCGCCTGACTATGTCGTGGTTGGCATATTGCAGCGCCGTTTCATCTATGCACTGACCGGGCGGAGTGGATCGGGCAAGACGGCGACGCTGTTGCGCGTGGCCGCTCATGTCGCACTGCGCCAACCGCTCCTTGATCGCGAGGTCGAACAAGGCCGGGTATTGTATCTCGCGGGCGAAAACCCGGATGATGTGCGGATGCGCTGGATCGCGCTCGCGCAACAGATGGGTTTTGAACACGATGCAATCGATGTGCATTTCATCGATAGTGCTTTCAAAATCTCGGCGATGATCGACGGGGTGCGAAAGGAGATCGAACGGATTGGCCCGGTCTCGTTGATTATCGTCGATACCTCGACGGCATTTTTCGAGGGTGACGATGAGAACAACAATGTTCAGGCGATGGCGCATGCACAAATGTTGCGCGGGTTTTTATCGATGCCGGGCGGCCCCTGCGTGCTGGTTGCCTGCCACCCGACAAAGGCGGCCGACGATGCCAATCTGATGCCGCGCGGCGGTGGCGCATTCTTCAACGAAATCGACGGCGGGCTGACGCAACACGCGGTCGGCGGCGGCACGGAATTACGACGCCACCCGGAAAAATTCCGTGGGCCGCATTTCGAGCCGCTGTCGTTTCGGTTGCGCGCGGTGACACATGAGCGGTTGAAGGACAGCAAGGGCCGATTGATCCCGACGGTGATCGCTGAGCCGCTGAGCGATACAGCCAAGGAAGACATCGCCAAAGCTGTGGCCATTCACGAAAATGATCTGCTGGTGTTGTTGCTCGACGACAGCGTGATCAATCTCTCGCAAACTTCCATCGCAAAACGGTTGAGATGGATGACATCGGGAGCCAAGCCGGAACCACACCACGCGCGGGTGCGCCGTGTGCTGGCGAAGCTGGAAAAATCCAAGATGGTGACGACGACACGCGGCATAAGGCTGACGCCGAAGGGTAAGGCGGAAGCAGAGCGGATCAAGAAGATGATGCAGGTCGGATCCCGGCCAGAAGCGGATGAGGACGAATAACTAAGAAATGGTACTGCCCGCCCTCAAACGCGAAAGACCCCGCCTTGCGGCAGGGCCTTTCCGAACACACGACAGTCTCGCATGCTTGTTATCGCCGTACGAGACCCGCTGCCTCACTAAAGAGACAGTCTCCAAGCCCGATGCCGAAGCAGAGCGGGAACACTTCCGATATAGGCATTCAAAGGTGAATCGTCAATGAACCGAGGCCCAAGCCATGCAGGATTGCCTTGCGGATTTCGACTAATTGTGCCGCGCTTACCTTGCCTGTCCTGAACTTCCGAGCCCCTCCTCCGGGTTCCCGCCCGTCGCGGAACCGGTCGAGCCGGGAGAGCGCCACAGTGGCCACCATATCGCACTTAACCCAATTTTCCGGCTCCTCGAACGGCTTCGGGAGCGGGACCGCCAAGGTAATGCAGCAATGGTGAGCCTCGGTCGAATTGGGCGGCGTGGTGCTGAGCGGAACGACGGCGACGAGATCAGCGCGACGCCGTAGCCTCGGCGACACGACCACGGCAGGCCGGAGCTTCGTCATCTCTGGCGAGATGAAGCCGGTGCCGTAGTTGCACAGAACGATTTCGCCCGGTGACGGATAATAAGCGAGCGGCATTGATCGAGGCTCTAAACCTGAGATTGATTTTGGTTCTTAACCAACTGAGATCGCGGCATATTCGCCAACTTCCGGTCACGTCGATCGGAAGTTGGCTTTTCCGGTCACGTCTCCAGTACGTTTTCGGTCACTCCGGTCACAGCGACCGGGTTGACCGGAATGTCTGCCAACCTTCTGCCTTGCAAAGGGAAATCGAATTTGCGGGGTGACCGGAAAATGGCCGACCGGGCGACCGAAAGTCAAGACCCGGTCACACCGCTCCCCCTTAAGGGGAGCGGTGACCGGATAACCGACCACCCGACGACCGATCAACCGCGTTGCGAGAGAATTTAAGAATGAAGGAACGGACCTTCCCGACTTCGCGCATGATCATGGCTGGCGACGGGGTCACCGTGGGCTACGCGCTCGACAGTCAGCGGCCCGGAATTCTGCCCGGTCTGGACGCGATCCCTACCGTGACCCACCCATGCATCAACAAACGGATGTGGGCCTGTCCCTGTGGACGGGTCGTCGAGCGGATGTATCCGACACAGGATGGCGGTTGGTGCTGCCGTCACTGTGGCAAGCTGGAGTATGCGCGGCAGCATCTGGACCTGACCTTGCCCGGCTATTGGACGATCAGGATGCTCCGCCGCCGCCTTGGCGAGTCCGAGCAGCCCTTCAAGCCGCTGCCGACCTATCCGAAGGCGGCCAAGCGCAAACGCGCATGGGCGGCCACTGTGCTGCGTCTGGAAATGCGCTTAGCCATCCACCTTGGCCGCGCCACCGATGCTGACGAGGTCTTGGCCAACATCATCTGTTGGCGATCCTGATCCGCCTATACCGAAAACCTATCTGCGCACCCCCTGAAAGACTCAATAATTTCAAGGACTGATTGGGCGAGCGATGCCCATACCTGAAACAGGTGTTTGTTGTATGAATAATGCGTCTCATTCGCAGTAAGGGGGGTGTATTTTCCTGGCGTTGCGGTTCCAGTCAAGGGTTGGGAGACCCCTTCCCCACACCCGCACCCTAAATTCGAGTTCCATAATCAATTGTTTTCGGTATATACTAGCCATATCAGCCAGATCACCGAGGGCATCATGGCAAAGCGCCTTGCGATTTATCTCAGGGTTTCGACAAAGGATCAGGACACAGCCAACCAGCGCCGTGAACTGGAGGCGTGGGCCGATGCCGCTGGTCACAGTATCGTGGGGGTCTACGAGGATCACGGCATCAGCGGCACCAAGGGCCGCGACAAGCGACCCGCATTCGACAAGATGCTCAAGGATGTGACCAACCGGAAGGTGGATATGGTTGCGGCGTGGGCGACCGACCGCCTTGGTAGAAGCCTGCCGCATCTGGTCAGCTTCATCGAGGAATTGAAGGCCACAAACTGCGATCTCTACATCCACAAGCAGGCCTTAGACACCACCACCCCGATGGGCCGGATGATCTTCAACATCTGCGGCGTGTTCGCCGAGTTTGAGCGCGACATGATCGTTGAGCGCGTCAACGCCGGTCTCGCGCGCACAAAGGCCAAGGGCACCAAACTCGGACGTGGCAGCAAAGCCGACACCGAGCGGTGGGGCACGACCAAAGCGATGCTCAGGACCAAAGTCAACGACCTCCGAGCGCAGGGCATGGGCAAGATCAAGATTGCCAAGACCCTTGGCATCGGCACCGGCACCGTGCAGCGCATTCTCGCGGCGTGATCTGTTGGGCTAATATCCGATGATTAAGAGATTCGGGTGCCTTGGGCTAACGTTGGCCGCAGTCGGCGGCTTGTTGCTGCTTGCCAAACTTCAATCGACGTATTCGCCGCCAAGACCAGCAATGACCCAAGCAGAATATGAGGCATGCATCGCCAAGCAGGATGCGGACTACATCGCAGCCTGCTTCAAGGAAAGTCTGGCCGACGACATGGCCAAGAGTCGCAATGACCTTCCTGTACTACCGTCAAGTAGAGAGCGAACCCAAAATTGTGTCGCGAACCTTCACATTGAAAAGAGCGCCTCAAAGTATTTTCCTGATGCGGAGGGGCCTTGTGGCAAGAAGCCTAACTGAGATCCAGCATCATGCGCAATGATTCTCGCCATCCACCGGCACCGTGCAGCGCGTTCTCGCGGCGCAGCCTGTGACGGAGCCGCTCGCGGACTTTATGCCAAGACCACCACGTTGGCAGAGTGGATTTCGCAATTGTGCGGCAAGCCGCTGCCTATTCGACACATACAAAGACCTCAACGGTTAAGACAAGCGCAACATCGAGCTGTTCGGTTTCAACCGACCGAGGTTAGATGAATCATTTCTTTTCAATCTGTCGCATCCTGTCGTTAGCTGTCGCTTAAAAGGATTTGCCAGCACACTGCGCCGACGATGATCATCTTCGTCTCCTCAACAGCGAGACGAAACGATGTCTGGCCAAGCTCTTCCCAATGCTGATTGGAGCAATCTCCAGCGCGATCTGGCCGCCGCGCGGGCCATCCTTGAAAAGCAGGACGACGAGACCACGCGTTCGCTGACCGAAATCAAAGCCGAACTCAGGACCGCGCGCGACGAGCAGCAGAAGGCTATTGACGAACTCTACAAGAAGTTCGGCCGTCCATTCGGTGCGCACAACGACAACGATCCCGACAGCATCATCCGCAAGGATGCCATCGCGCTCAACTTTGTCCGCCACGGCGAGAGCCATCCGAAGTTCGATCCGCATTCTTATGTCCCAACTAAGGAGGACATCACGGACGGCGAGAATGCGATCAAGGCGTGGCGACCATTCCTCAGGCACGGCAACCTTGATCGCCTCACCGATGTTGAGCGCAAGAGCCTGAGCGCATTCTCATTCGCAGGCGCGGCCGGATCGTTCTTCCTGCCGCCGACACTGTCCGACCGCATCTTGTCCTGCGTCTACGAAAACGATGGCAACGTCGCTTCGCTGGTCGATAACGTCGCGATCAGCACGTCGTCGATCAAATACATGGTCGATAACGTGGTCTTGGAAGCGGTGTGGGTATGCAGCGAGGAATGCAATCCGGCGACGCCGCAACAGGACATGACGGCCGGTCTCGGTGAATTGGAGATCGCCGCCGAGGCGCTGATGCTGACGACCTGCGGCACCCGCGACTTTCTGGAAGACAGCGCCGTCAACGTCGAGCAGTGGCTTGCCAGGAAGGCGCAACGCGCCTTCCGCCGCGCCATTGCCAACGCAATCATTGCAGGCTCAGGCCTTGGCCAGCCCTCAGGCCTCCTTAGCCCGCAATCGGGCGTCAGGATTTGCGACACCGGCGATAGCACGCCGGCTGGCCAGATCAGTTGGCAGGATTGCTTCATGCTGATGGCGCAACTGCCCGCCGAGTTGTGGGACGGCGCGGTATTCATGGCCAATCAGCAGACGATTGCGCTCCTATTCACGATGTCGGATGCGACCGGCAAACCGATCTTCAGCGCCAGCATGGTCGAGAACAGGCCGCAAATGCGCTTGTTCGGGTGGCCGCTCGTTCTCAATAACATGATCCCGTCCGTTGCACCGGGCGCGGTATGCCTGATCGCAGCCAACCTCAAGGAAGCCTACACACTGGTAACGCGGCGCGGCGTCAGCCTGCGCGTTAATCCGTATCGGTCGAAACGCTGCATTGACTTCGATTTCGACGCCCGGGTTGGCGGCAGCGTCACCTGTCCGAGCGGGGCTGTCGGCCTGAGGGTTAACTGACATGCCCAAGCCCTCAGCCAAGCAACCGCAAGGCGTCAATGATCTCAGCATCGACACTGTTGAGGAAATCTATCAGCGACGTATCGCGGGCGTCTCAACCAAGCGCATCGCCGAGCATTTCAAGCTCGACGAAAAGAAGGTGATGGCGGTGTTGAAAGAGCGCACCCAAGGCGTTCTCTCCAAGGAAAATCTGATCGTCACCATCGGCCTCGAAAGCGAGCGGCTAGACCGCAATCTCGAAGCGATCTGGCCCGCGTGCGAGAAAGGCGATCCGGTTGCCATCGCGCTCGCGGTCAAGCTGGCGCAGCGCCGGGCCGTCCTAATGGGTATCGACGCGCCGCAAAGCCATAGCGTCAAGCTCTACCAGTCGGCCGAGCCGCGACCGCTCAACAGCACCGAGACTTTGGCTGCGCAGATCGAGAGCGCGCGTGCGGCACCGGACAGCAAGGCGAGAGCCGCGGTTGAGAATTTGCGAGTACTCACATGCACCGCCAAACAGCCGAGCTAAACGCGACATTCGAGATCAAGAGCGAGAGGGCGGACACAGTCACCTTTCTCGGCATCGCCTCAACCGATGGCGTCGATCAGGCCAATGACGTGATCTGCGCCGGGGCGTTTCTCCCGATCCAGAAGAAGACCAATGGCGAGCCAACCGTGCTGCTGCTTCGTGATCATGATCGCACCCAAGTGATCGGCGGCTGGCGCTCCATCGAACAGGATGGCCATGATCTTCTGGTCGAGGGGGAAATCCTCTCTGCCGTCGCCAAGGGGCAGGAAACCATCGCGCTCCTCAGAAAAGGTTATCTGTCCGGCCTGAGCGTCGGCTTCACCGCCGATCCAAAGAATGTCGTCAAGGATCACAAGACCAACGCGCGTCTGATCCGCAAGGCCTTATTGCGCGAGATTAGCATTGTGTCGATGCCGTGCAATCAGAGTGCCCGCATTGTTAGCGTCAAGCACGACCTCGCCGCCTTCGGCCTATCCGACGACGATGCCGAAGTCATCATCAAAGGCGGCATCGATGCACTGATCGAACGCCGCGCTTATGAACTCGACCTGATGCGCGAGATTGAGACGTTCATTGCGCGTGTGAACAGGAGGCGAGGATGATCAAGGGAAGCCCGCGCTAAAGGGCTGAGCCGATGTCCGACCGTTTCCTTGCCGAGATCAACTTGCTGCATGATCTGCGTCAGGCAATCCGCGCACTCGATCCTGAGGCGGCGGAGAGGTTGATGCTGGCGTTGAGCGAGGATGAAGCAAGCCAATGGGTTCACACCGCGCGCGATGCGCAACTGCCGCCGCGCGACCTCGATTGGTGCTGGCTGTTCATGGCCGGTCGCGGCTCAGGCAAGACGCACGCGATGAGCAGCGCCGTTCACATGGCGGTGCGCGCGGGCATCGGCCGCATCAATCTGATCGCGCCGACCGCAGCCGATTATCTCGCGGTCAATCTGGAAGGGCCAAGCGGCATTCTCAGAACGTGCGGCAACGATCCGGTGCCGCACTGGACTGGCTTCAAGAAAAAGCTGGAATGGGAGAATGGTGCCGAGTGTCTGTTTTTCTCGGGCGAAGAACCGGACAGCCTGCGCGGCAAGCAGAGCGAGTTGTGTCTGATCGATGAGATCGCGGCGATGCGCTATGCGCAACATGTGTTCGATCAGGCGATGATGGTCAACCGGCTTGGCCAGAAGCCGCGCTTGCTGATCTCGACGACACCGAAGCGCAACGCATTCATGCTCAAGCTGACCGCAATGAAGGACATCAGGATCACGTCGGGCCGCACGCGCGACAATGAAAAGCATCTGTCGGCCGAAGCATTGCGGCGGCTGGAGGAAGTCTACGGCGGCACCCGGCTGGCGCGGCAGGAACTCGACGGCCAGATGTTGCTCGACGTGCAGACAGCCTTGTTTCGCGACGAATGGCTGATCCACGATCCCGTGCCTGAGGAGATGATCGAACAGACAAGCGTCGCGGTTGATCCTTCCGGCGGCGGCGATGAAGTCGGCATCTTAGCGGGTGCCTTGCTGACCGATGGGCGGCTGGCCATTCTTGCCGACCGCACCATGACCGGCTCACCCGCACAATGGGGCGAAGCCGCTGTGAAAACGCATGATGATTTCAATTGCGATGATGTGGTGGTCGAGATCAATTTCGGCGGCGACATGGCGACCGATACGGTGAAAGCCGCCGCAGCGAGGATGCATGAACGCGGGATGCGCGATACGCCATACATCCGCGTCAAGGAAGTGACGGCATCACGCGGCAAGGTGCTGCGGTGCGAGCCGATCAGTTTGCTGTTTGAAAAATCCCGGGTGTTGATGCGCCCCGGCCTCACCGAACTCGAACGCGAAATGCTGTCGTTCAGCCGCGATTGGGACAGGGCAACATCAGGCTCTCCGAACCGGGTGGACGCGGCTGTGTGGGTCCTGACGCGGCTTGGTCACGTCAAGACCAACGTCGTGATTGTGTGACAAAAACGGAGGTCGTTAGATGTGGCCGTTCACCCGGAATGTTGAGCCGCCATCACCACCGTCGAGTGAAGCGTCGATGGGCGGAAACCTCGATCTCCATCACCTCGCCGACAACGTGGCGCGGGAATTTCACCGTTCGATGTATCTGTGGCGCAGCGTGGATCTGCTGGCCTCGATGGCGTCGAGCGTTCCGCTGATCGTCAGCAAGCAGGATGATGCGCAGCTCACCGCCGCCGAAACGGATGTCGTCAAACTCCTCGCATCGCCCAACCCGCAATGGCATGGCCCGGCCATGACATATTTCGTCGCGGCCTGCATCGCGGTCACCAACCGTGCGTTTTTGCTCAGAGTGCGTGGACAGGGCGGCGCGACGCTTGAACTGTGGCCATTGCCACCGAACAGCGTGACGCCGATTTGTCACCGGGAAGGCGGCGTGATGATCGTCGGTTTCGATGTGCAGATCGGCGGCGAAGTGACGCGCTATCCGGTCGATGAGAATGGCGACAGCGACATCATTTTTATTCGCCGTCCGACGCTCAACGGTGCGACCGCGAGCGCAAGCCCGGCTACGGTTGCGGCCCCTAGCGCGGAAGTGTTTACGCGGTTGCTGCAACGATGCGGCGACATCTTGAGCAACGCGAGCAACCTTACCGGCATCCTGTCAACCGACAGCGAGTTACCGAAGATCACGGTAGAGGGCATCAAGCAAAAGCTCGACGGCTTCAAGATCGGACGAAAGGACAGCGGCGGCACAATTGTCGCGGCCAACGCGAAATGGGAACTGACACGATTGAGCGAAGACCCGACCGCCGCATTGAGCGTGGAAGTGAAGAACTCGCTCGCACATGATGTTTGCGCGGTGTTCGGCGTACCATCGCAACTGGCGGGCCTGCCCGGCCAAGAGACCTTTAACAACTACAATGAAGCTCGCATTGGACTTCTGACCGATGCGGTGCTGCCCGGCTATATCGGGCCGTATACGGCGGCGTTGACGCAGGCGCTGATGACCAGCGGCGCGATCATCGTGCCGAACATCGACGCGGTCCCGGCGATGATGGCCTATCGCGCGCAACTCACCAAAACAGCGAACGAGGCGCTGTTTATGTCCATCAACGAACAACGCAATATGTGCGGCATGCCCGCCTATGAGGATGACGAGTACGGTGAATTTGCCAACGTCCCGGTCAGGCTGGTTGAATTGCTATTGAAGCGGCAGGCGATTGAATTACAGGGCGGCAACGTCGAAAACATTCTCGCGCCCGCCGAAAGATAAGGAGACTACCGTGAGGCCCCGCTATTTTCTCTTGGCCTTCGTAATTTAATTGTGCGTAATTGCTTGACACCGCACCCATGGCCTTGATGCCCTAATGTTCCCTTCACCTAACTGATTCGGTCGTTTGAAAATGCTCCAACGCGCTGTTCGCCGTCTCGAAGTCGATAAACACGCTCATATGGCGTGCTTGCCGAATCTGGACTTCATGCGTCCCTTGGCCGATGGGTCGATGAAACTGATCGTCACTTCCCCACCATACAACATCGGTAAGTCTTACGAGCGCAAGAAGACGACCCTGGACAGCTACGTAAAAGATCAGGCGCAAGTCATCTCGGAATGCGTACGTCTGCTACATCCGAATGGTTCAATTTGCTGGCAAGTAGGCAATCACGTCCAGAATGGCGAGGTCTTTCCGCTCGACATAGTACTTTATCACCTTTTCAAGGATCACGGATTAAAGCTCCGCAACAGGATCATTTGGCACTTTGAGCATGGCCTACATTGCAGCGGCCGACTTTCTGGCCGCCACGAGACTATTCTTTGGTTCACCAAGGGCAACGATTATACGTTCAATCTTGATCCGATCCGGGTGCCCTCAAAATATCCGAACAAGAAATACTATAAAGGCCCGAAGATGGGTCAATTATCCGGTAATCCGCTCGGAAAGAATCCCGGCGATGTTTGGATTTTGCCGAACGTGAAGAACAATCACGTCGAAAAGACCATCCATCCCTGTCAGTTTCCTGTCGAGCTTGTCGAGCGTTTGGTTTTATCGATGACCAGTCCGTCCGACAGCGTCCTCGATCCATACATGGGGGTCGGCTCCACTGTCGTGGCGGCGGTCATGAATGGCCGAAATGGTTACGGTTGCGACACCGTGAAGGAATACGTGGATATTGCTTGGCAGCGTGTCCACCAGCTTCGGGCGGGCACTTTACAAACTCGACCGAGAAATAAGCCCGTGTACGATCCGAAGCTGCCGCGCGGCGGCCACACGCGATGAGGATCGTTCAGTATTACTCGCATCTAAATGGGCTGGAATACTTGCTGGTCCATCACGCTGCACTGTGGGCCGAAATACAATCCATCATTGGGTCCATTGATGCTTCGCAACACCGCACTAAAATTTCTCAAGAGAAGCGAACTTTAGGGAACGCTTTTTATTCGCCGCTTGCCATGAACCGTGCATACAAAAATGCCTTCGCGGCAATGGGCTGGTCAGAACAACGCACGAGCTACTGGGTCACGGATGACGTGCAACTGATCCGAAAAACACTGCCACTGCCTCAAGCTCAGCAGAAACAGGACATCATCGAAGCAGGAAAAACACCAATAGCGTCCTACAATCAAACGGATTTCGTTAAGAACCGCGTTGCCGTTGAATTGCAGTTCGGAAAGTACTCTTTTGTTGCATACGATCTTTTCGTCAAGCACATGGCCTTTTACGTCGGCAACGTTATTGATGTCGGCGTGGAAATCCTACCAATGAAAGAGCTTCAACAATATATGTCCTCTGGAGTCGGCTACTACGAGGGCGAGCTTTACAATGTAATTCGACAAGGCCGTGGGGTGCCTGCGGTGCCACTGGTGATTATTGGCATCGCTCCGTAACTGATTTATCTGCGCCGCGCACGCGCCGAAATATGTTGATGTCCTTCCGTTGCCGTCGCTAATCAATTCAGTCCGATCTTGTCGCGCGCGAAGCTGATTTTGCCGCTCTGTAGGCCCGTAGCCATTTTCTCGAAAAAGGTGGCCATGGCGTTGCGGTCGCCGCTTGCAGCCAGATGCGAGATCATCGCCGTGACCATCATCATTGACGACAGCACAGTGAGTGGCGGTGTGTCGGTCATAATCGGCTTTAGCATGTCGCGGATACGGTCGATGCATTCCTTGTCGATGGTGTTCTCCTCGCTCATGTCTAGTCTCCTAATTCTTGCTCAACCGATTTATCCTGTGTGCGCGTGCCCGCAGGAACATCTCACTTATGAAGTCGTCGGCCTTAAGGCGTCGGCAGAACTCCCTCGACGTGATGCCATGCTCAGCGCAGTAAGCCTGCGCGGTGTCGTCAATGTCGATTTGATCAGGCGCGTCCGGGTCTTTCTGTTTTAAATCAGCGATCTCGCGCCGATGTCGCGCCAACGTGGCATCGACATCTCCGGTCTTGCCCTCGAGAAAAGCCTCGCACCATCGCGTGGGTTCTTCTCCGGTTAGCCCGCGCTCGACTTCCTCGCCGTCGAGGACATCGACGATCTGGTAACGGTCGCCGTGACGCCATACGGCATAACCAAACTGCCTGATCGCGTGGCGCAGCACATCGTCAACCGACATTATGCCATACCCATCGTGCCGCCCTCGCTGATCGGAATGTCGCCAAAGTAGTAGCGGCGCATGATCCTTTCGCAGGTACGATCCTCACTCTGGAGGCACCGCTTGCACAGGGGGTGCGTTTCCTCCGTCCTCTCCCGGAAAGTCCTATCCTTGAAAATCGCCGGGCCGTCGAGCGGCGTGACTTGCACCAAGCAGGCTCCGGCAAACATGGCATCCTTGCCACAGGACGCACATGTGATCTTCGGTTCGCCCGGCTTCGCTTTGTTGGCACGGGGCGCAAGGCCGACGTTGAACATCGAATGAGGTTTATTCATTCAGTCTCCCTCCCTCGTTTCAGGATGAGCTTGACTTTCCATTGTTAGATTGAGATAACATACGCGCTTTGACGCGGAGCGCAATAAATGATCGAGACCCCGGTCCAACTACTGCGGACAATGCCCACCCCCGCGTTTCTGAAATTGCTCGGCTTTACGAGTACGGGTCTGAGCCAGCGGACCTACAACAAGGAAGTCAGTTTCGCGTTTGGCGGCCAGATCAACGCGATTAAGGGCGAGTATCTTGAACTCGATGCACTGGCGGCCTTACTGACGTCGCTGGTTGGCCACCGCGCAAAGTCCCTCAAGGACGCGGCTGCCGCCGTGCGGATGTACTGGCGGGAGTGGTTGGCGCTGGTGCAGGAGTGCGAGCGCGATCCGCGCTACACCAAGGAAATCGTGCCCGGGCCAGAGCAACACTTTTTCGCAGTTGGCGTGGTGATCGACAGCAAGGGCCGTACCATCGTCTGCGGCACCGGATCGATGTCGGGGTGCCTGACCAACCTGTATGAGAATTATCGCAAGGTCCGGCCAGATGGCGGCCTCGCGCCATCGATTTTTCCGGTCTCGATGGAGGCGGTGCTGCACCAACTGAGGACCAACAGCCGCGAGAACAAGGTGCCACTCAGGTTGCCACTCACAATGCAGCCGGACGATCCAAAATATCCGCAATGGCTCGACGAAATCGAAGCGCACCGCCAGATCGCCTCTGCACGGATCAAGACGACTGCGGCGAAAATCAAGCGGCAGCGCGCGATGGTGTGAAGGCAGCGCCACTGCGTGAGAAAAGCGGGAGTTTTCGAGTCAAATGATCATCCTGCGACGACGCGATGCGGCCGACGATCTTGGAGTGTCCGAACGTACGCTCGACCGGCTTGTCGGCGATGGCCTGATCCCATGGGTAGATTTGGGTCGTGGCCGCATCAGGCACCGCAAAGGTTTCGACAAGGCCGACATCGATCAATTTAAGCTGGCGCGCAAGCGTCGGGAGACCGGCCACGACAAATGACGGAATTGGCGGCTGCGGAGAAGGGAATGCGCCAATGGCGCGTGAGAGAACAAGGCGCGGACCGTGTACGTTCACTGAGGCCGATGTCCGCCGTGGCGTCGTCGCGGCGCGCAAGAGCGGCCTCAGGGTGAAGGGCATCGAATTTAAAATGACGTTGGTTGTCGAGGATGATGACGGCGTAGTCACCACAACGGAGAGCGATCTGGATCGCGCTATTAGAACCAATGGCCAAGATTAGGTTGAAGCACGTCAACAAGTTCAAGAACAAGAACCGCACCGACAAGCGCGAGCGGTATTACTTTCGCGTTCGCGGTCAGAAGGCCATTCCGTTGCCCGGCAAGCCGGGGAGCGACGAGTTCATGACTGCTTACGGTCTCGCGCTCAGCGCGTTGGAAAAGGCGCGACAGGGCGAGACTGCAATCGCGGTGTCTGCCGCCAAGCTGGGAAAGCCCGGCACGATTGCGGCCCTTGTACCGTCCTACTACCGCTCGGCGGAGTGGCTGAACCTAGCCAGCGATACCAAGGAAGCGCGAGAGCGCATCCTCAAGCGGTTTGTTCATGGCGACGCCAAGAAGGGCCTCCGCGGCTATGGCAATTTCCCCGTAGCAATGTTCACCGAACAGAACCTGATCGACATTCGCGACAAGATCGCATCGCTATCCGCGCGAAGGTCGTGGCTCAAGGCGATCAAGCATCTTCTCGAGCATGCGGTGCCATCGCTAATTGCAAAAAATCCGGCCGGAAAAATCGATCAGGTGCGCTTGCCTAAGACCAAGGGGCACTGGACGTGGACCAACGACCAGATCGCGACCTATCGCCAGCACTGGAAACTTGGCACCAAGCAGCGACTGGTTTTCGAGTTTGCGCTGGAGACGGTAAGCCGTCGCGGCGAGGTCGTCCGTTTCGGGCCGCAGCATTGCTACATCAGCGAGGAAGGTGAACGCCGCATCAGGATCGAGCGCACGCACGGCTCCGAGGACGTCGATATTCCGATGAGTGATGCGCTGGCGGCGGCGATTGAAGCGATGCCCATCCCGACCGCGATCAACGGCGTGGTGCCGCTAACTTATCTGCACACCGAGCGCGGCAAGATGCGCAGCAAGAAAGCACTTGGCAATGACTTTGCCCATTGGGTGAGGGCCACCGGCCTGCCGGACAAATGTAGGATGCACGGTCTCAAGAAGGGAGGCATGCGGCAGGGTGCCGAAGCTGGCCTGACCACGCGCGAGTTGATGGGCCGCAGCGGTCACAAGTCGTATGCCGAGGTTCAACGCTACACGGACGCAGCCGACCAGAAGAAGCTCGCCGATGCTGGCGCAGAGAAGCTGAAAGCAGCGGCCGCGAGGGGTCCGAAGCTGATCACAAAGCGGGCGACGACATGAACGTAACCGGATCGGATTGCACAAACGCTCCCGATCCCATTACACAAACATGGGTCTAAGTTATTGAAGTCGTTGGAGGTGGAAATCGATGTGGCGCTCCCTAGGGGAATCGAACCCCTGTTTCAGCCTTGAGAGGGCCGCGTCCTAACCGCTAGACGAAGGGAGCGTATGGGCTAGCCAATAGCCGCGAAATTTGTCCGCCGCAAGGACTGAACCGGCATTTTACGGCTCATTGGCGAATTTCAGCTTTCCGGCTGGTTTCAGGCTGTGGACGTCGAAGGTGCGGATCTCGGTGATCCCGCCGATGTCCAGGGTGACGACGAGCCGGTCGCCGGCGACCCCGGTCGCGACGATTTTGGCGGCCCTGGGCAGGGTCGCGGTGACGTCGCCCACGGGCTCAGTCGCCCTTCCCTCCGACTTGAAAAGGCGGTAGCCCACCGCGATCAGCACGGCGCAGATTGCGAGCGCCGTGGTCAACCCCGCGACCAGCATCATCCGCCGCACCCGCGCGAACAGCGCGGCCTGCTCGGGGCTCGGTTCGGGAACAGCGGTCTCAGACGTCGTCATGGAAAACTCAGGCTCTGCGCAAAGGTTGGAGGTCGTCGTCGCCGGCGACGAAGGCTCGGCCCGGCTCGACCGCGTGCTGGCGGCGCACCTCGCCTCGCTGTCGCGATCGAGGCTGAAAGCCCTGATCCTGGCGGGCGCAGTGCGCCTCAAGGGTGCCGCCGTCGACGACCCCGCTTATCATGTAGTCGCCGGCGATACGATCATAATCGACGTGCCGGAGGCCGCGCCCGCAGAGCCCAAGGGCGAGGATATTGCGCTGGATATCGTGTTCGAGGACGACGACATCGTCGTCCTCAACAAGCCGAAGGGGCTGGTGGTGCACCCGGCGGCCGGCCACGAGACCGGCACGCTGGTGAACGCGCTGATCGCCCATTGCGGCACCTCGCTGTCAGGCATCGGCGGGGTGCGCCGGCCCGGCATCGTCCACCGGCTCGACAAGGACACCACGGGGCTGATGGTGGTCGCCAAGAACGACCTCGCCCATGCCTCGCTGACCGCGCAATTCGCCGACCACGGCCGCACCGGCGCGATGCGGCGCGGCTACATGGCGTTCGCGTGGGGGCTGCCGAACCGCCAGCGCGGCACGGTCGAGGCGCCAATCGACCGCCACCCGCATGCGCGCGAGAAGATGGCGGTGCGCCAGGGCGGCCGCGAGGCGGTGACGAACTGGGAAATTCTTGAGAGTTTTGCCGGGCGCGACGGCAAGCCGGTCGCAGCTCTCCTCGCCTGCGAGCTCGAAACCGGGCGCACCCACCAGATCCGCGTCCACCTCGCCCATATCGGCCACCCCCTGATGGGCGATTCCGTCTACGGTCCTCACTTCAAGACCAAGGCGAAGCACCTTGGGCCCCAGGCCCAGGCCGCCCTGGAGGCCCTCGGGCGGCAAGCGCTGCATGCGTACTTGCTGGTATTGGAGCACCCGAGAACGGGAGAATTACTCCACTGGGAAGCGCCTCTGCCGGAGGATTTGCTTCTCCTGGAAGGGGCTCTGAAAGCGGCGCTATGACGCAGGGCCCTTTGGAAAATCGTTACATTACAAAAAGTTATAGCTGCCACACGGGGTCGTGACGTCAGCAATCCTTCCCTTTCCGACCCCGGATAGGGTATATTGCGCCTGCGTTGAAAGACCAACGCGGAACATCGCAGCCCGGCCGGCTTTGACACAGCGGTCGTCTGCCTGGCCCGCCGCTATCGGGGGCCTGAACCTTTTGGAGGGCGCACTATGGCCCGTACCGCTTCTCTGCCGGTCCTCAATGGAGAATCCGGCCTTTCCCGTTACCTCGCCGAGATCCGCAAGTTCCCGATGCTGGAACCCCAGCAGGAGTACATGCTCGCCAAGCGTTGGCGCGAGCATGACGACCGGCACGCGGCGCACGAACTCGTCACCAGCCATCTCCGGCTCGTGGCCAAGATCGCCATGGGCTATCGCGGCTACGGCTTGCCGATCTCCGAGGTCGTCTCGGAAGGCAATGTCGGCCTGATGCAGGCGGTGAAGCGTTTCGAGCCCGAGAAGGGTTTCCGCCTCGCCACATACGCCATGTGGTGGATCAAGGCGTCGATTCAAGAGTACATCCTGCGTTCCTGGTCGCTCGTGAAGATGGGCACCACCGCGAACCAGAAGAAGCTGTTCTTCAACCTGCGCAAGGCGAAGAGCAAGATCAACGCACTGGACGAAGGCGATCTCCGCCCCGACCAGGTGCAGATTATTGCCAAGCGCCTCGGCGTCACCGATCAGGACGTGATCGACATGAACCGCCGTCTCGGCGGCGATGCCTCGCTCAACGCGCCGATCCGCGACGACGGCGAGGCTGGCGAATGGCAGGACTGGCTGGTGGACAATACCCCCAACCAGGAAGCCATGATGGCCGAGCACGAGGAGTATGATCACCGCCGTGACGCGCTGAACGGCGCGATGGGCGTGCTCAACCCGCGCGAGCGCCGCATCTTCGAGGCGCGACGCCTCGCCGATGAGCCGATGACGCTGGAAGACCTCGCCGCCGAGTTCGGCGTGTCGCGCGAGCGCGTCCGCCAGATCGAGGTCCGCGCCTTCGAGAAGGTGCAGTCCGCGGTCAAGGGCACGATCGCAAGGCAGGAACAGGCCGCGCTGGAAGCCGCGCTCTGAGCGCAAGGCTCCGCCGCAGCGAAGGATTGGCGGATCGAAGAGACAAAAGCCGGCGGCAACGCCGGCTTTTTTGTTGGGTGCGATGAGAACGAGTCTCCACACCCGATGTCATGCCCCGGCTTGACCGGGGCATCCAGTACGCCGCGGCGCCGTTTGCAAAAGCGAGTACTCCAACGCAGGCCGCTGGAATACTGGATCGCCCGGTCGAAGTGTTCAGCCCGGGGACATGACCGACGGGTGTTCGGGGACATAGCCGACACTTTTCCCGCTCGCCAAGTCGATGATAG